>JAHBYV010000017.1 GCA_019635795.1 Rhizobiaceae bacterium
GGCCTATCGCCATCTGCATGTCTGCGCCGATTAAACAGGCTCCGCGAAACGAACGTTATTGAAGCAGAGATTGCAGTGGTATCCCCCGCTGCGGTCGGTCACAGGCTGACTATGGTGGTGGAGGTTTCGCTGGAAAGAGAGAGACCAGACATCATCAGTGACTTCAAAAAGGCGATGCGCAGAACGCCTGAGGTCATCCAGTGCTACTACGTGACCGGAGAAGTTGACTTCATCCTGATCGTCGCGGTCCACAGCATGAGTGACTATGAGGCGTTTACGAACGACTTTCTTTTTAACAACAAGAATATCAAGCGCTTCAACACACTTGTTGTCATGGACAGGGTGAAAGTCGGGCTTGCTGTACCAATCGAATAGGCGCAGCGCCCGTTTATGCCCGTCACACCGAGTGTGGCTGGCTGGCAGACTTTCCGTTGCGGCTTGCCCACCAATCCTCCAATCTCTGGAAGAGTACGAAGAATATCGGCACAAAAAGCACTGCAAGGCATGTTGATGCGATCATGCCTGAGAAAACAGTGATGCCTATTGACTTGCGCGCGCTCGCCCCTGCCCCGCTCGCAAACACCAAAGGCGCAACCCCCAAGGTAAACGCAAACGAGGTCATGATAATTGGCCGGAAGCGTGTGCGTGCAGCTTCGACGGCAGATTCGATTATTGAGGTGCCGGCGTGGCGCAATTCTCTTGCGACCTCCGCGATAAGGATTGCGTTTTTGGCAGACAATGCCACCAGCAAGATGAGACCAATCTGAACATACAGATTATTGTCGATGCCAAGGCTCTTCAGCACAAGCACCGGCCCTACGAGCGATAGTGGCGTGGACACGATCACCGATAGCGGAGCAATCCAGCTTTCGTACTGCCCCGCCAGCACCAGATAGACCAGAAGCAATGCTAGCGCGAAAATGAAATAGATCTGATTACTGACCAGCTTTTCCTGAAACGATAGCGCGGTCCAGTCATATCCCATCCCGGCCGGCAAGGTTTGATCTGCGACCTGCTCCATTATCTTCAATGAATCGCCCGACGAGAATCCGGCAGCGGGAATACCCACGACCGAAGCGGAAGGATACAGGTTGTACAGACTTATCAATGACGCGCCCACGCTCGGCTTGACTGTAAGCAATGTTCCAAGCGGAATCATGTCGCCATCGGCATTACGCGCCGTAAGCTTCGCAAGATCGCCCGGCAGCAATCTGAATTGTGCATCGCCTTGCACATAGATCTGAAATACACGTCCGAACTTGTTGAATTGGCTGACATAAGTTGATCCAAGATAGCCGGCAATGGTCTGGAACACTGCGTCAGTTGTCAGCTTCAAGTTCTGTATTTTCTCCCGATCAATCTCGACCTGATATTGAGGTACGTTTGCGCTGAACGAGGATGACGCCCTCCCTATCCCAGATTGGGTATCTGCTGCACTCACGACAGCATTGGTGACACTTTGTAATTTGGGCATATCGAAGCTGCCGTCACGCAATTCAATCTGCAATGTGAAGCCGGCTGCGTTGCCAATGCCCTGAATTGCTGGCGGCGGAAGAACAAGCACCTCCCCATCACCAATCGCGGTGAGCTTTCCATTTAGCGTTGCATAGAGCGAAGCGAGGTCCTCACCCTTCCCGCGCTCACTCCAGTCTTTCAAGATAATATAGGCGACACCTGCATTGGACAACGGCGCATTATTATCCAGCGCCGAGATACCGGAGATCGTAACGACCTGATCGACGCCGGGCGTTTCTTTCGCAACCTTCGAAAGATCGTTTAGCATTTCACGCGTTCGACCAAGGGCCGCCCCATCCGGCAGGCGGACAGAGGCCAGCATATATCCTTGATCCTCTATCGGAATGAACCCGGTCGCGACCTTCGACAAGCCATATCCTGCCGCGCTGACTACCAGAACGGCCGCCACCGCCATAACCCCGGCATGCCGCACCATAGAACCGATCATGCGCGCATACCCGTTTTCCGCGCGCTGATAGAGGGCATTGAAGCCGCGGTAAAAGAAGTTTCGCTGATCAGGCGGCACCTGACGACGCAACCAGGTGGCACACTGCGTAGGCTTCAGCGTCGCGGCGTTGATGGCGCTGATAAACGCGGTTGCGGCAATCACAAGTGCGAATTGCGCATACATCTGACCTGTCAATCCGGGCAGGAATGCCGCAGGGAGGAAAACAGCCATCAAGACCAGCGTGATACCAATAATCGGGCCGAACAGGACATCCATTGCGCTGATCGCAGCGTCGTGACCCGACATGCCTTGCTCGATATTGTGCGCAGCACGTTCCACGACAATGATCGCGTCATCAACCACAATGCCGATCGCAAGAACGATAGCGAAGAGCGTTGAAAGATTGACCGAAAAGCCGAGCGCCCACATTGCTGCAAATGCGCCAATGATTGTGACCGGAACAGTGGTTGCGGGCACCAGCATGGCGCGCCAGTCCTGCAAAAATACCAGTATTACAACCAGAACAAGCAAGGCGGCTTCAAAGAGTGTCTTGTAAACTTCGTCGATCGCCTGCCCAACAAACTTGGTCGTGTCGAACGGAACAGAGTACTCGATTCCCTGCGGGAAGGTCTTGCTCAACTCCTCCATCTTCGCGTTAACGCGCTTGGCAACGTCAAGCGCATTAGCACCCGGGGTTTGAAATATGGCCATGCCTGCGGCGGGCATTCCATCAAGGTCGAAGTATTGTCCGTAGGTCTGCGCCCCCAGTTCAACGCGACCAATGTCACGGACGCGAGTCATGTCGCCACCAGCGCCCGTCTTGACGATGACATTTGCAAACTGTTCCGGTTCACTCAGGCGACTGGAAACCTCAATTGTATATTGAAATGACTGCCCGTCGGGTGTTGGCGGAGCACCCACCTGCCCTGAAGTGACTTGTTCGCTCTGTTGTTGCAGTGCCTGCACCACATCACCAACCGTCAGGCTTCGTGCGCGCATCTTGTCCGGGTCGAGCCAGACACGCATCGAGTATTGACCGGCACCGAACACGCTGACTCCGCCGACGCCCGGAAGCCGCGAAATCTCATCGCGCAAATTGATTGTCGCAAAATTGCTGAGATAGAGGCTATCTCGCGATCCATCGGGAGAGGTCAGCGTCACAATCTCAAGGATGGATGTTGATTTTTTCTGGACGTTTACGCCCTGGACCTGAACGGATTGCGGCAATGAAGCCATCGCCGCCGAAACCCTGTTCTGAACCAGCACCTGCGCTTCATCCAGATCAGTACCGATCTCGAACGTTACGGTCAGATTGTAGCTGCCATCTGAAGCCGCGAATGATTGCATATATATCATGCCATCAACGCCATTGACTTGCTGTTCGATGGGCAGGGCAACTGTGTCAATAACGGTTTGCGCGCTCGCACCCGGATATCTTGTCGCTACCGAAACCGTGGGCGGCACAACATCAGGATACTGTGCCACCGGCAGACGGAATAAGGAGACTATCCCTATGACAACAATCAATATCGCAAGCACGTTTGCCAGAACGGGCCGATTAACGAAAAAACGCGCGATCATGGCGTTGTTCCGTCGGTAACAACCGGCTCTAGCTCTGTGATTTCCGGCTGAACCTTCTGGCCGGGTGCAGCTTTCATCAAACCGTCGGTAATTACCCGGTCCTGCGCGGTAATCCCATCGGTGATAACTCTCAGCTCGCCAACGAGTTGACCAATATCGACCCGACGCTCTTCGACGACATCGTCCTTATTCGCGACAAGAACATATCTTCCGCTCTGGTTCGCACCAATTGCACGATCCGGGATAAGCAACATATCCGGTTGCTGGCCCAACGGCACGCGGACGCGCACGAAATAACCAGGCAGCAACAATCCGTCCTTGTTTTCAAACACTGCGCGCACAGGCAAGGTTCCCGTCGTCGAGGTGACCTCTGGCGCGACGTAGTCCAGCGTTCCTTTGTGAGGAAAACCTTCGTCCGTCTGGAGACCGATCTCAACCTCAACTTTCCGCAGGTCACTATCCGTTATTCCGCGCTTCGCCATTGCCTCGCGGATTCTCAGAACGTCCTGCTCGCCGACAGTAAAGCTGGCGTAGATCGGATCAAGCTGCACGATGGAAGCCAATGCGGTTGGACTGCCAGATCCGACATATTGGCCCTGCGACACCTGACGGGCGGTGACGATCCCGTCGAATGGCGCTTTAACCTCGGTGTAGCTTAGATTTAGTTCCGCCTGCTTAACGTCAACTTCGGCCTGTTGCACCTTGGCAGCATCGGCGTCGGCTTGCGCAGCCGCCTGATCCACGCTGGATTGCGCCGTCACCTTTTGAGATAACAATTCTTGCTGGCGCTTCAGTTCGGCGGCAGATGCCTTGCTGGCTGCCTGAGCGGATGCAAGACCCGCTTTCGCCTGATCAAGCGCAAGCTGATAGGGCTGCGGCTCGATAAGAAAAGCGCGCTGCCCAGCTTTGAGCATGTCGCCGTCCTGATAATCGATCTCCTGAATGAACCCGGGTACACGTGCCAGCAAAGTCGCCGTGTTCACGGCTGAAGTATTTCCTGTTGCTTCAAGATGGCGCGTGATGGTCTGCTTGATTGGCAGAGCGACCGATACTTTCGGCGGCGGCGGGGGCACATAGGTATTGTCGTTGCTGCAGGAAGCCATAGCAGTTGCAGCAAAGAGCAACGCGATTGCAGCCGCGCAGCGCCGGTATTTTATCATATCTCAGACCCCTCAAGAGATAAGGTGACCTTACGGCAGTTCGTGCTATTGTGGAAGTCTGAATGATCACACAAGCTTTACGCGAGGTTTCCAATGTGGACGAAAAGCGTTGGTGCCATTTTAAGCATCCTTCTGATTTGCAGCACGGCCGCAGCGCAAACTGCCGCCGAAGAAGCGGCCTGCAAGGCGGATTATGAGAAATATTGCAAGGGTACGCTGCCGGGCGGCGGCCGGATCATGAAATGCCTTAGCGATCACATGACGCAACTTACGCCAGAGTGCCAAGAGGTCGTAAAGAACAATGCGCCCAAGTGAAACCGGCGCAAATGATCAGGAAAATCTGGCGAGTAAGTTACGCAGGGTTCGCAGCGCGCCATCTACCATTTGGCCCCCGTTATTGGCGGAATCCCAGACAATAAAGCCGGTGATAAGCAGAACTAGTATGACATAACGCATTGTTTGCGGCTTGCCCTGATACGCCCAAAATTTCTGGCATTGAACGGCACAATCTTACCATGCGCTTTACCGTCTGTCTCGATCCCTCTTGCAGTTCAGCAAAATGCCGTAGAAACTCAATTTCAGAGGGGTCTGCTTGAATACCAATGGCACGGCCAGGCGGATCGGATGGTGTTTCATCGACCGTAATTGCGGCGATGCAAGGCGGATGAGGGAGCTGAATGACCCGGAATGCGCATGGTGAATTCGCAGACGCGATCAAGCTGGACCATATAACATTCGAAAGTATTGCGCACGACATACCAGCAAAGGCGCGATACGTTTTGCAGGCGGCAATGCACCTGCAGTTTGGAACACTTAGCGTAAAGCTCCCCCATGGAAAAAGGATAAGAATCGAGGGTCGAGCGCCTGGCCCTGCAGCAGAATTGGTGTTGAATAATTGGAAACTTCCGCAGCGCGCATTCGCCGGCGGAACAATTGGTGTTGCTGAGTCCTATCTGGATGGAGATTGGGACAGTCCCGACATTACGAGCTTTCTTGAGCTTTTCGTTGTAAATACTGAGCAAGGCGATGCTGTGGCCGGGGGCGAAAACTGGTTTCTTATGGCCATACAACGCATTCGACATTGGCTGAACGACAACACAAGAACCGGCTCGAAGAAAAACATTTCCGCTCACTACGATCTTGGGAACCGCTTCTATAGTCAGTGGCTGGATCCAAGTATGACGTATTCATCGGCACTCTTCCAAACCGGTGCAAACGATCTGGAAAGCGCTCAGGCAGCCAAATATCGAGCACTCGCCAATGACATTGGGGTAAAACGCGGGGAACATGTTCTTGAAATCGGCTGTGGCTGGGGCGGCTTTGCCGAATTCGCTGCAAAGGAGTTCGGGTGCAAAGTAACCGGCCTCACAATCAGCGCTGAGCAATTCGATTTTGCGCGCAAGCGTATCGCAGACGCCGGCCTATCTGATTTAGTGGAAATCAAATTTCAGGACTATCGCGATGAATCAGGAACGTATGACCGGATCGCATCGATAGAGATGTTCGAGGCCGTGGGAGAAAAGCACTGGCCGATTTTCTTTGGCAAGATGCGCGAATGCCTTAGGCAAGGCGGCACTGCCGGATTGCAGATCATCACAATTAACGAAGCGGCCTTTCCGAATTATCGCCGCAAGCCGGATTTCATTCAGCGTTACATTTTCCCGGGAGGCATGTTGCCTACCCCATCCATATTGCGCGCGCTTGGGCAGGAGCATGGATTTTTATATCTCAAGGAACGGGTGTTCCCTCAGGATTATGCGCGCACTCTTGCAGAATGGCGCGAAAGATTCAGAGCATCATGGGGAAAAATCGTTCCACTGGGTTTCGATGATCGCTTCAAAAAGCTATGGGAATTCTACTTACATTATTGCGAGGCTGGATTCCGTGCAGAATACATTGATGTGCGGCAGATCATATACAAGGCCTAGCCTGCGCTGCGCGCTGGCGCTGGCATTCGTGTTCCCACTGGCATTGGCGGGTGGTTGTACGCGCACATCTGACGGCACGATAACAATGGCCGCGCCTGGCACTCCGTCGTTCGCCGGAAGGTCCTGGTGGAGAAAATCGCAACCGGAGCCTTTGCCTGCACCTCAAACAGCTGCACAACCCATGACGGCAGCCAGTTCCCAAGCGCCATCAGGCCGGAGAACTTCGCCGTCTCGATCTAACTCTCCAACAAGTAAGACCGCTGAAAAGTTTTCGGGTATGCGGGTTGGCTTACGTACACCATTCACACCATCCGAATCCGGAAAGCCCTTGAACTGTGCAAACAAAACCCAGCCAGGCGGCCGGGTTAAGGTTGTTTGCGAATAAAGCACTCAATCGCTACCCGTTTGATTGCGCCACTTCGGAAGGCGGATTGCGAACGGCTTCAGTGCTGCCTAATGCTGAACGCAGCCTGTCATCACGACCATAAACATCAGGGAAATACTCAACTGACCCATCTTCCTTGGGCCACGCTGTGAAATAAGAGACGTATACCGGAATCCGCGGCGTCTTCTCCATAGAATGCCCACGTGCCAGTTTGCTTGCTACGTAGTCTCGATCCTTTCCAAGAACAGCCGCAGCCATGCCTCTTGGGTCCTGCAAGCGAATACACCCGTGACTTAGAGCGCGGTTATCTCGCTCGAAGTACTTCTTCTGAGGCGTGTCGTGCATGTAAATCGCATGCTTGTTGGGGAAGAGGATTTTCAACTCACCCAACGCATTGGCCTCACTGGGTGCCTGCCGCACGGCATAAGGAACCTTTGCACCATACGCGCCCCAGTCAACAGCAGTTGAAGGCACCCGCTTGCCTTTGGAATCAAATACCTCATAACCCGCGCGGTCCAGATATCCAGGATCGCTGCGCAAGCGCGGGAGCATTTCATTGACAATGATCGACTGCGGAACACCCCAATATGGGTTGTAGTCAATCTGCTCTATCTCATCATAGAAAAAGCTGGTCTGGTTACTTTTTTTGCCAATCACAGTGCGCATCGCGAGCACAGGCTTTTCGTCCACGATATAGCTGGCGGTATAAGCTGGCTGATTGATCCAGACACGCGGACTTCCGAACTCTGATGGAAGCCACCGGATCTGCTCCAGCGCTACAAGCACTTTTTCCAGTTTTTCCTGCTTTGACGTACCCGCAAGCGCCTTCACGGTCTGCGGACCTATAACGCCGTCAGCTTTCAATCCCGCCTTTTTCTGTTCTGACTCGATGATCGGCACCAATTCTTCAACGTATTCTTCCGAACCTCCAAGGCGATAGAGCTTCTCGCCATATTCTCCGCCGCTCTCGTCATCCAGCCCGCGGGAAATCAAACGCAGTAACTTTGGTAGCTCCGGACTCGACTGGCCGGGCTTCAGGAGTAATGCGGAATCGACGACAATTTCGTTTTCCTCTGCTTCACGAAGTGCCGCCAATTCCTCTTTCAGATGTTTGTATTGCGGGTTCTGTGGATGTTGCGCTGCCAAAACGGCTTTGACATCAGGGGCATTTGCAATCTCGCCAAGCAAAAAGGGCAAGTTCATAGGCTTGGCCGGAAAATCGTAATAGCCAGAGATACGGTTCGGATCGACGCGACCGGAATGCGCATCACGCGCATAACGCAACACCCGAGCAGACAACTCCATTTCGAACGACATTAACCCGTCCGTTACGGGCGAGCTGACAGCGTAGTCTGCGGGGTCCAGACCTTCCGACCCGGCATCCTGAAGTACTGCAATTGCATCATTCGCGCGCTGGTTCGGCTGCCCGTCACTCAACCACAAAAAATCGGGATTCTTGTTGTAGTGCTCAACGAGCGCTGCGCCGATCGCTTTTTCGGCGCGCAAGTTTACCGTTATGAGCTGGCCCAGAGCATTAATAAATGGAGTAGCGGTTCCGTCCCCATGTGCAGGCCTCAGCTTGGCGAAATCAACTTTCGTAAGGGGTTCCGCTCTGTAATTATAATATGAAGGCGCAGAAATAACGGCCGGCTTTGCGCGCTTTGGCGTTGTCGGTGCGGGAGGAAATTTTTGCTCTTCCACCACGCGGCGCTTGGGTTGACCAAACAGGACTTCCAGAAAACCTTGAGCCTGGGCAGCTTCAGACGCAAATATTGCTGCTCCCCCGATAGACAGCGCAAACAGCGATTTAGTGATCCGATTCACTGAAAGAACTCCGATTCTATTCTGCCGATTCCCCTGCCCTTCGGCTCAAGGCGAAGCAACCGCTTTACGGTTAAGATTACGTATCTAACTTGCTAATGAATACCTCTCTCCCGATTTTGTGATGCAGCGTGACTTTCCTGCCGCGCCCCTCTTTCCGCCGTTTCGCGCTTTCGAGATTGCAGCAAGCACAAGCCCGACCGACAGCACCCACCAGGCCGGACGTATTGAATTGCTGAAGCTCAGGTTCGCTAACAAAACACGGTCTGCAGGAATGTTCGTTGCCAACGAATACCAAGCATATTCGGTAATTGCCGTTAGCGCCGCGGCTAACACTGAGAGGGAGAGAAGCACGCGAAGCGAGGTACTATTGAAGCCCTGCGCATGGGCAATTCGCCAAATCATGAGATAGATGAACAAGCCCGATATGAGCGTCGGTTGGTAGACATCCGCTTTTGTCTGCATGAAGAAGTGCAGCGCAGCCAGAACGCCTATCAGATAGACGCCCTTGTGAAGCCGAACCCATGCCTTTCCCATCCGTCTTATCATTGCGTCAGTCGACGTAAATCCAAGCGAAACAAGACCGGCAAGGGCGACAAATCCAATTGTGAGATAATAGCGCAGCACGATTTCGCTGAGCACCCGCATCAGATCAAATTTCTGATCCGCTACATACAGGCAAAAATGTCCGAGAGCGTAAAAAAGCGATGCGAGACCTAGCTGGCGGCGTATCTGGATCAGCTTCGGGTAATTCAGTATACGACGCAGCGGCGTCACCGCGAGCGATGCAACAAGGAACCGGATAGCCCAATCACCTGTAAAATGGATTGCTTCGGTAATCGGCCTTGGCCCCAACGCCGACGAGGCGCCTCCTATCATACCCTTAACTGCGAGGGTCCCGAGATAAATGGCAGGCGCGAGCGTAAGAGCAAGGCTTAGCGCCTTGGTCAAAGAGAAACGACCGCTGCGATCATTCCATGGGAGCTTGCTTGCCCTAATCGCGACCAAGTCCCTTCTCCGAAAGCTCATCTAGGTATCCCTGCCAGAGTGCATCTTTCTCATGGCCCAGCCGATGCAAATAACTCCAGGTGAAAATGCCGGTGTCATGACGATCATCGAACGCGATTCTCACCGCATAGTTGCCCACAGGGATAACGTTTGAAATGGAGACGTTGCGCTTGCCCGGCACCGTTACGCGCTGTTCTGGCGAATGGCCTTGTACCTCAGCAGATGGTGAAAGCACGCGCAGCATCTCTGCGGTCAGCTCAAAAGGCGCATGACCGGGAAACGTCACGATAAACAATTTTCTGTCTTTCGAAACGCGCAGTTCGTTTGGGGGCGTCATTTAGTACAATCCATATTATGATCCAGAACAATGACAGTAGTCATATTTGTGGCATACTGAATGCTCTGACATTGATGCCATCAAGGAGTTCGTCTTTGCACATCAAATCATTGAGCGAGGCCGAGTGCTTCAGCTTTCTGGAATCGAACAGGCTCGCCCGGTTATGCTGCTCGGCGGAAAATCAGCCCTACGCAATTCCTCTGCATTATGCCTTCAAGAACCACTTTATATACGCCTTCTCGATGCCAGGACGGAAAATCGATATGATGCGCAAAAATCCACGTGTTGCTCTGCTCGTGGATGAGCTCAAAGCTGGGCGGAACTGGAAAAGCATCGTAGCTGAAGGTGTTTTTGAAGAGCTTCCAAATCGCATCGGCTTCAAGATTGAAAGAGATCACGCCTGGTCGCTCCTCTCGCAACACGCTAATTGGTGGGAGCCGGGTGCAATAAAGCCGGATATGAGCGTGCCTCTTGATGACACGAAACACATCTTTTTCCGTGTCGCGATCGACCGAATCTCAGGCCGCGAAGGCGCCGCGTGAGAACTACGCCAACTAAAGCAGAACTCTGCCCGACTTGAATTGCATACAAAGAAGGGCAAGATTGATCGCATGAACATGATCGATCCATTTGGCAGAAACATTAGCTACCTGCGCGTTTCGGTAACCGACAGGTGTGATTTCCGCTGCACATACTGCATGGCGGAAGATATGACTTTTTTGCCACGCAAAGATCTTCTTTCCCTGGAGGAGCTTGATCGGGTTTGCAGCGTTTTCATTTCCAAAGGTGTTCGCAAGCTTAGACTGACCGGCGGAGAACCCTTGGTCCGCAAAAATATAATGCACCTTATACAGCAGTTATCGCGGCATCTTAGGACCGGTCAGCTTGAAGAGCTTACCCTGACGACCAATGGCTCACAGCTCGCGCGTTTTGCAGGGCAACTCGCTGATTTTGGCATCAAGCGCATCAATGTTTCCATGGATACTTTGGATGCTGAAAAATTTCGCGCCATAACCCGCTGGGGCGATCTGGGACGCGTCATTGCCGGAATCGACGCAGCACAAGCAGCCGGGATCAAAATCAAGATCAATGCAGTGGCGTTGAAGGACTTCAACGACCACGAATTAGCAGACTTGATGCAATGGGCTCACGGGCGCGGCATGGATTTCACCATCATTGAAACAATGCCGATGGGTGAGATCGAGGGTGACAGGACCGACCAGTATCTTCCGCTTTCGCTTTTGCGGGCACGGCTCGAAAAACAATTCACGCTGGTAGACATACCTTACCGAACAGGAGGCCCTGCGCGCTATGTACAAGTGGCCGAAACTGGCGGGAAACTTGGCTTTATCACGCCGATGACGCATAACTTTTGTGAAAGCTGCAATCGCGTCCGGCTCACCTGCACCGGAACCCTTTATATGTGTCTTGGACAAGAGGATTCCGCTGATCTCCGTAATCCGCTACGTGCTTCCGAAGATGATGAATTGCTCGCATCGGCAATTGATGAAGCAATTGGCCGAAAGCCAAAGGGGCATGATTTCATTATAGACAGACGTCACAAACGACCGGCCGTAGCAAGGCATATGAGTGTGACAGGAGGATAACTGGCGCGTTTGCGTCGAAAAGCGGCTCGCATATCACAATAGAGTTGCGAATCTTTTCGATAGTGCTAAAGCGCGGTCAATATATGAGTTAGTATATTAGTCGGAGTTCTCGTGACACTTTCTGCCAACCAGCGCGGCGCGCTGTTTATGGTGATCTCACAGGTCGCCTTCACTATGAATGATGCGCTTGTGAAGCTCACATCAGCCTCTATCGGCGTCGGGCAGATCATCACGGTTCGAAGCCTGTTCGCGACCGTGCTCGTGGGGCTTCTTGCTTACCGCCTCGGGCATATTCGCTCGCTTTCAACCCTTCGTAATCCGATGGTAGCGATGCGCGTTATTGGCGAAATGGCCGCGACCCTGACCTATATTCTAGCGCTTTCACACCTCCCCATCGCAAATGTATCCGCAGTCTTTCAATCGCTTCCGCTAGTCGTCACCATGAGTGCGGCACTCTTCTTCGGCGAATATGTCGGGCCTCGTCGCTGGATAGCAATCACTGTCGGCTTCATCGGGATTTTGATCATTGTGCGGCCCGGGCTTGAAGGCTTCAGCCTCTACTCGATATATGTCCTTGTCTGCGTAGGCTTTTGCACGGTTCGCGATCTGGCGACACGTCGAATTCCGCCTGAAATTCCAACAACTTACGTTTCATTGCTCACGTCTGTCGCGGTCATGATCTCCGGAATTGTGGTTATGCCGTTCACCAATGGCTGGCAACCGCTTGGATCAAGCGCATTGCTGGAACTGGCCGCTTCAGCCGTACTGGTTCTAACTGGCTATCATTTCATTATTGAGGCAATGCGCGCAGGCGACATATCCTTCGTTGCGCCCTTCCGATATACAGCGCTGCTATGGGCAATCGTGGCTGGCATATTCATGTTTGGTGACATTCCAGACCTGCCGATGATAATTGGCTCGGCAATTGTCGTCGCTTCCGGAATTTACTCACTTTATCGCGAACGAGTTGTCGGGCGCTCACGGCCAATTGCAGAAAGTACCGGCCCGACCACAGCGGCCGACGGGTTATGACGCGGCGTTCCGGTCGTATCGCCGGTTTGGTTTTAGCCGGAGGACGATCCTCAAGGATGGACGGCCGGGATAAGGCTGGCCTTATACTTGCCGGAAGTACGCTTCTTGAGCGCGCGATTGTCCGACTTGAGCCGCAGGTCGAGGATTTGGCGATCAACAGCAACACGCTAGCTCGCCATAATGATCTTCCAATAATCGCTGACCGCATGGAGGGATATGCGGGACCGCTGGCGGGCGTCGCCGCTGGGCTCGCGTGGGCCTCTGAAAGCGGCGCTCAGTATTTGGCGACGGTCGCTTGCGACACTCCATTCTATCCAAAGGATCTCGTTGAAAAGCTCTCCTGCGCAGAAAAGCCTGTTGTTCTCGCCAGCAGTTTCGGGCGGTTGCATCCAGTTTTTGCACTTTGGCCTGTTTCGATGGCTGAACTAATGGATTCATATCTCCTGACTGACGCGCGTCGGTCAGTTTTGGGTTTTGCCAATCAACAAGGTTTCTCGGTAGCAAAATTCGAGGTTGCCGATGAATCGCCAGACCCGTTTTTCAACATCAACACGCCGCAGGACTTTAAAGAGGCGGAGCAGCTAGCTCGGAATTTTTCATGACGAAACATCGCGTTCTTGGCGTCACGGGTTGGAAAAACTCTGGCAAAACCACGTTGGTGGAGCGGCTTGTGCGAGAGTTGACAAGCCGCGGCTGGAAAGTATCGACCATCAAGCACGCTCATCACAGTTTTGACATCGACAAGGAAGGCACCGATTCTTTTCGACACAGGCAGGCGGGCGCGACGGAAGTCGCCATTGTATCAGGTAACAGATGGGCTCTCATGCACGAGCTGCGCGAGGAGCTGGAGCCGACCCTTGATGAAGTATTAGAGCGCATTGCCCCATGCGATCTGGTAGTAGTTGAAGGCTACAAACGTGAAGGCCACACGAAAATTGAGGTGCGCCGCAGCGCGGCGAAAGATACTTCGCCACTCGCGCCGCTTGACCCCACAATCGTTGCGATTGCCACAGATCACGAGGTTTCCCAATCCAATCTGCCTTGCTTTGGGCTCAATGAAATTTCAGCAATCGCTGATTTTATAGAAAACTTCAGTGGGCTAAAACGCACCGATTGACACAACGTTATCCCATGCGAAGACCTATGAGCGCAGCTTACGATGCGCCGTACACCCGAATAATAGTTGCTTTTTCTCAAAAAACAGTGGGAGTATCAGTTTTAACCGGACGGTCAAGAAGGCAGGTTCGGAGGCATACACCAGCTGCATGCCAAGGGTCAAACAGAGAGGAAAATCATGCGCATAGCACTAAAACTCGCGCTGGCAGCGACCGCAGCGATTGTCGCAATCGGCAGCGCTCAGGCGCAGGACCGCGTTATCAAACTGGGTACTGAAGGCGCTTATCCGCCCTTTAACGTTCTGACAGCGGACGGCAAGCTGGAAGGTTTCGATATCGATATCGGAAATGCGCTTTGTGAACAGATGAAGGTTAAGTGCGAGTGGGTCACACAAGATTGGGATGGCATCATTCCGGCACTTCAGGCTGGCAAGTTCGATGCGATCATCGCTTCAATGTCGATCACTGACGAGCGAAAGAAGCAGGTTGATTTTTCTGCAAAGTATTACAACACGCCTCCTTCAATCGCCGCCCCGAAGGACAGCGAGCTCAAGGGCGTGAGCAAGGAAGACCTAGCAGGAAAAACCATTGGCGTTCAGGGCGGAACTACCCACTTCAACTACTCCGAGAAAACATACACCGAAAGTGATGTGAAGCCCTACCCGACCGCACAGGAAATGCATGCCGATCTGGCAAACGGTCGCCTGGATGCAATCAACGACGACGTGATCGTCACGCAGCAATTTCTGGATACACCCGAAGGCCAGGCTTGCTGCAAGCTCATTGGCACCATCACACCGGTCGAGGAAATCCATGGTCCGGGCGCTGGAATAGCTGTTCGCAAAGGCGACAAACTGGCCGAGGAGCTTTCGGCTGCGATCAAGGCTATTCGTGAAAACGGAAAATACAAAGAAATCAACGACAAATACTTCAAGTTTGACGCCTACGGCGCTGACGGGTCATAATATTTTTAACTTGACGGCGGCCTTCGGGTCGCCGTTTTGCTATAGCCGATTGCAGACTGACAATAAGATGCAGGGGAACAGTCGTGCTGACGCTTTTAAGTTGGGGGCCAGAGGGGTGGTTGGACGAGATCATGAGCGGTGTGCTCGTGACGGTCTCGCTTGCGCTGTCAACATTACCCGTTGGGTTGGCATTGGGTTTTCTGGTCGCCCTCGCGAAGCAGTCGTCTGAACCCAATCTCCGCAAAGCCGGAAATATATACACGACCATTTTTCGCGGCCTGCCCGAGCTTCTGACGCTATTCCTTATCTATTTTGGCGTCGCCCTCCCGCTATTCACCTATCTTTTTCCAAATAGTGGCGATCAATTTACGAGCTTCATCGCGGGCATGATTGCTCTTGCGTTTGTGTTTTCATCTTATGCGAGTGAAGTTTTCCTGTCCGCTTTCAGGGCCATACCGCGAGGACAGTATGAAGGCGGCTACGCCATCGGTCTCTCACATGCGCGGACAATGTGGCTGATAATATTGCCGCAACTCGTCCGAATCGCCCTGCCCGGCCTCTCAAATCTGTGGTTGATCCTCCTCAAAGACACATCACTCGTGTCCGCAATTGGCCTTTCTGACATTCTTCGGCAAACCAGCATCGCGGCACGGGTTACAAAGGAGCCTTTCCTTTTGTTCGGCTTCGCATGTCTGGTCTACCTTTTGCTCGCTATGATTTCTTCAATCGGAATTGGTGGAATTGAGAAGTGGACAAACCGTCGGGAGGCTACGAAATGAGCCTCGCGCACCAAATATCCGAAGCTATTGAGCGTCCACCTCTCGCAGCACGAGCCTGGAACCTGGCTCGCATTGCCGGCGCTGCCTTTCTTGCATTTTGGGGTCTGGTCGGGCTCGGACTGCTTATATATCTCGTGCGCAAGTGGAATCCCGAACTCTTTGCCACCTATGCCCCCCAGTACATGAAGGGTCTGTGGATCACGATTCAGCTTGTTGCAATCTCGATTTTCTTCGGCGCCTTGCTTTCCATCCCGATTGCATATGGGCGGATGTCGAAGAACCGCATCGCTTCTTCACTTGCGTATGCCTATGTCTATTTTTTCCGCGGGACTCCCCTGTTGGCGCAGACGTTCCTGATCTACTACGGGGTAGGTTCATTTCGCCCCCAACTGGAAGCAATAGGTCTTTGGGGCATTCTGCGCGAAGCTTGGTACTGTGGAATTATCGCATTTTCCCTGAACACCGCCGCGTATCAGGCCGAGATTTTGCGCGGAGCTATACAGAGCATTCCCCTCGGGCAATGGGAAGGTGCGGCTGCGCTCGGTCTCAACAAATGGCAGACCATGCGAAAGATTATTGCGCCCCAGGCATTGATTGTTGCCCTTCGTCCTTACGGGAACGAATTGATCCTGATGATCAAGGGCTCGGCAATCGTCTCCATCATTACCGTTTATGATCTGATGGGCGAAACGCGCCGCGCATTCTCGCGGAGCTTTGATTTCCAAACCTATATCTGGGCAGCGATCATCTATCTCGCAATAGTCGAGGTCCTTCGACGGGCAATCGACTGGTTGGAGCTAAAGATTACCAAGCACCTGATCCGGTAAGGGTTTAAACCAAACGGCTTTGCTCTACTGCCGCGCCTATAAAGCTCGCAAAAAGCGGGTGCGGCTCAAAGGGCTTGCTCTTCAGTTCGGGATGATATTGCACACCGATGAACCAGGGATGGTCGGCATATTCAACCGTTTCCGGCAAAACGCCGTCAGGCGACATACCCGCAAACACAAGTCCGCAATCCTCGAGCTTCTTCTTGTAATCCACATTCACCTCATAACGATGTCTGTGGCGCTCTGAAATGTCGGTCGATCCATAAATTGAAGCAATCTTGGAATCAGGCAGTAAGCGAGCCTGATACGCGCCCAGCCGCATCGTTCCACCCAGATCACCCGAGGCACGGCGCTTTTCCAGCATATTGCCCTTGAGCCATTCGGTCATAAGCCCGACAACCGGCTCTTTGGCCGCGCCAAACTCGGTTGATGACGCATTTTGGATACCCGCTAGTGATCTTGCGGCCTCAATGCACGCCATCTGCATTCCAAAGCATATGCCGAAGTAAGGAACCTTGCGCTCACGCGCAAATTTGGCCGCAAGGATCTTGCCTTCAGAGCCGCGCTCGCCGAACCCGCCAGGAACCAGGATGCCGTGAACTTTCTCAAGAAACGGTGCCGGGTCTTCCTTTTCGAAGATTTCACTCTCGATCCATTCCAGCTTGACACGGACACGGTTTGCCATGCCGCCGTGCGACAACGCTTCAATCAAGGATTTGTAGGCGTCCTTGAGACCAGTGTATTTCCCGACAACCGCAATGGTCACTTCGCCTTCCGGATTGTGAATCCGCTCGGCAATCTCGGTCCAGCGCTCCATCCGCGGCTTTGGTGCTGGGTCTATCCCGAAAGCCGCCAGCACTTCCGAATCCAATCCCTGATTATGGTAAGCTACAGGCACATCGTAGATGTGGCTTACATCAAGAGCCTGAATGACAGCGCTTTCGCGGACGTTGCAGAACAGCGAGAGCTTGCGCCGCTCCTCCTTGGGGATCTGACGGTCTGCACGCACCAGCAAAATGTCCGGGGCTATACCAATGGAGCGCAGTTCCTTCACCGAGTGCTGCGTCGGCTTGGTTTTCAGCTCTCCCGCAGCAGGAATATATGGCATCAGTGTCAAATGAATATAGACGCATTGGCCGCGCGGCAGATCGTTGCCGACCTGTCTGATTGCTTCCAGAAACGGCATGGCTTCAATATCGCCCACTGTCCCGCCGATTTCGCACAGAACGAAGTCAAACTCGTCATTGCCTTCGAGAATGAAGTTCTTGATCTCGTCAGTTACGTGGGGAATGACCTGGACGGTCGCGCCGAGATAATCTCCACGACGCTCGCGGTCGATGATATTTTTGTAAATTCTGCCGGTCGTGATGTTGTCGCTCTGCGTGGCAGAACGCCCCGTAAACCGCTCATAGTGGCCAAGGTCCAGATCGGTCTCCGCCCCATCATCAGTGACGAATACTTCGCCATGCTGGTAGGGCGACATGGTTCCGGGATCGACATTCAGATAAGGATCAAGCTTTCGAATACGCACGCGATATCCGCGTGCTTGCAAAAGCGCTCCCAGAGCCGCTGCTGCAATGCCTTTGCCAAGCGAGGAAACCACGCCGCCGGTGATGAATACATATCGCGCCATGGGAGTCGGTGCTTATCCCCACTGATTTGATTCCGCCAGAGGAAATTTCCACGAAACCAACTTTTCCATAGTCCCAAACAAAAAACGCCGCCCGAAGGCGGCGCTTCGAACACGCGCAATTCTTTTAAAGAACCACCACGTTGGTTCCCACCTTCACGCGACGGTAAAGATCAATGACATGCTCGTTGACCATACGAAAGCAGCCGTTGGAAGAGTTTGTGCCAATCGTCTGCGGCGCGATGGTTCCGTGAATACGCAGATGCGTGTCCTTCTTACCGTCATAAAGATAGATTGCGCGCGCTCCGAGTGGGTTTTGCCCGCCACCCGGCATCCCGTCCTTATACTGCCCATATTTTTGGGGCTCGCGCTCCTGCATTTCTTTAGTGGGAATCCAGCGCGGCCACTCTTGCTTGTCGCCGACCCGCACGTTCCCCTTATACTGAAGCCCATCTTTGCCAACAGCAATACCGTAGCGCCGAGCCTTACCCAAGCTTTCTACGTAGTAGAGAAAGTGGTTAGCCGTATCTATGACGATCGTGCCAGCAGGATAGCCGGAGAATGAAACAATCTGCGGCTGAAATTCCGGTTTCACCTGAAATTTCTTTTTCGCTTCCCTGGAATGATATGCGCTGTCGAGCGCCCGTGTTTGCGGAAGGTATTGGTCCTCTTCGCCGAAGAGCGATGCCATGAACCCGCCGCCCTTGGATAGTTTCTCGCTGCGAAGTTCGCCATTATTTCCATTTGCAACAACGTCTGCGACAACCGGATCGGTCGACACGAGCTGCACCGGAGAAATTGGGTTCAACGGCGCAAGCTTTGCCCGCCTGCTATCGTCAATCGGCTTGGAACCCACCCGATTCGCATCCTGCTTCGTGGATTTTGCCTTTTGGCCACCAAATAGGACCGCCAAAAGGCCTTTCGGCTTATCATTCTTGGCCACATTTTCAGCAGGCTTAACCTTGCCTTTGGCTTTCGCTGAGGAAGTTGCCTTCTGATTCCTCGATGAAGATTTCTTCTCCACCTTTTTCTTTTTCACAGACTTTGGAGCAACTTGCTCCTCAACCTGTGGTTTTTTGGTTTGTGCGTTTGAAATTGCTGGGACGCAAAGCGTCAACGCCGCGCTCAAGCCCGCCGCGAGAAGGCTACGAAATAGCATGTGCCGATCCTGAATTTTTCCCAAGCGAATTCCGGCAAACCGCCTTTGCCGTAAACCGCCACCGGACGCACTATACGTTTCGAACGATAGTCCCTCAAGCCAGACTACGTTTTGGAACCTGCAGGAACGGGACGATGCCTACCATTTGTTGCGAAGTGTGTTTTCTTCACAACAGAATGGCAAACATCATGGTTATATTTGAGTTAACAATCAAATCTCAATTATTTGGAACGGCGGGCGCGCTCGGTGCAGCTGGCTGAGCAGCGGCGGGTGCTCCATCTTCGGAGGGCGCACTATCACCTTGTGCGGGCGCCGATGGCGCAGAGCCACCCAATTGATCAAGTACACCGCGATTCGAGCCCTGTTCAGTCTGTGTCGCGGGCAACCGGTCCAGAATATCGGTTGGGCGCTCGGTATAATACCTGGCCAGAATGGAAAGCAGCAGCGAAGAAATGAAGAATGCTGCGGCGAGAAAGGCCGTCGCGCGGGTCAACGCATTGGCAGCGCCGCGAGCGGACATGAAACCTGATCCACCACCTATTCCAAGCCCGCCGCCCTCGGAGCGTTGCAAGAGCACAACCCCGACAAGCGCGAGAACAATCATCAAGTGAATTACGATGATAACGGTTTCCATCGATACTGCCTGTCGTTAGTGTGCCCATCCGGCTGACGCGCGGAAGGCGGCTTCTTATAACGGTTTGTGGGCATTTCCAAGCCCACGACACATATGGGTTCGAGCTTTGGCCTCTCAAGACCCTGACCGACCTTTTCAGGCCGGACGGCAAGCTTCTGCAATTCCCACAAAATCCGATGCTTTAAGGCTAGCGCCGCCAACCAGCGCACCATTCACGTTCTGGACTGAAAGAAGCTCTTGTGCATTTGAAGGCTTTACAGAGCCACCATAGAGGATTCGAATAGTTTCAAAACCCTCACCGAGATGGCGCGAAAGCTCCGAACGAATATGAGCATGCGCGGCAGCAACGTCAGGCAGCGTTGGTGTGAGGCCAGTGCCGATAGCCCAAACCGGCTCATATGCGATCACCGTATTTGAAGCTGTTGCACCCTGTGGCACAGAACCTTCGATCTGCGCAGTAAGAACATCCAGCGTAAGGCTTTTTTCACGCTGGCTTTGTGTCTCGCCGATGCAAATAATTGCCGTCAGGCCCGCTCTCCACGCAGCGAGAGCCTTCTTTTGTACGATTTCATTCGTTTCGCCATGATCCGTCCGGCGTTCCGAATGACCAACTATCACAAAGCCGGCACCTGCATCCTTCAGCATCTCAGCGGATATATCGCCGGTATGCGCGCCGCTTTGCGTTATCGCGCAGTCTTGACCGCCCACTCGCACGGGCGTTGAGGAAAGCACATCATGCGCCCGCGCAACTAACGTCGCCGGAGGACATATAAGCGCGTCAACCTGAACATCGAACCCATGTGTAAAAGCTTTTCCTATAGCAACCAGTTCCGGCACAGATGCTGATGTGCCGTTCATCTTCCAGTTGCCCGCGATCAATGGGCGTATCGAAGTGGTCACAGCGCGGTCTCCTCAATTAACTTTGAGCCTTCCCTACCAAAATGCGAACACAAAGCAATCGACACTGAAGCCCAAGGGCGCTATTGGCGATTGCCTCTGTCTGTTAATGCTGGTTAAGCGCACATTCTGGTGAGAACGGAAAAAGACTGAATGCTTGATTCTCTGCGCAGGGCGACTCAAACGTGGATCGCCAAGTTACTTTTTATAATTCTCGTCATCAGCTTTGTCGGCTGGGGCGTGAGCGGGCAGATACAAAACGGTCCCTCTATGGATACGGTGGTGACTGTCGGCGACACGTCAGTCAGCCCCACCGAATACAGACTGGCTTACGATAGAGCGGTTGCGATCATGTCGCAGCAATTCGGGACGCGTTTGACTGTCGAGCAAACCCGTATGTTCGGGCTTCCCCAGCAAGTGCTCGGCACCCTGGTGGGTGGCGCGGTTCTGAGTGAACAGGCGCGCCGTCTCGGTCTGGGACTGTCCAAAGACAGAATCGCAACCCTGACCGCCGAGGATCCTGCCTTCCGTGGATCGGATGGGCGCTTCGATCGCCAGCAATTCGACTACGTTTTGCGGCAAGTAGGAATGTCTGCACAGGATTATTTCGACACGCGCGCTAACGAGGCCGTGCGATTGCAGATCGTGGATGCGGCTGCCAACGGAATGGACGCCCCCGCCACATTCCTTCGCGCGGTTGCACTTTATCGCGGCGAAGATCGCACCGTTGAATATGTAGTCTTGCCGAAATCGTTGGTCGAACCCATCGAGGAACCTTCTGCTGAGATTTTGGCCAAATGGTTCGACGAGAACAAAGCGAAGTACTCTGCACCAGAATACCGAAAAATCGCCTATGTGAAGCTTGAGCCAGAAGACATCGCTGACACCACTGCCATTGCAGATGAGCAGGTGAAGCAGGACTACGAGGCCCACAAGGATCGCTACACCACGCCTGAGACGCGTGCTGTGGATCAACTTGTGTTTTCATCGGAAGAGGAAGCACGCAAAGTTTCGGAGGAATTGAAATCCGGCGTTGTTTCATTTGATGCCGCGGTGGCGGCGCAAAACAAGCAAGCATCTGATGTCTCGCTCGGCTCCATAGCCAAGGATTCGTTTCCGGATAAGGCAGTTGCAGAGGCAGCCTTCAGCTTGATCGAAGGGCAAACCAGCGACGTGGTCGCGGGCACTTTTGGGCCGGTTATCCTCCGCGTCAGCAAAATCAATCCGCAGGTGGTCAAGACGCTGGCCGAAGTTCAGGATGAGATTCGCAAAGACCTGGCGCTGACTGAAGCCAACCGCATTCTGCTTGACGTTCACGATGCTTATGAAGATGCCAGAGCTGGCGGGGCCTCGCTTGAGGATGCTGCGCAGCAGATGAAATTGAAGGTCGTCACAGTTGAGGCTGTGGACCGGCAAGGCAAGCGTCCAGACAGTACGGTGATCGACAATCTTCCAGCGTCCGCCGAGCTTCTCGAAGGCGCTTTCCAGGCTGAGGTGAAAGCAGAAAATCAGCCACTGAATATTGGTTCTACGGGGTATGTATTTTACGAAGTCGAATCCGTCGAACCGGCACGAGACCGCAAACTCGATGAGGTCAAGGAGCAAGTGGTTGCGGACTGGAAAGCCAATCAAGCGTCCCAGCGCTTGCAGGCTAAGGGCGATGATTTGGCAAAGAAGGCAGCCGACAGCAATGGCTTCGACGCCGCGGTATCCGCACTTGGCCTTGAGAAACAGACAAAGCGCGGACTAAAGCGCGGCGCAAATGATGTTGACTTTGGCCAGGAAGGCGTTGCCGCGGTATTTGCAGTCGCTGACGGACAGACAGGGCAGTTCAACGGCCCGGACGGAGAGTCTCGCATAGTATTCAGGGTAGTTGAGACGATTCAGCCAGCCAACGCTGACGCCTCTTCAATTCCGGAAGATGCTCGTAACACTTTTGCGGATGGCATGGCGAACGACCTGATCGATCAATTGGTGCAACGGCTTCGTGGAGAATACGATGTCGAAATCAATCAGGCAGCTATCGATCGCGCGTTGAGTTTCTGAGGCACCATGAGCGCACTAAAACCACACATTGCGAAGGTCGCTTCAGGCAACTCCCTTTCGTTCGAAGAAGCCAAAGAGGCTTTCGAAATTATCATGTCGGGCGATGCCACGCCCGGCCAGATCGGCGGCTTCCTTATGGCGCTGCGAGTGCGGGGTGAGACGATCGACGAGATCGGTGGTGCCGTGTCAACCATGCGTGATAAGATGGTACGCGTGAATGCACCAGAATCTGCAGTGGATATCGTCGGAACCGGTGGGGACGGTCAGCACAGCCTCAACATTTCAACAGCTTCCGCCTTTGTCATTGCGGGTGCTGGTGTTCCTGTCGCGAAGCATGGCAATCGGAATCTATCCTCTCAGACTGGATCGGCCGATGTCCTCACGGCCTTGGGCGTGAAGCTCGACATCGATGCCTCGCAAATCAGCCGCTGCATCAATGAAGCAGGCATCGGCTTCATGTTCGCGCCCTCACACCACCCCGCAATGCGCCATGTAGGCCCGACGCGGGTTGAGCTTGGTACGCGAACAATATTCAACCTGTTGGGGCCACTATCAAACCCCGCAGGTGTCAAGCGCCAACTCGTGGGGGTTTTTGCTCCGGAATGGATCGTGCCGGTCGCCGAAACGCTTCGTACCCTCGGCGCGGTACACGCATGGGTCGTCCATGGCGACGGCTTTGACGAGATCACGGCAACGGGTGTGACTGAGGTCGCCGAGCTGAAATCCGGGAAAGTCGATGCATTTTCCGTGCAACCTTCAGACGTTGGCCTGCCAATGTACAGCAAGGAAGAACTAAGAGGTGGTGACCCTGCCGCCAACGCCGGTGCGCTCAACGCCTTGCTGGAAGGCGCGCCTGGAGCATATCGGGATACCGTGCTGATGAACGCAGGAGCCGGGCTTCTTGTGGCTGGCATGGTAGCCAACTACAAGGAAGGCGTAGAACGCGCAGCAGCGGTCATCGATAGCGGCCAAGCCCTTGCGACACTTCAGCGACTTATAAAGGTTTCAAACAGCTGATGGCTGACATACTTCGCAAAATAGAAATCTATAAGCGTCAGGAAATCGAGGCTGCTAAATCGCAGATTTCGCTGACGGATATTAAAGCACACGCCAAGAATGCGGATGCGCCACGCGGTTTCCTCAAGGCGTTGCAGGCCAGAAGCGACGAAGGCATGATCGGTCTGATAGCCGAAATAAAGAAAGCCAGCCCGTCGAAAGGTCTCATTCGAGCAGATTTTGACCCTCCTACCCTTGCAAAAGCCTATCAGGCAGGCGGTGCAGCATGTCTTTCTGTTTTAACTGATCGCCCTTCATTTCAAGGCGCGCCCGAATATCTGACCAACGCGCGGCAAGCAGTTTCTTTACCTGTACTGCGGAAGGACTTCATGTTTGATCCATACCAGGTCTATGAGGCTCGGGCTTGGGGCGCTGACTGTATCCTCCTCATCATGGCAAGCCTGAATGACGCCGTAGCTGCTGTTCTGGAAGATACTGCATTCGAGTTGGGAATGGACGTCCTGATTGAAGTCCACGATGAACCTGAAATGGATCGCGCTCTAAAACTTCAATCGCGACTCGTGGGCATTAACAATCGTGACCTGCGCACCTTTAACGTGTCGTTGGAAACGTCTGAAAAGCTCGCAGGAATGGTTCCCGAATCTCACCTTCTCGTTAGTGAGAGTGGTATTTTCACGCACGCAGATTGTGAACGGCTTGGCAAGTCTGGCATCTCAACGTTTCTGGTCGGTGAAAGCCTCATGCGGCAGGACGATGTGGCCTCAGCTACCGCAATTCTGCTCGGCAATAGTGCCCCCGCCCATTTGGCAAGCGCCTGACCATGCCCAAACTCACACATATCGACGAGCAAGGCCGCGCCAGCATGGTCGACGTGGGTGAGAAGAACGACACTGCGCGGATAGCGGTCGCAGAGGGCTTCGTGGTTATGCGCAAAGAAACCCTCGCCATGATCATCGGTGGCAATGCACCGAAGGGAGATGTCATTGCGACGGCCCGGATCGCCGGGATCATGGCCGCCAAGAAAGCCTCAGATCTTATTCCTCTTTGCCACCCGCTCCTTTTGAATAAAGTGTCCGTGGAAATTGAAGCGGACGAAAGCCTGCCCGGCCTGCATGTAACCGCAAATGTGCGTGTTACCGGCAAGACGGGGGTGGAGATGGAGGCGCTGACCGCCGTTTCGATTGCCTGTCTTACGCTTTACGATATGGCAAAGGCAACCGACCGAGGAATGAGCATTACGAATGTCCGGCTTGTTGAGAAGGCCGGTGGCAAGTCTGGAGCTTATCGTCGGGGGGAATAATGGCACTTTTGCCAGTCGAAGAAGCCCTTTCCCGCGTCCTCGAGACAGCCAAGCCAACGGACGAAGAAAAGCTGGCTCTGAATGAAGCTGCTGGCCGGATTTTGTCCAGACCAGTTTACTCACTGCGTACGCATCCCCCTTTTAACGCATCTGCAATGGATGGCTACGCGGTTCGCTTCGCTGATCTATCGAAAGCGCCGGCCAAGTTACGCATTATTGGACAATCAGCGGCAGGTTCCGGTTTTCACGGAAGTATCGGGTTCCGTGAAACTGTACGGATTTTCACTGGTGCCCCGGTTCCGCGAGGAGCTGATACGGTCATTATTCAGGAGAATACGCACAATCTCGATGGCGACGAAGTGGAAATCCTTCAACCCGCGCCGCTTGGCAAAAACATACGGCAGCAAGCGCTCGATTTTTCCGAGGGCGATTTACTGCTTGAGAGAGGTCGGTCACTGGATCCTGCTGCACTGTCGCTTGCCGCAGCAGGAAACCACACTTCGGTTTTTGTTTGGAAGAAGCCTGTTGTCGCTCTGATTGCAACCGGCGACGAGTTGGTGCCACCCGGTGATGTCCTTGGACCGGATCAGATTATCTCCTCAAATTCTTACGGCGTGGCGGCAATCATCAAAGAGGCTGGCGGCACTGTAATTGATCTGGGAATAGTCCCAGACAATCGTGAACTATTACACGCAGCGGTTCAGAGCGCATTGGACTCACGCGCAGATGTTGTTGTCACACTCGGCGGCGCTTCCGTCGGCGACCATGATTTCGTAAATCCCGTTCTCACTGCGCACGGTTTTCGGTTTGATTTCTGGAAGATCGCAATGCGACCGGGAAAGCCATTGATGTTCGGGAGATTGGGCACAAGCCGTTGTCTTGGTCTGCCGGGCAATCCAGTCTCAAGCCTTATATGCTCGCACTTGTTCTTGAAGCCGTTAATATACGCCCTTGGAGGGCAAAAGCAGCCAAATAATATCACCGACGCGATTCTTGAGGTGCCGTTAGCAGCGAATGACTCCCGTCAGGATTATGTCCGCGCCACCGCAGAAATGCGAAACGGGACTATGTACGTCCAACCGTTTGAACAGCAAGATTCCTCCCTACTGCGAGCTCTCGCTGACGCCAATTGTGCAATCATACGTCCACCAGAGGCCAGTCCGGCCAAAAAGGGCGACAGTTGCCAAATCATGCTGCTTCGCTGAACGATGCCAAACCTTTCTGCCCACACTTAATAGAAAGTTAAACACTTGAAGAACACAACTGGAACAGATAGTGTTTGTTCCTGATTTGTTTTTCGTCTGATTCCTTTGGTGGGCCACACATGTTGACGCGCAAGCAACACGAACTTCTCATTTTCATCCATGAGCGCATGAAGGAATCTGGAATCCCGCCTTCATTCGACGAAATGAAAGAAGCGCTGGATCTGGCTTCCAAGTCTGGCATTCACCGTCTCATCACCGCGCTGGAAGAGCGCGGCTTTATTCGGAGGCTTCCCAATAGGGCAAGAGCATTGGAAGTACTCAGACTGCCGGATTCAATTGCACCCGGCCTTGGCGGACCAAGGAAATTTTCGCCAAGTGTAATTGAGGGTTCGCTCGGAAAGTCTTCGACCCCAGCTTCGTCGCGCCGTCCGCCAACGAGTGCTGACGATGTTGCAGTGGCTGTGCCTGTCATGGGACGGATCGCAGCCGGTGTTCCCATTGACGCCATACAGAATCACACGCACAGCATTTCTGTTCCTCCCGGCATGATCGCGGGGGGCGACCATTATGCCCTTGAGGTCAAGGGAGACTCGATGATCGAAGCCGGGATTTTTGATGGTGACACTGTGGTCATACGGCAGACAAATTCGGCTAATCCCGGCGATATTGTCGTTGCGCTGGTAGATGACGAAGAGGCTACCTTGAAGCGCTTTCGTCGCAAAGGAGCCTCCATCGCATTGGAAGCTGCAAATCCAAGCTATGAAACGCGTATATTTCCACCAGATCGAGTGAAGGTTCAGGGACGGCTTGTCGGTTTGATCCGAGTTTATTGACCCAAACCCTATCTCGTCGGGCGGTTTAACGCAGCTTGTGCTTTCCTATACGGACGCGCGCATAATCGGTATATGCGCGCGTTGTGCTTTTTTCGGAACCTGCCGTTTGAGCTCGTTTTTTAGGCATTTTTGATGCCCGGCTGAGCGCGTCTGATTGAGACGGCACAAATTGGGTAGCTGGGTGGAGGCAAAGTCCGTTTCTCCATAATATTGGATGTGACAGGTTCTTGCCCTTCTCATAGCGCGCCGGTTCCGGGCCGCAAACTTTGTTGTGACACGACTACGAACCCCATTTAGAACCTAGTCTACCGTGCATGAATAGTGATCGCACACGGTGTGTTCTGCGCATTTGCTATTTATCTTTTTCTTTTTTAGCATATTGTATTTTTTGATTCGAATTTTGTTTGGTGTTTGCGATGCCCTGCCCTCCCCCATTTGTTGCCACCAATTATCACAGAGACCACCGCTATCCCAACTTGCTCATTCACAAATTGTCCTGATCTACATCCTGGTTAGGGCAACCACGTAATCCGCTTCGCTTCCGCATTCTTACGAGATTCTAAATGGCCACCTTATCTGTACTCACCGACCGCCCCAATACAGAGGTTAACGGAAGCATTTCTGCTCCTCAGGCACAGTCAAATCTCGTTATTCAAGACTCTGCGAGTAATGTGACAAATTATATTCGCCAAGGAAGCGATCTAATCGTTCAGATGGAGAGCGGAAAGAGCTATCTTATCAGGAATTTCGCTATAAACGGGGCCGATTTTCACAACCTGATATTTAGCCAAGGTAGCGTCAATACATTGGTTGATTTGTCTGGGGCGTTTATATCCGTACCAGCAGGCATTTTGCCTGCCGGAGCAATAACTCTGGAAGTGTTAGGCGCTGGAACATCCACTGGCGTTCTTTTGGGCATACTCGGAACTGCCGTCGCTGTCGGCGGTGTCGGCGCGGCCTTGGCTACCGGAGGGGGTGGTGACACGACCGCCCCACACAAGCTATCCGCAATTAAGGTCCGTGATGATGTGGAAAATCTCACCGGCGAGCTTCAGTCAGGGGACTTGACCAATGACAATCGCCCCACATTTAGCGGAACAGATGGCGAAGCGGGCGCGCGTGTTGAACTCAGGGACCGAAGCGGAGTGGTTCTGGCAACCACTACTGTTGCCGGCGACGGCACCTGGAGTCTGACGCCTTCAGATTCTTTATCTGAGGGTTTCAACAAACTCTCACTCGTACAGATTGATAGCGCTGGGAACGAAGGTGAAGCGGTCGAATTCGATATTATCGTCGATTCAGTTGCACCATCTGCACCCTCGGCAATTGCCACCTATATTGACGATGTCGGTTTGCCTACACCCGCATCAACTGCGTCCGTCACCAACGATGTCAAGCCTTCTCTGAATATAGTTAAGCTAGTTGAAGGAAGTCCCGCTCTTTATGTCGACGGTGTACGTGTAGAGTCCATTTATGACGCTGCAGCCGGCACTTTGACGCCTGTCCAAGCGCTCGCAGACGGGCAGCATAAATTCACTTGGACCATCACTGACAGTGCAGGCAATGAAAGCAAACAGAGTTCAGCATTCCTTCTGGCTGTCGATTCTACCCCTCCGCTGCAGACCATCGTAATTAACTCTATAGTTGATGATGCAGGATCGTTGCAGGGTAGTATCAGCTCTGGCTCAACAACAGACGATGGATCACCAACACTTTCAGGCATATTATCCGCTCGTCTTGGTCGGAATGAAAAGCTTGAGGTGCTACGCGATGGCGTGGTCATCGGCACGGCTATTGTTAAAGGAACAGATTGGGTATTTTCAGACACCGGGTTAGCTGACGGAAGCCACAACTATACCCTTCGAATTGTCGATCAGGCCGGAAATGTCAGCGAAACATCGAATTCTTACAACATTCTGTTAGATACGCGCGTTCCATCGGCAATCGCGACAATAGTTGCGGCTAAAGACACGTTCGGGGCTATACAGGGCAATGTACCGAACGGCGGCTTCACCAATGACGCCGGTCCTGAATTAATCGGAAACCTCTCCTCGCCTTTGGGTTCCGGTGAATATCTTGAAATTTTGCGCGATGGCGTTTCCCTTGGTCAGGCTGTCGTAGAGGGCACAAGTTGGACCTTTAGCGACACGGATTTGGTTTATGGAGCCACTTATTCCTACTCAGTCCGCGTTGTGGATCGAGCCGGTAACATCGGCAGTCTTTCTAATACTTATACCATATCTATCGACCTTGTCGGCACCGTATCATTGATTTCGGATGATCAAGGGACGATAACCGGTTCCATCGCGTCGGGAGCAACAACCGATGATACATCCCCTGTCTTGTCCGGAACGTTGACCGACACTCTGCCAACCGGTGGCGCACTTGAAGTGCTGCGCAATGGCGTGGTCATCGGCACGGCAACCGTCACCGGCACAAACTGGACCTATGCCGACACAGGCCTTCTCGACGGCACAAGCTACAGCTATACGGTGCGGGTCCGCGATGCCGCCGGCAATGCCGGCACAGCCTCGGCCGCCCACACTATCATCATCGACACCAGCGTTCCGACCGCAGCGATCAGCTCGATCACTGACGATGTGTCGCGCAATACCGGCACAATCGCAAGTGGCGGGATGACCAACGATGCCAGCCCGGCACTTGCGGGCACATTGTCAGCAGCGCTTGGTTCGGGAGACATTGTGCAGGTTCTGCGCGATGGCACGGTCATCGGCAATGCGACGGTCACCGGCACAAACTGGACCTATGCCGACACAGGTGTGACAGATGGCGCGCATTCCTACACGGTCAAGGTTGTAGACCTTGCAGGCAACAGCAGCACCACAGCTGCCTACGCCATCACGGTTGACACGACGGCGCCAGGCACCCCCACGATCAAGACGATCTCCAACGACTATGGCACAGCGGGTGACTTCACCACCTATGCGAACTCGGTCGTCGTTACCGGTGAGGCGGAGGCTGGAATAACAGTTGAAATCCTGCTTGGTTCAACTGTTGTTGGCACCGCGACAGCTGACAGTACCGGCATCTGGCAGTCGGGCAACATTGATATCAGCTCGATAGCTATTGGCAGCTCAGGTACGCTCAAAGTGCGCGCCGTCGATACGGCGGGTAACGCTTCCGCCGACGTCACACAGACAGTCACCAAGTATGAAACAACAATTAGCGCGAGCACTCTCGCGCCAACCCAAGGCTTCGTCATTCAGGGCGACACTGCCGGCGATAATTTTGGTCGCAGTGTTTCGCTGGCAGGCGACGTAAACGGCGACGGCATCGCTGATATGATCGTCGGCGCACCATACGGCGACGATGGTGGTACGACCGCAGGCGAGGCCTATATCATCTTCGGGCGCAGCAATGGCAATTTCGGAACACTGACCGGCGGGCGGAATGTACTCGACGTTACGAACCTTCTTCCAACCCAAGGTTTCATCATTCAGGGCGATACCACGAGCGACCAGCTTGGGTTTGGCGTTTCAAGGGCCGGCGACATTAACGGCGATGGCATCGAGGATCTCGTTGCTGGCGCTGATAATGGCGGAGATGGAGGCGCAGGAGCTGGCGAGGCCTATATCATTTTCGGTCGTAGCAACAGCAATTTCGGAACGCTGAGCGGCACACGCAATGTAGTCGATGTCACAAACCTTGTCCCTACACAGGGTTTCATCGTCCAGGGAGACTTGGCATACGATAATCTTGGGAGAAGCATGTCTCCAATCGGTGACGTTAATGGGGATGGCTACAACGATCTCATCATAGGCGCTGAGGCTGCCGACACCGGAGGCACAAGTTCCGGAAATGCTTATGTTATTTTTGGTCGCAGCAATGGCAGCTTTGGAACGCTTACCAGCGGACGAAATGTCGTAGACACATCCACGCTTGGCTCAACCCAAGGCTTCATCATCCAAGGGGATACCGACTATGATTATTTCGGATACTCCGTTTCGGGTGCAGGCGACATCAACGGCGACAGCATCGCTGATATTATCGTCAGTACGTACAGTGGTGACGATGGTGGAAGCAGCGCGGTTGAAGCCTATGTCATCTTCGGCCGCACAAACAGCAATTTTGGAACGTCGTCCGGTGGAAGAAATGTGCTTGACACGACCAATCTCGCACCCACACAAGGCTTCATCATTCAGGGCGATACAGCCAACGACTACTTTGGCAGGTCTGTGTCGTCACTTGGCGATGTGAATGGTGATGGCATAGCCGATCTGATTGTCGGCGCCGATGGCGGAAGCGATGGCGGCTCCGGCGCAGGCGAGGCCTATGTCGTCTTTGGTCGCAGCAATAGCAATTTCGGTACGCTGACCGGCGGTCGAAATGTGCTTGACACAACAACCCTTGCTTCAACACAAGGCTTCATCATTCAAGGTGATACAGCAAGCGACAGTTTGGGCTTTTCGGTCTCAGGTGCTGGCGACTTCAACGGCGACGGGTACACTGATTTGCTTGCCGGTGCGTACAATGCAAAGACAGGCGGGGTGGCCTACGGTTCAGCCTACATCATATTCGGACGAAGTGATGGCAGCTACGGTACCCCAACCGGCGGTCGACAGGTCCTAGATATTACCAATCTCGGCGACCAAGGCATAAAGATCAAAGGAGATGCTGCCGACGACTCTCTGGGCTTCTCGGTTTCCGGCGGACGCGACATTAACGGTGATGGCTATGCAGATGTAATAGTTGGCGCCTTCAAAGGCGACGATGGCGGCGTTGATGCTGGCGAGGCCTACGTCATTTATGGCAATGCAGCTTTCACCTCCGTTGTCACTGTCGGCACATCTGCTGCCAACCATCTGTCCGGGTCTGATTCAGCTGACACCATCACCGGCAATGGCGGGGCAGACGTTCTGCTCGGCTTTGGCGGGAATGACGTCATAAATGTGAGCGATACCACCTTCCGCCGCATCGATGGCGGGGCGGGCGATGACAAGCTGTTGCTTGCCGGTGCAGACCTCGACCTCAACTTCAAATCCCTCGCTGCCGATGTCGTCACCAATATCGAAACCATCGATATTTCCGGCACCGGAGACAATTCCATCACCCTGACAATGCAGGATGTGCTGGATATGTCGTCAACAACAGACAGGCTGGTCATTGATGGCAATGATGGCGATTGGGTTGTGGCGGAAGGCTTTACAGACAGCGGAAACGACGGCACCATCGGTGCCAAGACCTACAACATCTTCACCAATGGCGGTGCGACGCTCTGGATCAACAAGAACATCGCAAGCGTACTTGATGCCAATGCTCCCACAACAAAGGGCACCATCACGGCATTCATCGACGATGTGGAGACAACAACCGGCTCTATCGCCAATGGCGGGCTGACCAATGACAACACCCCTGCTCTTTCCGGCACGCTTTCTGCCGCACTCGGCGGCGGTGATGTTGTGGAGGTTCTTCGCGATGGCACTGTTGTCGGCACAGCAACTGTCGCCGGCTCGAACTGGAGCTATAATGACACAGGCGCGGCGGATGGCGCACACACCTATCGCGTTCAGGTGCGCAACGGGGACGGCAAGACAGGCGCTCTGTCAAAGGCCTATACGGTCACTGTAGACACCAGCGTTCCGACCGCAACGATCAGCTCTATCACTGACGATGTGGTGCGCAATACCGGCACAATCGCAAGCGGTGGGATGACCAATGACACAAGCCCGGCGCTTGCAGGCACATTGTCAGCAGCGCTTGGTTCGGGAGACGTTGTGCAGGTTCTGCGCGATGGCGCGGTGATCGGCAATGCGAGCGTCACCGGCACAAACTGGACCTATGCTGACACCGGCGTGACAGATGGCGCGCATTCCTACACGGTCAAGGTTGTAGACCTTGCAGGCAACAGCAGCACCACAGCTGCCTACACCATCACGGTTGATGCGACGGCGCCAGGCACACCCACGATCAAGACGATCTCCAGTGACATGGGTACGCTAGGAGATTTTACGACTTACGCAACATCGGTCGTGGCAACGGGTGAAGCTGAAGCTGGCGCAACAGTTGAAATCCTGCTTGGTTCAACTGTTGTCGGCACAGTGACGGCTGACAGCACCGGCATCTGGCAGTCGGGCAATATTGATATAAGTGCAATTGCGGTGGGCAGCACCGGCACCCTCAAAGCACGCGCTATCGATACGGCCGGCAATGTGTCTGCCGATGCTACTCAGCTCATCACAAAATCATCCTCAGTGCTGGACACGACCAGCCTCGCACCAACTCAAGGGTTTATCATCCAGGGTGTTGCGGGCGATCAGTTGGGCTCGTCAGTCACCATGCAGGATATGAATGGAGACTATATACCGGACCTGATCGTGGGTGCTAACGGCGCTCCCGCCAGAACCTATGTTGTGTTCGGAAAGGTCGGCACCAATTTCGGTACGCTCACCAGCGGTCGCAATGTGGTCAATGTCGCCAGCCTCGCTCCGACTGTTGGCTTTGTTATTCAAGGAACATCTGATTCGAGCCTTGGCATGTCAGTTGCGGCCCTCGGCGATGTCAACGGAGACGGCATTAAGGACATAGTGATTGGTGCGCCTTACGCAGATGCCGCCGCAACGAATTCGGGCGAGGCCTTCGTCATTTACGGTCGCAGCAACAGCAATTTCGGTACGCTCACCAGCGGTCGCAACGTAATGGATATGGCTACACTGGCTCCAACCCAAGGCTTCGTAATATCCAAAAACTATACTGACTATCTAACTGGAACGTCAGTATCATCAGCGGGGGACATAAACGGAGATGGTGTTGCGGATATTGCCGTGTCGATGCCGGGCGCTAGCGACCACGGATTATCAAGAGGGACAGTCACGATCATCTTCGGACGCAGCAATAGCAACTACGGATCATTGGTTAACGGACGCAACGTTCTCGATGTCGCTACTCCTCAACCAACCGTTGGTTTCAGAATAATCGGCGACACCGACAACGATAAAATGGGAAATTTTGTTTCAGCTGCAGGCGACGTCAACGGCGACGGAATTGGCGATCTGATCGTAGGGGCACAATATGGCGATGACGGAGGCACAGACGCTGGCGAAGCCTATGTAGTCTTCGGTCGCACCAATAACGGTTTTGGCGGTCCAGATATTAATGGAACAAATAATATTTTCCTCAATTCGCTTGCTCCTACGCAAGGCTTTGTTATCCAGGGAGATTTAGCATCCGATTATTTAGGTGGGTTTGTATCTTCCGCTGGAGATATCAATGGCGACGGACGGACAGACCTCTTTGTCGGCGCTCGGAACGGCGACCTTGGCGGGTCAAATTCCGGCCAGATATATGTGATTTACGGGCGTTCCAACAGCAATTTTGGTACTCAGGTTGGCGCGCGAAATGTGATCGACACAACCAGTCTGGCCCCAACACAAGGCTTCATTATTCAGGGAGATACGGCCAGTGATACGCTGACATTTGCTACATCGGCCGGCGATTTCAATGGAGATGGTTATAAGGATTTGCTCCTTGGCGCCGACGGAAACGCCGGCGGCGGAACGAACGCGGGTGCGGCCTATCTGATTTACGGACGCGCTGACGGCACGTATGGAACTCTGGTTGGCGGAAAGCAGATCCTCGACCTGACAAACCTTGGCAGCGCCGGATTTGTCATTCAAGGTGATACCGCCCAAGACCGGTTTGGTCAGCGCATCATGGGCGGGATGGATGTTAACTCCGACGGTTATTCAGACATCATAGTAGGTGCATCTGGCGGAAGCGATGGAGGGGGCTATGCCGGCGAAGCCTATGTCATCTACGGCAGCCCAACGTACCGGCCGAATATCACTGCCGTCGGCACATCTGCTGCCAACCATCTGTCCGGATCTGATTCAGCTGACACCATCACCGGCAATGGCGGGGCAGATGTCCTGCTCGGCTTTGGCGGGAATGACGTCATCAGCGTGAGCGATACCACCTTCCGCCGCATCGATGGCGGAGCGGGTGATGACACGTTGCGGCTGAATGGCTCGAACCTGCACCTTGATTTCACCAACCTCGCCAGCGATGTTGTAACCAATATTGAAGGCATCGATTTGAGCGCAACTGGCAGCACAAATAAGGTTACGCTGACAATGCAGGATGTGTTGGACATGTCGTCTACGACGGATATCCTCAAGATCGACGGCAAGGCCGGCGACTCCGTTTTTGCAACCGGGTTTACCGATAGCGGTGTTGATCAGACAGCATCGGGAACCACCTACGATGTTTACACCAACGGTGGCGCAACGCTGTGGATCGACAAGGAAATCAATACGGTCGTCGTCATTTAAGCCCAAGAAGGGCGGGCATCAAAAGCCCGCCCTATTCACTCTTGCGGCGATCCTCAAAGCCACGTGCAGCGCGGGAATATCCGCGCTGCCGGTGCCAAGGGCGAAAAGGCTCATTTATCGCGTAGTACACCTTCAAAGGTTCCAGATTCTCGCCAATCTGAACTGAGGCTGCGCCATTTCTGGCAAGCAGTTGAGCGTCGATGAAGGTAACACCATCGCACGGCGCGCCTTTTGCCGGGACCTGAAGAACAACTAGATCGGCGATAGCGCAAAGCTCATCCGATACGCGGTTTTCTGACGAGAACACGATGATCGCTCCTGTCGCGTGTTCCACAGCACAAACGCCTTTGCTGCATACAAAGCGCTGGTTTGAAATGTTAGCGAGCAGCGTGTCTTCCCTATCATTGATAGATTTCGCCGGAACGACCTCATCTGTCGCCATCGCCTTTTCCCATCCCTCAATCGTAAAGCCGCCGGTCTGCCTGCGGTTAATCAGGAGCTGGCCGTCCGCGCCTTTGATTGCGACAAGGCGTGCATCTTCTGAAACCAGCACATCGGTTTGCGGCGACGTTGCCAACAGAATGCCACCAACGACCGCCATTGGAAGAGCAGCCCAGCGGATGCGCGTTGTAGGCAACACCGCAACCAGAAGCGCGGCGGTGAACCATATAACAGCATAGCCCGAGATTTCTCCAACCGCGTCCAGCGGTGATTGCTCGGAAAGCCAGTCCGATGTTTTCAACATGATGCTCAGGCCCTGCCCCATGATTGAAAACATAAGGCCGTCGAGACCGAAAGGCATCGCAATCATACCAAGTACCGCAAATGGCATCACGACCAGCGAAACAATTGGTGACACCAGCAGATTTGCAACAAGACTGAGTGGGGAAACGCGTTGGAAATGCCAAGCGCCATAGATGGAAGTTGCCGCCCCGGCCACCAATGCCGTTATTATGGTGCCCAAGACAGCCGTTACGGCTGCGGCTGCAATTCGAGCGACTATAGACCGCTCTCGCGGTTGCACCCCGCCAGACCAGCCCGAAGCAGTCCAGATCGAATAGCCGCCGATGAGCGCGGCGGTGGCGGCAAAGGACATCTGGAAGCTCGGCCCAACGATTTCGTGCGGTGTAACAACCAACACAGCAACAGCGGCTAGCGCGAGATTGCGCATTGATAGCGCACGCCGGTCCAACAATGTCGCAAGCAGCATGATTGCGATCATCAGGTAGCTGCGCATCGCAGCGATTTCTGCCCCGGAAATCAAAACATACGCAGTTAGAACGGCAAGCGCCCCCACCGATGCGAATTTTTTAACAGGGCGCCGCGAAGAAAAGCCCGGAAGCAAGGCAAAAGCACAACGGATCGCTCCCATCGCTATGCCCGCCACCAAAGCCATATGCAGGCCAGAGATCGACAGAATGTGTGCAAGTCCCGTCCGGCGCAGAGATTCATTGACCTCTTCCGGAATGCCTGCACGGACTCCCACTATCAGAGCCGCAGCTATTTCGCCCTCAGGGCCTCCAATGGCCGATCGTATTCGAGCTGCCAAAGCGTTGCGCACATTGTCGATGGTCGTTCGAAACGTTGCCGCGTCCTGCTCGGTCAACATTTGGGGAACTGCAAGAAAATAGCCATTTGCTCCTATCCCGGCAAAGTAGCTATCGAACGAAAAATCATACCCGCCCGGACGTGTCGGACCCGAAGGTGGGTGGAGCTTGACCCGCCCCTTAATACTGGAACCTGCCTTAATCCCCGAGGGCAATCTTCCTGCCGAGACACGCACCCTGTCCGGCTGATACCGCAGCGCAGGCTGCTGTGTCGATTGCACGTCGATCAACAGGCGAATGCGACCGTTGGCGAGATGGTCAATATCCACCACCTTGCCGGAAAGTGTAGTGGATACCTCACTCCCAAGCATTTTGGTGCTGGCAAGCGTAACCTCCAGTTTGGCCAGCGACGCACCCCCGGCAGCCAACGCAAGACCTAAAAGGACGGTTCGCAAAGCCGGCTTGCCCCAGGCGCGGACTGCAAATGCCAACAATACCGAGAGCCAAAGGAGCAAGGGGAGCCAGCCGGGCTCAAACCCCAACCGATAGTAAATCAGCGCGCCAACGCCTATAGCTACCGGCGCGAGAAGCGAAACAGTACCGCGCTCTTGTTCAAGATCGGAGAGTGACTTTAGCTCATTTATTGCGCTGTGTGCCCTCTCGAAGGCATCTTTCTGGCCGTCCGTCTGCCCAAAGTCGATTTGCACCGGGCGTAAATCCGCAGGTGCTGGATGCTCAAATGCATCTCGTTCATAATCGGGAAGCGTCGCCGCAATCGGCTTCAGGGCCATTGCAGCTCCTCTGCCTCTTGCGCCCATGTCGTCCTATGCTACATGAGCGCCATCGAAAGGGAGCACATACATAAGGCTTCCCTTATAAACATATCGGAAGTCCGAAGAAACATGGCCGAAACCGTTATTACGCGCTTTGCGCCTTCACCCACAGGTTATCTGCACATTGGTGGCGCTCGTACGGCGCTGTTCAATTGGCTCTACGCAAAGCGCATGGGCGGCAAGATGCTGCTTCGAATAGAAGACACCGATCGCGAACGTTCGACGGAGGACGCGACGCGGGCGATTCTGGACGGACTGACCTGGCTCGGTCTGGATTGGGATGGCGATCCAATCTCGCAATTTGCAAGGGCCGCACGGCATCGCGAAGTCGCGGAAGAGTTGGTCAGAGCAGGCAAGGCTTATTACTGCTACGCGAGCGCCGAAGAACTTACCGAAATGCGCGAAAAGGCACGAGCCGAAGGCAGGCCGCCGCGTTATGATGGACGCTGGCGTGACCGCGACCCCTCAGAAGCTCCAGCGGACGTGAAGGGCGCGATCAGGATCAAAGCGCCGCAAGAAGGTGAAACCGTTGTGCATGATCGCGTTCAGGGAGACGTGCGTTTTCCCAACAAGGATCTGGACGATTTCATTATCCTGCGTTCAGATGGCAACCCGACATACATGCATGCGGTTGTGGTCGACGATCACGACATGGGCGTGACGCATATCATCCGCGGCGACGACCATCTCACAAACGCCGCGCGGCAGACCGTCATTTATAACGCGATGGGTTGGAAAGTGCCCGTGATGGCGCATATACCGCTTATTCATGGTGCTGACGGCGCAAAGCTCTCAAAACGACATGGCGCACTTGGCGTGGAGGCATATCGTGAGATGGGATATTTGCCTCAGGCCCTGCTGAACTACCTCGCTCGCCTTGGTTGGAGCCACGGCAATGATGAGGTAATGTCAATCGCACAAATGACCGATTGGTTCGACATTGTTGATGTAAACAAGGGTGCCGCACGCTTTGATTTCGCGAAGTTGGAAGCACTGAACGGGATCTACATGCGCAACACTCCCGATTCGGAGTTGTTGCAGGTTCTGGTTGACACATTGCCTTTTTTACCCGGCGGCCCGGCGATGCAGGCCAAACTCACACCGGCAATGTCAGAAAAATTATTGGCGGCTATGCCTGGTCTCAAGGAACGCGCGAAGACATTGGTTGAACTTGCGGACGGGGCAGCCTTTTTGTTCGCAGAAAGACCACTGATTCTTGACGAAAAAGCATCCTCACTTCTCAACGAACAGGCGAAGGCGATTCTGGCCGGAGCGCTTGAGAATCTTCGAAAGGTCGGTGATTCTGAATGGAACGCAGCTTCTGTTGAAGGCGCTGTGCGGACTTATGCAGAAAGTTCAGGCGTAAAATTGGGCTCTGTTGCGCAACCCTTGAGAGCAGCATTGACCGGAAAAACCACGTCGCCGGGGGTATTCGACGTTCTTGCTGTTCTTGGGCGAGAAGAAAGCCTTGAGAGAATTGGCGATCAAATCGATTAGGGCAGGATGGCTGACATATTACCTATTGAATTCAATCTTTTGCAATGCAACATTGCCGCCGAAGTTGCGCTGAGCATCATGCGGAGATGCCATGCCTGCATTGCGTAACGGTCTTTTTTCTATACTCGTGCTGTGGCAATTCTGCCCGTGTAAGCGCGCCCTGGTTGAGAGGAGTTTGTTATGACCAACTCGGTTGCGAAGCTGGATTTCGAAGGGAAGACACATGACTTCAAGGTAAAGGCCGGCACTGTCGGGCCAGCCGTGATCGACATTGCCTCCCTCTACAAGGAAACCGGCACGTTCACATATGATCCGGGCTTCACTTCAACCGCGAGCTGCGAATCCAAGATCACATTTATCGACGGCGATGAAGGTATTTTGCTGCATCGCGGATATCCGATTGAGCAACTTGCAGAACATGGCGACTTTCTAGAGGTCTGCTATCTCCTGCTTTACGGAGAGCTTCCAACCAAGGCGCAGAAGGACGATTTCGACTATCGCGTTACGCGCCATACAATGGTGCACGAGCAAATGTCGCGGTTTTTCACCGGGTTCCGCCGTGATGCTCACCCCATGGCTGTCATGTGCGGCGTAGTCGGCGCGCTGTCTGCGTTCTATCACGACTCGACCGACATTTCGGATCCTTACCAGCGCATGATTGCGTCGATGCGGCTGATCGCGAAGATGCCTACCATAGCAGCGATGGCCTACAAATATCATGTTGGCCAACCGTTCATTTACCCCAAGAACGAGCTGAACTATGCGGCGAACTTCTTGCATATGTGTTTTGCAGTGCCTTGCGAAGAATACAAAGTTAATCCGGTGCTGGCGCGCGCAATGGACCGAATTTTCATTTTGCACGCGGACCACGAGCAGAACGCGTCCACCTCAACGGTACGGCTGGCCGGATCGTCTGGAGCTAACCCATTTGCATGTATCGCCGCGGGCATTGCTTGCTTGTGGGGTCCTGCACACGGCGGCGCAAACGAAGCTGCGCTCAATATGCTGGCCGAAATCGGCAACGTCGACCGAATTCCTGAATTCATCGCGCGCGCCAAGGACAAAAATGATCCTTTCCGCCTGATGGGTTTTGGACACAGAGTCTACAAAAACTATGACCCTCGCGCAAAGATCATGCAGAAGACCACGCATGAGGTTCTTGCTGAAATCGGCATCAAGGACGACCCGCTGCTTGACGTAGCGATGGAGCTGGAACGGATCGCTTTGACGGATGAATATTTCATCGAAAAGAAGCTGTATCCAAATATCGATTTCTACTCCGGTATTACGTTGAAGGCCTTGGGCTTCCCCACCACCATGTTCACCGTGCTCTTCGCATTGGCGCGCACTGTTGGCTGGATTGCTCAGTGGAAGGAAATGATCGAAGATCCTCAGCAGAAGATCGGACGCCCTCGCCAATTGTATACGGGCTACCCAGAGCGCGACTACGTGCCGATCGCCAAGCGCTGATCAAACCCAGATTGAGCTACTATATGGGCGCTGTTCTTCGGACAGCGCCCTATTTCTTTTCGGCTATGACGCTGAGGACTGCATCTGCGGCGATTTCACCTGATGGCCGAGACGTGCGCATCCGCTTGCCCACCTCAGAGAATCCGTCAATTTGCCACTGCCGAAAAGCAGTTTCATCCAGCAATGCTTCAAGATAGCGCGCCATATATTTGGGACGCAAAAGATCCTCGATGCACTCAGGGACGATTGTCCGATCTGCAATGAGGTTAGGCAAACACGCCGACCACGCAGTGACCAGACCACGGAGCATTCGGGCAAATGGGTCAAGCTTGTAGGTCGAAACTGTTGGAACGCCGCACAACGCCAGCTCAAGTGAAACAGTTCCTGATGCAATCAAAGCTGCATCAGCTTGAGCAAAAGCATTCCATTTAGCCTCAGCACCCTTCAAAATCTGGGGCTGTTGGGGCCACTTTTCGATATGGCTGGAAACCAGATCTTCAGTGTTTGGAACGGTTGGCAACAGAAGGTTCAGTTTTCTGCCTCTGCTCCGAAGCACCTCCACTGTTTCAAGGAACGGGTCCATCAGCGCCCGAACCTCTCCCTTTCGGGAGCCAGGCAGGAGCAGCAGGGTTTTAGGTGCTACGCTGCTGATAGAATGTTTGGCTGCTTGCGCTGCCGCCGCACGTAAAACATCTGGATCATGCGCCAGGCGGTGGCCGACATACGTCCCCGCCGGCCCGCCCAATCGCTCAAGTTCACTCGCTTCAAAGGGAAGTATACAAAGCACGCGATCGACATTTGGTCGCATGGCGGCAGCCCTGCCAGGTCGCCACGCCCACACACTCGGGCAGACATAATGAACTATTGGGATGGATGGATTCGCTGCGCGCACTTTCGCCGCCACACGCAGGTTAAATTCCGGACTGTCGACAGTCACCAGGCAATCGGGCTTCTGCTCTGAAATCGTGCGAGCGGCCAATCCGATTCTGGAAACCAGGCGCGGGAGATCGCGGACAACGGCGCTTAGCCCCATCAATGCAATGTCGTTGGCCGGAAAGATCGACTTCATGCCGAGTTCTGCCAAATGGCGCCCACCTACCCCTATGACGTCCACTTCGCGGCCTGACTGGATTTTCAGTGCCTGCACAAGGTCGGCTGCGAGCAAGTCGCCCGATTCCTCTCCGGCAATCACCGCCACTTTCAAAGCTCGGCTCAATTACGCTTCTCCGGCGCAAGACCAACTACAAAAAGGCCAAGCTCATCCGCCCGTTTAATCAACTCTTTGAATTCCATGGCCAGAGTCGAATCCGCTACCACGGCGATCCCTCTTAACCCGGCGGCCGCGGCACCGATGACGGTTTTAACGCCTATGCCGGGCATGTCAGTCCGCCATTCCTGCCCAGGCTTGACACTTTTAACAAGCACGCCTCCGCTTTTACCCGCAATCCGCCCATGATTGCGCAATTCCGCCACGCGCGCCAGCAGGCCGTCCGTGCCCTCAATGCCTTCCAAAGCGATTGCGCGACCGCCTATGGCGACCGCAGCCTGACCAATATCCAATGCCCCAATTGCCAGCGCCGCCTCCAAAGCAGCATCTATATCGCGTTTATCGGAGGTTCCCGGCCGCAATTTGGTGTGGACACCTTCAGGCACGAGCAGGTCGGGAAGGATATCGTGCGCCCCGATAACCTCTATTCCATGGCTCTCCAAGTATTCCACCAAGCTTCGCAACAGGCCATCGTCACCCTTGCTCAACGCCCTGATAAGTTTTGGCAACACGGCCAATATCGGCAATATTGGCCTCAGCCGAGTCCATTTAGGCCGTCGGCCCACGGTGCCTGCAAATACAACGCGTTTGACATTTCGAGCCTTCAAATGTGCCAGAAGCCCACCTGCTGCTTCCAGCTCAAGCGTAGTTTGCGGCAAACCCGAGAAATCTTCAGGATGGTCCACTTCGCCGGCTAGCAACACCACGTAGCAAGGCGCATCCTGAGCTCGAAGTGCATTTGCCAGCTCAACCGGCAACCGCCCTCCCCCCGCTATAATTGCAGTCAGGGGCGCAGAGACTGCGGAGGTTTCAGGTTTCTTGTTCGTTCGCATTCAGCTCGCCGCCTTTGACTGGTGGCGTAACAAAGTAGCGCTTGCCGCGCTCACTCATGAAGTCAACAATACGCATGGAAAGAGGCGAACGCGCAAACTTTTCGCGCGCCAGTTTCAAGTTCTCGGCCATTGGACGTGAGCGTTCAAAAATCGCGATATATGCTTCTCGCACAGTACGAATATCGTCCTTGCTCATCCCGGATCGACGCATCCCGACGACATTTAGACCGCGCAAGCTCGCAAGGTTTCCCTGAGCCATGCCGAAGGGTATCACATCACCTGAAATTCCTGACATGCCCGCGAGAAACGCGTTGTTTCCAACCCGGACAAACTGGAGAACCGCAGTTAGCCCGCCGATTGTTACATTGTCACCAATTTCGCAGTGGCCCGCCAAAGTGGCCCCGTTTGCCATAATTACATTATTCCCCACAATGCAGTCATGAGCGATGTGGCAATAGGCCATTATAAAGCAGTTGTTGCCGACCACAGTCACGCCACGGCTGGAATCAGACCCCGCGTGGATTGTGACCGATTCCCGGATGGTCGTATCCGAGCCTATCTTCAACTGGGTTGCCCCACCCTTATGCGAAAGATTTTGCGGTTCCTCTCCAAGCGCGGCGTGCGGAAAGACGCGGCAATTGTCTCCCAGCTCCGTCCGTCCGGTTATCGAAACGTGGCTGGAGAGACGTACATTTGAGCCAAGCACAACAGAAGGCCCGACGTGACAAAACGGACCAATAAAAGAACCTTCGCCAATTTTGGCCCCCGGTTCAACAATCGAACTGGGGTGGACAGTTACTGAGTCACTCATAAATCAATCCAGTTTGGGAGAAAGCATTGCAGAGATTTCGGCTTCCGCAGCTTTTGTCCCATCTACCACTGCCTCGCACGCAAAGCGCCAAATATTGCCGCGCTTTTTCGTCTTGCGTACGTGTAGCTCCAGCCGGTCGCCCGGGACAACCGGCCGCCTGAACTTCGCGTTATCGATAGTCATAAAGTAGACCAACGGGGGCTTGTCAGAACCTGTAGCGCGCACGCAAATCGCGCCAGCCGTCTGAGCCATTGCCTCAATGATCAAGACACCCGGCATAACGGGATGATCGGGAAAATGACCTTGAAAATGAGGCTCATTAAAGGTCACATTTTTAATCCCGATCGCAGAGTCATCGCCATCGATGTCCACAATCCGGTCAACGAGCAGCATCGGATAGCGATGCGGCAACAGTTGCAGCAGTTTAAGAATATCAACTGCTTCCAGTTTTGCTGCCGCCTCATTCATTATTATTCCCCCTGCTTGCGAGCTGCGAGTTTCCTGATGGTCGAGACCTGCCGGAAGAAATCACGCACAGGAACCGCAGGTGCACCGGCCCAACGCGCATCATCCGGAATATTGTCCATTACGCCCGAAGCTGCGGCGATCTGAACCCGCGACCCGATTGTCACGTGGTCAGCAATACCGACACGCCCTCCGAGCATTACATAATCTCCTAATGTAACAGAACCGGAAAGACCGCAATGCCCTGCGATCACGCAACCGCGACCGATTCTAACATTATGCGCAATCTGCACGAGATTATCGATCTTGGTTGCTTCCCCGATAATTGTGTCGTCCAAAGCGCCGCGATCCACTGTTGAGTTCGCGCCTATCTCTACATCGTCCTGTAGAACAACGCGGCCAAGCTGAGGCATACGCTCCGGGCCTTTTTCCCCAAAGACGAACCCGAAACCGTCCTGTCCAATGCGCGCCCCGCCATGGATGGTGACCCGATCACCAATCAGCGCATACTGAACCGAAGCGCCTGGTCCGACATAGCCATTTCGGCCTATCTTACAATTTTTCCCGATCGATGCGTTTGGGCCGATGACAGTACCGGCACCAATCTCGACATCAGGCCCTATAACGGCTCCTGCCTCTACGACCACTCCGAGTTCCAATTTGGCGTCAGGATCAATGCTTGCCGCATGCGAAATTCCGGCCTCCGACGTAAGTGCGCCCGGAATTGCGGCATCTGGAAACATTTCACGCCCAAGGCGGGCAAAGGCCCATTGGGGCCGCTTGTGAACCAAAGTGGCTATACCTGCAGGTACAGCGCCTGCTAATTCAGGTGAACATATTACGGCCGCAGCTACGATCCCGTCTAACAAGGAGGCGTGTCGCCGGCCTTCGATGAACACGAGCTTACCAGCCCCACCGACTTCGGCCTTTGCCAATCCGGCAATCTCAACAGTTTCCTGCGATTGGTCTTGCAATGACGCGCCCACAAGGCGCGCAACATCACCCACGGTAAAATGCCGCGAAGGAACGAAAAAGTCGGTTGTCATGCGAACCTGTGTTCTGATGGGCGCGCAAGCGCGCCCATTCCTTAGAACTTGGTGGAAACGCCGAAGCTGAATTCCTGAACTTCGTCGTACTTTTCCTTTGCGACCGGAATCGCATAGTCAACACGAAGCGGCCCGAACGGTGAAGCCCAAAGCAATCCCACGCCTACCGAAGCGCGCCACTGCATATCATCACCTTGGACATTCACACCAGCAACCTGAATGTCGCTTCCGTAAAGCGTAGCGGCATCAGCAAAGACAGCGCCGCGCAACCCGAGGCCCTCTGGAACCAGTGGAAGCGGGAATTGCGCTTCAACCGACGCATTCAAGTAGGTCGTTCCACCGAGATGATTCTCTTCAGGATCCCCTACATTGGCATCATAGGGCCCGATGCCATTGTAGTCGAAACCGCGAATGATTCGGTTGCTGCTCTTGAACTGATCAAAGATCCGAAGCCCATCATCGCCATTAGCTATGATGTGACCGCCGCCGAGCGAAACGAGCCCAACGAGGTCCATCTCTTCATTCAGCGTTTTATACGCCAAAGCGCGCGCTGTGAGTTTCAGATAGTCGGCATCGCCTCCAAGTCCAGCGTACTCAGTCGTGAAAGTGCCGTAGAGACCTTCGCGCGGGTTTTTCTTGTCATCAATCGTGTCATACACAATTGTTCCACTGATCGCAGACTTAACCCAAGCTGAATCCTGGCTTAGGTCGATAGCCTCAATTACAGCCTGTGAGAGATGAGCCTGGCAGCCAGCAATATTGTCATCGCAGAAGTCGCGATAGTTATACTTCTCTTGCGAGTAGGTATAGGCCAACTGCGTGGAGATGGATTCGGTAATTGGCAAGCCAAAGCGAACCGTTCCACCCGTCTGTTCACTTTCGTAATAGTTGTACGTGCGCGTGTTACGGAAAATATCAAATCCTGCGGAGATGCGATTTCCCAAGAAATAAGGCTCGGTGAACGAGAACATGAAATCCTGCGAATTCTCCCCGCCACCCGCTGACAAGCGGATGAACTGTCCACGACCGAGGAAGTTTCGTTCAGTAATGGACCCTTCTGCCGTCGGGCCAGATGTTTCACCGCCAGTGGAGTAACCTGCACCGATAGAGAACTCGCCGGTCGATTTCTCAACCACATCCACCACCAAAACAACCTGATCCGGCTGCGAGCCAGGAGCCGTTGAGATATCGACCTTCTGGAAGAAGTCCAGTTTCTCCAAGCGGCGCTTCGCACGCTGAATCAGAACCTGATTGAACGCATCGCCTTCGCTAATGTCGAACTCACGACGAATGACATAGTCACGAGTCCGATCATTGCCGCGAATTTCGATGCGCTCGACATAGGCCCTTGTGCCCTGATCAATCGTATAGACCACATCAATCGTGTGATTCTCAAAATTGCGATCACCGCGCGGCGTGACCTGAGCAAAAGCATAGCCACGGCCAGCAACAGTTTCGGTCAAACGAATGATGGTATCTTCGACTTCTTTGGCGCTGTACCAGTCACCCGTATGGGTTTCCAGAACCGTGTTGAGCGAGTTGGAGTCGATCTCCGCGATACTGCTTTCAACACTAATGTTGCCGAAGCGATAGCGCTCGCCTTCTTCAACAGTGATGTTGATTGTATATTCGTTTGCAGCCTCGTTGAGTTCAGCCGACGCCGAAATCACCTGAAAATCGGCGTATCCACGATTAAAATAGAAGCGGCGGAGTGCTTCCTCGTCGGCACGCAGGCGGTCTTCGCTGTAGATATCATCGCGGAACAGGAACGAGAGATATCCTGAAGCCTTCGTGGAAACAACCTGTGACAAGCGACGGTCGCTATAAGCGTTGTTACCATTGAAGTTAACTGCCGCGATTTTTGTACGGCCACCTTCGTTAATTTCAAAGACGACGTTAACGCGATTATTGCCCACATCAACGATCTGGGTACGAACCGTCGCATCGTCGCGACCGATCGCTCCATAAGCGTCTTTCACCGACTGGGCGTCCGAATCGAGCTGCGCGCTTGAGAATGCCGAGCGAGGCTTCAGCTCAACTGCATTCGCCAGCTGGGCGTCCTTGAGCTTTTTGTTACCCTGAAACAGGACCTGATTGACGATCTGGTGCTGGGAAACCTGAACAACAAGCGTGGAACCTGAAAGGTTCACTTTGACGTCCGAATAGAGGACAGTCGCGAAAAGGCGCTTCACTGCCTCATCAATATCGTCACTGCTGATGTTTTGGCCGGTCGATATACCCAACTGGTTTCGTACGGTTGCGGCATCAACGCCGGAAGAACCGCGCACATCAATGTTTCTGACAACCGCAGCGTGTGCCACTGAGATAGCTGCCAACTCCATGACAACCGCGCCAGGAACAACAAGTGCGGCGGACATCGCCACCGCGGACGCGGCGCTTAGATAACGATTACGTGCCTTCATGGGGCCTTATTACCTTTTTTTTCTCGATGTACCCACGGCGAGAAAACCGGACTTACTGGGATTCCCATTTCCGTAATAGCGAGATTTTCATTACACGCAAGGCTCCGGGTTAATTTCAATTTACTAACCCCCAATGCGTGACATTACCGACACGCCTTACTCGACACTATGGTAAATACTGTGTCAATTTTCGGCGATTTTGAGCTATCTTATTCCCTAACACCCGAAAAGATCGTTCCAGAAGACGAATCCCATGAACCCCAACACAAGGAAGAATCCTACCTTGTAAACTGCCTCCATCGCCTTTTCAGACACCGGTTTGCGCTGAACAGCCTCAACAGCATAGAACGCCAGATGGCCCCCATCCAGAGGGGGGATGGGTAGAAGATTGAGTATTCCAATACCTACTGATAACAGCGCCACCAGTTGAACAAGCCATTGAAAGCCCAATTTTGCTGCCTGCCCAGAGATCTTTGCAATCTTTACCGGTCCGCCCAGCTGGCAACGATCTTCACGACCAATGACAAAGCGTTTCAAAAATTGACCGGTTTGCCCAATGATGGAGCCAGTCTCGCGTACACCCTCAAGCACGGAACCGACCACTCCGTACTCAATGGTTCGGGGTTGCCCTAAAACCTCATCATTGACCACCCCAATGACACCGACATTAACTTTATTCCCAAGCGCATCAGTCTGTTCGGTCTGCCGTGGAGTCGCAACCAGTTTAACTTCCTGCTCGCCGCGCCGCATCACAAAGACAAGTTGATCTCCAGTTCTTCCTGAAACCAGCCGACGCACGTCAGCAAAAGTCTCGACCGGCGTGCCATCAACGCTTATGAATCGGTCGCCCGGTTGAAAACCCGCCTCTTGCGCTGCTGAACCCGGCTGTATGCTTGCAACCATAGGTTCAGAGACTGTTCGTCCGTAGGCATAGAACATCACGGCAAAAACCGCGATTGTAAGCAGGAAATTAAACAGAGGCCCCGCAAAAACGGTCAGCGCCCGTTTCCAGACAGGCTGAGTGTGAAACGCGATTTTATTTTCGCTCTCAGAAAGCTTCTCTATTTCGGAATCGTCGGGCGTGCTGGTTGCATTCATATCGCCGACGAATTTGACATAGCCGCCGAGCGGGATCGCAGAAAGCCTCCATCTCGTACCACGGCGATCGTTAAAGCCGATAAGTTCAGGGCCAAAGCCTATAGAGAACGCCTTGACGCCGATTCCGCACCATCGCCCTAGCAGATAGTGCCCCATCTCATGGACGAAGACGACAACGCTCAGGACAAATATGAAGGGGACAAGCGTACCCAGCAACAAACCGGACGTGCCAAAAATGGTATTCAATAAATCGCCCACTGGGTTGCCGATCCAATTCGTCTACGAAAATTTCATTCTTGCCATACGCAACGCCCGCACCAAAGAAAAGGCGGCGAAACAACCTCGCAAAGCAACTCGACGTGATCTTCGCTCAGCCAAACAAGCCGTGTGCCGGGAAATTCAACCCATCGGCAATAGCGCCGATGATATACATCGCAAGTGCAGCAACGACGAGGCCATCAACTCTGTCCATAACCCCACCGTGCCCGGGGATAAGCTGGCTGGAATCCTTCACCCCGTGGCGTCTTTTCACCCACGATTCGAAAAGATCGCCAATCTGCGAAAGAGCAGACAGAATCACAGCCAGCAACAGATAGGCAAGTAAGGATCCAAGTCCCAGCCATAGAACCAGCAGTATTGCGGCAAGCGCACCACCAACAAGCCCTCCCACTGCGCCGCTTCTGGTTTTCCCGGGCGAAATGGCCGGCGCGAGCTTGGGTCCGCCCACCGCCCGGCCTACGAAATAAGCGAGAATATCGGTGGACCATACCACAGCGAACAAGAACAGAATCGCAGCAAGGCCACGCCCATCATCACCTCGAAGGAATGCGAGCGCCAAGCCAGAAAACCCAGCATACGCCAGACCCCCGGATGCCCACCAATCTGCCTGAGTCATTTTTGCGTGCGCGATCGTTGCCGCCAGCCCTAAAAGCAGAATCAGCCAAACGATTTGAGCTTGAACGCCGGCCAGCAGAGCAAACATTGCGATCCCGAATGGAATACTGGCAACGACTTGGTTCATGCCCCGTGACGAAGTGCGCGACATCCGGCACCATTCAAAGAACATGGCACCCGCAATAAGGACACTCAGAAGGCGAAAAGGACCGCCGCCGCGCCACGTCAACACCAGTACGGCAGCAGCCAACACTATTGCAGAAACCACCCGCAGCTGGAGGTTAGACATTGGACGACGCGGCTCGGTGGCTGTGCTCAAGATGCTAACCCTTTCGCAGTTCGCCCGCCAAACCGGCGATCACGCTCGCTAAAAGTTTTCAGCGCCTCGACAAAACGCGCTGTGCTGAAATCCGGCCAAAAGCAAGGCAAGAAAACGAGTTCGCTATATGCGCTTTGCCAAAGCAAAAAGTTGGAAAGCCGCATCTCACCACTCGTCCTGATAACAAGGTCCGGATCAGGCATACAAGCCGTGTCGAGAACACCTGAGAATGTTTCAGCCGTAATGTCTGATGGCTCGATATCTCCGTCCCGAACCGATTGCGCCAATTTCCTGGCAGCGCGTACGATTTCATCGCGTCCGCCGTAATTGAAAGCAATGTTAAGATTGAGGCGGGTATTGGCTGCAGTAAGCGCTTCCGCCTCAGCCAGCAATGAAGATATATCCGGCTCCAGCCCCTCGCGAGCACCTAGAATCCGCACCCTCACTCCAGCTCTGTGAAGCTCGGCAAGGTCCCGTCGAACAAAAAGCTTCAGCAACCCCATCAAATCGCTGACTTCAGACTGTGGGCGAGACCAATTTTCGGAAGAAAATGCATAGACAGTCAACCATTTGACCCCGAGGTCAGGTGCCGCACGCACTGTCGCCTGTAGCGCCTCTACGCCTGCCTTATGGCCAGCAGCTCGCGGCAGGCCCCGTGCTTTCGCCCAGCGACCATTGCCATCCATGATAATGGCGACGTGAAAGGGTTGCCCCATATTCCGCCTTCCTCCAAACCGAGCAGCGGACGCCTAGTTCCTAGACCTGCATGATCTCGGCTTCTTTGGTGCTTAGCAAGCTATCGATCATAGAGATGGTATCATCGGTAAGTTTCTGAACCTTTTCAGATTCTCGACGATGATCATCCTCGCTGATGTCGCCGTCTTTCTCGGCCTTTTTGAGATAGTCCATACCATCACGACGAACGTGGCGTGCCGCGACTTTCGCGTTCTCGGCGTAGCCATGCGCAATTTTCACGAGTTCCTTGCGCCGCTGTTCGTTCAGCTCAGGCAACGGAATGCGCAGATTATTTCCGTCCATGATCGGGTTGAAGCCAAGATTTGCTTCCCGAATCGCGCGATCAACCGCGCCGACCATCGACTTGTCCCAAACGTTCACCGCAAGCATTCGCGGCTCTGGTACAGTTACAGTCGCAACCTGATTTATCGGCATCGTTGAACCGTAAGCTGAAACCTGTATCGCATCGAGCAGGTTGCTGGACGCACGACCGGTGCGCAGCGAGGCGAGATCCTGCTTGAATGCGTTTATTGCTCCGTCCATTCGGCGCTGAAGATCGCTAAAATCACCACTCATTGCTTTTTCTCCCAATCAGGCTTCCGAGCAAACCTACTCGTCAGAAACAACCGTGCAGCGACCGTTCCCGCGAAGGATATCGCCCAGACCACCCTGCTCATGTATTGAATAGACGATTATCGGAATGTGGTTTTCGCGCGCAAGAGCAATGGCGGCTGTGTCCATTATCGCAAGCCCGCGCTCAATCACCTCTTTGTGCGTAATGTGATCAAATCTGGCGGCAGAAGGGTCCTTTTTTGGGTCTGCCGAGTATACGCCGTCAACCTGCGTTCCCTTGAACAAGGCATCGGCCCCGATTTCCGCCGCGCGTAGTGCTGCAGCCGAATCCGTCGTGAAAAACGGATTGCCGGTGCCTCCGGCAAAGATCACGACTTTGCCTGCATTCATGTAGGCTGTTGCCTGCCGCTGGGAGAAGCTCTCACAAAGTTCCGGCATAGCAATCGCTGAAAGCACGACCGCATCAACGCCGAGTTTTACAAGAGAAGTACGCAATGCCAGCGAATTTATGATCGTGGCCAACATGCCCATGTGGTCACCGGTCACCCGGTCACCACCTTTCGAGGCGACTGCAACGCCACGGAAAATATTACCGCCGCCAATTACGACACCGACCTCAACACCCATCGAGCGCGCTTCGGCAATGTCCGACGCGATTCGGTCCACGACCGAAACGTCGATCCCGAAATGTTGTTCGCCCATCAGCGCCTCGCCGGAAGCTTTGAGCAATATGCGCCGATATTTTGGGCTGTCCGCCATGGGATCCTCGAAGATTGTTTCAATGGCAACAAAGCCGCCAACCGGTTTGCGCAAGCGAAACCGAAAGCCGGATACACGACGGGCGCCGCGATGTCACGCGGCGCCCGTCGCAAAACCCAAGTAAAGTTGGATTACTTCTTCACTGCGGCAGCAACTTCAGCAGCAAAATCCGACTCTTCCTTCTCGATGCCTTCGCCGAGCGCAAACCGGACAAAACCTGTTATCTTAGCAGGAGCGCCAATTTCCTTTTCAGCAGCTTTAAGCGCCGCCTCGACAGTGAGGTCAGGATTCATCACGAAAGCCTGCTTGAGCAGCACAACTTCCTCGTAGAACTTGCGTAGCCGGCCCTCGACCATCTTTTCGATGATGTTCTCAGGCTTGCCGGAAGCCCGCGCTTGGTCAGCGAAAATGGCCTTCTCGCGCTCGACTGCAGCAGGATCAAGAGCATCAACATCCAGAGAAAGCGGGCTTGTTGCTGCCACATGCATAGCAACCTGACGACCAAAAGCTTTCGCCGCTGCTGCATCGCCGGTGGTTTCTACAGCAACCAGAACACCGATCTTGCCAAGACCGTCAGCAACGCCATTGTGAACATAAGTCGCGACGTCACCATTCTCGACGCCAAGACGAGCAGCCCGGCGGAAGCTCATATTCTCGCCGATCGTGCCAATCGCGTCCTTGATGGTGTCCGTTACGGACTTGTCTGAATGCGGATAATTTGCAGTCGCGGTGCGGCCAGTGTCGCCGTCATGCGCCAAGGCGACTTTGGCAACGTTCCGCACCAAATCCTGGAATGCTTCGTTGCGCGCAACGAAGTCGGTTTCGGAGTTAACTTCAACCACGACCGCTTCACGCAGTCCGGCATCAATCCCGATCAGGCCTTCCGCAGCAACACGGCCAGCCTTCTTGTCTGCCTTCGCGATGCCCTTCTTGCGCAACCAGTCAACAGCGGCGTCCATATCGCCGTTCGTCTCAGCAAGTGCAGCCTTGCAATCCATCATACCCGCGCCGGTCAGTTCGCGCAGCTCTTTAACCTGTGCAGCAGAAATGCTCATCTTTGCCTCTTTGTGTCTCTCAATGCGCGAGCGCACCATCGGGATCCGATGATGCGCCGCACGTAACGCCCTCAGACGTCAAATCTAAATATGAAGGGTCGCGTGCGACCCTTCTTTGCGGCAGTTCAAGCCTCTGGCTTATCTTCAGCAGGCGCCTCTTCCAGCGCAGGCTCAATCGGAGTTTCCACCGAAGCGCCGATATCAATACCGAGACCGCCCTGCTGGCGAGCAATACCGTCAATTGCCGCCTTTGCTACGAGATCGCAATAAAGCTGAATGGCGCGCGCTGCGTCATCATTACCCGGGATCGGGAAATCAATCTGGTCAGGATCGCAATTGCTATCGATAACTGCCACGACCGGGATTCCAAGACGCTTTGCTTCCTGGATCGCGATTGCTTCCTTATTGGTATCAATGACAAACATCAGATCGGGCGTTGAACCCATCTCCTTGATACCACCGAGCGCCTTGTCCAGCTTCTCACGCTCACGATCAAGGTTCAGGCGCTCCTTCTTGGTGAAGCCCGAAGCATCGCCAGTAAGAATCTCGTCAAGCTTGCGCAGGCGCTGGATCGAGTTGGAAATGGTTTTCCAGTTGGTGAGCATACCGCCCAACCAGCGCGAATTCACGTAGTACTGCGCACTGCGTTGTGCAGCATCGGCAACAATGTCTGAAGCTTGACGCTTGGTACCAACGAAAAGAACACGACCACCGCGTGCTACAACATCAGAAACCTGCTTCAGCGCATTGTTAAGCAGTGGAACCGTCTGCGAAAGATCAATGATATGGATATTGTTACGGGAGCCGTAGATGTACGGCGACATTTTCGGGTTCCAGCGATGCGTCTGGTGGCCGAAGTGAACGCCAGCTTCAAGAAGCTGACGCATGGAGAAATCTGGCAGAGCCATGCAGTATTTTCCTTTCCGGTTAGCCTCCACGGACGTTGACGATTTCAGATGTCATTGAAGCCTTGTGGCTTCAATTAATCCTTGCCGCCACCGGAGGTTTTTGCCGGATTTCTCCCGTACAAACACCTTAAGCCCGTGTGTGGAATGGCGCGGCATATAGAGCCTGACGCCCAGAAAAGCAACCCCACCTATTTCGACGGACAAGCCTTTGGCTCCGGCAACATTGCCAGATCAACCAACTTGCCCTTCATGGAGAAGTCCCCGTAATCCATGATTAAATCGCGCGTAATCCCGTTTTGATGCAGTTTGAAAGAGATTCGATACTCCGGAAGCTCTTCTCCGCTACCGGCTTCCAGATCGAAATAGGCGATATCGATCGGCCAATACTGATCCTTGGACAGGAATGCGGAATCGGCCTTAATCTCGGGGTCGTTTGCTTTTGGCGACGCTTCCTTGCCCACCACAACTGTGGTTGTCATCACCTTGTCGCCATCATCTGAGCCGTCGAAGAGATCGGTTTCAAAGAATGTCTCGCCTGCCCTCGCCTTTTTCAGCAGCTCCAGCAGGTGCTGCGTGGGAAACTGGGTCGGTGCCAATTCCAGTGACGCCTTTTCCGGCTTCTCTAGCTCAACATGAAGGCCCTTTGTTCCGCGGGTTGCAGTACCGCGCAACTCCTTGTCGAGATTGCGGTCTATGTACGACTTGGTCACGAAACTGAAGTTCTTGCCCTCGGCGTCCTCAAATGTTGTCGTTTGCTGATCGGTCAGCCGACTCACTTCACGCGTGTCGATTTGGGTAACGAAGCGGAAGTTAACTGTGTAGCCCTCACAAGCAGAACCATTGAATTCATAGACCATGCGTCCAGCCAGAGCTGTTATGCCCGAGCGGTCAGTTGCCTTGTCCAGAGCAAGGTCGTAAACGGCGCGATGAGGAGCGAGTGCAGGCGTCGCTGCGGCGGGCGCCGCAACCGGGATTGCAGATGCAGCAAGAATTAGAAGGACGCAGGCGCGGTTCATGTGTTCTCCGGCAGTTGACTCGGCGCTACATTAGCGAGTCTGTGAATGATGTCGAATAAACTAAAAAAAGTCTTGGCGTAAGCTGGGCAAAAGAGCAGTTTGCGCATGGTCTGTGCATTTCGAGTTCATGACAGGAAAAAATATGACGGGAACCATTGAAAAGCGCCTTGCCGATTTGGGCGTTACCTTGCCAGCAGCCGCAGCACCTGCTGCGAACTACGTGCCTTATATGCAATCCGGCAATCTGCTTTTGACAGCTGGCCAATTGCCGCTCAAGGACGGAAAGCTGGCCGTTAGCGGTTTGCTGGGACGAGATGTTGACGTCGCGGCAGGCAAGGAAGCCGCAAAATACTGTGCAATCAACATTCTCGCGCAAGTTAAGGCGGCGCTTGGCAGCCTCGAACGAATCGGAAAGCTTGTGAAGATCACTGTTTTCGTCGCTTCAGACGCAAATTTCGTGGAACAGCATCTTGTTGCCAATGGCGCGTCAGACTTTCTTGCCGAAGTTCTTGGCGAAAAGGGCAAACACGCGCGTTCGGCAGTTGGCGTTGCCAGCCTGCCCATGAATGCCTCCGTTGAGATCGAAGCGATTATTGAGATTGAGGTTGCGTAGTATTCTATGACCAGAACCGACCTTGCGTGGCTAACGGAACGCCCGATTGCACATCGTGGCTTGCACGACCTAAATCATGAAGTTTGGGAAAATACCCTTTCCGCGTTCGAAAGAGCCATGCAAAGGGGTTTCGCCATCGAATGTGATGTGCATCTGACGGCGGATAATCAGGTCGTGGTGTTCCACGATGACACGCTGGGTCGGCTCACTGGCGCAGATGGGTTCGTTTGGCAGCGAACCGCATCAGAAATGACTGCATTGCGGATTGGTGGAACGAACGACCACCCCCCTCTCCTCTCCGAGTTGCTTGAACTTGTTAACGGCGAGGTTCCCCTAATCATCGAGCTCAAGGGAATTCCAGGACACGATGAAGGGCTTGTTCAGGCTGTGGGAAAGCTTCTGAGCTCCTATCGCGGCAAAGCTGCAATCATGTCATTCGACCACTGGCTGATCCGTCAGTTTTCGGAATTGCCGAACATACCGGCCGGGCTTACGGCATTGGGCACCGATAACAAGGACATTGAAGCGCATTTCTCAATGCTAGGCAACGGCATCGACTTTGTTTCATACTGCCTCGCCCATCTGCCAAATCCGTTTGTGAATTTCATCCAGACAAAACTGGATATGCCGCTGATCACCTGGACGGTGCGGGATGAGGCCGCGGTCAGGTTAAGCGCTGAGCTCGGCGGACAGATAACTTTTGAGGGAATAGACCCCGAAAATGTCATTGTCTGACGCCTTTTCCGCGCCATATCGCGGTGCAAACTATAACTGATGGATAGCGTAGACGAAGGCCCTGTACCGGACGATGCATATTCGGTGCGGGTTGCGCCTAGCATAGGCTCGTTCTCGCGGGAAGAATGGGGCAGCCTTCAGGGCACGTCGGGTAACCCTTTCATCTCATACGAGTTCTTGACGTCTCTGGAGGATTCTGGCTGCGCCGTGCCGGAAAGCGGCTGGCAGGGGTGCCACCTGCGTCTGGAGAATGCCCGCGGAGAGTTAGTTGGAGCGGCGATCTGCTATGCCAAGCTGCACAGCCAAGGCGAGTACGTGTTTGATCACGGCTGGGCGGACGCGTTCGAGAGAGCCGGCGGAAGATACTACCCTAAATTGCAATCCTCTATTCCATTTACCCCTGTCACCGGTCCGCGACTGCTGGTCAGACGTGGAGACGATCCCCGCACTGTTAAAGCCGCGCTTGCCACCGCGCTCAAATCCGCTGCTGCGCAATTTAATATGTCGTCGGCGCATGTCACCTTCGCGCAGGATGACGATATGATCGCGCTTAAAGCTGCTGACTTCCTTGAGCGCACCGACCACCAATTTCATTTCTTTAATCCCGGATATGTGAGCTACGACGATTTCCTATCCAATCTCTCCTCGCGCAAACGAAAGGCGCTGAAACGCGAGCGTCGGGAGGCTTTATCAGCCGGTATCGAGATTGAATGGCTGACCGGTGGCGACATCACTGAAGAAGCGTGGGACAGCTTCTTCGAATTTTACATGGATACCGGCTCGCGCAAATGGGGGCGACCTTACCTGAACCGCCGCTTTTTTTCTCTCATAGGTGAGAGGATGTCACGCGACATCCTGCTTATCATGGCGAAGCGACAGGACCGATATATCGCCGGTGCACTTAACTTCATTGGCCCGGATCGGCTGTACGGGCGCAATTGGGGGTGCATCGAGGACCACCCGTTCCTGCACTTTGAAGTCTGTTACCATCAGGCGATTGACTACGTAATTGCAAACAAGCTGGCTGTGGTTGAGGCCGGAGCGCAAGGCGAACACAAGCTTTCTCGTGGCTACGTGCCTGTCACAACACGTTCTGCGCACTTCATTTTGCACGCCGGACTACGCAATGCGGTAGCGAATTTCCTTGTGCATGAAAGGCAAGATGAAGAAGTCGCGCAGGCGTATTATTCGGAACACAGCCCATTTCGTCGCGATATTGGTTGATTGCGACAGCCAAGGGTTGACGCGGCGCATTCAACGGCAAAAAGAGTAGCTGCAAAGCGCACGGGTTGAGGTTGAGATGACTGCAAAACAATATGATCCGCAAAATGTTTTCGCAAAGATCCTTCGCGGAGAGCTCCCCGCCCACAAAATCTATGAGGATAGCGAAACATTCGCGTTCATGGATATCATGCCGCGGGGCCCCGGACACTGCCTCGTCATTCCAAAACGCCCTGCCCGCAATATGCTGGATATCGAACCGGAAAGTTTGGTGGCCGTAACGCGGACGGTGCAAAAAGTTGCCAAGGCTGCAGTCAAAGCTTTCGAAGCCGACGGATTGACGATTCAGCAATTCAACGAAAGTGCGGGCGGCCAGATCGTCTTTCACCTGCACGTTCACATCATACCGCGGTTTGACGGCGTTGCGCTAAATCCGCCCGGTGGGCCAATGGAAGATCAATCTGTTCTTGCGGCCAATGCCGAAAAGATCAGAAAGGCGCTGGAAGGTTGAAATCGCCAGCCAGAAACATGCCAGAAATGAGTATGAGTTCTGCGGTCACAATCCCAACCACAATGCTCCGACGTATGAAGAGATAGGCAGCGAACCCGCTCGCTGTGGCATCAAGCCGTAGCCACAGCGAGGTTTCAGCCAGCGCTCCACTTGGAAACACAACAAGATTACCGATGACTGCGGCTACCAATGCGGTTGCCACACATCGCACAAGCACGATTGCATCCGAGTTTTCTGCAACGCGCCCGCCAAAGTAAACGCCGAGAAAACGCCAGACATCCGTCGCGAGCCATCCCGCGACGAGAATAAACAATAACGGCCACCACCAGGCGTTAATCGCGTCAAAGGTCACTATGTGCTCCTCGCCCGGTTGCGCTTGTGCCAGGCGAAAGCAACCGCGCCGCCCACGAGGCCAGCTATCAGCAGATCGAATGAAGGAGCAACCAAATGAACCAGTGGACCAGCTATCATTCCTATAATCATGGCTACATGCATTGCCCGCTCACGGGCGGAACCCCACAATGACGTGAGAAAATATAGCGGGGTCAGAAGAAGCAGTGCGGCCATCATTGGTGGCGGCAAAGAACCTGCCACTGTGTAAACGAACGCGACCAGCAGCATGTTCGCCAGTATTAATGTGATGCCCAGCCCCGCGTAGTAACTTGTACGCATTTCCCGAGACACGTCGCGAAAATGCTGCATAGCCAAAACCCACGATGTGACGGCAACGAAATGTGATAGTGTGTAGAGAACCCATCGCGGCGTGCGTTCCGTACGCATCTCCGGCACCAGCGCAACCACCATCGGCATCAGGCGTATGGAAGATAGCGCTACGGCAAATGCGGCTGCGGGCAATGAGACTCCGGAGAGTATAGCGCCAACCAAGACTACCTTAGCCGGAAGAGCCCAGACCACCCCAACCATAAAGACGGTTTCCCACAGCGAAAGTCCCGCGGCCTTGGCAAGGCCGGCAAACCCGACAAAAGCGCTCGCCAGTATCAAGCCCGGAACTGAGAATGCCGATCGTGCCCCACGTAAAAACCAACTGAAGTGACGGGTAGGCTCTTGCGATTGGGGCTGTGACATCAATAGCCAGGCTTTCGGAGGGCAGCGAAATAAAGGGCCGCCGGAATGATCGACGGCCCACCTTGCGGATTGCGCTCAGCGACTTATGACTTGCGCGGGAGTTGTGGCACGAGGCTACGCTTGCGACCGGCTCCGCCGCCGCTTTCTTTGCCTTTTGCGGCAGGGGCAGCTTTCTTTGTAGTAGCTTTACGCGTTGTCCTTTTGCGCGGCGCTGGCTCGACCTCTTCCTTTTTAGGCTTCACCGGAACTTCGTCTGCAATGCTTTCCAGTTTCAGGCCGGTATCACCAGTTTCTTTCTTTTCGACGGTCACACGAACCGTACCGCCATGCTTGAGTTTGCCGAACAACACCTCTTCAGCCAGCGGCTTCTTGATATGCTCTTGAATGACACGTCCGAGCGGACGCGCACCCATGCGCTCATCGTAGCCTTTTTCGGACAGCCATTCGATCGCCTCTTGCGAGAGATCAAACGTGACGCCACGTTCCGAAAGCTGCGCTTCAAGCTGCATAACGAACTTCTGCACCACCTGATGCACAACCGGAATCGGAAGTGATCCAAACGGGATGATGGCATCCAGACGATTGCGGAACTCCGGAGAGAACAGCCGGTTTATCGCCTCCATATCGTCGCCTTCACGCTTCGACGAACCGAATCCGATGGCAGCCTTCGCCAAATCCGACGCGCCTGCATTGGTCGTCATAATCAGGATGACATTTCGGAAATCGACCGACTTGCCATTGTGATCAGTCAATTTGCCGTGGTCCATCACCTGCAGCAGAATATTGAACAGATCTGGATGGGCCTTCTCGATCTCGTCAAGCAAAAGCACGCAGTGCGGATGTTGATCGACGCCATCAGTTAGCAAGCCGCCCTGATCAAAGCCGACATAGCCCGGAGGGGCACCAATGAGCCGTGAAACCGTGTGCCGCTCCATGTATTCCGACATGTCGAACCGCAAAAGCTCCACCCCGAGTGATGCCGCAAGCTGCTTGGCAACTTCTGTCTTGCCAACGCCTGTAGGGCCGGAAAACAGGTAGCTGCCAATTGGCTTGTCAGGTTCGCGCAAGCCGGCACGCGCCAGCTTGATCGAGGATGCAAGAGCGGTGATCGCTGTATCCTGGCCATAGACAACGCGTCGCAGTTCCGCTTCTAGATTGGAGAGAACCATCTCATCGTCAGCGGAAACAGTCTTTGGCGGTATACGCGCCATCGTCGCGATTGTTGCTTCGATCTCCTTGATACCGATCGTTTTCTTCCGCTTGCCTTCAGGCAACAACATCTGCGAAGCGCCGGTTTCGTCGATCACATCGATAGCTTTGTCCAGAAGCTTCCGGTCGCTAATGTAACGCGCCGAGAGTTCCACAGACCCTTTGATTGCTTCAGCGGTGTATTTCACCTTGTGGAATTCTTCGAAATACGGCTTCAAACCCTTCATGATTTCAATTGCGTCTGCAATCGATGGCTCGTTCACATCGATTTTCTGGAAGCGGCGCACCAGCGCCCTATCCTTCTCGAAGAACTGGCGGAACTCCTTGTAAGTCGTTGAGCCAATGCAACGAATTGCACCAGATGACAAAGCAGGTTTGAGCAAATTAGATGCGTCCATAGCCCCGCCAGAGGTCGCACCCGCTCCGATGACGGTATGGATCTCGTCAATGAAAAGCACGGCACCCGGATATTCTTCCAGCTCCTTGACGACCTGCTTCAAGCGTTCTTCGAAGTCACCACGGTAGCGCGTTCCCGCAAGCAGCGTCCCCATGTCCAGTGCAAAGATCGTTGCTCCCAAAAGCACCTCAGGAACATCGCCTTCGACAATGCGTTTTGCCAACCCTTCAGCTATCGCGGTTTTTCCAACTCCAGGGTCGCCAACATAAAGCGGGTTGTTCTTCGACCTGCGGCAAAGAACCTGTATCGTGCGGTTGATTTCGGAATCTCGCCCTATCAGCGGGTCGATTTTGCCGGATCGTGCCTTCTGATTGAGGTTGACGCAATAGGCGGTCAACGCGTCCTGCTGCTTTTTGCCCTTGCTCTCGTCGTCGCTGTTCTGTTCGGGCTGATCTTCATCCGTACCGCGCGGCGCGCGACGCTCCGACGAGCCGGGACGCTTTGCGATTCCATGCGAAATGTAGTTGACCGCGTCATAGCGGGTCATTTGCTGCTCTTGCAGGAAATATGCCGCGTGGCTTTCACGTTCAGCAAAAATCGCAACCAGCACATTAGCACCAGACACCTCTTCGCGCCCGGAGGACTGCACGTGAATTACGGCGCGCTGGATGACACGCTGAAAGCCAGCGGTTGGTTTGGAATCTTCGTCATAGCCTGTGACAAGATTGTCCAACTCGGTTTCAATGTAGTTCAGTACCGTGCTGCGCAACTCATCGAGATCCACATTGCACGCGCGCATCACGGCGGCAGCGTCAGGATCGTCGATCAACGCTAGCAACAAATGTTCGAGGGTTGCGTATTCATGGTGACGTTCATTGGCAATGGTAAGCGCCTGATGGAGCGCCTTCTCAAGCCCTTGGGAAAATGCGGGCATTCAGAACCTCACTTCTTTTCCATCACGCATTGCAGCGGATGTTGGTTCTGGCGGGCGAAATCCATGACCTGCGCGACCTTGGTCTCGGCCACCTCGAAAGTGTAGACGCCACATTCGCCCACACCGTGGTTATGTACATGAAGCATGATCCGCGTGGCGGTTTCACGATCTTTCTGGAAAAAACGCTCCAAAACCACGATCACAAACTCCATAGGCGTGTAATCGTCGTTGAGAATCAGCACGCGGTACAAGCTTGGCTTACGGGTACGGGTTTTCGTACGGGTTATGACAGCCGTACTGCGCCCGGTGCCTCCGCTGCGGCGCGCATCGTCCTGCATACGGATAGTGCTACTCTCAATGCCACTTATGCCGGTCTTCACGCCGACCTTCCCTTTCGCCGAATCCACGCCCGAACCGTCATGTAGGTAACCATATCTCGATTGTAAGAGGTTCGTCATCACAGACAATATACCGCAATGACCTTCCGAATGGATTACCGGATCACAGAAAAATTATAATCAGGCAAGGGGTGCGCCGATTGGGCACGTTTGTGAAGCGCTGCGGCCCTCCTGGCCGACTCTGGGCACTCAATCCGGTCGCTTTTCGTTTCGCAAAAATTTGATGAAAACATGCATCAACATCACCCAAATTGGTGAACGCCGCGGTTACCATAAACGGATTGGTAACGCTGAAGCCGTAGTCTGGCCCGATCTTGTCGCGTGCGGATCGCGCAGGATCAAAAAGTTTAATTTCATAGGGTATGCGGCGTGCAACAGAGTAACAGATGGCGGTCAACCGCCGCGTTCTGGTTGGTGGTTTCAGCGGTCATTTCAGTTTCGCTCGTGCTGTCTTCCGTTCAGGCAAGAGCGAGCTCGTCGAAATATGCCGCTATCGTAGTGGACGCCCGGACCGGCAAGGTTCTGCACTCCGAAAATGCAGACTCTCGTCGTTACCCTGCTTCTCTCACCAAGATGATGACGCTTTACCTAACCTTTGAGGCACTCAAGAGCGGCAGGATAAACAAAAATTCGCGCTTGCCATTCTCCGCACAGGCAGCCGCGCAACCGCCTACAAAGCTTGGCGTAAGGGCTGGAAACTCAATCACGGTTGAACAGGCGATTTATGCGCTTATCACCCGCTCAGCAAACGACGCCTCGATGGCGCTTGCAGAACTCCTCGGCGGCTCGCAGGAGCGTTTTGCGCGGATGATGACGCAAAAGGCCAGATCGCTCGGAATGCGGGCAACTGTTTTCCGCAATCCGCATGGCTTGCCTGATACAGGACAGTTTACCACAGCGCGCGACATGGCAACTCTGGGGATCGCACTCCGCGAGCATTTTCCTCAGTACTATTCCTATTTTTCAGTTCGCTCTTTTACCTACGGCCGCCAGCGCATCGCAAACCACAATAAACTTCTCGGACGCGTTCGCGGTGTTGACGGAATCAAGACCGGATATACACGCGCCTCCGGCTTCAACCTCGTTTCATCTGTCAACGATGGCGGCCGCCGGGTCGTCGCGGTGGTGATGGGTGGGCAGTCTGGGCCCGCACGCGATAACCGGATGGCACAACTCATTGATGCCTATCTTCCAAAGGCTTCCAGAAGTGGCGGTGGCGCTCTGGTCGCGCGCAGCCCTGAAGTTGGCACTCCGGTCGTCGCCGGCGTAGCATTGCCGAAGACCGATATTCCAACGCCCTTTGGCCGCCCTTCGGGGGTAGCTGGCGGTGATCAATTGGCCGCCATGATTCAAGCTCACGGCAGCGACCAGAATCTCGGGTTGCAAGCTTACGCCGATGAGCCCGAGGCCGAAGGCGATACTGAACCAGCCTCCGCTTCTGCCGTTGAAACCGGTCGCTGGGTCATTCAGGTAGCCTCTTCACCAAGCGCCAAGGAAGCGCGGGCGATACTGGATCGCACGAAAAATGCTGTTGGCTTTCTGGGCAGCGCATCAGCTTACACCGTTCCATTCAAGGCTGAGGGGACAACCTACTACCGCGCCCGATTTGCGGGATTTAGCTCCCAGGTTGAGGCAGCAAAAGCTTGTGGCGCGCTGAAGCGCAAGAAGATCCCCTGCTACGCGACGTTGCAGGATTGAGTAAGCGTATGAGTTATGCGTTTGAGGAGATGGTCATGAGTTCCGAGTTCGACATAAAGCGCGATACAGCCGCGTTTCCGTCACCGCGCTCCAACGACCCCGGGATTCAGGCACTGTATCAGGCTGCGAGCCGTTTGGCAGATGCGCGGCGAGGCGCACCCCGCTTCAAGACACGTGATCTCGTTGGGTTGCTTCTCAGTCATGGAGCCCGAACTTGGCGTAACAGCCAGCCACGCGCGTTTGTTCGCCTGCGCGTTTTCTCGCCGGAAAACCGCGTCGCCGTAAAGCTGAACTTCCGCTAAAGCAAGCCGAGTTCTGCGAGTTCCTGCCGCAATTTGGACGGCATCTCCATCACTGCCTTTTCGCGCTTGCCGAGATCGGCGGGCGCATCCTCAGCTTTCAGGTATCGCCAACCCTGAAACGCGCGACGAGGTTGCCAGACGGTTCTGAACACCCTCGGTTCCAGCACGAGATGGCAACGCGAAGTCCCTTCAGCATCGGTGAAAGGGCGGACCTCCAAAAGCCGCTGACGGCACTGCACATTCCCCTTTATTACCCAATAAAGAGAACCACCATCGGTGAGTTCCGGCGCCTTGGTAGGGACCATCCGTGTTGTGTGCAACTGTTCTGCGGGTTCACCATTACGCTGGCGCTCCTGCAGTCTGAAAGCGATCCACTCTTCCAGTTCTTCAACGCTGTCGCAGCCGACGCACAATTTGATCAGATTGAGAGACATGACCAAGCATTAATCCGCGCCATGCGCAGGTCAACAGTGCGCGCACTTCTCCACAGGATCAGCATTCAACAACGTTGACCGCCAAACCACCCTGACTCGTTTCCTTGTATTTTTCGCTCATATCTATGCCGGTTTGCCGCATTGTCTCAATTGCAGCATCCAGCGGGACGAAATGCACACCGTCACCCTTGATTGCGAGCGAAGCTGCCGTAACTGCCTTCACTGCGCCTAATGCATTCCGCTCGATACACGGGACCTGAACCAGACCCGCAACCGGATCGCAGGTCATGCCAAGATGGTGCTCCAATGCAATTTCTGCCGCGTTTTCCACTTGCTCAGGCGTCCCACCCATGACCGCGCACAATCCAGCCGCCGCCATGGCTGAAGCAGAACCGACTTCACCTTGGCAACCAACCTCAGCACCGGAGATCGAAGCATTGGTTTTTATAATTCCGCCGATTGCGGCCGATGCGAGCAGAAAATCCCTGATGCTGGCCTGATCGGCTTCCGGATGGAAATGAAGCCAGTAACGCAGAACCGCAGGCACAACGCCTGCCGCTCCATTAGTCGGGGCAGTCACAACGCGCCCGCCCGCTGCGTTCTCTTCATTCACAGCCATCGCATAAATTGAAAGCCAATCGTTTGCCAACAACGGGTTTGGTCGATTGCGCTGCCACTCGTCTTGCAATTTGTCATGCAATTGTTTTGCACGGCGGCGCACTTTCAGCCCGCCTGGCATAATACCTTCCTTGGTCAAACCGCGGTCGATACAGCTTTTCATCGCCGTCCAGATTGCATCCAGTCCAGCATCAAGCTCGTCGCGAGACATGAACACTTCTTCATTTGCCCGCTTCATTTCACCGATGGAAAGGCCGCTGCGTGCAGCCATGGCGAGCATTTCTTTCGCCGTCGCAAAAGGATAAGGCACTTTCTTTGAAGGCTTTTCAGGGCCACGCGCCTTCATCCGCTGCAACTCTTCCTCAGATACGATGAATCCGCCGCCAATCGAGTAGTAAACTCGCCTCAGCAACACGCGGCCGTCAGAATCATAGGCAAAAAATTGCATGCCGTTCGCATGACCTGGCAAAGGTATCTTTTTGTCCAGAACCAAGTCCGTCGAAGGATCAAATGAATAGGCCGGATGGCCGGACGGCGCGACCCGCTTCTCCGCGCTTATCTGTTCAATAATCCCATCTGATTTATCCGGGTCAACGCTCGTTGGAGTAAGACCAGCAAGGCCGAGAATCACGGCACGATCTGTTCCGTGTCCTATTCCGGTGAACGCAAGCGATCCGTGGAGGCTGGCACCCAGTCTCGTCACCTCAGCCCCGCGGGGCCGCGGCCAATCACCAACAAGGATTTCATCAAGGAACCGGGCACCGGCGGACATCGGTCCCATGGTATGGGAACTGGATGGGCCGATACCAATCTTGTAAAGGTCGAATACGGAAAGAAACAATTTGAACTCTCGCGGCGATAGGCACCTATATCTCTAATATAGCGCTATCGACCCGGCTCCGCCATCCCGCACGCGACCTTATGCGCCGCAGAAGAGGAGCAGATTACCCAGCCTTTGCCAACACCGCGGTGGTTTCACCGCCACCGACGAGCCAGGTAAGTATCATGAGGGCTGCGATTACGAGCATGACCTTAGTGGTCAAGCCCCAACAGGATTGGCTTTGTTCTTGATCCATTTTTCTTACAGATGCGTCAGTTGAATGGGGCCATAAAGCATCGTTTGGTTGCAGCGCACATAAAACAAAAAGGGAAGCGTTTGCAAGCCCCCAAAACAGGCGAGATTGTGGCAAACCCACAGGCAAAAATGGCCTCGACTAGCGAAAATTATTATATCTCAATACCTTACCACGGGATCATGAGTTAATTATCGTAAGGATTTTCGGCTAAAATGAGATAAATTAAGGCAAAATTCGATCGGTTCGCCCTGCTATTCTATACGCTACCAAGCCAATCCACTCACGGATGGCAAGGGTCGTTGTGCGGAGCGTATCAACCGGATTGTCGGTCGCCGCACCAATCCGTTCACGTCCCGTTGTTCGATAATCTACGGGCCAAGGTGTTACCTGAAACCCGGCTTTGCGGAACAACTCCATGGAACGCGGCATATGAAATGCGGATGTTAGCAGAAGCCAGGTTTCTCCTTCCACCGGCTGAACGAGCTTTCGAGTAAACTGAGCATTCTCGTACGTGTCACGCGACTTGTTTTCGAGAATCAATCTCTCGCGCCCTACACCCAACGCTTCCAGCAGGCGGGGTGCTGTGTCAGCATCTCCCTCGCCGTCAAGCAAAAGTGCGCCAGTCCCGCCGGAAACGACAATGCGTGCATTCGGGTAGCGCCGCGCCAGAATTGCAGCCTCCACCATGCGGTCACCCCCGGCGTTGAGGTCGTAGCCGCCGCGGGCAAGATTAATTGCGCCTTCAAACCCACCCCCTAGCACTATAATGCCGGCCACTTGAGTGGGTGCTGGAGGTCGAGGGTATCGGTCCTCAAGAGGCTGAAGAAGCACGGCGCCAAGATTTGTCCAGGTGGAGAGTACCAGCACTCCAATAGACAGAGCCAGAAAAACGGTGCCAGTCCGCCTCCATTTGAAGGCGAAGGCTACAAGCGCGAAGAGACCTCCGACTATGGCAGCATTCAAAGGTTGCAAAAAGAACCAGATGACCTTCGCTAAAAGAAAGAACATCTGCGCAAACCCTGCTCAGGCGTAATCATTACCACCATTTTTGAGGTTCGAATCGCCCCGCAGCCTGTTCAATCACGTGCGCGGCCTGGAAGAGCGTTTCCTCCTCAAATGGGCGCCCGATCAGTTGCAAGCCAAGCGGCAGCCCGCGCGAGTCCAGTCCAGCCGGAACCGACAGACCCGGAAGCCCCGCCATGTTAACAGTAACCGTGAAAATGTCATTCAAATACATCTTTACGGGGTCGCTGTTCATGTCCTGATCGGCGATTCCAAAGGCCGCAGACGGCGTTGCCGGCGTAAGAATCAGGTCTACACCATCGGCGAAAACTGTCTCAAAATCACGCTTGATGAGTGTGCGGACCTTCTGCGCCTGCAAGTAGTACGCGTCGTAATATCCGGCTGAAAGGACATAGGTCCCAATCATTATACGGCGCTTCACCTCGCGTCCAAATCCGGCAGCGCGCGTGTTTTCATACATCTCGACAATATCCTTGCCGGGAACACGAAGGCCGTACCGAACGCCATCATATCTCGCCAGATTGGACGAGGCTTCCGCAGGTGCCACAATATAATATGCTGGAAGCGCATATTTGGTGTGCGGCAGCGAAATTTCGACGATCTCCGCACCGGCATCGCGCAACCAGGCAATACCTTTTTGCCACAATGCTTCAATTTCAGCAGGCATACCGTCGAGTCTGTATTCCTTGGGAATGCCGATTTTCATGCCTTTGACGGACTTGCCAAGCACTGCTTCGTAATCCGGCACGGGTATATCAACCGAGGTCGTATCCTTGGCATCGACCGAAGCCATCGATCTGAGCATGATTGCCGCATCGCGAACGTCGCGCGCGATAGGACCAGCCTGATCCAGCGACGAAGCGAAGGCGGCCACACCCCAACGTGAAACGCGGCCATATGTTGGCTTAATACCGACCGTGCCGGTAAAAGCAGCCGGCTGGCGAATAGAACCACCCGTATCGGTAGCCGTTGCACCGGCGCACAAAAAGGCAGAAACTGCAGCAGCCGATCCACCCGACGAACCGCCAGGAACAAGCTTTGCATTGCTTCCATTCGCGCGCCAAGGATTCACCACCGGCCCGTAATATGAGGTCTCGTTGGATGAGCCCATCGCAAACTCATCCATATTGAGCTTACCAAGCATGACCGCGCCGTCTGCCCAAAGGTTGGACGTGACGGTTGACTCGTATCGCGGCTTGAACCCATCGAGAACGTGACTGCACGCCTGCGTATGCACACCTTCTGTCGCGAACAGGTCTTTAATGCCGAGTGGAATGCCTTCCAGCGCCCCCGCTTGCCCGCTCGCCAAACGCGCGTCGGAAGCCTTTGCCATATCCCGTGCTTTGTCGTGGGTCACGGTGACGTAGGCATTAATTACGCCATTGGCCGCGTCAATCGCACCAAGGTATGCTTCCGTCAGCTCAAGAGCGCTGAATTCCCGCGACTTTAGCTTGCTGCGCGCTTCGGCAATCGTCAGTTTTGTTAGGTCGGTCATGCAAGTTTCTTTTCGTAGAATCTGGAATAGCCGGAATCCGGATAGTCAAGGACGGCACCGCAGACAGTGAAGCCGCTGCGCTCATAGATGCGCCAGGCAGATTCAAAACCGGATGCCTCACCTGTTTCAAGAACAAGCCGATTAATGGCCTTTTCTCGCGCAAGTGCCTCAATGTGCTCAAGAACGCGGGACCCGATCCGGGCACCCCGCACATGGGAATAGGTATACATACGCTTCACTTCGCCCAGTCCCGCACCGTGATCCTTCAGCGCACCCATGCCCACAGGAGCGCCTGCACCATCGCGCGCAACGAACAAAGTAACCGTTGGCTCAGCCATTTGCTCGACGGTTAGCTGAAACTGAAACTCACGTGGAGTGAGCGGAATCAGATAGTCGTTGAGGTCCGCGACCATGGCGCGAACATCGTCCTGCAAAGGCGTCTCGACGGCTATCCGAACGTCCATCACTTATTCGACCACCTTGGGAACAAGGAAGAAGTTTTCCTCGGTAGCGGGTGCGTTGGCCACTATGTCATCCGCCTTGTCGCCATCGGTAACCAGATCCTCGCGCTTTTTCATCGCCATTGGCGTTACGGATGTCATGGGCTCGACTCCCGTAACATCCACCTCATTCAACTGCTCGACAAAGCCAAGGATCGTGTTGAGTTCGCCGGTCATGCGCTCGGCATCGTCGTCGCTCACGGCAATACGGGCGAGGCGGGCGACACGTTTGACGGTTGAAATGTCCACAGACATGACAAAAACTCCTGAATCCTTGGCGGGCTATAACGATGCCATCGCGCCAGCGCAATATCAGCCCGACGTCAAGTTCAGACCGTAACCGCCTCGCCAACGTGCGGCACAATGACTTTCGTGCCAGAACCCTCCATTCCGGAAACGAATTTATCCGGCGTCTGGTCGAGAATCGGAAATGTCTTGTAGTGGCAGGGAATGACCGCTTCAAAATTGAAGTAGCGTCTGCAAGCCAGCGCGGCCACTGCACCGCCCATGGTATATCGGTCGCCAATCGGCACCAGACCGATGTCGGGGCTATGCAACTCATTAATCAGCGCCATGTCGCCGAAAATGTCGGTATCACCCATGTGATAGAGCGTCTTGTCATCAGGGAAATGGAGTACCAGACCGAGCGGATTACCCAAATAGGTGTTCGTGCCGTTCGGCCCGCCAAATGATGAAGAATGCAAAGCCTGGACGAATGTAGTTGTGAACCCGCCGCAATCGACAGTGCCGCCAGAGTTTCCAGAGTTTATTTTGGTTTCATCGACGCCCTGCCCGACCAAGAACCTGCAAATCTCGTGATTTGCCACGAGTTGCGCACCTGTTTTCTTAAGGATCGCGATCGAATTGCCGATATGGTCGTTGTGACCATGCGTGAGAAGTACGTGCGTAACGTCCTTCGCCGGGCCTTCCCATCCGCCGGTCCAAAGTGGATTCTCGAGATACGGATCAATCAGGATCTTCTTTTCGGCTGCTTCAATGCAAAATGCCGATTGCCCATACCAGGTGATTTTCATCCCATAATGCTCCTTGGCTGCAAAGTTGGCGCAGGATAGAAGCGAGCGCGCCCGTGTCAAAAGGAAAGCGTCGTGGCAATTACAACAATTGAAGAGCTCGAAGCACTTTTGGCTCCCGGCAAGACAGTGGCGGGGCTAGATCTTGGCGAAAAGACAATCGGTCTGGCGGTTTCTGATCTAAGTCTGTCTTTTGCCCATCCTAGAACAGTTATTATGCGAAAGAAATTTACGCGCGACGCAGAAACACTCATTGCTGCATTAAAGGCCGAAAAGGCGGCTGCCGCAGTCATCGGCCTTCCCCTGAATATGGACGGCTCCGAAGGGCCACGCGCGCAGGCGACACGGGCATTCGTTCGGAATATTGCTAAACTTACCGACATTCCGTTCATGTTCTGGGACGAGCGGCTCTCAACTGTTGCCGCCGAACGGAGCCTCATCGAAATGGACGTTTCCAGAAAGAAGCGCGACGGCCGCATTGATTCGGCAGCGGCCGCCTTTATTCTGCAGGGGGTATTGGACCGGCTAAGGTCGACGCCCCGATAGGACTATCGCGTAGCTGGCCCTTGCGTTTTCGCCACCAGACTGCAATTTCCCGCCTTCTGCGAAATGCCCAGATCGCGGCGATCAGCAATGTATCAATGACACAAGTCTTGGCGATCAACCATGGTATCCCTGCCGGATCCATGTTCAGGATTTCGCCATACACACTGAAAACGAGGTTGTTTCCTTCGCGCGATAGCATGAAATAGCTTGAGGCCAAATTGTAATAGGAAGCGAAATACCACCCCCAGAAAAGGCCCATCGGAAGCGCCCAGGCTAAGAACACATATTTCATACGCAGCTCCTCGCTCTGGCGAAGTCGGCATACGTCCAGCGGACGTCCCGTGATTTCCTGCCGCGTTCCAACAAATCCATCATCGCACACCCACACCCTGACGAACCTTGGCTGCGTTAAGGTGTAACCGCAATGGAAACCATTCATTAAGGTTAATTTAACTACTGATCAGTGGATGATCAGGATGGGAATAATGATTCCACGATCAATGCAGGATCATGGCGCGGTCCCAACATTCCATAGGTGGACCGCCACTGCCCACCCAGCCGGGTAGCGATGAAGGCATCTGCTATGCGCCCTGCCCCAAGTCGCCGCAGTTCCGCTCCCGCAGCGGACAGGGCGAGTTGCTCGGCAAACAGGCGTGCCGAACCTTCATCCGAAGCAGCAACATCCCGTGCAGCCCTCAACACTGTCGATGTGCCGCCTGCTCCGGTTCCAAGTCCCTGCTCAATATCAGCAAGAACTTCGTCCAGCACCGCGGGGGCACGAGACATGACGCGCAACAGGTCAAGCGCCATAACATTGCCCGAACCTTCCCAAATCGCGTTTACCGGCGCTTCCCTGTAGTAGCGGGCGAGCGGACTTTCTTCGATGTAGCCATTTCCGCCAAGGCATTCCATCGCTTCATAAAGCAAGGCTGGCGCGCTTTTGCAGACCCAATACTTCACGACGGGAGTCATTATTCGCGCGAATGACGCTTCAGTTCGGCTTTGGGATGCCATATCGAACGAACGCGCCAAACGCATAGCCAATGCGGTCGTGCCGGCCACATCGAGAGCCATATCAGCCAGAACCCTGAGCATGAGGGGCTGATCTATCAGAATCTTTCCAAACGCTTGCCTGTGGCGCGCGTGGTGCACAGCTTCTGCAAGACCGGCACGCATCAAGGCCGCCGATGCAAGGGCGCAATCGAGTCGCGTAAGGGTCACCATATCCATTATGGTTTTGACGCCTTCGCCGGGGTCTCCAACGACCTCACCCAAAGCGCCTGAGAATTCAACTTCCGACGAGGCATTGGACCGGTTTCCAAGCTTGTCCTTCAATCTCTGGAATCTCAGGCCGTTATGGCTCCCGTCGCCAAGAATGCGCGGAACGAGAAAGCATGTGAAGCCTTCCGGTGCCTGCGCAAGCATCAGGAAGGCGTCAGACATTGGCGCGGACAAGAACCATTTATGCCCTGTGAGCCGGTAAACGCTGCCACCAGCGCGCTCGGCCTTTGAAGAGTTGGAGCGCACATCTGTGCCTCCCTGCTTTTCGGTCATGCCCATTCCAAGGGTCAGTCCAGCCTTCTCAACGGGCGGCTTTTGCGACGAATCATATTTGCGGCTGGTGATTCTCGGCGCCCATTCACGAAAAAGCTTTGAACTGGACATCAAAGTTGCCAGAGACGCGTTGGTCATAGTTACCGGGCACAGATGACCGCATTCGAGTTGGGCAGTTAGGAAATATCGAATCGCCCGTATCTGATGGCGGCGATGTATCTCCGTCGGCGTATTTTCCCAGATAGAGCTGTGCAGACCATTGCCAATTGAGCGACGCATCAACGCGTGGTACGCGGGATGATATTCGACCACGTCGATGCGACGGCCCTGCCGGTCATGCGTTTTGAGGCGCGGAAGTTCCACATTCGCCAATCGCGCAAGCTCCTGCGCCTCCGGCGACAGGACGAAGCGTCCTATTGTCTCGAAATCCTTCCGTGCCTCCTCCGGAAAATCCTCAGCAATCTGCACCAGCAACGGATCGTTGCGCCAGGCGCTGCCACCACCGATTGGCGGGGTCTGGTTGGTTACTTCATGCGTCACACGCGCTCTCCAAGCTTCCCAAGGTTCTCCGGTACGATGAATTGGCGCATCAGAACATAGTCAGTTAAACAAATAATCTGTTGAATCCGAAAATGCGTATGTCCGGCCACGCTTGCGGTGAGCGAGACTGGCTTTTATAGCAATGCATCCAGATGACCCAATCTGATCTTTTGCCCCTGTACCCGCACCGCCACTTGCTAGGCATACGTGGCATGTCCCCTCCGGACATCGAATTTTTGCTCGACAGGGCAGATGAGGCTGTCAGCATTTCCCGGCAGGCCGAAAAGAAATCCGCGGTGCTCAGGGGGCGTACTCAGATCAATCTCTTCTTTGAAGCATCGACGCGCACCCAATCCTCATTCGAACTCGCAGGCAAGCGACTTGGTGCCGACGTTATGAATATGTCGGTGGCTAGCTCATCAGTGAAAAAAGGCGAAACACTGATCGATACGGCCATGACGCTGAACGCGATGCGACCGGATATTCTGATCATTCGCCATCAATCAGCGGGTGCTGCCGCCCTGCTTGCACAGAAAGTAGGCTGTTCGGTCGTCAACGCAGGAGATGGCGCACATGAACACCCGACTCAGGCGCTGCTCGACGCTCTGACAATTCGCCGGGCGAAGGGGCGCATTGGGGGCCTCACAATCGCGATCTGCGGCGATATCCTGCATTCGCGCGTGGCGCGCTCAAACATCCTTCTGCTTAACGCGCTTGGAGCGCGGGTGCGCGTTGTTGCCCCTTCGACGCTGCTTCCCTCCGGCATTGCAGATATGAGCGTCGAGGTTTGCAGAACGATGGCCGAAGGCCTGAAAGGCGTAGACGTGGTCATGATGCTTCGCCTGCAGCGCGAGCGAATGGCCGGATCCTTTGTTCCCTCTGTTCGCGAATATTTCCGTTACTACGGACTGGATGCGGCCAAGCTCGCCAGCGCCAGGCCGGATGCTTTGGTCATGCATCCGGGCCCGATGAATCGTGGCGTAGAGATCGCCTCCGAAATCGCAGATGGGCCACAGAGCGTCATTCAGGAACAGGTTGAAATGGGCGTTGCAGTGCGCATGGCAGTAATGCAGGCGCTGCTTGATCCGCGCCGAAACGCGGAGGCGCTGTGATGAACGCTACGGTTTTTGAGCACGCTCGAATTGTCGATCCTTCAAGGGGCCTTGATGAAATCGGCACTCTGATTGTTGAAGGCCGCAAAATCGTTGCAGCCGGTCCAGATGCCCTCAATCAGGGCGTGCCCGATGGAGCGGTGCGTGTAGGCTGCCGCGGCAAGACAATCATACCAGGCTTGGTCGATGGCAGGGTTTTCATCGGTGAACCGGGCGCTGAGCACCGGGAGACTATCGCTTCCGCCAGCGAAGCGGCAGCGGCCGGTGGTGTAACGTCGATTGTGATGATGCCTGACACCGATCCTGTGATCGATGACGTTGCGCTCGTGGAGTTCGTGCTGCGCACCGCCAAAGATACAGCCCGCATCAATGTATTTCCCGCGGCAGCAATTACAAAAGGGCTGAAGGGTTCAGAACTAACCGAATTCGGTCTGTTACAGGAAGCCGGGGCCGTAGCCTTTACCGATGGCCGCCATAGCATAGCCAGCGCACAGGTGATGCGACGAGCGCTTACATATGCGCGTGATTTCGGGGCAACGATCGTGCATGAAACGCGCGACCACGACCTTGCGGGTTCCGGGGTCATGAATGAGGGCCTGTTTGCGAGTTGGTTGGGGCTTTCAGGCATCCCGCGCGAAGCTGAAACCATTCCGCTTGTCCGTGACCTGATGTTGGCGAAGCTCACACGCAGCACTTATCACGCAGCCAAAATATCGACCGGAATCTCTGCTGACGCGGTTGCCCGCGCAAAGCAGGAAGGCGTCAAGGCGTCTGCCGGCGTATCGATAAACAACCTTGCCCTGAATGAGAATGATATCGGTGAATACAGGACTTTTTTCCGGCTTGATCCTCCCTTGAGGTCGGAGGATGACAGGCTGTCCATGGTAGAGGCCCTGCGCAACGGCACGATCGACATCATTGTCTCGTCACACGACCCTCAGGATGTGGATACCAAACGCCTGCCTTTTGCGGATGCCGCTGCGGGTGCAATTGGCCTTGAAACATTGCTTGCGGTCGCATTGCGGCTTTATCACAGCGGCGAAGTCCCGCTTATCCGCCTGATTGAAGCCTTATCGACGGCCCCTGCCCGTTTGTTCGCCCTTCCGGGAGGTACTTTGAAACCGGGAGCTCCCGCAGATTTTGCGCTTGTGGACCTTGAAGCACCGTGGATTGTGCGGGAGGCTGACATTCGCTCCAAATCAAAGAACACTTGCTTTGAAGATGCGCGACTTCAAGGCAAAGTATTGCAAAGCTGGGTTAGCGGTCGCAAGGTGTTTGAACTTTGAGCGTGGAGAACCCCATGGTTGTCGTGGTCGCGTTAATCTTCGGCTATCTGCTTGGCTCGATTCCGTTCGGGCTGCTTCTGACACGCGCTGCCGGTCTTGGCGATGTCAGGTCGATCGGCTCGGGAAATATCGGCGCAACGAACGTTCTTCGCACTGGTAATAAAGGACTGGCCGCAGCCACGCTTCTGCTGGATATGCTCAAGGGCACCCTGGCTGTGCTCGTGGCAAGCCAGTTCGGTCTGGAAGCTGCAATGGCCGCCGGATTTGCAGCGTTTATCGGACATATTTTCCCGGCATGGCTGGGATTTAAGGGCGGCAAGGGCGTGGCGACTTACCTTGGTGTGCTGCTCGGCTTCGGGATAAATCCCGCCTTGGTTTTCGCGGTAGTCTGGATTTCAATGGCGTTGATGTTTCGATTTTCGTCTCTTGCTGCGTTGTCGGCAGCTATCATCGTGCCAATCTCACTTTATTATATGGGCATGCCCGAGATTTCGCTGATGTTCGCAGTTATGAGCATCATCGTTTTTTGGAAACACCGGGCCAATATTCAGCGTTTGGCAGCAGGAATCGAGACCAAAATCGGCTCCAAGGGATAAAAATCAATAGTGGCTCCAAAACTTAGTGACCGCCAGCGGCTGCAATGGCTGCGGCTGATTCGTACATCAAATGTTGGCCCTGCAAGCTTTCGTGAACTCATTAACCGCTTTGGTTCAGCCGAAGCGGCGCTTGAAGCTTTACCCGAATTGACTGCACGCGGCGGCGCGCGGCGCTCAGCGCGCATTCCGTCGATCCTGGAGGTTGAAACGGAATATGAGGCAGTTCAGCGTATCGGCGCGCGTCTTGTCGCAGTTGGTGAGGCGGATTACCCGCCTTTGCTGGCTCATGTAGACAACCCACCGCCTATCCTTACAGTCCTGGGATCAGCCGAATGCTTTGCGCGCAACTCCGTCTCAATCGTGGGCGCGCGAAATGCCTCAATGGCGGGCATTAATTTTGCTCGAAAGCTGGCTTTCGATCTTGGTGGACACGACTGGGTGGTTTCGTCGGGTTTTGCGCGCGGCATAGACACAGCTGCTCACAAAGGCGCCATGCAAAGTGGCACAATTGCTGTTCTTGCAGGAGGCATAAGCCGTCCCTATCCCTCGGAAAACGTTCCACTCATGAGAGAGATTGTAGACAAGGGCGGTGCCTTCATCTGCGAAATGCCATTTGGATGGGAGCCACGCCCCCAGGATTTCCCGCGCCGCAACCGAATCATTGCTGGCTTGTCGCTCGGCCTGGTGGTTATCGAAGCCGCTGTCCGCTCCGGTTCGCTGATCAGCGCCCGAATGGCTGGAGAAATGGGGCGCACAGTATTTGCTGTGCCCGGCTCGCCGCTTGATCCTCGCGCCGCGGGCACAAACGGATTGCTGAAGCAGGGAGCTACGCTCGTGACGTGCGCAGATGACGTTGTCGAACAACTTACGCCGATGCTGGGCACAAGCAGTCAAGCGCCGCAGTTCGATGAAGCCCTGGAATACGATCACGCGCCGTCATGTTGCGAGGACGATCGAGCGCGTCTGATAGGGTTGCTCGGTCCATCCCCCGCGCCGATAGACGACCTGATCGCTCATTCAGGGATACACCCCGCAAACGTTCAAATGATCCTGCTTGAACTTGATCTGGCAGGCAGACTCGAACGCCACCCCGGCGGTCAGGTTGCTCTAGTTGACTTCGGGTAAAGCCTTTCCCTTCAACTGGGTTGATGCGTCGACCGCCTCAATCTGAGCCATATCTATCAAATATGCCAATATCGTCATTTCCTTGGCTTGCGCCATGAGCCGGAGCTGACTGAGCATGGCTGCGATATACTCGACTGCCAACAGTTGCTCCTGCCTGTCATTACTGTTCATTCTGTAACCTGCCATTGCCAGTTGCAGTCGTAATCTTTGCTAACTCGCAATCGACTCAAATGCAACTACAATTACATTTTCATACAGTTTTTATCTTTAAGGTTGCCAATAGCCATTAGACAAAAAGCGGCACCTGCCCTTGACCATACGGAAAAGCACAGCCATTTGACGGAACTTCCTCGCACTTGTAAGCGCTGCCTTGCGGGGGAAATCTCGCAGCAAGGCCATAGAGAAATGAGTTCATGGACGTCGTAGTCGTCGAATCGCCTGCAAAGGCAAAGACAATCAACAAGTATCTGGGCCGCAATTTCAAAGTGCTGGCCTCGTTTGGCCACGTGCGCGATTTGCCCGCGAAGGACGGATCAGTCCGTCCTGATGAGGATTTTGCGATGTCGTGGTCGGTCGACACAGCTTCAAGCAAACGATTGACCGATATAGCCAAGGCGCTGAAAGAGGCAGACGGCCTTATTCTCGCAACCGACCCTGATCGCGAGGGAGAGGCTATTTCCTGGCATGTGCTCGAAGTGCTGCGCCAGAAAAAGGTGCTGAAGGACAAGCCGGTCAGTCGAGTGGTGTTTAACGCCATCACGAAGCAATCCGTGCTCGACGCGATGGCCAACCCTCGTCAGATCGACGCACCATTGGTTGAAGCATATCTCGCGCGTCGCGCGCTCGACTATCTGGTCGGTTTCACCCTATCCCCGGTCCTGTGGCGCAAACTGCCGGGCGCGCGTTCTGCGGGCCGCGTTCAGTCCGTTGCCCTGCGTCTGGTCTGCGACCGCGAATCGGAAATCGAGAGATTTGTGCGGGAGGAGTACTGGCAGATTGCTGCGCTCCTGCGCACTCCGCGTGCTGAAACTTTCGAGGCACGGCTGACCGATTTTGAAGGGAAAAAACTTCAGAAGCTTGATATCAAGAATCGTGCGCAGGCAGATGATATCAAAGCCATGCTCGAAGGCGCCTCATTCAAGGCGATCTCTGTTGAGGCGAAGCCAACCCGACGCAACCCCGGCCCTCCATTTACAACGTCCACCCTTCAACAGGCTGCGTCGTCACGCCTCGGCTTTTCGGCAAGCCGCACGATGCAAGTTGCACAGCGGCTTTATGAAGGCCTGGACATTGGTGGCGAGACAGCGGGCCTGATCACCTATATGCGTACCGATGGCGTACAAATGGCTCCGGAAGCCATTGAAGGTGCGCGAAACACGATTGCACATGAATTCGGGGCCAAATACCTGCCCGAAAAGCCGCGATATTATGCAAACAAGGCGAAGAACGCGCAAGAAGCGCACGAGGCGATCAGACCAACCGACTTTTCAAGATTGCCGCAGGACGTGAAGAAATATCTCGATGCCGATCAGGCACGGCTCTACGAGATGATCTGGAAGCGCGCAGTAGCCAGCCAGATGCAGCCAGCGGAAATTGAACGGACAACAGTCGAGATTGAGGCGCATGACGCTTCGCGCTCTGCCAAGCTTCGCGCCGTCGGTTCCGTAATTCGTTTTGATGGCTTCATCGCAGCTTATGCCGAGGTAAAGGACGAAGACGCAGAGGACGAGGACAGCAAGCGCCTGCCCGAGATCCGTTCCGGTGAAGCGCTGGATAAGGAAGCGATTAACGCAACCGAACATTCAACCGAACCGCCTCCGCGCTATTCGGAAGCCTCTTTGATCAAAAAGATGGAAGAGTTGGGCATTGGCCGTCCTTCGACCTATGCAGCCACTCTTAAAACGCTCGAGGATCGCGAATATGTCGTGATCGACAAGCGCAGGCTTGTTCCGCATTCACGCGGGAGAATCGTCACAGCCTTCCTTGAAAGCTTCTTCGAAAAATACGTTGAGTATGACTTCACAGCGGATCTTGAAGAGAAGCTGGATGAAATTTCAGACGGCAAGTTGGCCTATAAGTCCGTACTACGGGATTTCTGGAACGACTTCTCCGCTGCCGTCGAGAGCATCAAGGAACTGCGCGTTACTGACGTGCTCAATGCGCTCAACGACGACCTCGCACCTCTGCTGTTTCCGGCACGTGAGGACGGCAGCGACCCGCGTACCTGCCCGAAATGTGGCAATGGCGCGCTTTCGCTCAAATTGGGCCGGTATGGTGCCTTCGTGGGGTGCTCGAACTACCCTGAGTGCGGGTACACACGCCAACTTGGCGACAGCAACTCGGCGAATGGAGAGGCGGAATCGGCGGAGGAAGGGAACAAGGTTCTGGGAACCGATCCCTACACCAATGAAGAGATCACCCTTCGGTCGGGGCGTTTTGGTCCGTATGTACAGCGCGGCGAAGGCAAGGAAGCAAAGCGCGCCAGCCTCCCCAAAGGCTGGACTGCAGCATCAGTTGACCACGAAAAAGCGCTCGCTCTTCTTTCCCTACCACGTGATGTCGGCAAACATCCGGAAAGCGGAAAGATGATCTCCGCTGGCATCGGACGTTACGGACCTTTCATTCTTCATGATGGCACATATGCCAACCTTGAAAGCGTCGAGGATGTGTTTTCGGTTGGCCTCAACCGAGCGGTGTCGGTGCTTGCCGAAAAGCAGCAAAAGGGCCCGCGCGCGCGCAGCGGCACGCCCACTGCCCTGAAAGATCTCGGAGAGCATCCGGACGGCGGCGGAAATATCACCGTGCGCGACGGTCGATATGGCCCTTATGTGAATTTCGGTAAAATCAACGCGACTTTGCCTAAGGGTAAGGACCCGGCATCGGTCACGCTCGAAGAGGCGCTTGAATTGATTGCCGCAAAGGCGGAAAAAGATGCTGCGGGCGGCGGCAAGAAGCCGGCCAGACGCGGAAAGAAGGCTTAGATTGGCGAGGCGAATACCGGGTTCGAAGAAAGGCGGCGGCAGTTCCAGCTTGCCCGCTGAGGGGTTTCGTCCCTCACGCGAAGATATTCTGACGTTCATCACAGAGAATCCGGACCAATCCGGCAAGCGCGAAATTGCCAAAGCGTTCTCACTGAAGGGTGAAGCGCGCATCTGGCTAAAGGATTTGCTGCGTGAATTGCAGGATGAGGGGTTGCTGCAAAAGCAGCGCAAACGGCTAATTCGACCCGGAGCACTGCCCCATGTGACGGTGCTGGATATTTTTGGCCGCGACTCAGATGGCAGCCTCATTGCGCGCCCAGCCGAAGCCACGGAGTTTGACCGCGATCTGACCGTACTGATCAGAACGCAGCGTGCGGGGCCGTCAGCCGGCATTGGCGATCGCGTGCTGGCAAAAACATTCCCGTCAGATGTTGCCAGCGGGCCGCCCTATACGGCACGAATCATAAAGGTATTTGAACACCGGCGTGAAACCGTGCTTGGCGTGTTCCGAACCGCAAGCGACGGAACCCTTCGGATTGTTCCGGTAGAGCGACGCCAGCCGGAGTTGGTCGTTGAGCCGGAGTTTCGTGGAGATGCGAAGGATGGGGATCTGGTCGAAGTCGATCAGGCGCGCGAAACACGATACGGACTTCCGCGCGGCAGGGTTCGCGCAGTGCTTGGGTCCCTGACCTCTGAAAAAGCGGTCTCGATGATCGCAATTCATGCGCATGAGATCCCGCATATTTTTCCGCCCGAAGTTCTTTCCGAGGCCGAGAAAATACAAGCTGTCGGCCTGGAAGGGCGTGAAGATTGGCGAAGCGTTCCACTCATAACAATCGACCCGGCGGATGCCAAAGATCATGACGACGCTGTTTTTGCGGAGCCCGATACCGATGAAACGAACATCGGCGGCTATATTGTTACGGTCGCGATTGCCGATGTCGCGGCATATGTGAGGCCGGGTTCAGCCCTCGACCGCGAAGCACTCAAGCGCGGCAATTCGGTCTACTTTCCAGATCGCGTCGTCCCGATGCTGCCAGAGCGCTTATCCAATGATCTTTGTTCGCTGAAAGAAGGGCAAGACAGGCCAGCGATGGCTGTAAGAATGGCGTTCTCCGCGGATGGTCGGAAATTGCGCCATAGCTTCCATCGCATCACGATGCGCTCAGCCGCAAAGCTGGCCTACCCGCAGGCACAGGCGGCCGTTGACGGAGCGCCGGATGACAAGACGCGCGGCATACTGGACACCGTTCTCAATCCTCTTTGGGCCGCATACGCGATACTCAAACGGGGGCGCGACGCGCGCGAGCCGCTTGAGCTGGACCTTCCCGAACGGAAAATACTGCTTAAAGCAGACGGGACAGTTGATCGCGTTGTGACGCCTGAACGTCTCGACGCGCATAAGCTCATTGAGGAGTTCATGATTCAGGCCAATGTTTGCGCGGCTGAATCATTGGAGCGAAAGAGCCAATCGCTCATCTATCGCATCCATGACGGGCCATCGCTTGCGAAGCAGGAATCATTGCGTGAATTCTTGCATACAATCGGCATGTCGCTCGCAAGAGGTGCCGAACTTCGTCCGACCCAGATCAATAAAATACTGGCAGGGGTCCACGGTCAGGACAATGAAACGCTCGTGAATGAGGTCGTTCTTCGTTCGCAAAGCCAAGCCGAATACTCACCGGATAATATCGGACATTTCGGACTCAATCTCAGGCGCTACGCGCACTTTACCTCGCCGATCCGCCGCTATGCGGACCTCATTGTTCATCGCGCGCTCATTGGCGCATTGCGGCTGGGTTCAGGCGGCATCACGCCTGATGAAGAAGCGCAGCTTGAGGAAATTTCCGCTCTGATATCCGCGACTGAACGCCGCGCAATGGCGGCGGAGCGCGACACTGTGGATCGCCTCATTGCGATCTATCTATCTGAAAGAATTGGTGAAAGCTTCGAGGGTCGTATCTCTGGAGTTACCAAGGCGGGACTATTTGTCCAATTGCCAGAGTTTGGTGCAGATGGATTTGTTCCCATATCTACGCTGGGCGATGATTATTACCATTTCGATGAAGGTGCGAGAGCACTTTACGGAGAGCGGTCAGGCAAAGGGTTCCGTCTGGCTGATACGGTACAGGTGCGGCTGGTTGAAAATGCCCCGTTGGCGGGGTCAATGCGCTTCGAAATGCTGAGCGAGCCCGCTCCTCTTCCCGGAGGGCGGAAATCGTTTCACAAATCCAGGCGTAGCAAGCAAGCGCGGCAAAGGGCTTCCCAGCCCCGAGGACCGCGGCGCAGGAGATGAAGATGGCGGATCAAGGGGTCTCGGCTGGTCAGGTTTATGGCAGCGAAAGCGGTACAGGGCGCCCACAACGTTCCCTCATGGACGCTGTCAAACGCGGCATTCGTGGGCGTTGCCCGCATTGCGGCGAAGGGAAGTTGTTCCGCGCCTATACAAAAACCGTCGATCAGTGCGATGCCTGCGGCGAGGAGATTTTCCATCACCGCGCAGATGACCTGCCCGCATATCTGGTAATCACAGTCGTGGGCCACATCGTGCTGACGCTGTTTCTCGCTGCGGAAATCTGGTTTAGCTGGACGAGTTGGCAGCATCTTTCGGTCTGGGTGCCGATCACCCTGCTGATGTCGCTGGCCATGCTTCAACCGGCTAAAGGCGCTGTCGTCGGAATTCAATGGGCAAATTATATGCACGGGTTCGGTGGAAACCACGAGGAACTCGACACCCATCCAGAATTGTCCGATAGCGTGGTAAAATAATACCTCAAAATCAACTTGCTGATTTTATTATTCTTTTTTGATCACGCAGCCATATGGTATTGTTGACGCGGGGAAGGTGCTGATTTATAAGCGCGCTCGTGGATTGCGGCTTTCTGGCCGCAGTTTTCATTATTGGCGATCGACAATGCCGGAGCCAATGCAAGCAACAAGAAACGCCCTCACACGAGGGTCTTACAGGAAACAACCATGACAACCTTTTCGCAAAAGCCTGCGGAAGTGGTGAAGAAGTGGGTGGTAATCGACGCCGAAGGTCTCGTCGTCGGTCGTCTCGCCTCCATCGTCGCCAACCGCCTGCGTGGCAAGCACAAACCAACCTTCACGCCTCACGTCGATGATGGTGACAACGTTATTGTCATCAATGCTGAGAAAGTGGCGCTTACCGGCAAGAAGTACACCGACAAGATGTATTACTGGCACACAGGCCATCCCGGCGGCATCAAGGAACGCACCGCGCGTCAGCTTCTGGAAGGCCGGTTCCCTGAGCGCGTCATCGAAAAGGCTGTTGAACGCATGATTCCGCGCGGCCCGCTCGGCCGTCGCCAGATGAAGAACCTTCGCGTCTATGCCGGTGCTGCGCACCCGCACGAGGCCCAGCAGCCCGAAACGCTGGACATCGGCGCGATGAACTCCAAGAACAAGAGGGCTTAACAATGGCCGAACTCAGCTCCCTCGCCGAACTCGGCACGGTTGCAGCCGCACAGCAGCCAGCGGCTCCGGTACACGTCCAGAAGCTGGACAAGCAAGGCCGCGCCTATGCGACCGGCAAGCGTAAGGATGCGATTGCTCGCGTTTGGGTAAAGCCCGGCTCTGGCAAGATCATTGTGAACGAGAAGGAATTCTCTTCCTATTTCGCACGTCCGGTGCTTCAGATGATCCTTAACCAGCCGCTCGTCGCATCGAACCGGGTTGGCCAGTTTGACATCGTCGCTACAGTCAAGGGCGGCGGCCTTTCCGGCCAGGCTGGCGCGGTTCGTCACGGCATTTCCAAGGCATTGACCTATTACGAACCTGCACTTCGCGGCGTGCTCAAGAAGGGTGGTTTCCTCACCCGTGACAGCCGTACTGTTGAACGTAAGAAGTACGGTAAAGCGAAAGCCCGCCGCAGCTTCCAGTTCTCGAAGCGCTAAAACGCCATTTCGCATTCAAAGAAAAAGGCCGCTTCTGCGGCCTTTTTTTTATTTGGTCAGGATAGTCTGCATTCAGTTGAGACTGGAAAGCAAAATGGCCATCGATTTCTCGGCGGCCAAGTTGATCACGCTGCTTGCAAAGTTGAACAGATTATTACGCTTCTGTTTTCCCGAATG
>JAHBYV010000018.1 GCA_019635795.1 Rhizobiaceae bacterium
ACCGGTCAGGCCACGGCCACCGCGTCCAAACCCGGCCCAGCCTGCAATGTGCCCGATGATCTATGACCCTGTGTGCGCGGTTCGCGGTGGTTCGGCAAGGACGTTTGGCAACTCTTGCGAGGCCAGGGCAAGCGGCTTCCGCATCGTGCGTCGTGGCCAGTGCTAAACGAAAGCGGTCGATCGGGGCCTTAGTGCCCCGGTTTGCCTGTCTTGCGCGATTTGCGGCCCTGAGCGCGTGAATCAGCGAGGTCCTCATAAGAACCGGCACCGATTTTCTCGCGCTTGACCGGCTTGACGCCTTCAACCGGTTTTTCAGTGCGACCAACAGTCATTTCGTCTAGCGAGTTCTTGCGAAACAAGGATTTGCCAGTCGGCGTTGCATGGTCGCCCGATCTGCCCATCTCGTCCAGTTCAGGTTTTGCGAACAAAGACTTGCCGGAAGGCTGGTCAACGGTACGGTGTTTGGCAACGCCCTTGTTGTGTTTGCCTTTTTCGCGCCCGCTTACGGGGCTCTGCACCTCGACATCGCGAGCCATGGGGTCGTCTGAAATGGCCAGTTCCATTTCGCGAAGGCGCTTGATTTCGTCGCGTAGCCGCGCAGCACGCTCGAAATCAAGATCGGCGGCTGCATCGCGCATTTGCTTTGTCAGCGCTTCAAGATGGGCCGTTAGATTATTGCCCATCAATGCGCCTTCGTCGCCGGCCAGAGCACCAATATCGGCGCGCACGTGATCCTTCTCGTAAACCGAATCCAGAATGTCGGCGATGCGCGATTTCACGCTTTCCGGCGTGATTCCATGCTCTTCATTATATGCCAACTGCTTGTCACGGCGGCGGTTGGTTTCTGCCATCGCCCGTTCCATCGAGCCGGTGACGTGATCAGCGTAAAGGATCACCTTGCCATCCACGTTTCGCGCGGCGCGCCCGATGGTCTGAATGAGCGAGGTTTCCGAACGCAAGAACCCTTCCTTGTCGGCGTCGAGTATCGCCACGAAACCGCATTCTGGAATATCCAGGCCCTCGCGCAGCAGGTTTATGCCCACCAGCACATCGAAAGCGCCAAGGCGCAAATCGCGGATAATCTCGATGCGTTCCAGCGTGTCGATGTCAGAGTGCATATAGCGCACGCGGATACCCTGCTCATGCAGATACTCGGTCAAGTCTTCCGCCATGCGCTTGGTGAGGACTGTAACGAGGGTGCGATAGCCCTTGGCGGCGGTTTCGCGAATTTCGCCCAGCACATCATCCACCTGCGTTTTGGCAGGGCGAACCTCTACCGGCGGGTCTATGAGGCCAGTCGGGCGGATCACCTGTTCGGCAAACACGCCGCCGGATTGCTCCATTTCCCACCCGCCGGGGGTAGCAGAAACGGCAACAGTGAGCGGGCGCATGGCGTCCCATTCCTCAAACCGCAATGGCCGGTTGTCCATGCAGGATGGCAAGCGGAAACCATATTCGGCCAGCGTTGCCTTGCGCCGGAAGTCGCCGCGATACATCGCGCCGATCTGCGGAACGGTGACGTGGCTTTCGTCGATGAAAATCAACGCATTGTCCGGCACATACTCAAACAGCGTCGGCGGTGGCTCACCCGGCGCGCGGCCTGTGAGATAGCGCGAATAATTTTCAATGCCAGCGCAGGAACCGGTCGCTTCCAGCATTTCCAGATCAAAGCGCGTGCGCTGCTCCAGCCTTTGCGCCTCCAGCAAACGTCCAGCCTTTTCAAGCTCTTGCAGGCGGTGCTGAAGCTCGTCCTTGATGGACTTGATAGCTTGATTCAACGTTGGCCGGGGCGTCACATAGTGCGAATTCGCGTATATCTTGACGCTTTTCAGGTCCATGGTTTTGTGACCTGTCAGTGGATCGAATTCGGTTATCGCCTCGATCTCATCGCCAAACATGGAAATGCGCCAGGCGCGATCTTCAAGGTGGGCCGGGAAAATTTCGATCGTGTCGCCGCGCACCCGAAACGAGCCGCGTACAAAGTTTATTTCCTGCCGTTTGTACTGTTGCGCAACGAGATCGGCGAGAAGCTGGCGCTGGTCCAGCCGGTCGCCAACCTGCATCTGGAAGGTCATGGCGGTGTAGGTTTCGACCGAGCCAATACCGTAGATGCACGAGACAGAGGCGACGATAATCACGTCATCGCGTTCAAGAAGTGACCGCGTCGCGGAGTGGCGCATCCGGTCGATCTGTTCGTTGATCGAGGACTCTTTCTCAATGTAGGTGTCCGTACGCGGAACATAGGCTTCCGGCTGGTAATAGTCGTAGTAGGACACGAAATATTCGACGGCGTTTTCCGGGAAAAAATTCTTGAACTCGCCGTATAACTGCGCCGCAAGCGTCTTGTTCGGTGCCAGAATGAGGGCAGGGCGCTGCGTTTCCTCAATCACCTTGGCCATGGTGAAGGTCTTGCCTGAGCCGGTGACGCCAAGCAGTACCTGCGACCTTTCATTGGCGTTGATTCCCTCAACAAGATCGCGAATGGCTGTCGGCTGGTCGCCTGACGGCTTGTATTCCGTGACCATGCGGATTTCGATGCCGCCCTCGGACTTGTCAGGGCGCGCGGGACGGTGCGGGGTCCAGATCTTTCCGTTTTTATGCAGCGGATTGCCGGATTCGATCAGCGCGGAAAGTGCCGCGACCGTGGCTGTAACCCCGCTGTTTGAAATGCTTTCAGCGTCTTCCAGCGCAATGTCGAGCCCTGCGACCGGGTTCAGGCCCGCCGCGGCGCGCTCGCGTGCCGAGGCTGCGCCGCCCATCGAGGTTCCGCGCGAGGTACGAGTCGGAGACTCTGAGCGCTCCGGCACTTTCTTCGCGGGTTTCTTGCGGCTTTTCGCTTCTTCTTCGGCTTCCTGCGCGATTTGCTCGGCCCAGCCCGACACCGGGCCCTTGAGCGGTGTGCCGGTAAAATCGGCCTGTGGCGCTTCCCCGAACCCGTGCAAGGGTTCAGATGCGTCGCTGTAGTCAGTCAGCGGGCTTCCACGCTTGCGCGGCGCTTTGTTATCTTCTGAGGATTTTGCCATGTTTGTGAATATGGGCAGAGTCCGGCCAAATGGGAAGACCTGCTATGGGTCTGATGGTGGCTGCTGACAGATCGTTGTCAGGAAGTGTCAGCCGTAACGCAACTTCAAACCGACTATCGTGACGATAAATATCAGGGATATGCTGTTTGCTGCGATCACCGGCCATGCTCCGATGGCCAGGCCATAAATCAGCCAGAGAAAAACGCCCGTCGCCAGCACGCTGTTAGTGAAGAGGGAAATGTCATGCGTGCGGCGTTCGCGCACGATCTTGACGATCTGCGGCAGCCACGCAAACGTGGTCAACAACGCCGCAAGCGAGCCGATGAGTTCAACCGTAACGGACAAGGATAGGGCTTTCCGAGAGAAATGTTGCTATGCAACATATTGCGCAAGCTAGCAGGTTTGAGAAGTCAGATTCTTGTCCAGCAACGATCAGCAGCGCGATAATCCTCCCCGCAGGTTGCGGGGAAGACGCAAACGAATCCTACGCGGCATTCCGTGAGTTCGGGCTTTCGCGGCGCTTGGTGCCCTTCGATGATTTGGATTTCATCTCGGCTGCGCGTTCCAGGCTCTGCTTGAGAACCTTCATCTGCTTGGCCTGGCCATCCGCAGCGGATTTAAGCGAAGGGGCGGGATTTGCTCCCTGCTTTCGCGCTTCGGCGCTTTCAGGTGCCGGATGGGAAAGCTTGTGCTCCAGAATACGACGCTCGGCTTCCACCTCGTTCAGGCGAGTTTCCAGCAAGTTCAACTGACTTTGCTTGTCGGCCTGATCTGCCTTTGAGGTCTGAAGGCGCGCGCTGAGCTGCGCCGTTTCGGAACGAAGGCATTGCAGCTCGGTGTTATACCGGCGGTCGCGGTCGGCAATATCCTGTTCGGCGGCGTGGAGTGCGCTCAAGGCTTCCGACAGGCGGGCTTCCAAAGCGTCGTTCTGCTTTTGAAGACGCAGCAATTCCGTCTCGCCAATGCCGAGCCGCGTTGAGGCATCCGATGCGCGAGCGGATTCAACGGAGAGCAATGTCTGCGCTTCATCCAGCTTGCGGCGATAGTCGGTGCTTTTCTGCTGCGACATATCCAGATCAAGGCGCAAAACCACATTCTTCTCACGCAGGGACTCGACCTCGCGGTTGAGGCGCTCAATGTCCACTGTCTGGGAGGTTATCTGAAGCTGCATTTCGCTGCGCAGGCTTTCCAGCGATGCAAGCTGGCTTCTGGTTTCCACCGCTTCCAGCCGGGCTTCATTAAGCGCTGACCGAAGAAGTTCGAATTCCTGTGCAATCTTGGATTCGCGCGACTTGTGCGACTCGATAACTGCTTCCTGCCTTTCGCGCACGCGTTCCAGCTTGTCGACCCGTTCTTCAAAGCGGCGGTTTTCGGCGGCAAGCTTTGCGTTTGCTATTTCAAGATCGGAAAGGCGGGCAATGTCTGCGGCGCAATCGTCCAGAAACGCGCGGCCATGTGTATGGCTCGCAATGACCGCAGCGAATGCCTGGCCAATCTTGAACAGTTCATCGCGCGCAGTGCGGTGTGACTCGTCGAAGGCCTGGAACGCGGCCATGCGGGCCTGAGCGTGTAGCGACAGTGATTCCGGGTCGGGTCGCGAAAACTCGGCCGGAACAGTGTCGAGTGCCCCATCTGCGGCGTCGCCGGTCGGTTCAGCCTCTGCCGCCACCAGGCTTGTTTCGCCTTCTGCCAGAGCGCCGGCACCGTCATTGGTGATAATTTCGTTGAAGGCGTCAGCCATCTCATCATCAAGATTGACCAAAGCTTTTTCCAGCGGATCCTTCCGTGAAAATAAATCCCCAAGATTTATCATGACGCGACCGTTTTCTCTTGCACTCTGTTAATTACAATTTTACCAAATTAGCGGACTATTGTGTCCTTAGTTACGCTGCTGGATGGCTGCACCGCTGTCCAGTTGGCGTTCGTTATTCCATATATCATCTTTGGGTTGTAGCCGCTGGTCAACCAGATAGGTTCAAGCTATTCCTTTGGTGGTGGAGTGGGGCGTATATGCCACATATTTCCCGCAAAATTTGAAGCACTGGTTGTTTTTTGCAACCTTGAGGCGTTCGCTGGCGCCGTTCTGAGGCATTCCGTTTGCTGCGCAACCAGCTTCGCCCCGTTTATATCGGCGAGGGAAGCGGCGCTCTTGCGCAAATATCAAGGGACGCGGCAACGGCCACAGACTGTTGCAAGAAAAGGAAGGCGCGTAGCCGACAGCTCGTGCAATGGTCTTGCCACCAGCTTCGCGCCTTCCTCCATCGCGGGTTCACCTTGCTAGAGTTGAGAACCCGGATTGCCCCCTGCCAAGCGGGGAGCTGCGTTCATGAAGCTTTTGACTGGACCTGACTTCACGGCACGAACTCCCCAATTGCGAAAACGGCCACCGAGAGGAATGACCTCTGGTGACCGGGGTGTTCACAAGCCGCACTACAACGGCTGCCCCTGCCTTTAAGCGCGAACGCTCTGGACAAACAGGGGCCACCCCGGCCTAAAGAGTCGAGGAGATGCCGCTCCGGCAATATCAATACCGGGTAGTGAGAGGTTGTGACACCCCGAAATCGACCAATCCGCCGATTCTGATTAGACGTTATATAAACTCGCGCTAAAATAGAAGGGGTCGCGGTAGATATATGAAATGGCGACTGTGGCCCCAAAAACAGAGCAGGCGCTGGAATCTCTCCCAGCGCCTCCCTGTCAAATTTCCAGCTTCTTTCAGGCAGCAATACCGGAGGTCTCGCGCCATCCATCGCCTTCTTTTTGACGGTTCGCGGCAAACATTGTCCGAAAACATCGTTCACGTTGAACCTCTCTGACGCACTCTTGCGAGTTTGTCTGACGTCCATCAAAGGCTTTACCCGGCCTTCATGGCAGCATCGGTCCGCCGAAAACGCTTTCACGCTGTCTGCGGTGCCGCATAAGTCCGTACCATTGCAAGCAAGCTTGCAGCTTCCGGGCTTCTGCGGAACTCAATCCGGTTTCATCTCTTTCTCGCCTTTCGGCTCGTCGATCAGTTGCCGTCATGAGATGTGTTAACCATAACGCGCATTGCTCGTGATGGATACAATCGCAAGCCTGTGGATAACGGGGTTATCGGGAATCATTGCATCGCACAAAGTTCGCGCAGAGATTCAACCCGATGTGAAATTGATTCCGGGCGTTGGGCGAACTTATTGATTAAATTGGCAAATAAGGCGAGGCGTAGGGTTCGAGATGCAGCAGATTTCCCGTGTAGGGATGTGCGTCGCAATAGTCCTCATTCAGCTCAACGCCAAGGCCGGGTTCGCTTGACGGAATAACGTAGCCATCCTGCCATTCGATCTTTTTCCTTAAAAGGCGCGCGTGAATGCCGTCCCATGTCCTGATTGACTCAAGAATGAGGAAGTTCGGCAGCGTCAGCGAAAGCTGGATGTTGGCCGCGCCAACGATCGGCCCGCAATAGCAATGCGGCGCGATCTGTATGTGCCAGGCTTCAGCCATGGCGGCGATTTTTTTCGTTTCGAGAATACCGCCCGACCGGCCAAGGTCTGGTTGCAGGATGGACGCGGCGCGCTGTTCGATGATGCGGGCAAACTCCCATTTTGTGGTGAGCCGCTCGCCCGTCGCGATGGGGATGTTCGTGCCGCGCGCAACATGTGCCATCACTTCCGGCATATCCGGCGGAACTGGCTCTTCAAACCAGAGCGGGTCGAATGGCGCAATGGCTGCGGCCATGCGCAATGCGCCAGAGGCAGTGAACTGTCCGTGCGTGCCGAATAAAATATCGGCGCGAGACCCAACCGCCTGCCGAACCGCTTTCAACATGCGAACCGAAAGATCAATGTCTGTCAGGCGCGGCTGGCGGCCATCCCATGCGGACCACGGTCCCGCAGGGTCCAGCTTCACGGCGGTAAATCCCTGATCGACATAGAGGGCCGCGCATTCGGCGGCCAGCGCCGGATCGTTGTAAACGTTCACCTCGCTCGCTTCGGACGGAACGACGCTGCCCTCATGCGGATAAAGATAGGTGTAGGTGCGCAGCTTCTCGTGAACCGCGCCGCCCAGTAATTTGTGAACGGGTTTGTCCGCTTCCTTGCCGATAATGTCCCAACAGGCCATTTCGAGGGCCGAGACACAGCCCATCATGGAAATGTCAGGGCGCTGCGAGAAGCCGGAAGCATAGGCACGGCGGAAGAATGTTTCGATGTCGTGCGGATCGTTGCCAACGAGATAGCGCGTTGCACAATCTTCGATCATGCGGGCCGTGACGTGCGGATCGAATGTAGCGTTGTAGGCTTCGCCATAACCCGTGACATTTGAATCCGTATTGACTTTCACAAAGATGAAATAGCGCCCGCCAAGGCCAGCGGGATCATTGCCGACAACCCATGTCTTGACGTCCGTGACCTTCATGCGTGGTCCTCCAGAACCATTGCGGCGCCTTTCCAGCCGGTCATGATAGCAGGTGCGTTGGTGTTTCCAGAAATGCTGGCTGGAAAGATCGACGCGTCGATTACCCGCAATCCTGACACGCCATGAACGCCAAGGCGCGGATCGACGACCGCGCGGGCAGGGTCCGGCCCCATGCGGCAGGTGGAAACAGGGTGGTAGACCGTGCCGCTGCGTTTGCGAAAATCCTGAATCAAATCTTCATCCGAAGTTATTGAAGGACCGGGAAGAATTTCCTCCACAATGAACTCTGCCATTGCGGGCTGAGTGGCAATCTTGCGCACAAATTTGACGGCAGCCAGCATTTCCGAAACATCATGATCTGTCGAAAGCGCATTGGCCGTAATCCGCGGATGCTCATGCGCATCGGCAGACCGGATCATGATTTCGCCCCGGCTGGACGGGCGGCAGTTCGATAGGCCGATGGAAAAGCCCGGCCATGGGTCCGGTGTCAGAATTGGCCGCTCGCCTGCCTTCGGAATGACGGTGGAGAACGCCTGAAAATATAGCTGCATGTTGGGGCGCGGCAGGCTTTGGTCCGTGCGGAAAAAGCCGCCTGCATGGTTCATGGAGAGCGATAGCGGACCAGAGCGCAGCAGCAGATATTGAATGCCAGCCGACGCCTTGCCCCACCACGGGCGAAGCAACTGGTTCAGCGTGCGAGAGCGCCCCTTGAATGTGTAGTTGATGCCGATGTGATCTTCCAGATTGCGGCCCACATGATCGTTGGCATGGACGATATCGATGCCAAGCGCCGAAAGATGCGCGGCAGGTCCGATGCCGGAAAGTTGCAGGAGCTGCGGCGAATTGATTGAGCCGCCACAGATTATGACTTCCCGCCCGGCGTGGACCTGATGGCGTTTGCCGTTCTGCTCGTATTCAATGCCAACGGCGCGCATGCCTTCAAACAGTATGCGTGTGGCGAGCGCGTTCGTCTCCACCCGCACATTTGGGCGACGCATTGCGGGGCGCAAGAAGGCGCGCGCGGCGGACATGCGCCGACCGCCTTTGGTCGAAATCTGATAGATGCCTGCGCCTTCCTGATCTGCCCCGTTGAAATCTGGATTGAGAGGCAATCCGGCCTGCTCTGCGGCCTTCAGATAGCGCTGTGTGAGGGGATGCACAGCGGCGGAACAGTCCGTCACGTGGACCGGCCCACCGGTGCCGCGCCACTCATTCGCGCCGCTCTGATTATCCTCAATGGCCTTGAAGGCAGGCAGAACATCTCGCCAGCCCCAGCCGGTGTTGCCGAGCGCGGCCCAGCCATCATAATCGGCAGGGTGGCCGCGTATCCACACCATTGCATTTATAGAGCTTGAGCCACCAAGCAACTTGCCGCGCGGCCAGTGATCCGCGTTTCCGGCCAGACCGGGGTCGGGTTCGGTTTTGTAGTTCCAGTTGACGGCGGGATCGAAGAAGCATTTGCCATAGCCAAGCGGCATCTGCACGAAAAAGCGCTTGTCGCTTCCTCCGGCTTCCAGAACGAGAACCGAGTACCGCCCGCTGGCAGAAAGTCTTTCGGCCACAACGCAGCCTGCCGAACCGGAACCGACAATGATGAAATCGAACGTTTGCATGGTGCGCCGGGTGCCAATCCGACAAACCTATTCGCTATCCAGCCGGATATTGTTGCAGCCCTGCGGCAAGCGATGTGAAAAAAGCGACCGCTCAGGCCCGCATCCTAGCCGCCTGTGCCGGTTTCGGCCCCGGCGGCGGCGATGCTCTTTTCTTCGCGACTGGCATTGCGCGCCACATACCAACCCACAAGCGCGCCGGTTAGCAGAATGCCGGAGGCGATGAAGTAAGACAGTCCGACATACGGCAAAGGCGAATTCGGCTGCACGGTTAATGCGTAGACCGCGCCAAAAAATAGCGGAGAAACAATGCCGGCAATCGAGCCGACGCTCATTGTTGCGCCCTGCAACTGCCCCTGTTCGGATTCGGAGACGCGGCGGGTCATCAATGACTGCAACGTTGGCATGGCAAGACCCCACAGGGCGTTGGGAATAAGCGCCAGACAGTACCACAGACTGCTGGGCGCGATGCCCATTATCGCAATACCGAGAGCGCCAAACGTCAGGCCGGTTACCATCGTTGCGCGGTCACCGATGCGTGCCACAATCGGCCCGACAAGCACACCTTGCACGAGCATATCGAGAGCGCCCACGAGCGAAAGAACCAGACCGGCCTGCAAAGGCGTCCAGTTGAATACGTGGTAAGCGTAAAGCACCCAGATTGCTGAAAACACGTGGTGGGCGAAGTGCAGCAGGAAGGTGACGACCGCCAGTCCGGTGAGTTCCATATGGCGGCGCAGCAAAATCATCGCGCCAATCGGATTGGCCCGCTTCCATGAAAAGGCCATCCGCTTTTCCGGCGCAAGGGACTCCGGCAGCACGAACAGGCCATAAAGGAACGCGATGCCACTCATTGCGGCGGCAGCCCAGAAAGGTGCGCGCGGCGAAATCTCGCCCAGAAAGCCGCCAATCACAGGACCGGCAACGAAGCCCGCGCTGAATGCCGCGCCGATAAGGCCGTAAGCCTTTGCGCGACCCTCCGGCGGCGTAATATCTGCCATGTAGGCAAATGCGGTTGTGAAGGCTGATGAGGTGATGCCCGCAATAATGCGCCCCACCGCCAACCACCACAGGTTTGGCGCTACCGCCATCAACACATAGTCGGCGGCAAGGCCTGCGGCGGAAATAAGAATAACCGGCCTGCGGCCATATTGATCGGACAGCGAGCCGATAGTGGGCGAGGCGACGAACTGCATTCCCGCCCAGAGCGCGACGAACAAGCCATTTATCCACCCGGCCTGCGAGTCGCTGCCCGTGAACTCGCGGATCAATTCCGGCAGCACAGGAATGACGATACCCATAGCAACGATGTCGAGCACCGCTGTTACGAGAATGAAGGCAATGGCCGCCTTGCGGCCCGAAATGGAAGTTCCAAACATGATCATCACGCGATTCGAAAGGCGCGGCTTATATCCCCGGTTTGATCCTGGCGCTACTGTTGAACGCTGTGTCTGCTGACATTCCATCAATGCAACCGGTGCGAGGTTGACCGCAATCCGCCTCGCGATTACCCAAATGAGATGGGCGGTTTGAGTGCGCTTGACCAAGGAAGGGATATCGATGCCGGGACCGGATGGGCCACAGACGGGCGAACTCACAATAAGAACCTTTGCCATGCCGGCAGATGCAAATGCGGCAGGCGATATTTTCGGCGGCTGGGTCATGTCACAGATGGATATGGCAGCGGGAATGCGCGCGGCAGAGCGCGCACGAGGACGCGTTGCGACGGTTGCCGTGAACGAAATGGCTTTCGCCAAGCCGGTGAAAATTGGTGATACGCTGTGCGTCTATACCGATATTCGCAGAATTGGACGCACCTCGATCACGCTCAAGGTTGAGGCGTGGGCGCGGCGCTATCTCACCGATACAATCGAGAAGGTGACCTATGCCGATTTCGTCATGGTTGCGCTTGATGACGATGGAAGGCCGGTGCCGATTCCGCAGGATTGATCTTTTGCAAGCCGCCTCTCCTCGCATGGGGAGAGGGGCATTTTTCTATTACGAAACTTTGTGGGCGATGATCTTGTCGATGCGGCGACCATCGAGGTCCACCACCTCGAAGCGCCAGCCATCGGCTTCGAACTGTTCGCCCGTCGTTGGGATGTGGTTCAGGTGCGATAGAACATACCCAGCAACCGTCTCATAATCGCGGTTTTCGGGAATCGGCACGTTGAGCAGGTCGGCCATTTCGTCGGCCTGCATGTAGCCTTCTAGCAACCACGAACCATCATCACGCTGAACTGCATTCTGTTCGGCGTCGCCCTTGTCGAGATCTGAGCGGAACACGCCCGTGATTGCCTCAAGGATGTCGGCGGGTGTGACGATGCCTTCAAAATGGCCGTACTCGTCATGAACAAGCGCCATCGGAACGGCTGATCCCTTGAGGGTTGTCAGGACGTCGAGGGCGTCTGCCTGATCGTGGACAATGGGTGCTTCACGCACATGCTTGCGAACATCGAAAGCCTTGCCCGCAAGCATTGCCGAAAGAATGTCGCGCGTTTGGACAACGCCAATCATCGAATCAACGCTGCCTTCGCCCGCTGGCAGGCGCGAATGCGGTGTCTCGATCACCATCTTGCGAATGACTGTCTCTTCAGCCTCAAGATTGATCCAGTCCACTTCCGTGCGTGGCGTCATGACGCCGCGAACCGCGCGGTCGCCCAGACGCATGACGCCTGCGATCATACGCCGTTCATCTGATTCGATTGTGCCGTGATGCTCGGCCTCGGCAACCAGCATCTTGATTTCCTCGTCGGTCACGCGCTCTTCGGATTTGCCGCTTTGCCCCAGAAACCAAAGGACGGCACGGCCAGAAATGTCCAGCAGCCAGACCAGCGGCGCGCAAACCGTAGCCAGTACGCTCATGGTTGGCGCCACGCGGCTTGCAATCATTTCCGGGTCGCGCAGGGCGATCTGCTTGGGTACGAGCTCACCAACGATCAACGACGCATAGGTGATTACGGCAACCACGACGGCGACGCCAAGCGCATCCGCAACGCCCGACGACACGCCCAGCGAAAGCAAAGACTGTGACAGCCGCAAGCCAAGGGTTGCGCCGGAAAATGCGCCCGACAGCACGCCAACCAGCGTGATTCCAATCTGCACGGTAGACAGGAAGCGACCAGGATTTGCGCCAAGCTCCAGCGCACGGCTTGCGCCATTCTGACTTTCGCCGCGTTCAATCATCCCTTTCAGCCGGGCAGGGCGGGAAGAAACAATCGCCAGTTCCGACATGGCCAGGAGGCCGTTGACAATAATCAGGACGGCAACAATGCCGACTTCAACATACAACATGATCCGCTCATTATCATTGAGGCGGGCAAAAAGAAAAGCTGCAAATTGCTGGTTTTCAAATGTCTTTCAACACAACAATTTTAGCCACGCCATCGGTGAAGTATCGATCGCCGCCGCCATTGCGCCCGTTTTGCGTTGCTCCTCGCCCGGGAATCTCGAATACGCGCTGTACAAGCCCGGCGGCTTCAAGCTGCTGAACAACCAGATTTCGTTCGGCATCTATGTCCGGACCAATATGATGCGTGATCTGCCCGGTGTCGTGGCTCACGCCGGCGCCGGTGTCGAGGCTGGCTGAGCCGAGCCAAAGCTCCTTGCCGTCAACCTGCTGCGCGGTGAGCCAGAAGCGCACATGGTTGCGACGGTCCGGGCTGTTGCCAATCGGCTTTTCAAACGCCAGATCCTGCGGCCTGCCTTCAAACAAAAGCGTGCTGACGGGAGCGTCGGGGTAGGGCCTGTCGAACAGCACCGCAAGCCCGATCTCTACCGCTGTTTTCAGCGTCAGTTGGTCGGCTGCGTCCCACCCGGCTTTTGCGAAAGCTGTTATGAGCTGCGCCTTGTCGCCCCCAATGCCGATGTTGATGGGATCGCCGGGAATGCCCGCCGTCGTGTGGGTGACCATGCCGCCCGGCTGGGCAAGAAGGAACCGCTCCGCTACGCGCCACAATTCCGGAATGACGATGTATGCGGCAGCGGCATAAACTGCCACCAGATAGGCGATGCCGCGCAATCTGCGCCGTTTTCTGGCTGGCGATTGTTCCCTCATGTGCGCAATCTATTTGAAACACATCCCCCGGCAATCCGTAAATCGCGGGGCTAGTGGCATGCGCGGCGACCGTTTCGGCGCTGCATCAGGTCGAAATGGAAATGGTCGCGGTGGTCCCAATTGTATCCAGGGCCGAGAACCGTGGTGAAATATTCGCAGCCGTCAGAGCGCACATTGTTCAGCAGGCCGCGTGCCCTGAATGCGAACAATCCCTGCTTCTTGACAGCGATTTTCTTGCCGTTGTTGAGGGTGAGCGCCATCACGTCCAGCGCATTGCCCTGGGAATGCGCTGACATTGTGCGAGAGCGGGCAATGCGCCTGCAAGAATAAGCCGAGCCCTGATGTATGGTTTTGATGCCGGAGAAATAACGCATACGCGAAGACGGCACGAGTTCCTTGCGCGTCCATTCCGCGAATGCCAGCGCCATTGAGCAGGTGAGAGTGGCGGCCGGGCGCATTTCCACGCTGCCAATCGCCTGAAGCTTTACCGGATAGGGTATGCGACAGGAGGCGCTGTCATTAATAGGTTTCAGGTCCACATAGCGAACGCCAAGTTTTTTGAGGCTTTGTCGACAAGCCAGTTCGGAAGCGGATAGCGGCGCGGCGCGCGGGCGCATCGGTGCCATTTCGGGCTCTGGCGGCATTGGCGAGGGCACGCGTGGATAGGCGACGAGCGTAGCACGCGGCGCGGCAGGCTCTACTATCTCCGGCTCCTCTTCCGGTTCGGCAACCATTGGAACGTCCGGTTCCTGATCGAATTCCGGCTGAGGCGAGGAATCGTTGAGGGTCTGCGCCGGGTTTTCAATTGGCGGGAAAGCCTGTGCCAACTGGCGCTCAGGTGCGCCCAATACAACAGGTTGTTCCGGCCCGCTTTCGGGAAACGACATTTGCGGGGCGGTCGCCGCCATTTCTTCTTCAACCGATGGCATTGCCTCTGGAGCGGCGCTGAAAGTCGGTTCTGCCGGAACGTCCATTTCCTGCTCGACGCGTGTGGGAGGGGTTGCCGGTCGCACGGGAGTGATTGACCCCGTCTGGGCGCCCACATCGGCAGGCGGGCGCATACTGTCCAGCCCATCGCCGGTGCAACCGCCAAGTGCAATCATAACTATGCCTGCCCAACAAGCTTTGCGCACTGGGGAGGTTGGAGAATTCATACCAGCCATCGGCTTGTCCTGTCCCGATGCGGCAAAGGTAGCGGCGAAACGTAAAGGAAAACTCAGCGTGTCAATTTACGGTTGCGGCCAAAATCGGGCGCTCACTGGCAGAACGTTCCGCCATTTCGCCTCTGGGCAAGGTCGAAATGGAAATGTTCTGCATGGTCTGCATCGCTGCCGGGGCCTAAAACCGTCTTGAACGGGCCGCAGGCGGCATCCCGAACGGCGCGCAAGAATTTTTCGTTCGATGCTGGCGGAGCCAGTTCAACCGCGATCACATTTTCGTCGGTCAGCTTGAACGCGGCAATGTCTATAGCGTTTCCAAATGCGTGCTCGGAAAGTTTTTGCGTGCCATTGCGCGGACGGCACACATAGCCGGAAACGGGTGACAGGGCTTTCAGGGGTGCGCCCAGCATCGTCTGTGCTGTCGGCGAAATGACGTCTTTTGCGAATTTCGCGGCGGCCAGCGCTGTTGCGCAATTGACGTCCAGGGCCGGTGAGACGGCAATTTCTGCGGTTAGCCGGGTAACGCTGAGCGGATAGGGCATTTCGCAACCGGCTGCGTCTTGCGGGGGTGGTGGTTGCTCAAACTTCGCGCCGAGCGCTTTCAGCTCGGATATGCACGCCAGTTCTTCGGCGGTTATTGCGGGTTTGATTGGCGGTCCGCCAAGCTCAGGCGGCGGGAGGCGTAGCGTATCAATGTGTACATTTTTTCCGGCGGGGTCTGGTCGCGGCTGGGGCAGGGGTGCGGCCAGTTCCGACGGCTTTTGTGGCGGAATTGGCGCTGCTTCAGACTGGGGGCGATCTAGGGGCTTTTCCACCTGTTGCGGCAGGTCAAGCGCAAGCGCGCTGCCTGTTGCGACCAAAGCTGCCAGCGCCAGCGGCGCAGCGCGCTTCATGCGCCGAGTGCCTCAAGCCCTTCTTCGAGATAGTCGCCCAACATGGGCATTCCCATGAGATAGCGCGCCGTGCGTTTCGGGCTTCGCTGACGCGCGGCGGCAAGCGCTTCTGTCCACTCGGACGCATCAAAATCGCCGCGACCAATCCACGCCAGCGCCACAAGCTCGGAAGCCTCGTCTTCGTTCAAATCCTCAATCAACGCCCGCAATTCGCGCTCGGTGAGGTCTTCTTCTTCCTCTTCGGCCAAGCCATCATGCAGGTGAACGTCGCCGCGTTCGCCGTCAAACTCGACTTCACGGTCGGTACCATCCGAATAGTCATTGTTCAGCCCGGCGGCCAATGTATTGGCCTTCTGGATCAGAAGCCGAACAGTATCCGGGCCGATTGTGAGGTCCCATTCCTTTTCTGGATGGCTTTTCAAATGAACCTCCCTGAAAGCAGGTGTCAGGGTATTTGGCGCTATTGAAACCATCAATGCAACTCCCATTGGGGGCCAGAATCAGCATATTGGATCGAGATAACGTTCCAGCGCCGCAAGGGTTCACCCAAATGTCGATGCTTTTGTCTCCGAAGGTCCTGCCGGTCCTGCTGCTTATTGCGTCGAATGTTTTCATGACATTCGCCTGGTACGGGCATTTGAAGCACACCAGCTCGCCTCTTTGGGCGGCTGTAATTTTCAGCTGGCTTATCGCCTTCTTCGAATATTGGCTGGCCGTTCCCGCAAACCGCATCGGGCATCAGGTTTATTCGGCGGCGGAACTGAAAACCATGCAGGAAGTCATTACGCTGACCGTTTTTGCAGTTTTTTCAGTGATTTACCTAAAGGAAGCTCTGACTTTGAATCATGTAATCGGGTTCGCAATGATTGCGGGCGGAGCGGCCTTTATTTTCAAGGGTTAGCCACTGCCGGTTTGCGCGCCAAAGCTGGCACAGCTTCTGCAATCAGGATTGCAACGAAGATGAATGCGCAGCCGGCCCAACCTATCAGCGGCAATCTTTCACCCAGAAGCAGGGCGCCGAACAGGGCGGCAAAAACCGCTTCCGACGACAGGAAAATCGCGGCCTGTGCCGAGGTGGTATAGCGCTGGCCGATGGCCTGCAGGGTGAAGGCGATGCCGCCGGAGAAGATGCCGGAATAAAGGATTTGCGGCGCGGCCTGCTTTATCGCGGCAAGGCTGATTGGTTCAAACAGGACGGCCAGCGAAAGACCAAGCACGGCGCAGATGGCAAATTCGGTCACGGCCATTGTTACTGGCCTGCCTGTTTGCGCGGCGTGACGCCCGATCAAAACAAGCTGAAAGGCGCAGAACAGGGCCGCAAGCATGGTGAACCAGTCGCCCTGGTTGAGCGCGGAAAGTGAGCCGCCGGCCAGAAGCCATATGCCCGCCATGGCAATGAAAGACGCAGTCCAGACTGCAATATGCGGCCAGTGGCGAAACAGTAGCACGCCGCAAATCGGGGTCATGACCACATAAAGACCGGTGAGAAAGCCCGAATTCGTGACAGTGGTTGTAAGGATTCCGATCTGCTGGAACGCTATGCCACCGAAAAGCATGAGGCCAATCAACATGAATGCGTTCCATTGCGGCCTGCTCATGGCGACGGGTGCGCGGCGCGATTCGAGAACGGCCAGCGGCAACACGGCGAGCGTTGCTGCGGCGAACCGCAAGCCGATGAACAGGAACGGCCCAATGGAATCCATGGCCGTCGATTGCGCGACGAATCCCATGCCCCAAATGGCACCTGCAAGGATCAGCAGAAGATTGGCCTGTGTGCGGTTCATGTCGCCTTTCCGGAAGTTCGTCGGCGCTGTAGCATTGTGCGCAGGGCCAGGAAACGGTTGCGCGATGGGCCAGACCGTGCCCACCAGCAGGGCGCGTTGAGAATGACCCAGCTTTGCCCCAGCACGTAAAGCGGCGGCGCGATTACCCAAAGAGCTTTGATAAAGTCGGACGAAGACCTGTAGGTTTGGAAGAAGTCCTGACTGATGCTGTATGTTTCCATTGTCCACTCCCGGATGAAGTGGTCACCGAGGGGCTTCACTTGCCCCACTTCCCCTCTGGTGACCGGGGAGTTCACAAACCGCACAAGTACGGCTGCCCCTGCCTTTAAGCGCGAACGCTTTGGACATGCGCAGGGGCCTCCCCGATCGCAAAGCGAGAGGGATAACCGTTTCCGGCCAATAATGACCATCTTGTGACAGGTTGTGACACCCGTGGGAACAGCAACTTCACTGATTCCCAAGGGTACGATATTTCATTATATGCTAATAGAAAAGGGTGTGGGGTGATCAATCTGCGCGTGTTATCCGAATAAGCGCCCCATCACTTTCGTCTGTAAGGAGAAAAATGGAGCCGTCGGGTGCAACGCCAACATCACGTATGCGCCCGAACGCATTGTCAAGAATGCGCTCTTCGCTAACGATTTCCCCGCTTTCGTCCCTGTCCAGCCTGACAAGAAGGCCGAATTTAAGCGATCCTAGCAAAAGATCGCCGCGCCACTCGGGAAATTCGTCACCGCTGTAGCTGACCAGCCCGGACGGCGCGATGGAGGGATCCCAATAATAAACCGGCTGTTCGTAACCCTGAGCTTCGCTTCCTTTGCCGATCTTCGCGCCCGAATAGTCGACACCATACGAGATCACGGGCCAACCATAGTTTTTTCCGGCTTCAGGCCGGTTAAGCTCATCGCCGCCCTTTGCGCCATGCTCTATGGTCAGCAAGCCGTTTGTTACAGAATCAAACGTCGCACCCTGAATGTTTCGATGCCCCTTAGACCAGATTGAAGGGGCACCCTTTGCACCATCCTCGTATGGGTTGCCGGCAGGGATCGAACCATCTTGGTTTACCCGCAATACGGCTCCCGATTCGTCAAACATATCCTGTGCCCGTTCTGCTTCCCCGCGGTCGCCGGTCGTCACGAAGATGCTTCCGTCCGGTGCAAGTACAATGCGCGAACCATAGTGCCTCGTGGTCTGCCCTGGCTTGCTTGAACGCAGCAAGACTTTGGGGTCTCGCAAAGCAAAGTCATTGCCTTCCTGAACAAGCGTTGCGCGAGCGAGTGCGGTTCCCGATCCGCCCTGCTGCGGTTCGGAATATGTCATGTAGACGAGGCCGGATTGTGCAAAATCCTGAGCCAGAGCCACATCAAGCAACCCGCCCTGACCGCGCGCAAAGACTTTCGGAACGTTCTTTACGGATGTCGCTTTGCCATCCTTGTCGACGATCTTCATCGAGCCTGTGCGTTCAGTGACGATCATGCGGCCATCGGGCATGAAATCCATGCCCCAAGGGTTGCTTAATCCGGTCGCTACTATTTGCGCCGAGACGCGAACCTTTTCCGTCTGGAATTCCGTCGCTTGTGCATTGCCTGACAACAGGAGGGCCAAGGCTGTCGCGTATGAAATCTTATGCATAAGGTCTCTTTACCGGTTTATTGTGTCATTGCGCAGAAAAGACGCTTGAGGAGAGGTAAAGTTCACTCAAATTGCAGTGAGCGGTGAGTATTTCAAATAGGCATGGAAATTTCGGCAGGCGCTGCTATATTTGAATCAGAGGATATGGACGTGTCCGTTGGCTGACCGCCGCCGGGCCGTTTTTATTTTGTGCTGTTGGCAGGGCTGGAGAGATTGCCCGTTCGAGGAAAGGCCGAGCGAATGATCAAGGTTCCAATGACGCAGAATGGCTTTGATGCGCTGAAGGAGGAACTCCGTTGGCGCCAGCAAGAGGAGCGTCCGCGTATTATTGAAGCCATTTCAGAGGCGCGCTCGCATGGCGACCTTTCCGAAAATGCCGAATACCATTCGGCCAAGGAAGCGCAGAGCCACAATGAAGGCCGCATCCACGAACTGGAAGACCTTATCGCGCGCGCCGAGGTGATCGACGTCTCCAAGCTTTCTGGCAGCAAGGTCAAGTTTGGCGCGACCGTTGTTCTCGTCGATGAGGATTCGGAAGAAGAAAAGACCTACCAGATCGTGGGTGATCAGGAGGCCGATGTGAAACTCGGTCGTATTTCCATTTCTTCCCCGATTGCGCGCGCGCTGATCGGCAAGGAAGTGGGCGACACGGTCGAAGTCAACGCGCCCGGTGGCGCGCGCGGATATGAGGTTCTCGAAGTCCGCTACGGCTGATTACATGGACAGCGCAAATGACGCCGGGGGCGATGATGCTGCGGCGTCGATTGACCCCGCGCGCGTCGATGTGATCGCGCCGAATTTCAAAAAGCGGCTGTCCGGCGTTACCAGCACAATCATTCAACTCGTGCCGTTGCAGGCGCGCTCGCTCGGCATTGCTGTGTTGGGGCCGGGTTTGCCTTCATCCCTGCCACGTTTGCGCTGGTGGCAATTGCCGCGCCTGTGGTCGCGTCCGGCAAGCGGCAGGGCGCGCATCTGGCACGCGCGCCGGAATGTGGAGATGCTGGGCGGTCTGGTGCTGAAATGGCTCGGCGCGCCGCTCAAGCTGGTTTTCACCTCTGCTTCGCAGCGCCACCACAAGAAATGGACGAAATTCCTGATCCGCCAGATGGATGCCGTTATCGCGACCAGCACGCGAACGGCGGCGTTTCTGGAAGTGCCGAACACCGTCATCATGCACGGGATCGATGTTGCCCGGTTCAGCCCTGCGGCCGACCGCGCGGGTGCCATCGAGCATGTAGGGCTGGATAGCAGCAAGCTGTATGTCGGCTGCTTTGGGCGCGTGCGGCACCAGAAAGGCACAGACCTGTTTGTCGATGCAATGATTGCGCTGTTGCCCTCAAGGCCGCAGTGGTCCGCAATTGTTGCGGGGCGCGCTACCGCCGAGCATAAGACATTTGAGCAAGCATTGAAGGAAAAGGTCGCCGCTGCGGGCTTGAGCGAGCGCATTTTGTTCGTGGGCGAACATACGAACATTCCTGACTGGTATCGCGCGCTTGCGCTGTTTGTTGCGCCCCAACGCTGGGAGGGCTTTGGTCTTACGCCGCTGGAAGCCATGGCAAGCGGCGTGCCGGTGGTTGCTACGGACGTTGGCGCGTTTCCCGAACTCGTGGTGGATCACCGCACGGGGCGAGTGATGGCGCGCGATGATTTGGCTGCAATGATTTCTGCCGCTGCTTCATTGATGGACGATCATGCCGCGCGCGAGGCTGCGGGGCAGGCGGCGCTTGCTCATGTGCGGGAAAATTTCCGGCTCGAAGGCGAGGCAGCGCGAATTAATGCCGTTTACGATCGGGTTTGGTCTGCCGCTGAACGCTAGGCGTTCTCAATGGCAATCAAACCCTCGTCCTTAACCTGCCTGATCGTTAGCGCGGTGCGAACCGTATCGACATTTGGTGTCGAGGTAAGCTTCTCGATCACGAAACTTTGAAAAGTAGCGAGGTCCGGCGCAACGCAGTGCAGCATGAAGTCGGATTCTCCTGAAACCATCCAGGCTTCGCGCACAATCGGCCAGGAGCGCGTGAGGTCGGCAAAAGCCTTGAGCGCTGTTTCAGAGTGGTGGTGCAGGCCAACAAGGCAGAAGGCCACAACATCCGCTCCAAGCATGGAGGCGTTGAGCAATGCCCGATAACCCTGAATTACGCCCGCTTCTTCCAGTCTTTTGACACGGCGCAGGCAGGGCGGTGCGGAAATGCCAACCCGGCGGGAAAGTTCGATGTTGGTCATGCGCCCGTCATCCTGAAGCTCCCGCAGGATCTTCCAGTCGGTGGCGTCTAGATCCGCTTTTAGCGGCATGTTTTAAATCTCCGGGCGTTCGCGCAAGAATCTTTCGCTCGATCTAGACCAGATTGTCGCGCAATGGAACGGGTTCGACGCAAGCTTTCAGGGGATCATTAAAGGCAAGCCTTGCATGTGACGCATGGCTGCCCCATTTTACAGTCTCCGCACTGAAACAGAGAATCTCGTTGGCCGGAAAGGCCGCAACAGGTGTTTCCATGTCCGTCAAGCACGCGCCCGTTCTAATCATCGGTTCAGGACCGGCAGGATATACGGCTGCAATCTATGCAGCGCGTGCAATGCTCAAGCCGGTGCTGGTTGCCGGAATGCAGCAGGGCGGCCAGCTTACGATCACCACCGATGTTGAAAACTATCCCGGCTTTTCCCAGCCCGTGCAGGGACCGTGGCTGATGGACGAAATGCTGGCGCAGGCCAAGCATGTCGGCACGGAAATCGTCAATGATGTTATTACCAATGTCGATCTGGATGTGAGACCGTTTCGCCTCACAGGCGATTCCGGCACCATCTACACCTGCGATGCGCTGGTGATTGCTACCGGTGCACAGGCCAAATGGCTTGGCATTCCGGGCGAGCAGACCTTTCAGGGCTTCGGCGTATCTGCCTGCGCCACGTGCGATGGCTTTTTTTACCGCGGCAAGGACGTGGTGGTTGTCGGCGGCGGCAACACTGCCGTTGAGGAAGCGCTATACCTCTCCAATCTGGCAAAATCGGTCACGGTCGTACACCGTCGCGCGGAATTTCGCGCTGAGCGCATATTGCAGGAGCGGCTGTTCGCCAAAGACAATGTGAATGTGATCTGGGACAGTGTGATTGACGAAATAGTCGGCACTGCGGGCAAACCTCCGCTCCCAGCCTATGCGACCGGCGTTCGTCTCAAGAACATCTCGACTGGCGCAGTGACGGAAGTGCAAACCGATGGTGTGTTCGTGGCGATTGGCCATGCGCCTGCGGTGGAACTGTTCGTCGGCAAGTTGAAGCAGAAGCCGAACGGGTATTTGTGGACCGCCCCGGATTCCACCCGCACAGATGTTCCGGGTGTGTTTGCGGCTGGTGATGTTACCGACGACATTTTCCGTCAGGCAGTGACTGCCGCTGGCATGGGCTGCATGGCGGCGCTTGAGGCGGAGAAATATCTGGCGAGTCTTGAAGTACAGAGAGAGGCAGCGGAGTAGGAACCGGTTTCGCGCGTCGTAGGGTCAATCTTTGGCCAAACTATGGTGCTTGCACAGAGATATATTGTTTGAGAGGCCCAGCAAGAGGCCGTTCGACGAGGGGACGATATGGCACTTGATTGGGATAAACTGCGCGTGTTCCACGCAGCCGCTGAAGCTGGCTCGTTTACCCATGCCGCCGAGACATTGAAGCTTTCGCAGTCGGCCATCTCGCGGCAAGTCAGTGCGCTTGAGCATGATGTGGGCGTTCCGCTTTTCAACCGCCACGCGCGCGGGTTGGTGCTCACCGAACAGGGCGAGTTGCTCTATCGCACCGCGCATGACGTGCTGATGAAGCTTGAAAGCATCAAATCACGCCTGACCGAAACTAAGGATCGGCCATCTGGCCTGTTAAAGGTCACCACGACTGTCGGCCTTGGTGCAGGCTGGCTGACGGAACGAATGCCCGAATTTCTGGAGATGTATCCTGAAATTCAGGTGCAGCTCATTTTGGCGAATGAGGAGCTGGATCTGACCATGCGGCAGGCGGATTGCGCCATTCGGCTGCGCCAACCGCAACAACCTGACCTGATCCAGCGACGGCTGTTTACCGTCCATTTTCACCTCTATGCGTCTGCGGCATACATTGCGAAGCGCGGAATGCCGGAAAGCATTGACGATTTGAAGCACCATCGCATCGTTACATTTGGCGTGCCGGTGCCTTCGCATCTGTCTGAACTGAACTGGCTGGAAACTGTTGGCGATTTCGAAGGCCAGCGCACGGCCACATTGCAGATCAATGATGTGATTTCCATCAAGCGTGCAGTTCAGGCAGGGGCAGGGATTGCCATGCTTCCGGATTATGTGGCCAGCAGGGAAGCCGGGCTCGTGCAGGTGCTGCCGCAAACTGAGGTGCCGTCGTTCGACACATATTTCGCTTATCCTGAAGCGATGAAGAACCAGGCAAAATTACACGCATTCCGCGATTTCGTTATCAGCAAGGCACGGAACTGGTCGTTCTGATTGCAATCAGGCGGTGTGCTGAGGGCGTGTATATTGCATTGCGCAAAATTTGTGCTTGCCTATTTGCAATGCAGCATTTTCGGGCTTTTACTAGATCGAATGGTCTGGTCCTACCGAGCGGCCACTCGATTATGCCACAGCCAAGCGGTTTTTGCATAAAAGCGATGCAAAATAGGTGCTTGTGAAATAAGCAGCAAACGCACATATATCGGTCATCTCCTGAGCGCGTTCCTCCTCCCATTAGCGCTCGGTGAGTGTTCCCCTCTGGAGGTTGGCCCTAACAGGCACTTCCAACAAACTCAGCCGGATCACTTGATCCGGCTTTTTTGTTGGTCGAGTGCTCACGTTCTGGTTGTGATTGCTGATCGCGCTCTATTGGCGTGAGTTCAACTCAGAATGGCAATCAGCCGGTGGCCTGCTCACATATAAAGCGTTGCGGGGTCCATTCCTTTATAGAGATGGGCAACCTGCTCTCCGTAGCCGTTAAAGAGCAACGTCGGTACAATCTCGCCGGTGTGCAAAACGCGTTCCTGCGCCTGACTCCAGCGCGGATGGGGAACCTGCGGGTTCACATTGGCCCAAAAGCCGTATTCGCTCGGCTGGATCGCTTCCCAAAGGCCGACCGGTCTTTCCGCGACAAAGCTAATCTTACGGATCGACTTGATCGACTTGAAGCCATATTTCCAGGGAACGGCCAAGCGTATTGGTGCTCCGAACTGCTTTGCCAGCGGCTTGTCATATGCGCCGGTTACCAGCAGCGGCAGTTCATTCATCGCTTCGGCGATGGTCAGACCCTCCACATATGGCCAGGGATACAGGAAGTTGTTTTGTCCGGGAGCCATGTCCGGGTCCAGAAATGTTTCGAACCGCACAAATTTTGCCGATGATTGCGGCTCAACCGCTTCAACGAGCGATTTGAGTGGAAAGCCGGACCATGGGATTGTCATCGACCACGCTTCCACGCAACGATGGCGGTAAAGACGGGTTTCCAAGGGGAATTTTCGCACCAGCTCATCGAATTCGAGTGTCATGGGTTTGGCGACCATCCCACCGATTTCGATTTGCCATGGCCGGGTCTTGAGCTGCTGCGCTTCCTGCGCAATCTCCTTATAGGTGCCGTATTCGTAAAAGTTGTTGTAGTTGGCGTTGATCTCTTCCGGGGTCAGCGAACGGTCCAGTCTATAGGCGTCATTGGGTTTGGCGGGATAAAGGTCTGCGGTGGGGTCAGATTCCGCCAGCACCTTGCGTGGCAAAAGACCTGCGCTTGCAGCGGCAATGCCCATGCCCGCCAAAATGGTGCGGCGGTTCAGGAAAACGGCCTCAGGTGTCGCAAGCTTCTCGTCGATCGCCCAAGCGGGACGGCGGTGAATAAAAGGCATGAAACGTCTCCTTTCCCGCAATTTCGTCCCCACCATTACATTTGCTATTGAAAGGGCGGAAATTTGACCAAATGCGCCTTCCGCCCTTTCATTACCTCCCGGCCTTGCCGATCAGGCCGCTTTAGGCCCGTTCAGCACGTCGTCCGCCAGCCGGCCGGTCAACTCTGCCATATGATCGAATGTTGCCCGATAGGTGGCAACGCCTGCTGTCGCGGAACGGAGCTCGATAATCAGGTCGCCAATTTCCGATTGCGGCATGGTCGCTTCAACAACATCCCATCCTGGCCAGCCTTCACGCCCATCATAGCCCAGAATTTGGCCGCGCCGCTGGGGAACAAGTGCTGTAACCTTTGCCGTTGCCTCCGACGGCGTGAAAATTTCGACCTTCATGATCGGTTCCAGCAAAACGGGTGAGCAGGCCGCCATGCCCTCTTTCATCGCGAGCTTCGCGGCCATTTGAAACGCCATGTCTGAAGAATCGACGGTGTGGTAGGAACCATCCTGCAGATTGACGGCAATATCGACGACCGGGAAGCCGAGCGGCCCGGATTTAAGATAGTCCCGTACACCGGTTTCCACCGACGGAATATACTGGCGCGGAACGACGCCGCCGGTAATCGTTTCCGTGAACTCAAACCCCGAGCCGCGCGGCAAAGGCTTTATATCCAGCACCACATCGCCGAACTGTCCGTGGCCACCAGATTGCTTCTTGTGGCGCCCTCGCTGTGCGATCGATTTGCGGATCGTTTCGCGATAGGGCACCGATGGCTGGCGGCTTTCAATCGGAATCTGGTTACGATTTTCCAGCCGTTCCCGTACAACGCGCAAATGCATTTCACCGTGGCCGGAAAGAATGGTTTCGCCGGTCTCCTGATTGTGTTCGAGAGAAAGTGAAGGGTCCTCGTCCGCAAGCCGGTGAATTGCAGCCGACATCTTCACTTCGTCCTTGCGCTCTTTAGGGCGAAGGGCAAAGGCGAAAACCGGCTGGGGCGGCGAGAGTTTTACCAGCGGTGCCATGCCTGATTTGGCTGAGGTGAGGGTTTGGCCTGTGGCTGCACTGTCCAGCTTGCCCAGCGCAACCGTATCCCCCGCCGCGGCGCTCGCAACTTTTGTCTGTGATGAGCCGAGCAGCGTGTAAATGCCTGAAACCTTTACTGATTTATCGCCGGGTAGATATAGCTCAGCGCCGTCGCTGACGCTCCCCGACAAGATTCGCGAAACCGATAGCTTCCCACCATGCGGCGTGTGGATCGTTTTCATTGTTTGCACTACCGTTCCCGCATTCTCTGGCACGCCGAGACGTCTGGCAGTAGCTGCAATGTCTGGCGCATCGTGCCGGATGGATTTGAGCAGGCGTAGCACGCCATTGCCTTTTTCGGCGGTGCCAATGAAGACGGGTGTGATTGCCCCATCCTGCAGGTCGGCGGTAAGGTCGTCGAATATCTCGTCTTTCGGTGGCTCCTTGTCCTCAAGAAGTTGTTCCATCAGCGTGTCGTCATGGTCCGCCAGGGTTTCCAGCATGTGGAAGCGCGCTTCTACTTCCCGCGCCTTCTCGTCACCCGGAATTTCGGTGATCTCGCTTTCGGCGAACTCACGCCAGATATAAGCACGCTCAAGGGCAAGGTCGATTGAGCCGACCACGGAGCCGTCTTTTCGCAACGGGATTTGCCGCAAAAGAAGTGGGCGCGAGCTCGCCGGTTGCAGCAATTTCAGCACATCACGTACGCCGCTTGCCGTGCGATCAATCTTGTTCAGGAACAGGATGCGCGGAACGCCAAGCTCGTCCAATCGGCGCATGACGAGCTGCAAGGCGGGGATTTTCTTTTCGTCGGCCTCAGCGACGACAACGGCAACATCGCACGCGGCCAGCACCGGATCGGCTTCATATGCGAATTCGATGGAGCCGGGACAGTCGATGAAGGTCAGGCTTTCGCCCATGAAACTTGTGGTGGCTATCGTTGCCTCAACGCTCATGGCGTGCGCCCTGGCCTCGGCGCTGGAGTCAGCGATGGTACTTCCGGACGCGACCGCGTTTTGACGCTGGATCGCACCTGTTCGGGCCAGTATAGCTTCGAGAAGGGTGGACTTTCCGCTTGCAAAGGAACCGACAATGGCAACGCATTTCGGTCCCGTTCGCCTTCCTCCGGCGCGTTTTCCCATGATTGTCCTCCACTCAATCCGGTTGATGAGCGGCGGCCATATCATGACCACTGGCCTTATGGCCGTCGCATGGCGCTGCTATTTCGCAGCAGCCATGCGCCATCGTACATCTATGGCAATGGAGGGCAAGGGGTGGGCGTGACGCTCACGCTCAGCTTAACGATGCGGTGAACCTCTGGATGCGCGTGCAGGCTTCCTCAAGCAGCTGTTCCGATGTCGCATAGGAAATCCGGAAATTCGGGCCAAGCCCGAACGCGGAGCCAAACACAACCGCAACGCCTTCTGTTTCGAGCAACTCGGAACAGAATGCTTCGTCGCTATCGATAATTTTGCCCGTAGGCGTTTTCTTGCCGATCAACTGCGCGCAAGAGGGATAAACATAGAATGCACCTTCGGGGGAAGGGCATTCGATGCCGCGCGCCTGATTGAGCATGGATACCACGAGATCGCGCCGGTTCTGGAATATCGCCTTGTTTTTCTTGACGAAATCCTGCGGCCCATTCAGCGCTTCAACCGCAGCCCACTGGGCGATGGAACAGGCCCCAGAGGTCTGCTGTCCCTGGATCATATCCATTGCCTTGATGAGTTCGAGCGGCCCCGCAGCATATCCGATGCGCCAACCCGTCATTGCGTAGGCCTTGGAAACGCCGTTCATGGTGAGCGTGCGACCATAAAGCTTCGGTTCCACCTCTGCGATGGTGCGGAACACGAAGTCGCCATAGGTCAAATGCTCGTACATGTCGTCGGTCAATATCCACACATGGGGATGCTTGAGCAGCACGTCGGCAAGCGCCTGCAACTCCGCCTCAGTGTAGGCTGCGCCGGAAGGGTTTGAAGGCGAATTCAGCACAAGCCACTTTGTGCGTGGCGAAATTGCCTTGGCCAGCGCTTCGGCAGTGAGTTTGAAGCCGTTTTCGATGGTCGTTGGCGCAAAAACCGGTTCGCCCCCGCACAGCGCCACCATTTCGGGATAGCTGACCCAATAGGGCGAGGGAATAACGACCTCATCGCCCGGATTGAGGGTCGCCATGAAGGCGTTGAACAGGATCTGCTTGCCGCCGGTGCCCACGATTGTCTGGGCTGGTGTATAGTCCAGATTGTTTTCCCGCTTGAATTTGGCGGCAATCGCCTCGCGCAGCGGCGCAATGCCTGACACAGGCGTATATTTCGTTTCGCCGCGCCGAATAGCATCAATTGCGGCGTTTTTCACATTCTCCGGCGTGTCGAAATCCGGCTCGCCCGCACCAAGGCCAATAATGTCGCGGCCAGCATTTTTAAGCTCGCGCGCTTTCTGGGTAACGGCAATCGTTGCCGAGGGTTTTACGCGGGAAAGCGCATTTGCGAGAAAAGTCATTCTGGACACTCCAGTTAAATCTGCGGTGCTTCTATTGTCCCGCGATGCGGCTATTGCAAGCGCCTGATTGCCACAAAGACAAGAATCTGCGATCGGGAATTAACGTGTAGTCAAAACTGTGGCGGTAGGCTGGGCGCGCGTGTTGCTACAGCGAGGATTTCATTGGCGCGCAGCCTGGCCCTTTCTCATCTGGTTCGTGCTGAGGACAGCACGTGGTTTGGCGTGTGGGGACTTTTCCACCTCCGCAGCGCATTTCAGCCAATATTTTCCTTCTCCAATGGCAAGCTTTCGATCTACGCCTTTGAAGGGTTGATACGGCCATCGCGCGACGGTGAACTGCTATCGCCAGCTGCGTTTTTCAGCACGTTTACCGCACTCGAGCGCTTTCATGTTGAAACACTGACGCGCAACCTTCATCTGCTGAACGCCGCCCAATGCCTGAGCGAGACCAGCTCGATCTTTGTCAATTTCGATCCGGCAGTGTTTGTGGAGACGGCAATGGCAGAAACGGCGCTGCGCGACATGCGGCTGGTGCTGCATGAGGCGAAAATCGATCCGCAGCGGATCGTCTGCGAAGTCACAGAAAACCGTGTCGCTTCGGATGAAAAATTCGCCGAGCTTGTAAAAGCGCTGCGAGACCACGGCTTTCGCATTGCGGTCGATGATTATGGCGCAGATGACTCCGACATGAGCCGCGTGCAGGAATTGTCGCCCGATATTGTGAAATTCGATGCCATCTGGATCACCCGCCTGATGGAAACCGGCGCTGGCATTGCATTATTGCGGGCAATGGTCGGCGAATTTGAGCAGCGCGGTATCTCCACGCTGTTCGAAGGCCTGGAAGAGCCTTGGCACGTTGAGGTCGCCGCGAGCTGCGGCGTTTCGATGGTTCAGGGCTATGCACTCGGACGACCGCAAACTGTGCCTGCAAATTTTGAAACCTTCGACATGCCGGGCATCGCTGAGACGGCGGTGGAGCCTGACGTAAATGAGGAAACAGTCGAGCATGAAAGGCTTGTCGCGGTTGGTGGCCGCGCGCGCCGCGTGTTTGGACGCCGGATTCGCAAACATCGCTGAAGACACATGGATACAATAATTTCGGACGAAATTGGCGTGCAATACGCCGTGATGGGCCACTACCGCCTGCACACGCTTTACAGGCAGGTCTTCGCGTCGCATGTTGCGGGTCTGTTGTCGCCGCTGGCGCTACAGGCCGAACTGGTCGTTTCGCGCGACGGAGTGCCGGTGTCAGAGCGGGTTGAGGCGGACCGTCAGATCGGGCTGCAGCTTGCCATACGAAATCTTGCGCAAAGCGATGGTGCGGAGCTCGATCTGTTTGTTGATTTGCCAGATGGGCAGGGCGCGATTGACGATCTTGCCGATGAATTGGCGGCAGCGGAACTTGAGCCTTCGCGTGTAACGGTATTTCTGGATAGTGCGGAAGAGGCGGTTGCTTTGCGGCTGCGCGAAACCGGGGTGAATCTCGGCCTTGCTGCACGGCTCAATGATGAGAAGCTGGCAGACAGCTTTGCGGCATGTGCGCCGCAAACCATCCGGATCGACGGCGATTGGTTGAGACGCGCTGCGGGCAGCCGGGAGCTTTCCGCGCTGTTGCGCCGGTTCATGGAAACCTGCCGGGATGCGCGGGCGAACGTGTTCGCAAATGACATCGGCGAGGCTTATGTGCTGACATATGCTCTGGAACTGGGCGTCGATTTCCTGGCCGGCGAAGCGCTAAGGCCGGCACAGGCACCCGGCGCGGCAATGGATCTGGAACCGCTGGCAACGGAAGGGCTGAAAGCTGGCGCTGATAATGTCGTGCCATTTGCGCGACGCCAGAGCATAATCTGACCTGACGGAACACTGGTGCGCCTGCCATGTTGATTGCGCAGGCGCAACACACAGGCGGAGCAGGCAGCATGTATAGGCTGATAACAGGCGTGGCGCTCGGGTTGCTGCTGGCTGGCCCCGCGCACGCCATTTCCCGATACCAGACAATGAGCATGAGTTGTGCGCAGGTGCAGGCAGCGTTGAAACGAGACGGCGCGGCAATATTGCGTTGGCAATCGAAACGTACGCCCGGATTGCCGCTTTACGGGCGCTATGTGAGCGACCAGCGCTTTTGCGAATTCGGGCAGGTAATCGACCTCGACACTGTTCCAACGGCAGATAATCCGGCCTGCACGGTCAGGCAATGCATACAGGCTGATGTCGAGAACATGCCGCCGCTCTTGATGCCGGGCCGCTAAAACGCGAACGAAGCCTGAGCCGGGGCGGGCGGCGCGAGGCTAACGCCTTCCAGCGCGAGCAGCATTTGCTTGGTGAGCGTCCCGCCCGGTGCGGAAAACCCGCCGATTTTGCCACCTGCCGCCAGAATGCGATGGCAGGGCACGATGATTGGAACAGGGTTCGCGCCAAGGGCCTGCCCGGTTTGTTGGGCCATGCCGGGATGACCCGCGGTGGCGGCAAGTTCGCCATAGGTGGTGGTTTCGCCGAAACGCAGCTTTCTGGCCGCGGCATATATATCGCGCCGAAACGCATCAATGTCGCCGGGATCGACGAAAACCTCATCGAACTCGATCTTTTCGCCCGCCGCGTAGCGCCGCAAAAGCTCGACAACAGCCGCGACAGATTGCGGCAGGGCCGCAAAATCGACCGGCACGCCCAGCCGTTCGAGGCGCTTTTTCACTGCCGCAGGGTCGCCTTGAGGCGTGCAAAGCCTTGTAATTGCAAGCTCTCGCCAAGCAATTCCCATCCACCCAAGCTCAGTTTCGAATATATGATGCGGCATTCGACTCTCTTTTGACGCGCACCGTAGCACGAGCTTCGCCAAGCACAAAACAGGAACAATTTGGTTGAGCGCGCATGAGGCAAGCAACCCCAACGGGAAAAGCGCAGCCCGATTCCTCGAATAGGTTGCCCGAGGCAATTGGGTCATGTATTTGCACGGGTGACCCATGGAGCGCGACCGTTTGCAGCGAGTGCGAAAATTCATAGTGCCGATGATGCTGGCTGCCTGTGGCGGCATAGCAGGCTGCGCGACCAGCGGCGATGGTGCCATCCTGGCGGATGCAGCCCCGACAAGCACGGTTGAGGATGTGGCATTGCCCCAGGAAGTGGCGTTGTTGCCGCAGGCTAACCCGGCATTCAGCCCGTCCGAACTTGCAGCGCGCAGTCTGGCTGCAGAGGTTGAGCAGAACGCGGCGCTGCCTTCCGCCTATTCGGGCGCAACGGTCGCGGACCAGACCGCGACATCGGCAATAGGTTCGACAACGCAAGTTTCCTATGCCAGCGCATCGGCCCCGGTGGTTCTGGCTTCCGCAAATACAAACAGCAACGATGAAGCATTGGCGCGGCGTATGCGCCCGGAGGCTGTGCATCCGCCTCAGGGCAAACTGGTGCAGGCCGGCCCGGTGGACGCGCGCAGTCCTGAACTAGAACACCTCATCAAGACTTATGCCGAACATTACGAAGTGCCGGTTTCGCTGGTGCGCCGTGTGGCAAAGCGCGAAAGCACGCTGAACCCGAAGGCCCGCAACGGTCCCTATTGGGGGCTCATGCAGATAAGCCACGCAACCGCGCGTGGCATGGGCTACAGGGGCGAACCGTCCGGCCTTCTCGATGCTGAGACAAATCTGAAATACGCCGTGCGTTATCTACGCGGGGCGCTTCTCGTAGCCAAGGGCGACGAAGCCACCGCCGACCGGCTTTACCAACGCGGCTATTATTACGACGCCAAGCGCATGGGCCTGCTCGAAGCCACGGGTTTAGGCCGGGATCGGACGCGCAGTAGGTTTTAGTAAACCGAGGCACCTTATGTGATTAATGATGAACCTGCCACTCCTGATTTTAGTATGGAGTCGGCAGAATCTGGCACGCAACTTTGCCGTCTACTACGAGCTCCCAAATAGGAAAAAAAATTAACGCCAATTGCGCGCTGTCAAAATGCCAGGAGCTTTTGATCGTGGAATTGCTCTCAGACGTATTGCGATTAAACCTTAGGTATGTTTTTTTTGTGAGTTCGGAGATTGTTCCGGCTGCAATTCCGAAATAAATAGTAATTGTGAAAGTATATCAAATGCAGATACATTCGATCAGGATTGAAAATTATCGATCGATTTTAATTCTTGAGACCATTCTTGATAAAACGACGGCAATTGTTGGTGGCAACAATGCAGGAAAATCTACTGTTTTGAAGGCCATTGATCTATTCTTCTCCTCTTCGCCCAATATCTCTGTAAATGACTACTACATGCATGATACTTCGAGGACGATTTCTATCGCGATAGAATTTTATCATCTTACCCCTGCCGAAAGTGCAGAGTTCGGCCACGCGATCCACAATCACAAGTTGAAGGTTGTCCGAGAATTTGGTGGCGAAGCAGGACTTGCAGGCGAATACTCTGTTTTCGCTTATGTTAATCCCGATTTTGCAGATTTGCGCAAAGAGCGGAACGGCACAAACCGCCGAAGTATGTATGCTGCGTTGCGAAAGACTTATGACTTGCCACCAGCAAATGGAGATGAGATTGACGAAGCTCTGAGAGAATGGGAAAGGAGCAATCCAAAAAACCTAAATTATACAGTAGTTCAGAATTTCTTTGGTGCCAAGAATGTTGCTCTAGGAAAACTTACGAAGAAGACTTATGTTAGATTTGTTCCCGCAGTCAAAGATGCCTACGACGAAGTAAGTGACTCACGTAAAAGCCCGGTTGTTAATTTATTATCAGAGATTGTTAAGCAATCAATAGAAAATAGAAAGGAATATATACAATTTATTGAACGATCTAACAATGAGTTATCAGCATTAACGGATCCAAATAATATTCCGCAGCTTTCCGATTTCGGCAGTAAACTTTCTCATTCTCTGCATAGATACTATAGTGATACGAATCTGATTGCTGGTCTTAATACGGCAAATGAAATTTCTGTCAAACTTCCAACTCCAACAGTCAACGTTCTTCACCGTGGATTGCAGCTTGATATTGGTCAGGTGGGTCACGGTTTGCAAAGAGCTATTCTATTCTCCATCATTCAGTTTTTAGCGGAGCAACAGTCCCCACAGGATGATGAGACTCAACAAGCAGATTTTGATCAGGCGCAAAGTGATATAATTCTTCTTATAGAAGAGCCGGAAATATACCAGCATCCGATCAAGCAAATATTGTTCTATCAGGCCTTTAAGGATGTATCGGAGCATTTTAATAAACAAAATGGTATCCGAGTTCAGATAGTATATGCTACGCATTCCGAAAAGTTCATAGATATAGTTGATGTTGATAGAATTAGAGTTGTATCTAAGTGTGATGAAAACGGTGAGATCGGTACACGGTGCATGAATCTGAGTATAGATGATTTTACTCGCGACATGGCCTCCCATTTGAACGTACAGCCGATGTCCATTAACACATTTAGAGCGGGACTCCACATTTTTAGTAGAGAGATATCTGAAGGGTTCTTTGCGGATAAGGTAATACTAGTAGAAGGCGTTTCGGATAGAGAAATACTAAAGGCGGCCTATATTCGTAGTGGTATCGATCCTCTGCGAGAAGGTGTGGCAATAATACAGTGTGATGGAAAGACGAAAATTGATAAGCCATTACTTGCGTTCAAGAAACTCGGCATTCGCGTATATCCGGTGTTCGACAATGACCGCTTGGGCAACAATAAGGAAGGAGCCATACGGCGGAATAGATTATTGCAATCAATAGTTGGTTGCCGGTGTATCGAAGACTTCCCGGTTGTATGGAGTCCGATTTTAACCTCTATCGACGGTAATCTTGAGTGCTATTTAAAGACAAGAATCGGCACGGAAGAATATGGACGAATTAAACAGCAAATTTGCGAACATTTTGGCGTTGGCGGAAATGAAGCATGCAAATCTCCGGCGGTGGTGTGCGGGATGCTGCAAGCGGGTATCCATAAAGGATTCACATTCCCCCTCTTTGACGAAATAATCAAGTATGTCGCGGCAATGTGAAAATGCGTAACTGGTTGCTCACGTTAAAAATACTCCTGCAGTCGCCTCACCTCAAGGCTGCCCGCCTTCAATGCAGCAATTGCTTCGGCGGCGGCGGCCATGCCCGCTAAGGTTGTATAGTACGGAACCTTCTGCATCAGAGTTGCGCGGCGCAGGGACTTGGAGTCCGAAACCGCCTTCTGTCCGTCGGTCGTGTTGAACACCAGATGCACCTGACGGTTGCGGATCGCGTCCTCAATGTGCGGACGGCCTTCCAGAACCTTGTTCACCTTTTCAGCGGCCACGCCGTTTTCGGCGAGATAGCGCTGCGTGCCGCCTGTTGCCAGTATGCGGAAGCCGAGGTCGGCCAGACGCTTGATGGAAGGCAGGACGCCTTCCTTGTCTTCATCGCGCACCGACACAAACACCGTGCCCGAACGGGGCAGATCTATTCCCGCGCCGAGCTGGCTTTTGGCGAAGGCTAGTGCAAAGTCGGTGTCCAGACCCATGACCTCGCCGGTCGATTTCATTTCCGGCCCCAGCAGCGTGTCTACACCGGGGAAGCGGGCGAATGGGAACACGGCTTCCTTCACCGCTATGTGCTTGAGCGCGGTCGCGTCCACCTTCTTTCCGTAATGCGCAAAGGCTGCGTCCAGCGATTCACCGGCCATTATCCGCGCTGCGATCTTGGCAATCGGGCGGCCTATGGCCTTGGCAACAAATGGCACCGTGCGGCTTGCGCGCGGGTTCACTTCCAGCACGTAAATCTGGCCATCCTTGATGGCGAACTGAACGTTCATCAACCCGCCGACCTTCAGCGCCAGCGCCATTGCCTTGGCCTGCCGCTCCAACTCGGCCACCATTTCAGTGTCCAGTGTATAGGCGGGCAGGGAACACGCGGAATCGCCGGAATGGATGCCCGCTTCTTCTATGTGCTGCATCACGCCCGCGACATAGTTCGAAGTGCCATCCGACAGGCAGTCCACATCCACCTCGATTGCGCCGGACAGATATGAGTCAAACAGCAGCGGGTTCTTGCCCAGCAGCGTGTTGATCTGGCCCGTCTTGTCGTTCGGATATTTCTGCTTGATGTCTTCCGGCACCAGCCCCGGAACCGTGTCCAGCAGATAGGTCTGCAACTGGCTCTCGTCGTGAATGATCTGCATCGCGCGGCCGCCCAGAACATAAGACGGGCGAACAACCAGCGGGAAGCCAAGCTCGCTGGCGACAGTGCGCGCCTGTTCCACCGAATAGGCAATGCCGTTTTTCGGCTGGGTCAGCCCAAGCTTGCTCAGCAGCTTCTGGAAGCGGTCGCGGTCTTCCGCAAGGTCGATCGCGTCCGGCGACGTTCCCAATATCGGAATGCCCGCCTTTTCCAGCGCATCAGCCAGTTTCAGCGGCGTCTGGCCGCCAAACTGCACGATGACGCCGTGCAACGTGCCCTTTGCCTGTTCGGCACGCAGGATTTCCAGAACATCTTCCGCCGTCAACGGCTCGAAATAGAGACGGTCTGACGTGTCATAGTCGGTTGAAACCGTTTCCGGGTTACAGTTGACCATGATCGCTTCATAGTCTGCCTCGCGCAGCGCGAAGGCTGCATGGCAGCAGCAATAATCGAACTCGATGCCCTGACCAATGCGGTTCGGACCGCCGCCGAGGATCACGACCTTCTTGCGGTCGGAAACCTGAGCCTCGTCGTCCAGCGCGCCCGCAAACGGAACCTCATAGGTCGAATACATATAGGCTGTGGGCGAGGCGAATTCTGCAGCGCATGTGTCTATGCGCTTGAACACGGGGTGGACGTCGAGCTTCTGGCGCGCGGCGCGCACCGTGTCCGCATCGCCGCCCGTGAGCGAGCCAAGGCGCGCATCGGAAAAGCCCATAGCCTTCAACATGCGCAGATTCGTGGCGTCCTGCGGCAATCCATGCTCGCGAATGCGCTCTTCCATCGCAATGATGCCGGCGATCTGTTCCAGGAACCACGGGTCGATCCGGCACATCTGATGCACGTCTTCCAGCGAGGTGCCCATGCGTATGGCTTGCGCCACCATGCGCAGCCGGTCAGGCGTTGGCGTGCCGAGCGCGGCGCGGATCGCATTCTTGTCCTCGCCCTGTCCAAGGCCCGGAATCTCGATCTCATCAAGACCGGTCAGGCCGGTTTCCAGACCACGCAGAGCCTTCTGCAACGACTCCTGAAACGTGCGGCCAATCGCCATGACTTCGCCAACCGACTTCATGGCAGTTGTCAGAACCGGCTCGGCTCCGGGGAATTTCTCGAATGCAAAGCGCGGGATCTTGGTGACAACATAGTCAATCGACGGCTCGAAGCTGGCAGGCGTCGCGCCCCCGGTAATGTCGTTTTCCAGCTCGTCCAGCGTATAGCCGACGGCAAGCTTCGCCGCGATCTTGGCAATGGGAAAGCCGGTGGCTTTCGATGCCAGAGCCGATGAGCGCGACACGCGCGGGTTCATCTCGATGACAACCAGACGGCCATCTGCCGGATTTACCGCGAATTGCACGTTCGAACCGCCGGTTTCAACGCCGATCTCGCGCAACACTGCAATCGAGGCGTTGCGCATGATCTGGTATTCCTTGTCCGTCAGCGTGAGGGCAGGGGCGACGGTTATGGAGTCGCCCGTGTGCACGCCCATAGGATCAATGTTCTCGATGGAGCAGACGATGATGCAGTTGTCCGCCTTGTCGCGAACAACTTCCATCTCATATTCCTTCCAGCCCAGAACGCTTTCTTCAATCAGCACTTCCGTTGTCGGCGAAGCGTCCAGCCCCGACTGCACAATGTCGAAGAATTCAGCGCGGTTATAGGCAATGCCGCCGCCTGTGCCGCCCATCGTGAAAGATGGGCGAATAATCGCGGGCAAGCCGACATGATCCAGCGCCTGCGCGGCGACGGCCATTGCGTGCCCTATGTAGCGCTGCTTGCGGTCCGTTTCGCCAAGGTTCCAGCGGGTTTCCAGCGCGTCCAGCGCAGCGTCGAGGTCTGCCGGGTTTTCGGCCTTCAGCTTGGCGCGCTCGGCCTCATGCATCTTGCGGTCGGCGTCTTTCACCTCTGTCGCGTTTGCCAGCATGGAGCGCGGGGTTTCCAGCCCGATCTTCGCCATCGCCTCGCGGAACAGCGCGCGGTCTTCCGCCTTGTCAATTGCCTCGGCGTTGGCGCCGATCATTTCCACGTTGTAGCGGTCAAGCACACCCATGCGGCGCAGCGAAAGCGCGGTGTTCAGCGCGGTCTGGCCGCCCATGGTCGGCAGCAGCGCATCGGGGCGCTCGCGCGCAATGATCTTGGCAACAACTTCCGGCGTGATTGGTTCGATATAGGTCGCATCGGCCAGTTCCGGGTCCGTCATGATCGTTGCGGGGTTGGAATTGACCAGAATGACGCGATAGCCCTCTTCGCGCAGCGCCTTGCATGCCTGCGTTCCGGAATAATCGAACTCGCAAGCCTGGCCGATAACAATCGGTCCCGCGCCGATGATCAGAATGGACTTGATGTCGGTGCGCTTTGGCATTCGGTTATCCGTTTCATGGGCTTGCGCGAAAGAACGGCGCGGGTATGGCCCGTCCGGCTCGCAAGCAATATCTACTGTCAGGCTAGACGCGGCTTATAGGGGAGGAGTCGCCGAAGGGGAAGGCCGCAAATGCGCTTTTCCGTGAATGGTTTGTCGCGCTATTGCGCCGCCCCTTCATTATCACCCTCTGTTGAGGGCATTTCCTCGATACCGCCGGTTGTAGCCTCGATCAAATAGCGGGCGGCGGTCCAGCCCATGATCCGGGGATCGTCAACCGATTGAACCTTGCACCAGCTAACTCCGCTCACATCCGCGCAGCCGAGATTCAAAAAGCGCGCCCCGTTTTCGAACCGCGCTATGACAAGCCCCCCGACGGACGCGTTGGCGCGAATGTTCAACAGATCATTCGGCGCAATGCCCGTCACTTCAACGATTGAGGAATCAGGCGCGGCAGTCTGCGCACCTGCTGACACTGTGGTCAGCAGGAGCAGTGAAAGCAGGGCCGGGAAGGCATGTGGTCTGGTCAATTTGAATCGCACAACTCAGAATTGCACAGAGTTTGGCGAAACTTCCAGACCGATTTTTGGCTAAGGTCGATTGCACCCTATTGAAAGAAGAAATCGAACAGCAATTTGACGTTCAACAGCGCAATGACGATGGCAATGAACATCGCAATCGCAGTTAGCCAGCGAGGCGCGACCAGTGCGCCCATTTTTGATCTTGAGGCCGTAAATAGCACCAGAGGGAATACGGCGAAGGATAGCTGAAGCGAGAGCACAACCTGCGTTAAAATTAGCAGATGCGCCGTGCCCGCATCACCATACCAGATGGTAACCCCGGCAGCCGGTACGATGGCAATGGCGCGGGTAATAAGGCGGCGCAGCCACGGCGCAAGCCGAAGGTTGAGGAAACCTTCCATGACGATCTGACCGGCGAGTGTTGCCGTAACGGTTGAGTTCAGGCCGCAGCACAGCAGGGCAATGCCGAAGAGCGCAGGGGCAATTGCGGCTCCAAGGAGTGGCGAAAGTAGCGCGTGAGCCTCACCAAGCTCGACGATTTCAGTATTGCCGGTTGTGTGGAACGCTGCGGCCGCGAGGATCAGTATCGAGGCGTTGATCAGCAGCGCAAACATGAGCGCGACGGTCGAATCGATTGTCGCAAATTTCAGCGCCTCATGTTTCTCCGCGTCCGATTTGCCGTATGCCCGCGTTTGCACAATGCCCGAATGCAGGTACAGATTGTGCGGCATTACGGTGGCGCCGAGAATGCCAAGCGCCAGATACAGCATATTCGGGTTGGTCACGATTTCTGTCGTGGGTGCAAATCCACGGATAACATCGCCCCAGTTTGGATCGGCAAGAGCAATTTGCAGGGCGAAGCAAACCGCAATGACGCCGAGCAGAACGATAATAAAGGCTTCGACCCATCGAAAGCCGAGCTTTTGCAGATAAAGGATCAGGAATACATCAAGCGCGGTGATGATAACGCCAATCTCAAGCGGTATGCCGAACAGGAGATTGAGGCCGATGGCCGTGCCGATGACTTCCGCAATATCGGTGGCGATGATCGCGATTTCTGCCAGTGCCCAAAGCACCATGGATACAGGCTTTGAATAGGCATCGCGGCAAGCCTGTGCCAAATCTCGACCGGAGCCTATGGCCAGACGCGCGCAAAGCGCCTGCAATATGATTGCCATGATGTTGGAAACCAGCGCGACAACCAGCAGCGTGTAACCAAACTGTGCGCCGCCGGCGATAGACGTGGCCCAGTTGCCGGGGTCCATGTAGCCCACGGCAACCAGATAGCCGGGGCCGAAGAACGCCAGAGCGCGCTTCCAGGATGGACCACGCTTTGCGACTTTGATCGTGCCATGAACATCGGACAACGACGCACCCCCGCGAGGCCGTATCCAGCCACGAGCGTCTCCGCTTTTGGCAATCGAACCGAGATCCATGAAGCATTTCCCCAATCATGCAATTGCAAATTGTTCGCAACAGTACCTTATTGCAAATGATTTGCAAGTGAAAATGGAACTGCGGGCATTAAACTTCGTTATCCGCTGCCGGCGAGAAGGTTTCGGAGCAGGAGGATTGCATGAAAGAAACGAGCAAAACGCAGAGCGCCGCGGGAAAAGCGGCGGCTGAAGGGCTGAAACGCAGCGCCAGGAAAGAAGAGCGCAAGGTGGAAGCGCAGAAAGGCTCGCCGCTGAAAAAGGGCGAGGAAAGATTTGAGGAACGGTCAAAGAGTTCTGACGGAAAGAGCGCAGGCACCAAGCAGCGCTGACAGGCGTAGAATATTTGTGACTTCAACTTTGGATTGAGATAACACAAGCTCCTGAAGGGACTTGTGGAACGCCGCATTTAAAGAGGGATTGCCAATGCGCTGGAGAGGCCGTCGCCAGAGCGACAATATTGAGGATGTGCGTGGTCAAGGGGGCGGGTTTGGTTTCCCCGGTGGCGGCGGTCGTGTTCGTATTCCAATTGGCGGGCGCGCCGGCGGTGGCGGTCTGTCAGGCATTATAATTCTGGTGGTTCTGTTTTTTGCCCTGCGGGCATGTGGCATTGATCCGATGCAAATCCTGACCGGGGATGGCGGATCGCTTGTGCCCAATACCCAAATAACCGAAGACCAGCAAAGCCCCGGCGCTTCAGATGAGATGAAGCAATTTGTGTCTACAGTGCTGGCTGAGACCGAAGACACATGGAAGGGCATTTTCGAGGCTGAAGGGGCAAGCTATTCCAATCCGAGGCTGGTCATGTTCAGCGGGCAGGTTCGCTCGGCGTGCGGATTTGCTTCGGCTGCCTCAGGGCCGTTTTATTGTCCGAACGACCAGAAGATCTATCTCGATACGTCCTTCTTCAATCAGCTTTCGCAGAAGTTTGGAGCATCTGGCGATTTCGCACAGGCATATGTAATCGCGCATGAGGTGGGCCACCATGTGCAGAACCTTATTGGCGTGCTGCCAAAATTCAACGAGATGCGCCAGCGTATGAGCGAGACAGAATCCAACCAGATGTCTGTTCGCGTTGAATTGCAGGCCGATTGCTTTGCTGGCGTTTGGGCGCACTACACGGCGCAGAAGGGCCTGCTGGAGCAGGGCGACCCGGAAGAAGCTCTCAACGCCGCCCGCCAGATCGGCGATGATACGCTGCAAAAGCGTATGCAGGGCTATGTCGTGCCCGAAAGCTTCAACCACGGCACTTCGCAGCAGCGGCAGACATGGTTTGCCCGCGGCTTCAAAAGCGGCAAGCTTTCAGACTGCGATACCTTTAGCGGTCCGGTTTGAACTATCGGGAATGAGCCTGCTGGCTGGACGGGGTCAGGCCCGCTCAGCCAGCGCTGGTTCGCCCTTGCGTTCCTTGATAAGGTTCACGAAGCGACGGAACAGATAATGCGAATCCTGCGGCCCAGGCGATGCTTCAGGGTGATGCTGCACTGAAAATACTGGCTTGCCAGTCAGCGCCAACCCGCAATTTGATCCATCGAAGAGCGAAATGTGAGTCTCTTCAACGCCTTCCGGCAAAGACTTCGAATCTACCGCAAAGCCGTGATTCATTGATACGATCTCCACCTTGCCGGTGGTGTGGTCCTTCACCGGGTGGTTTGCACCGTGGTGGCCCTGATGCATTTTCTCTGTTTTGCCGCCAAGCGCGAGCGCGAGCATCTGGTGTCCGAGACAAATACCGAAGATCGGCAATTCCGTCTTGAGCAGCTTCTGGATTTCGGGGACAGCATATTCGCCGGTTGCTTCCGGGTCTCCGGGTCCGTTTGACAGGAAAACCCCATCCGGCTGCATGGCAAGAATATCTTCAGCCGGTGTTTTGGCTGGAACGACCGTCACTTTTGCACCCAGGCCGGATAGAAGGCGAAGAATATTGCGCTTCACACCATAATCCACTGCCACGACATGCATGGTTGGCGCGCTTTGCTCGCCATAGCCTTCACCCCAGACCCACGGCGTCTCGCTCCATGTGGATGTCTGGCCGGAGGTGACTTCCTTTGCGAGGTCAAGCCCGACCAGGCCGGACCAGGCAGCGGCCTTGCGCTTCAAATCCTCGATATCAAAAATGCCGTCGGGCGAATGCGCAATTGCCGCGTTTGGCGCGCCATTGCGACGAATGGCTGCTGTCAGCGCGCGCGTATCGACGCCGCTCAGGCCAATTATGCCGCGCCGCTTCAGCCACTGGTCAAAGTGCATGTGCGATCGGTAGCTTGACGGATCGGTGATTGCCGCCTTGAAAACCGCGCCTACAGCGCCAGCTCGTGCGGCAGGATGCAAGTCTTCAATATCTTCTTCGTTCGTGCCGACATTTCCGATGTGTGGAAACGTGAAGGTCACAATCTGCCCTGCGTAAGAGGGGTCAGTCAGAATCTCTTCATAGCCGGTCAGTGCCGTATTGAAGCAAACTTCGGCAACGGTCGTGCCAGTAGCGCCGAGGCCGCGCCCTTCAATTACCGTGCCATCGGCAAGCACCAGAAGCGCGGTCGGCTTTTCAATTGTCCAGGGGGCTGTGGCCATAACATTCAATCCCGTTCCTGCAGGGGCATCACTTGCAAGCGCACCTAACGCGCGCCATATGAGGCAACGAGAATCGTCTGGACGTTTGTCCAGGCGCGACGTTGCTCAATTCCCGCAAGGCGCGGAAAATAGGTCAAGGGCGGTTGCCGGTCAATTGCTGGCAGGTGCCTTTCCTCGATTTATTTTCTTTAATGAAAACAATTGTTTGGGAATGCGTTTCCATTGCCTTGGGTAATGTGGGCAGCTATGATTGGAAAAGTTGACAGGAGTTTTTACCATGCGCGACCAGATCGCCGAGGCGCTCAAGGCCGCCCTCAAGACGCAGGACAAGCGCCGCACAGGCACGCTGCGGCTCATTCAGGCTGCTATACAGGATCGTGATATCGCCCATCGCGGCGCAGGCAAGGATCCAGTCAGCGACGAGGAAATATTGCAGATCCTGAGCAAGATGGTGAAGCAGCGCGAAGAATCGGCAAAAGCTTTCGAGGATGGCGGACGCGCGGAGCTTGCCGCTCAGGAGCGCGATGAAATTTTGATCATTCGCGATTTTATGCCGAAGCAGATGGGGGATGATGCAGTTCAGCACGCTTGCCGGCAGGTGATCGAACAAATCGGCGCCGATGGCTTGCGCGACATGGGCAAGTGCATGGCCGTGCTTCGCGAAAAATATCCCGGCCAGATGGATTTCGGAAAGGCCAGCGGCCTTGTGAAAGACATGCTCAAATGAATTGAAGGGCGGCGGTTCCCCACCGCTGCCCTCTTTGCTTCGGTTCAGCCAGTCTTGAGGCGTGAGCCGCCCAGCATTCCGAGTTCTTCAAGAACCGGATAGGCCATCGAGGCGAGAAGCGAATTTATCTGTTTAAGATCGTTGATCGTATCCAGATGGATGGTGCTGGTATCGACGCTTTTTACAGTGCCTTCGCGCAGCCGTTTGAAGTGGCTGGTGTTGGCTTCCTTTTCGAGATCGCGCAGACGGTCCTTCTCCAGTACCAGCTGGCGCGCAGATTGTGCATCTCGCGAAACAAGGATGTTGAAGCCCAGGCGGGCGTTCGCCAGAACCGCAGCGTGAAAATCGCGTAGCTCTTTCCAGCCCTGTTCCGTAAATTCGAGGCCGCGATCTGCCTTTTTGCGCACATGTACCAGCATGTTGCGCACGATAATATCGCCCACCTGTTCCAGCTTCACACATGCGCCAAGCAGTTCTTCACAGCGAAACATTTCGTCTTGCGAAAGATTGCGCTTCATCAATTTCGCCAGATACAGCTTTATGGCCTGATGCTTGCGGTCAACGCGGTCATCCAGCGCTGCCAGCGCATTTATGGCGTTTTCATCGGGCTTTTCATACAGTTCAAAAATCCGCTGGAGCATGATCTCGACCAGTTCGCACAGGCGCACCACTTCGCGCGTGGCATTGCCAAGCGCCTGCATCGGCGTATCCAGTGCGCCTTCGTTCAACACGCTGAGTTCAACGACGTCCGGGTCGTCTGCACCGCCCCTTACGCCTGCAGTCGCAATACGTTCGGCCAGTTTGTAAACGAGCGGGCCGACAATCATGCCCACGATCGCGAGTGCTACGTTGAAAAGAATGTGCCAGTTCAGCATTGCCGCTGTCGGCGTTTGCCCAAGGCGTTCGAACGGCAGGTCAATCAGCAGGATTGCAATGAGGCCCACCAAAGCTCCGAAGCCCCGCATTATGAGGTTTCCAACAGGCACGATGCGAGAGCGAGGGGGAGAGGCGCGTGACAGCATGACCGCGATCACCCCACCGCCGATGTTTGCGCCCAGAACCAGAACAACGCCAAGATCAAGCGGGATGAGCCCGCGCTGCGCCAGTGCAGCAAACAGGAGCACGGCGGCAACGCTGGAGTGAAACAGCCATGTCATTATCGCCGCAACGATGAACGCGGTGACCGGGTCGCCCGCGAGATACTGGACGATGACCGGAAGCAATGCGCTGTCGCGCAAAGGTTCGGATGCGTCACCAATCAGTTTCAAGGACAGGATCAGCAGGCCAATGCCTATCAGGATACGACCTATCTGAAGGGGCTTGGTTTTATCAGTCGCCATGAAAAGCGCTGTGCCCGCAACCAGACAAAGGGGCGACAGGAAGCTGAGATTGAAGCTCAGCAACTTTGCAATCAGGGCAGAGCCAACATCCGCGCCTAGCGCAGCCAGCAAGCCGGATGTGCCGCCAACAATTCCCGAGCCAACAAAAGCACCCACGATCAAGGCGACAGCAGTGGCGCTTTGCAGACATATGGCCAGCACGCCGCCCGCGCCAACGGCGAGGAGCGGATTCTTCAAAACCCCGCGAAGGCGGTGCCGCAGCAAGTCTCCATAAGCGCGCTCGACCCCGGTGCGGACCATGCGGGTGGCATAAAGCAGAAGCGCAACAGCGCCAGCGAGGTGAAGAAGAACAATCGAACCGCTCATGCCAGCCTCTCCGGTCCGGCGCTGAGCTGCATGGTAGTCGCCCGCAATTTCGCGAATATTGACATGGTTCGAATCATTCTTCCGATAGGAATAGCATTTAGCCGGATAATGTTCCAATCAGGTTAAAGCATGAATTGGGAGTAACCTTCGTATCATTGATTTGTCTCGGTGGCGATCTCTTCAAAAGTCGCGGTAACGTCTCGTTTTAGTTACATTTTTGTAATGCTGGTGTTCAGTTTCGGTTCATGCGGCGGGTCTTATTTCGTTGGGTGTCAACAACGAGGAGACACACATGAAGCGCTATTTTATTGCTGCTCTGGCAGCCACCATCTTTGCCATGCCCGTAGCTGCGCAGGCGCACCCCGTTCAGGCTGCACCAGCGATGGAATATGTGAAGTCGAAACACAGGGGGCCTGTCGTTGAGAAAAAGGTGGAGCGCAAAGTCATTCGCAAAGACCGGATGGGCCACAAGTTTGAGCGCAAGCATGTGGTGACCAAACGGTGGATGGCGGGCAAACGCGTTCCTCACTGGCAGCGCAAGCATGTCGTTCGCGACTATCGGCATCACGGATTGCGCCGTCCGGCGCCGGGACAGCATTGGGTCAAGGTCGATAATGACTACCTGCTCATTGCGACTGCGTCCGGCATAATAGCTAGCATCATCGCCGCGCATTAAATTTTTATTTGAAGCGAGTATTGCTTGGCGTGGCGGTGGCGAAGAGTCTAAACAGGACATATGCGCTTTCCGCCCGCCTTCCTTGATGAGATACGTGACCGCGTACCGATCTCCTCGGTAATCGGTACGCGCGTGACATGGGACAGGCGCAAAACGAATGCCGGGCGCGGAGACTGGTGGGCGTGTTGCCCGTTTCATGGCGAGAAGTCGCCCAGTTTTCACTGCGAGGACAAAAAGGGTCGCTATCACTGTTTCGGGTGTGGCGTTTCGGGCGACCACTTCAGATTCCTGACTGAACTGGATGGCCTGAGCTTTCCTGAAGCGGTCGAAAAAGTTGCCGAGATGGCGGGTGTGCCAATGCCTGCCCGCGACGTCCAGGAAGAGCGGCGGGCGCGTGAGCGGGCAAGCCTGCACGATGTGATGGAGCTGGCGACCACGTTCTTCGAAGATAAGTTGCAATCAGCGGAAGGGGCGCGAGCACGCGCTTATTTACGCGAACGCGGGTTGCAGCCAGCCACGCAAAAAGCCTTCAGGCTAGGATTTGCCCCTGACAGCCGCAATGCGCTGAAGGAATTTCTGGCCGCGCGGGGTGTGGACAAAGACCAGATCGAAGCTTGCGGCCTTGTGCGACACGGTGACGACATTCCGGTCTCTTATGACTATTTCCGCGACCGGATCATGTTTCCGATTCCGGACTCCCGAGGCCGGATTATCGCATTTGGCGGGCGCGCCATGTCGTCCGACGCTCTGGCGAAATATATGAATTCGCCCGAAACCGAGCTGTTTCATAAAGGCAATGTTCTCTACAACTATGCTCGCGCGCGAAAGGCGCTGCAAAAAGGCGGATCAGTCATCCAGGTTGAAGGTTACATGGATGTTATCGCCCTTGCACAGGCCGGGTTTGAAAATGCTGTTGCTCCGCTCGGGACGGCTCTGACTGAAAATCAGCTTGAACTTTTGTGGCGCATGTCGCCGGAGCCGATCTTGTGCTTCGATGGGGACAAGGCCGGGCTTAAGGCCGCCTGGCGCGCCGCAGACCTTGCGCTTCCCGTCATCCAGCCGGGGCGTTCAGTGCGGTTCGCGCTGATGCCGGAAGGGCAGGACCCGGACGATCTGGTCAAAGCAGAGGGTGCAGCGGGGTTCCGCAAGATTCTCGATGAGGCGAGGCCGCTGGCCGATTTGCTGTGGCTTCGCGAAACATCAGGCGGCGTGTTTGACACGCCCGAACGGCGCGCGGAACTGGAAAAAACGCTTCGTGAAATTAGCGGACGAATACGTGATGAAAGCGTCCGGTTTCACTATCAGCAGGAAATGCGTGAGCGTGTACAAGCCTTCTTCGGATCAGCGCGCACGGAAAAGCGGCGAGGCGAACGCGGCGGATCTACAGGATGGAAAGGGCCGGGCGGCGTCACGCAGGCTGGACGGCTTGCCGTGTCAGAAAGTCTTGCGCGCAGCGCCTTGGTGAAGCGTTCAGGTGGCGTGATGCCATTGCGCGAGGCTGTGCTGGTGGTCACGCTGGTAAATCACCCGATGCTTGCAGAAGAATTTTTTGATGATGTGGAGCGGCTTGAACTGACCCACAAGGATTTGCGGCAAATGCGTTCCGTTTTGATCGACGTTCTGGCGCATCAGGCGGCGCATGACCGGGCTGCGGTTCTGGCGGCGATCGAGACGGCCGGGCTCGCTCCTGTTTGGGAGCGCGCCTTTGAGCATGTGCGCCGGGCCGGGCATTGGCCCGCTCTGGAGACTGCAGCAATCGACGACGCACGGCAGGCGTTCCTGCAAGGGCTGCAGCTTTTTGTCAGCGAGCGAACGCTGCAAGCTGAGTTGAAAGAGGCGGAGGCGGCGCTTGCGAGTGAACCGACCGAAGAAAACTATCGCCATCTCGTTGAGGTGCAGGCGCAGTTTCGTGATTTGCAGGCCGCCGAGGCGCTGATCGAAGGCTTTGGTGTCCTGTCCGGCAGGGGTGGACGTAGCTGACCTGATTGGTTCAACGTGTTTGCCGTTCTTATTTGTGGGTAGGGAACCCGCATACCTCCAGAAATCTGTTGTAACTAAATAAATATAGTCTAATATATCCTGATTGGATCAGTTTTTGATCTGTGGCGCAGCCATTCTTGGCTGGGCGGTCTGATGGCTGGGGTTTTAGGGTATTATGACCATATCAAGCGATTTTTCGAACGTGGTTCTGAATGTTGACGACGTGTGCGCGCTTGATCGCGGTCGCGTTTCGGATACGACCGCTTTCCGGATGTTTGCCGAGGGGATTCATCTCGATTCGCGGGTTCTGACAAACGAGCGGTGGGCACACCTTCCGGAGCTGCGAGACATTAAGGATGTATGCGGGATCGTGATGCACGAGGTTGTTCCGCTTTGTTTCGATACAGCAGTGCTCGAAAAGCAAGGTGGCCACCTGAGCGTCCGCATTACCGGTGCGGGTGATTTCACCCTTGTGGGAATGAATCGTCGTGTGGTCGTGTTGCAGGGTTTGCCTCAGGACACGGCAACGGGTCAGGACGTCATTGACCTCGAGATTGATGCGGATGTCTTTTTGTCATTTTGCAGGGGATTGGTTTTCGACGCGGCCGGGCACCTTCTGACTGAGGACGACGAAGGTGAGGATCGCGAGATTTCCAATCTGGAACTGACTTTCAACGGTATGCCTTCGGGCGGGGCTGGTGGCAGCCAGTTGTTAAGCCAAAGCTCAATGACCTCAGCCGATGCCGCACCAACCTCCGGGCTCGAATATTTCCAAAACGGAGATGAAGGGCAGGAAGTGACAAGTGCTGAGGGTTTAGAACCCCGGATAATGCTTACCTCTTATTTGCCGGGCGAAAGCGCAGACTATGCTGACGCTTCGGGTTCAGGCGCAGATCAGGCCGGATGGGCGGGTTCGGAAGATGGTGCTTCCACGTACGATCTGGCTGTCCAGAGTTCAGATTTCAGCGCTGAGGACGGTTTGTCGGACGACGGCATCATGACCATTATGAGCGTTGACGACGGAGGATCAAATCCTGTTGACGACAACGGTGTAGCTCTTGATCCGGAAATATACACCACGACAGTTGCAGATCCTGCTCCTGATGGTGAGTTCGAGATTACCAGTGTCGCCGGTGATAGCGATGATGTGAATGGCTCTTCTGCTGTGCTGAATCCCGAAATACCTGAGGCAATTGCCGGCGACTCTGGCTCGGTTACCGTTGCTGATGCGCCTGACAATTCCGTCGGCACGGCTGATGTTAATGCGGTTCCAGATGCTCAACCCTCAACCGCTGTAGTTGATGACGGCGCAGCGGTAGAAGTTTCAGACGGTTCCAGCTCCCTGCCAGGGGATGGTGTTGCTGAGCCTGCGTCGCCTGTTTCTGTGGAAGACGTTTCCGATGTTGATGGGGGTGCTGATCTCGCCGATGGATCGGCGGAAATTCCAGTCGATACATCTGGTGAAGCAGTGGTGGATGCGCTGCCTGTAGCGCCGGTCGGCGAAGTTCCTGTCAATGGAGGTGACCATGCTCAGGCAGGAGGTGACCATGCTGTTACAGCAGGCGCTGGAAATGCAGTGAACGAGCCAGGCACGGGGGCCGATGGCGTGGCGGAGCCGGTCCTTCCGGTGGAAGAGACGCCAGCGACTGAACCAGATGCAGTTGTAAATGCTGGAAATGGTAACGAGCAACCAGTGACTGGCGGTGATCCGGCAGTAACGCCTCCGGCCCAGGGTGGTCAAACTGGAAACAATACGAACGTTATCAATCCGGTTGAAACCGCAAATGGTTCTTCGAGCGGCACGTCCAATCCTGTCACGCCAGCAGGTGGCAATGGTGTAAATGCCGGTTATACAGGCTCTTCGTCGGGCGGTTCGCAAGCCGGTTCGGGCGAGACTGGTTCCGAATGCACCTGCACTTGCGGTAAGGATCTGCGCGAATTCTTCTCAATGATGTTCCAGGGGCACGGTGGTTCTGCCAGCAATTCAGGTTGGAATTGCGGCTGATTTATTTTGCGAGGGGCTGTGCCAGTTCAAGCTCCGATAAATTAATGAGGGCGCGGTGCTTTGCATCGTGCCTTCTTTGCTTTTCAGAAAGGTGATTTGCATTAGCCTGATAATCAGCCAAAGGGCGCAATTGATTCGCTTTTTTAACGCGAATCATGCGAGACCGCTTGACCTTGCGCAAGAATAGCGGAATCAGGACGATTCGAGATATGTTGAAGGGCGGCAAAGTGTGAATGACGGACCTAACGCCGCAATCTCTGGACTAAACGGCAAGTGAACCCCACATAGAAGAAAAATCAGGGCGACGCGGGCGGTTTGCCTGAACGAAGCCTGAATGCCCAGGGCTCAAGGATTGATAACGGGCTGGCCACCTGGCTGCCGCAGGAAGATTAAAGCATGGCAAATAAAGTGACCAAGGAAAAGGAAGAGGCCGAGACCGAGCGCGATGGCGCGACAGATGGTCCGTTGCTCGACCTTTCCGATGACGCTGTCAAGAAAATGATCAAGGCCGCGAAGAAACGCGGCTATGTGACAATGGACCAACTGAACGCGGTGCTGCCTTCGGAAGAAGTTTCGCCGGATCAGATTGAAGACACCATGGCCATGCTCTCCGACATGGGGATCAATGTCGTCGAAGAGGATGAGGCGGCAGAGCAGGAAGACGGCGACGACGGTGAAGAAGAAGCGACGGAACTCGCTGAACAAACCGGCACTGCAGTTGCGACCGTTGCCAAGAAAGAGCCGACTGATCGCACAGACGATCCGGTGCGCATGTACCTGCGTGAAATGGGCTCGGTGGAGCTTCTTTCGCGCGAGGGCGAAATCGCCATTGCAAAGCGCATCGAGGCTGGGCGCGAGACAATGATTGCCGGCCTGTGCGAAAGCCCGCTGACCTTTCAGGCTATCATTATCTGGCGTGATGACCTGAACGAAGGCAAAGGTCTTCTGCGCGATATTATTGACCTTGAGGCCACCTATGCCGGTCCGGAGGCCAAGCAGGCGCCGATCGTCGAGCGCATCGAAGAGCTTGAAAAACCTAAGGAGCCCGTGCGGCCCGGAGGTCGCCGCGGCCGCGAAGACGAGGACGACATCACCAATGTGGGTGGGGAAAGCCGCGTAGAGGAAGAGGACGAGGAAGAGGACGAGAGCAATCTGTCTCTCGCCGCGATGGAAGCGGAACTGCGTCCGCAAGTCATGGAGACGCTCGACCTCATTGCGGACACCTACAAGAAATTGCGCAAGTTGCAGGATCAGCAGGTCGAAAATCGCCTCGCTGCGACCGGTACGCTTTCGCCGAGCCAGGATAGGCGCGCCAAGGAACTTAAAGACAAGCTGATCAAGGCGGTGAAGTCGCTCTCGCTTAATCAGGCGCGCATCGAGTCGCTTGTAGAGCAGCTATACGACATTTCCAAGCGCCTGAATCAGAATGAAGGCAAGCTCCTGCGTCTGGCGGAGAGCTATGGCGTGAAGCGTGAAGAGTTCCTCAAGGAATACCAGGGCTCGGAGTTTGATCCTAACTGGATGAAGGCAATCTCCAACCTTACCGGCAAGGGGTGGAAGGAATTTACCCGCGCTGAAAAGGATACAATCCGGGATATTCGGGCTGAGATTCAGAACCTTGCGACTGAAACGGCTATTTCGATCGCCGAATTCCGCAAGATCGTCAACCAGGTCCAGAAGGGCGAGCGCGAGGCTGCAATTGCCAAGAAGGAAATGGTGGAAGCCAATCTTCGTCTCGTTATTTCCATCGCCAAGAAATATACGAACCGTGGCTTGCAATTCCTTGATCTCATTCAGGAAGGCAATATCGGCCTGATGAAGGCGGTCGATAAGTTCGAGTATCGGCGTGGATATAAATTCTCGACCTATGCGACGTGGTGGATCAGGCAAGCAATTACGCGTTCCATCGCCGATCAGGCGCGCACTATTCGTATTCCGGTGCATATGATCGAAACGATCAACAAGATCGTGCGTACCTCGCGCCAGATGCTGCATGAAATTGGCCGCGAACCGACGCCGGAAGAACTGGCCGAGAAGCTGGCCATGCCGCTGGAAAAAGTGCGCAAGGTGCTGAAGATCGCCAAGGAGCCAATCTCTCTCGAAACGCCGGTCGGTGACGAAGAAGATTCACACCTCGGCGATTTCATCGAAGACAAGATGGCTATTTTGCCAATCGACGCGGCAATTCAGGCGAATTTGCGCGAAACGACCACCCGAGTGCTTGCGTCCTTGACGCCGCGCGAAGAACGCGTGCTGCGTATGCGCTTCGGCATCGGCATGAACACGGACCACACGCTGGAAGAAGTGGGGCAGCAGTTCTCGGTTACGCGTGAACGTATTCGCCAGATTGAAGCGAAGGCACTGCGGAAGCTCAAGCATCCGAGCCGGTCGCGAAAGCTGCGGAGCTTTCTCGACAGCTAAAGAAAGGCACGATGCCGGGGAGGGAGGTCGCCCCCGGCATCGCTCTCGGCGCTGGTGCTCAGGCACCACCACTCGCCGAACGTTTTTTTCGCCGCGCCGCGATTTCCCGTGCGCGTTTCAGCTCAACAAGCTGGCGTCTTTTCCGCTGAATTGAAAAGCGGATTATTTCCAGACGGCTTTGAAGATCAGAAATCCCAAGGTTGAGCGCGTCTTCTTCAAGGCGTTGGTCCTTGATTGCATTTTGCACATACAGGGCCATGAGATCCGATCCTGCGCGAATGGCGAGACGCGCCCTGGCTTCCAGTTCCGAAATGCGCGCGGTGCAGGCTTTCAGCTTTTTCTGTTCAAGACGCAGATTGATCTTGAGCCAGTCCAATGTCTGCTTCAGCTCCCTGCATTTTGCTCGGACATCGCGAATGTGCCGGTCAATCAGTTCAAGGGTAATCTCTCCGCTCATGGTTTCACCGACAACATTCGGAGCGCTTTGGCTTCTGGCTTGCATTTCAGTTGTCATGTCGCACTCCCGAAATGGATCGAGATCGAAGTGATATCGCCACCAGCGAGGGGGCAATTGGCGGTCCGTACACTCGTTACATTTCTGGTATCCGCCATATTGCCCCCTCGCCGGAGCCCAAGGCCCCACGCCCTAAATCATGTTCCGCTTTCCGTTGGAGCGCCGCGTTCCGGCCGGTGCCTGCCCAATCTTCCCCGCACCGGCCAGAAGCTTCCCGCGCCCGCCGCTATTCAGACTTTTTGCCGATCCGCCACTTGAACTTTGTTCATGAAGCACCATATCAGAAAATGAACGGCGTTCAAGAAAAACTTTGAACAAAGTTCAGAAAAAATCCGCCGGGCTGCAAATGTGTCTGCATTCATGTTCATATCTCTTGAACATTGTTCACATTTGTGCCTGAATCGTGTTTCAATGGCGTGAGTCAATGTTTGGCCTTGCCGCTGGAGGTTTTGGATGGCTCTGGACAAGGATGAAGTCAGTTCGCGCGTGCTTGATATTGCTGAGGACCTGCTCAATGAGGGCGGGGCAATCAATCTCAAGGCCCGAACGATCGCCGAGAAGGCAGGAATAGCTGTCGGCACTATCTATAATTTATACGGTGACCTCGATGGCCTCCATCTGGCTGTGAACTTCAGGCTGCTTGACAGGCTGTCTGAAGCGGGAATGCGCACGATGATGCACATGCAGGCTTCGGGGGTTTCTGGCACGAAAGACCGGCTGTTGGCGTTGGCCAGAACCTATCTGGAATATGTAGCCACTCACCCGCAAAGCTGGGCAGCTCTGCTGGCTTTCAGCCCGATGCGAATAGATATCTCGCGCCGTGAAGATTACGTAGGTCGTCTGGACGGATTGTTCGGCATCATTACAAGGGTGCTGATGGACGATCAGAATCTTGCGCTTGATGAAGAAGAAAGCGTGCTGAATGCGCGTATCTTGTGGTCCAGCGTGCATGGCATTGTTACCAGCGGCGCAGGAAGTCGCGGTGCAAGCAATCCAGAGGTTGAGATCTGGCGGCAGATCGATCATCTGGTAACGGTCTATCTTGCGGGTCTGGAGCGTCACCCTGGTCGCTCCACGCATTGAACTGGGACGGGAGGTTTGAATGTCATTCTTCAAAAAGTTGTTTGGCGGCAGCGGTGAGCCTGCTTCAGCCGAACCAAAGGTTGCGGGTGAGGCCGAACATCGTGGCTTCACCATCAAGGCAACGCCTTTTAAGAACGAAGGGCAATTTCAGACTTGTGGCGTTATTTCAAAGGAAGTCGATGGCGAGCTGAAAGAGCATAAGTTCATTCGTGCTGACCGCTTTGCCGGGCTGGAAGATGCCGTGCAGCTTTCGCTGAGCAAGGGCCGGCAAATCATAGAAGAGCAGGGCGAGCACCTGTTCAAATAATTATCGCCGAAATGAGCACGCGGCAATCGCGCCGCGTGCAATAGTATCTTCCATTGAGGAAATGCTGCTACGCCTGCAACAACCTCTCAGGCTTGCTCATTAGGCAAGCTTTAAATTCATACTCCTCAAATATACTCCTCAAAGAATAGCTTTTTGGGTTTGGTGAGATTTGTGGGCTGGCCAGCCGGGTTCGGCTGTACCTGCACCTGGTTCGTCCGATGTGCCGGGCTGCCGCTTCCTGACCTTGCTACCTGCGGGTTGGCGGGTACAAGAGGTTGCGTCCAAACGCGCACTTCTTCCAATTTAATAGTCGCTACGTCGGGCTGATTTCTAGCGACGTTACGACCGTTCTCGACATCAATCTGCCTTTGTATCTCAAATTGTTTGATGATCATGGACTGCGTCACGTCATCCTCGAAACTGCGGGGAGTAGGCTGTTGAAATTGCTGCCTTTCCTCGCGTGGATAGTCGAATCTTGGAGCGAGCGCGCCGTTCGCTTGATATTGGTTTGGTACGATCGGGTTAGGTCTGCCTTGCGGCATATATTGCTGTTGTCCACCCTGTGGACGCGGCGGCAGATATTGATTCTGGCCCTGCTGCACGAATTGTTGACGCGCCGGGGGATGGTTCTGCTGTCCGTAGCCTGGCTGAACATATTGTTGACGCGCCGGGGGATAATTCTGCTGTCCGTAGCCTGGCTGCACATATTGTTGACGCGCCGGCGAATAATTCTGCTGTCCGTAGCCTGGCTGCACATATTGTTGACGCGCCGGCGAATAATTCTGCTGTCCGTACCCCTGCGGCAAATATTGTTGACGCGCCGGAGAATAATTCTGCTGGCCCTGGGGAATGTATCTTGGCTGTGGCTGCAACAAAATCACCGGCGCAGGCTGAACATTACCTACCGGTTGCACAGGTGGTTGTGGTGCCGGGCGTTTCACACCAAGCATTGCATCAACAAAGTCATCAAATCCAGGCATTTCCGTAACCCTCAAAATATCTCAATAGCTAACTACCGCTCAATCCTGTAATCAGGACGCACACGGAACGTATGGGGCCATGGCGCGGAACCTTGGCCATCTTGCAAATCTAAAAATACAAAATGTATGGCAGAAAAACTGCATCCAAGCCCCCTGCTTGCAGCTGCGCCCCCGCAGACTGCGACCCCGTCATTAAATTAGCAGGTCGGAATATATCAATCAACAGGTAATTGTTTCGAAGTGCACAATGTTGCGGATTTTGTTGTGCCTGAAAATGCAATAGCTCGCAGCGAGTTCGCAGCGAGCTATCAACTTTTCCGATTAAGGTCTGCGGGTAAGTACGCGCCAACTCCTTGGTCGACTCAGATTGAAATCTGGATCCGTGTGCAGCGCATTATTCGGCTACACCAGATATTCCTGCTGCACCGTCGCACGGGCTTAACTTCAAGCCAGGTCAAACCAAGATTGCTGGCTTGTTGCACGTGCAATTAAGTTCGGCTGGTTGTCCATGTGCGCCATCCATCTCTGCAACAGGAGATCATTGTCGTCATTCGGGTAAGTCTGTTGCAAGGTAAGATAGGGGTGTTGCGCATGTCTGCCACTATGCTGTTGCCCTTGCGCGGCCAGAGGCTGCACTGAAACCGAGTTGTCCATGTGGTCCATCCATCTCTGCAACAGGAGATCATCCTCGTCACTCTCGTAAGTCTGTTGCAAGGTAAGATAGGGGTGTTGCGCATGTCTGCCACTATGCTGGTGCCCTTGCGCGGCCAAGGGCTGCACTGAAACCGAGTCGTTCATTTGGTCCACCCATCTCTCGTATAGGACATCGATGTTTTGATATGCTGGTGGTTGCTGAAATTGCTCCTCGCTTGGGTAGTTGAACCTGGGATGAAGTTCGCCGTTCGCCAAATACTGGTTAGGGACTATCTGGTTTGCAGTGCGTTGCAGCAGATATTGCTGCTGGCCCTGCGGCGCAGATTGCTGGTACACGGGGACATAATATCCCGGCGGTGGCTGTATGCCATATGCCGCCTGCGGAACACTATTGACCACTTGCAAACGTGGTTCTGAAGCCGAACGTTGCGCGCGACCCTTTGCATCATAATAATCTTCAAATCCAGGCATTCTGGTAACTCTCAAATCTGGTATGGTTAACTGTTGTGCAGTCCCGAGTTCAGGACACACGGGGAGCGTGAGGTACCAAGGCGCGCCACCTTGGCCATCTTGCAAATGATAAAACCGACATAATGTATGGCGTTGTACTGCTTCCAAGCCCATGCTTGCAGCCGCGATTCAGCGAACTGCGCCCCATCATTAAATGATCATATCATAATATATATATCAATAAGGATTTATGCGGAATTGCGCAGATTGCGGTTACAAGATTTTTCCAGAATGCTAAAAATGCAATAGCTCGCAGCGAGTTCGCAGCGAGCTATCAAATCCTCTATCAAGGGTTGCGGCTACTCCGCAACAATTGCTCAATATACGCTCAGGTCAGGACGACCAAAGGCTCGGCAATCAAGATCCGTAACCATCAAGTAGTGCAAGTTGGCTTTCAGTCAGATTCGCTGATGGCACAGGATGCTGTAGCTGACGTCCGACTTGCTGCGCAGCCGGGGCACGGTTCCCGTAATTCATCCATGTTGTATCAACCTGAGGATTATTCGGGCTGTGCTGTCTAAGGATGACCATATTATTCTGACGGGGATTTTGCGAAGGTGCTGAGATCGGTAGATTAGACGGAATTCCCTGACCTTGATTGGCAATGACGTTTGGTCTGGCCTGCTGGTTCTGAATTCTAATCTGCCGCAAAATCTCTTCCTGCGTCACTCCCCGGTTATAGTCGGGATGGCCGAAATCCTGCACGGAATCGGGAGCTGGCTGATACGCTTGCCTACGTGCACCTTGATAATTGTATCCTTGGTATTGCCCGCCGTTACCTTGATAGTAGCCCGGAGCGGGCTGGTAGGGCCGCTGTGGAACATATTGATATTGGGGTGCATATTGATACTGTGGTGCAATTTGCTGTTGCACCGGCAAATAATAATATGCCGGCTGAGCCTGTACTAGATGAACACCGACCGGTTGCACAGGTGCTTGAATTGGTCGGTCTATTCCCAGCAACGCATCAACAAAATCGTCAAATCCAGGCATTTTGGAACCCTTAAATCTCTTAGTTAACTACTGTGCAGGCCCGAAACAGGGCGCACGCGGAACGGATGAGGCCAATTCGCTGGACCATCTTGCAAATGAAAAAATCACACAAAATGTATGGCGTGAAACTGCTTCCAAACCCCTGCTTGCAGCTGCGCCCCCGCAGACTACGGCCCCATTTTTATATTAGCATATCAGTATATATCAATCAACAAGGGAATTGTTTGAAGTGGCCCTTTTGCTGCATTGACTTCAGTCCAATCCCAAAAGCGCGAAATGCAAGCGTCACGCGGCGAAAGCGCCGCGTGACATTGCCGTCGGGAGACAGGATGTTATTCGAAAATAATGCTCTCTGTCATGCTGCCTGCGATCTTGCCGGGTGTGTAGATCGTGCTCGTCACCTGCTGGATAACCGCACCATTGTTTTGCGCAGGTTGGATCGCTTGATAGCGCGCAGCAGGCCGGTTGACCGTTGCGTCGTAATGATTGGTCAGTTCGCGCTTGTACGTTGCTGTCTCAACAGTCCCGTTGTCATTTGTGACGATTTTGCGCTGTTGCGTAACCACCACGTCCTTATGCTGAGCCTGTGGCTGTGGAAGCGGCACGAAAGGAGTTGTTGTGATAACCTGAGTATATTGCTGGTAAATATTCTGAACTGGTACCTGTGGCGGGCGCTGACCTGCATTTTGGAACGGCGATACCGCCCTTCCGTACTGTATACCACCATTTGCCGCAGGGTAGGTTGGCCTGCTGTCGAGCTTTGTCGGATCCGGAACTTGCGGCTTTTGTTCTATTGTCGGGTATAGCGGGGCGGTTGGGTACTCTGGGTATAGATATGGTTCCGTATTCTGAACTGGAGGCCTTTGCGCGGCCCCTGTGCGAAGCTCATAAGGTCTGTCCTGTACGGTCTCGACGGGACGATATTCTTGCGGGTATTGCGTGTATTTAAATCCGCCTTGCAAAGCAGGGGCCTGCCCTCGCTGTGCTTCCGGGTATAGCGGGCCGGTTGGATATACAGGCATCTGCGCACCTTGTGCGGTGGTGTAGTATTGTGCCTGCTGGTTGGCGATAGGCTGCTGGTTGCCGGTCGGCTTCTGGTTTGTTGTTGGGTACATAGGAATAATGCGATCCTTAAGCATTTTGACATATGGAAATGTGCAGCCTACCTCCCAAAGGAAAAAGTATGCACGACGAAATGGGATCGCGCGCTGTTATCCAACAGTGCACATTCACGGTGAGCAGCAAATAATAGTTATGCAGCTTTGCCCCAAACCCATACCTTGCAGCCTGCAAATTGCAGAGTGCGACCCCCGCTTCTTATTAGTATATCTATATATATAACTCAACTAATATTTTATATATTTCGAGATGTTATAACCAGCCATCTGATGGGCGAAAATGCATTGCCATCGGCGCATAAACCCCGATGGCAACATAAATTTTGAGTTCGTTCTTATGTCAGGCAGCAGCGGTGGCGAGCGGCTTTTCCGATTCGCGCTGGGCAATCGCTTCAATTTGCCCACGCGCTTTTTCAAGAGCAGCTTTGATCGCGTCCTCACCCATGCCGATTCCTTCGACCCGGATCACTTCCACGTCGGTCATTCCGTTAAAGGCGAGCACGCCCTTGAGGTAAGGAACTGCAAAATCCATGACGGAAGCGGGGCCTTCTGAATAGATGCCGCCCGATGCCAGAACGACATAAACCTTCTTGCCCTTTACCAACCCTTGCGGACCATTCGGCCCATATGAGAAAGTGCGGCCCGAGCGGGATATGTGGTCAATCCATGACTTCAGGTTTGAAGAAATCGAGAAATTGATAAGCCCTGTGGCCAGAATGATATGGTCTGCCGCGAAAAGCTCATCGACCGCGGTGTCGGAAACGCTCACCACCTTGGCTTGAGCCGGTGTGCGTGCCTCTGCAGGTGTGTAGATACCGGTGGCGTAGTCAGGCTCGATGTGCGGCAGGGGGCTTTTCACCAGGTCGCGCACGGTCAACTCACTTCCGGGAAGCGCGTTTTGCAGGGCACCCGCCAGTTCGTTTGCAACACGCGTTGACTGGGAAGCATCGCCGCGCGGGCTGGAAGTTACGAGAAGGATGTTGGACATTTTATTGCTCCGATTATTTCGCGCTGCAAGGCGCTGAATTCTGAGCAGAACATAGGGGTAGACATCGATCTAAAAAATCGGGAAAATATCTATCAATTATAACCAGAAAGTCGATAAGATGCTGGCGAACCCCACAATCGATCAATTGCAGGTCTTTCTGGCAGTGGCGGAGACCGGAAGCTTTTCCGCCGCGGCCCGCCGTCTCAACCGCGCTCAATCCGTGATCAGTTACACTATCGCGAACCTTGAGGCGCAGTTGGAAATGCCCTTGTTCTCGCGCGAAGGCACACGCGAACCGCGGTTGACGCCGGAAGGCAAGGCAATGCTGCCTGATGCCCGGCGGATGATTGGTGTGCTGAACGATATTCGTTCGCGCGCCGAAGGCATGAAACTCGGGCTGGAGTCAGAAATCTCCATCGCCGTTGACGTATCGTTGCCTTCGCCGGCGCTTGTCGCGGTGTTGAAAGCTTTTGAGAGACAGTTTCCCGGAGTTTCGCTCAAGCTGAACGTTGGCGCGCTGGGCGTGGTTTGGGATCAGCTTTTAAACCATCATTGCGACATCGGCCTTGGTGGGCAGATGACAAGACCGGCTGATGAATTGGAAACAATCCGCATTGGCGAAGCGAGCATGATTCCTGTGGCCGCGCCATCGCACCCGCTGTCAGTTTATAAGGGCAGGGTGCCGCTTTCTGTCGTTCGCGAGAATATTCAGCTTGTTATCTCAGATGTTTCGCGAATGACCGAAGGTAAGGATTTTGGTGTTTTTGCCTATCGTACCTGGCGCATGACCGACATGGCGACCAAGCGGGAACTTATTCTATCCGGGTTGGGCTGGGGCGGCTTACCTACGTGGATGGTGGCGGAAGATGTTGAAGCAGGAAGGCTTAAGGCACTCGACCTTGAGCCATATCCACCGCGGCCCTATTCGCTCTTTGCCTTTCACCGCGCAGACATGATGCCTGGACCCGCCTCGACGTGGCTTATTGAGCGGTTCAAGGAAGAGTTGCCAAAAGTGTGTAGCCTTCTGCGGGGCAGGGCAAGTTCATTGGATTCACCAGAAAAATGACATGAACTGGGAAACCATTCCCGAAGAGGAAGAAGAGCTGCTGATTTCAACACGTGAATAGTGCGAGACTGATTCATGTGATGAACTGGACTCGGAAATCAGCGAGGCGTCATTTGCCTGAAGCGCTAGTTGCTGCCTGTTCGCGATATAGCGATTACGGCCCTGTTCGGGAGGGTTGTTCGCTGCATAACTGTCGGGTTCCGTCTGTATGGTTTGTTGCTTGATCAATATCATTGATCTGGCGGGCGGCTCCGGTAACGGGTCAAAAATGCGCGGCCTTGGCCTTGCTACCACAGACTGCTGCATTTCAGGTCTGTGCGCCAAAATTTGTTGCGGTCCAACAGACCCTTTCAACCCTGATGCGGACATCGGTACAAATCGAGATGGATACGGCCGGTCGGCCAGTAGGTTCACCTGCGGCTTCGGCTCAACCGGAACTATCTGGCGATAGATGAAGCGCGATTGAAATGCAGGCACTTCCCCCGGTTGGCCTTGCGGTATAATTGGCTGGTCTGGGAATAGTTTATGTCTGTACTCGATACGCTGAGCGCCAGATTGAGCAGAACTCTGATTGTTTGACGGTATTTTATTCGGGTATGGCATTGTCCGAAACCCTTTAAGAAATATTACTATATTAATATATTACGCAGATGCTCGGTGTCAGAGAAATTACGTAATAAACTGTAAGTAAATTGAACTTATGCGCCCTATCGCGCCACATTCTTCGCAATTTTCATTACTTTGCCCCAAGCTCGATATCATCAGCTCGTTGATTGAGTTGATTAAAAGTATTATATATCAAATAATATATTAGGTAATACGAATTTTAATGGATGGCTGGGATGCTGGCACAAATAATGGAAAACGCTTCTCGGCGACATAGGAACGCGGTCGTGCAATGTAACAATCGAGCCAAGCCGAGAAGCGCTAAACATATCAGATATTAAATGTTGTCAAAAAGGCATATTGGTGTTCGCAGTTGATCCTATCGGATAGTTTGCCGAAATATTTATGCTAGAATGGTGTATCTGAACATCATTTATCCCAACAACATATTGCTGCAAGTTAATATGTTGTTCTACCGGGACTGGAGCCGGCTGCTGGTTAAACTGGTTATTTTGAAGTGGAAGTTGAGGCGGAACTTGCTGTGGACCACCATTTGGCGCCTTTTGTTGTCCCAGAAATCTCTGCGGGCGTACATTTTGTGGCGCTTCATCAAAAATTCTACGCCTTTGACGCCCTGCGGGAACTGGGTTGTTGGGCACGTTCTGTTGTTGTTCTATAACAACCCGCTCTTGAACCTGGATTTGCTGGCCATTGTTGTTCTGAACAATGACATCCGTACGCTGAACCACATTTGCAGCTGGCCGAAATTGGTTGCTATTTTGCCGGGTTAGAGTTGGTGGCCGTGGCAAATCCTGTACCTGCTCCTGCTCTATCTGTTGTGGTTTATTGTAAATAGGCGATGCGTAAATGACGACGGATTCTTGTATATTGTTTGCACGGTATGGAACTTGTTGTGGGGCACCCTGGTATCTGGCAGGTGCGTATTGTTGTTGCGTTGTTGGCGAGTTTGCGCGGACATTATAGGGTTGATAGGGTTGCGGTGACGGCACGCGCGCCGGCGAATTGGCCACCAACGTTCCCTGCGGACCATAAACAACCTGCTGGTAAGCTGGCGAATTAGCCCGACTTCCCTGCGGCTGAACATAAACAACGTGCTGGCGAACAGGCGAATTTGCCCCGATTATCTGCGTCTGCTGACCGTAACCATACTGCTGAAGCCTTGGTGATTCAGCGCGTACATAATATTCGGCTGGAGGGAACTGAAACTGTTGACCCTGCGGCTGCAAAACGCGCCCAGGTGATGGGGGGCGACTTCCACTTTGCAACTGAGGCAAACTTTGTTGTTGCCGGGTAAGTTGTTGTTGCCCTGCAAGTGGATTTGGCGACGGAGGCACAACGTCACGCCTGTTTGGACGTGGAATAGGATTTTTTGCCATTATATTGTCTCTAACTAGTTTTTTCTGATGGTTTATGAGTGTGGACGTTCAAGGCGAACGTGCGCATTCGGAGCCGTCAGGATTGCTCCTGAGCCGAGTATTGATTTCACATGATTTTCCCCAAAAGCCCCAATGCGGGAAGCTGAGTGTGTCAACCTCCCGCATCTGTATAAACTAATATATTCTAATAAACATATCAATAGTCTTTATTGTGCACGCCAAGAATGCACCGCCGTTTCGGCGTGTTCGTCGAATTGTGTCAGATTGCTTGACGCGAGTAAGTCACGCTGCCAAACCGCAGCAATGACAGATCCATTCTGGAAGCAAAAAACGCTTGAAGCCATGACCTCGCAAGAATGGGAGTCCCTGTGCGACGGTTGTGGAAAGTGCTGCCTTTCCAAACTCGAGGATGAAGACACCGGTGACATTTACTGGACTTCGGTTGGGTGCAGGTTGCTGGACAGCGGATCTTGCAGATGCCGGAACTACGAGAATCGGATGCAGATTGTGGACGACTGCGTTGGCTTGAATCCTCAAAATGTGCGCACAATCGTATGGCTGCCGCAGACCTGCGCCTACCGTCTGGTTGCGGAGGGCAGGGAGCTTTACTGGTGGCATCCGCTCGTTTCGGGTTCGAAAGAAACGGTGCATGAAGCTGGAATATCGGTTCGCGGTCGCGTTACCGCTCTGGAGAACGAACTGGCAGATGCCGAGGATTATTTTGATCACATGCTGGATCATGATCTGTAGCGTCAATTCATATTTTTCATAATTAAATCAGATATTTAATGTGTGAACGCAAGGTGAATGATGTGTTCTGCCACCATTCAGCCGTCAGGTGCGACTAGTAAAGCCGCATAAATGAGCATTGGCGAAAGGAGCCATGGATGTTCAGGACAGTTAAAGTAATGGTGGTTTCGGCGCTGCTGGGCGCAGGAGCGTTTTCGCTGGCTCCGGCAAGCGCGCACGCTGACAGCATCTATTTCTCACTTGGCGTGGGCGGACCGCGCGCAGACGTATTTGTCGATGATGGCTACCGCCGGGCAAATGAATGGCGTCGGCCCGGTTGGGATCGCCCCCCGCCTCCAGATCGCGGGTGGGGACCGCCTCCAGATCGCAGATGGGGACCGCCGCGGGATCGTTGGGGGCCGCCTCCCGGCGCATGGGAGCGCCGCGAAATGCGCGATTGCACAGCGCGCGCCGCAATACGAAAGGCTTATCGGATGGGCTTTGATCGCCCGTTCATCGCCCGTGACAATCGCCGCATAATCGTTGTGGCTGGCCGCACGGAAAGGGGGCGCGATTGGGTGACGTTTGCTCGCGTACCCGGTTGCCCGGTGGTTCGCTAGGTCGAAACACACAAAAGCAAACCCCGGCCTTGGCCGGGGTTTTTGTTTGGCCTACTTGATCTCGTACGTCATGTTGACTTGTACGCGATAGGCATTTTCGCCCGCCTGTATTGGTACGCCTGCCGAATCCGCACGGAACTTTGCCTCTGCCATTGGCATTGGCTGCGCGAATCCAGTTGCTTCCGAAATCTGAAGCACTTTGCCGAGCGAAACGCCCGCTGACTGCGCCAGGATTTTTGCCTTGGCCATAGCGTCTGCCACGGCGTTCTTGCGGGCTTCTTCTTGTGCAGGCCCAGGGTTGTCGTTCGAGAACGAAATGTTGCCGCCCTGATTCACCCCAAGAGAAACTGATTTGTCGAGAATCTCGCCTGTTTTGCCAATATCTCGAATTCGCACGGACAGGGTGTTGGTCACCTGATACGCAGCGAGAACCGCTTCCTGCCTTCCATCCGGCTTTTGCGGATAGTCGTAGCGCGGATTGATCTGGATGCCGGAAGTCTGGAGGTCCTTCTCTGCGATTCCCGAAGACTTCATGGCCGCAACAACAGCAGCCATGGCGTCGTTGTTTGCGGTAAGCGCGTCCCGGGCAGTTTTTGCTTCGCGCATGACCGCAATTGTCATGAGCGCTATATCCGGTGCCATTGTGGCTTCGCCTTCGCCAGTAACCGTGATGTGTGGCGGCAACCGATCGGCTCCGGCTGCCAAGGCCGAGGCTGAGCTTGCGAGGCTGGCTGCGAGCGCGAGGACGAGCGCTTTTTTGGTCATATTAGGAATGCTCCAGATTTATTCACAACGAATATCCATCTAATTTGAAGAATGTGAGTGGAATACGGCATTGTCTATCGTTCCCGGCTTGTATGCCGGACAAAAAGTCTCTATGGCAACCCCGCGTGGGGCCTGTAGCTCAATGGTTAGAGCCGGCGGCTCATAACCGCTTGGTTGGGGGTTCGAGTCCCTCCGGGCCCACCATAAAGTCTGCAATATCAATGACTTAGTAGATATTTTGGTTGCGCGCATCGACTAACAATCGCGATGATGCAATCTGACGAAGCTGGAATCGTCTCTGTCCAAACGTTGAGCGGATTCGGCCGAAACTTCTCCGTTTTGCGACTTTTCGAAAAGTGAGCGGTAATTGCGTCGACATTTCCGAGGCTTGCAAAAACGGATTGGTTGAAGGTTTGTATGACTGTTCGCCCCACCATAAAGTCTGCAATATCAATAACTTAGTAGATATTTTGGCGATCGCATCGACTAACAATCGCGATGATGCAATCTGATGAAGCTGGAATCGTCTCTGTCCAAACGTGGGGCGGATTCGGCTGAAACTTCTCCGTTTTGCGGCTTTTCTAAAAGTGAGCAGTAATTGCGTCGACTTTTCCGAGGCTTATAAAAGCGGCTTGGTTGAAGGTTTGTATGACTGTTCCCCCCACCATCTAGTCTAGCCATTTTTGACTGTTTTCCGGCATCTGTGAATTAGTTTGTCTTTTCCGTGGCTTACGGGTCACGTGATCCAAACGGTTGGATAAGAGACGCACATTTGCCGCCCGGATCGCCTGGTTTTCGCGTATCGTCTCTGTTCGCGGTTTCTGACGCCCAAACGTTTTAAGAAGTGATGCTGCGTGCATCGCGATGATCCTGCGGTGATCTGTCAGAACCCGAGGAGGATTTCCTGTTCCGACCAGGATGTGGGCAACTGGCCAAGGCACAGCAGCCGCTGGGTACTGAGATCAACAGGCTGCCTGCCTGTTGCAATCGCTTCAATAATTTTGGGCGAAAGGAATGCGAATGGGAGAATGCGGCTGATCTCGGAAAGCGGGGTTCGGTGCTTCCCTGCTATCTCCGTCAGACTGTCGCAGACGCCGGAAGAAAGATCATCCAGATATGCGTGCGCGCGGGCAATCAGATAGATGAGCGACGCGTCTGGAGACCGATGCGGTGCTGCCGATCCATTGAGAATGAGTTTTGTTTCTACTCCGCGGCGGCGCAATGATATCGGGCAGGTGATGGTTGCATGCTGCTCACCCGTATCGCCGCTGCCGTTTCGCATAGAGCCGGCCGAAACAAGTTCAGCAATCGCGCCGCGCCGAAGCCGGATTCTCAACTGCGCCGATTGCAGATCAATGCGATCGATCAGTCTGGTGATGATGGCTCGCCTCTCAATTATGGTTCGTTCATTCCAGTTCGAGGCAATCTGAACTGATCCCTCGATAGCGTCGGGAAGACCAGCCGCAGGGATCAATCCATGAATCAGATCAGACAGTTGTGCCGGGTTGTGCAGGATTTGAATCAGGGCTGCTTCAACAACCGATTCAAGCTCATCTGCCGGCAAACGCCAGCCATCCTTTCCATTGCGACACTTATCAACGAGGTCTTTTGAAATGTAGTACCGGTAACGCTTACCCTTCTTGTTGGCATGGACTGATCGCAACAGGCTTCCGGTTTCATCGAAGATCAGGCCAGTCAGAAGATGATTGCCGCCAACATTACTGGCACTGCGACGGGGAGGGGCCTGTTCGGCCAGCAAGCGTTGAGCCTGATCAAAGATCTCCTGATCGATGATTGGCTCGTGTTCTCCGTCGTACACCTTGTCACGATGCCGGATTTTTCCGCAGTAGATCGGGTTTGAGAGCAGATGATAGAGATTGCCCCGGCCGAACGGTTGTCCGGATCGTTGCCCAATCCCGGCTCTGCCGGTCAGACTCGAAGAGATGGCTTCGTTTGAGAGAGCACGAACGGAGCGAAGATCAAGATATCGCTTGAACAGATGCCGCACGGTTTCGGCTTCCTGATGTTCGATCAGCAGCTTTCTGTTCTCAACTTTATAGCCGAGTGGCACGACGCCTCCCATCCACATGCCTTTCTTCTTTGAAGCAGCAATCTTGTCGCGAATGCGCTCTGCTGTGACTTCGCGTTCGAACTGGGCGAAGGACAGAAGAACATTGAGCGTCAGCCTTCCCATGGAGGTGGTGGTGTTGAATTGCTGGGTGACGGAAACGAACGACACACCATGACCGTCGAAGATTTCGACGATCTTTGAGAAGTCCATAAGCGAGCGGGTCAAGCGATCGATCTTGTAGACGACCACCACATCGACCTTGCGGTCGCGGATATCCTGAAGCAGGCGCTGCAGGGCAGGGCGCTCCATTGTGCCTCCCGAGATGCCACCATCATCATACCGGTCTGCAATCAGGTTCCAGCCAAGCCCTGCCTGTGAGGAAATATAGGCAATGCAGGCCTCACGCTGGGCATCAAGCGAGTTGAATTCCTGGTTGAGGCCTTCATCGGTGGACTTGCGGGTATAGACCGCACAGCGCAAGCGGGGCGATGCCATTCGGCTCAAAGCCCGAAGAACCTTGGGCCGGACCAGCGGGCGCCGGTGATGCGCCGGGCAATCGCTGACAGGGAACGGTAGTGCTTGCCGTCGAACAAGAAGCCATCATTGGTGACATCAACGATGTGCATGCGGCCATTCCATTCTCGCATCAACCGGGTGCCTGCGACAGGCATCGACCTGATCGCATTTGCTTCCTGTCTGGATGGAGCACGAGGCGAAGAGCCTTCATCGCCGTCCTCCTTTGCAGATACCTTATTACCTCGAACGCCAAGCCGATTGAGCAATGACTTTCGGGTCGATGCGGAAAGTCCGCCCAAACGGCGGGCCTGCAGCTGCCAGGCAGCGGAAAGTTCGAGAAGGGGGCGCTTGATACCTTTTGGTGGTGGTGTTCCATGTGCCTTGATCCACCGCTCGACCAGCGCGGTGCGTGAGAGGTTACCAATCAAGGCGACCTCGCGTTCCAGTTTTGCGTTGGCGTGCATAGCGATCAACCTGCTGGCGCAGAACGAACTATGCGGTAGCGTCGAGCACCGTCCTTGCCAACATCAGTCTCCAGCTTGAGGCTCAGCCTCTTGCGGACCGTGCCGGAAAGGAAACCTCGCACCGAATGGGCCTGCCAGCCGGTTACCTGCATGATCTCTTCCACAGATGTACCCTTCGTGGAACTGAGCCTCTTGAGGACAATGTCCGTCTTTGAAGGTATCACCTGCCTGCCGGAGACTTTGCCAGACTTGTGTGCCATCCCGGCAGTTGGTACGCGTGCCAGCCTCTTCTTGCTAGTATCGACCTTAGCGCTTCGATGATTACTACCGATGTCTGTAGCCGGGGCTTCAGGCGTGTCATCGATTGCAGGAACTTCGTTCTGATTGGCAATCATGTTTCCTCTCTCCTGTGCATGGCACCAGACAAACCGGTGCCTGTACTGGCAGGAGCCCGCTCAAAGGCGGGCGTGAGAGGATGAGTGCTGATCAGTTCAGCGCCATCACAACCAGAAACAATGCTTGCCGCGCACGAGAAGTCCAGTCGTTCCTGCGAAGCTCATCACTTTCGTCCCGGATCAGCACTTCGAAGCCTGTCGAGCAGCGCACTGCTGACCTCCTGAACCAAAGCAGCTGCCAAGAGCCGGTTTAAGGCAAGAAAGAGGCCGTTAGCGGACCGCCCGCTACTGGGAGGCGCTACCGGGTAAGCTGGCACTCTGAACCCATGCACAAGGGCAAAGCTTGCCCCGGCTGCTCACGACCCCGTTTCGGCCGTTGATCTTGGGTTGACCTCGCCCCGAAAGCCGCCATTCGTATTGCATACGGCTTGGGCTTGGGCTTGGCCGGGGCCGAACGGCGGGCTTGCGGGCGCGGGCGCGGATCGTTGTCATTCGGCATCTGGCGCAACGTTGCATCCGCATATCGTCCTCAAGAGGATTGCATCGGCTGGTTGCTTGCCCTCATGGTAATGGTCTTAGCATGCAAGTTCATCTGGGGAGCCACATCCTAGCGGGGAACTGTCGTCTTACGGTGTGCCCCAGGCGGATTGACGACACAGCTCATACGACGAGTTTGACATGAAGCGATAGCCATCGGAGTCAAGGCCAGTTAGCGGACAACGAAGGGGGACGAGATGTGTGAGATCAAGCACGTTGAAGGGGAAGCGACGAACGCCGAGATCATGCGCCCGCGCTTGTCGTTCGAGGAGATTACGTTTTCTGACGGGACAACACTCACGCTCGATGATGATGACATTGTCGTTTTCGTGGGTCCGAACAATGCTGGAAAAAGTGCCGCACTCCGTGAACTGGAGGCTTGGGTCGCACGGTCGAATGCGGGCTTCGTGATAAAGAACGCTAAGATGCGCAAAGTCGGAACCCAAGACGATCTACGTCAGTATCTTGATGCAAAAGCGCAAAAGAGCGGAGACGCGGCCAATCTTCAGTATGGCGGTATTGGCTACAACATCCATCATTCGCACCTGAGATACTTCGACGGCTCTAAAGACCGACACCCCGTGGCACCGTTCTTTGCGAAGCGCATAACTACTGAAGATCGCATACGGGATGCCAATGCAGCGCCCGCGCTGGCGCTCTTTCGATCCCCGCCAACGCATCCGATTCACTTGCTTTTAATGGACCCGGAGCTTGCGGATGATATGAGCGGCAAGTTCAACCATGCTTTTGGCAAAGACCTCACACCATTTCGCGCGGGTGGAAGTGAATATCCTCTCTATGTTGGTAAAAAACCTCCCGTCCCAGCAGGCAAAGACGAGCTGTCCAGAGAATTTGTGGAAGCGCTTCAGGCAACGAATGACCCTCTGCAATCTCAAGGTGATGGTATGCGTAGTTTCGCAGCCGTGATCCTACACATACTGGCGGCGAGGACGCATTCCATCCAATTTCTTGATGAGCCCGAAGCATTCCTACATCCGCCACAGGCGCGGCTACTTGGGCAATATATCGCCGAGAACAGGCCTGGAAGTACCCAGCTCTTTATCGCGACACATAGTACTGACGTTTTAGACGGCTTGATCGAAGGCGGCTCAGACAAAGTCCGAATCGTCCGTCTTCGTCGAGAAGGCGACGTCAACCGTGTAAAAGAACTTGGCAAGGAGCAGACAAAAGTTGTTGCACGGGACACATTGGCGAGATTCTCGCGCGTCTTCGATGGCATCTTTTTCGAACATGTTGTTATCTGCGAGGCAGACGCAGACTGTATGTTTTACCAATCTATTCTGAACCTGCCTTCCATATCGGGAGACAGGCGTCCTGACGTTCTCTTTGTCCACACGTCAGGAAAGCATCGAATGGCGAAGCTTGTCGACACGTTGCGGTCTCTCGATGTACCCGTATCCGTCATTGCCGATATTGACGTTCTCAATGATGAGAGAACCTTCAAGAACCTCCTTGAAAAGCTCGGTGGTAACTGGGGTGACGTGAGCAACTCATGGAAAGCCGTTAACCACGCAGTTCTAAAACAGCGGCCGCCGCTAAACGCGGAGCAGGTGGCCAACATGATCGCGACCCAATTAGAAGAGGTGACGGGGACAGGCGAGTTTCCGGAGGAAAGGGAAAGGGCAATCAAGGAAGTCTTCAAGACAGTCTCGCCCTGGAGTGCCATGAAACGCAGCGGGCGTAGCGCACTCCCTGCCGGCGAGCCGATCAAGCACTTTGATTCCCTGAGCGAGAAATGCCAAGAGCATCGCCTTTGGATTGTGCCTGTCGGGGAAATCGAAGGCTTCTGCCGCAGTATCGGATCACATGGTCCTGGATTCGTTGAGAAGGTGCTCGAAGAACGAACTCTAGAAACCGACTACGAACTGCAAGATGCTCGCGACTTTATCGGCAGGATTTGGGCGAAGGCCAAATCGTCTATCTCCAGCAAGGATGTTTCCGCCTAGCCCAACACTGATGAGGCCTCAGAATGCTGAAGTCCTGAGGCTGACATCTGTTTGCGACACCTCTTCGCGCAGCGACGAAGGGTTCGACACAAAGCTGTCGGACATTGAAACCCTTCGCGTCGCACTTGTCTCGCCGCCCTCAGCGCTCGACCAAAAGGTTCAGTCCTATGGTTGGGTAATGCTCACCTACGCGCTCGCGAGCACCACCGATCAGCGCAGCGTCGTGACAGGCCTTCTTGCACCCCAACAGCCTTCTGTGCCAACGGTCTCCGAGAGGCCTTACGGCTGTCGACGGCGGACTCTGCTATCAAGAACCGGCACCGCGGTCCTTCCGTTGTAGTGGTGGCAGAAGGTGGTGATTTCCCAGGCTTTCGTGGGAAGTAGCCCGGCTCAGAAAACTACGAAAAGGACTGCGACTACTGCCACTGCCAACGCGATCATGCTCGGAACCATCACTGCCGCGCCAGAGCCAAACGCCAGCGCCGCCACCCAATCGAACTTCCTGTCGGTATGCTCGCGCATCATTCACTCCGTGTCTTCGCAACGTGGGTCCGCTCGTGGGTGTTTTGATCCCCCAGCGGTGCGTCGTCTATCTCGTGCAGCAGCACTCTCTCGGCCGCGCCGTCCAAGTCTTCAAGCTGTCCGCTTTCCATCGACCACAGGAAGGCGATGAGGCCAACCAGCCCCATTCCCAGCGCAACCGGGACCAGCCAGGACAGCAGGCTCATGTCGCCTCCGAAAGCCGAAGCGACTTCCAGGAAGTCCTGTCGCGTGATGTCGCTCCGCCTCGGCCTGCAAGGCGCAGTGCGTTGGCGACGACCAGAACCGACGAAGTCGACATTGCCACCGCGGCAACAAGGGGGGGCACGGTGGCCACGAGCAACGTAACCAGGGCCGTGAGGGCGACGACATGGACAACAGGGGAGTAGGGCGACGCCGCCTGGTCGGCGATCTGTCGGTAGCGCGCCCTGCCGCCTTCGGCGGCTTCCATAAGCCGCATCATGTCGGAGAGATACGAATCCTTCTGCGGACGATCGACGCTGACCGTCAGAGGCCCGTCGAGATTGAGCGAACCCGACAGGATCTGCGATCCCGGAGCGACCTGTTTAGCGGCGGACTCGCCGGTCACCACCGACAGGTCGAGCGAAGCGGCGCCCGACACGACAGTTCCGTCGACGGGTATCCGCTCCCCGGCGAGAACGAGAACGGTTTCTCCGGCTTCGATCGCCGAGGTCTCGTGATATTCGCGGCCGCCGCCAGGAACGACCACCGTCGCCCCACGCGGCATCATCTTGGCAAGCGACCTGACGGCGTCGGCGAGCAGGAAGAAAAGAAGCGAGGTCACCGCGTCGAAATAGGCGTGCGGGGCTCCCTTCGCTGTGTCGTAGAGGCTCAGGACAAAAGCGAGCAGAACGCCGACGCTGATCGGCACGTCCATGTTGGTGCGCCCGGCGCGCAACGCGCTCCAAGCCGACAGAAAGAAGATGCGTCCCGAATAGGCCAGCGCGGGAAAGGCCAGCGCGGCCGAGATCAGATAGAAGGCTTGCCGCGTCTGGTCACCAGCTCCTGACCAGACCGAGACGGACAGCAGCATGATGTTCATCGCGGCAAAGCCTGCAACGGCGGTGGCGCGCAGGAGCCGCGTCATCTCGGGGTCTCCGGAACTGTGGTCAGCCTCTGTCAGACTCGCGGCGTATCCCGCGCCGCGCAGGGCATCGATCATCGGAGGCACGCCAAATTCTTGCCGCCACTTCACCGCGACGCGCTTCGCGGTCAGGTTGACCCGTGTTGAGGCGACGCCCTCAAGTCTCGCTAGCGTTCCCTCGATGGTCCCGATGCACCCGGCGCAGTGCACTGCCGGAACCGACAAGTCGGTCTGCAACGTGCCATCGTCGAGATTGCGGCTGGCCAGAACGATCTCGCGATCATCGAGCGGGCGCGCAGGACCGATTTCGAGGCCTGCTTCGGTTCCGGGCGCGCAGCAGCTCAAGGCTCATTCCTCCGGGCGCGCCATTGACTTGTAGGCATGCCATGTGGCGTGGCCGAGCAGCGGGAAGATCACGATCATGCCGACCAGCCCCGTCGCCACGCAAATGGCGTAGAGCACGAGGACCATGGCTCCCCAGGCGATCATGGTCGGCAGGTTGTTCCAGACCAGCTTCATGCTCGTGCCCATGGCGGTCAGCGCGTCGATGCGGCGGTCGAGCAGCATGGGCACGGCGAAGACGCTGACCGAGAAGCCGAAGGCAGCGAACAGGCCGCCGATGGCCGTGCCGATGACGAGCATCGCCCAGCCGGAGGGCGTGCCAAGAAGGATGCCGACGACATGGTCGAGGCCGGGGAAGGCGGTAACCCCGAAGAAAAGCGACCAGAGCAGGACGGCGGCGCGCGTCCAGAGCAGCATCAACAGGCTGAGCAAGAGTCCGGTGAAGAACACCTGCGCGCCCGCCCGCGGCCTGACGCGCAACATCGACCCGAGCGTGATCGACCTCCCTTCCCTGATGGCGCGGCTCTTCTCGTAGAGACCGATGGCGAGGAAAGGGGCGACGATCAAGAAGCCCGCAAGCGCCGGGAACAGGATGTAATCCCGGCCGAAGCCGACGAGCGTCCAGACAAACAGCGCGGACAGCACGAACACCCCCACGCCGTAAGCCAGGCTCGACGAGGCGCCGTTCCAGAAATCGCGCCATCCGGCGGCAAGCCAGCGCCGTCCTTCGAACAGCGGCAGGTCGCGCTGAAGGGCCGGGTCGCGCGTCTCCCCGATACCAGACGTCTCGCTGAGCAGCCAGTATCCCTTGTCGGCTTCGCCCATGGTTCTCTCCCTCAGCAGGCCGACTTGGCGGCACGGTAGCCGCCATCGCCGTCGGCGGACTTCAGATGTTCGACGCATTCCGGCTGGGACTGGAACGCGACGTAGACGAGGTGCGCGTTCGCCCCGGCGAAGAGCAGGAGGCCGGCCGGGACGAGAACCCATGGCAGCCATCCGCCTCGGACACGCGCGCGTCCGCTCATGGCTGCGCCGTTCCGAGATCGTGGACGTAGACCGACAGCGTCCTGATCTCCGCCGTGGACAGCCGCTCGTCCCAGGTCGGCATGTGGCCCTGACGGCCGCCATGCACGGATGCGATGATCGTATCGAGATCGCCGCCATAGACCCAGTAGGCATCGGTCAGGTTCGGCGCGCCGACTTCCACGTCTCCCTGCGCGCTCTCGCCGTGACAGGCGGCGCAGGTGGTGACGAATACCTCGCGGCCGGCATTGATGCGATCGAGGTTCTCCGGTGTGGAATAGTCGGGGTGCGTCAACGAATAGACGTAGGCGGCGACGCTGCGGACCTGCTCGCGGTCGAGCATCTCGTCGCGGCCAAAGGCAGGCATCTGGGCGACTCGGCTGTCTGGATGCGCGGTGTTGATGCCGACGCGCATCGTCTGCTCGATCAGTTCCGGGCCCCCACCCCACAGCCAGTCGTCGTCGGTGAGGTCGGGATAGTTGGCGCGGCCCCTGCCGTCGCGGCCGTGGCAAGCAGCGCAGTTGTCGCCGAACAGCTGCCGCCCCGTGTCGCGCACGGTCCGCATCAACGTTTCGTCGGCGAGGATCGCGTCATAGGGTTCGTTCTCCAGCCGTGTCGTCCAGGCAGATCGCTGCTGCTGGCCGTCGACGACCCGGGCCTCGACCGTCGTCTGCTGGTCTATGCCCAGAAGCCCCTTCGTATAGGTCACGCCGATTGGCCAGGCAGGCACCATGAACCACCAGAAGATCGCCCACACGTGGGTGACGATCAGGAACATCAGCACCCCGCGCGGAACAGGCGTGTCCAGTTCTTTGATGCCGTTCCACTCGTGGCCCGTCGTCTCGCGTCCTGTGACGGGGTCGCGTTCTACTTCCGCCATGGCGTGTCGTCCCGTTCGAGGATGCTGTGCTTTGCCCGGTCGAACCGCTTCCTGTTTCTCGGCCAGAAGGCGTAGACGCAGACGCAGAGGAAGAAGGCCATCATGTAGAACAGGCCCCAGCTCTTGGAGAAGGCGACGAGCGTTTCGTAATTGAAGTCCATGCCTGCCTCCTCAGTCTTCCGGATCCGGTGGCTGCTCGGTCGCGGCCGTATCGCGATAGGCAGCGTCCGTCAGCCGACCCAGCACCTGAAGATAGGCTACAAGCGCGTCCATCTCGGTGACCTGCGTGGCGACGCCGTCGAAGGCGCTGATTGTGGTCTCCTCGCCGTAGCGCTCTGTCACGACGGAAGCGAAGTCGGTGTCCGGAGTTGCCTGGCCGTAAGCGTCACGCGCGGCGTTTTCCACCATCTCGTCGGTATAGGGCACGCCCAATGATCGCTGCGCCGCGAGATGCATCGGCAGGTCTTCCATCCTGAGCGGGGTGCGCCCCAGCCAGCGATAGGCTGGCATGTTGGATTCGGGAACCACGTCGCGTGGATTGTTGAGATGCGCCACGTGCCAGAAGTCCGAATACTTGCCGCCGACGCGGGCGAGGTCAGGCCCAGTCCGTTTGGAACCCCACAGCATCGGGCGGTCGTACTGCGACTCGACCGCCAGCGAATAGGGTCCGTATCGCTCGACCTCGTCGCGCAGTGTCCTGATCATCTGGCTATGGCAGGCGTAGCAGCCCTCACGGACGTAAATGTTGCGCCCGGCCAGTTCGAGCGGCGTGTACATCCGCATGTCGGGCGCTTCCTCGACGGTCTCGTCGATCGTGAACAGCGGCGCGATCTCGACGATGCCACCGACGCTGGCCGCCGCAATGATGGCCAGAACGAAGCCGATGGCCGAACGCTCGAGCTTTCGATGGAAGAGTTCAGGCATCGGTCATTCTCCAGGCACGGCTGCGGGCTGGACAGGCGCGTCGGAGCGAGCGGCGGCGAGCGGGGCCGCCCTGACCGTCATCCAAATGTTGTAGCAGCCGACGATCGCGCCGATCAGGAACAGCAGGCCGCCGAAGGCGCGGGCGATGTAGTAGGGGTACATGGCGACCAGGCTGTCGACGAAAGAATAGGCGAGCGCACCTTCCTCCGTGTACGTCCTCCACATCAGCCCCTGGATGATGCCCGAGTTCCACATCGCGAAGACGTAGATCAGGGTTCCCGCGATCGCGAGCCAGAAGTGGACCTCGACGAGTGCTGCGGAATACATGCGCTCGCGCTTCCACAGGCTCGGCACCAGCGTGTACAGCGAGCCGAAGGTGATGAGCGCCACCCAGCCGAGCGCCCCGGCATGGACGTGGCCTACGGTCCAGTCCGTGTAGTGGCTGAGCGAGTTGACGGGTCGTATCGCCATGAACGAGCCCTCGAAGGTCGAAAGCCCATAGAACACGGCCGCAGCCATCATGAAGCGCAGTGTTGCGTCGTCGCGCACCCGGTGCCAGGCGCCGTTTAGCGTCAGCAGCGCGTTGCCCGCCGACGCCCATGACGGGACGAGCAGCATCACCGAGAAGGTCATGCCCAGCGTCTGCACCCAATGCGGCAAGGCGGTGTAATGCAGGTGGTGCGAGCCCGCCCACATGTAGAAGAAGGTGATGCCCCAGAAGCTGAGGATCGACAGGCGATAGGAAAAGATCGGGCGCTGCGCCCGCACGGGCAGGTAGTAGTAGAGCATGCCGAGGAAGCCCGCCGTCAGGAAGAAGGCGACGGCGTTGTGGCCGTACCACCACTGCACCATCGCGTCCTGCACGCCCGGCCAGATGGTGTAGCTTTTGGCATGCCCCCAGGAGATCGGGACCGCCAGGTTGTTCACGATGTGCAGGATGGCAACGACTAGGATGAAGGCCATGAAGTACCAGTTTGCGACATAGATGTGCGGTTCCTTCCTCCGCGCGATCGTCGCGATGTAGAGGATGAAGTAGGTCACCCAGACGATGACTAGCCACAAGTCGGCGTACCACTCGGCCTCGGCATATTCCTTCGACTGGGTCACGCCGAGAAGGTAGCCTGACACGGCCAGCAAACAGAACAGGTTGAATCCGAGCAACACGAACCACGGACTGACCTGTCCCGCGAGCCTCGCGCGCGAAGTCCGTTGGACGACGTGGAAGGAAGTCGCGATCAGCGCGTTCCCGCCGAAGCCGAAGATAACGCCGCTGGTATGGGTCGGACGAAGCCGCCCGAAGGAGGACCATGCCGCGTCGAAGGCGAGGTCGGGCCAAGCAAGCTGAGCCGCGACCCAGACCCCCATGAACATGCCGAATACGGCCCAGGCCATCGACAGAACAATACCGACCTTGATCGGATCGTCGAAGTAGGAAGCGGTCCGGTCCTCGGTCGGCTCGGGGCCGTAGAAGGAGGCCATCACCATCCAGGCGATGCCGCCGCCGAACAGCATGACGATCACACCGTGCACGCCCAGAACGTCGGCACGCCCCATGATGGCCATCGCAACGCCAGCCAGAGTGACCGCGCCCGCCAGGATCAAGGCGTTCTGCCGTTCCGAGGAGGTAAGGTTAGCCAGCATTCATTCCTCTCCTGGAGCAGGTTCCGAGGCCGCATCCTTCCCCAATGTCCTGTTCACTTCAAGTAGCTGGAGCAGTTCTTTTCTGTTTCCAGCGATTTCCGCCAGGGTCACGCCGTCGAATAAAGCGAGGAACGCTTCGAACGCCCTGCCGACAACGCCCTTCAACCTGCAGGAAGGCGTGATAGCGCATCGGCCGCCGGGGCGCATGCACTCGGTCAGGTCGAAGCCGTCTTCCATCTGACGCACGACGTCACCCAAGACGATCTCCTCCGGCGGTAGCGCCAGCGCGATGCCACCCGTGCGACCACGCGCAGTCGTCAGATAGCCGAACCGTCCCAGCTTGAGCGCGACCTTGAGCAGGAGGTTGCGCGATATGCCGTAGTCCGTCGCGACGTCGGTGACCCGGCACGGCTTGCCGCGATGGATCGCAAGATACAGCATCCTGAGCGCGTAGTCTGTCTGAAGTGTCAGGCGCATGCAGGCGATTCCCGGTTGCTAGGGCAGCAGGCCCCGATAGTAGACGAATAGGTGGCAGGAACGCGAATGCGGTGCGACTCTTGACCCCACAGGACTCTTTCCCATCTGTCGAAGAGTGCCTTTGGCGCGATCCTGTCATCCTGCCGCACCCGCGGTCCACGAGAGGGTGTGCGAGCGGCTGGTCGGGCAGGTGTGGGGCAGAGGCTCTTGCGGTAGGAATCATGTTCGGTCACGCAAAGTGGCATTTCAATTACCACATTTTATAAACCGTTTCCCCTGGCCGCAAGCGCGCTGACGTCGCGGCCCCGGTGAAACGTTGCGTACTGTCGATTTGTTTGCGCCCGCGCAAACCGGAGACCGCACAGTTGGTTCTATGGCGTTCTTTGGAGATGCTGGAAGTCAAACGACCACTGACGATGGACCCCGAGATGACCGTACTTCGGCTCCCGTTTATCTGGCCACAAAGCCTCGTTACAGACGGAAGCTGTTCAGGGCGCGCTAGGATGACGCTTGTCTACGCGCCGCTACTCGATCCAGCCTTCGGTGCCGAGTTCGTTCGCGTCAATCTTGAGGCATCGCTGAAGCAGCGTCACGCAGAGCCCGCATCCGACAGCAGCGTTCGCTTCACGAACCAGATCGCGGCCCACTTGCCGAAGTCTACCAATCTCGCGGTACCCGAGAAGGCCCTCATCGACCACGGCCTGAAATGGTGGCCCACCAAGCAGTATGAAAGCACTTTCGTCGAGAAAGGAAGCTCGTCGCAATGGCGGTTGGAGGTCACCAGTCTCGTTCGTGCGGAACCCCAATTCTCTGCGGAAGGAGTGCCCTTTGCGGTCCTCTTCACCCCTTGAGGACCCGAACGGCAGCCAGCCGGTTTTCCAAGCGATGCGGCAGTGGCTCCAAGCGAGTACTGCGATATCACAGGATGTCCGAACTGTAACGGGGCTGCGCCCACACGGAGAGTAATTGGCAAGCTTCACCTGCGGGAGATGCGCACCTCCGACTGCGCACTTGGGGCTATCGCTCGTATGCCCAGCTCAGCAACACCTTTGCATCATAGTCAGGTACGCACTCACGCGATTCGCGCATTCTCAGCGTCGGCTTTTAGAGCGGCTGCAGATGGGCTGGAACGGCTGAGATGGCGGCGCATAGCAGTCGAGCATCCGCCAATGCCGCACCGCGTGATGTTGGAGATTTGCAACTGCAGCAGACCCCTCACTGTCGGCGCTTGTAAGGCGCCATCGGTTCTTGTCCTCCGATGGTGACGGTTATCTTCATATCTCCTTCGTTCAGATCGTCGCTGAGACCGTAGCGCTCAATCAGGTCGATCACCTGAGCGGTGGCCCGGTTGTCGCCTTTGACTGCTCTGGCAACGAGCGCGCGAAACAACGCTTCGCGCTGCGCTATTGTTTTGATCTCACCTGCTTCAGAAACCCGCACTGGCGCAGAAAGAGCTGCCCGCAGCAGGGCCTTCGGAGAATGAGAGCCCTTCGGCCGTCCACGAGGATTGCCCGACTGGCCCTTCTTGAAGCGCGTCATGACTGGTGGCTTGCGATAGCCAACAGCATAAGAGGACGAATTCCTGTCAGCTTGCTTACCAGTCAACTGGTTGCTGGGATGCAGTTTGGTGTTGTCATCCTGTTTGTCCTCAGCCTGTGTCATTCCGCGGCCTCCAAGTGAGAACAAAGGGGAGTAGCGCGTGGTACCCCGCATGCGACCAGCTCGGCTTCGTCTGCGGCATAAGCCTCCCAGCGGCGGATGATGCGATCGCAATAGACAGGATCGAGTTCAACGAGATACCCACGCCTTCCTGTCTTGTGGGCTGCAATCAAGGTCGAGCCAGACCCTCCAAACACGTCCAGAACAATTGAGCCGCGGGCCGAGACGTCTTTAATCGCATCGGCAATCATCTGTACGGGTTTGACGGTCGGGTGGAGTTCAAGCTCTTCCATGCGCCCTGACTTCAAGGTGTTCACACCCCTGTATTGCCACACATTGGTGCGGTAGCGGCCGTGCTGGCCGAGCTCGAAGGTGTTTATGTGAGGGGCATTTCCGAACTTGTAGGCAAAGATCAATTCGTGGCGTGAGCGGTAGAAGGTTCCCATTCCACCATTGTCCTTCACCCAGACAATGAGATTCTTCAGTTCGCAGTAAATGTCTTCGCTGGCCTGTCCCATCTCATCCATATGCCGCCAGTCCATGCAGATGAAATGGATCGAGCCATCTTGAGATACAGCTGCCATGTTCTTGAAGGCCTGAGCAAGAAATGAAGTGAACTGCGCCTTGCTCATCTCACCTGCGGCCATGGCAAACTCACGGTGCTTTATCTTGCCCGCTCCACCGACATGGCCGTTGATGGGTACGTTGTAAGGCGGATCGGTAAATACCATCGAGGCCTTTTCGCCGTTCATCAAGGCAGAGATGCAGTCCGGCTCAAGGGACGAACCACACACAAGCCGGTGTGGCCCAAGCTGCCAGATGTCACCAGGGCGCACTCGCGGCGCATCGGTGAGGCAGGGCAGGTGATCGTCCTTGGGGTCACCGGGTTCTTCCTTCGACAGGCTCTCGACCAGCCCGTCGATCTCGGCGATAGAGAAGCCGGTTACACCGATGTCGAAATCAAGATCGACGTCCAGCAGTGCCTGCAACTCCAGGGCGAGAAGTTCTTCATCCCATCCAGCATTGAGGGCAAGCTTGTTGTCAGCGATTATGTAGGCGCGCTTTTCTTGCTCGCTCATCAGATCGAGCCGTAAACATGGCACTTCGCTCATACCAAGCTGGCGGGCTGCTTCCACGCGTCCATGACCTGCAAGGATCATGCTGGAGCTGTCGATCAGCACGGGATTGGTAAAGCCGAAGCGCCTGATGGAATCGGCAATCTGGCGCAACTGCTTTCTGGAGTGGGTGCGCGCGTTCTTTGCATAGGGTCTAAGCCCTGAAAGGCTCAGATACTCAATCTGCGATTTAGACATTTTTTCTGCTCCTGACTTTGAGGGCCAGGGGCTGCGAGAGCTGCGCCTGACCATCACCGCCACATACGGTTTTGGTTCGGTGGCCATCCCACGTCGTGTGGGCTGGCCGGTGCAGCTCGAGATCGCAGTTTGAAGATCTGTCGGATTTGACAGGTTCTCTTTCGGGCGAGCAATGAGAACATTGCATGAACTTAGATAAATTGCAAGTACCAAGTCGCTTCGTACGAAACCTAAATCAAAAGATCCGCTCAGCCCGCGGAAGCCGTTCCTAATTGGCGGGACGTTCACCATCGTGGTCGGGAGCGTAGGAGCAATGCAGGTTCTTCGAGTACTTGTGTGTCGGTCCGGCAGTTGGTGCGCATCGTCTGGGTCGTGTTGACTAACCAGGCGCTACATACATGCGTCAGGCCGCAACTTAGCCCGAACGCCGTTCTGGCCACCGAGGTCAGATAGATTGCGAGGTTCGCGAATGATGACGAAACAGTTGATCGGCATTCTGCCTAATACCCGCAGAGGCAGGTGGATGGAGATGATCATGCCACTGCATCCGCGCGGTTAGTAGCTTGGCCTTGCTAACCCCGAATTCCCCCTGTCCCCTTATTGTACTGCTTCTTACCATTTTTCGGGCTTACGGCGGGATCGATTAATTTGCGCTTGGCCGTGTCCAGGATTGTGCGCCCAATTCGATTTGATAGTGTGGGCTCAACCGGCTTTGGCTGGACGAGGCTCGGGTTTTTCGGGATGGTACCGCCAGCAATTCTGGATGCGGACCAGGAACATCTTTCTCCATTCACCGACTGTGTGTACGTACCCGACATTGAGCCGCCGGAAATACGTCCCGTAAATGATGTCTGGTTTCCAAAGAAATTACTGGTGGCGAAAGATATGGAAGATCCACTAGCCTTGCCCGAGTGAATTTTTCCGTTGGTGACGCCCCCTGAAATGTTGCCGTTTCGATCGATGTAGATCGACAAAGACCCCGAGCCATAGGAGCATCTGATCGACCCGCTCCAATGCCCGGTGTTATCCGCAGCATCTGCGGCCGCAATTGGCAAAAGCGCAGCGAACGCTGCAAAGCAGATACACTTTGAAATTGCCATCATCGTCCCTCTGAAACGCCCGGCTACGATAGCATTGCCATCCTTCAACGATCGGTGCAATCAGCCTGCTATCCCACGGTTAATCCCTTTGACCATTTCTTCAGCGCGGCAATGTTTCCCTGTATCGTGGTTAGCGCCTTGAGTGTGATTTCATCGAACGACTAGGCTCGAAGCAAAAGCACGTCAGT
>JAHBYV010000019.1 GCA_019635795.1 Rhizobiaceae bacterium
GAATGACCTGCGTATAATTGGAACTATTGCGGCCTCCATCCTAATCAGCGGCCTTGCCGTATCCGTAGCGAACGCGGCCTGCGAGGGAAGCAACGGACGCGGATGGGGCAGTCGTGGCGGACAGGGCAAGTTTACTATGTCGGCAGCCGACAAGTCGTGCAATATCGGCTTCCCGAACTTCATCAATGACCAAGCCAAAACCAAGATCCCGGCCAATCAGGTGACGTTAACGTCACAGCCAAAAAACGGCAAGGTCTCAGTGTCGGGTAAGGGATTGACCTACACGCCTAACGCTGGCTTCAAGGGAAAGGATAAGTTCTGCACCCAAAAACGGACGCCAAAAGTAAAAGGCAAGGCGCTGCGCGGTTGCGTTACCTTTACGGTGAAGTAACGCATCTCTTCAATAGCCGTCGCAGGGAAGGAACCAACCCGCGACGGCCTACGTCACACAGAAAGCGGGATTGGCATGCTGCAACTTAGCTCCCCCCCGGACGATCTCTATTCCTCGCTTAAATCGGCCCAACAAATCCCGACGTCTAAAGCTGCGTCCTTTTCGTTAAGCAATCCTTCAAAATTCTCATACCCAAATGGCCATGTTCAAATAATGAAATATTCATATTGGAGGGCTGGGAATGCGTTTACTTGGAATGTTTGCAACTGCCTTTGCTGTCAGTGGACTGGCGGTTTCAGTTGCCAATGCAGCCTGCGAAGGAACGAATGGCCGAGGTTGGGGCAAAGGCGGTGGGAATGGCAAATTTGTGATGGGAGCTACGGACAAATCTTGCAACATTAGCTTTCCGCACTTCATTAATGACGCGAAGAAAACGCGGACCCCTGCAAATCAGGTGAAGTTCACCACGGAACCTAAGAACGGCAAAGTTAACGTAGTGGGCAAGGGACTTGTTTACACTCCCAACCCCGGCTTCAAGGGAAAAGACAAGTTCTGTACGACCAATAAATCTGCAAAGGAAAAGGGGACCCTGAGGGGCTGCATCACAATCAGGGTGAAGTAGTTACCTATTCCGAAGCGTCGCAATTGACGTGGTCTGGTGAAAGTGGCCCGGATCGGATGTTAAATTTCTGGCGGATTTTCCCGAAGGAGGAAGTTCGCTTTGAAGAAGAAACGCTATTCGGTTGAGCAGATTGTCGCTGCTCTCAAACAGGTTGAGATGGGTCTGCCTGTCGCCGACCTGATCCGCCAACTCGGCATATCCGAGATGACATATTATCGCTGGAAGAAGCAGTATTCCGGCCTCGAGAGCGAACAGGTTCGAGAGCTGAAGCAGGTTCTGGAAGAGAACGCCCGACTCAAGAAACTGGTCGCGGAGTTGAGCCTGGATAAGGCCGTTTTGCAGGATGTGCTGTCAAAAAAATTCCCCGGCCATCGCTCATGAAACAGGTTGTAGACTACGTGACCCGCGTCCACGGCTATAGCCAGCGCAAGGCCTGCCGTCTGACGCGCCAACACCGCTCCACCCAACGCAAGCCATCGGTCCGCAATCCTCGAACTGAGCTTTGCCAGAGGATGCATGAGATCGTGGCGGCCCGCATCCGGTTCGGCTATCGGCGTGTGCACATTATGCTCAGGCGAGAGGGTTGGCAGGTTGGCAAGAATGTCGTCTATCGGCTGTATCGCGAGGAAGGTTTGTGTTTGCGGACCAAGCGCCCGCGTCGGCGCAAGATGGCGGTTCATCGTCAAGCGCGTTGCCTGGCCAGAAGACCGAACGAGGCATGGAGCATGGACTTCGTTCACGATCAACTGACAGATGGCTCAAAGCTGCGTCTGTTAACGGTCATCGATGTGTTCACGCGTGAAGCTCTCGCCATTGAAGTGGGATACAGACTTCGCGGCGAGCATGTGGCAGCAGTGCTGAACCGCCTTGTCTATCTACGCGGAGCGCCCAGGGCAGTATTTTGCGACAATGGCGCCGAGTTCACCGGGCAGATTGTCGACCTTTGGGCGTATACGCATAAGGTCAGATTGGACTTCTCGCGACCAGGTACGCCAACCGACAATGCTCATATCGAGTCGTTCAATGGGGCACTCCGTGACGAATTCCTAAATATCAATTGGTTCAGCTCCGTTGCGGAAGCCAGGCGGCTCGCCGAGATCTGGAGGCGAGACTTTAATGATAGCCGGCCTCACATGGCTCACAATGGCAAAACCCCAACGGAATTTGCCGAAATATCAGGCCTGTGCCATGGTGGGCAGGTCGAAATCGCTGCTGGATTTTAACGACTAGCCCGGGCCACCAAAACCAAGCACTTCAAACCAAGCATGCACTAACATTGAAACGGACCACCTGACGGGGGCAGGCCACAAGTTGCGGAGGCATTTTCTTCGACAAGAAATGCAATTCTGATGGGTCGAGCGCAAATAAATCCAGAAAGGTTTTGGTTCTTCATGTGATATTGAACCCCGCGTACCACACCAACTTGATACGCGAATGGTCTACACTAGGGTAATAGGCGTAATCGCGGTTCAATGTTCAGAGTGAACGACGGCGCAATATCAATACAAGGCCAACGTTCACAATAGTGCTGTCCACCACGTAGTCTCCGCTGAATTTACCGAAATCGGCCATTTCAACGACGATCCCGGCGCAAAGCGCCATCGTGCCTACCATATCACCTGAGCTGGGCAGCGGTTTGCGGTTTTTGAAATGCAGCTGTGAAGCGGCTTTGCCTCGGTCTGCACTTTGTCCTCCACGCGCTCTCCGGTGATTTCTCACAGCCAGCCGCCAAGGCTTGATGTATATACAAATAAAGATCATAACTCTATGGACTTAAATGGAGGGCATATGATGGGCGCACGGCTTCTGAATAAGATAGCAGTCGTAACCGGTGGGAGCAGAGGGATTGGTCGACAGACCTGCATCGAGCTCGCGACAGAAGGCGCTAACGTTGCGGTGGTGGCAGGGCGTGATCTTGAGAGTGCTAGGCAGACCGTATGTGAAATCGAGGCGCTGGGGCGCAGAGCTATTGCACTTCAGGTTGACGTAAGAGACAAATTGCAGGTCGACAGGATGGTAACAGATGTGGTTGGTGAATTCGACCGCATAGATATCCTTGTTAACAACGCCGGAGGCGGCGGTGTTGGTAAGCCGCTGCACGAACTTACGGTCGAACAGTGGGACAATGCCTTCGCCCTTAATACCCGCTCCACATTCCTTTGCAGTGCGGCGGTCGCGCGTCAGATGATAGCGCAGGGCTCCGGCGGAAGTATCATCAACGTTGCTGGCGCATCCGCCCACCGAAACTATGCTGGATACGGTGCCTATGGTCCGAGTAAAGCAGCCGTGATCTCGATGACGAAGCAGGCTTGTATCGAATGGGCTCCCTACGAAATACGGGTAAATGGCGTCAGCCCAGGGCCTGTTCGCGATCCGGATTCCGGCTGGCAAGAGCGCGAGCCGATCCTGGCCGAAGAGGTGTCGAGGCTACCCTTGGGCCGCGCCGGCACACGTAGGGAGATCGCACGGACGATCGTTTTCCTCGCCAGCGAGGACGGCGGCTTCATCACAGGGCAGATGATCGTCGTCGACGGCGGCGGGCTCAACACTTGGTACTTAACTGGTACCATCCGAAGCGGAGAGAAGAAGCCATTTTGGGGCAAGGATTGAAATGGCTACGGCGTTCAAGGACGCGGGGGCCCGAACTGGGCTACGAGTTCATGGTGGTCGCCCGAATAATGCAACTTTACATGTGTGATGTATGTGTCGTTGTTCCATGTTCGGCGCTCGATCACAAGACAGGCGTCACCCACCTTTAGTTTAAGCTGTTTCGCTGTAATACGATCTGCGTTAACGGCACGAATCCGATGCTCAGCCGCGCTCCACGGAACGCGATTGATAAGCCAGCGACCTGGTGGAATATTCTCAAACGTCTCTTCTGCTACTTCGGGAACAGCCGATATATTTATTAAGCGCACTTCAAAGCAGAATGGCTCGCCGCCCGCCAAGTGCATTAGCTGCAGTGCGACCACCTCGTTTCGTCGGTTAATACCGAGCAATTGCTGATCGCTGGAATTCGCCTTGCGCCGCACCAGCGCCAAGCGCATGTATTGGTAAGAGAGCCCAAGAGCGGCCACTTCAGATTCGAGGTCACGGATTTCCAAGACCGCTGATCGCGTATGCGGATGCATAACATAGCTGCCCGACTTGCGCCGCCGCTCTATGAGTCCGCGCTTAACGAGGTAGGACAACGCCTTGTTGACCGTCATCCGTGAGCATCCGTACTGTTCCATCAGCTCGTATTCAAATGGAATGCGGAACCCCGGAGGCCAGGCTCCCGAGACAATCTGACCTTCAACGTCTTGTAATATCCGATCGTGGAGAGGACGGCGCGGCGCAGTATGTGTGACTGGATAGTCTTTTCGTGTTCTAGAGTTCATATTCCGCGCTCAAACAAAAATGAGTCCATCCAGTACCTTTAAAGCCTCAAGATAGGTTATGGTTTAATGCCTACAATAAAGACTCCGATCGATAGTTCCTTTTTTGGTTCGCGAGTTGTCGTATCGTGATCCCGCAGGCGCAAAACCGTCATTATCAGGACCCTGAACCATGATAGCGGGTCGATCATCCCCGATTTTGGATCAACGTAGCTGAGAATCGCAGAGGCTTGTCTGTCTATTACGGCAGAGGGAACTGTGATCCCAGCCGTCATGCGTCAGCTCGTTCCTTGCAATGAATGTGAGCATCGCAAGCGATCATTGAAATTCTCCTTGACCTTCATTTATGTATATACAACATAAGCTAGCATTTGGAAGACGTGTTTGACTAGATAGGCATCAGGGCTTGGCGCGACGCCCGTCCTGCAGCGCTCGACCAGAAGCCGGCCGAGTATGCGTTGTCGAGGAGGATTAGTTGCCGTCCAGCATCGACGCATTTTTAGTTCGGCCGGTAGGCGGATTCCGCCATCTGGAATATCTCCGAGCCCGAGATACTGTTTCCTGGGTCGGCTTCAACTTCATTGTGATCGCGCACAGCGCGGTATGTCTGACCTTAAACAACCGTGTGAAAAAATGAACGACAAGCATCTACATACACTCCATCCGGGAAGCGTTCCCCTTGCCGTACTAGAGGACATTTACTGGAACGACGAGGCTGCCGTGGTGATCCACGACTCCTTTAATGACGGCATCCGCAAATCTGCAGTGCGCATTGCAGATATCGCGAGGGGGCACGCGCCCGCATACGGGATCAACACAGGCTTCGGCAAGCTCGCCTCGGTGCGCATTCCTCCCGCTGATGTCGAGACGCTGCAGCGCAACCTCATCCTATCGCATTGCTGCGGTGTCAGCTCTCCCCTACCCCAAAATATCGTACGACTTATCATGGTTTTGAAACTGATCTCTCTTGGCCGCGGCGCATCTGGCGTTCGGATAGAGATTGTGCGGATGATCGAACAGATGATCACCCGGGGCGTCATGCCTTTGATTCCGGAAAAGGGGTCTGTGGGTGCCTCCGGCGACCTCGCGCCTCTGGCGCATATGACAGCCGTTATGATAGGCGAAGGCTTCGCTGACATCAAAGGGCAGCGCCTGCCAGGTAAGGAGGCGCTGGCAAGGGCCGGCTTGAAGCCGATCGTCCTCGCTGCCAAGGAAGGGCTCGCCATGATTAACGGCACGCAGGTTTCCACAGCGCTTGCGCTCGCCGGACTGTTTCGCGCTCATCGTGCTGCCATATCGGCGTTAATTACCGGCGCACTCTCGACCGATGCGGCTAAGGGATCAACATCCCCGTTCCATCGTGAGATTCATACTTTACGCGGACACAAGGGCCAGATCGAGGCAGCACACACCATCCAGATATTGATGAACAATTCTGAGATCCGCAACAGTCACCTCGAAGGCGACGAGCGCGTTCAGGACCCTTATTGCATCCGGTGCCAACCACAGGTGATGGGTGCCTGCCTTGATTTGCTCAACGCAGCTGCGCGATCGCTCTCGATCGAAGCGAATGCCGTGACCGACAACCCCCTAGTCCTGTCCGACGGCTGCGTGGTGTCTGGCGGCAATTTTCACGCCGAGCCTGTGGCTTTCGCTGCCGACCAGATAGCTTTGGCCGTCTGCGAGATCGGAGCAATTGCCCAGCGTCGCATTGCACTGTTAGTCGACCCGTCGCTCTCATTCGGGCTTCCGGCCTTCCTAGCCAAAAAGCCCGGTCTAAACTCCGGCTTGATGATCGCCGAGGTCACTTCAGCCGCACTGATGTCGGAGAACAAACAGATGTCGCATCCAGCATCTGTCGACTCGACCCCGACATCAGCAAACCAAGAAGATCACGTCTCCATGGCCTGCCACGGGGCACGCCGTCTGCTGACGATGACAGAGAACCTCTACACCATTATCGGCATCGAGGCAATTACCGCCGCGCTAGGGATCGAACTACGCGGTCCGCTGAAGACCGGCACCGAGCTTCGGAAGGTCATTAAACGGCTGCGCGCTTCAGTGCCGACGCTTGATGAAGACCGGTTTATGGCAGTCGATCTCGAAACTGCCCGAGAGCTAGTGGCTAACGCAGCGCTGAGTTCGACTGTTTCGCCGGAGGTTCTCCCCACTATCGGGGACTAACATGTTGCCGGTCGTAACAAATCATTGCCTCGTTGCGGAACGTCTATGTGTTGCCCGACGCCGGAAGATACATCCCGCCATGTGAGAGCGACTTAGCAATGCACGCGACGCACCCGGACACCGATTGGCAGCTCGGTGACACGTGCCGAGCGTGACGGTAATATGCCCGTGAGTCATCAGTTCGTCGACGCTAGTCTCGCCCCATCCGTAGCGCTACGCAGCCTTATCGCCGGTACTGCCGCAAGCGGGCATGTCGCTAACCGCGGTAGTGCCAATTTCTAACAAGGTTGTCGCGCGATCACTCAAACCGTCATAGAATAGACAGACTGCTTGTGTTTTGAAAGGGCTTTGCGTCGGCATTGGAGGATCTGACCTCCCACATCGTGTTACGAGGAATGTGTAGGATTTTATGCGTTCTGCAGCAAACGTAAGGCTCACTTTAACGCTCAAACCTCGGATTTAACATTTTCTGCACCGTCTATTTGATCACTATCAAATCTGAATTGTAGACCTTCGGCGTTTTCATCGTGCAGCTCATCCCAAACCATTTTTTGATGGTTAATAGTCTCACTCCGCCAATTCTGAGCTTGGTAATCTTTCTTCCTTCCGTTGCTATAGAGCGCTACCCAAATTGCGTTCGGTAACCCTTGGCGACCCATCGAAAGCATCATTGATCAGACCGGTTCTGATCGACGACACTGCTTCTGATCTCTAACTTGATGAACGCTTTCCGACGGCAGCCCACATCAATATCCTTTGTGGCGGTCTACCTCACCGTCCAGTAAAAGCCCCTTTCGATAACGATCCAGATTCGCGATGATGTAACCGGCGGCACTCTCCATTATAGTGTTGCCGGCGATATGCGGTGTAATGATGACTCTCTCATGCTTCCAAAGCGGATTTTGTGGCGGCAGCGGCTCAGGGTCAGTGACATCAAGTATAACTCGATCCAGATGATTGCTATCGAGAAGCGTCACCACCGCCTCCTGAACGAGATGGGCCCCGCGGGCCATATTGATAACAGATGCTCCCCTTGGTAATGTGGACAGCGTCTCGACTGAAAGGAGGCCGCGTGTTTCGTCGGTAAGCGGAAGCAGACAGATTAAGATATTGGTCTCTGCAAGGAAACGCGGTAATTCCTCCGGCCCGCTGTAGCAATCAACGCCCTCGATAACGTGAGGAGTCCGGCTCCAGCCGCGCAGACGGTAGCCGAATTGCCGCAGGGCTTCTAGTACAGCGCGACCGATATGACCTAGCCCCATCACACTGACGCAAAGGCTTGCGGGTGTGCGCGAAGGCAACTGCCGCCATATGCACTCTCGCTGCTGCGCCTGATACGCAGGAAGATCCCGCGCAAGCGTCAGTACCCCCATCACCGCATAATGCTGCATTTGCTCGGTCAGGCCGGGCTCAACCATGCGGACGACTCGTAAGCGTGAAGGCAGACTGTCGAAAGCGAAGTGATCGACACCTGCGCCGATACAGAAGAGAACTTCGAGGTTGGGGTAAAGGTCTGCGAGATGTACAGGCTGTTCCCAAGTTAGCATGAACCGTACTGCATGCGGATCAACTCCGCTTTCTCTCTCGGCAAACGTAATTTCGGGCATTCTTTCTTCCAGTATCCTGCGTAGTACCTCACTGCGATTTCCATCTGCTAGGCAAAGAAACATCGTATCAGCCTACTTTTTATCCGGTCATGTCTAGCGAATATGCCCTATGGGCTCGACAAAGCGATGGAGTTGGCACAGATATACCCCCACGTCATATTGGGGCCAAGCGTCGTACCAGGCCCGACGGCCCAGGTCCCGAAGGGGTTTCCCATTGCAACCCCAGCACAATAGAGACCGCCTATCACGCTCCCGTCCGATCGCAAGACACGACCTGCGGCATCCGTTCTAGGCCCGCCCTTGGTTGATACAATGGTTCGATTAAACCGAATCGCGACGAAAGGCTTCCTGTGGATAGGCTTCAGGCGAACCGCCTTCCCGCCGCCGATTACGATGCCGTGCGGTCCGGGATCTTCGCGATGAAAATCTACGTCCACGCCGTCGCGGCAGAACTCGTTAAAGCGTGCTATCGTTCGCTGGAGTGTATCTTGAGGAAGTGAAGTAGCGTTCGCCAGTTGCGCTATGCTGTCTTCCTGCACGACCCATCCGGGATTGCGCGCCGAGAAGTATCGGATTATAGGGGATCCCCGCAGGAAATCGGCGTCACTGATCAGCCACGCAGGCAGATGCAGCGGACTGTTGGTGATCGGATCACGTTCATCAATGACTGCTCCAAGATTGAACCGATATTCGTTGGTGAACCGCTCTCCGTTGCGGTCGACGATAATTGCGTTTGCTTCACGATGAAAAAAATGGCTGATGCCGAAGGGCAGCATGTCGGGCCTTATAGGGATCCCTCCAGTAACGTTGGCTTGGTCCATATGGACAAGAATCGCGCCAGCTTGGCTGGCGATTTTATGAGCATCGCCGTCGTTTCCGGGCGGACTGCCGAGTAAGTCGATAGGACCCGGGAAGTGCTTAGCCAGGAGTTCTTTGTCCCATTCGAAACCGCCAGAGGCGAGGACCACACCACGACGGGCAAATATCCTGCGACGCTGCCCATTCTGCTCGACTATCAGTCCCACGACGCGCCCCCCCACGAGAACAGGCTCTACGGCACGAACACCCAAACGAACCCGACAGTCATTATCAAGGCAACCTTTCAACAGACCGACGACAAGTGCGGTGCCCATGCCGCGCGCACCTGTCAGCCAGCGCAGGGCGACTAATGGCAGTTTGCGCAGCCCAGCTTTAAGCGGGTGCCGGCTGGGATCTAGCGCGAGAGCCTCCTGATAGGTGAAAAGATGGGACAAACTGGGCGGACGAATTGCAGCGGTGTAGGGACCCGCCAAGCTCCTCCGAATCGCCCCCGGCGAGACCATTCTTCCACGTTGCATTCCTCCGCGGATTTCCGGAAAGGCGTCGGGTTGGTCTGTCAGAGAAAAGCGCAGCGGGGTCGTCTGCTCGACGAAGGACAGCATGTTCGGCGCTTCCTCGACGAAGCACTTCCAGAGCGCGTCCTCAGTCTCGCGCCAACCCTCCGGCGCGACACCGCGGATATAGGAAACCCGGCCGCGACTATCCATCCAATCCGGCAGCAGCAGCAACGTGGTTTGCGGGAACCCATATCCCAGCCGCCGATAACGCGGTAGTGCCGCCAACCATGTTGGAGCGTTCCAAAATAATGGTCGAAAAGCCGGTCGAGGATGCGCGAAGGGCTGCAACCAACCCAGCTGAACCGGAGCCTGCAACCAGCACGTCGCAGGTTTCCTCAGCTTCTATAGGTAAGTGCATCAATATACCCTGAGATAGGGCGCCCCCGCAATGACGAGAGCTCCTATTGACGATCAGTTGTTCAGGATGCTGGCAGGAAGCTCGCCCTTCGCGATAAGCGCGCGAGTCTCGGCTTCTGTCTTGCGAGGGTAGTCCTCGCCGAGCTCCCAAGGGAATACGAGGAAGAACCAGCGATTGAGACGATGCATGTAGTTGAACCAACTCCACATCAGGTCGTTGAGTTCCTCCTTTGTATTGATCGTGTCAAAGCATTCGATGATGTCTTCGCAGAACTGCGAAAGTTTGGGGAGGTTCATCCACGGTGCAGGACACTGAGGCGGAGAAACGTCACCCATGAGATGCAGCATGTGAGCATTCACGTAGATCCATAGCTTCTTGCAATGCTCGACAGAGAAATCGGGATCGGCAATGGCACGCTGCATAGCCGGGTGCGCCGTCCACCAGCTCATCGCCTGCGTATCGGCAACCTGGAACACCAAGTTTGACAGGTACTGTCCGTCGGTGCCGGCACCGCTTGGAAACACACCCAGCCGCGACATCTTCACCTCAACGGGTTCTTCCCACATAATACGATCTAGATCATCCTCGATCGCATCTTTTACTTCCTTCCAATTTTTTGCCATTTTACTTTTCCTCTCGGGAAACGTTGATCGTGACGAGCTTGTGGGTCCGATATTGGGCATTCCAAACATGCCGGCCGGCTTCATAAAAATCCTTCAGGTACTCGTCAGGGACCCGTGCAAAGACTGGACCCTTGGCTGGGAGAGGCTCAGTATTGTCGTCGCCATAGGCGAAGGATATCTGCAAGCCGCCCGGATAAGCCAGCGAGCCGGGCTTAAGGTCGCAAAGAAAGAGCGGGCGACCGCCTTTGCCCATACGTGGGGTAGCTTGGGAGCCGAGCGCGACCGGGTGACGGGGTGGACGGGCCTGAGCGCTGTAAAAGTCGCCAGTAGATGTCGTGTGCCAAGGCCACATTTTCCAAGAAGTTTCGAGCGCTTCCCATACCTCTTTGCAAATTTCAGGCTCTTCGTCCTCGAGAAGAACAGCAGGAACCTTCTTATCGAAGCCTTCCCACTCAATTAATATGCGTTTTACCATTACTGTTTTCTCCTAGGTTAATTGATATCTCAAAGCTCAGTTTCCCGCATTCTGCGACAAAATTTTCTGCAAGCCCGCAATCCTGTCGATCACCACAATGGCGAAGATCGATAGGAAGATCACTGAACTCACGACTGCAGCGCTGACCGCGTCATACTGAAACTGTATATGGCTGTAGATTTGGATAGGTAGGGGCGTCCATTTGGAACTCGCCAAGAAAATCGAAATGGCGAAGTCATTCCATGAGATAATAAAGCAGATCATCATCGACGCTATGAAACCAGTCTTCAACACTGGAAGTGTGATTGAGAAGAAGCTTCGGATCAGGCTGGCTCCAGCATTCCTGGCGGCCTCCTCCAGCGATCGGTCGAAGATAGATAGACTAGCTGTCAGAATGCGAACAGCGAAAGGAATCACCATCATCACGTGCCCAATCAGAAGCGTAACAAAACCGCCCCCCAAACCAATATTCATGAGGAATACATAGAGCGCGAGGCCGATGATGGTTGTCGGAACGAGCAGCGGAGACATAACGAATACGTTGAGCGCGGCCTTACCACGGAAGTTGTGACGCACTAATGCGAGGGAGATAGGGAATGCGAGTGCATTAGCAAGCAGCGCAGAACCTATCCCGAGCATAAGGCTTACGAAGACTCCCCGTCGGAACTGCGTCATGCTCCAGGCTCTCTCATACCACTCCAAGGTGAATCCCTGCGGTGGGAGCAAGAAACCGGAACTGTTGAATGAGACAAAGATCGTGACCGCAATAGGAAAGAACAGAAAAAACAAGAGCGCATAGGTTAGCGTATTTAACGAAGCGCGATAGAAAGTCTGGCGAATAGAGTTAGTCATACTCCGAGCCTCCAGAGGAAGAACCGTTGCATCAATCGGGAATAGATTACGAGGATTGCTGCGCTGATTGCGACCATGATGACGGAGATTGCAGCGGCGAAAGGCAAATTGCCGAGTTGCATGGCCTGCTTATAAACGACTAGCCCGATCAAGTTCGTATTGGCGGAACCAACCATTAGCGGGATAGCAAAGGCCGAGAAATTGAGGGCGAACAGGACGAGGACACCTGCATTGAGACCCGGAAGGGTGAGTGGGAGGATAATACTAGCGAAAATGCGCCAACCGCCGGCTCCTGCGTTGGCAGCCGCCTCTAGGAGCGTCGGTTCAATACGCTCGAAATTATCGAGTAGGGTCATGACGACATATGGGATACCGACATATATCAGAAGAATATAGACAGCTGGCATCGCATAAAGAAGTCGTATAGGTGCATCGACGAAGCCAAGCCAAATGATCAGACTATTGAACAGCCCGCCACCGCGCAGAATTACGATCCAGCCAAAGACGAGGCTGACGAGGCCTATAAGTAGCGGAGCGAGTACTAAGGTCTGAAGAATCTGCCGGCGTAGACCGGTTGCTCGTGCGACGTACATTGCGATCGGATAGGCAAGCAGCACTGTAATCGCTGTTGAGACGATCGAGACAAAGACTGACAGCCACACGACATTTCGCAGATACCAGATGTCAGCGAGAAAACGCACGTACTGGTCTAGGACCCAAGCGGGCACCATGGTCGTCCCCTGAGCCGTCTCGTAAAAGCTAACGCGAACCACCCACAGCAAAGGAAGAATCATGAACAGCACAAGTACGAGGACGCCCGGGGCCACCATGAGACTCACCAACAGGCCTGGGCGCCTGAGGTGGTGGGGAGGGGACGCTTGCCGTCCCTCGATCAAACTGTCGACACTCATTTGATCAACATCATGTTCTGCGCTGCAATGTGAAATGTGAGCCTGTCGCCAACTTCGATGGACATTGGATCAACGTCGTGCACCTGAATCAAAAGCTTCCTGCCTGTTTCGGTCGTCGCAGAGACCTTGCGACTGGCGCCCAAATATTCGATGAAATCGACTGTGACCGGATGTGTGTTTAAACCCTTATCCTCTCCGCTTCGCAGCACGATCCACTCCGGACGGGTCATCAGACGCACAGTCCCTTCCGGAGTATTCTCCCTTCGAGTGATATGGAACTCGAGACCGTCATCAGCGATGAAAAACGACCGCGACGAGTCGACGTGGCGAAGCGTTCCGTTAAAGTAATTCACACCACCAACGAAAGATGCGACAAATTCATTTGGAGGGTTGCGGTAAATTTCTTCGGGCACTGCAAGGCTGGCAATCCGTCCGCGATCCATAACCGCCACGCGATCCGACATCGACAGGGCTTCTTCCTGATCATGCGTCACATAGACAGTGGTTATATTGAGTCGCCGCTGCAATTCCTTGAGTTCCTTTCTCATGTCTACTCGGAGCTTGCGGTCGAGATTGCTAAGCGGCTCGTCCATCAAGAGAACTGAACGACCTAGCGCTAGTGCCCGCGCGACGGCGACACGCTGTTGCTGTCCACCGCTTAACTGTCGTGGAAAACGGGATTCTAAGCCCGACAACGCAGTAAGGGAGAGGGCGTCTCTGATACGTTTGTCAATGTCGGCCCGGGAGAGGCCAGCCAACTTGGGACCGAAGCCGATATTCTCGGCTACGGTCATATGAGGCCACAATGCGTAGTTTTGGAAGACGAAGCTGAGGTCCCGCTTATTGGGTGGTAGATAGGTGACCTCGACATCACCAATTTTAAGTGCACCGGAATCCGGCATGATAAATCCCGCGATCATCCTCAGCGTCGTGGTCTTCCCACAACCACTGGGGCCCAGGAAGGAAACGAATTCGCCGGGCTCCACGGTGAGAGACATGTCGCTGACGGCAACAAAATCTCCGTAGCGTTTAGATATTCCGTTTAGAGAGATTTTCTTGCCAGTCACCGCGACACTGCCCTAGCTGAAGACAAACGAATTTAGGGATACGCAAACGCCATCGACTACTGGTTGACCATGCGCATGTACTGTTCCTGCCATGCGCCGCGCACCTTGTTCAATTCAGTGAAGTCCACGAGCAACAAGTTGTCGAATGCTTCTCCTTGAACAAGCACGCCACGGAGCTTGAAGTCGTCGGGCAACTTTACATTCTTGTTAGTGGGCGCATATAGATTGTTGACCGCAAATGCGACTTGAGCGGTTTCACCCAAAGCGAAGTCGATGAACTTTTGGGCGATTTCGGGTTGCTTAGTCGTGTTGATAATGCTCATGGCCGTGATAGTGGGAAAAGTTCCCTCCTTCGGACGTGCGATCTTAATGTGGTCTAGTCCGCGATCCCAGAGATCCTTGATGCGGCCAGTCGTGAGTGGCCCCAGCCACGCCTCCTCCGTCTCAAACAGTGAAACGAGTTGGCTTTCGGCATCGGTTTGCGCCACGGCATTTCCGCTGTTAACCAACTCCGCAAGGCGCTTCAGGCCCGGTTCGATATTCTCAAAACTGCCGCCGTGAGCATTTGCTTGTTGCACTGCCAGAAGCGCGGCAGCCTGACTTTCTATAGACCACATGCCAACGCGATTTCGGTACTTTTCATCCCACAGCACATCCCATGTAGTCGGCTCCTCGGTTACATACTTGCTGTTGTAAACGAGGGCATAGTCTCCGACATTGGCCCACACTATATTCGGTGAATGACGCGCGTTGTCATAGAGACTGGCGAGGTTAGGAATGAGTTTTTCATCCAGTTTGAGAAGAAGTCCATCCTGTTCGGCTGCAGTAGTATGGATCATGGTGTTGGTCATGACATCGACCTCGCCGGCTCGCGCCTTGACGACAAAATCCTGAGATACACCTATAACCAAGTTAACCTTGCAGTTATGTAATTTCTCAAATTCAGGGATGATGGATTCATATGTCCGTTGATAGTTGCCGCCCCAAGTTGAGACGTTAATGCTGCATTCTTGCGCAAATAGCGGCGCCGAAAACAGGGTGAAGACGCCTGCCCCGATAGCTTTGTACCAGTACTTCATCTGAAGAATCTCCTCATTCAATCAGTTGTTCCGCTTACTCTGGCTTATGCGTTTTATTGTATAGACATAAGAGCTAACAGCTTTTAAGAAGGGCTGTCAATTGCATTGTTAGCTGGTAGAGAGTTTAAAATGGATCGTACCGGCCGTGGACAATCGATGGCTCATCAATCGCAGTAGTTCTAAGCCAAGAACAGTTAGCCACTCCCAGGCAACCCTCCAACCGGGCGGTCCAAATTCAGGGTGGACCTAATGGTCAGAGATCAGCTGCTTCAGGGAGGATTATCGTTAGGGTCCCGCGTCCCCGACTGCGACGCATGTGTTCAGCGTGCAACTCTTTCATCTCATCGCTTTCGGGATCCCCTACAACGATAAGCCATAGATCGTCCGCGCCTGCCTTCGCTTCGAGTTTTGCGACAGCCCGCTCGTATTTGTGGGTCATAGCCGCGCCTCCAAATTGCGGAGCCGTTCCTCGATTTGCTGTGTTTCAATGATCTGGCGCATTCCGAGTAGGATGCTTGCAAGGCGTGTTCCATCTGCAGGTGTAATGCTGCCATTCCGCGCGTCCCTATAAACTCTTGCAAGCTCGTTCAGGACGCCTGATAAATCGTTTAGAGGGCCAATCCGCCGTTTTAGTCTTGTACTCAACAGGTTAACCTCTCCCGAGTATGCATGAAAGCCTGAGTTAAGGACTCCATCCGCGCATCGCGTTGGGCCCCATAACGAATAGCGTCTCGACTCACGCGTCTTGCTCTTCCGCCGTCATTTCAGCCCAACGCGCCTGGGATTCAGTCCTGCTTGAATGCCCGTTGTTATCGTTTGCTGCGACTTGCATTCGAACGGCTCCCGCCCCTATTGGGGTTTTGTCGGAACCCGTTTTAGCCCGTCCGGACTCGCCAGTCCGGATCTTCCACAAACTCCCTCATTTCCGGAGCACTCTGCAGGAAACGCGCGACAAGGGCGCTCGAACGATCCCCCGCGCGAAAGCTCTCCAGAGCGGGCCAATCTTCATCTAGAATCATTCTCAAAGCAGGTGCGGAGATCGAGTATTTCCAAGCTCTCCAGCCCTCTCCCCGAAACTGACGTCCAATGCCAAACTTGTCAGCCCACCGTCTAACCGTCTCGTCACTCCGTCCAGCGATCCGCGCCGCCTCGCGGACGCTGATTGTCTCGCCAGGACGCATCGGAACGCAGCCGGGCATGACCGACGGCTCGGCAATCGAGACAAGAAGCGCTTGTTCGTCGGGCGTGAACGTCATGCCGCATACCTTGCCCAATCTTCGAGCAACTTGCGTTCGCTTGTTTCCGCTGCCCGGATAACCTGCAATTGCGCAGGATCCATGTGCCGTTCAATTGCTGTACGCAAAAGGCTTTTGAGGATATCGGGCGGCATAGCGTCCACCTCAACGCTGTCACCAACGAACTGCCTTGCATGGCTGTTACCTTCCCGCTTTGTCGGCCTTGTCGGCAGTCGAAAGTAATCAACCTGCTCAGAGGTGATTGCCACCCGATGAAGGTCAATCTGTGCCAGTGGCGCATAGAATCGAATGCGACGGATAACATCTATTGGCATCAGGTCGCCGGACGGATCCAGGTCATTCACGAAAAGGATCGTTAACGGCCTGCCGTCTGCCTTCGTCTCTTCGGCCACAGCCTGGACAACGCTTTCAGAAGAAAAGCCGCGCGTAACCATAAGAGGAACTCCAAGGTCGCGGGTAACTTCGAACAGAAAGCCGCTAATCGCCTCCTTCTCGCACCAAACTTCCAAAAGGTTTTCTGAGTTGCGCCAGTAGTCCCGACGATAGAGACGAGCCGTTTCAGTAAGCGCCTCCTGAACACTGCCGTAGAGACGTGGCGTTCGATAAAGCCTCGTGCCATCAACAATCTTGCCATAGGGAATCTCGCCAGTGCGGCGAAGCTGCAACGCCAGTCTAATGACAACATTGTTGTATTCTGCCTCGGTCTTCTCGATCAGGCCCGCCGCCACCATCAAATAGAACAAGTGACGGACGGTCAGTTCCTCTTGACCGGCAACAATGGAAAGCATTGAGGCCTTAAGGCAGGCGATCGCGCTAGAGGTGCGCCGCTGTCTCTTATCGGGCATGCTGGATAAAGTGCTCATGCCGCCGACCTCAGCACGTCTTCCATCGAAAGGGTGTCGTCCATCCATTTCCGAACGAGCAGGTCAAAATCGCCGGGAAATACATTCTTTTCCGAAAGCCATTCACGGAATTGAGCAGCATTCGAGAACGCCGGAATGTCCCCTCGCGCGTGTGTAGGATCTACCTTTTCTTCATAAGCGGCGTCTCTGGTGCTGGTGCTGGTGGCTACTGGGGAACCATTGGTTGTGTCATTGGGTAAGCCATTACTTTTGCCATTTTCAGCACTAGCAGAGCCATTAGGTTTGCCACTGGCAAAACCATTGGCGTTGCCATTGATACGACCATCACCCCACCGCTTCTGAGCACCTTTACGCCCCGCTGTGATTTTGCGTTCGCGCTTCGCAGCAGCATCGCCACGCTCAAAATCGAGCCGTTCGAAGTTGACCAGCAGCGGTTCGATCGCCCCCCAAATCGCCGGCCATTTTTCCAAATCAACGCCAGTTATCCGGGCCATGCGCTCCGCAACTTCAGGCAGCGATCCATGCTGCCAATAGTGTCGGCGCAAACGTTCATACGCTCCGAATTCCGCTGAATTGAGGTGGAGCGTCAGAGCCGCCTCATCGCCAATGTAAGTTTTCAACCATGGGAGAGCTTTCATTTTAACCTCCCACATGCCTGGCCACGAAACGGATTGAGCGTTTTCTTCTCCCAGCAATCTTGCGAAGGCCACTCGTCCAGCTTAAGGTTGTGATTGGAAGCTAACCTTGGCTGATTGCTAGGCTCACCCGGCAAAGAGATGGCGGTCTCTATGCCGGGTTTTGTATTTTCTGAGTTCATGGCAGCCACCCAGAAATTGCGAGAGCAACGAAACCTATTGCCAGCCCCGAGGGGAGATATTTGAGGAACGCCGTCATCAAGCAGCCTCCCCGCAGGCATACGAGCGCTCGGAGAGCCACGCCTCAATATCGGAACGACGCCAGTAATTGCGGTTGCAGATCTTAACCGGTGCTGGAAACTTGCCGTCCCGAACCCAACGCCAGAGAGACATTGTGGAGATGGGCACGATTTGCTGACAAATAACCCGTGCTGATAGCAATTCCGGGTGAATTTCCGAGTTCATTTCAATTCCTTTCGCGTTGTTGAACGAAAGGAAAAGTCCATGTTAGTTAGGTGACAAAAAAGAGCAGTTTATTCACTATCTACGCTGGCTGTTGTTTTCTCGAATTTTAGCTTGCTTGATGACTACATCGAGCATTGTTTCGGCTGCCTGAACTCTCGTTAGGCCCGTTGCCAGAAATTGATTCAGCAAGTCTTTCGCGCCTTCAAACGCTTTCGCGATATCTGGATTGTTCCGATGGCGGTTCGATCGTGCCTTCTTTCTCCAATCCTTGATACTCTCGCCAGCAGCGCGATACCTTGAGCCCTCAGGCAATGGCAAGCCGGCCATTCTAAAGCGCCTTTCGACTTCTTTGCAGGCAACATCTCGACCACCCATTTCATCTACGTAAACGGATGCAATCGCAAAATAGTGTTCACTTTGAAATGACGCTCTCGGTCGCCCCTTTTTCCTAGACTGCTCAATGTCATATGCAATTTTTGAACTTCGCCCTTCGAGCGCATTTATCAGTTCTGCGCACAAGCCCGCTAACAGAAGCCTGATGCTTTCAGGTTCTCCTCTTGCCGCGGTGAATTCTGCTAACGCAGTGACACACATCACCACTTTTCCGAGCGACGTAAACTCCGACCCGTTGTCGGCGATGTACTTCAGTGTTTGGTAAAGTTCGATATCGGCAGAGACAATCTTATCTGTCATTTTCGCTGCGCTCCAAGCCGCTTATGAAATTAGCCCATCCCTCCAAAGCAGCCCTCTTCTCGGCTGCGTAATCATGCCTATTATAAACTGCAGCAACACCCGAAATTGCCCCGCTTTTGTGGTTAAGAACGGCCTCGACAACGTGAATTGGAAACCCAAGCCGAGCCATTCCGGTCGTTGCTGACCGGCGCAGATCGTGCAACGTCCAAGCTGGAATGATGGCCTCGGCATCTGCCTTCTGTGCGAGCGCCAGCATTCCCTCATCCACATCCTGTTTTGCCTTAGAGAAGCCAGAGATTGGCGTATTGCCGGTCACAGTGAAAACAAACTCGGCCTTGCCATTTTTGTTTAGGACACGAGGAATGGCTTCGAGGATGCCAATGCAGGCACCTGTCAACGGAACCCATTGGTCACGCCCATTTTTGGTTCTATGGCCCGGAATAAGCCAACCAGGATCGTTCCCCTGCAAGGAGAGTTCATGCCAACGCATTCCGGCCACCTCATTGCGGCGCTGCGCCGTCAGCAGAAGCATCCGCAGGTATGGGCCAAACGGCCACTCCATATTCCCCGCAGCCTTCCAGAACCATTGAACCTCAGCATCAGAAAGCACACGATCACGAGATGAAGCATGATTGTCCCGCCGAATGCCATCCATAGGTGACGATTGAATATAATCCCGTTGAACTGCCCAGCCGAAAAACTTGCGGAGGTATGCATGCGCACGGTCACCAGCAACTTCATGTCCCGCAGCGTCCAGCCTATCCAGCAGCTTGATCGCATCGCGACGCGTGATTGAAGCGAGTGCTAAGCCATTCCACTTACGGGCTTTGCCGAAAGCCGTGCGATAGGCCTTTTGAGTATTCTTGGCCAGCCGCCGCTCAACATAAAGCTCCATAAAGTCCGCAGCAACAGCCCCGAAAGTAATCTCAGCCTTGCGCCGGTTTTCGTCAATCTCGTCCTGGCGAAGCCTACGCGGGTCAATCCCCCGGCTTGCATTGTCAAGCAGCACTCTTGCCCTGTCCCTCGCCTCAGCCAGTGTAAAGCCGGAGGCGTGTTCGTCCCCGACCTCTTTATTCGGAGAGAACCTGCCGACGCTGAGCCGAACAACCTTGCCCTCACTACCCTTGATCCTTGTAGCGACGAAAAACGTTGACGCGCCGCCATGACTTACCCTGATGCCAAAGCCCGGAACGAGCACGTCGAAATAATCAACCTGTCCCTTCGCAGGGACGGGAATGTTCCTAAGCCATTTATCTGTAAGCTTCTGTCTGGGCATTCTTAGGTAACAATAGGTAACACAAATCAGTTGTTAGACACTGTTACGGTATGTTGCCGTTTGATATTGCGCAACCCCTCAACGTCGTATATAAACAAGTAGTTACAAAGAACGTGAGTTCGGAACTGTTCGCGAGTGTTAAGCTTCTAGGTGTGACTTTTAATCATGTGGTCGAGGGTTCGATTCCCTCCCGGCTCACCACGAAAATCACCAACATTATAACGGACCTGCGAGCGCATAAGCTATGCGCGCTGTGAAGCGTTTGACTGCAAGCCCCTCTGACGTTAGGCGAAGTGGCGACGGTTGAGTTCCAATAAATGAGTCATCTGATGATGACTGTCTGAGGGTGAACCATGGGATTATCAACACAAGAGCAGATACTCATTGAGCAGCGGCTGACAAATGAAGCGAAATCCGTTGGGGTCGCGTTTTTGCTTTGGCTGTTTACCTGGTTTGTCTCGGGTCACAGATTCTATCTAGCGCGCCCCGGTACCGCAATTCTTCAAGTTCTATCGTATTTTATCGTTATTGGCTTCGTTTGGGTGTTAATCGACGCATTTCTCATCCCGGGAATGGTTGCGAAGCAAAGGGATGAAATGCGCAAGCGCCTCACACTGAATGCGCTTGCGTCACAACCATCGCAATGAACGACTGAAACACGGTGCGTTGAAACGGAAACTCGCGTCCCCTCCATCAATCAACGATCGCTCAGCGTGCGCCGCACGGCATCGTGCCAGCCTTTGATTTTGGTTCGCCGCAGTTTTTCGTCCATCGCTGGAGAGAACTGACGATCAAGGGACCAGCGCTTGCTAAACTCTCTCGCCTTCGGCCACACTCCGGCCTTCGAACCTGCAAGCCATGCCGCGCCAAGGGCTGTTGTTTCGAGCACCGTTGGCCGATCAACCGGCGCATCGAGAATGTCGGCCAGGCATTGCATGGTCCAATCCGACGCGACCATGCCGCCATCGACGCGTAGCACCGTCTTGCGGCCTCCGTGGCCCTTCCAGTCCTTTTTCATGGCGTCCAGCAAATCCCGCGTTTGAAACGCGACCGATTCCAGTGCTGCCTTGGCGAATTCTGCCGGGCCGGAGTTTCGCGTCAGTCCGAAAATCGCGCCACGTGCATCCGCGTCCCAATGAGGCGCGCCAAGGCCAACGAAAGCCGGAACCAGATAAACGTTCTGGGATGGGTCTGCCTGCGCGGCAAGCTCACCGCTCTTTGCCGCATGGTTTATCATTTTTGCGCCGTCGCGCAGCCATTGCACCGCAGCGCCTGCAATGAAGATCGAACCTTCCAACGCATATGTGGTCTTGCCGCCCAAACGATATGCAATTGTGGTCAGCAATCGATTCTTCGAGCGAACCATATCCGAACCGGTGTTGAGTATCGCAAAGCAGCCGGTTCCGTAGGTTGATTTCATCATGCCCGGTTCAAAGCACGCCTGCCCGATCGCTGCGGCCTGCTGATCGCCGGCTACGCCGAGTATCGGTATCTCCGCACCCAGCAGCGCCTTTTCGGTCTTGCCGAAATCATCAGCGCAATCCTTGACCTGCGGCAGCATGGAAGCTGGAACGCGCAACAGTTTCAGCAGCTCGTCGTCCCATTTGTTCTCTGCAATATTGAACAGCAGTGTGCGCGAGGCGTTTGTTGCATCTGTTGCGTGCACCTTCCCGCCTGTCAGCCGCCAGATCAGGAAGCTGTCAATCGTTCCGGCCAGGAGTTCGCCCGCTTCCGCGCGCTTTCGTGCGCCTTTCACACTATCCAGTATCCAGGAAATCTTGGTGCCTGAAAAATACGGATCAAGCAGCAATCCAGTTTTGCGTGTGAATGTCGGCTCCTTGCCTTGCTTTTTCAGCTTCTGGCAAAGCGCCACCGTGCGCCGGTCCTGCCACACAATGGCATTGTGAATCGCTTTGCCGGTGATCTTGTCCCATATGACGACCGTTTCCCGCTGATTGGTTATCCCGATGGCCGCAATGTCTGTGGCCGTCAGCTTTGCCTTCTTCAGGGCTGCCTTACAGCTCCAAACGACTGTGGACCACAAATCCTCCGGATCGTGCTCCACCCAGCCCGAGGCCGGATAATGTTGCGCGAATTCCTTTTGGCCGACACCGACGATCTTCATATCACCATCAAAGACAATGGCGCGCGAGGATGTCGTACCCTGATCGATGGCGAGAATAAAACTTTTCATGGGTTCCGTTCATGGTGCAGACAAAAAAGGGGCGGCACAAGCCGCCCCAATATGAATTATGCTTATTTCTGCCAGCTTTTCACCAGCTCGTCATAATTGACCGTAAGCGGCTTTTCCTTTTCATTCTCGATCTTCAACTGAGGCGCAAGGTTGCCTTTCTTTACGGCGTCCTCATGCCAGTAGTTGATGTCGTGCTCTTCAGCCAGTTTCGGACCTATGTCGCCCTGAACGCCAGCGCGTTCGAGGCGTTCCATCACTTTCTCCTGCTCTGCACACAGCGAGTCCATTGCTTCCTGAGCGGTCTTCGCGCCGGAAGATGCGTCGCCGATTGCCTGCCACCAGAGCTGAGCCAGCTTCGGATAGTCAGGAACGTTGGTGCCGGTTGGTGACCACTGCAGGCGCGCAGGCGAGCGATAGAACTCGACCAGACCGCCAAGCTTTGGCGCGCGATCCGTGAATGACTTGTGATCGAGCGTTGACTGGCGGATAAAGGTCAAGCCAACATGGCTTTTCTTCACGTCCACCGTCTTGGAGGTTACGAACTGCGCGTAGAGCCAGGCGGCCTTTGCACGATCATCCGGCGTGGATTTCATCAGGGTCCAGGAACCTGCATCCTGATAGCCAAGCTTCATGCCGTCTTTCCAATAGACGCCATGCGGTGACGGTGCGAAGCGCCATTTCGGCGTTCCGTCCGAATTCACGACCGGCAAACCGTCCTTCACGAAGTCAGCCGTGAAAGCGGTGTAGGTGAACATCTGCTGGGCGATTTCGCCCTGAGATGGCACCGGACCGGACTCGGAGAAGGTCATGCCCTGAGCGGCAGCCGGAGCATAAGCCTTCAGCCAGTCCAGATATTTCTGGATAGCATAGACCGATGCGGGTCCGTTGGTATCGCCGCCGCGCGCAACGCACGACCCTACCGGACGTGAATTCTCATCGACCTTGATGCCCCATTCGTCGACTGGCTTGCCGTTTGGAATTCCCTTGTCGCCGTTACCTGCCATCGAAAGCCAGGCGTCCGTGAAGCGCCAGCCCAGCGATGGGTCCTTCTTGCCGTAGTCCATGTGGCCATAGACTTTTTTGCCGTCGATCTCACGACCGGTGAAGAACTCGGCAATATCCTCATAGGCTGACCAATTGACCGGCACACCAAGATCATAGCCGTACTTTGCCTTGAAGTCGGCCTTGTTCTTTTCATCATTGAACCAGTCGTAGCGGAACCAGTAGAGGTTCGCGAACTGCTGGTCGGGAAGCTGGTAAAGCTTTCCGTCTGGCGCGGTGGTGAATGACTTCCCGATGAAGTCGTCAATATCGAGGTTCGGGTTTGTAACGTCCTTGCCCTCATTGGCCATGAAGTCAGTCAGGCTGCGCGCCTGCTGGTAGCGCCAGTGCGTGCCGATCAGATCAGAGTCGTTGATATAAGCGTCGTAGATGTTTTCCTTGGACTGCATTTGCGTTTGCAGCTTTTCAACGACGTCGCCTTCGCCGATCAGATCGTGCGTAACCTTGATGCCGGTGATTGCGGTAAAGGCAGGTGCGAGTACTTTCGATTCATATTCGTGGGTGGTGATCGTTTCAGAAACCACCTTTATATCCATGCCAGCAAAGGGCTTTGCTGCATCGATGAACCATTGCATTTCGGCTTCCTGACCTGCCCGGTCCAATGCGGACATGTCCCCGATTTCCTTGTCAAGAAATGCCTTGGCTTCGTCCATGCCCGCATATGCGTTGCCGGCGCAAAGCAAAAGCGCAAGAGCGCTTGTCGATGCCAGAATATGCCGTCTCATTAAGTCCTCCCTTAATGTCCTCGGTTTGACTCCGCCGCGGGCTTGCGGCGGCGTCGGTACTAATCGCGCCCTACACGAACCGAAATACGCCGATGGCGTAGACGACCGAGAGGGCGAGAGCCCACCATAGGTTGGGTCCGACCAGACCCAGCCAGGCAAGATGGATGAATGCGCTGCCAAGCAGAGACAGGAACAGCCTGTCGCCGCGCGTTGTTTCAAAGCGCAATATTCCGACGCGCGGATCTCCTCCCGGCGACAGATATTCCCACACCGCCATCAGCGTTATGAGCACGAAGATGACGAGAAAAAAGAGCGCGGTCGGGAAGGTCCACGCCATCCAGCCGCCAGGTATCAGCGGCGCAAACCAATCCTTTGCGCCGTCTTTCGAAGGGACAGCGAGCACCAGCGCCACCGCGCCGATGGCTTGCAAGCCAAGGATGCCACCAAGAAGATAGGGAACGCGCGAGCTGGCCATGCCTAAACCCTCCCCAGGGCAAAGCCCTTGGCGATGTAATTGCGAACGAACCAGATGACCAGCGCGCCGGGTATGATTGTCAACACGCCCGCAGCCGCCAGCACACCCCAATCGAGACCGGAGGCCGAAACCGTGCGCGTCATGATTGCGGAAATCGGCTTCGCATCGGTCGTTGTAAGCGTGCGCGCAATCAGCAACTCAACCCACGAAAACATGAAGCAGAAGAAGGCTGCCACACCGATGCCAGATGCGATGAGCGGCATGAATATCTTCACGAAGAAGCGTGGAAACGAATAGCCATCGATATAGGCCGTTTCATCGATCTCCTTCGGAACACCCGACATGAAGCCTTCCAGAATCCACACGGCCAGCGGCACGTTGAAGAGGCAGTGCGCAAGCGCCACTGCGATGTGCGTATCAATGAGGCCAAAGGCGGAATAAAGCTGGAAGAATGGCAGCGCGAAAACAGCAGGCGGTGCCATGCGGTTCGTCAGCAGCCAGAAGAACAGGTGCTTGTCGCCAAGAAACCGATAGCGCGAAAACGCATAGGCTGCGGGCAAAGCTACAGCGACGGAAATCACTGTATTCATAACGACATATATGATGGAATTGATGTAACCTGAATACCAGGATGGGTCACTGAAAATCACTGCATAATTCCGCAGAGTCGGGTTTTGCGGAAAGAAAGTGATAGGGCCTAGAATTTCCTGATTGGTCTTGAAGCTCATGTTGATGAGCCAATAAATCGGCAGCATCAGGAAGATAATATAGAGCGTGGGAACCAGCCACCAGAAACGGGATTCATCGCCACGGCGACGCATTTTTCGGGCAAGCGTCGCATCTTGAGCAGACACGGCAGCGCTGTCGTTCCGGGAGGTGCGCAGTGTTGTGTTGTTTGCCTGCACCATCTCACTTATCCGCGTCGTAGTTGGTCATGATCGTGTAGAACACCCATGACAACAGAAGGATGATCAGGAAGTAGATGATGGACATGGCCGCAGCCGGTCCAAGATCGAATTGACCAATCGCCATCTTCACGAGGTCGATTGAAAGGAATGTCGTGGAGTTGCCCGGTCCACCGCCCGTGACCACGAACGGCTCCGTATAGATCATGAATGAATCCATGAACCGCAGCAGCACGGCAATCAGCAGCACGCGATTCATTTTCGGAAGCTGGATATAGCGGAACACGGCCCAGCGCGACGCGCCGTCGATCTTCGCGGCCTGATAATAGGCATCAGGGATCGAAACCAGACCCGCATAGCACAGCAGCACGACAAGGCTCGTCCAGTGCCAGACATCCATGATGATGACTGTCGCCCAAGCGTCGAGCGGGTCGTTTACATAGTTATAGTCGAAGCCCATCGCGTTCAGGACATAGCCAAGCAGGCCAATATCTATGCGACCAAACACCTGCCATATCGTTCCGACCACGTTCCACGGAATGAGCAACGGAAGCGCCATCAGCACAAGGCAAACCGGAACACCCCAGCCGCTTTTCGGCATGTTCAACGCAACAAAAATGCCGAGCGGGATCTCAATCGCCAGAATGATGCCGGAGAATGCGATGTTTCGCCAGAACGCTTCCCAGAAGCGGCTGGAGGTAAGCATTTCCTGAAACCATTCGCTTCCTGCCCAGAAAAACTCGTTGTTTCCAAACGTGTCCTGAACGGAGTAATTCACCACAGTCATAAGCGGAATTACCGCTGAAAACGCGACCAGCACCAGAACTGGCAGCACCATGAACCAGGCGCGATTGTTCCACGTCTTGTCCATCACGCCCCCCTGCCCGTTGCATAGTCCACACGCCAGGAATCAGCGTAAATGTTGATGCCTGCGGGATCGAACCTTACCCGTGGATCGGCGGGCAGTTCTTCATCCTCGCCCAATATCGCAGCAATCTCCTTGCCCTCTATCGAGGCCCGGACGACCTTATGGCGTCCGATATCTTCCACCTTGGTGACTTGTACGGGCATTCCGTCTGAGGCGAGGCGCACGTATTCGGGACGAATACCAAGCTCCATATCCGCTCGTTCCGTTGAACTCAGCTCCCCTGGCAAATTGACCGTTTGGCCGCCAAGTCTGGCACGAGTACCTTCAACTGTGACTGGCAGAAGGTTCATCCCCGGCGAGCCGATAAAATAGCCTACGAATGTGTGGCTGGGCTTTTCAAACAATTCGGCAGGCGTCCCGATCTGGACAATCTGACCGTCAAACATCACCACAACCTTTTCGGCGAATGTCAGCGCCTCTGTCTGGTCGTGCGTGACATAAACCATCGTGTACCCAAACTGACGATGCAGTTGTTTCAGTTGCGAACGCAGCACCCATTTCATGTGCGGGTCGATGACTGTCAGCGGCTCATCAAAAAGGATCGCGTTCACGTCCGAACGCACAAGTCCGCGTCCAAGCGAAATCTTCTGTTTCTGATCGGCCGTCAGACCTCTCGCCCGGCGCTTTGCCCAGTCTTCAAGTTCGATCATCTTAATGATCTCGCGCACCTTCCGGTCCACGTCTTTCTCAGGCACGCCACGGTTCCGCAGCGGGAAAGCCAGATTATCGTAGACCGTCATCGTGTCGTAGATCACCGGGAACTGGAACACCTGCGCGATGTTTCGTTCCTGCGTGGAAAGATCGGTTACATCCGTCCCATCGAAAAGCAGCTTGCCGTGAGACGGATGAAGCAGGCCGGAAATAATATTCAGCAGCGTGGTTTTTCCGCAGCCTGACGGGCCAAGCAGCGCATAGGCCCCTCCATCCTCGAATGTGTGATGGACTTCTTTCAGCGCGAAATCTTCCGGCCTCGTCGCTTTTGCCGAGTAGGCGTGACGGATATGATCGAGGTCTATGCGCGCCATCTCAATGCCTCACGCTGCTTTGCGGGGCTTGGCGCCCACCGCGTTGCCGTAGCCGTCAAACACCATGATATGTCGCGGATCGATGAACACATCCACTATCTGGTCCGGATCAAAACTCAGCACGCCGTGCGCCAGCATTACCCACCGAACGTCAGCGAATGCGAGGTGCACAAAGCTCTCCGAACCGGTTATTTCAGTCGCCAGTACCTTTGCCTTGACTGAAACGGCGTCTTTGTGGGGACGGCTCAAGGACAAATGGTGCGGCTGGAACGCAATCGTGTAATTGGCGTCGGGTATGCCCGCAATGTCAGCCGGCACGGGTAATCGAACTCCCCCATCGAGCACGAAATCCGCACCTTCCTTGTCGAGCGAAATCATGTTCAGCGGCGGATCAGCGAAGGTGCGAGCCGTTATCAGATTGCGTGGCTTGCGAAATACGGAGATGGTCGGCCCGAACTGGGTTATGCGGCCTTCGCTCAGCGTAGCCGTGTTTCCGCCAAGCAACAGGGCCTCATGTGGCTCCGTCGTTGCGTACACGAAGATGGCACCCGTCTCGGAGAATATTTTAGGTAGCTCTGCCCTCAACTCCTCACGCAGCTTGTAATCCAGATTTGCCAGCGGCTCGTCCAGCAGAACCAGCTTTGCATTCTTCACTATCGCGCGCGCAAGCGCTGTGCGTTGCTGCTGCCCGCCGGAAAGATTGAGCGGCGTCCGTTGCAGATAAGGCGTCAGCTTCAGCAGCTCCGCCGCGCGCCGAACTTCGCGATCGATCTTCGCCTGATCTTCCCCGGCAACACGCAATGGCGAAGCAATATTCTCGTATACGGTCATCGCAGGGTAGTTTATGAACTGCTGATAAACCATTGCGACATTTCGCTTTTGCACCGGCACGCCCGTCACGTCCGCACCGTCGAACATGACAGCGCCGCTCGTTGGGCGATCAAGCCCCGCCATCAGCCGCATGAGGCTTGTTTTTCCAGACAGGGTGGGACCAAGCAGCACGTTCAGCGAGCCATGCTGAAGCTGAAGCGAGACGTTGTGGATGTGATCCGCGCCGCCCACTGTCTTGGTAACGTTTCTCAATTCCAGCATGTCGAAGCGGCTCCTCCTGCCGTTACTCTGCTGCGATCACTCCCCGGTCGAGGCTATTCATAAATTTGGCCAGCCCCAGCGCCTCGTCGCTCGTCAGGTGCAGCCCCAGCTTGGTTCTGCGCCAAAGAACGTCTTCCGCAGTCGTGGCCCACTCCTGCTCCACCAGATAGCGGACTTCCAACTCATAAAGGTCGGCACCAAAGCGTTTGCCCAGATCAGAAGCTGATCGCGACGTGCCAAGCAGTGCCCGAGCTCGCGTACCATACAAGCGCACGAGACGTTTGGCGTGCTTTTCTTCAAGAAATGGATATTCAGCCTTCAGAACACCAACCTCGGACGCGAAGCCGTGGACATCAAAATCGCCCCCCGGAAGGACAGCATTTGCTGTCCACGGCCCTCCGCGCGCACCGAGTAGGCCTTCGATCCTTTCCAGCATCGACTCGGCCAATCGGCGGTATGTGGTAATCTTTCCACCAAAACTGTTGATCAGCGGCGCAAGCTCACCGCTCTTATCGACTGAAAGCACATAATCGCGTGTCGCTTCCTGAGCTTTTGTCGCGCCGTCATCATAAAGCGGACGCACCGCCGAATAGGTCCACACAATGTCTTCGCGGAGGACCGGCTCTGCGAAATACTCGCTCGCGGCGTTGCACAGATAATCAATTTCCTGATCGGAGATTTTAACCTCACCGAGGTCGCCGCTGTAATCGCGATCCGTGGTTCCGATAAGCGTGAATTCATCTTCGTAGGGAATGGCGAAAATGATGCGGCCATCCTTGTTCTGGAAGAAGTACGCCCGCGGGTCCTCAAACTTCTTCGGCACCACAATGTGACTGCCCTGCACAAGGCGCACATGATGAACATCGTTCTGACCCAACGCCTGGGACAAGACATCATCTACCCACGGTCCGGCGGCGTTCACCAGCAAACTTGCAGTCACCGTCTCCTGAGAACCTGTGCGCATGTCTTCGAGAGTGATTGTCCAGACTTTCTCACCACGGCGCGCCTCCACCACTTTGGTACGGGTGCGAATAACCGCGCCTTTATCAGCGGCGTCACGCGCATTCAGCGACACCAGACGAGAATCCATGACCCAACCGTCGGAATACTCAAACGCCTTTGTAAACAGCGGCTTCAGAGGTTTGCTCGCCGGATCAGTACGCATGTCCAGAGTTTTGGTAGCGGGCAACAGCTTCCGACCACCAAGGTGATCATAAAGGAAAAGTCCGAGCCGCAGCATCCATGCCGGACGCGGTCCACCTTCGAAGTATGGCAGCACGAAGCGCATCGGCCAAATGATGTGCGGCGCAATCTTCCACAGAATCTCGCGCTCCATTAGAGCTTCGCGCACCAGCCTGAATTCGTAGTGTTCAAGATAGCGCAGGCCGCCATGGATTAGTTTGGTTGAGCCGGATGAGGTTCCGCTGGCCAGATCGTTCATTTCGGCCAGATAAACAGAGAAGCCCCGCCCGACAGCATCACGAGCGATGCCGCAGCCGTTAATTCCGCCGCCGATGACGAATATATCGTACTGGGCTGGCGCCGCCACGCTTGACTCCCTCAGCTTGCATATCAATGGCCTCACTATCAGGAAGCCTTGAATGAATTAAAGCGAAGATAGAACGCGTGTCAAACGAAAATTCAAATGCTGCACTGCAACGCTAATTGCGCGATGCCTCTATCAAACGAACCTCATTATCCGAACAAATCTTGCGCACCACTGACAGGTCGCAACGGTCGGTGATAAAGGTATCAACCTGTGAAAGATGCCCGATCCGCACTGGTGCAGTCCGCTCGAACTTTGTGGAATCACAAACGAGAATGACGTGTCTGGCATTCGCAATGATTGCCTGAGCAACTTTCACCTCGCGAAAGTCGAAATCGAGCAGAGCGCCATCATGGTCGATCGCCGAGGCACCAATCACGGCATAATCCACCTTGAACTGCTTAATAAAATCAACCGCAGCCTCACCAACAACGCCCCCATCTGAGCCGCGCACGACACCGCCAGCAATTACGACTTCAATAGAAGGATATACCCGCATCCTATTGGCAACATTGATGTTATTTGTGATGACCATAAGCCCGTCATGGTCTAGCAAAGCTCGGCTCACTTCCTCGGTTGTTGTACCTATATTGATGAACAGCGACGCCCTGTCGGGTATCAAGCGAGCGGCCGCCTTACCGATGGCTTCTTTCTCCTCAGAGGCGATTTTGCGCCTTGCTTCATACTCAACATTCTCAATGCCGGATGGGAATAATGCGCCGCCGTGGATGCGGCGCAATACGCGTTGTTCGCACAGATCGTTGAGGTCTTTGCGTATGGTTTGAGGCGTTACATCAAAGTGCGCAGCAAGGTCATCGACCAGGACGCGACCCTGATCTTTTGCCATCTGAACGATTTCTGCGTGGCGTGGCGTAAGAAACAAACTCGCCTCCCGTTTTCGTTTTCAGCCTTCTTAGATGAAAACGAAAGTCTTGGGAAGCCCAGCCGTCTAAAGTGAAAGCGCCTACTGGAAATCAGGAAGGCTTTTGAATGCCTGTTTGAGAGCGCTAGACCAGCCTTCTGAAACGGCACGGTAGTATGGGTCATCAAATCCGATGCGCCTCCGGGTACCAACCTGAAGGCTACCGGCCTCATAGAAAAGCAGATCCAGCGGCAAGCCGACCGACAAATTTGCTTTGGCGGTGGAATCAAAAGACACAAGAAGCAGCTTTGCAGCTTCGGCAAATGACATCTGGCGATCATATGCCCGCACGATAATCGGCCGGCCATATTTGGTTTCGCCGATCTGAAAGAATGGAGTGTCATCCGTGGATTCGATAAAGTTCCCTTCCGGGTAGATCATGAAGAGACGTGGTTCAGAACCCTTAATCTGGCCACCAAGAATGAAGGACGCATTGAAATAGGAGTCGGCACGCTGCCCTTCCGGTGTCGAATTATGAATGACTTCGCGAACTGTATTTCCGACCAGTCTGGCTGTCTGGAACATGGAAGGCATCTCATAGAGCGCTGGCGTCCGGTCAGCCACCGCCTTGGTGCGCTCGTCCAGCAGGCTGACGACAGCCTGTGTGGTTGCAAGGTTCCCGGCGGACATCAGCACAATCACGCGATCGCCCGGCTGCTCCCAGACGTGCATCTTGCGATAGGTGGAAATGTTGTCCACACCCGCATTGGTGCGCGTGTCGGAAAGAAAGACCAGCCCTGAATCCAGACGCAAAGCTACACAATAAGTCATCGAATCACGCTTTTCGAATTGTTTTGCCGGTTATTGTTCCACAGTAATATGAACTGCAAGACGTTCGTCGGCGTTACCAATGCGAATTCCTGAAACCGGCATTGCATCGCGATAATCGCGTCCCACTGCAATTCTGGCATATCGCTCATCGGTGGACATGCCGTTTGCCGCGTCAAACGAAACCCATCCCAAACCGTTGACATAGGCCTCGGCCCACGCGTGACTTGCCACCTGATCCACCCTGTCATCAATCAGCAGATAACCGCTAACATATCGCGCCGGGTGCCCCATTGCTCGCGACGCTGCAATGAAAACGTGCGCATGATCCTGGCAAACACCACTGCCCTGTTCCAGAGCCTGTTCAGCCGTTGTTTCGGGGCCAGTGGCCCCCACATTGAATGCTACGGCTGCCTTTATAGCGTGCATTAGTTCATGCAGCCGGTCAATTTCGCTCGTTGCGGTTACAGCCTCAAGAAGTTTGCGCACGCCGGGGCCGGGTGCAGTCAGCGTGGTAGGAGATTCAAATAGCCAAAGCGGTGCAAGGCCGCCATCGCGCCCGTAAATCCCCGACGTATCATACGTTTCTACAACTCCAGTCGCCACAATGCCGATAACGTGCGGGGCGCCGTCCGCGCTCACCAACTGCGTTTCGTTGCCAAAATGGTCGCGAAAGCGAACTTCCTCACGCGCGCCTTCGACGTTGACGGACCATGACACCACCCGTTGCGTCGCGCTCGTCTGGGGCGTCAGTCTGAGGCGCTGCAATGCGTAATTGACCGGCGAGTCATAGCTATATTCGGTACGGTGAAGGATCTTCAGCAGCATTCAACCGGCTCAGTAAAATCTGTAATCTTGCGCGACCTGGTTACCAAGCTTGTTATTGTCGCGAATGAAATCACGCAGGAACTCATGCAGTCCGGCATCGAAAATGTCTTTAATCGAGCCAACTTGCAAGCGCGCCAGCGTTTGTCTTGCAGTGTCGTGACAGGCGTGCCGTTCGCCATAGTCGCGAGCCAGAAAGCCCAGATGCTCTTCGATCATGCGGTAGCTGAACGCGAGCGAACGCGGCATTCTGCCGTTTACGATTAGAAAATCTGCGATGTTTGTGGGGCGATAATCCGCTTCATACACCCACCGATATGACCGGTGGGCCGACACTGAGCGCAAGATCGACTCCCACTGGTAATTATCGAGCGTGGAGCCCACCCATGATATGGACGGAAGCAGGACATAATATTTCACGTCAAGAATGCGCGCCGTGTTGTCAGCCCGCTCGACATAGGTTCCAATCTGCGCGAAATCGAAAATCTCGTTGCGCAGCATTGTTCCGTAAAAACAACCGCGTATCAGTGCGGTTTCACGTTTTATCGTATCCAGAACACGGGGCAGATCCGGCTCGTCAATCGGGCGGGAAAGCAGCTTCTTCAGCACCATCCAGCCACTGTTGATGGCTTCCCACGTTTCGCGCGTCAGCGCGGTTCGCACCATTCTGGCGTTAATTCTTCCAGCATCGATTGAAGACATGACGCTGGAGGGATTTTCGGTATCGCGGAGCAGATAATCGGTAACACTCCGCGCGGTGAACTCGTCGTGTTTGGTGCGAAAGCCGGCTTCTGCCCCTGCACTAACAACCACCGAAGCCCATTCATCGGAAGTGTTGGACGTGCGCGTAAGCGCCATCCGCAGCCCGGCATCAATGAGGCGAGCCATATTTTCCGCCCGCTCAATATAGCGATTCATCCAGTAAATGCCGTTTGCCGTGCGTCCCAGCAGCATTAACGAATCTCCAGCGCAGACGCGAATATCGGCATCAGATCAATCATCCAGCACCCATGTGTCTTTTGTTCCCCCGCCTTGCGATGAATTCACAACGAGGGAGCCTTCCTTGAGCGCCACCCGCGTCAACCCGCCAGGCACGATCTGTATGCGGTCGGATACAAGGACGAATGGCCGAAGATCGACATGACGGGGTGCCAAGCCTTTCTCTGTCAAAATCGGGCACGTCGAAAGCGAAAGCGTCGGCTGAGCAATGTAATTGTGCGGCTTGGCCTTCAGCTTCGCTGCAAACTCCTCACATTCCTTTTTGGAAGCCGCCGGCCCCACAAGCATCCCGTAGCCGCCGGAACCATGGACCTCTTTCACAACCAGTTCGTCCAGATGTTCCAGCACATATTTCAAGCTGTCAGGCTCTGAACATCGCCACGTCGGGATATTGCCCAGTATCGCCTTGCGGCCCGTATAAAACTCCACAATCTCCGGCATATAGGAGTAAATGGCCTTGTCATCGGCAATGCCAGTGCCGGGTGCATTTGCTATCGTGATGTTACCTGCGCGGTAGACATCCATTATTCCCGGTACACCCAGCGCAGAGTCGGGCCTGAAGGTCAAAGGATCGAGAAACGCGTCATCAACCCGGCGATAAAGCACATCGATTTGCTTGTAGCCTTCCGTCGTGCGCATGGCCACATGACCATCCACCACACGCAAATCCTGCCCTTCCACAAGCTCCACCCCCATCTGGTCGGCAAGGAAGGCATGTTCAAAGAACGCGGAGTTGAAGCTTCCCGGGGTTAACACGGCAATTGTGGGCCGGTCGGGCGCGCCATCCGGCTTTACCGCCGCCAATGAGCGCCGCAGAAGCTGGGGATAATTCTCGACCGGGCGAACCTTGATTTGCTGAAAAAGCTCCGGGAAAAGCTGCATCATGGTTTCGCGGTTTTCCAGCATGTAGGACACGCCGGAAGGTGTGCGTGCATTGTCCTCAAGCACGAAAAACTCGTTCTCGTTCGTGCGCACGACATCGACACCAATAATGTGAGTATAGACTCCTGCAGGCGGCCGCACGCCAACCATTTCGGGGAGAAAGGCTTCGTTGCCAGCAATAAGCGAACGCGGCACGCGCCCGGCTTTCAGTATTTCCTGCCGGTGATAAATATCGTCCAGAAATGCATTGAGTGCCTGCACGCGCTGCTCAATGCCCTGTGTAAGCCGACGCCATTCCGATCCGGAAAGAATGCGGGGAACAATATCAAACGGTATCAGCCGCTCTGACGCTTCCTCCTGCCCGTACACCGCGAATGTGATACCGGTTTTGCGAAACACGTTTTCCGCATCAGACATTTTTTCGTTCAGACGAGTAGGGTCCTGCTTCTGGAACCATCGATCATAATCGGAATAAGCGTTGCGAACGCCTGTGTCCCCAGAGAGCATCTCGTCAAATGCGACCACGCACTGCCTCCCCTATCAAGGGACATATCAATTGCCTACGAGTATATTTGCAAGCGCAAAATTAATCTGAAGAATCCTGATCGGCAGCGCGGTTCAATCGCCGCCGATTCAAAACGCCCTGAATGTCACGGTGGTAAAAGTGTCGACGATGCCGTCTATGACCTGAATGCGCTCGTTTACGAAGTGACCAATGTCCACATCATCGTCGACATAGAATTTCGCAAGTAGATCGAACTGACCAGCGGTAGAATATATCTCGGAGGCGATCTCGGCCTGTGCAAGATCGTTTGCTACGTCATATGCTCTTCCAAGCGCGCATTTGAATTGGACGAAAAATGTCTTCATGGCTCACCTGCCCTGTTCATTAGAATAGTTGCATCAGCTCGACTGTGTTTCAAGCCGTCAAACCGGCGACAGATCGCCCTTCGCCCATTCCATCGTTATTTCTTGTGCACGCTCCGCGAACCGCCCCTGCTGCACCGCGCCGCGAATGTCTCGCATAAGTGCTTGATAATAGGCAAGATTCGCCCATGTCAGAAGCATTGAACCCAATGCTTCGCCCGACTTCACCAAATGATGGAGATAGGCCCGGCTGTAATCACGTGCGGCAGGGCAATCGCTTTCCTCGTCCAATGGCCGCGGATCATCGGCATGGCGCGCGTTGCGCAGATTGACTTTGCCGCGCCGGGTAAAAGCCAGCCCATGCCTGCCGGATCGCGTCGGCATAACGCAATCGAACATATCTATTCCCCGGGCAACCGATTTCAGAATGTCGTCTGGCGTTCCGACGCCCATGAGATAGCGCGGCTTCTCTGATGGCAAAGCCGGACACGTAGCCTCGAGCATATCCAGCATGACTTCCTGCGGTTCGCCAACGGCAAGCCCACCAACAGCATACCCTTTCAGGTCAAGCGAAGAGAGCGCCTCCGCCGAGCGTACACGCAGGGCCGCGATGTCGCCGCCTTGAACAATGCCAAACATGGCCTTGCCCGGCTGGTCGCCAAACGCTGTCTTGCATCGCTCGGCCCAGCGAAGCGAAAGCTCCATTGCACGCTCGATCTCTTTGGGCTTGGCTGGCAGCGCCACGCATTCATCAAGTTGCATCTGGATATCAGAATCCAGCAAGCCTTGTATTTCGATCGATCGCTCCGGCGACATTTGATAGGCCGCGCCATCAATATGGGACCTGAATGTAACGCCCTGTTCTGTCAGCTTTCGCAATTTTGACAGGGACATAACCTGAAAGCCGCCAGAATCCGTCAATATCGGATATGGCCAGCGCGCGAATTCGTGCAGCCCGCCAAGCCGCGCAACGCGCTCCGCGCCAGGGCGAAGCATCAGGTGATAAGTATTGCCGAGGATAATGTCCGAGCCGAGTTCGCGCACCTGATCCAGATACATCGCCTTGACGGTGCCGCCGGTGCCAACGGGCATGAATGCAGGCGTCTGGATTGTGCCGCGGGGCATTGAGATTTCACCGCGCCGCGCCTGCCCATCCGTAGCAATAAGTCGAAACGAAAATTCAGCGCTCATTACCATCCCTGAAAAGCAGGCTTCCATCGCCATATGAATAGAAACGATAGCCGCTTTCTATCGCGTGCTCATAGGCTGTGCGCATTCGCTCCATCCCGGCAAAAGCGCTCACCAGCATGAACAGAGTTGAGCGCGGCAAATGGAAGTTTGTTATGAGCGCATCTGCGGTTTTGAAACGGTATCCGGGCGTAATGAAAATATCTGTCGACCCCGCCCATTCTGCCAAATTGCCGTCCTCGCGCGCCGCGCTTTCCAGGAGCCGCAGTGATGTCGTTCCCACGGCAACGATACGCCTGCCCTCAGCATGTGCCCGATTGAGCTTTTCAGCCACCTCCCCCGAAACACGTCCCGTTTCCGAATGCATGTGGTGGTCGTCCGTGTCATCTGCCTTAACCGGAAGGAACGTGCCGGCACCTACGTGCAATGTTACGAAACAGCGCTCAACGCCGCGCGCGTTCAGACGCTCGAACAGATTCTGCGTAAAGTGCAGCCCCGCGGTCGGCGCTGCGACCGCCCCTTCTTCGTCTGCATAAATCGTTTGATAGTCCGCGCGGTCGCGCACATCTTCGGGTCGCCGCGCGGCAATATATGGCGGCAACGGTATGTGACCTACTGTGTGAAGGGCCTCATCCAAAGCAGCGCCGGAAAGTTCGAAATCCAGCCGCACTTCGCCACTCTCGCGCTTTTCTGCGACGGTCGCGTTCAGCGTTCCCATAAAACAGACATTGCTGTCATGCCCGAACTGCACCCTGTCCCCGACAGCCAGCCGTTTACCGGGTCGCGCGAAGGCCAACCAGCTATCGGGCGAAAGGCGCATGTGCAACGTGGCATCAATGTGGGCGGTCGCCTCACCGCGATGGCGGACGCCCCGCAACTGCGCGGGAATTACCTTTGTGTCGTTGAAAACGAGGACGTCGCCCGGTTCGAGAAATTCGGGCAAGTCTGAGAAAACCGCGTCAAGTGGAGCCTGGCCCGGTTTGGAAACCAGCAACCGCGACGCATCGCGCGGCTCAGCCGGCCGTAGGGCGATTCTGTCTTCAGGCAGTTCGAAATCAAACAGGTCGACACGCATCAGCCGAAACGCACCAACAAGGCACCGATCAGAAGCAATCCGGCACCAGCGAGACGGCCCATCGTCACCTCCCTCACGGCAAGGCCCAATATTCCGAGCCGGTCGAGCATCAATCCAGCAATCAATTGCCCGGCAACCAGAAAGGCCATAAGCGAGGCCGCGCCAACGCGCGGTGCAAGCAGGATAGTGGACGTAACAAAAGACGCGCCCAGCAATCCGCCCGCAATGAACATCCACAGTGGCGGGGCTCGCCAGTTCAACGGCGCCACACTGCCGCTAGCCAGCAGGATCGACGTTACAAGCCCTAAAGCAACCGCGCCGACGAAGAAGGAAATGCCGGCAGCAGCTACCGGCATTCCAAGATTTCGGGAGAGTTCTGCGTTAACGGGTGCCTGCACGGCAACGAAGCCGCCAGCAAGAATTCCCAGCAATGGCCACAGAACGTTTCCCATAGATGCCTCAGGCGTCAGCCGCCACCTTTATTGACACGATGCTGTCCGGGTCTTTGACAGGTTCGCCGCGCTTGATCTTATCGACATTTTCCATGCCGGAAACCACCTGCCCCCAAACCGTATATTGACGATTCAGGAAGCCTGCGTCCTCGAAGCAGATGAAAAACTGCGAGTTTGCCGAGTTCGGATTCTGCGCGCGTGCCATGGAGCACGTGCCGCGCCCATGATTCATGTTGGAGAATTCCGCTTTGAGATCCGGCTTGTCTGAACCGCCCATGCCTGCCCGCGATGGATTAAAGGAAGCCGAGCCCTTTTTGCCAAACTTCACGTCGCCGGTCTGCGCCATGAAACCATCGATAACGCGGTGGAACACCACGCCGTCATAAGCGCCTTCGCGCGCCAGTTCCTTGATGCGTGCAACGTGGCCGGGAGCGAGGTCAGGGAACAATTCAATGACAACATTGCCCTGCGTCGTCTCCATCAGGAGAACATTTTCCGGATCGCGTCCTTCAAGCGCGCCTTCGTTGCTAATCTCACTCATTTATCTGCTCCAATTCGTGCCTTGATGATTCGATCGGGGTCCACAACCGCCCCGTTGTTTGCATCGTCGCCGCGCTTGATCTTGTCAACGACATCCATCCCGCCTTCGACCTCGCCGACGATGGTATATTGGCCATCAAGAGGAGGCGCGGGAGAGAACATGATGAAAAATTGAGAGTTTGCCGAATCCGGGTTCTGCGCACGCGCCATGCCAACCGTACCACGCACAAAGTGTTCGGATTTAGTGAATTCAGCAGGTAGATCGGCCAAATCCGAGCCGCCCGTTCCAACATTATCCTGATCATAGCCGTCAGCCATATCTCCGTAGCGCACATCACCGGTCTGCGCCATGAAGCCGTCAATCACGCGGTGGAAGGCCACATTGTCGTACGCGCCTTCACGCACCAGTGCGCGAATTTGCTCAACATGCTTCGGGGCCAGATCAGGCCGCAAAGCGATCGTGACGTCTCCATCCTTCAGCGTGAGAACAAGCGTGTTTTCCGGCGAAGCGCTGAATGCCGCGCCGCCCCACATCATAGCTGCCCCAAGCAGAACCGCGCCTGCCAGTCTTTTAAGCGGCATGTGACACTCCAATGTCTATTTTGCCTTGCCGGGAAATTTTGTTTTCAGTGCTTCAACCACCGCGGAAGGCACGAAGGGTTCCACATTGCCTCCCATTGCTGCAATCTGGCGCACCAATGTGGCAGTAATCATGCGGACCTGCGGGCTGGCAGGCAGAAAGACGGTCTGCAATCCTTCAGCCATTGCCCTGTTCATGCCGGCCATGCCCATTTCGTAGTCGAGGTCCGTGCCGTCGCGAAGGCCGCGAATAAGCAAGGTTGCTCCCACCTTGCGAGCCGCATCAACCAACAACCCATCAAATGCAACGACCTTGATACGCTTTGCATCGCTGCCCAGCGACGACTCTGCGACACGTTCGATGAGCGCCACTCGTTCATCGAACGAGAAGATAGGCGTCTTGCCGGGGTGAATGCCGATTGCCGCATAGACAGTGTCAGCGACCGTCAACGCTCCCTGGAGGACATCCAGGTGACCATTGGTCAAAGGATCAAACGATCCAGCATAGATTGCGATGCGCTCTGTCATAGCCTCTCCCGACTAGCCTACCGATTGCTTTAGTGCGTTTCTACGCATTACGAAAGTGCCGGACTTCCATCCGTGGGATTCTGTTTACCATCCTGCTTGGCGCTTCATTAATGGCTTTTGGCGCATGGTAAGCGCGGGACAAGAAACCGGACATCCACCGCTTTGGCGAGGTCAGCATGGCTGCCGCGCAACGGGAAGATGCAACCATTTCGTGGGCTCCCCGTTTCGGGAGGGTGGAGAACAGGGTCATGATGATAACAATTCTGGCAGCAGCAATGACAATTCTGATGCTGATTGCAACAGCGGTCGGCGTTCACCAGGAAGCAGAGCGCGTACGTCTTAAAGATCGCAGCGACCGCTCCCAGGGGTTCGGCGGTTACTGATCGACTCCTTTTGCGGAAACGTCCTCAGCACTAACCGAATTTGCCGTCGCATCCGCAATCTCTTCATCGCCTTCGCTCTGCGGTTCCGAGATGCGCTCGACTGATACAACCTTTTCATTTGCGGCTGTGTTGAAGATGGTCACGCCCTTGGTTGCGCGGCTGGCAATACGGATACCATTGACGGGAACCCGAATAACCTGACCGCCGTCTGAGACCAGCATGATCTGGTCGTCGTCGCCTACAGGGAAACTTGCGACCAACCTGCCAATTTCTGCCGCCTTGGAAACGTCCGTCGCGCGTATGCCTTTGCCACCGCGATTGGTGAGGCGGAAATCGTACGACGACGAACGCTTGCCGTAGCCATATTCCGTGACCGTCAAGACAAACTGCTCGTGCTCCTTGAGGTAGGAATACCTTTCGTCGGATAGCTCCGCATCCTCGCTCACCTCCTCATTGGTGAGGGCAATATCGTCCTCATCAGCGCCCGAAACACGGCGTTCATTGACCGCGCGCTTGAGATAGGCAGCCCGTTCAGCCGCATCCGCTTCTACATGCTCCAGAATAGCCATTGAAATGGCCTTTTCTGACTCACCCAGCAAGATGCCGCGCACGCCATTGGACCCACGGCTCTGGAACACGCGAACATCGCTGACGCGGAACCTGATGCACTGACCATTGCTGGCAGTCAGCAATACATCGTCCTTTTCAGAACAGGTTTCCACGGCAAGGATGGCGTCGCCTTCCTCTTCGAACTTCATCGCAATCTTGCCGTTGCGATTCACCTGCACGAAGTCAGAAAGCTTGTTGCGGCGCACCGTGCCCCGCGTTGTAGCGAACATGACATCGAGTTCGCCCCACTGCGTTTCATCCTCAGGCAGCGGCATGATGGCCGTAATCGTGTCGCCACTTTCGATCGGCAACAGGTTGATCAACGCCTTGCCGCGCGATTGCGGAGTGCCGATTGGCAGGCGCCAAACCTTTTCCTTATAGACGATCCCGCGAGAGGAGAAGAACAGAACAGGTGTATGGGTATTGGCCACAAACAGGCGAGATACGAAATCCGTATCCTTTGTAGACATGCCCGAGCGGCCTTTGCCGCCCCGCGCCTGTGCTCTGTAGATGGAAAGCGGAACCCGTTTGATATAGCCTTCATGCGTTACCGTGACGACCATGTCCTCACGCGCAATCAGGTCTTCATCTTCCATATCAGCGCCGGCATCGGTGATTTCACTGCGGCGCGGCGTGCCGAATTCATCGCGCACTGCCTCGAGCTCTGCCCGGACGATTGACTGAATCCGGGCTCTTGACGCCAGAATATCCAAATAGTCCCGGATTTCGGCTCCGATCTTGTTCAGTTCATCCGCAATCTCGTCGCGGCCAAGCGCTGTAAGTCGCTGCAAACGCAACTCGAGAATTGCCCGCGCCTGCTCTTCGGACAGGTTATAGGTCCCATCCTCATTGAGGCGGTGACGAGGATCGTCAATCAAGAGGATGAGTGCTTCGACATCGGCTGCCGGCCAGCGACGTGTCATCAACTGTTCACGCGCAGTTTGCGGGTCTGGCGCATTGCGGATCAGCTTTATGACTTCATCGATATTAGCGACCGCAATGGCGAGGCCAACAAGGACGTGAGCCCGTTCACGCGCCTTGCGCAGAAGATACTTCGTCCGTCTGCTGACCACCTCTTCCCGGAAAGCCACGAAGGCCTTGAGAAGGTCAATCAGCGTCATAACCTCTGGTTTTCCGCCATTCAGCGCGACCATATTGGCGCCGAAAGATGTTTGCAGCGGAGTGTAGCGATAAAGCTGATTCAAGACGACGTCAGCAACGGCATCTTTCTTGAGCTCGACGACCACGCGATAGCCTTGGCGGTCGCTCTCATCGCGAATGTCGGAAATGCCCTCAATGCGCTTGTCACGCACGAGTTCAGCCATTTTCTCAATCATCGCAGCCTTGTTCACCTGATAGGGAATCTCGGTTACGACAATTGCCTCGCGATCATTGCGCATCGGCTCGATATGAACCTTGCCGCGCATCTGGATCGAACCGCGACCGGTAGAAAACGCATTATATATTCCCGACCTGCCAAGTATCAGGCCGCCCGTCGGAAAATCAGGCCCCGGTATGATCTCCATCAGCTCCGGCAATTCCATTGCCGGATTTTCCATAATTGCGATCGCGCCGTTACATACTTCTATCAAGTTATGCGGTGGTATGTTTGTCGCCATGCCGACAGCAATGCCGCCCGACCCGTTCACCAAAAGGTGCGGGAATCGCGCAGGAAGCACCTTCGGCTCTTGCTCTGCGCCATCATAATTGTCCTGAAAGTCTACCGTGTCCTTGTCGATATCTTCCAGAAGCTCGTGCGCAACTTTGGTCAAGCGCGATTCAGTATAACGCATTGCAGCGGGCGGGTCGGCATCGATCGAGCCGAAATTGCCCTGCCCGTCGATGAGCGGCACGCGCATGGACCAATCCTGCGCCATGCGAACCAGCGCATCATAAATGGAAGCGTCGCCGTGCGGGTGATACTTACCCATGACATCGCCGATGATACGCGACGATTTAACGTGCTTGCGGTTCCAGTGATATCCGCCTTCCTGCATCGCGTACAGAATGCGGCGATGAACGGGTTTCAGGCCGTCACGCGCATCGGGCAGCGCGCGGCTCACGATCACGCTCATTGCGTAATCGAGATAGGAACGCTGCATCTCCTCGATAATGGAGATCGGCTCTATGCCTTCCGGGCTCTCCGGCCCGCCTGTCGTGTTTTGGTCGGTCAAAGCGCATCACAATAAATGGGAATCATTGGCTTCTTATATAGGAAAGCTCCCTGAAATTCCAAACTTACAGGCACATTATCCAGCGTTGTTTTCACATTCCAAATCAATATGTTGACGCATGGCTTAAATAATTTCTTCACTTACCGCCAGTCATTCCGGTGAAATTGACGATCCGGAGCACGGCCACAAATATAAGCAAGCGCTGTTTTCGCTTGTTGAAATGTGGTGCACACTATAGCTACGGCGGGAGAGGAACCATCAATGCCGAGCTACGACATTTTGCTGAATGCTTTTGCGACGATCCTTGTCACGATCGATCCGCCCGGCCTTGCGCCGCTCTATCTGGCTGTCACGCGCGGTATGAATGCTGAGCAAAGGCGTAGTGCGTCCATTAGAGCGTCAGTGATCGCGTTTTTCATCCTCGCAATGTTCTCGCTCGTGGGAAGCGCGGTTCTATCTGTTCTGGGCATCACGCTTCCCGCGTTTCGTGTCGCCGGTGGAATGCTACTGTTCTTCATTGCGTTCGAGATGGTTTTCGAGAAGCGAAACGACCGCAAGGAAAAGACTGCAGAAACCGCTATCACCAAGGACCACGTCCAGAATGTCGCCGCATTCCCGCTCGCTATTCCGCTGATAGCCGGACCCGGCGCAATTTCTGCCGTGGTTTTGCATTCCGGCCGCCTTCCAGGTGCAGTCGGCCAGACATCGCTTGTGGCAATCATCCTTCTTTGCAGCCTTATCACCTACCTTGTCTTCGTTCTGGCGCAGCGTATCGACAGGCTGCTTGGCGAAACCGGAAGGTCTATTCTCACGAGGCTGCTAGGCGTTATTCTGGCCGCACTTGCGGTTCAGTTCGTGGCGGACGGCATCCGCGCCCTTATGGGCGCGCACGGGGTTTAGAACGGGATATCGTCATCCAGATCGCGCGAGAAATTACCGCGATTGGCATTTCCACCGCCGCCGCGGCCATAATCGTCAGCGGGAGCAGATTGCCCGAAATCTGAACGCCCTGCTCCGCCAGATCCGCCGCCGTAACCGACCTGGCCACCTTCCCCACGCGCGTCGAGCATCTGAAGCTCACCGCGGAACTTTTGCAGCACGATCTCGGTGGTATATCGATCCTGACCTTGCTGATCCTGCCACTTACGTGTCTGGAGCTGGCCCTCAATATAAACCTTCATGCCCTTCTTCAGATATTGCTCGGCAACCTTGGCAAGGTTGTCGTTGAAAATAACAACGCTATGCCATTCTGTCTTCTCACGACGCTCGCCGGAGTTCTTGTCGCGCCAGCTCTCCGAAGTCGCAATGCGCAGATTCACGACCGGATCACCGGAGTTCAACCGGCGAATCTCAGGATCCGCACCCAAATTCCCTACCAGGATCACTTTGTTGACGCTTCCGGCCATCACGCTGCTCCTACGCTTGTCCTAACAAGGTTCCTCATACACTAAATCCGATGGCATGCAGGCTTTTGGATCGGTTGTTGGCCGCTATCCACAGACAAGTTTGTTCTTATTTTGTTCGATTTTGACTGTCAATCTGTTTGTGTCGGCCAAATGAAAAAGAGCCCGGCGCTATGCGCACGTGGCTCTTTCTAAATGGATATTTCCATTACTGAGCGAACATACTCGCTCACAATTCGTGGCGCTCGCGGAATAACCCGCTGCCCGACTGCAGTCTCTGATTCTTAGGTGAATAACGACTGGCGAAATAGTTGCTTGATGCAACCTTATTCACGCCTGTCGTGGCTCCACGGTTGCATGGAGCCATACGGGACTGTCAGGTGGGGTCATAGCCTCGCTCCTTCTCCCTCACTCCGGGATAACCGCGATCTGCGCGCGAATGCGTCTTCCGATCAACGATTGAGCAGATTTTGATCCTCAGTCGCTGTATCGTCAAGAACATTTCCCGCGCTATCAAAAAATGTGATCAGAACTCTACTGACAAGTCGATGTCAGGAATATGTTCGATATTTGTTCTTTTTGCTTGCGGACGCGATATAAAGGCGATTAGAGAGGCGTGCTTCGTTTTTTTGAAACGCGCCCCATATACAAGGTGACCGGTTCGCCGGTCGATCTTCAACCGGACAATACGGCAGAGCGGCATGGCCGAGCACAAATACATATCCATTCGCGGTGCGCGGGAACACAATCTTAAGAACGTAGACCTCGATTTGCCACGTGACAGCCTGATCGTGATGACCGGACTGTCTGGTTCGGGCAAGTCGTCGCTCGCGTTTGATACAATCTACGCTGAGGGCCAGAGGCGCTATGTAGAGAGCTTGTCCGCCTATGCGCGCCAGTTTCTGGAAATGATGCAGAAGCCGGATGTGGACCAGATTGACGGTCTTTCACCAGCCATTTCCATCGAGCAAAAGACAACATCGCGCAATCCTCGGTCAACGGTCGGAACCGTTACCGAGATTTATGATTATATGCGTCTGCTGTTTGCGCGCGTCGGCGTTCCCTATTCGCCGGCCACTGGTCTTCCCATTGAGAGCCAGACAGTCAGCCAGATGGTTGACCGGGTGCTTGCCCTGCCTGAAGGAACCCGGCTTTATATTACCGCTCCAATCGTGCGTGGCCGTAAGGGCGAATACAGGAAGGAGTTGGCCGAACTCCAGAAAAAGGGTTTCCAGCGCGTCAAGGTTGATGGCGTTTTTTACGAGATTTCAGACGTTCCCGCGCTCGACAAGAAGTACAAGCACGATATCGACGTTGTCGTTGATCGGATCGTCGTTCGTGACGATATCGGAGCCAGGCTCGCGGACTCGATTGAGACTGCGCTGAAGCTGGCGGATGGACTGGCAATTGCGGAATTCGCAGATAAACCGCTGCCTGCGGAAGAGACGGCAGTGGAATCAGCCAACAAATCGAAGAATGAAACGCATGAGCGTATTTTGTTTTCCGAAAAGTTTGCCTGCCCTGTTTCGGGTTTCACGATTCCCGAGGTCGAGCCGCGGCTGTTCTCATTCAACAACCCGTTTGGTGCCTGCCCCACATGCGACGGTCTGGGGAATCAGCGCGCTATTGATCCGCTATTGATTGTGCCGGACGATTCGATTGCACTGCGGGACGGCGCAATCGCGCCTTGGGCAAAGTCTACTTCGCCGTATTATAGCCAGACCCTTGAGGGCTTGGGAAAAGTCTATGGCTTCAAGCTTGGCGATAAGTTCAAGGACCTCTCAAGCGAGGCTCAAGGCGCAATCCTGAATGGGACTGGCGAGCGCGAAATTTCCTTCACCTATGATGACGGCTTGCGGTCTTACAAGACGACCAAGACATTTGAAGGAGTAATTCCCAATCTTCAACGCCGATGGAAGGAAACGGAATCCGCCTGGATGCGCGAAGAAATCGAGCGCTTCATGTCAGCAACCCCTTGCCCGGCCTGCAAAGGTTACAGGCTGAAACCGGAGGCGCTGGCTGTCAAGATTGCCAGCAAACACATCGGAGAGGTGACAGAACTTTCGATTCGAAAGGCTGACAGGTGGTTCACCGAATTGCCTGATAAACTCAACGCAAAGCAGAACGAAATTGCGGTTCGAATTCTCAAGGAAATCCGTGAACGTCTGCGGTTTCTCAACGACGTTGGTCTGGATTATCTGACGCTTGCACGAAATTCCGGCACTCTCTCGGGCGGTGAGAGCCAGCGCATTCGGCTTGCCTCGCAAATTGGGTCCGGCCTCACGGGCGTACTGTATGTCCTTGATGAGCCGTCTATTGGCCTTCACCAGCGCGACAATACGCGACTTCTGGATACGCTCAAGCATCTGCGCGACATCGGCAATACAGTTATCGTGGTTGAGCACGATGAGGATGCAATTCTTCATGCAGATTACGTGGTAGACATCGGACCGGCAGCGGGGGTGCATGGCGGGCGCGTGATCGCTCAGGGAACGCCTCAGCAGATCATGGCAAACCCGGCGTCAATCACGGGCAAATATTTGTCGGGCGAACTGTCGATTGCTGTTCCGGCGGAACGCCGCAAACCCAAGAAAGGCCGGCGTATCAAGGTTTCCGGAGCGCGAGCCAACAACCTGAAAAATGTTACAGCCGAAATCCCGCTCGGAACCTTTACTGCCGTTACGGGCGTGTCTGGCGGCGGTAAATCCACGTTCCTGATCGAGACTTTGTTCAAGGCAGCATCGCGCCGGATAATGGGCTCGCGCGAGCATCCGGCCGAGCATGATCGGATTGAGGGGCTGGAGTTTCTCGACAAGGTTATTGATATAGACCAATCCCCCATTGGGCGCACGCCGCGCTCCAACCCAGCCACATATACAGGCGCATTCACACCAATTCGGGACTGGTTTGCCGGTCTCCCGGAGGCGAAAGCGCGGGGTTATCAACCCGGACGATTTTCCTTCAACGTGAAGGGTGGCCGTTGTGAAGCGTGTCAGGGTGATGGCGTTATCAAGATCGAGATGCACTTCCTTCCTGATGTTTATGTGACTTGCGATGTGTGTCACGGGAAGAGGTACAATCGCGAAACCCTGGAGGTTCAGTTCAAAGGCAAATCGATCGCAGACGTTCTGGACATGACCGTGGAGGAAGGCGTCGAGTTTTTTGCCGCAGTTCCTGCCGTGCGCGACAAGCTCAGCACGCTTAATCAGGTTGGCCTTGGCTATATCCATATCGGCCAGCAGGCAACCACACTTTCCGGCGGTGAAGCACAGCGCATCAAACTGGCCAAGGAGTTGTCACGAAAGGCAACCGGAAAGACGCTCTACATATTGGACGAGCCAACGACCGGACTGCATTTTCACGATGTGGCAAAACTGCTCGAAGTACTTCACGAACTTGTTGAGCAGGGTAATACGGTCGTTGTTATTGAACACAATCTCGAGGTCATAAAGACAGCGGATTGGGTGCTTGATCTTGGGCCGGAAGGCGGCGATGGCGGCGGAGAGCTTGTGGCAGCAGGTACGCCGGAGGATATTGTTGCGGAGCCGCGCAGTTACACCGGTCAGTTCCTGAAAGAGCTGCTTGAACGCCGACCCGGCACCCGCAACGCTGAGGCCGCGGAGTGACCGCACGGAGGTTGACATGAGTCAGGCTGGAACGATCCGCGCTGGTATGGGTGGCTGGACCTTCGAGCCCTGGGAAGGCACTTTTTATCCTGACAAGCTGCCCAAGAAGCAGCAACTCAACTTCGCCTCGCGACAAGTGCCAACGATTGAGGTGAATGGCACCTATTATTCCGGATTTAATCCCGCAACCTACGCCAAATGGGCAGCGGAAACGCCGGATGATTTTGTTTTTTCTATCAAGGGAAACCGCTTCGTAACGAACCGCAAGGTCTTGGCGGAGGCGGGAGAATCCATGAAGAAATTCTTCGCGCAAGGGCTTGAAGAGCTGGGTCCGAAACTGGGGCCTGTCGTATGGCAGTTTGCACCGACCAAGAAATTTGACCCGCCGGATTTCGAAGCCTTCCTGCAGTTGCTTCCCTCACATATTGGAGGATTGGAACTACGGCATGCGCTGGAGGTACGCAATGGATCTTTTGCCGCGCCGGAATTCGTTGCACTCGCGCGCAAATACAATTCTGCAATTTGCTATGCTCATCATTTCGACTACCCGGAAATCGCCGACATCACGGCAGATTTTGTCTACGCTCGGCTGCAAAAGGGTAGTGACGACATTCCGACGGCTTACTCTGACGCAGACCTCGTTAAGTGGGCAGCACGGGCAAAAATTTGGGCTGAAGGCGGCCAGCCAGAGGATTTGCCCTATGTTGATTCAACTTTAGCGGTTGATCGGAAGCCTCGCGACGTTTTTGTGTACATCATTCACGAGGGTAAAATTCGCGCTCCTCAAGGCGCAATGGCTTTCATGGAGCGCGTTGAAAAAGCTGGGTAAGGACTTTCGGCAGCATTGACGGAAGGTCTTCTGCGATCAATCCCGGCCCATGAATGCTTGCTGCTTCCGCATGTGCCCAGACCGCAGCGCAGGCAGCTTCAAATGACGGCATTCCCTGCGATGCAAAGCCCGCTATTATGCCTGCCAGAACATCGCCAGAGCCCGCAGATGCAAGCAAAGGCGAGCCGTTTGTGTTAATGGCAGCACGCCCTTGAGCGTCAGAAATGACCGTGTCCGGTCCCTTGTAGACGACAACCGAATTGGACCGGGCGGCGGCAAGACGTGCTTTCTCAAGCTTCGATAGCTGCCCATCGCTGTAAATATCCGGAAATAGCCGACGAAATTCACCTTCATGCGGTGTCAGAACCGCGGCGGGTGCAACTCGGGTCTTAAGGATTGAAAACCATTTGGCCGAAGCTCCCGAGATGATCGTGAGCGCATCGGCATCCAGAACCGTCATGACTTCACTTCGTGGCGCTAACACAGCCTCCACCAACGCCGATGTTTCCGGTGTAGCGCCCAGCCCCGGCCCTATTACAAACGCCGCTGGATTTCGTTCCTCAATGAAGGCTTCGACATCACGAGCGCCATCGATGCGCCGCAAGATTATTGATGTCAGGTGAGCCGCGTTTACCGCAAGTGCTGATGCAGGAGATAGCATGGTGACGGCACCTGCCCCTGCCCGCGCAGCGGCCATTGCTGACATACGCGCCGCGCCGGTAGAAGCTGGCCCGCCTGAAAAAACACCAACATGCCCACGGCTATATTTATAGGAATCATAGCCCGGCTGCAGAAGCACCGCGCTCCAAAGAGCAGGCAAATTCTCAAATGTCGTGCTACCAGTCGCTTTAACAATGCGGTCGGAAATCCCGATGTCACGCACCAGCAGTTTGCCGCAGAGCGCGCGCCCCGGATAAAGGAGGTGCCCGATCTTCTTCCGAACGAATGTCACCGTTGTCGTCGCCTGAAACACCGGCCCTAAAGCGCGCCCCGTCAGGCCGGACAGCCCCGACGGCAAGTCAATTGAAACAACCGGCAATCCAGCAGAAGCTACCAGCTTAGCAGCTCGGGCCGCCGCGCCCTCCAGCGGGCGCTGTAATCCTGCCCCGTAAAGCGCATCAACAACCACAGAATAGGCGCGCGGCTGATAATCCTCCAGATCGCGTCTTGAAATCGGGCATGCATCCGCAGCAAGCAACGCGTCACTTCCAGCGCGTGGACTGCCTTGCGTCCATATCTGCACGTCGATACCAGCCCGACTGAGCACAGACGCTGTGACGTAACCATCTCCCCCATTGTTTCCCGGTCCACACAGGACATCCACTGAGTGGGCTTCAGGGAATTCGTTCATAACCGCATCGGCTACGGCTTCCCCTGCCCGGCGCATCAAGGCCATGCCATCGGCGGGCCCTTCTTCAATTGCGAGATTGTCGGCCCGACCCATTTCGTCGGGCGTAAGAAGCTCTAGTTTCATGAAATCAGCATAGGCCGGTAGCCCGTCAGTCCGCAATGAGATCAGAAGAATCCGCTCTGCACACAATGTCAGCAATTTGCCTATTATTTGATCACCTTTAGCTCAGCCAATAATGGCGCGGACGTTTTGAAGGGCGGGAGTTCCAGAAAATTGGTCGGATTGCCTATAAAAACGCGTCCATCTCACAATTTTTCTGAACTGGCACGGTTCGTGCTTTCTTGAGGCGCAAGGGGGCCTTCGTGCCCGCTTTTTTCTGTTGGAGGTTTGCACGGGCATGAAAAAGATCGAAGCAATCATAAAGCCCTTCAAGCTGGACGAAGTGAAGGAAGCCCTTCAGGAAGCCGGCTTGCAAGGCATTACAGTCACAGAAGCAAAGGGCTTCGGTCGCCAGAAGGGACATACCGAACTTTATCGCGGTGCCGAGTACGTTGTTGATTTCCTTCCGAAGGTGAAAATCGAGGTTGTTGTAGCAGACGATTCTGCAGAAGCCGCGATTGAAGCCATTCGCAAGGCAGCGCAAACGGGCCGCATCGGCGACGGAAAAATCTTCGTCTCCAACATTGAAGAAGTCATTCGCATCCGTACCGGCGAAACCGGCAACGACGCAATCTGACCGGTTCACCTATACCGGTTTCTCGTTATTCAACGTCATCACAGGGAAAGAAGAGCATGACGACAGCCTCTGATATTATGAAGCAGATCAAGGACAACGATGTGAAATTCGTTGACCTGCGCTTCACCGACCCCAAGGGGAAAATGCAGCATGTGACCATGGACGTCATGGAAGTGAACGAAGACATGTTCGCTGATGGCGTGATGTTCGACGGCTCTTCGATCGCTGGCTGGAAGGCCATCAATGAATCGGACATGGTCCTGATGCCAGACCCGGCAACGGTTCACATGGACCCCTTCTTCGCCCATTCGACCATGGTAATCATGTGCGATATTTTGGACCCCGTTTCAGGCGAAGCTTACAATCGCGATCCGCGCGGCATTGCAAAGAAGGCTGAAGCCTATCTGCGCGCTGAAGGCATCGGCGACACGATCTATGTCGGTCCGGAAGCCGAATTCTTTGTGTTCGACGATGTGAAATACAAGGCTGATCCTTACAACACGGGTTTCAAGCTGGATTCCAGCGAACTGCCTTCGAATGATGACACCGACTATGAAACCGGCAACCTTGGCCACCGTCCGCGCGTTAAAGGCGGCTATTTCCCGGTTCCGCCAATCGATTCCTGTCAGGACATGCGGTCCGAAATGCTGGTGCTTATGGCAGAAATGGGCATTCAGACCGAAAAGCATCACCACGAAGTTGCTGCTGCCCAACATGAGCTTGGCCTGAAGTTCGATACGCTGGTGCGCAATGCCGACAAGATGCAGCTTTACAAGTATGTCGTGCATCAGGTTGCAAATGCCTATGGCAAGACCGCCACATTCATGCCGAAGCCGATATTTGGCGACAATGGCTCGGGTATGCACGTTCATATGTCGATCTGGAAGGACGGAAAGCCGACCTTTGCAGGCAATGAATATGCAGGCCTTTCGGAAAACTGCCTGTATTTCATTGGCGGCGTCATCAAGCACGCCAAGGCGGTCAACGCGTTCACCAACCCGCTGACCAACTCCTACAAGCGTCTGGTTCCGGGATATGAAGCGCCGGTTCTGCTCGCTTATTCGGCGCGCAATCGTTCTGCTTCTTGCCGCATTCCATTCGGTTCATCGCCAAAATCGAAGCGTGTTGAAGTTCGTTTCCCCGATCCGGGCGCGAACCCATACCTCGCATTTGCGGCACTTTTGATGGCCGGTCTGGATGGCATCAAGAACAAGATCCATCCCGGTCAGGCAATGGACAAGGACCTTTACGATCTGCCGCCGAAGGAACTCAAGAAGATCCCGACCGTCTGCGGTTCATTGCGTGAAGCGCTCCAGAGCCTCGACAAGGATCGCGCGTTCCTCAAGGCAGGGGGCGTGTTTGACGACGATCAGATCGATGCTTTCATCGAGTTGAAAATGGCTGAGGTGATGCGTTTCGAAATGACTCCGCACCCAGTCGAGTTCGACATGTACTATTCGGTCTGATCGAAACTTAGCGGAAAAAGCAAAAAGCCCCGGAGCAATCCGGGGCTTTTTCATGCGCAAAATTGGCGATTTGTCTGCAAATACGACCGTATTGACTGCGAATTTGCGTCAAAACAACACTGCTTTACGGGCAAAAAGAAATGGCGCGGAGGTGATCCGCGCCATTTGCATTTTTAGCGATTGATCGCGTCGATCAATCCTTGTCGTTGAGGTCGGTGCCGAGCGTATCACGCACGAACAATGTGCCGATGACGAGCGACATGGCCGAGATGACGATCGGATACCAGAGGCCGAAATATATGTCGCCGCGAGCAGCGCTCATAGCGAACACGGTCGCAGGCAGCAGGCCACCAAACCAACCATTGCCGATGTGGTATGGAAGCGACATGCCCGTGTAGCGAATCCGGGTCGGGAACATTTCCACCAGGATGGCTGCAATCGGGCCGTAGACCATCGTCACGTAAAGCACGAGAACGAAGAGGATCGCGATAACCTTGGTCCAGCTTACAGCAGCCGGATCGGCAACCATTGAGAAGGTGCCGGCACCGGGAATGCTATACGTTGTGACTTCAGTCGCCCCTGCCGCTTCTTCCGCAGTAATGATCTTCGCCTTCACTGCATCTTCGAGAGCCATCACCTTCTTTTCACCACCGCGAATTGCATCCGCTGCGAGTGAGAGTTCCGGATTGGCCCCGATGAACGCATCAAGCTTTTGATCGGCAACCGTAGCTGCACCACGAACCAGCGGATAGCCCGCATCGTGCAGCGCGCTATGAACGCCTTTTGCGAACGCTGCAGCCATACCTGCGGCCTTGTCGCCAGCAGCTACCGCATCATACGAGCTGACAGTTTCTTCGCCGATCTTGACGGTTGCAGGTGTTCCGGCGGCGGCAGTTGTCACAACATCATAAGGAACCGAGTTCTTGGTGAGGAAGTCGGTAGCGATGTCGCAAGAGGTGGTGAATTTGCGCGTTCCGGTCGGATTGAACTGGAAGTTGCAATCGCCAGGTGCCGCAGTAACCGTTGCGCGAACGCTTTCCTGCGCTGCCGCCAATGCGGGGTTCGCAGCCCATGTCAAAGCCTTGAACAGCGGGAAGTAGGTCAGGATTGCGAGCAACAGACCCGCCATAATGATCGGCTTGCGACCTACCTTGTCAGAGAGCCAGCCGAAGAACACGAAGAAAGCGGTGCCCAGTGCGAGCGAGATCGCGATCATGATGTTCACGGCCTGAGCATCAACTTTAAGCACGTTCTGGAGGAAGAACAGCGCATAGAACTGCCCCGTATACCACACAACGGCCTGACCTGCGGTCAGCCCGAACAGTGCCAGAAGGGCAATTTTCGCATTCTTCCATTGACCGAAAGCTTCTGAAAGCGGTGCTTTGGAGCCTTTTCCTTCTTCCTTCATGCGCTTGAATGTCGGCGACTCGTTCAATGTCAAACGAATCCACACGGAAATTCCGAGCAACACCACGGAGAGAAGGAACGGAACGCGCCAGCCCCAGGCAGCAAATGCTTCCCTGCCCAGATATGTCTGGACCGCGAGAATGATGAGCAGCGAGAGGAAGAGGCCAAGGGTCGCCGTGGTTTGAATCCACGAGGTATAATATCCCCGGCGGTCGTCTGGTGAATGTTCCGCCACATAAGTAGCAGCACCACCGTATTCGCCACCAAGCGCAAGACCCTGCAACATGCGCAGCACGATCAGAATGATCGGAGCGGCGATGCCGATGCTGGCTGAGCCCGGAAGCAAGCCTACCAGAAATGTAGAAAGACCCATAATCAGGATCGTGACAAGGAACGTATATTTGCGGCCAACAAGGTCGCCCAATCGGCCAAACACCAGCGCGCCGAACGGGCGCACAAGGAATCCGGCTGCAAAGGCAAGGAGCGCAAAGATATTGCGAGTCGCTTCAGGGTATTGGCTGAAAAAAGCCGCACCGATGAAGGCTGCCAGTGAGCCGTAAAGATAGAAATCGTACCACTCGAAAACCGTTCCCAGCGATGAGGCGAAGATAACTTTCTTCTCCTCTCGCGTCATGTTGCGCGACTTTCCGCCGGCTGTAGAAGCCATTGCCATTGGTTTCCCCTCCCATAATGGGGCGTTTCTGTTTGAACCGCGTCCTTGCCGGAGATCATCCCGACGAATCCTCTGGCGCGGTCACCGCCACATTTATGGCAGAACGCTTTTGCGCCGTGCAGCGCTGCATTCGTCTTATAACTTTCGTATAATATGGCGGCGAACATCATGGGTTTTTGCCGACCGCATTATATGCCAACATCGGTTTCGGAGGATCTTTGATGGAATTTTTTGATCTGCTCGGCACGCAGCTGACTGACCCGTTCCGAATAGCGTTGCTTATCGGGTTGCTGGTGACCGCGAACAACACTGCGGCGCACACTGGCCACTTGATACCCGTGGCTTTAGGCGTGCTTTTTATCGCAGTGCTTATTCCGTCCGCTTTTGGCGCTGGGCCAGCGGGCTTCGCTGCAACCGTGGCAGCGGGAATTGCAGCGAATCTGATTATTCTTGCGATCTGCTGGGTCGCGCTGACCCTTTACAGGCGTGCGACAGCGCCTCGCTAATCAGCTCCGCAAGGCTCTCAGAATTGCGACGGCTGCGTTGAAATCGCGATGTCTGGCTTTGCGCCGTGCAACAGCTTCGGCGTCCTGCCCCCAATGTTCGATCTGCCAGTCCTCATCCACATGAGCGGCATTCCATGCCTGCTCTGGTTCCACCGCATCAGCCTCCACGGCAATTGCCAACAGAGCCGAACCGGTGAGCGATGTCATGAGATGCAATGCAGCAAGCCTTAGCGCCCGAGCCTGCCCCAACTCTCCAAGGCGATGTGCAAGATGCGTGCGCAGGGCTTGAATGGCCAGCGGACTCTGCTTTACATGCATCACGCCCTCGGCAAGAGTGAAGCGAGCCTGTAGTGCGGTGCTCGCCCAGTCCAGCACAGGGTCCCAGGCTTCATTCTGGCGATCAATCAACCGTTGCGGACTGTCTGCGCGGTAACAAAGCAAATCAGACGACGCGAACCGTAATATATCTTCCAGCACTGCTTCGTCTTCATTCACGACACCGTCAATGGCGGTGTTCGCCAACCGCGTCAACGGCATTGTTGCCGGATTTACTTCTTCTGCCTGTGCCGCATACTCCTCGGCAATCAGCTCCGCTGCAGACCGGTTCGGCAGGGCTATAATCGTTCTGCCGGGCGTCCGCACAGGACGACCGTCAAGATGTATCGCCACCCCTTGATCTGAGTCAGCGAGGGACACTTCCTTATAAAAGCGCTTCGGCAAAGGCGTGCGCATCTGGTTTTGCGCACGTTTTGTCGGGTCCGGATCGGAAACAAATTCGCCTGTTTCAATATCGTTCAGAATGTCACGCATTTGACCACTCCCCGCGACTCACCGGCTTTCAATCGGCCTGAATTTCGGCGCTGGCTTCATCGAATCCAAGCAGGTTCCAGCTCTGCTTGATATGCGGCGGAAGCGGTGCCGTCACGTCTATAACGCCCCGATCAGGATGGGGAATGATAATACGCCGCGCATGAAGATGCAGCCTGTTCTGAATGCCGCCGGGGAATTCCCAGTTTATGTCGGCCTCAAAATACTTCGGATCCCCAATAATCGGATGCCCGATATGAGCGGCATGAACACGCAACTGGTGCGTACGGCCAGTATAAGGCTCCATTTCAAGCCAACTCAGCGATTGGCCGGCCTGCTCCACCACGCGATAATAGGAAACCGCGTGATCGGCCCCCTCCTCACCGTGCCTGGCAACACGCATACGATCACCATCAGGCGTTTGCTCTTTCACAAGCCATGTCGAGATTTTGTCCTCGCGCTTGCGCGGAACGCCTTTAACCAAGGCCCAATAGGTCTTCTTGGTCTCGCGAGCCCGAAAGGCTTCGGCCAGCTTCATCGCTGCTTGCCTTGTTCGAGCAACCACCAAAACCCCTGACGTATCGCGGTCGAGACGGTGGACCAGCCGCGGCTTTTCGCCCTTCTGGTTTCGCCAGGCCTCCAGCATCGAATCGACATGCCGGGTGACGCCGGAACCGCCCTGCACCGCCAACCCGGCAGGCTTGTTGAACACGAACACCTTCGGGTCTTCGTGCAGCAACATTCGGGCCAGCACATCTGCATCGCCCTGATTGCGAATTGTGTTGGCTGTCAACGGCCCGTTGCCCTTGCGGTCAACATCGAGCGGCGGCACACGAACCGTTTGACCCGGCTCCAGCCGCGTATCTGCCTTCACCCGGCCGCCATCGACCCGCACCTGTCCAGACCGCAACAGCTTTTGCAGATGGCCGAAACCAAGCCCGGGAAAATGGACTTTGAACCAACGGTCCAACCGCATTCCCTGCTCATCCTTCTGGACGCTAATTTGTTCAACGCCTGCCATTATTTTCTCTGTCCAATGCGGGTTCAGCCAATGCTTCGCACCAGCCACATGCCTGCGAACACTGCTGCCAGCGCTCCAACTACGCTTGCCGCGACATAAAAGAAAGCAAGGCTGGTCGTTCCCCGCTCCCAAAGTGCCGCGAAATCCATCGAGAATGCCGAAAAGGTCGTGAAGCCACCCAACACACCAGTTGCCAGAAAAAGCCGAACCGCCTGCGTATCGCCCGAACGGCCCGCCAGACCTGCGATCAACACCCCCATTAAAAAGCAACCTGCAATATTCACCGTCAGGGTGCCGTAAGGGAAGCTAGGCCCAGCCAGCTTTGTTGCGCCGATGTTGGTCAGGTGCCTCAATCCAGCGCCTATTGCGCCACCTATCATGACAAATATCAGTTCCGTCATGCCAAACCTTCAAACAGCAAGGCCGCCACTAGGGCGGCCTTCCAGATTCCTGAACGCAGCCGGAGCTTATTCTTCCTTGGCCGCCTTCTTCTTTGCAGGCGCCTTCTTCTTCGGTTCGCCAGCTTCGTCAGCGCTTTCTGCCTTTTCGGCCTTCTTGGAAGAAGCCTTCTTGGCAGGCTTTGCCTTGGCTTCTTCTTCGTCGTCCTCGGCTGTCAGCTCTTCCTTGGAAACCTTCTTGTCGGTCACGCTGATCTTGCCAAGCAGGTCGTCAACAACCTTCTCTTCAAAGATCGGTGCGCGAAGGGAAGCCAGCGCATTCGGGTTCGAGCGATACATCTCGAAGACCTGCTGCTGCTGTGCCGGGGGATAGCGACGGATCGTTTCGAACAGGGCGCGCTGAACTTCATCGTCAGAGACCTGTACCCCAGCCTTTTCGCCAATCTCGGCCAGCACGAGGCCCAGACGAACGCGACGTTCTGCCAGACGCTGATATTCGGCGCGAGCTTCTTCTTCTGTCGTTTCTTCGTCCTCGAAGGTACGGCCAGCGAGTTCGAGGTCGCGGTTTACGGTCTGCCAGATGTTGTTGAATTCTGCTTCAACCAGATTGGACGGGGTCTCAAACTGATAGGCCTTGTCCAGCTGGTCGAGGAGCTGGCGCTTCACCTTCTGGCGGGTGATCGAGCCGAACTGGCTTTCGATCTGGCCGCGAACGATTTCCTTCAGGCGCTCAAGCGACTCAAGGCCAAGCGACTTCGCTGTTTCGTCGTTGATTTCCAGCTTGCCCGGCTTTTCAACAGACTTGACCGTGACATCGAAGGTTGCCTCGCGGCCAGCCAGATGCGGAGCGCCATAGTTTTCCGGGAAAGTGACCGTGATCACCTTTTCATCGCCAGCCTTCAGGCCAACAAGCTGGTCTTCAAAGCCGGGGATGAATTCCTTGGAGCCAAGAACCAGCGGCTGGTCCTGACCGGCGCCGCCGTCAAACGGCTCTCCGTCCAGCTTGCCAAGGTAATCGATTGTAACGCGGTCGCCATCGGCGGCTTTGCCTTCCTTCGGCTCGTAGCTGCGGGCAGATTCGGCCACGCGCTGGACCTGCTCATCCACTTCCGACTCCGGCACATCATATACCGGGCGGGTAACCTTGATGTCCGAGAAGTCCTTGATGTCAATGGCGGGAATCACTTCGTACGCGAGATCGAACTCGAAATCTGCAGCGCCGGAGAGAATCTTCTCAGCTTCCTTCTCGTCCTCAGTCATCTTGACTTCGGGCTGCATTGCCGCCTTTTCACCGCGTTCGGAAAGAATGTCACGCGTGGAATTCGATAGCACTTCGTTCACAACCTCAGCCATGAACGACTTGCCATACATCTTGCGCAGGTGCTGAAGCGGAACCTTGCCAGGACGGAAGCCGTTGATACGAACCTTGTCCCTGGCGTCGTTCAGGCGCTTGACCAGCCGGGCTTCCATGTCGCCAGCCGGGACTTTCACCTTTATTTCGCGCTTGAGACCAGTGTTGAGCGTCTCGGTAACCTGCATTTTCTAACCCTTGCTATCACCGCACGAGGCGGGTTTTTCTGGCATCCTGATGGAATTTCTTGTGCCGGATCGGCCTTCCGGTGCGCCAATTCTGGCAGGCGCCGCCCGAAAAACTTTCCACAACGCGTCTAAGCTTTTGATCTTTCTTGCTAATTTCCCAAATGATAAAAGCAAGCCGCTGGCCCGGTCACGTTCGGCTGGCCTTTTGTCACACGCGACGCGAATTTTCAACCGAATTTGGCAGTTTGCCCCGCTTGCCCTGCATTGACATGACGGCTGGCCCGTGGGATGTGCACGCTCGGAACGCGGATGTGGCGGAACTGGTAGACGCCCCGGATTTAGGTTCCGGTGCCGAAAGGCGTGGGGGTTCGAGTCCCTTCATCCGCACCACACTTCTCAAAAATCGCCAACACTGTGCCGCAATCTGCTCTGGAGCTGATTGCCGGATTGTTGCCTTGGGCAAACCAGGGAACTTTCAACGGCCATTCTACGTTTAATCTTCCGCATATTTTCGGGCTCGACGCACGAGCTGACGGCGCTGACCAAATTGATGGGAGAGACGACATGGCCGATGCGGATTCACCGAGCAATACGAACTCACTTCACCATCATGCGCCTGGTGCAGGTAGTGTGACACCCCAGTCTGTCAACGGCGCTGCTGGCGAACTCCATCAGAATGTTCCTGCAAAAGCAGATCATAAAGACGGCACATCCCACCTGACCGATAATTTTGGCCATCGAATTTCTGATAATCAGAACAGTCTAAGAGCGGGAGAGCGCGGACCAACGCTTCTGGAGGACTTTATTCTCCGGGAAAAGATCTTCCATTTCGACCATGAACGAATACCCGAGCGCATCGTTCATGCTCGTGGTACGGGTGCCCACGGTGTTTTCGAATGCACCAAGGCCATTCCGGAATTGACCAAGGCATCGATCTTCCAGAAGGCCGGCGGAACCTGCCCGGTGTTCGTTCGCTTTTCTACAGTGGCTGGTGGCGCGGGGTCGATCGACACACCGCGCGACGTTCGCGGGTTTGCTGTGAAGCTCTACACAGAGAGCGGCAACTGGGATCTGGTCGGCAACAATATTCCGGTGTTCTTCATTCAGGACGCGATTAAATTCCCCGATCTGGTGCACAGCGTGAAGATGGAGGCTGATCGTGGCTATCCGCAAGCGGCGTCTGCTCACGACACGTTCTGGGATTTTGTGGGCCTGATGCCCGAGACCATGCATATGATTATGTGGGCCATGTCTGATCGCGCAATTCCACGGTCATTTCGAATGATGGAAGGCTTTGGCGTGCACAGCTTCCGGTTCATCAACGCCAAAGGCGAAGGGCGTTTCGTGAAATTTCACTGGAAACCTGTGCTCGGCATCGAATCCACCACATGGGACGAAGCGGTGAAAATTGCGGGCGCCGACCCCGACTTCCACCGCCGCGACTTGTTTGAAGCCATTGACGCTGGCGATTTCCCGCAGTGGGATTTGGGCGTGCAAATTTTCGATGAGGCGTGGGCATCGCGGCAACCTTATGACGTGCTCGACGCAACCAAGCTCATTCCGGAAGAGGAAATCCCTGTAGAAATTATCGGCCGGATGACGCTTAACCGGAACGTGGACAATTTCTTTGCTGAAACCGAGCAGGTCGCCTTTCTGCCGACTAACATCATTCCGGGTATTGATTTCACCAACGACCCGTTGCTTCAGGGCAGACTCTTTTCCTACCTCGACACCCAGAAATCACGTTTGGGCACGACGAACTTCCATCAAATACCTATCAACGCGCCCAAATGCCCATTCCATAATTTTCAGCGTGACGGGCTTATGCAAACGCTCGTTCCCACCGGTCGGGCAAACTATGAACCCAACAGCTTGGCTGAGGCAGGAGAGAACGGCGGACCCCGCGCCTGCCCGGAAACGGGATTTACTTCCTTCGAAGCCAATGCGGAGCGCAACGACCCAACTGAAAAGTTAAGAGTTCGGGCCGAATTGTTTGCCGATCATTATAGTCAGGCCAGACTGTTCTATCGCTCACAGACCGAGAATGAGCAGGCGCATATCGCCTCAGCGCTGGTATTTGAGTTGTCAAAAGTCCAACTCGACCATGTGCGTTCTCGTGTCGTCTCACGCCTTCGCAATATTGACGAAAACCTCGCGAAGCGCGTGGCAGCCGGGCTGGCTATTGAAATGCCCGAAAAAGCCAAGGCGGCGAAGGTTCCCATCGACATGAAACCATCAGACGCCCTGTCGATTCAGAAGCAGGCCAAGCAAACTTTGGCGGGCCGCAAAGTTGGCATTCTGTTTGCCGAGGGATCGGACAAGGCTGCAATCGACAAATTGAAGGGCGATATCGAGAAAGCAGGCGGCAGCGCCTTCCTCGTCGCGCCAAAGGTCGGCGGCATCAAGGTCAAGGGCGGTACGCTCAAAGCCGACGGACAACTTGCCGGTTCGCCATCTGTCCTGTTCGACGCCGTGGCATCCATCCTCATGCCGGATCAGGCCGAAAAGCTAACGAAGGATGGCGCGGCTGTGCAGTGGTTCATGGACGCTTTTGGTCATTGCAAGACCATCGCGCACTGCAACGGAACCAAAGTGATTCTCGAAAAGGCCAATGTGGAGCCCGACGAAGGGGTTGTACCAATCGAAAGCTTCATGAACGTAGGCGTGAAACGGCATTGGGCACGCGAGCCGAAAGTGCGCGATCTGGCTTAAGCGCGATAGGCAATTGACGCAAAAGCTTCGGCCACGGCTTGCGCACCCGGATCGACGTGCCCTTCAAGCTGTCCGTCTCCAAGATATGCGGAGCGGCCAGCCTTTGCCGACTTCATGCGAGCCGTGGCTTGCGCACCATCTTGCGCGGCGCGGGCAGCCGCTTCAAGGTTCGAGGCGGACAGAGCCACCAGAGCAGGTTCAAGCGCGTCGATCATAGTCCTGTCACCTCGGTTCGCACCGCCGTAGAACTTCATGCGGTCCAGACCGTGCAGCAGAGCGTCGGGCAAGGCTGCGCCGCCTTCAAGGGCTTTCGCCGCCGACGTGAAAAAGATCGATAACAGCACCCCGCTGGAACCTCCCATGGAGCTTCCGAGCGTAGAGCCTATCGCCGCAAGTGTTGCGGACAAGTTCGCGAGAGGCATTTGGTCGAGACGGTCAACTATGCTGCGCGCACCTGCTGAAACGGTGGAACCCGTATCACCATCGCCCGTTTTTGAATCCAGCCTGTTCAGTTCCGGCTCAACATCAATCAAACGCGAGCAAATGGCTTGTATCAAGCCTTCAACGCGCGCATCGCTGCTCGCAGAAACGGCCTGTACCATGCCACGCGCCGGCAGTTCGACAAGCTGAACCTGCCCTATCGGCCCGGCAGGCGTCCAGGCATTAGGCTCAACCTGTGAACACAGTGCAGCCTCTCTTGCCGGAGACAGCTTGAGCAGCGACAGCGAAAAGCCATTCATGTTCAGAGCGGTCATCAACGGCGCGGGGCCGATTGCGAGGGCAATGTGCTGGCCAAGCCGCGAATCCAGCACCGAGTTTGCCAGCAAGGACATTTCGAGTGGTGGGACTGCGCCGAGATTGTTCAGAAGCAAGGCATATTGTGCGGCCGGGTCAATATGGCTCGCCAGTCTGTCCGACATACGCCGCACAAGTGCCGACGCGTTCGCTAACTCGATGCGCTCAACGCCGGGCTCACCGTGAATACCCAGACCGAGCTCCCCTTCCCTTTCGCCGAGACGTTCTTCATGCGCCTGCCCCGGTATTGAGCAGGACGACAACGACATTCCCAGCGAGATCGTATCCGCCGCCACCGCACGGGCTGCGGCTGCGATTGTTACAAGGTCAGCGCCGGTTTCGGCCAGATGTCCGGCGATCTTGTGCACAAACAACGTGCCTGCAACGCCGCGCGGTTGCGGCAAATTTGGCAACGCGATGTCGTCGGCAACAATCACCATTTCCACGGCGAAACCTTCGGCGCGCGCTTTTTCAACGGCCAAACCAAAATTCAGCCGGTCACCGGTGTAGTTTTTGACGATCAAAAGGCAACCAGCCTCACCCGTCACGGCACGAATTGCGGCAAGCACCGCTTCGGTGCTGGGCGACGCGAAAATATCGCCACAAACGGCGGCGGTCAGCATTCCGCCCCCAACAAACCCGGCGTGAGAAGGCTCGTGCCCGGAGCCACCGCCGGACACCAGCGCCACGCGCGATTTATCCCAATCGGCCCGCACCACCACCTTGATGTCAGGATACCCATCCAGCCGCGCAAGTTTGCCCGGTTTTGAGGTCCGCAAGAACCCGTCTATTGCCTCAGTTACGATTGTTTCGCGGCGATTGAAGAAATGCTTCATCTGACCCTCCCCGTCGACTGCGGCTAGAATAATGGCTCGTCAAATATGACCTTATCGCCATCCAGCAATTGCTTGATATGAGCCGTCCCATCCGATGTGACGGCAAGCTTTACAGAGAATATTCGCTCCCTCATATTCTCTTCAATCTGCCTTCCCGCGCCTTCGGGCAGATAAAACCGCTCAATCCCGTAAGCGACGAGAACTTGCGTTTCAGAATTTCCGGCAATCGGCCAATAATTGACCTTACCGCGAATATCGATCTCATCTGGCGTCAAGGGCGCTGTTGGCGGCCCGTTGAGCGCCGCTACCTTTACCGCCCACGAGCCTCCAGCATTCTTTGCAAGCCGCAAATAGATCAGCACGTCCCGCGCGCGGTCCACTGCTTCCGACGCGTTTTCAATCAACGAGATCGGAATTTGAGATATGTCATAGCCCAGCCGAACGTACTCGCCACGTAGCAAATCTCGTGGATCGACTGGCTCCACATTCAGCGTCACTTCACGACCAGCCCGCAAAGCCTGAGCCCTGCCGAGGATCATTGAACCCAGGAATGCTATTTGCAGCACAGCAACAAGCGCGGCCAGCAGGATTGTACGCCGCTTCGTCATGACGGCACCAATGCAGAAATTCTTCGCTCTATGCGTGTGATCAGGAAGGCGACCAGCGCAAGAGCAAGCCCTGAAAACAGGAACAAAGCACCTGTTTCCATCAACGTTCCCACGGTGATGGCGTAAATCAACGCCAGCTCCACCACGAAACCCAGATAAGCCACCCAGCGCATCATGCGGCTTTGGCGACCGCGCATCAGCAACGCCGCAACTATGCCCGCAAAGGCAACGAGCGCGAGGATAAGCATGGGCCAGAACTCTTCCGTAAATTGAGCCTGTAAAAGCCCCATGCCAGCAAGAAATCCTATCACTGGATGCACCGGTTGAGGCCCGCCAAGCTGCGCCACGCGCTCAACCCCATCTGGCGCGAAATATGCGATCAGAAAAATCGCTACCGACACCGTTGCAAGCAACAGCCCCATGGAAATCGGTTCGTTTTCGACACCAAAGAGCAGCGCGTAAAAAATAATGGCGAGGATAACCATGTTACGCGCTACGCGGCTTTGGGAGAAATAAGAGATCGCCCACACAGCAGCCATGATAAGAAGGAAAAGGTGACTTTGGCGCGCACCATGATGCCACCATTCAAAACTGTAAAAGAGCCATGCCAAGGCCAGCAGAACTGATGCGTTTGTCAAGATTGGCGAGCGCAGCAACAACGCCGCAATCAAAGTCGCGATGCACCAAATCAGGATTGCCTGCGCCTCATCGCCGGACATGTGATACATCTGCCCGATCAGCGCGATTGAAGCGCCAAATGCTGCCGCGCCTATGAGATAAAGGCTCTCACCCATTGCCGGGCGGTCCCGGTTCTTGAAGTACGCGCCGCCCAAATAAGCTGCCGCAATCAACAAAAACAGCCCCAGAACGCGAACCCCGCGCGGAATTTCCTGAGCGTTTGCCGCAATGATAGTGAGAATTGCGGCCCCTATCAGCACCGCCGCCATCACCCACAATATGTTGCCAAGACTTATCGCCGAGCGATGTTCGCACCGCATATCACTGCGCAGGCGCTCAGCAGTTGCAGCGTCAATATATCCCTGCGCAACCCAACGGTCGATGTCGCGCATGATCTTGCCAGCATACACTGAATCGCTCTCCCACATCTGTGGTTGCTCAACCCTTGCTTGCGCTTGAGCTACGATGCTTTTGCGCCAAAGTCCACGGCCGCATTTCAGGGGCGGGTCGCGATAACAAATGCTGCAATGCAAAACGTGCATTGCTGCTATGCAGCATCGCCTATTCAAACGCGCGAGAGACAGGACTATCTAGGCATTGTTCACAGAGATTGAAAAAAGAATAAAGACGAGTACTGAGATGAACCTGATCCGTAATTTCCGCAACTGGCGTCGTTACCGTGAAACTGTCACGGAGCTGAACCGCCTGTCAAACCGCGAGCTGGCCGACCTCGGCATCAGCCGCACCGAGATCCATTCGGTGGCCCGCAAGGCCATCTAAGTCCGGCGCGAATATCGCGACAGACCTTTTAACCAGAGAAGCAACCAAAATGAGGATTATCGACAATTATCGTAGCTGGCGCCGTTACCGGGAAGCAGTCTCGGAATTGAGCCGCCTGTCAAACCGTGATCTTGCCGACATCGGCATCAGCCGCGGTGAGATTCCTTCGATAGCCCGCCGGGCGGGCTGAAGGCAGCGAGATTCGTCAAGGCCTACCTCCTCCCAGGCCAGACGAAAACAGCCAATCGTCATCCTCCTCCCGATGATTGGCTGGACTTAAAAGCACCCGCCGAACCTCCTCCCTCGGCGGGTGCTGCAAGTCCAAGGCAGATTGTCGATGCCAAGTGCTTCGAAGTGAGTTTCGCCAAGGCCATCCTCCTCCCGGCCACGGCGGATTAAGGCCGGTTCCAATCCTCCTCCCTGGAACCGGTCACATATACAGCGCCCGCCGGATCTCCTCCCCCGGCGGGCGTTGTCTTTTTCAGCGTTTGATTTTGTTTTCCATGCAAGCTATCTGCCGCGAATGACTATCGCACCCATACACATTATCGGCGGCGGACTTGCCGGTTCAGAGGCCGCCTGGCAGGCAGCACAAGCTGGCGTGCCCGTCATTTTGCACGAAATGCGAGGTGTGCGCGGCACTGATGCGCACAAGACCGACGGCCTTGCCGAACTGGTCTGTTCGAATTCGTTTCGCTCGGATGACGCGGAAACCAATGCCGTTGGTTTGATACATGCGGAGATGCGGCTGGCAAATTCGCTTATCATGGCCTGCGGCGACGCAAATCAGGTGCCGGCTGGCGGCGCTTTGGCCGTGGATCGCGATGGCTTTTCCGATGCAGTGACTGCAGCTCTCGAAGCTCACCCGCTCGTTTCAATTGTACGCGAGGAAGTGACCAGCCTTCCCCCCGAGGAATGGGATCAGGTTATCATATCGACTGGGCCGCTTACCGCGCCATCGCTGGCATCCGCGATTGCGGAACATACCGGTGCTGATGCGCTGGCATTCTTCGACGCCATCGCTCCTATCGTGCATTTCGACAGCATCAATATGGATGTTTGCTGGTTCCAGTCCCGCTACGACAAGGTTGGTCCGGGCGGAACCGGCAAGGACTATATCAATTGCCCCATGGACCGCACGCAGTACGAGGCGTTTATTACTGCCCTGCTTGACGGGCAGAAAACCGAATTCAAGCAATGGGAAGGCACGCCCTATTTTGATGGTTGCCTGCCGATTGAGGTTATGGCGGAGCGCGGACCTGAAACATTGAGGCACGGGCCGATGAAGCCTATGGGCCTGACCAACGCGCACAATCCGACCGTGAAGCCGTATGCGGTCGTGCAGCTTCGGCAGGACAATGCGCTCGGTACGCTTTACAATATGGTTGGCTTTCAAACCAAGCTGAAGCACGGCGAGCAGGTGCGAATTTTCCGCACCATTCCCGGTCTGGAGCAAGCCGAGTTTGCGCGGTTGGGCGGACTGCACCGCAACACCTATATCAACTCCCCAACCCTGCTGGACACATCGCTGCAATTGAAAGGCCGGCCCGGTCTGCGCTTTGCAGGACAAATCACCGGTTGCGAAGGCTATGTCGAGAGCGCCGCAATCGGTCTGCTTGCCGGGCGCTTCGCAGCTGCGGCGCGTTTAGGGCAACAGCCTTCCATGCCGCCAGTGACCACGGCATTCGGTGCGCTGCTGAACCACATCACCGGCGGCCACATCATATCTGATGACGAACCGGGCAAGCGCTCTTTCCAGCCGATGAACATCAATTTTGGTCTGTTCCCGCCGCTTGATCCCGGAACAAAACTAAGACCGGACGGCTTTGAGGGTCGGTTCCGCGGCAAGGACAAGAGCATTGCCAAAAAGAAGGCAATGACTGCCCGCGCCCTTGCCGATTGCCGTCAATGGCTCAGCATGAAAGATCGCCAAGCCGCCGAATAGCCTAGCGCGATCGCAGATCGGCTATGTTGGGGGCCGGTAAGCCCAGGATTTTCGCAGCTTCGAAATAGGCTGCGTCAGCAATTCTCGCATGACCTTCAGCGGTGGGATGGAATGGGCCGCCGAGACAAGCCTCCACCAAATCGAGCAGCCCCCATTGGTTTGGAGGCGGCGGCGTGCCGGTGGCGCGATACTGAACGAACAGGCAGATGTCGTTCAAGTTTCTTACCCAGCGCTGGCGCGGAGCATAGGCGCGAGTGTCACGCACTGCGCGATAGTCCAAATCGCGATAGGCCGAGAACGGCTCAAAATCATACCACCTATATTGAGCGTTCACGCGATCCACATATGGCAGCATCATGTTTTCAGTCGCCGAAACTGGCAGGGTTGCTCGGTTCTGGGCGCAAACACCGTGTTTCGAAAACGCGTCTCGATGTGAATCGACAAAGTGCCAGTTTCCAGCAGAAGCCGCAGATTTCAGCGTCGGATAAAGCTTCTTGTTTGCAAAATCGCTGACCAGCCGCAGCGTCGGCACGTCGAGGAACAGCATCCCCCCAACATTGAAGCCTTCCATGCGCTCGCGCGGGTCTTGCTCGCCGCAAACCCGTCCGCTTTCGTTTAGCTCAATGCGAGGAAAGGCTGTTAAGATGATGTTCGGCTTTTCGTTTTTTGACCTGATGGGCAGCAGGGACAAAGCCCGGCGCAATGCGGCAAACCGTGCGGGAAGCTCCTGAACCTTGCGCTCGGCCTCCGTCACATTATGCGCCTTGATGACGCGCGCAATGCGGGTGAGCATGGCTTGCCCAACGACATTGAACTGTGTCGGAAGGTCTGCCAGCGGCGGACGTTTCCGGGTGAGCACATCCACAATCATTGGTGTAAAGCCCACGTCATTGCCGCCAATCGACACCAGAAGAAGGTCAATTGGTCGAAGAAAGCGCCCTGACGGGCAACGGATCAGAGGTACGGAATTATAAGCTCTGCCATTCTGCGAAATAGGCTGCGGGAGTTGAAGCGGCTGCGGTGAAGCACGCGTAACCGCATCGCGGCACAGCTCAATCGTGAGGCGGTTTATCTGACTCATGTCCTGACGTCGCGCCCCGTCGCCGGTCAACTGGCCGGGATCAATGCCTTCCGTGCCTTTATAGGGTAGAAGCAAGCCTTCAGCTACTTCCGCGCCCGAGCAGGCGAGCCCAAGGAACGTGACAGCGCTATGCTTGGGATCAGCCAGCGCTACCTGAAGCGCGGTGCGCAAATGGTAGGAATAGGCCGAGCGGTGACACTTGCGGTCTTGCCAGTTTGCAGGGCTGTTTTGCGCTCGAACAGGCAACGAATGTGATTTCCTGTAACGAATTGCCTGCTTCGCCTCGTCATAAATGAAAGCTTTGTTGAGGTTTGCCCGATGCGATTGCCGGTCAATCTCGACCGGCGAATCCGGGTTGCCTTCGCCGGACGAAAAGCTATCGCCGATGCCTGCAATCAGTCTGTCTTTTACAACAATCCGTTCAACGGGAACCGCTATTCCATTCGGCAATTCCACGGAAACTGTAATCCCCTGCTCTGTCTCCGGTCGGTTCGGCTCATAGGGTATGCGTAGCTCAACCTCCGCCGCGCAGTCGAACACACGCTCTTCCAACAAAGCAGAATTGCGAATGAGCGCAGGACGGCTGGTTATCCACTTGCATTGCCCCGTTGGTGGTTCCAGGAGCTTTGCGACCACGGTGTGCCCCTGTGGCAGCACGTAGTCGGTGCGCTTTCCCGGCTCGAATCGATCAACAGGGCAAGAGGAGTGCCACTGTTCGCTCGCATTCCAGCAAAATGCCTTGCGCCTGTTGATATGATGCGCCCAGCCTCTTTCCGGGCGGCCACTTGAACGGGCGTTGGAGTATTTTTCCGTATCGGTCTTGTACCACTCCCGCAACCAGCGCGGGTCGTTCAGGACGCGTTCCAGATCTGACACGATTGTTGACGGCACATTTCCGCCGTTGGCCGCCAGAACATCTGCCAGCGCCTCACGGTGCATGTCAAAATCAAGGGTGTCGGTGAAATAGCGAAACGGGTGCTTTACACGCCAGTCAATCGCAGGTGCAGCGCACACCGCCGCAGCCGACCAAAGCAACGCCGCCAATATCGTAGCCGCCCGGAACATGATGTCGCCCTCGGTTTACCGGGAGCGTGACGGAGGCTCGCCGGTGCGTCAACCGCGCCGACTAGACATGGTTACTTAGCCAAAACCGCGAGAGGCTGCGCGAAACAAAAGCCAGTGCCGCTTCCACGCCGCAATTTCCGCCGTCTCGCTCGCCGCGTTCTGGCCCATGCGATCGATCGCATTCAGATAAGAAGGCACGAGCGCCAGCGGCAGATAAGCGGGTAGCAGGCTTTTAGGCAGCGATGACGCGCCTCTTGAAAATATTGCGAGATGCTCACGCGCCAGCGCAACCATCGCGCTTGTTATGCGCGCCAGGGCGGCATTGTCTTCCCCTGCAAGAAATGTCTCGGCTGAAGCGCCAGAGGCGGCAAGTATTTCAGCCGGAATATAGCACTGCCCGCGTGATCGATGAATCGGCATAAGCCTCAACAATCCAGTGATTGCTTGCGCGCACCCCGCATGGCCGGCCAATTCTGCATAGGGGGTAGCGGCCTCCGCGTCGAGAATGAGTGAGGCCAGCTGGATCAGGACCGAGGCAGTTTCCCCACAGTAGCCCTCAAGGTCTGTACGGGATGGCATTGGATCGTCATAGAGATCAAAAATTCTGGCATCCAGATAGTTTTCGAACGCGTGACGAGGCAAATTATGTCGACGTATTGCCTGTAACAGCGCTTCCGCTAACGGGTATCCGCTGTGCTCCCCAGTGCTCTCATTTCCGATAATGTCACGCCACCATTGCACGCGCATCTCGCCCGGCAGCGGCTCGCGCGCACGGTCCCTCACACTGGCAATCTCAGCATTGAACCCATAGAGCGCAAATAGAGCAGCGCGGCATTGCTGCGGCGCGTATAGAACGCTCAGATACCGGTCGTTGTCCGCACGGCGCAGCTCGGACGCAATATCTGGAAGGTGATCCACTTCAATCGACCGCTACCAATGCGGCTGCAACAGCGCGATCTTCTGCCAACAGCACATTATAAGTGCGTACCGCTGCGCCCGTCGACATGGGGTCGGCGCTGATACGGCTTTCCTTCAGCAAAGCCCGTAATTTTGGATCGAGAGGTTTCAGCCCCGCTCCGGTTCCGACAAGGAGTATCTGCACATCCGCCGCTTCTGCGATCAGACGAGAAAAGTCCTCTGGAGCCAGCGCACCGGCATCGGCAGGCTCCCAACCGTAAATGCCGGATGGCAAACACAGTATGGAACCCCTGTGGGACATATCAGCAAAGCGAAACCCACCGTTGCCATAAGCCTCGATCGGCGCGCGTCCGGGAAAATGCGCTTCCCGGATGACTATCCCGGCCATGTCAGCTCTTCGAAGGTTGCGCGTCGGCCGGTGCGGCCGGAATGCTCTGGGCATCGCCCGTGCCTGCACCTTCCTGTCGCAGCTTGAAGAGGATCAGCAGCGGCCCGGCGACGAACACCGATGAGTAGGTGCCGACCAGAATGCCGAAGATCATCGCAAACGTGAAAGACCGGATAACTTCGCCGCCCCAAATATAAAGCGCTATGAGGGCAAGCAAGGTTGTAACGCCCGTGAGGATCGTGCGGGACAGGGTCTGGTTCATGGAAAGGTCCAGCAACTCTTCAATCGGCATCTTCTTGTATTTTCGCAGATTTTCGCGAACGCGGTCGTAAACCACAACCGTGTCGTTGATCGAATAACCTACAATAGTGAGAATTGCCGCGATGCTGGTGAGGTTGAACTCCAGCCCTGTGACCACATACAGCCCGACCATCATGGTAACGTCGTGCACAGTGGCAATGATCGCTCCAACGCCGAACTGCCATTCAAAACGGAACCAGATATAGATCAACATGGCCAACATTGACGCCAGGACGCCCATCGCGCCGTTGAATGCAAGCTCGCTTGAGACAGTCGGTCCAACGGATTCAACGCGTCGGAAATCATACTCGTTGTCGAGTTCGAGATGTACCTTTTCGACGACGCTCTGCTCGGCCTTGTCGCCAAGATTCTGCCCTTCGACACGGATCAGCAATTCGCTTGGGGAGCCGAACTCCTGAACCTGAACATCACCCATGTTCAACTCGTTGAGACGGCTGCGCACATCCGCAGAATCGGCCTGGCCGCTTTTCGCCTGCACCTCAATTGAGGTACCGCCGCGGAAATCGATGCCATAGTTCATCTCAATTGAGAAGAACGCGACGACTGCTGCAATAGATAACGCAGACGATATCCCAAACGCATATCTGCGCCACCGCATGAAAGGAAGCTTTGTGTCGTGTGGCACAAAGTTGATCAGCCCGCCCGGAAGCTCCTTCGGCTTGGCCCGGCGAAGCCAGATCGAAACCAGCCAGCGCGTGAGTGTGAATGCGGTAAAGACTGTGGTGATGATACCAATCGCCAGCGTTACCGCGAAGCCCTTCACAGGACCCGAGCCAAGGAAGAACAAGATAACTGCGGCAATGAATGTCGTGAAGTTGGCGTCAACAATTGTGGCCAATGCGCGCGCAAACCCTGAATCCAGAGACTGGACCAAAGACCTGCCCCATCGACGCTCTTCCCGAACGCGCTCGTAGATAATGACGTTGGAGTCTACGGCCATACCAACGGTCAGAACGATACCAGCAATGCCGGGCATTGTGAGCGTTGCGCCCAACAGCGACAGAATCGCGATGATGAGGGCCACGTTCGCGGCCAATGCGATATTCGCGATGATGCCAAGCGTTCCATAGGCAACAAGCATAAATGCAATCACGAGGATACCCGCGATCACGGAAGCAAATTTGCCAGCTGATATGGAATCAGCTCCGAGGCTCGGCCCGACCGTACGCTCCTCAACGATGGTCAGGTCGGCCGGCAGTGCACCAGCACGTAACAGAACGGCGAGATCGTTCGCGCTTTCAGCAGTGAAATTCCCGGAAATCTGACCTGAACCGCCAAGGATTGGCTCTCTGATCTGGGGCGCTGAAATCACCTCATTGTCGAGAATGATCGCGAAAAGTCGACCCACATTCTGCTGGGTTGCCTGTCCAAAGCGCTGCGCGCCTTTCGCATCAAAACGGAAGGACACGACCGGCTCGCTGGTGCGCTGGTCGAAAGTGGCCTGAGCATCGACGAGATTTTCGCCAGAAACGATAACGCGATTCTCAATCAGATAAGGAACCGGCGGATCGTCTGTCGAGTACATGACAGTTGAACCGGCAGGTGGGCGACCATTGATGGCCTGCTGCACCG
>JAHBYV010000002.1 GCA_019635795.1 Rhizobiaceae bacterium
CGCAGGCGTCGTCGCTTCAATCATCGAGTAAGTAAATCAATGATCTGTCGCGGGCGGGAATTCGCCCGCGCCGCGCCAGAACAAGGAAAAATGACGTGATGAACGGCCAAAATATCCGAATTCGCCTTAAGGCGTTTGACCATCGTGTTCTCGACGCGTCGACGCGTGAGATCGTGTCAACGGCAAAGCGCACCGGCGCCAATGTCCGTGGCCCGATTCCGCTTCCGACCCGGATTGAAAAGTTCACCGTGAACCGGTCGCCTCACATCGACAAGAAGAGCCGGGAGCAGTTCGAAATGCGTACGCATAAGCGTTTGCTCGATATCGTGGATCCGACGCCACAGACTGTCGATGCTTTGATGAAGCTCGACCTGGCTGCTGGTGTTGATGTCGAAATCAAGCTCTGATTGAGCAGTGGACATGAGCCGGCGGGTTTTCCCTATGGCTCCTCTGAAGGAAGATGAACCAATGCGTTCAGGTGTAATAGCTCAAAAGATCGGGATGACCCGCGTCTACAACGACGCAGGCGAACATATTCCGGTTACGGTTCTCCGCATGGAGAACTGCCAGGTTGTGGCGCAGCGTACTATGGAAAAGAACGGCTACGCTGCCGTTCAGCTTGGCGTTGGCTTGGCCAAGGTCAAGAATACGTCAAAGGCGATGCGCGGTCATTTTGCCAAGGCGTCAGTCGAGCCAAAGTCAAAACTTGCTGAATTCCGTGTTTCTCCAGAAAACATGCTGGATGTTGGTGCGGAGATTACTGTTGATCATTTTGTGCCGGGACAGAAGGTTGACGTAACGGGAACCTCTACAGGTAAGGGTTTTCAGGGTGTAATGAAGCGCCACAATTTTGGCGGCGGTCGTGCAACACATGGTAACTCTGTTTCGCACCGTGTTCACGGTTCGACTGGTCAGCGTCAGGATCCAGGTAAAGTGTTCAAGGGCAAGAAGATGGCCGGACACATGGGCGCTACACGGGTAACAACGCAGAATGTTGTTGTTCACTCCACTGATGCTGATCGTGGATTGATTTTGGTTCGCGGTGCTGTGCCTGGCACTAAGGGTGCGTGGATTTTGGTCCGGGATGCCGTCAAGGCGACCTTGCCAGACAATGCGCCTAAGCCGGCCGCTTTGCGTACAGCAGCTGCTAAAGTCTCAGCTCCGGCCATTGAAGGAGCCGAATAATGGATCTGAAAATTACCACATTAAGCGGTAAGGACGCTGGAACTCTAAAGCTTTCCGATGAGGTTTTCGGGTTGGAGCCTCGCGAGGATATTCTGCAGCGTGTAGTGCGTTGGCAGCTTGCGAAAAAGCAGCAAGGTACACATCAAGTCAAGGGCCGCGCTGATATAGCGCGAACTGGTGCCAAGATGTACAAGCAAAAGGGTACCGGACGCGCTCGCCATTCGTCCGCCCGCGCGCCGCAGTTTAGAGGTGGTGGTAAGGCGCATGGGCCTGTTGCTCGGAGCCACGAGCATGATCTTCCAAAGAAGATCCGTGCACTCGGCTTGAAGCACGCTCTCTCTGCGAAGGCCAAGAGCGACAAGATCGTGTTGGTGGACGAGCTTACGCTTGGCGAAGGCAAGACTAAGGCTCTGGCAGCTAATTTCGCTACCCTGGGTCTTAACAACGTACTCGTCATTGGCGGGGCTGAAGTTGATCAGAACTTTGCGCGCGCTGCGCGCGGTTTGCACAATGTTGATGTGCTGCCAGTTCAAGGTATCAACGTTTACGATATTTTGCGCCGCGGCACATTGGTTCTTTCCAAAGCTGCTGTCGAGGCTCTTGAGGAGCGCTTCAAATGACCGATCTTCGCCATTATGACGTGATAGTCAGCCCAGCAATCACTGAAAAATCGACGATGGCTTCTGAACAGAACCAAGTCGTATTTAATGTGGCCAAGAAGGCATCCAAGCCTGAAATCAAGGCGGCTATCGAGGCGCTCTTTGGGGTGAAAGTCCTTGGCGTTAATACATTGGTGCGAAAAGGCAAAGTAAAGCGTTTTCGTGGCACTGTTGGCCGTTTGGGCGATGTGAAGAAGGCCATCGTTACGTTGGCTGACGGCGATTCAATCGACGTCGCTACCGGACTTTAAGCGAAGGCGCGAGGATAGAACAATGGCATTGAAAACCTACAAGCCGACGACGCCAAGCACGCGCCAGTTGGTTTTGGTTGACCGTTCAAGCCTTTACAAAGGCAAACCTGTAAAAGGACTAACGGAAGGCCTAACCAAGTCTGGTGGTCGGAACAATTATGGTCGTATCACCGCTAGATTTATAGGTGGCGGGCACAAACGTAGCTACCGTATTATCGATTTTAAGCGTCGTAAATTCGATGTCTCTGCTACTGTCGAGAGACTCGAGTACGATCCTAATCGTTCAGCCTTTATCGCGCTGATAAAGTATGATGATGGGGAACTGAGCTACATTCTTGCTCCGCAACGCTTGGCTGCCGGCGATAAGGTTGTTGCAGGATTGTCGGTGGACGTTAAGCCGGGTAATGCAATGCCGCTTTCGGCAATGCCTGTCGGGACCATCGTTCATAATGTCGAGTTGAAGCCTGGCAAAGGTGGGCAGGTGGCTCGTTCAGCTGGAACATATGCCCAGCTCGTAGGACGAGATCAGGGTATGGCGATCCTTCGGTTGAACTCTGGAGAGCAGCGTATTGTGCATGGGTCCTGTTTGGCGACAGTTGGTCCTGTATCTAACCCGGATCACGGCAATACCAACCTTGGCAAGGCCGGTCGTAAGGTTTGGCTCGGTAAGCGTCCTCACAATCGCGGCGTCACAATGAACCCTGTAGATCACCCGCACGGTGGTGGTGAAGGGCGCACTTCTGGGGGGCGTCATCCTGTCACCCCGTGGGGTAAGCCTACCAAGGGCAAAAAGACCCGGTCGAACAAGTCGACGGATAAGTTCATCATGCGCTCACGCCACGCGCGTAAGAGCTAAGAGAGGTAGTCAACGTGTCCCGTTCAGTTTGGAAAGGTCCGTTTGTTGACGGCTTCCTGCTCAAGAAGGCAGAGAAGGTGCGTGAAGGCGGACGCAATGAAGTTATAAAGATGTGGAGCCGTCGCTCTACGATATTGCCGCAGTTCGTTGGTCTCACATTTGGTGTGTACAACGGGCAGAAGCATATACCGGTCTCGGTCTCGGAAGAGATGGTCGGACATAAGTTTGGTGAATTCGCTCCGACGCGTACCTATTACGGTCATGGCGCGGACAAAAAGGCGAAGAGGAAGTAAATATGAGCAAGCCAAAAGCACCTCGCCGGCTTGCTGACAACGAGGCACGTGCGGTTCTCCGTACCATCCGCGTCAGCCCGCAAAAGCTGAATCTTGTGGCTGCACTAATTCGCGGCAAGAAGGTTTCTACGGCGCTGAATGATTTGGAGTTCTCTCGCAAGCGTATAGCTGGAACTGTCAGGAAAACATTGCAGTCTGCAATTGCTAACGCGGAGAATAACCACAGCTTGGATGTGGATGCGCTGGTAGTTGCGGAAGCATATGTTGGTAAGTCGATTGTGATGAAGCGCTTTCATGCGCGTGGTCGCGGTCGTGCAAGCCGCATTGAGAAGCCGTTTTCACATCTCACGATCGTCGTTCGTGAAGTGGAAGAGAAGGAGGCCGCATAATGGGTCAGAAAGTTAATCCTATCGGTCTTCGGCTCGGCATAAATCGGACGTGGGATTCACGTTGGTATGCCAACACTGGAGAGTACGGAAAGCTCCTTCATGAGGACCTCAAGATCCGTGAATATTTGATGAAGGAACTGAAGCAAGCTGCAATTTCTAAGGTTGTGATCGAAAGGCCGCACAAGAAGTGCCGTGTGACTATACATGCTGGTAGACCCGGTCTTGTTATCGGCAAAAAGGGTGCGGATATTGAGAAGCTTCGCAAAAAGCTTACCGATATGACCAAGTCGGAAACCCATCTCAACATCGTTGAGGTTCGTAAGCCTGAAATTGACGCCACATTGATCGCGCAGTCGATTGCCCAGCAGCTGGAGCGCAGAATTGCTTTCAGGCGTGCTATGAAACGCGCCGTTCAGTCTGCAATGCGTTTGGGCGCGGAAGGAATCCGCATCAATTGTTCAGGTCGCTTGGGTGGTGCAGAGATCGCTCGTATGGAGTGGTATCGAGAGGGGCGTGTGCCGCTTCATACACTTCGTGCCGACGTCGATTTTGGTACAGCTGAAGCGCAGACGGCATATGGTATCTGTGGCGTCAAGGTGTGGGTGTTCAAGGGAGAAATTCTTGAGCATGACCCGATGGCTTCAGAGCGCCGCGCGACAGAAGGTGAGCAGTCTAATGAACGCCAGGGCGGTCGTCGTCGCTCAGAGCGTGAAGCTGCTTAAACCGCCTGAGGAATTTGGAGAACAAGAACAATGTTGCAGCCAAAGCGCACAAAGTTCCGTAAGCAGTTCAAGGGCCGTATTCACGGTACCGCGAAAGGTGGAACAAACCTTGATTTTGGTGGCTTCGGCTTGAAAGCCTTAGAGCCTAACCGTGTGACAGCACGGGAGATTGAAGCGGCTCGTCGTGCAATTACGCGAGAAATGAAGCGTCAGGGTCGGGTGTGGATCCGTATTTTCCCAGACGTTCCGGTGACTTCGAAGCCTACTGAAGTACGTATGGGTAAGGGTAAAGGTGCCGTCGATTACTGGGCAGCACGAATTAAACCGGGCCGTATCATGTTTGAGATCGATGGTGTGAGTGAAGAGGTTGCTCGTGAGGCCCTTAGATTGGGTGCTGCGAAGCTGTCTGTGCGCACACGTTTTGTGCAGCGCATTGCAGAGTAGGGGTTGCTGAGATGAAAGCCTCGAATATCAGAACAAAAACCGCCGATGAGCTGAATACAGAGCTTGCAGGCTTGAAGAAAGAGCAGTTTAACCTGCGCTTTCAAAAGGCTACGGGACAGCTTGAAAAGACGGGCCGCATCAAAGAGGTTCGTCGGGACATCGCACGCATCAAGACGATTGCTGCGGAAAAGGCCAACGGCGGCCGAAAGAACAAAGCTTAAGGACGAGAATTATGCCAAAGCGCGTTTTGCAGGGCACTGTCGTCAGCGACAAGAACGAAAAGACGGTGGTCGTCAAAGTCGAGCGTCGCTTCACACATCCCGTCATGAAAAAGACAGTGCGCCTGTCCAAGAAGTATAAGGCGCATGACGAGAACAACACCTACAAGGTGGGCGATACAGTTTTGATCCAGGAATCGAAGCCGATCTCCAAAGATAAGCGCTGGGTCGTACTGAGCGCTGAACAAGCTCGATAATAAAGGAATTGCCGGTGCTGGTTAAACTGGTCCGGTGTATGTGAGAGAAGGCGGTCAGTCATGATCCAGATGCAAACAAACCTCGACGTCGCTGATAATTCTGGCGCTCGTCGTGTCATGTGCATCAAGGTGCTGGGCGGTTCCAAGCGGAAATACGCTTCAGTCGGTGACATCATCGTGGTGTCCATCAAAGAGGCGATCCCTCGTGGGCGCGTTAAAAAGGGCGATGTGATGAAGGCTGTGGTAGTTCGCACAGCGAAGGATATCCGTCGGCCAGATGGTAGCGTTATTCGCTTTGATAAGAACGCGGCGGTGCTTGTTGATAACAAGAAGGAGCCCATCGGAACGCGTATATTTGGCCCGGTTCCTCGTGAGTTGCGCGGTAAGAATCATATGAAGATCATCTCGCTCGCGCCAGAAGTTCTGTAAGGATCCGGAAAGATGCAGAAAATTCGTAAAGGCGATCAAGTCGTCATTCTGACCGGCAAGGACAAGGGCCGTAATGGCGAAGTCTTGCGGGTAATGCCCAAAGACGAAAAGGCAGTCGTGCGCGGCGTGAATATGGTTCAGCGGCATCAGAAGCAGTCGCAATCACAGCAGGGCGGTATCGTCAGCAAAGAGGCGCCGATCCACCTTTCCAATATTGCGTTGGTTGATCCCAAGGATGGGAAGGCCACCAGAGTTGGTTTTGAGGTGCGCGACGGTAAAAAGGTGCGCATTGCCAAGCGCTCAGGAGCAATCATCAATGGGTAACCAGGCACAGTCATATGAACCGCGCTTGAAGCAGGTCTATAAAGAGACCATCCGTAAGGCCATGCAGGAGCAGTTCAATTACGAGAATGAGATGCAGGTTCCTCGCATCGAGAAAATCGTTTTGAACATAGGCGTTGGTGAGGCTACGGGTGATTCCAAGAAGCCTTCGGTTGCTGCGGCAGATCTGGCTTTGATCGCTGGTCAGAAGGCGGTCGTTACGAGAGCTCGGAAGTCAATTGCTGGATTCAAGGTCCGTGAGGATATGCCTCTTGGGGCAAAAGTGACTCTGCGCAAGGAGCGGATGTACGAGTTTTTGGATAGGCTGGTTAATATTGCCTTGCCGCGTGTTCGCGATTTCCGTGGTCTTAATCCTAGAAGCTTCGATGGTCGTGGCAACTATGCCATGGGCATAAAAGAACACATCGTGTTTCCAGAGATTAATTATGACAAAGTTGATCAGATCTGGGGCATGGACATAATCGTTTGTACGACAGCCAAGACGGATGATGAAGCTAGAGCATTGCTCAAGGCTTTCAACTTCCCTTTTCGGCAGTAACGGCAGCGAGAAAGGAAAATTTGAGAAATGGCAAAGACCAGCTCAGTTGAGAAGAACAATCGTCGCCGCAAGCTTGTGGCACAGAATGCAGCAAAGCGCCGCGCTCTGAAGGCGATTATCATGGATCAAAGCAAGCCTCTTGAAGAACGCTTTCAGGCGCAACTCAAGCTCGCAGCGCTGCCGCGCAACGGTTCCAAGACTCGTATTCGCAATCGCTGTGAAGTGACCGGGCGTCCGCGCGCCTATTATCGCAAGTTGAAAATGTCTCGTATCGCTTTGCGCGAGCTTGGATCGCTGGGCATGGTTCCCGGCTTGGTCAAGTCGAGCTGGTAAGGAGGACTGAACATGTCGGTTACTGATCCGCTCGGAGATATGTTGACTCGCATTCGCAACGCTTATGGTCGTAAGAAGACTTCAGTTTCGACGCCTGCTTCAACGTTGCGTGCCCGAGTTCTTGAGGTTCTGAAGGCAGAGGGCTACATTCGCGATTTCAGTCAGACTGATTTCGGCAATGGAAAGTCTGAAATTGAGATCGAGTTGAAATATTTTGATGGCAAGCCGGTCGTGCGTGAGATTGCTCGCGTCTCGAAGCCTGGGCGTCGTGTTTATGTTTCGGCGAAATCGATCCCAAGTGTAGCTAATGGACTTGGAATTTCGATCCTATCGACCCCAAAGGGTGTGATGGCTGATCATCAGGCGCGCGAACAGAATGTTGGCGGCGAAGTGCTCTGCCAGGTCTTCTAACCGCTAGGTTGGTCAAGAGGATTTTACGAGGTCGTTGGGCGGTTTAGGCTTGGCGACGAACGCAAGTTAGGAACGAGGACAGAAAGATGTCTCGTATTGGCAAGAAGCCTGTTGCTGTGCCTCAAGGGGTTACTGCTTCTGTAAGCGGGCAAACAGTCACGGCAAAAGGCCCGAAGGGCGAATTGAAATTTGTCGCTAATGACGAAGTGCTGATTAAAATGGAAGGGTCGGAGATTTCCGTCCTACCGCGCGATCAGTCGAAAGACGCTCGTTCGAAGTGGGGTATGTCTAGGACCCAGATACTTAACATCCTCAACGGTGTTAAGGATGGTTTCGAGCGGAAACTCGAAATTACCGGTGTCGGCTATCGTGCGGCAATGCAAGGAAAGAACTTGCAGCTGGCTCTAGGGTTCAGCCACGATGTGGTTTACGAAACGCCGGAAGGGATTACAATTACTGTTCCTAAGCCTACCGAGATCACGGTTTCCGGTATAGACAAGCAGCGCGTCGGACAAGTTGCTGCTGAGATCAGGGAATATCGCGGTCCTGAACCGTACAAGGGCAAGGGCGTTCGATACGCAGGTGAGCGCATCGTTCGCAAGGAAGGTAAGAAGAAGTAGCGCTACGGAGGGCGGTCGTGGGAGTTATACTACCACATTTGGCCGCTACCGTTTTTCAAAGCAAGGAATATGGCCATGGCCTATAAATCAGCGATCCAAAAGCGCGCGCAACGCGTTCGCCGTCAGATAAAGAAAGTTTCTGGAGGAAAGCCACGTCTTTCCGTTCATCGCTCCTCTAAGCATATTTATGCGCAGATCATCGATGATAATAGTGGGCGCACGTTGGCTGCTGCTTCTTCCCTGGAGAAAGATCAGCGCGGTAAGACTGGTGCTGATTCTGCGGCTGCAGCAACGATTGGAAAGCTTATCGCGGAACGCGCCGTAAAAGCTGGAGTCAATGAAGTTGTTTTTGATCGTGGTGCGTATATTTATCATGGTCGTGTTCGCGCTCTGGCAGAAGCTGCGCGTGAAGCTGGTTTGAATTTCTAACACACTTAGTGTCTAGAATATCTCTTGCTTCTCAACCGGCGTCAGTATAGACGCCGGACTTATTTTTTTTGAACCGTCAGTCCGGAAAAGAACAAGGAACAGGATATGGCACAAGAACGTCGGGAAGGTGGCCGTGAACGCGGTCGCGATCGTGAAGAACGTGACGATGGTATCGTCGACAAGCTGGTTCACATTAATCGCGTGGCCAAGGTGGTTAAGGGTGGTAAGCGTTTTGGCTTTGCTGCATTGGTGGTTGTCGGCGATCAGAAGGGCCGTGTTGGTTTCGGGCACGGCAAGGCACGCGAAGTTCCTGAAGCAATTCGCAAGGCTACTGAAAGTGCCAAGCGTGATATGATTTTCGTTCCGCTTCGCTCAGGGCGCACGCTGCATCACGATGTTGAAGGTCGGTGGGGCGCTGGACGCGTCCTTCTTCGTGCCGCTAAGCCTGGTACAGGAATTATCGCGGGCGGCCCGATGCGTGCGGTTTTTGAAACAGTCGGTATGCACGACGTCGTTGCGAAATCTATGGGGTCCTCGAATCCATACAATATGGTTCGGGCCACGTTTGATGCTCTCAAGAGCCAAATGCATCCCAAGGACGTTGCTGCTGCACGTGGCATAAAGTATTCGACGCTTCAGGCTCGGCGTGGTTCGGCCGTGTCGGTTGAAGAGTGAGCCAGGGAGATTAAGCAACCATGGCCAAGAAAACAGCTAATTTGAATTCCACTGTCACCATTGAGCAGATCGGCAGTCCGATTCGGCAGCCGAAAAGCCAGCGTGCCACGCTGGTAGGTCTCGGTTTGAACAAATTGCATCGGCGGTCAACACTGGAAGATACGCCCTCTGTTCGCGGGATGATTAATTCAATCCCGCATCTCGTCCGCGTTGTGGACGGGGAATAGTTGGTGCGGGAGTAGAATCATGAAACTCAATGAACTTCGGAATATCGACGGCGCGACCCGCACTCGCAAACGCGTTGGACGTGGAATCGGTTCTGGAAAAGGAAAGACCGGTGGCCGCGGCGTTAAGGGTCAAAAGGCGCGCTCGGGTGTAGCCATTAATGGCTTCGAAGGTGGGCAGATGCCGCTCTATCGGCGTTTGCCCAAGCGCGGCTTCAGAAAGCCTTTTGCAAAGTCGTTCAATGCGGTTTCAATTGGCCGCATTCTTTTGGCGATTGAAGCAAATAAGCTTGATGCGAACAGTCCGATTGATTCGGATGTGCTTGTAAAGGCAGGTGTTATTCGCCGCGCCAAGGACGGTGTCCGACTGTTGGCTGGTGGTGATGTTAAGATCAAGCTGATCTTTAATATTGCCGGTGCTTCCAAAGCCGCTATTGCGTCTGTCGAAAAGGCTGGTGGCGCAGTCAATCTTCCTGTCTCACAAGCTGCCGCAGAGTAGTTTTGGGTATAGCGGCGGCGAAGCATTCGCTGCCGCTTGCATATTTGGCTACGCGCGCATATGTCGTGTCGAACCAATTTCCGTGCGAGGCGCGGGTAGTCCAGCATAAGAGGGTGCGCCACATTGCGAGGGCGCTCTCATTCGGAGACCAGGTGCATGGCATCGGCCGCAGAACAACTAGCATCTAACCTAAATTTTGCCGCCTTCGCAAAAGCCGAAGATTTGAAGAAGCGCATCTGGTTTACGCTAGGTGCGCTGCTTGTTTATCGGCTTGGTACTTATATACCGTTGCCCGGAATTAATCCGGATGCGTTCGCGCAAGCGTTTCAGCAACAAAGCCAAGGTGTGCTTGGAGTTTTTAACGCCTTTGCTGGCGGTGCGGTTGAACGCATGGCAATCTTTGCTCTTGGTATTATGCCTTACATCTCTGCATCGATCATTATGCAGTTGATGACTTCAGTTATTCCTACCTTGGAAGCTTTGAAGAAGGAAGGCGAGCAAGGTCGCAAGGTTATCAATCAGTACACCAGGTACGGAACTGTGCTTTTGGCGGTGGTGCAAGCATATGGCATTTCCGTAGGGTTGGAGTCGGGGCAGGGAATCGTGACTGATCCCGGCTGGTTTTTCAGGCTGTCTACGGTTATTACCTTGACCGGTGGAACGATGTTCCTGATGTGGCTCGGAGAACAGATTACTTCCCGTGGCATTGGTAACGGGATATCGCTGATTATCTTCGCAGGCATTGTTGCTGGTCTGCCTCACGCCCTTGGTCAAACCCTTGAGCTGGGGCGCACCGGCGCCATGTCAACGGGCTTGATTCTCGGCATTATTGTCTTGTGCGTGGTTGTTGTTGGAGCCATTGTGTTCTTTGAGCGGGCACAGCGTAGGCTGCTTATCCAATATCCCAAAAGGCAAATTGGAAACAGGATGTTTCAAGGTGATACATCCCATCTTCCGCTAAAGCTCAATACTGCGGGTGTTATTCCGCCGATTTTTGCGTCCTCGTTGCTGCTGTTGCCCGCAACCTTGGCTGGCTTTTCCAACACGACAACTTTGCCTGGATGGGCAACAACTGCACTGGCTTTGCTGGGCCACGGGCAGCCGCTCTATATGGCATTGTATGCAGCCATGATCGCGTTCTTTTGTTTCTTTTACACGGCTATTGTTTTCAATCCGAAAGATACAGCCGATCAGTTGAAGAAGCATTCGGGTTTCATCCCCGGTTACAGGCCGGGTGAAAGAACAGCCGAGTATATTGACTATGTGTTGACCCGGATAACGGTTGTAGGTGCAATTTATCTGGTTGTTGTGTGCTTGATTCCGGAATTTCTGATTTCATGGGCGGGTGTGCCATTTTATCTCGGAGGCACTTCACTATTGATTGTGGTGAGTGTGACGCTGGACACTGTGGCGCAAGTACAAGGGCATTTGATTGCACATCAATACGAAGGCCTGATCAAGAAGTCTAAGCTGCGCGGGGGTAAACGAGGAAAATGAGGCTCATCTTGCTTGGTCCGCCCGGTGCGGGGAAGGGGACGCAGGCCCAGAGGCTGGTCGAAAAGCATGGCATACCTCAGCTGTCAACCGGGGATATGCTACGTGCTGCGGTTCATGCCGGTTCTGAGGTTGGGCTGCGTGCAAAGGCTGTGATGGATGCTGGAGAGCTCGTTTCTGATGAGATCGTGAATGCTATAGTTGCCGAGCGTATTGATCAGGCAGATTGCCAGCATGGCTTTATACTCGATGGATATCCAAGAACTCTACGCCAGGCGGATGCGGTCGAGCGGATGTTGCAAGAGCGAAATATGAAGCTCGATGCTGTTATAGAGCTGGTAGTTGATGACAAAGCGTTGGTCGGACGAATCATAAAGCGCGCCGATGACGCTAAGGCAGCAGGTCTTCCGGTAAGAAAGGATGACAATCCTGCTGTGTTTGAAGAGCGTCTCCGCGAGTACTACAAAAAAACAGCGCCGCTTACTGGCTATTATTATGCCAAAGGATGTCTGCAATCCGTAGATGGTATGGCAGCCGTCGACGAGGTTACTGGTCAAATAGAGTCATTGATTGGCAACAATAGGAATAATTAGCCTTCGCAGTTGACAGCGGCGTAGCAGTGTCCTATGTGCCGCGAAGGATGTGCTGAGGCTGGCTGGCAGGTAATCTGCGTTGCCGGCCTTTTAGTTGAAATGCCTGCAAGGGCCGGGCTCCACCGGACGCAGGAAACCTAGGCGCCGAGATGTTCGGCTCATATGGAGATTTATTTATGGCGCGTATAGCCGGTGTTAATATTCCCACTAATAAGCGAGTGGTGATTGCCCTTCAATACATCCACGGGATTGGTAAAAAGTTTGCGCAAGAGATAGTAGACAAGGTTGGAATTTCGGCTGATCGCCGCGTAAATCAGCTGACGGATAGCGAAATTCTAGCGATACGTGAGGCTATCGACAGCGGGTATCAGGTCGAGGGTGATCTGCGTCGTGATGTCTCGATGAATATCAAGCGCCTTATGGATTTGGGTTGCTATCGCGGGCTGCGCCATCGTCGCAGTTTGCCTGTCAGAGGGCAGCGGACGCATACAAATGCGCGGACTCGCAAGGGGCCTGCGAAGGCGATTGCGGGCAAGAAGAAATAATAGACGCAGCTTGGGGTGTCTCCCTATGCTGCCGGGTGTAGCCGCTGGTGTTACGGCGGTGCTGAGATCAGTTGGAAGGAATAACAATGGCCAAAGAAGCGGGGCGCGTTCGTCGTCGTGAGCGCAAGAACATCTCTTCGGGTGTTGCGCACGTTAATTCGAGTTTTAACAACACGATGATTACGATCAGCGATGCTCAGGGAAATGCTATCGCTTGGTCTTCAGCGGGTGCGCAGGGCTTTAAGGGGTCGAGGAAGTCGACTCCTTTTGCTGCACAGGTGGCTGCTGAAGATGTGGCAAAGAAGGCCCAGGAGCATGGAATGCGGACCCTGGAAGTGGAAGTGTGTGGTCCGGGTTCGGGGCGGGAGTCTGCTTTGAGGGCGCTTCAGGCCGCTGGTTTCACCATCACATCCATCCGCGATGTGACGCCTATTCCGCATAATGGTTGTCGCCCCCGGAAAAAACGTCGGGTGTAATTAGAGTTGTTGAGTGGCTGTCTGTTTAAGCTTTGGGCTTAATGGTCCTGACATTAGGCTGCGCGACTTTGGTAGGTTTCCTGGTGGCTCGTCACGATTGGATGGTGCGAGCAAGCGGAGGGAAAGAAGATGATACAAAAAAATTGGCAAGAGCTGATAAAGCCAAATAAGGTCGAGTTCAGCTCAAAGGGTCGTACTCACACAACATTGGTGGCAGAGCCGCTTGAGCGTGGGTTTGGGTTGACTTTGGGAAACGCATTGCGGCGCGTTTTGCTGTCTTCGCTGCGTGGTGCTGCCGTTACGGCGGTTCAGATTGATGGCGTTTTGCATGAGTTTTCTTCCATTCCTGGTGTTCGAGAGGATGTCACTGACATTGTGCTCAATATCAAGGAAATCGCTATCAAGATGGAGGGCGATGGACCAAAGCGCATGGTTGTGCGCAAGCAGGGTCCTGGAGTCGTGGTAGCTGGTGATATTCAAACAGTTGGTGATGTCGAGATTTTGAATCCCGACCACGTAATCTGCACTTTGGATGAGGGTGCGGAGATTCGAATGGAGTTCACGGTTGATACTGGCAAGGGTTATGTTCCAGCCGAACGTAATCGTGCTGAAGATGCTCCGATTGGGCTCATACCGGTTGATAGTCTCTACTCTCCTGTTAGGAAAGTATCGTACAAGGTTGAGAACACTCGCGAAGGTCAGGTCCTCGATTACGACAAGCTGACAATGACCATTGAGACTAATGGCTCAGTCTCCGGAGAAGATGCTGTCGCATTTGCGGCTCGAATTTTGCAGGACCAGTTGGGTCTGTTTGTGAATTTCGAGGAACCTCAGAAGGAGGTTGCCTCAGAGGCTGTTACTGAATTGGCATTTAACCCCTCGCTGCTTAAGAAGGTGGACGAGTTGGAGTTGTCGGTTCGCTCTGCAAACTGCCTAAAGAACGATAATATCGTCTACATTGGCGATTTGATTCAGAAAACCGAAGCTGAGATGCTTAGAACGCCCAACTTCGGCAGAAAATCGCTCAACGAGATCAAAGAGGTCATGGCCGGCATGGGGCTTCATCTTGGAATGGAAGTTCCAGATTGGCCGCCTGACAACATTGAAGAGCTCGCGAAACGTTATGAGGACCAATACTAAATTAGTATTGTGTCTTGCGCCGAAGGCGGTCAGGCGCGTGGATATGAACAACTGAGGCGACTAAAGCGCCCAATTAACACCAAGGAGAGAAGCTATGCGCCACGGATTTGCTGGCCGACGCTTTGCCCGCAGCGTAAGTCATAGAAAGGCAATGTTCGCCAATCTTGCAGCTTCGCTAATTGAGCACGAGCAGATTGTGACAACGTTGCCTAAAGCTAAGGATTTGCGGCCGATTGTAGAAAAATTGGTTACGCTCGGAAAGCGTGGCGATTTGCATGCACGTCGTCAGGTAATCGCTCAGATCGGTAACGAGCATCTAGTAAAGCGGCTTTTTGAGACCATAGCTCCGCGCTATGCTCAGCGTAATGGTGGTTACCTTCGCATAATGAAGGCCGGATTTAGGCATGGTGACAATGCCCCTCTGGCGGTTATCGAATTTGTAGATCGGGATGTTACTGCTAAGGGCGCTGCTGATCGTGCCCGCGCAGACGCGGAAGCGGATAGCATTCAGCAGGATGCAGCTTGATTTAGGTCTGGTTAGATTGGTGGTTGCCTAAGTCCGATTTAGCCGAGCTGCTTTTTCGTTGAAAGTGCGGTTCGGTGCTTGAAATATGAGGTCCCCTGTGAAATGAGGGCCTATTGATAGGGGTATAGCTCAGTTGGTAGAGCGGCGGTCTCCAAAACCGCAGGTCGCGGGTTCGAGCCCTGCTGCCCCTGCCATTTCAAGTGCGGTCTTGAAATGGTGGTGCTGCAAATTGGCGTAGGGTGGTAGGCTGTTCGTTTTCGCGGGTTGTTGTCGGAAGTGACGGATCTCACTTGCTTATTGAGCGAAACCTCCCTATGTGTGTCAAAGATGCTAGGTGCGTTAAGCTATTCGTTGGCTTCACGCGCCTTTGATGCGTCCAGATTGTTCTAGGTTTTAGGATTTTCAAGTTAAACTTGGGTTTCCAATTGGAGTCAGTGATTGGCTCCTGAAAGCGGGTTCGCGATGGCACGGACAACAAATCCCTTTACCTTTGTTCAGCAGGTGAGGGGGGAAGCAGGCAAGGTCACTTGGCCATCTCGTCGTGAAACATTGATTTCTACGGTTATGGTGTTGGTGTTCTCGCTTATTGCGATGGCCTTCTTTTTTGCTGCAGACCAAGTTATGGCGTTCGCCGTAGAAATGATTCTTGGAATCGGTCGCTGATTGGGTGGCCATGAGGACTGATTTGATATGACGGCGCGCTGGTATATTGTTCATGCCTACTCCAACTTTGAAAAGAAGGTTGCGGAGGATATTGAGCACAAAGCCAAACAGAAAGGCTTGACGGGGCAGATCGAAAAGATCGTCGTTCCAACTGAGAAGGTTGTCGAGGTGCGGCGCGGCAGGAAAGTTGATGCGGAGCGCAAGTTCTTCCCTGGTTACGTGTTGCTGAAGGCCAATCTAACGGACGCGGTGTTTTCCCTGGTTAAGAATACGCCCAAGGTTACCGGGTTTTTGGGGGATTCCAAACCTGTGCCGATTACTGAGGCGGAAGCACAAAGGATCCTTAATCAGGTTCAGGAGGGTGTCGATCGTCCAAAGCCTTCAGTAACCTTCGAAATCGGAGAGCAGGTTCGTGTGTCGGACGGCCCCTTCGCTTCGTTTAACGGATTTGTTCAGGAAGTTGATCAGGAGCGGGCGCGTTTGAAAGTGGAAGTTTCGATTTTTGGCCGGGCGGTGCCTGTCGATCTTGAATTTGGACAGGTCGAGAAGGCCTGAATTAGAATCCTCTTAAGTGAGGTGGGGTGAGCGATCATCCTGAAATCGGTGGGAGGCCAGTATTGCGTAGCCAGCAACCCTATCCTGACCACCAAACTGCAACCGTCGACATTGTCGGCATATTGTGAAGGCAGAGTAAGAGATGGCTAAGAAAGTAGCGGGCCAGCTCAAGCTGCAGGTATCAGCAGGGTCGGCGACTCCATCGCCTCCTATTGGTCCTGCTCTTGGTCAGCGCGGCATCAATATTATGGAATTTTGTAAGGCGTTTAACGCGCAGTCTCAAGAAATGGAGAAGGGTTCGCCCATTCCTGTGGTGATCACCTATTATCAGGACAAATCATTCACTTTTGTGATGAAGACTCCGCCTGTAGCTTACTTCCTGAAAAAGGCCGCGAAGCTGAAATCTGGTTCGAAGGAGCCTGGCAAGTCAAAGGTTGGGCAGATCGGGCGCGATGAAGTGCGCAGGATTGCGGAAGCGAAGATGAAAGACTTGAACGCCAACGACGTAGAGGCTGCCATGCGTATGGTTGAAGGCTCTGCCCGTTCGATGGGTCTGGAAGTGGTGGGCTGAGACCATGGCGAAAGTATCTAAGCGCATAGCGAAGGCCCGTGAGGGTATTGACCCGAATAAATCGTATTCTTTGGAAGAGGCGATTCAGCTTCTGAAGGATAGGTCTTCGGTTAAGTTTGACGAAACGATCGAAGTGGCAATGAATCTCGGTGTTGACCCGCGTCATGCTGATCAAATGGTGCGCGGCGTCGTAAATTTGCCCAATGGCACCGGTCGTACTGTCCGTGTGGCGGTATTCGCCAAGGGCGCCAAGGCGGACGAAGCCAAGGCCGCTGGGGCAGACATAGTTGGGGCTGAAGATCTTGTCGAAATCGTGCAGAAGGGCGAGATAAATTTTGACCGGTGCATTGCGACACCGGATCTCATGCCGCTAGTCGGTCGCCTTGGCAAGGTTCTTGGGCCTCGTGGGATGATGCCGAATCCTAAAGTCGGAACAGTTACGTTGGACGTAGCTGACGCCGTGAAGGCGTCAAAGGGCGGTGCGGTCGAATTTCGTGTTGAGAAGGCTGGTATCGTTCACGCGGGTGTCGGCAAAGTTTCATTTGAAACCAATGCACTCGCGGAGAACATTCGAGCATTTACTGACGCGGTTACCAAGGCTAAGCCTGCCGGGGCTAAGGGCAATTATGTCAAGAAGGTATCGGTGACTTCTAGCATGGGACCTGGTCTCAGGTTGGATGTCGCTTCCCTGACGTTGGCGTAAGCATCGCAAAGATCCGGTTTGGCCGGATAGAACAAGAATTCTGAACCCGGGTTTCGGGTTCAGATACCGAGGGCGAAAGCCTTCGGAATCCTGTCCGAGATTGCAGGCGGTTCCGCTTTTGGCGGGCCTTAATCCTTCGGGGCCGGCATGAGACGGGTGACGACCGGACAATGAACCTTATTGGTTCAGATGTATGGTTCGAACCATGTTGACCTTTTGCAGCGCGTCAGAGCAGCGACGTAGCGGGAAGCGGCAGGATCCTCGAGCGCCTTTCGGGTGATCTTTTGATATCCCAAAAGGCACAAGGCAACCCGGCCCCCCGCGATAAGCAGGGGCCAACTGGAGATAGGCAGTGGATAGAGCGGAAAAACGCGAACTCGTCACGAGCCTGAACGACGCTTTTCAAGGCGCCGGTTCAGTCGTCGTGGCCCACTATGCCGGTATCACAGTCGCGCAAATGAATGATCTTCGCACGAAGATGCGTCATGCCGGCGGTACCGTCAAAGTTGCGAAGAACCGTCTCGCCAAAATCGCCCTTCAGGGTACTGAGTCCGAGCAGATCATTGAGTTGTTCAAAGGACAAACATTGGTCGCTTACTCGGATGATCCGGTTACGGCACCGAAGATTGCTTCGGAATTCGCTAAGGCGAATGACAAGTTGGTCATTCTCGGTGGCGCAATGGGCGCGACTGTTTTGAATGCTGATGGTGTGAAGGCTTTGGCCTCCTTGCCGTCGCTTGATGAACTTCGCGCGCGTCTTGTCGGCATGATTTCGACGCCGGCTACACGGATCGCTCAAGTCGTTAATGCGCCCGCAGGTCAGCTTGCGCGCGTGTTTGGCGCATATGCCCGGAAGGACGAGGCGGCATGAGGCCGTTCCTTGCTATCTAATCGTTCGAACCAAATCATTAAGGAATTGAAAAATGGCTGATCTTGCTAAGATCGTGGAAGACCTTTCAAGCTTGACCGTTCTTGAAGCGGCAGAGCTTTCGAAGATGCTTGAAGAAAAATGGGGCGTATCGGCTGCGGCTCCCGTTGCCGTCGCTGCAGTTGGTGGTGGCGGTGCTGCTGCTGCTCCTGCTGAAGAAAAGACGGAGTTTGACGTCATTCTCGCGGCTTCGGGCGACAAAAAGATCGAAGTTATTAAGGAAGTACGTGCCATCACCGGTCTTGGTCTTAAGGAAGCCAAAGACTTGGTCGAAGGTGCGCCAAAGCCGATCAAGGAAGGCGCTGCGAAAGCTGACGCCGAGAAGATCAAGGCTCAGCTCGAAGCAGTTGGTGCTAAGGTCGAACTGAAGTAATTGGTGCCGAGGCTGGCAGACTATGGCTTGCCAGCCTCGGGATTTTGTAACTTGAAACCTTTTTCCTGATAGTCGGATGCGACCATCAGGAAACAGGTTTTCGCCCATTTCTGGGATGCGGGTCAGTTTCGCAGCTTGGAAGGGATGGCGGTGAATGTGCCCCATAGGGCAGCATCTAATGCAAGGCGCGGTTCTCCCGGCGCGCCCCAAGAGGTTAGGCCCCCGGAGGCTAAGGCAAGGAGCGACGATGGCCCAAATGCAGACTTTTAATGGCCGCAGACGCGTACGGAAATTCTTCGGCAAGATCCCCGAAGTTGCGGAGATGCCGAACCTGATTGAGGTCCAGAAGGCGTCTTACGATCAGTTTTTGATGGTTGAAGAACCCAAGGGCGGACGTCCGGACGAGGGCTTGCAAGCGGTCTTCAAGTCGGTGTTCCCGATCAAGGACTTCTCTGGCACGTCTATGCTTGAGTTTGTCAAGTATGAGTTCGAGCAGCCAAAGTTCGATGTCGATGAGTGTCGTCAGCGCGATCTGACATATTCTGCGCCGCTCAAGGTCACTTTGCGTCTTATCGTATTTGATGTCGATGAGGAAACGCAGGCTAAGTCCATCAAGGACATCAAAGAGCAAGACGTTTACATGGGTGATATGCCGCTTATGACAATGAACGGGACGTTCATTGTGAACGGCACTGAGCGTGTTATCGTCTCTCAGATGCATCGTTCTCCGGGTGTGTTCTTTGATCACGATAAGGGCAAATCCCACTCTTCTGGAAAGCTGTTGTTTGCGGCGCGTGTGATCCCGTACCGGGGGTCGTGGCTTGATATCGAGTTTGATTCCAAGGACATTGTACATGCGCGCATAGACCGTCGCCGGAAGATTCCTGTGACCTCGCTGCTAATGGCGCTGGGTATGGATGGAGAAGAGATACTCTCAACTTTCTATAATACCATCACCTACAAGAAGGCCGGCGACCATTGGCGGATTCCGTACAATGTCGATCGATTCAAGGGCCTCAAAGCTGTTAATGATCTGGTGGATGCCGACACGGGCGAAGTTGTTGTCGAGCAGGGTAAGAAGATCACTGCACGTCAGGCACGTCAGCTAGCAGAAAAGGGTCTCAAAGCCATCAAGGCGACCGAAGATGATCTCTTCGGTTCTTATCTCGCGGAAGACATTGTCAACTACGCTACGGGTGAGATTTATCTCGAAGCCGGTGACGAGATTGATGAGAAGACTTTGAAGGTGTTGCTCGAGGCCGGGCAGGAAGAGATCAAGGTTCTAGACATCGATCACATCAATGTTGGTGGCTACATCCGCAATACGCTTGCGGCCGACAAGAACGAAAGCCGCCAGGATGCGCTTTTTGATATCTATCGTGTGATGCGCCCGGGCGAGCCGCCAACGCTCGAAACCGCGCAGGCGATGTTTAACTCGTTGTTCTTCGACGCGGAGCGTTACGACCTTTCTGCCGTGGGGCGCGTAAAGATGAACATGCGTCTTGAGCTTGATGCTGAAGACACGGTTCGAGTGCTGCGCAAGGAGGACATCGTTGCCGTCGTCAGGACACTCGTTGAGCTGCGTGACGGCAAGGGCGAGATCGACGATATCGACAATCTCGGCAATCGGCGTGTTCGTTCTGTAGGCGAACTGATGGAGAACCAGTATCGGGTCGGCCTCCTTCGCATGGAGCGTGCGATCAAGGAGCGGATGTCGTCGATCGAGATTGACACTGTGATGCCGCAGGATTTGATCAATGCTAAGCCAGCAGCGGCGGCGGTTCGTGAGTTTTTCGGGTCCTCCCAGCTTTCGCAGTTCATGGATCAAACGAACCCGCTTTCCGAGATCACTCATAAGCGTCGTCTATCAGCGCTCGGACCGGGCGGTTTGACGCGTGAGCGAGCTGGTTTTGAGGTGCGCGACGTCCATCCGACGCATTACGGGCGGATTTGTCCGATCGAAACTCCGGAAGGCCCAAATATCGGATTGATCAATTCGTTGGCGACCTTTGCACGGGTCAACAAGTACGGCTTCATCGAAAGTCCGTACCGAAAGATCGTCGATGGGAGGCTGACTGATGAGGTCGTCTATCTCTCGGCGATGGAGGAAGCAAAGCACTTCGTCGCGCAGGCGAATGCTGAGCTGGATAAGGATGGTCGCTTCACCGACGAGTTCGTCATTTGTCGGAACGCCGGTGAGGTTATGATGGCTCCACGGGAGAACGTGGACCTCATGGACGTTTCGCCGAAGCAGATGGTTTCCGTTGCTGCAGCTCTTATCCCATTCCTCGAGAACGACGACGCCAACCGCGCGCTCATGGGTTCCAACATGCAGCGTCAGGCAGTGCCGCTTGTTCGAGCGGAGGCACCATTTGTCGGCACGGGCATGGAGCCAATCGTTGCGCGCGACTCGGGTGCTGCTATCGCAGCGCGCCGTGGCGGCGTGGTCGATCAGGTCGACGCAACGCGTATTGTTATCCGGGCTACAGAGGATCTCGATCCGGGCAAGTCAGGCGTCGATATCTACCGCTTGATGAAGTTCCAGCGTTCAAATCAGAATACCTGCATCAATCAGCGACCTCTGGTGAATGTTGGCGACCGGATTGAGAAGGGCGATATTCTCGCTGACGGTCCTTCGACTGATCTGGGCGATTTGGCTCTTGGCAGAAATGTGCTCGTCGCGTTCATGCCGTGGAACGGCTACAACTACGAGGACTCCATCCTGCTGTCCGAGCGCATTGTGGCTGACGACGTGTTCACCTCGATTCATATCGAGGAGTTTGAGGTCATGGCGCGTGACACCAAACTTGGGCCGGAGGAAATTACGCGCGATATTCCGAATGTTTCTGAAGAAGCGCTGAAGAACCTGGACGAGGCCGGGATAGTTTACATCGGCGCTGAGGTTCAGCCGGGTGACATTCTTGTCGGCAAGATCACCCCTAAGGGTGAAAGCCCGATGACGCCTGAAGAGAAGCTTCTGCGAGCTATCTTTGGCGAGAAGGCTTCGGACGTTCGCGACACGTCAATGCGTATGCCGCCCGGAACGTTCGGTACTGTTGTTGAGGTGCGCGTTTTCAATCGCCACGGCGTTGAAAAAGACGAGCGCGCCATGGCCATTGAGCGGGAGGAAATCGAACGTCTCGCCAAGGACCGAGATGACGAGCAGGCGATTCTGGACCGCAACGTATACAGCCGACTGGCAGATATGCTTGTCGGAAAGGAAGCTATTGCCGGGCCGAAGGGGTTCAAGAAGGGCAGTGGGCTTTCTAGTGAGACACTGAGCGACTATCCTCGGTCGCAGTGGTGGCAGTTTGCAGTCGATGACGAAAAGCTTCAAAGCGAGCTTGAAGCATTGCGTGGCCAGTATGACGAGTCCAAGAAGGCGCTCGAACAGCGCTTTATGGACAAGGTCGAAAAGGTGCAGCGTGGCGACGAGATGCCGCCCGGAGTGATGAAGATCGTCAAGGTGTTCGTTGCTGTAAAGCGCAAGATGCAGCCTGGCGACAAGATGGCCGGCCGTCACGGAAACAAGGGCGTTGTTTCACGCATTGTGCCCGTTGAGGATATGCCATTTCTTGAAGACGGAACCCATGCCGATATCGTGCTCAATCCGTTGGGCGTGCCGTCGCGTATGAATGTCGGCCAAATTCTTGAAACCCATCTTGGCTGGGCTTGTGCAGGTATGGGTCGCAAGATTGGTGAGTTGATAGAAGCATACAAGCAGGGTGGCGATATCAAGCCACTTCGCAACACGCTGGAAACTATCTTCCCTGACAATGATCGGAACGAGCCGGTGCGCTCTTACGATGATGACTCAGTTGAGCGACTTGCTGATCAGCTGACGCGTGGTGTGTCGATTGCTACCCCTGTGTTCGACGGAGCGCACGAGGCAGACATCGACGAGATGCTCGAACAAGCCGGTCTTCATACGAGCGGGCAGTCTCAGTTGTATGACGGCCGTACTGGCGAGCCATTCGATCGCAAGGTGACTATGGGCTATATTTATATGCTCAAGTTGCATCACCTCGTGGACGACAAGATCCACGCTCGTTCGATCGGTCCATACTCGCTCGTCACGCAGCAACCTCTGGGCGGAAAGGCCCAGTTTGGTGGGCAGCGATTCGGTGAAATGGAGGTCTGGGCACTTGAAGCTTACGGTGCAGCTTACACGCTGCAGGAAATGCTGACAGTGAAGTCGGATGACGTTGCTGGCCGCACCAAGGTGTATGAGGCGATCGTTCGTGGCGATGACACGTTCGAAGCCGGTATTCCGGAAAGCTTCAACGTTCTGGTCAAGGAAATGCGTTCGTTGGGCCTTAATGTCGAGCTTGAGAATACAAAGTTCGATGCGGCTCAACAGCAAATGCCTGACGCAGCCGAGTAAAGCGTTGATCCGGTCGCGAAGCTCTGCGCTTCGCGACCGACCTGAATTTTCCGGCCTCGGCCGGCTCCGTCGGGTCTTGCCCGACAAATGATGCAAAGGGGTTGAACGCCCCGCAAAGGAGAATGGCATGAACCAAGAGGTCATGAATCTCTTCAATCCGCAGGCGCCGGCTCAGGTGTTTGATTCTATCAGAATCTCGCTCGCCAGCCCGGACAAGATTCTGTCCTGGTCTTTCGGTGAAATCAAAAAGCCGGAAACCATCAATTATCGCACGTTCAAGCCGGAACGCGACGGCTTGTTCTGCGCGCGCATTTTTGGCCCCATCAAGGACTATGAGTGCTTGTGCGGCAAATATAAGCGGATGAAGTACAAGGGCGTCATCTGCGAAAAGTGCGGCGTTGAAGTGACGCTTTCGCGCGTTCGTCGTGAGCGCATGGGACACATTGAACTGGCTGCGCCTGTGGCACACATCTGGTTCTTGAAGTCGCTGCCATCGCGCATTGGTACTTTGCTCGACATGACGCTCAAGGATATTGAGCGCGTCCTGTATTTCGAGAACTACATAGTTACCGAACCGGGCTTGACCGCCCTGAAGGAAAACCAGCTTCTTTCTGAAGAAGAGTACATGATCGCCGTCGATGAATACGGCGAGGATTCCTTCACGGCGATGATCGGCGCAGAAGCGATACACGAGCTGCTATCCAGCATGGATCTTGAAAAGATTGCTGGTGACCTGCGCTCCGAACTGGCTTCTACGACCTCCGAACTTAAGCAGAAGAAATTGCTCAAGCGCTTGAAAGTGGTTGAGAATTTCATTGAATCCGGAAATCGGCCTGAGTGGATGATCATGAAGGTCATTCCGGTAATCCCACCGGATTTGAGGCCTCTCGTGCCGCTTGACGGTGGCCGTTTTGCTACTTCTGACCTGAACGATCTTTATCGGCGCGTGATCAACCGTAACAATCGTCTGAAGCGGCTTATCGAACTGCGTGCGCCTGGCATTATCATCCGCAACGAAAAGCGCATGCTGCAGGAAGCGGTTGATGCGCTGTTCGACAATGGTCGCCGTGGCCGCGTTATCACTGGTGCGAACAAGCGTCCGTTGAAGTCGCTGTCAGACATGCTCAAGGGCAAGCAAGGTCGCTTCCGCCAGAACCTGCTCGGCAAACGCGTCGATTACTCAGGCCGTTCGGTTATTGTTACCGGCCCTGAACTCAAGCTGCACCAATGCGGTCTGCCGAAGAAGATGGCGCTGGAACTGTTCAAGCCGTTCATCTACGCACGTTTGGATGCGAAAGGTTATTCTTCAACGGTCAAGCAGGCCAAGAAGCTTGTCGAGAAGGAAAAGCCAGAGGTCTGGGACATTCTGGACGAGGTTATTCGTGAGCATCCGGTTCTTCTGAACCGCGCTCCAACCTTGCACCGCCTCGGAATTCAAGCATTTGAACCCACCCTTATTGAGGGCAAGGCAATTCAGCTTCACCCGCTGGTTTGTACAGCTTTCAACGCCGACTTTGACGGCGATCAGATGGCTGTTCACGTTCCGCTCTCGCTGGAAGCGCAGCTTGAAGCACGCGTGTTGATGATGTCGACAAACAACATCCTGCATCCGGCTTCAGGTGCGCCGATAATCGTTCCGTCGCAGGACATGGTTCTGGGTCTCTATTATCTTTCCATTGTGAATGAGAATGAGCCGGGGCAGGGTATGGCATTCGCGGATATGGGCGAGTTGCAGCATGCGCTCGAGACCAAGGCCGTGACGCTGCACACCAAGATCAAAGGTCGCTTCAGGACCGTCGATGCGCAGGGCAATGAAGTGTCGAATATTTATGACACCACGCCTGGCCGCATGATCATTGGCGAGTTGTTGCCGAAGAACCATAACGTCCCATTCGAAACCGCCAATCAGGAGATGACGAAAAAGAACATCTCCAAGATGATCGATACTGTTTATCGTCACTGTGGACAGAAAGAGACGGTCATTTTCTGTGACCGCATCATGGCTCTCGGCTTCGCTCATGCTTGCCGCGCAGGCATTTCGTTCGGCAAGGATGACATGGTCATTCCTGCGGCGAAAGAAAAGCTGGTCGCAGAGACCGAAGCGCTGACCAAAGAATATGAGCAGCAGTACAATGACGGTCTGATTACACAGGGCGAAAAGTACAACAAGGTTGTCGACGCCTGGGCAAAGTGCTCGGAAAAAGTGGCAGAAGAGATGATGGGCCGCATCAAGGCGGTTGAGTTCGATGATAACGGTCGGCAGAGGCCAATGAACTCGATCTACATGATGAGCCATTCCGGTGCGCGCGGTTCGCCAACGCAGATGCGCCAGCTCGCCGGCATGCGCGGACTCATGGCCAAGCCTTCCGGTGAAATCATCGAAACGCCGATCATTTCCAACTTCAAGGAAGGTCTGACCGTTCTTGAGTACTTCAACTCGACGCACGGTGCCCGTAAGGGGTTGGCTGACACTGCATTGAAGACAGCGAACTCAGGTTATCTGACCCGTCGCCTTGTTGACGTTGCGCAGGATTGCATTGTCAACGCCACGGACTGCGGCACTGACAAGGGGCTGACGATGACGCCCATCGTTGATGCGGGTCAGGTTGTGGCTTCACTTGGGCAGCGCATTCTTGGGCGCACGGCTCTGGAGGACATCAATCATCCTGTTTCGGGAGACGTGCTGGTCAAGGGCGGAACGCTCATTGATGAACGTGACGTGGACGTGATCGAGAAAGCAGGCATTCAGTCTGTTCGCATCCGCTCTGCCCTCACATGTGATGTGCGCGTGGGTGTTTGCGCGGTCTGCTATGGTCGCGACCTTGCACGTGGTACGCCGGTCAATATCGGCGAGGCTGTTGGCGTTATCGCTGCACAGTCCATCGGCGAGCCCGGCACACAGCTCACGATGCGTACGTTCCACATGGGTGGTACTGCGCAGGTGGTTGACCAGTCGTTCCTTGAATCTTCGTATGAAGGTACGGTCAAATTGCGTAACCGCAATGTGGTCCGTAACTCTGACGGGCAGCTTGTTGCGATGGGTCGCAACATGGCCGTGCTCATTATGGACGAGGGCGGCAAGGAACGTGCGGCTCACCGCGTCACTTATGGTTCGCGCATCTATGTGGATGATGGGGACAAGGTGAAGCGTGGACAGCGTATCGCGGAATGGGATCCGTACACCCGTCCGATCCTCACCGAAATTGAGGGTCACGTAGGGTTCGAAGATCTCGTTGACGGCATCTCGGTTCAGGAAACCGCCGACGAATCGACAGGTATCACCAAGCGTGAGGTCATTGACTGGCGCTCAACACCGCGCGGTGCTGACCTCAAGCCGGCTCTGACGGTCCTCGACTCCAAGGGCAAAGTTGGCAAGCTGTCGAAGGGCGGCGATGCACGCTTCCTGCTGTCGGTTGAGGCGATCCTTTCGGTCGATCCGGGTTCGCACGTGAAGCCAGGTGACGTGTTGGCGCGTATTCCGATGGAGAGTGCCAAGACGAAGGACATCACCGGCGGTCTGCCGCGTGTTGCCGAGCTCTTCGAAGCACGTCGTCCAAAAGACCACGCTATCATTGCAGAAATTGACGGTACGGTTCGGTTCGGGCGCGACTACAAGAACAAGCGCCGGATCATCATCGAACCGCACGACGCGACGCTGGAGCCTGTGGAATACCTCATTCCGAAGGGCAAGCCGTTCCATCTGCAAGATGGTGACGCGATTGAAAAGGGTGACTATATCCTCGACGGAAATCCGGCACCGCATGACATTCTGGCAATCAAGGGCGTGGAGGCATTGGCTTCCTATCTCGTGAACGAAATCCAGGAAGTTTACCGGTTGCAGGGCGTTATCATCAACGACAAGCACATTGAGGTGATCGTTCGCCAGATGCTGCAGAAAGTTGAGATTACGGAGCAGGGTGATTCAACCTACATTCCGGGCGATCAGGTCGATACGATTGAGCTGGATGAAGTCAACGAACGGTTGATCGAGGAAGGCAAGAAGCCTGCGGCTGGTCAGCCAGTGCTGCTCGGCATCACGAAGGCTTCACTCCAGACGCCGTCGTTCATCTCGGCAGCTTCGTTCCAGGAAACGACGCGAGTTCTCACAGAGGCGGCGGTGGCGGGCAAGACCGACATGCTGCAGGGTCTGAAGGAGAACGTTATCGTTGGTCGTCTGATCCCGGCAGGTACGGGTGGTACGATGAGCCAGATCCGTCGCATCGCAACGCACCGCGATGAGTTGATTCTGGACGAGCGCCGCAAGGCATCGGGAGCCGAAATGGCCGACCCGATGCTGACCGACATGACAAACGCTGCTGAATAAGCATCGTTGTTAAAAGACAGGAAAGGCTGCCGAACAATTCGGCAGCCTTTTGCTTTTCCGCCATCGCAATTCAAATTGCGGCGTGAGTTCACTTCTGGCATTTAGCGGGAATGGACTCTGTTGAATGCGTGGTTGTTGGAGCAGGTGCAGTCGGTCTGGCGAGTGCGCGTGCGCTTGCTCGGTCCGGTCGCGAGGTTGTAGTTCTGGAAGCCGAGCAGGCGATCGGCTTGGGAACAAGTTCCCGGTCAAGCGAAGTCATCCACGCAGGCATTTATTATTCGACCGGCCTGTCTAAAACGCGATTTTGCGTATCCGGCCGTGATTTATTGTATCGCTTTTGTGAAGAGTACGATGTTCCCCACAGGCGCTGCGGCAAGCTGATTGTTGCTACGAGTGAAGACGAGCTGCACAAGCTGGATGCTATTCGTGCGCAAGCAGAGGCAAACGGCGTTCACGACCTTGAGTTGCTCTCGCGTGAGCAGGTCGCGGAAATGGAGCCTGCATTGCGGTGCTCTGCGGCAGTGTTGTCGCCTTCAACAGGCATTGTAGACAGCGCCTCTTACATGAATGCTCTTTTGGGCGATGCGGAAGCACATGGCGCAATGGTTGCACTGGCTACTCCTGTTCTTGGTGCCGATGTTTCGTCGGATGGAATTATTGTCGAAACAGGCGGCGAGCAGCCGATGGCGTTGAAGGCCAGATTTTTGGTGAATGCCAGCGGATTAGGAGCGCAATCTTTTGCTCGAAATATAAGGGGAATGCCGTCCGAACTGGTGCCACCTCTTTATCTGGCGAAGGGAAATTACTATTCACTGGGCGGTCGCGCGCCGTTTTCACGGCTTATTTATCCGATGCCCGAAAAGGGCGGATTAGGCGTTCATCTGACGCTTGATCTGGGTGGCCAGGCCCGTTTCGGTCCGGATGTTGAATGGATAGAAGAGCTGGATTACAGCGTTGATCCGCGTCGCGCTGATGGATTTTATGAGGCAATCCGGCGTTATTGGCCGGATTTGCCTGATGAATCGCTGCAACCTGCCTACGCCGGTGTCCGGCCGAAGATCGAAAAGCCCGGCGGCTCAAGCACGGACTTTATGGTGCAGACTGCCGCGGTGCATGGCATTCCGTATCTCGTCAATCTTTTCGGGGTGGAGTCGCCGGGTTTGACTTCCAGCCTCGCTATCGCGGATTACGTCGCGGCTCAGTTTCCTCAGTCATAGAACGGGGCGACGGCAACACGGCGGCCCAGCATGAAGGCGTCCGCAACATGCTGGAGTGGCGAGAGGTCTACATCTGAGGCTTTTTCCCGAACGAGCTTTGCAAATTTCTCATACAAAGCTGGATATTCGCGCTCCGCGTGTTGCTGCACAGTCGATCCATTAATGGAAAGCGCTGCGCCGCCGGAAGACAGAACCATTCGGCCATTGTCTGTTTCGGCAATAATATCCCAGCTTTGCGGCCCTGTTTGCAACCAATCAAGCTCCATCGTGACGGGAGCGCCAATCGCGTTTCGAAATTCGATCATTGCGGCCACAGGCGCGTCTTTATTTGAGGGGAAGTGGAGTATTGCGCTGCTGACGAACATCGGCGGCAAGATGTGTGTGGCGATAGAAAGCGCGTTAATTCCCGGATCGAATACGCCAAGCCCGCCTGCCTGCCAAATCCAGTCCTGATTGGGATGCCAGCGTCGGACATCTTCCTTCCAGATAATCCTGGCGGATCGGATTTGCACGGTTTGCAAAAACGCGCGAGCTGCTTCCACAGCCGGAGCGTAGCGCGAGTGCCAGCTTGCAAAGAGGGACACATTGTTCTGACCGGCCAGCTTCAGAAGGTCCGCAACCTCGCTAACCGTAGCTCCTGGTGGCTTTTCGAGAAACACGTGCTTGCCAGCCAGCAGTGCTTTACGGGCCGCATCATAGCGATTTTGCGGCGGCATGCAGAGTGACACGGCGTCAAGATCGCGTACTTCGGCGAGCATGTTATCGATAGTTGTGAAGTTCGATACACCATCTACTGTGGCGTTGCGGCTGGCGGCACAGACAAGCTGATAATCGGCATTTGCAGCCAGTGCTGGCAAGTGCTGGTCCCGCACGATTTTCCCTACACCAACAATGCCAATTTTAATGGGTTTCATGCCAGATCCTCGCTCCGTGCTCTTTTCTGGCATGGTTTGACTTGAGGCTTCAACGGGTTACCTTGTGTCTTGGTGCATTTCGTACACTCATCGCGGATTTTTATCAGAAATGGAAACCCGAGGAGACGGATGGTGCAATGAGATTTTCTGCTACTCTAACTGTGCTGGCAGCGATTTCCGGCTTGGTCGTTTCAGGTTGTGTTTCGGGCACAAACTCACCGGACAGCGACCAGTCTCTGCTTGGCAAGGGGTTGGACTCATTTTCAGGGCTGGTTGGCCGCAGTAAGCAGCAGCGCAGCGACGAGTTGATTGGCGCAGGAGTGGACGCTGTAACCACTGCTGAGGCCAACCCATATATGGACCAGCTTGAAAAACAGCTGAACTCTGAACTTAAGGACGACCAGACAAGCGTAGTTCGGGCGGGGAACCAAATCATTCTGAGCATATCCAGCGCCAGCTTGTTTGAGCCGAACCAGAACAGGTTGCGTCGCGCAGCTCTGGATCAGCTCAACAAGATTGCAGCGATCTTGCAGAAAAACGACCGCACGACGGTCGACGTCTATGGCTACACGGATGCAGGTGGCGACGAGAAAAAGAATCTTGAACTGACACAGACGCGTGCGCTGGCTGTGGCGCGGCATCTCGCCGGGCAGGGCGTAGATACGCGCCGGCTTTCTGTCACCGGGTTTGGCAGTTCAAGGCCTGTTGAGCCAAACGATACGGATTCCGGGCGTGTCAAAAACCGACGTATCGAAATTCAGATTTCTGCGGTGAAGCGGAAATAGTACTCATCCCATTCTGGAGCGGACACGCATCAGTCTCCGCCGCCGGGGTCGATCTGCGATTGCTCATTCGCAAGAACTTCGAGCTCGGCGTCTTTGCCGCCTTCAACCGAGATGTTGCGCTGATAGATCTGTTCTCGGTTCTTGGCGATTACGGTGTAGTTTCCAGTCGCCAGAACCATAGACGCATAAGGTCCAACTTTTTCCGTGACGGAGTCGCCGGACTCAGTGAGTATTGACCAGCTTGTGTCGGCCAAAGCTTCTCCGCCGGATTCGCGTACCAGCTTGAGCGTGATTTCGGCAGCCGAATGTTCAACCGTCGCTTCTGTGAGCTTTCCTGCTTCAACGCGTATGTCTGAACGTACGACGGCGTTGATTGCGCCATAGGTCGAAACGATGTGATACATCCCCGCGTTGAGGCGTACCACTGTGTTGGATTCCACATCCTTGGCAATTAGCGGGCGGTCGCCATTCGCGTCCTGCTTCGCTTCATAAATGGAAAAACGCAGCTTGTCGGCATGAACCTTACTGCCGCCCGGCCCGACAGCATTCAGCTCAAGGCCGCCCGCATCCAGCACAACGATCTCGCTCGTTCCGCCTTTTGCAAGCGTAATCCGTTTGGTAGCGCCGGCGCGACCAAAAGCTGCGTGAATCAGATAGCTGCCGGGGCTAAGCTCAAACGTTGCGCTGCCACCTTGCGAGGAGGCGATGAGCGGCAACTTACCATCCGGCCCCGGGTCCGGGCGGAACACACGCCAGGTCATGCCACGCGTTACTTCGCTCCCGTCTTCCGTCAACTTCGCCTGCAGGATCAATGGAAATGCGCCAACGCGTGCAAGTGTGCCCTGCTGCTTGGGTGGGGCGAAACCTGAGATGCCAGGCAACCCTGGAATCGATGAGCTTGATAGAGCATCAGCATTGAAATCTTGCGCCAGACCGGGTGAGGCTAGCATGAGCATCAATGTGGCTGCGGCAATTGGACGTGTCATTCCTTCACACATAACTTGCCATCAAGCGATTGGCGATGGCATTTTCATGACCGATTTCTAGCAAGGCGTCCCCGGTGGATTGCCAGCCAGATATACCTTTCCACCGGAGAAGTAATCTTGAACAAGGAAGTTGTTGATTTTCTGCTATCTCGCAGCTCGCCACCCATTCAGGAACTGCATGAGCCGGGACCTGATGACGCCCAGTTGGAAACCTTGATTCGTATCGCATCGCGCGTGCCCGATCATGGCAGGCTCGCGCCATGGAGATTTATTGTGTACCGCGGCGAGGCGCGCGTACGCGTTGGGCAGATGCTGGCCGATCTTGCTGAAAAGCGCGAGGGGCCGTTGCCAGAAGGGCGGCGCAATCAGGAATTAACCCGCTTTTCACGTGCGCCGCTGGTCGTTGGCGTCGTGTTCACGCCAAAGGAAAATCCGAAGATACCACAGTGGGAAATGTTCTTGTCGGGCGGCGCTGCGGCAATGAACCTGCTGCACGGGGCAACTGCCCTTGGATACGGAGCGAACTGGATCACAAACTGGTATTCAGATGTTGAGGAAGGTCGCGCAATTCTCGGCCTGTCGCCAGATGAGAGAGCCGTCGGCTTTGTCCATATCGGAACATTTGCCGGAGAGGCCTTTGAACGACCGCGACCCGATGCGGCTTCGCTCTTCTCAGATTATGCCGGACCTTGGCGCGAACAGGATGCATAATAGATAATGTTTTACGAACCATCTAGCGGTCACGGATTGCCGCATGATCCCTTAAAGGCAATAGTCGCGCCACGACCTGTTGGGTGGATTTCAACTATCAGTCGTACCGGATCATATAATCTGGCTCCCTATTCCTTTTTCAACATGCTGTCCGGGGTGCCGCCTTTGGTTTGGTTTTCATCTGAAGGGCCAAAAGACAGCGCCACAGCAGCGGAAGAGACGGGAGAGTTCGTTGCCAATCTCGTTGGCCGGGATTTGGCGCAAAAGATGAACGCAACCTCTGTGGATGCTCCAAGGGGAGTCAGCGAATTCGACTATGCGGGCTTGGAAACTGCGCCCTCCCGGCTTGTGCGCCCGCCGCGCGTCGCTGATGCTCCAGCAGCGTTGGAATGCAAGGTGACGGAGGTGATACGGCCACGCGACCTTGAAGGAAAAACCGGGCGTTCAATTGTTGTAATCGGGCAGGTGATGGGAGTTTATATTTCCGACGAATATCTGACTGACGGCCTTTTTGACGCCGTGAAAGCCGGGAATGTCTCCCGGCTCGGCTATTTCGATTTCTCGACAGTGGATGGCGTGTTTGAAATGCGCCGCCCACGCTGGGAAGACTGATTTAGTTTCTCGCTCGCGCAAGAAGTCTTTGAGCCAGACGCAAATGCGGGCGGTCGTACATTTTGCCGTCAAGGGCTACGACTCCCGGATTTCCCGCGTCTTCGAAGGCTTGCACCACAGCCCGTGCGCGCTCGACCGCCTCTGCGGTCGGCGTGAAAGCGGCGTTGATGACAGGCACCTGATCGGGATGGATAGCCATTTTGGCGGTGAATCCATCTCGCTCGGCGTCAGCGCATTCGGCCTCAAAGCCCGCCATGTCACGGAAGTTCGGGTAAACAGTATCGACTGCCGCAACGTCTGCCGCGTTTGCGGCCAAGAGGGTCACAGCACGCGCGAGGCGGAATACATCCGTGTATTGCCCTGCCGAATTGCGCGCCGTGCGTGCGCCGATAGCTGCGGACAGGTCTTCCGCACCCCACGTCACGCCTGAAAGTCGCGGGCTGGAACCGGCATATGTTCCGCCTGCGAAAACGCCGGCAGGAGTTTCGGTTATGATCGGCAGAATGCGAATTGCGCCATCGGCCAATCCCGCTTCCGCTTCACGCACCCTCAACATTGCTGAAAGCTGCTGAACGTCCTGACCGCTATTTGCCTTTGGCAACATCAAGCCATCCGGCTTTACCTTTACGATTGCGGCCAAATCGTCGTCAGTCATGCCTGTGCTGAGATCATTTATGCGGACATAGATTTTTGCTGACGTGTTTGCTCGCTCAGACGAGATGAACGCAGCCGCAACCTCGCGCGCTGTGCCTTTATTCGCCAAAGCAACCGAATCTTCCAGGTCGACGATCACAACGTCGGCTTGCGATGCAAAACCCTTGGCGAGTTTCTTTTCGGAATCAGCCGGAACAAAAAGCAGCGATCGCATCAGGAAGGCTTCTTCCGCAACATTGCCTGACGCGTCGTCTTCGCGACTAGTACGCCGTCCTGATTATAGGCGCGGTGTTCGAACTCCACGATGCCCCGATCATTTCTGGATTTGGACTCGCGCACAGACTTCACCTCGGTTTCAACCCTTATGGTGTCTCCGTGAAATACGGGATGAGGGAACACTGTATCGGTCATGCCAAGATTGCCAATCGTTGTGCCCAAGGTGGTGTCATGTACCGAGATGCCGATCATGAGGCCGAGCGTAAACAGCGAATTGACCAGCGGCTTGCCCCATTCTGTCTTTGACGCGAAATCAAAATCGATGTGCAGCGGTTGGGGATTCAGCGTCATTACCGAGAAGAGCATGTTGTCGCTCTCAGTGACGCTTTTCGTCAGTTGGTGTTTGAATACGTGACCAACAACAAACTCTTCCAGGTAAAGCCCGGCCATTCGTTCCTCCAAAAATTTGGGTTCTGAATAGGCGGGAACATACATACTCGCAAGTATTTAGGTCGCTTCGTCCAAGGTTAAAAAATATGGTGAACGCTTCGTAAACTATTTCCCGCATAGCTTGTGGGCAGAGTGGCGGAGATTTCGATTCCCTATGATCGTGGAACATTTCCTGAAATGGATTGAAACCGCATCGGCCAGCGAACGCGCTGCTGCTGCTGCCGCGCTGGCGCGTGCGTTTATAAATGGTGATCTTTCGACAGAAGACCGCCTTGCCGCTGATGCTGCATTGACCTTTCTACTCGATGACCCATCTGTGAAGGTCAGAATGGCCTTGGCCGAAGTGCTTTCGATGAGCCGGGCTGCGCCCGCGCATGTCATCGGGGGACTGGCTGCGGATCAACCTGAGGTCGCGGAACTGGTTCTCGCCCGGTCGCCCTTGCTGACGGACGGAGACTTGATTGACCGCGTGCGGATAGGCGAATCAAAAGCGCAGTGCATTATTGCCGACAGACCGGTGGTCTCGATGTCCGTTTCTGCGGCGATCGCTGAAACCGGCGATGCAAGTGCCTGTGTGATCCTTTTGAAAAACGTTGGCGCTGATATTGCCGAGCTGAGCTTTAAGCGGATCACCGAACGATTTGGCGGAGTTGCATCTGTTCGCGAGGCGCTTATTGCTGATCGCAGACTGCCAGCCGAATGCCGTCACGAATTGCTGATGAGGCTGGGTGAGGCGCTGATGGATTCGCCACTCATTCGCGCCGTGTTTAGTGGTGAGCGCGCCGGACGGGTGCTGAAGGATGTCTGGCTGAAAGCTTCCGTTACGCTGGTTGATCGCACTCTTACATCTGAATTCCCGGCGTTGGTCGAACACCTCCGGTTGCACGGGGATTTGACACCTCGCTTTCTGCTGCGGGCGTTAGCCTACGGCAAGGTAGATTTCTTCTGTGCCGCTCTCGTTGCACTAACAGGTCAAAATCATGAACGCGTGTGTTCGCTCGTCACTAACGGGACAGACAATGCGCTGTTCGCATTGCTACGACGCGCCGGGCTCCCAGACCGTACGCACATTGTGATTCAGGCCGCATTGGAAATGTGGCGCGATGTTGCGCGCGGTAAACGAGTCGCTGGGGCGCAAGAAGCGAGCTGGCTAATGCTGGACAAGCTTGGCGATGACGGCAGCGATCTCGCCGCAATGCTGAAGGCGGTCCATCTGGAAGTGATGCGCGAAAATTCGAGAGGACACGCGCTGGCAATGCGCGCGGCTTAAATCCTAAATGTCCAGCGCTTCTTCCTGCGCAAACTCGGCGCGTTCCTGAATAAACCGGAACCGGGCATCAGCTTTGGTGCCCATCAATGCGTCGACAGCTTCGCGCGTCGCCGATTCATCTTCTATTACTTCGACCCGCAAAAGCGTCCGCTTTTTGGGGTCCATAGTGGTTTCCTTAAGCTGGCTGGCGAGCATCTCACCCAAGCCTTTGAAGCGGCCGATCTCCACCTTTCCGCGACCGGAAAACTCCGTCCGCAACAATTCGTCCTTGTGGGAATCGTCTCGGGCATACATCGTCTTTCCACCCTGACTGATCTTGTACAGGGGCGGCACGGCCATGAAGAGATGACCTCCGCGAACAAGCGCCGGCATCTCCTGATAAAAGAATGTGATGAGCAATGATGCGATGTGCGCGCCGTCAACGTCAGCATCGGTCATGATGATAACGCGGTCATACCTTAAATCCTCGTCTCGATACTTGCTGCGCGTGCCGCAACCGAGAGCCTGCACAAGGTCTGAAATTTGCTGGTTTGAGGCCAGCTTGTCGTTTCCCGCGCTTGCAACGTTCAGGATTTTGCCGCGCAAGGGCAGAACAGCCTGCATCTGCCGGTCGCGCGCCTGTTTGGCCGAGCCGCCTGCCGAATCACCTTCGACGATGAACAGTTCGGCGCCCGCTGCTGCGTTTTGGCTGCAATCTGCCAGCTTGCCCGGCAGGCGAAGCTTTCTGACTGCCGATTTCCGGCTGACTTCCTTTTCCTGTCTGCGGCGTACGCGCTCATCGGCTCTCGCGATGACCCAGTCGAGAAGCTTGGATGCTTCCTGCGGGTTGTCTGCCAGCCAGTGGTCAAACGCATCCCGAACAGCGCCTTCAACAATGCGTATAGCCTCCAGCGTTGCCAGCCTGTCTTTCGTCTGCCCGACAAATTCAGGTTCGCGGATAAATACCGACAACATGCCAGCCGCGGAGATCATGACATCTTCGCTGGTAATGATGCTCGCACGCTTGTTGCTTGTCAGTTCTGCATAGCTGCGTAAACCACGCATAAGCACATTGCGAAATCCGGTTTCATGGGTTCCGCCTTCATGCGTAGGGATTGTATTACAGTACGAATTCAGGAACCCGTCACCGCCATACCAGGTGACCGCCCATTCTACGGAACCATGGCCACCTTGCTTTTCGCTGCGTCCTGCGAAAATTTCGCGCGTGACCTGAAATTCGCTACCTATGGTTGACGCCAGATAGTCCTTCAGACCGCCGGGAAAATGGAATTCAGCCTTCGCTGGCGTCTGATCCTTCTCGTTCAGCAAGGACGGATCGCACGACCAACGAATGTTCACCCCGCCAAAAAGATAAGCCTTTGACCGCGCCATCCGATAAAGGCGCGCTGGATCAAACCTGGCGTCTTTGCCGAAAATTTCCGCGTCCGGATGAAAGCGAACCCTTGTGCCGCGCCTGTTATGCACTTCGCCCATTTTTTCGAGGGGGCCGATAGGAACGCCGCGCGTGAAACGCTGGCGATAGAGTTGACGTCCACGCGCAACCTCAACTTCAACATAATCCGAGAGGGCGTTCACAACAGACACGCCCACGCCATGCAGACCGCCGGACGTCTCATAAACTTTCGAGTCAAACTTTCCGCCCGCGTGAAGCGTCGTCATAATCACTTCTAGCGCTGACTTGTCCTTGAATTTCGGATGCGGATCGACCGGGATGCCGCGACCATTGTCCGTGACGGTCAAAAAACCTTGGGCATCAAGCTCCACCTCAATGAAGGTGGCGTGTCCAGCGACCGCCTCGTCCATCGAGTTGTCGATGACTTCTGCAAACAGGTGGTGCAGCGCTTTCTCATCTGTACCGCCAATATACATGCCTGGACGACGGCGGACGGGCTCCAGCCCTTCCAGCACCTCAATTGCGTCGGCGCCGTAGCTGTCACTGGCGTCTTTCACCGGTGCGCTGGTCTTTTTCACAGCCTGAACGATGGTGTCCGCCTTGCGCTGAGCGGCGCGGCCGGCATCATCAAGCTTGGAAAACAGATCGTTTGACTGGTCCATGTGTCCGTAATTTTCGCTGCGAATCAGTTTCGGGATATTGGCATGTTGTAATGCGTTACAACAACCGTTCTTGTTATGTTCGACGTGGGGTTTTTACACCCTGTTAACAGACATTTGCACCAGAAGTTGAAAATTATCACTATTTTGGAACGTTTCCCTAAATCTGATCCCTTAAGAGCATTGTCGCTGCATGCGGTCGGGCTGGCGTGGTCCTATCGGGAGGGGCGGGGTGGAATAACATTGTATGGCATTAGATTATGTATCTCTATTGCTGGCAGCGGCGTTATCGGGTGCGTTCCTGTTCGTGGCGCTTCTGGTTGTCTGGTTAACCGCGCGAGAGAACAAGCATCTCGTGCTGAGTGCGGCGGGCGTGGCGGCGCTCGTCGCACACGTTGTTCTTTACTGGATATATTCACGCGCGCCGAGCAATACCGTCGCTAGCATCATGCTTGCGCTATTGCCGACAGGTATGGCTATGGTGCTGGCATCTGCCCGCCATTTGTACCGCGTGCCCAGAGGCTTTTCTGACGCCCTGCTGATTGCAGCGATCTCTGCGGTTGCGACAACAGCGCTGGTTTATTCTGGCTTTGATGGCGCTGCCTTCATTGCTGCGTACTTTGTCTCCACAGTCTTGCTCATGCTTGCAGGGGTTGTTCACTGGACGTACCGTGAGGAATCTCCGGCCTTGATGACGCTCATTGCAACGCTTTTTGTCGTGTGCGCAGCTTCTTTTGCTGCTTGTGGTTTGGTTCTTCTGGCGAAAGGTCAATTCATATTGGGCCATGCGCCAGACAACTGGGCTGAGCGCGTAAATATCGTCATTTCAGTGGCCTGCATGACGGGATTGGGCGGCCTGTTGCTGACCTTGCACAACATTCGGGCGGGCGTGCGGCATGAAACAGAAGCCATGCGAGACTCCCTGACCGGTCTCCTGAACCGGCGCGCGCTACAATCGCTCTACGCAGATAAGCAATTCGGGCGGTTTTCTGCTGTGGCAATGTTCGATCTCGACCATTTCAAACGCACGAACGATCTGTTTGGTCACGCGGTGGGGGACGAGGCGCTGCGTGCATTTGGGGAACTGATGTCAGAGCACACGCGCCCGCACGATCATTCATTCCGGCTTGGCGGTGAAGAATTCGCAATGGTCGTATCGCGGGTAAGCCCGGATCAGATGCAGGTAATTGCAGACCGTATTTCTCGCGATTACGCGGCTTGCGACATCCCGACCGATCTTGGACCGGTTCGATGCACTGTGAGCGTTGGTATCAGCTTCGGTTCCGTCGAAGGCTCCAGCCTCACAGAGGTAATAACTGACGCCGATCGCGCACTTTATGCAGCAAAGCGCGCGGGCAGAAACCGGGTCATGCTCTATGATGAAAGCAGAATGGCGGGCTGAGTGCCCGCCATCATCTTTTATTCGGCCGCGTCACTATAAGCACTGAGCGGCGGGCACGCGCACACAAGATTGCGGTCGCCCGCGACATTGTCGATGCGTGACACTGGCGGCCAGTACTTTGCAGCCGTGTCTGGATCTGCGCCCGGATATGCGGCTTCCATACGTGTGTATGGGTGTGTCCACTCCTCAACCAGAGTTTCGGTCGCGGTGTGGGGAGCGTTAAGCAGCGGATTGTCGGCCTTTGGCCATTCGCCGCTTGCAACCCTTGCAGCTTCCTTTGCAATGCCGATCATCGCCTCACAGAAGCGATCAAGCTCGTGTTTCGGCTCAGATTCGGTCGGCTCCACCATCAATGTGCCAGCAACCGGCCACGACATTGTGGGTGCATGGAAGCCGTAATCGATCAGGCGCTTGGCGATATCATCAACCGTTATCCCGGCGCTTTCCTTCAAAACGCGTGTGTCGAGAATGCATTCATGCGCAACACGGTCGCCGCGGCCCTTATACAGGACGGGGTAATGTTCCTTGAGCCGCTCCGCAATATAGTTTGCGGCCAGAATTGCGTGTTCGGTTGCGCGCTTGAGACCGTCCGCCCCCATCATGCGGATGTACATCCACGTAATCGGCAGAATTGATGCTGAACCGAACGGCGCAGCCGAGACAGGATGTGTGCTACCGTGGTCGATGTGGCCGGGGAGGAATGGAGCCAGATGCTTGGCCACACCTATCGGCCCCACGCCCGGACCACCACCACCGTGAGGAATGCAGAACGTCTTGTGCAGGTTCATGTGGCAAACATCGCCGCCAATATCACCGGGGCGCGCAAGGCCAACCAGCGCATTCAGATTGGCGCCGTCAAGGTAAACCTGACCACCATTATCGTGAATGAGTTGGCAAATGTCCTTGACCGTCTCTTCATAGACGCCGTGCGTTGAAGGGTATGTAATCATGAGCGCCGCAAGGTTTTGGGCGTGCTGCTCCACTTTGGCCCGCATATCGTCCATGTCGATATCGCCGCTATCGGTGCACTTCACCACGATCACGTTCATACCCGCCATGGCTGCGCTCGCCGGGTTCGTGCCGTGCGCGGAAGATGGGATCAGGCAGATATTGCGGTTGGTATCCCCGCGCGACGCGTGATAGCGACGAATGGCAAGAAGTCCGGCATATTCGCCCTGACTACCCGCATTCGGTTGCAACGAAACAGCGTCAAAGCCGGTGATTTCCGCAAGCCAGCGTTCCAGATCTGAACACATGGCCTGATAACCCTTCGAATGCGCTTTCGGCGCGAAGGGATGCAGGTTTGCGACACTTGGCCAGCTTACCGGGATCATCTCCGCGGCGGCGTTGAGCTTCATTGTGCAGGATCCTAGCGGGATCATGGTGCGATCAAGCGCCAAATCCTTGTCCGCGAGCTTGCGCAGGAAGCGCATCATATCTGTTTCCGACCGGTTTTCATGAAATACCGGCTGGGTGAGGAATGATTTTACATCGCGAGCAGAGCCGGGAAGGGTGCGTTCGGCCTGTGTTGGCGCAACAGCTCCAAACAGGGCTGCAATGGCCTGCAAATCTGCTTCAGTCGAAGTTTCATCGAACGTCACGCCAACGAGATCGTCGTTGACCATTCGAAGCAACCGCCCGTCCTGCTGCGCTTCCTTTGCCTTTTGTTTGGCCTGACCCTTCACTTCCACCGTAACGGTGTCAAAACGCTGGTCACCAGGAACATTGTAACCCTTTGCCTTCAATGCCGATGCAAGCCGGGTCGCCAGACCGTGCGTGTGATTTGCAATAGCCTGCAAGCCTTCCGGTCCATGCCAAATAGCGTAAGCGGTTGCCATATTTGCGAGCAGGGCTTGCGCCGTACAGATATTGGAAGTCGCCTTGTCGCGGCGGATGTGCTGTTCGCGCGTTTGCAGCGCCAGCCGGTAACCCGGACGGCCTTTCGTATCGACCGACTGGCCAACCAGACGGCCCGGCATGAGCCGCGTCAGATTCTCGGTAACCGCACAATATGCGGCGTGTGGGCCACCGAAGCCGATGGGAACGCCGAAGCGCTGCATTGAGCCGACAGCAATGTCCGCACCCAGTTGTGCGGGTGGCTGGGTGATTGTCAGGCCCAGTGGATCGGCAACGAAAATGACGAGCGCGCCAGCGGCTTTCGCCTGTGCAATCTTTGCGCTGTGATCGCCATAAACGCCATGCGTATCAGGCCAGGCAACGACCAGCGCGGCGGTGTTTTCGTCAATGGTGTCGCCATCGATTTCGATGCCGAGCGGTTCTGCGCGCGTTTTCGCGACGTCCAGAGTTTGCGGGTGCAATGCATTTGCAAACGCAATGCGTTCCCGCTTCTCCTTGTGGTGGCGGTAGGCAATGCCAATCGCTTCCGCCAGAGCGGTTGCCTCGTCGAGCAGAGAGGCTGAAGCGACTGGCAGGCCAGTCAGTTCGGTAACCAAGGTCTGGAAGTTGAACAACAGTTCAAGCCGTCCCTGGCTTATCTCTGCCTGATACGGGGTGTAGGCCGTATACCACGCAGGATTTTCAAACAAATTCCGTAAGATAACGGGTGGTGTGAATGTACCGTGATAGCCAAGTCCGACAAAGCTTTTCAGCACGATATTCGCCGACATCTTTTCGTAAAGCTCGGCAAGCGCCTCTGCTTCTGTCGCAGCATGAGGCAAATCAAGCGGCTTTGTCAGTCGAATCTTCTGGGGCACGGCCTGGCTGACAAGGGTTTCCAATGATGGAACCCCAAGTGTTGCCAGCATGGCGCGCGTATCTGCGACCCCAGGGCCGATGTGTCTTGGTGCGAAAGAATCGTGGCTATCCATGGCTTTGTCCATTCAATATCGGCAGCTTAGCCGATGTGGGCCTTGTACGCGGCTTCATCCATGAGGCTGGCGAGCTGGCTTTCATCGGCAAGCTTCATTTTCCAAAGCCAGCCGTCACTTGTGGCTGCGGAGTTGACCAGCGCGGGGTCGGACGACAACGCATCATTGGCTTCAACGATCTCGCCATCAACAGGCGCGTAAACGTCGGACGCAGCCTTGACCGATTCCACAACGACAGCCGTGTCGCCTTTCTTCAGCGTCTTGCCCACTTCTGCAGCCTCAACAAAAACGATGTCGCCAAGCTGTTCCTGCGCGTAATCCGTGATGCCGACCGTAGCCACGCCGCCATCGACGATCAGCCATTCGTGGTCTTCGGTGTAATAGGTTTTGGACATGGTTTATCCTTTGAAATAGCGGTGTTGAATGAAGGGTAGCGGTGCGACATCGACCGGGATCCGGCTGCCGCGGACTTCGGCGTAGAGCTTGCCCGCTCCGGGCTTGGCAAGGTCAGATTTCACATAGCCCATCGCCACGGGATGTGCGGCTGATGGTCCGAAACCACCTGATGTTACGCGGCCGACAGTGTTTCCATCTGCATCCACCAGAGGCGCGCCCGCGCGCACCGGTTGGCGGCCCTCCGGCTTTAAGCCTACGCGCTTTTCAGCGGCACCGGCATTGATCGCAGCGCGGAGGGCATTGGCACCAATAAAGGTGCCAGTCTCGCGAAGATCCTTAGGAATTGCCCAGAGCAGGGCGGCCGAGACGGGATTTGTCGTCGCATCAATGTCATTGCCATGCAGGCAAAGACCAGCTTCCAGGCGCAAGCTGTCTCGCGCGGCCAGACCGACCCATTGCGCGCGTTCGTCTGCCAGCAGTTTTTGAACGAGTTTGCGTGCATCCGCCTCGGGCAGGCCGATCTCGAATCCATCCTCGCCGGTGTAGCCCGAGCGGCTCATGAACCAGCCTTCTTTCGGCTCGAACCCGTTCATGAATACCAAGTCACCAGTATCAATGCCGGCCTTTGCGAGTACATCGACCGCTTCCGGCCCCTGAATCGCAATAAATACGCGGTCCAGCGCTTGAACGGTGACTGTGTAATGACGCGCCAGCTCGCGCAAATGCGCTTCATCAGCCGCCGCATTGCCTGCGTTGGCAACAACCATAAAGCGGTCATCGCCGAGGCGTGTGACGATAAGATCGTCGAGGATGCCCGCATCGTCATTAAGGAAAAATGTCAGTTTAGACTGCCGCATTGCCATCGAAGCAGCATCCAGCGGGCAGGCCTTGGCAAGAAGGGAAGCAGCGCCGATTCCCTCAACGAGGAAAAGCTTCATGTGAGAAATGTCGAATAGTCCGACATGTTCACGGGTATGCAGATGTTCTTTCATGACGCCGGCCGGATAGGTCAGCGGCATGTTCCAGCCTGCGAAGGGACCAAATTTGGCTCCTGCGGCGATGTGAATGTCCTGAAGTGGCAAATTTTGTGCCGAGTGTTCTGTCATGTCTTCCTCAGAGTCGCGCCTGAACAACCGCGAAAGCGGTCTGATGCTGCGCCCCTCTGTCGGAAGCCTGAGAGACTCGCGAAGTCGGAACTCTGTCGACCACGCTTACACCTTCGGCGCGGAACTCGCGTTCCGACTTTCCAGAGTGTCATTACCGGCAACGGTTCTTTTGCCTGAGAGATTTCGGGCGATTTCCCCTTCGGCGGCAGCTCTCGCTGCTCTCTCCCGCGAACCGGCAGACCTAAATCCCGTGAAAGGACTCAAGCCCCTGACAATTTGGTCAATAGCCTATGCCCGACATATTGTCACCTACCGGCGACGGTTAATTTCCAAGAGATACCGCAAGATTGACTGCCGCAGCCACAATCACGGTGTTGAAGAAGAAGGAAGTTACCCCGTGAATGAGCGCGAAAAAGCGGATATGCGCTCCGGTTATCTGCACGTCCGAGGTTTGCGCTGTCATGCCAATTACGCAGGCAAAGTAAAGAAAATCAATGCCTTGCGGATCTTTTGTGCCGGGAAACTCCAAGCCGCGCCCCGGTGCTGTTTCATCCTTCGCGGGCGCCTGCCAATATAGATGTGCGTAGTGAATTGCGGTCATAAGATGAATGGTGAACCAGCCAAGCGGAATACAGGTCAGGGCGATCGCAAGATGTATGGGCTCGGGTGTCTGCTTGCTGTTTATCAACAGGAAGAGCGAAATCATTGCCACCGTCATGGTGGCCAGCGTCATGACGAATATAAGCCAGACTGGCGCGTCGCTGCTGGCAGCGTGTTTTCGCAAAAAGTGGGGCGTCAACCTGCTCAAGCCAGCCAACGTTGTGGTGATGTACACCGCAAAGAAGGCATTGGCGGCAAGGATAGGCGCTATATCGAGCTTGAGCCATAGGCCGACAAGCAGGCCAGCGACACCCGACGCAGCTCCGAGGTAAAAGGAATTGTGCCTGCCTGTTTGCATTCCCACCAAAATTACCTCCCGAACGAATTCAGCCTTGTCCCGCCGCGGAATTTGAGGATATCCGCTTCTGATACCAAAGAAGTGAAACGCGCCGCTTGACCCTGCGGTTGAAGCACATAAAAGGGCCGGCAAGGAGTCCCACGGATGTTCAAGAAAATCCTGATTGCCAATCGCGGCGAAATTGCTTGTCGGGTCATAAAGTCCGCACGAAAGATGGGCATCTCGACTGTTGCCGTCTACTCGGATGCGGATCGCGATGCGGTTCATGTCGAAATGGCCGATGAAGCCGTGCACATCGGTCCGGCTCCTGCCGCCCAAAGCTATTTGCTGGCGGACAAGATAATTGAAGCGTGCAAGGCAACGGGTGCAGAAGCTGTGCATCCTGGCTACGGCTTCCTCTCTGAACGCGCGTCCTTTTGCGCGGAACTGGAAAAGCAGGGCATCGTGTTCATCGGTCCCAAGCCCAAGGCCATTGAAGCGATGGGCGACAAGATCGAGTCCAAGAAGTTCGCCAATGCCGCCAAGGTCAACACCGTTCCCGGCTATCTTGGCGTCATAGAAGATGCCGATCAGGCTGAGAAGATTGCCGATGAAATCGGCTATCCGGTGATGATAAAGGCCTCTGCAGGCGGTGGCGGCAAAGGTATGCGCATCGCCTGGGACAAGAGCGAGGTGCGCGATGGTTTCGATCGAGCCCGTTCGGAGGCGAAAAACTCCTTCGGCGACGACCGAGTGTTCATAGAAAAGTTCGTCGTGGAGCCGCGACACATCGAGATTCAGGTGCTCGCAGATGGGCACGGCAACGCGATCTATCTGGGCGAGCGCGAATGTTCGATCCAGCGACGCAATCAAAAGGTGGTCGAAGAGGCGCCGTCGCCATTTCTTGACGAGGCTACACGGCGCGCCATGGGCCAGCAGTCAGTGGCGCTTGCGAAGGCCGTCGAATACCAGAGCGCCGGTACTGTAGAGTTCATCGTCGACAAGAACAAAAACTTCTATTTCCTTGAAATGAATACACGTTTGCAGGTGGAGCATCCTGTAACAGAGCTTATCACGGGCATTGATCTCGTCGAGCAGATGATACGTGTGGCTGCTGGCGAAAAGCTTGCGATCAAGCAGGAAGATGTGAAGCTGAACGGATGGGCGGTGGAAAGCCGACTTTACGCCGAAGATCCGTATCGCAATTTCCTTCCCTCCATCGGTCGCCTGACGCGGTACCAGCCGCCGTCGGAGGGTGTGGTTGGCGATGCCATTATCCGCAATGATACCGGTGTGACGGAAGGCTCCGAAATTTCGATGTTCTATGACCCCATGGTCGCAAAACTTTGCACCTGGGCTCCAACGCGCCTCGAAGCAATCGACGCTATGTCCGATGCACTCGACAGCTTCGTTGTGGATGGCATCGAGCACAACATTCCGTTCCTGTCTGCTCTGATGCAGCATTCCCGCTGGCGCGAGGGTCGGCTTTCGACGGGATTCATTGCGGAGGAGTTCCCTGACGGCTTTGCTCCGGTCAAGCCAAACGATCAGCAGAAAGCCGTACTGGCGACGATCGCGACAGCTGTTGAACTGCTCCGTCGCGACCGGCTGGATCGACTTACAGGCCGTCTGGCCCCGCACTCAGGCACGGTGAAGGCCGATTGGGTGGTGAAGGTCGATGAGGACTATGTGCCTGTATCGCTTCATGATGGAATGGTTTCTATACCCTTTGAAGCAGACCTTTCAGTGAATGGCGGCAAGTCCTTTACAGTTGCTTCTGATTGGCGGCCGGGCGAGCCCGTCTGGCACGGCACTGTTGCCGGACAGCCCGTTTCGGCGCAGTTGCGTCCCGGACAGAAGGGTTTGCGCATAGATTGGAAGGGTATGTCGGTAACGACGCGCGCAATGCTCCCGCGCACGGCGGAGCTGGAAATGCTCATGCCAATCAAGCTTCCACCGGATACATCCAAGATGCTGCTATGCCCGATGCCGGGCCTGGTCGTGTCCATTGCGGTGGTCGAAGGGCAGGAAGTCAAGGCCGGCGAAACTCTGGCAGTCGTAGAAGCCATGAAAATGGAAAACGTGCTGCGGGCGGAGCGCGACCTGACTGTGTCGAAGATTAACTGCAAGCCGGGTGAGAGTCTGGCGGTTGACGCCGTGATCATGGAGTTTGCGTGATCATTTGAAGTTGTGGGCGGTAGCGCTTGAACAATCGCGCGCCGCCTGCGAATCCTCTAGTGTTGTGTGATGGCTACAGACCGTCCGCCCAGAGATCCAATATTGCGCGCCGCCCGGCAGGAGCAGGAACCGCAACCAAAGGCGGCTGTTCGCACATTTGTGCATCTGCGGGTTCACTCCGCCTATTCCTTGCTTGAAGGTGCTTTGCCGCACGGCAAAATCATCGCTCATGCCACCAAGGACCAGTCGCCGGCGATTGCTGTCACGGACACAAACAACCTGTTTGGTGCACTGGAATTTGCACAGAAAGCCTCAAAAGATGGTGTGCAGCCCATTGTAGGTGTCCAGCTCGACGTTTCTTTTGACACTGCGGACGGTGCTCAGGTTTCGCGTTCACCACGCCGTCAAGGACCGGACCTATCTCCGCTCATCCTGCTTGTCGCGACCGAGCAAGGCTATTCCAATCTGATGCGGATCGTGAGCTTAGCCTATCTGGAAACCCCAAATGGTGAGCCGGTCCATCGCAATGCCACTCAGCTTGAAGGCCTGACGGAAGGGTTGATTTGCCTGACGGGTGGGCCGCGTGGTCCCATCGGATCGGCGATCAGGGCCGGGCAGCCAGATGCAGCCCGAGAGCGTCTTGAGCTTCTCAAGCGACTTTTCGGGAACAGACTATATGTAGAGCTGGAGCGGCTTGGCGGGTATGATCGCGCTGTCGAGGCAGGTACTGTTGAACTCGCTTATGAGATGGAATTGCCTCTGGTCGCAACGAATGAGGCTTTTTTCCTTGGTCGCGACGATTTCGAGGCCCACGATGCACTGATCGCAATTGCCGAAGGATCGGTGATAGCCTCGGATGACAGACGTCGCCTATCTCCCGACAATCACCTGAAAACATCCGCAGAGATGACAATACTGTTCGCGGATTTGCCGGAGGCGATTGAAAACACCGTAGAGATTGCGCGCAGGTGCTCATATTTCCCGAAGAACCGTGCACCGATTTTGCCGCGCTTCACTGGCGGCGATGCCTCGAACGCGGATGAGGTTGTTGCAGCGGAGGCCGCCGAGTTGGCGCGGCAGGCGCGTGAAGGTCTGGCTGCGCGTCTTGCCGCGCATGGACCCTACAAGGGTTATACTGTCGAGGATTATGAGAAGCGGCTCGAATACGAACTTTCGATCATCGAGCGCATGAAATATCCCGGCTACTTCCTGATTGTTGCCGACTTTATCAAATGGGCCAAATCGCAGGGGATTCCGGTCGGGCCGGGCCGTGGTTCGGGTGCGGGCTCGCTGGTCGCCTATGCTACGACTATCACGGATATTGATCCGCTGCGTTTCTCGCTTCTGTTCGAACGCTTCCTCAACCCCGACCGTGTTTCCATGCCCGACTTTGACGTCGATTTTTGTCAGGATCGGCGCGAAGAGGTGATCCGCTATGTCCAGCAGAAATATGGACGCGATCAGGTCGGGCAGATCATAACCTTTGGTACGCTGCAGGCGCGTGCGGTGTTGCGTGACGTTGGGCGCGTGCTGCAAATGCCATACGGGCAAGTTGACCGTCTGTGCAAAATGGTTCCGGCCAATCCTGCAAATCCGGTCACGCTGGCCAAGGCGATTGAGGGTGAGCCGCGCTTTGCTGAAGAAGCGGAGCGCGAACCGATTGTCGAGACCCTGCTGGCATTCGCGCAAAAGCTGGAAGGGCTTTATCGCCACGCTTCAACGCACGCGGCGGGTATCGTTATCGGTGACCGCCCGCTGCTTGAGCTCGTGCCGATGTATCGCGATCCGCGATCCGACATGCCCGTTACGCAATTCAACATGAAGAAGGTCGAGGACGCCGGACTGGTGAAATTCGACTTTCTCGGCCTGAAAACGCTTACCGTGTTGCAGACGGCGGTTGAGTACATCAAGCGACGGGGCGTTGATATTGATCTGTCGGCATTACCGCTGGATGATGCAAAGACCTTTGAAATGCTGTCACGTGGTGAAGTGGTTGGCGTGTTTCAGGTTGAAAGTGCGGGTATGCGCAAGGCGCTGCTGGGCATGAAGCCGGACAGGATCGAGGACATTATTGCGCTGGTTGCGCTTTATCGTCCCGGCCCGATGGAGAACATCCCGACCTACAACAGCCGCAAGCACGGCCACGAGGAAATCGCCTCGATCCATCCGAAAATAGATCATCTGGTCACGGAAACGCAGGGCGTTATCGTCTATCAGGAACAGGTGATGCAGATCGCGCAAGAGCTTTCCGGGTATTCGCTCGGTGAAGCAGACCTTTTGCGGCGCGCGATGGGCAAGAAAATCCGCGCGGAGATGGATAAGCAGCGCGAGCGATTTGTGACCGGCGCTGTGGAACGCGGCGTTGCAAAGCCGCAGGCGGATTTCATCTTCGATCTTCTGGCGAAGTTTGCGGACTACGGATTCAATAAGTCGCACGCGGCGGCCTATGCGGTCGTTTCCTATCAAACAGCGTATTTGAAGGCGCACTTTCCGGTTGAGTTCCTAGCCGCCTCCATGTCGCTCGATATGTCTAATACCGAGAAGCTTGCCGAATTCAGGCAGGACGCGATGCGGCTGGCTATTGAGGTGGTGCCGCCATCTGTGAAGACTTCGTTCCGGAAATTCGAGGTCGGCGAAAACAAGATCTTCTACGCTCTCGCTGCAATCAAGGGTATTGGCGACGCAGCTGTCGAACATATCGTTGAGAAGCGGGCTGAACGTCAGTTTGAAAGCCTTGAAGATTTCATCCACCGGATTGATCCGAAGATCGTAGGCAAGCGTGTTCTCGAAAGCCTCATCATGGCGGGGGCACTAGATTGTTTTGGACGTGACCGCGCGGAGCTGATGGCGGGCGTGGAAACCATGATGGCGGCAGCGGCATTTGCGCAAAGCAGCGCGTCCAGCGACCAGATCGATATTTTTGGAGCCGGCAGCGGCTCGCGCAAGCCGGACCCGATTCGCCTGCCGATTGCCGAGCCTTGGCCACCCGCAGAGCGACTGCATCGCGAATTCCAGGTCGTTGGGTTTTACCTTTCCGCGCACCCGCTGGATGAGTTTAAGGCAACGCTGGAGAAAATGCGCGTCCAGACCTGGGCGGATTTCTCCGCCGCGGTCAAGCGCGGCGCTACGGCTGGGCGTCTGGCTGGAACGGTGTCCTCCCGGCAGGAGCGCAAAACTCGCACCGGCAACAAGATGGGCATTGTCATATTCTCCGACACGTCCGGACAATATGAAGCTGTGCTGTTCTCAGAGGCGCTTGCCCAGTTCCGCGATTATCTCGAACCCGGTCGCTCACTTGTCATAACGGTAGCGGCAGAAGACCGTCCGGAAGGGGTAAACCTGCGCATTCAGGGCGTCAAATCACTCGAAGACGAGGCCATTCAGGCCCAAAAGTCGATGCGCATATTCCTGCGTGACGACAAGCCGCTTCCAACGCTGGCCACACAGCTCTCGCTCAAGGGCGATGGTCAGGTCAGCTTTATCGTTATCAAGGATGAAGGTAAGGGCGAGGTCGAGATCGAACTGCCGGAGCGTTACAGGTTTGATGAACGCGTTGCCAACGCTATGCGGTCAATGCCCGGAGTGGTTGAAGTCCAGCTTGTATAAGCAGTCTCAGGGCAGGAAGCTGGCTGGTTCGCCTTCGAGCGCTTTCGCTAGCAGTTTTTGGTACTGCTTGCGCGGCACGTCTATCGCGCCGAAGCGCGCGAGATGCTCGGTAGTGAACTGTGTATCCAACAGAGTAAAGCTTTGCCGCTTTAATTGTTCGACAAGGTGGACAAGACAAACTTTCGAGGCATCGCGCTCGAAGGAAAACATGCTTTCGCCGAAGAATGCGCGGCCCAGCGTGACCCCATATAGTCCGCCGACCAGCTTTCCGTCACGCCAGGCTTCGACCGTATGGCAATGTCCAATTCGGAAAAGCTCTGCATAGGCTTCGCGTATGGGCTCATTTATCCACGTCGAAGGGCGTATCGGACGGGATTCGGCGCAAGCGGCAATCACACCATCAAAATCGTAGTCAAACCGGATTTCGAATCGGTTTTGACGAACAATTTTTGCCAGACTGCGTGGAATGTGAAATTCGTCGAGCGGGATAATGCCGCGCAATTCGGGCTGAACCCAGAAAACCTCGGGATCGTCCGCGCTTTCTGCCATAGGGAAAACCCCTGTGGCATAGGCGCGAAGCAGCAAGTCTACTGGTATTCGATGGCCAGGTGCATAAGGACGGGCCATGCCTTTGGCGTTATGCCTCCGGCTTGGCCAGGTATTTCTCCAGCCAGTGGATGTCATAGTCGCCATTGGCAATGTCAGGATTATTCACAAGGTCCTGAAACAGCGGCAAAGTCGTCTTGATACCATCCACGACAAATTCATTCAGCGCGCGGCGCAAGCGCATCATGCACTCAACACGGTTGCGCCCGTGAACAATGAGTTTGCCAATCAGGCTGTCGTAATAAGGTGGAATTCGGTAGCCCGAGTACACTCCTGAATCCACCCGAATGCCGAGTCCGCCCGGTGTGTGGAAATGCGTGATGGTCCCGGGCGAGGGCGTGAAGGTCCGTGGATCTTCCGCATTGATACGGCACTCGATGGCGTGACCCTGAAAACGAATATCGTCCTGCGTAACAGACAGACCGCCACCAGAAGCAACGCGAATCTGTTCGTGCACAAGGTCTATACCCGTAATCGCTTCCGTAACGGGATGCTCAACCTGAAGGCGGGTGTTCATTTCGATGAAATAGAACTCACCGTTCTCGTAGAGGAACTCGATTGTGCCCGCGCCAGAATATCCGAGATTGGCGACAGCCGTGGCGCATATTTCGCCAATTCGGCTGCGTTCGGCCGAGTTCAGGGCAGGGGAATTTGCTTCTTCCCACACCTTCTGATGGCGGCGCTGTAGTGAGCAATCGCGTTCGCCAAGATGCACGCCCTTGCCAGCACCGTCTCCGAATACCTGAATTTCAATGTGGCGCGGCTTTTCCAGATACTTCTCGATGTAAACGGAATCGTCGCCGAAAGCTGCTCCAGCTTCGGAGCGGGCTGTTGCAAGCGCAATATCGAGGTCTTCCTCGTTGCGCGCAACTTTCATACCACGACCACCGCCGCCGGCAGACGCCTTGATAATAACCGGATAACCTATTTCCGAGGCAACGCGCTTGGCCTCAACTGGATCAGAAATAGCCCCGTCTGACCCCGGCACGACAGGAATTCCGAGGCGCTTAGCGGTTCGCTTGGCCTCGATCTTGTCGCCCATCATGCGGATGTGATCCCCCGAGGGACCAATAAACGTTATGTTGTGAGCAGCCAGAATGTCAGCAAATTTGGCATTCTCAGACAGGAAGCCGTAGCCCGGATGCACAGCGTCTGCGCCGGTGATTTCACATGCTGCGACGATCTGGTGAATGTTAAGGTAGCTGTCGCGAGAGGGTGGTGGGCCGATACAGACGCTTTCGTCGGCGAGGCGCACATGCATTGCATCAGCGTCCGCAGTCGAATGCACTACCACGGTCTGGATGCCAAGTTCCTTGGCTGCGCGCAGGACGCGAAGTGCAATTTCGCCGCGATTGGCTATAAGGATTTTTTGGAACATCGGCTTATTCGATCACCACCAGAGGTTCACCGAATTCGACGGGCTGGGCATCTTCAAAAAGGATTGCCGTTACCGTGCCAGAACGCGGCGCAGGAATCTGGTTCATAGTTTTCATGGCTTCGATGATAAGCAGGGTCTGGCCCTCTTTCACCTGCTGCCCGACCTCTACAAATGTCTTGGCGCCAGGCGATGGAGCGCTATAGGCCGTTCCAACCATCGGAGAAAGAACCGCATTCCGGGAAGTATCTGCGCTTGCTGCGGGCGCGACAGCGGCAGGCGCTGTTGGCGCAGCCGGAGCGGGCGCTGGCGCATAGGCTGCCGGCGCGGCAAAGGCATGGACCGCGGCACCACCGCGAGAGACGCGAACCTTTAAATCCCCTAACTCGACCTCAATCTCGGTCAGGTTGGTGTCATTGAGAATTCCCGCGAGATCGCGGATAAGTTGCTGGTCCACAGCGGACTTCTTGATTGACATCTCTATGCCTTCCGTTTGTGCCGACATCAGCCGGCCAGCGCCTGAAGCGCCAGAATGTAGCTTAGCGGCCCAAATCCACAGATCATACCGGTGGCCACCGGTGCAATCATTGACTTGTGCCTGAAAGTTTCGCGCGCATGTATGTTAGAAAGGTGAACTTCCACCACTTTCAGCGGCGCAACTGCGCGAATAGCGTCATGGATCGCGATGGAGGTGTGCGTGTAAGCCCCGGCGTTCAGAACCACACCGGCAGCCTTGTCACCTGCTTCATGGATCCAGTCCACCAACTCACCTTCATGATTCGTTTGCCGGAATTCAATGTCAAAACCAAGAGCTGCGGCCTGAGCGCGGCAATCATCGGCAATCGTGGCAAGTGTTTTGCCGCCATAGATTCCCGGTTCACGCTTCCCCAGCGCGTTCAGATTTGGTCCGTTTAGCACATAGATCAGTTTCGACATACGAATCTTTCCGCGATTCAGCCCGGAAGCTGCGCGAACCCTCTATAGTTGGCTTATAACGAGGGGAAAAGTCCACAAGAGTGTTGTTTTTCTATCCACAACTGCTTGTACCAATTTTTATTCAACACGCGGCTGTCTGGCATTGTTCACGCGCAGCAGCAATTTTCTGACTCAGAATTTGTTCGCCCAGCGCACCGAATACCACTTCATCGCCAATAACGTATGAAGGCGTGCCTGTAATCTGAAGGCGATCGGCCAGCTCAAAGTTCTTCTGAAGCGCAGCAATCACTTCAGGCTTTTGCATTTCCGCCCTCAATGCTGCTTCATCTGCACCAAGCGCCACGGCGATGCTGACCGCGCTTTCTTCCGTGGCCCTGCCTTTGTCTCCACCCAGAAGCTGATTGTGAAATTCAGTGTATTTCTCAGGCATCAAACGATGAAAAGCCTGTGAAACTATATGTGCCCTTTGAGAATCGGGGCCGAGGATGGGAAGCTCCTTGAGGACAAAACGCAAGTCAGGATCGGCCTTCGTGAGGGCGTACATGTCGTCCATGGCGCGCCGGCAGAAGCCGCAATTGTAGTCGTAAAACTCGACAATGGTTGTTTTGCCCTGCGGGTTTCCGATCACTGCATCACTGGGGGCCTTGAAGATGTCGGCGCTAGCATCCTTGATCGTTGCCATGGAGGCTTGCAGTTGTTCTGCGCGCTCCTTTTCTTCCATCACTGTCTGCATTTCTGTCAGCAGCTCAGGATTGGCCAACAGATAATTACGGATAGATTCGCCGAGCTCGGGCGTCGCGCCTGTAGCAGCCGCGTTCACCGGAACGTTCATCCCCGAGCGGGCGATCTGGTAGCCGCACACAAGGGCGGCCAGCGAAACGATAGTACCGGCAACGCCAATCGGGATAAGCTTTTTCATGGAATGATGTCCGTATTAGCCGCGAGGTTTGCGGTAGTTTATAATGTCCTGAGCGCGCTGCCATGCAGCCGAGCCAGGTTTCAACTTTAACTGCGCTCTCGCGGCAAAGATTTTTGCCTGACGTATATTACCGCTGTAAAAGTAACCATCCGCTGAAGCGAGTTCCGCCTGTCCTATATCACCGAGCTGCCCGTGGGCCTGAGCGAGATAACGATATGCTACCGTGTTTTCCGGATCGACAGCCAGCCCGCGCTGGAGCGCCTGAATGGCTTGCCTGGTTGTGTCTTTCTTGCCTTGCGCAAGAAGAGCCTGACCGTAAGAAATTTGCAGCGCGCTGGAACGGGAGGGATCCAGCTTGATGGCCCTGGCATAGGCTTCCGCAGCTTCGCGTGGTCGGTTGGCTTTCATCAACGTGTCGCCGCGCAACTCGTAATGGTACGGGTTCTTCGGCTCGGCTTTTATAAGGGCATCGATCTTGGCAAGCGCCGCGCGAGGGTTGCCATGGAGATAGCCTTCAATCGCTTCACCATAGTTTTTTGCTTCTACATCCTTGTTTTGCCGGAATAGCTGCTGGGTTGAGCCCTTGCCATTGGTGAAAGCGGCAATTTTGGCGCGTGCCCTGTCGTGACGCTGCTGCAATTCGGCTGCGTCGCGCTTGTCGTAATAAGGACTCTTGCGAGCCAGAACTTCGAGATTCGCGATGCGGTCGCGCGGGGTAGGGTGGCTGATCTGGTAGGGGTCCACGCGAGTTCCCGATAGCGCGAGAGCAGACTGGAAGCGCTTGAAGGTTCTCAGCATTCCACGTGCCGACTGTTGAGTCGCTTCAAGATAGGTCAAGGCGGAGCGATCTGCGGCCGTTTCCTCTGTGCGCTGGTAGGCAAGCAGACTGCGACGCGCAACTTCCGTTGAGCCGGTTGCCATGCCCATGCCAACGCCGCCGAGTTCACCTTGTTTTGTTGCTGCTCCAGCGGCCAGCGTGCCCATCCCGAGTAACATGCCAACAATTGCCAATGTCTTGGCGCGGTCTACCTGAAGGCGCAGGCGCTCCTGATGACCGCCAGCGAGGTGGCCGATTTCATGCGCCAGAACGCCTATAACCTCGTTTGGCGTTTCAGCTATCATGAGCGTGCCGGTATTCATGAAGATGCGGCGGCCTGAAACAAACGCGTTGAAACCGGGGTTGTTAACCAGCACGATTTCGACATTCTTGCGGGTAAGACCTGCCGCCGCCAGCAAAGGCCGCGCGTAATCACGCACAAGCGCTTCAATTTCTGCATCGCGCACTATCGGCAAATTTTGTGCGCTTGCTGAAACAGCACCGGATAGAGCGACGGCGCAGCTCAGCAGCAGCGCGCAAAGGCTACGACCGACAGTTCTTGCAGCAGCAATGCGCGCGATTCGAAAACTGGACATCACCACAGAACTAATAGACCTGCCCTTGCTTGAAAAGTGTTGCCAAGCCCTATCATGAACTTGTGAAACCCACATCATTCGGGCATTTGTGCGGCATCTTTGAAGTTTCTTAAATGCCGGAGCTAACATGGCGATTGCAATTTCGCGCCGCGGCAATGTCGAACCGTTCCATGCAATGGACATTCTTGCCGAAGCCAACAGACTAAGGGCGGGAGGTGCCTCGGTCATATCCATGGCCGTGGGACAGCCTTCCGATCCAGCACCGCTTGTGGTGCGGGAGGCTGCCCGCCGCGCGCTGGATGACGGGCGCATTGGTTACACTGACTCATTGGGGATGCGGCCCCTGCGTGAGGCAATTGCGCGCCATTATGCTGATCATTATGACGTGCAGGTTTCCGCTGAACGGGTAGCGATCACGACCGGCTCTTCGGCAGGTTTCAATCTTGCATTCATGGCCATGTTCGATCCGGGCGACAGGATCGGCATCGCCGTTCCCGGCTATCCTGCCTATCGAAACATAATGGCGGCGCTCGGTCTGGAGGTTGTGGAGATAAGATCGAGCGACGCTCCGTATCTCACTGCTGAAATGATCGCTCAAGAGCACAATCGCGCGCCTTTGAAGGGCATTCTCTTTGCCAGCCCGGCCAATCCTACGGGTGCAAGCATACCCGCCAATGAGCTGGAAAGGGTTGTAAATACCGCCCGCGAGCTTGGGATAGCTGTCATCTCCGACGAAATTTATCACCGCCTGAATTTCGCTGGCACGGACAATACGGCCCTTGCTTTCGGCGATGATATTACCGTCATCAACTCCTTCTCGAAATACTACTGCATGACCGGATGGAGAATTGGATGGATGGTGCTGCCGGAACCCTTGGTCCGTCCAATCGAGCGCATTCAGCAAAGCCTCTACATTTCGGCCCCGGAGCTTTCTCAAATCGCCGCAATAGAAGCGTTTGAAGCTACGCAAGAACTGGAATTGGTGAAGAGCCGATATGCTGCAAATCGCGAACTGCTGGGCGAGGGCCTGCCAAAGCTCGGCTTTCCATTGGCTGCCCCGATGGATGGTGCCTTCTATGCTTATTGCGACGTCTCCCGCCTCACCAATGACAGCATGGAATTTGCAAGGCGGATGCTGGTGGAGGCAGGTGTTGCCGCCACACCGGGGCGGGATTTCGACCCCGAGAACGGCCATCGCTACATGCGTTTTTCCTATGCCGGGAGCACCGATGAGATGCGCGAAGCGATAATGCGCGTGTCGAACTGGCTTAACGCGAGATAGCCCACATAAAAAACGCCCGGAAAATCCGGGCGTTTTTTGTAACTGGTTATCAGAAGAACCCTTTTCGCTGCCACCAGCCTTTTCTAGGTTCGGCCTGCTCTTCACTTTCCGGTTGCTCGCCTGCCAGCGTTGAGGAAATCGCGGGTTCAGCAGGCTGTGTCGCCTCAACTACCTGCGCCTCCGCAGCAATTTCAACAGCTACAGGTTCTTTCTTACGGGTGGTCCGCCGAGCTTTCGGCTTTGGCGCAGCTTCGGCCTCAGTTTCGGGCGCTGAGGCTATAGCGGCTTCTTCGTGGGAAGCGGTTGATTCCGCTTCTTTCTTTGCCTTTGTCGTGCGACGTGCACGAGGCTTGGGCTTCTTTTCTTCCTGAGGTTCCGGTGTCTCTGTCGCTGGAGACGCTTCTACCTGCTCTTGCTCCACAACGGTTTCCGGCGTGGATGCTGTTGAAACTTCGCCTGCTTCCTCGGACGCTTCAACATCAGCAGTTTGATCGTCTGCGGCGGTGTCGAGCTTGTTCCGCTTCCCGCCGCGCTTGCCACGCCGCCGCTTTTTGCCATCCGACTTCTCTTCGGTCTCAACGGCTTGTTTTGGTTGCGCTACGCTATCCGAATCTGGTGCGCTGTCTTCGGTTTCATCAGAATCGTCTGAACCGTCGTCACTGACGGAACCTTCCTCAACCGATGCATCGCTTGCCGATTCCAGCTGTTCGCGATCACGTCCACCACGCCGACGCCGCCGGCGCTTGCGCTTGCGCTTGCGCTCATCATCAGAGGAAGACTCTTCCGCAGATGCGCTTGCAGAGCTTTCCTCTGGCTCGTCTTCTTCCTCGGCAACAACGGGCTCGATTTCTTCTTCAACGATCTCGGGCTGTCTGTTGCGTTCGGTCTGGTCAATCGGGTTTTCGACAACAGCGCCGCGTGTGATTGAGTAATGCTGGGAGCCCACGGAATCATCAGCTTCGATCGTAATCGTCAGCCCGAAGCGATTTTCGAGTTCCACCAGCGTGCTGCGCTTGTGATTGAGTACGTAAAGCGCCGTGACGGCAGGCGTGCGCACGGTGATATGGTGCCGCCCGTCTTTTAGCAGGAACTCTTCAATAGCTCGCACGACAAGCAGCGCGACGGAAGAATCGGAACGCACGTGCCCAGTGCCGCCGCAATGCGGGCAAACCTTCGTCGTGCTTTCCAGAACGCTTGCGCGGATGCGCTGGCGTGACATTTCCAGCAGGCCGAAATGCGAGATCCGTCCGACCTGAATGCGCGCACGGTCGTTCTTGAGGCATTCCTTGAGCTTCTTCTCCACGGCACGATTGTTTCGTGACTCCTCCATGTCGATGAAGTCGATAACAATAAGACCGGCGAGGTCGCGCAAACGCAGTTGGCGCGCTACCTCTTCTGCTGCTTCAAGATTAGTCTGTACGGCTGTGTCTTCGATAGAATGTTCGCGGGTCGAGCGACCGGAGTTAACGTCAATCGAAACGAGCGCTTCTGTCTGGTTGATAATGATGTAACCGCCGGATTTCAGCGTTACCTGCGGCTGGAGCATACGGTCCAGCTGCGCCTCAATGCCATTGCGAGCAAATATTGGCGTGGCATCTCTATATGGCTGAACCATCTTTGCGTGGCTCGGCATGAGCATCCGCATGAAATCCTTGGCTTCGCGATAACCCTCATCGCCAGAGACAAGAATCTCCTCAATGTCCTTATTATAAAGATCGCGCACGGACCGCTTGATAAGGCTGCCTTCCTCATAAACGAGGGCAGGGGCGGTGGATTTCAGTGTAAGGTTGCGGACGTTTTCCCACAGCCGCATCAGATATTCATAATCGCGCTTGATTTCGGCCTTGGTCCGATTTTCGCCTGCTGTGCGCAAAATGACGCCCATTCCCTGCGGAACTTCAAGCTCCTTGACGACATCCTTGAGGCGCTTGCGATCTTGCGCACTGGTGATTTTACGGGAAATGCCACCGCCGCGTGCGGTGTTGGGCATCAGCACGGAATAACGGCCAGCCAGCGACAAATATGTCGTTAACGCCGCGCCCTTATTGCCGCGTTCTTCCTTGACCACCTGAACAAGCAAGATCTGGCGACGCTTGATAACTTCCTGAATCTTGTAATGGCGGCGAACCGGACGGCGACGGTCGCGCACTTCATCCAGTGCATCGCCAGCGCCAACCGATTCAACATCACGCTCTTCGCCAGAGCCGGACGGGACCTCTTCAACGTGTCCATTTCTCTCGACGTGTTCGCGCTCTTCGTCGCTTTCTGCAGAAGGATCTGCAGATTCTGTCGCTATTGGCTCAGAAATAACATCAGCCGCAATGCCTGCCGCGATGGTCTGAGAGCCGTTATCCTCTTCGTGTTCATGAGAAGTAGTATCGTCGGAGTCTGATGCGCTGTCATCGGCAGAGGATTCATGGCCGTGCAGCTCTGCACCTTCTTCATCGCCCGAGATGTTTTCTTCTGATCCAGCCGATTGTTGGCTGTCGCCGTTGCGATGGCGATTTTTGCCGCGTCTGCGCCGGCGCCCACTGCGTTCACGCTCCTGGCGCGACTCGCCGTTTTCGTCGTCATCTTCGTGGGCAGCCGCTTCGGCTTCTGCTTTCAGCAAAGCCTGCCGATCGGCGACCGGGATTTGGTAGTAATCCGGGTGAATTTCGCTGAACGCAAGAAAGCCATGGCGATTTCCGCCATATTCAACAAAAGCGGCCTGCAGTGACGGTTCTACCCTTGTTACCCGGGCCAGGTAGATATTGCCTCTAAGTTGTTTTTTGTCCTGCGATTCAAAGTCAAATTCTTCAATGCGATTGCCGCGTGTAACAACGACTCTCGTTTCCTCCGGGTGGGAGGCGTCTATAAGTATTCTGTTTGGCATAATAATTCTCCCCGGCGGGAGCTGTGCCTGGCGCGCGGTGGGGCCCGCTAATGCGTGTTCTCAGCAGAAAACTGCCGCCGGATATTGAGGGAATCGCTTTTGCGCGCGTGCGGGCCACAACAGACTCCTCCGGCTGCGCTACGCGCCGGGTCTCGGTTCTGCTGTTTGAAGGGCCTGTCGTCATCGCCTCGTTCAGCGAAAGGGTTAAACCATGACCCGGCACACCGGATCGACTTGTTTCGCTCATCAGGAGCCGGCGCAAAACTTTCTTTCGCGCCGTTTATCACCGGGTTCCGCCTCGGCGTTCCCCCGGAAAATCTCATTCGAATTGCAGCAATGCACTTCGCCGGCGCGGCTTTTGAACGGAACCTTTCCGTGATTCGTTCGAATGCCACTGCGGCTTGCTATCTTGCCACAATCTAATCGCTTTTAGGGTCTGGCGCGTCATCTGGCAACCCTCAATTATGACCGCTCCGTGTCGGGGCATCAGTGGAAAACGCTCGTGAAAAGGCTTGGTTAACCTTCTTTGCCTACCAGTCGTTAATGAATGCGCGGTCCTGCGGCCGCGAGAGAGGATGTTTGCGGGACTGGCATGACGTAATGCGCCAAGATTTATCCAAAGCAACAAGTTGGGTCGCGCACATTTTTGGTGTGCTGGCTATAGCGACTTTCGCCTTTGTCGGGGCTGCATTTGCAGGTTTGAAGGCAAGCAGCGTTCAATTGTCTGGTGATTCGCAAAAAACCGAGGTTCGGATATCGATTGATCAGGACCCCGATTTGCACTGGTTTCTTCTGCGCACTCCTTATCGTCTAGTTGTCGAATTGCCGGAGACGACATTCGCGATAGAGCCTCGCTCGCTAAAACCGCTCGGATTGGTGGACGGGGTGCGATATGGCAAAGCAGCGGAGGGCCGTTCGCGCATCATTTTCACGAGTCGCAAGCCATTTTCGGTTGAACGCGTCGAGATCGAATCGGGAGCAGACAAAGACGGCTATTCTCTCGCCGTTTCATTGGCTGCTTCGTCTGACAGCGCATTCCAGTCCGCAATGTCTGAACAGGTCAGTGCTACAGCATCCATCCCAGCGCGGCCTGACGGCGACACTACACCTGTGAAGCCATTTACGGTTGTTATTGATCCCGGCCATGGTGGATTTGATGGCGGCGCGGAAGGCGTAAGCGGAACGCGGGAAAAGGACATTACCCTCGCCTTTTCAAGGGAATTGCGAGACAGCTTGATCCAGCTTCCCAATTTCAAGGTCGTCATGACGCGCGATTCAGACATGTTTTTGCGTCTGGACGATCGCGTTCGCGTCGCGCAAAGCAACGAGGCTGATCTGTTTATATCCATCCATGCCGATTCAATTCGATATACCGGCTTGCGTGGCGCGACGGTTTACACAGGTTCAGATCAGGCTTCAGATGCCGACTCACAGGCGTTGGCTGACCGTGAAAACCTTGTAGATCAGATCGGCAGCGCCTCACTCCCGGAGGAAAACCAGGAGGTCACGGACATTCTGTTCGACTTCGTAAGGCGGGAAACGCAAGATTATTCGTGGCGCGTTGCAAAGGATCTCGTGGGCTCACTTTCCCAGACTATCGGGGTCATCAATAATCCGCACCGTCACGCCCGATTCCGTGTACTGCGCGCGCCTGACGTTCCTTCCGTCTTGGTAGAGCTTGGTTATCTTTCCAATGCCGACGATGAGTCGAGCTTGCTTGATCCGCAGTGGCGCGCAAAGGCGGTGGGTAGCATCGCGACGGCAGTGGAAAAGTTCGCCGAGCGAAAAGGTGTTTCCACAGCGCAAACAGAAAGATGATTGCGTCGAGCCATCCCAGTCTCTAAGCACATGCGGGCTTTTTTGGTTTGCCCGTATGGTTTACGATTGGTTTGCCGCATTTTGCCCACATCCGCATAGCAGGGAGTATGTGGGTTTGTTTCTTTGTGGCAACGTTTATTGCAGTGCGGATTCGGGCCATGAATTTTGGTTCGAAGTGGAGCGGGAATGGTTCGGCTTCTCGGATATTTTTTTGGTGTAGCGATTATGCTCGGGCTGCTCGCAGCCGCAGGCGTTGCGCTTGTCGTTGGGCATCTGGCGAAGGATTTGCCAGACTACGAAGTGCTGGCCAGCTATGAGCCGCCTGTCACTACGCGTATCCATGCCTCGGACGGCGCGCTTATGGGTGAATTTGCGCGCGAACGCAGGCTATATCTGCCTATTCAGGCAATTCCGGACCGCGTGAAGGCGGCATTTCTATCGGCTGAAGACAAGAATTTTTACAAGCACCCAGGCATTGATGTCATGGGTCTGGGCCGTGCCGTCGTTACCAATATGCGCACTGGCAGCAAGCAAGGCGCTTCCACCATCACGCAGCAGGTCGCGAAGAACTTCCTCCTGACGTCTGATCAGACCTATGAGCGCAAGATCAAGGAAATGCTGCTCTCGTTCCGCATTGAGCAGGCATACTCCAAGGATCGAATTCTAGAACTGTACGTAAATGAGATCTATTTCGGGCTCGGCGCGTACGGCATTGCCGGTGCGGCACTGACCTATTTCGACAAGTCCGTGAACGAGCTGACGCTTTCTGAAGCCGCCTATCTGGCTGCTTTGCCGAAGGGTCCGAATAATTATCACCCTTTCAAGAACACTGATCGCGCTATCGAACGCCGCAACTGGGTGATCGATCAGATGGTCGATAACGACTACGCAACGCGTGAAGAGGGCGCGAAAGCAAAGGCCGAACCGCTTGGCGTAAAACTTCGTCGTGGCGGAACCTATTTGTTTGCCGGCGAGTATTTCACAGAAGAAGTACGGCGCGAGATTATTGCACGCTACGGACAGGACGCTCTTTATGAAGGCGGGCTTTCCGTTCGTACGACGCTCGATCCCCGGATGCAGATTATTGCGCGCAAGGCGATGCAGCGCGGCCTGATCCGCTATGACACCTTGCGCGGCTACAGAGGGCCAAAGTCGCACGTCGATATTGCTGACGATTGGGGCAAGGCGATTGCGGAAGAAAAGCCGCTGGATGATGTGCCGGAATGGAAGCTTGCAGTCGTTCTGGAAAGCTCCAGGGAAGGTGTATCTATTGGCTTGCAGCCCGGTCGCGAAAGCTCCGGTGCATTGTCGGCTGAACGCGATCGCGCCTTTATTTCCGCTGAAGATATGCGCTGGGCGCTTCGGCATGTCGTAAATGGCGAGCGTGTGAAGGCGAATTCGCCTGCGGACGTTCTGAAGGCTGGTGATGTCGTCTATGTCGAGAAGAAAGAGGACAGCGACGGATACCTTCTGCGTCAGCCCCCCGGTGTCTCAGGTGGCATGGTTGTGATGGACCCGCATACCGGCCGTGTATTGGCTATGGTCGGCGGATTTTCATATTCCCAGTCCGAGTTCAATCGCGCGACGCAGGCAATGCGTCAGCCGGGATCGTCGTTCAAGCCGATTGTGTACGCTGCAGCGCTCGATAATGGGTACACGCCCGCGTCCGTTATCATGGACGGACCGATTACGATCACAATCGGCAATCAGGTCTGGAGCCCGAAAAATTATGACGGCAAGGCTGCCGGTCCTTCGACATTGCGCAGCGGTATCGAGCGCTCGCGCAATCTCATGACTGTGCGGCTCGCAAACGATATGGGTATGAACATCGTTTCCGAATACGCTGAGCGTTTCGGTGTCTATAACAAGATGCCCCCCCACATCGCCATGTCGCTTGGATCGGGCGAAACCACCGTCATGCGCATGGTTTCAGCTTATTCCGTCATGGCAAACGGCGGCAAGCAGATCAAGCCGTCGCTTATCGACCGGATACAGGACAGATACGGAAAGACCGTGTTTCGGCACGACGAGCGCGGCTGCGAGAATTGCTCGGCGCAAGAATGGGAAAATCAGGCCGAACCTGAGTTGACGGACACTGCGGAGCAGGTGTTGGACCCGATGACCGCCTACCAGATTACCTCCATGATGGAAGGTGTCGTCCAGCGCGGCACGGCAACGATACTTCGTGAGTTGAATCGGCCTATCGCCGGCAAGACCGGAACGACAAATGACGAAAAGGACGCATGGTTCATTGGCTTCACGCCAAACCTCGTTGCGGGGCTTTACGTTGGGTATGACCAGCCACGCCCTCTAGGGAAGGGTACAACCGGCGGCGGTCTTGCGGCGCCAATATTCAAGGAATTCGTGGCAGACGCGCTGAAGGATGCCCCAGCCATCGATTTTCAGGTGCCAGCGGGCATGAAGCTCATTCCGATTGACCGCAAGACAGGTATGCAGGCTTCAAAGGGCGATCCAAACACGATCGTCGAAGCATTCAAACCGGGAACCGGGCCCGCTGATCGGTATTGGGTGATTGGCATGGACGCGGGAGTTAATCCCTCGGCCGAAGCGCTTTCACCTGCGGCAAAGCAAGCTATCGAAGGTGGTGGCGGCGGCCTCTACTGACGCCGCACGCCGCTAGACTGCAACGACGCACTGGATTTTTGCTCTGAACATCGAGCGTCCAGCAGATATTTGCTCGGCCTGCAAACGCATGTCGCCACCTGCCTGTCGAACCAATCGGGACACAATTGCAAGGCCGAGTCCGAACCCGTCACCGCGCTTGTCCTGACGCTCATATCTCGCTGTCAGGCGCTCAACGACTTCCGGAGAGATGAAGTCTGTCTCGTTTTCCGTTTCAATCGTGCCGCTTTCTGTGACGCGCACGGTGATGGCAGAGTTTTCCGGGCTGTAATCCAATGCGTTTTCAATAAGATTTCGAACCACGATTGCCAGTGCATCAGCGTCAAACTGAACCTGAGGGCCATTTGCTGGCAGGTCGAGTATCAAGTCCCGGTCGTTCGACCTGCGTGCAATCTCGTCCGCAACCAGCCGGGTAACCAGACTGAGGTTGCAAACGGTCGACTGCGGTAGTTGATCGTAATTCGAGCGAGCAAGCTGCAGCAGCTTCTCTGTACGTTGCCCAAGGTTTGAAAGGGCACGGGCCACTTCTTCAACCCTTTGCTGTTCCGGCTTTGGCAATTTGGCCCTTTTCAGAATTTCGATCTGGGCGAGCGCTCCGGCAAGGGGGGTGCGCAGTTCATGAGCGGCATTTGCCGAAAACTCCCGTTCTGCTTCAATTGAGGCCGCGAGCCTGCTCATGAGCCCGTTTACTGATCTGGCAATTCCCTGCAGTTCATCCGGTATTGAGTCGAGTGCCAGGGACGTGAGCTTGTCGCCATGGCGTTGGTCGATTTCAGTCCATAAGAGCTTGACTGGTTGGGCGGATCGACGAACGATAAGGCCGATCGCAAATGCGCTTAGTGGGATGAGTGCCAGCATCGGATAGACGAACCCGGCAGCAGCCTCCATCGTTTCTTCGCGCCTGTAAGACTGGCGCTGGGCAACTTGTACATAGACTGAACCGCCCAGAGACTCGACAGTGAATATGTGCCAACCATCAGATTCGGAAAAGCCGAGTCGCAATTTCTTGGAAAGCGGCTCGGCGGGTGCTTCGTGGGACCGGATCAGTACATTGCCTTCACCGTTACGAATCTGGAAAATCGCTGGCTGGTGTTCCATTGAAACGGCCTGAGCCAATTCCCGCGCGGCATTTGTCTTGTCCTGCGCCATCAGATCATCAACCGCCAGAGGCAACAGGCGCCTGGCGACCTGCTCAAGCGTGCGATCCATGGCCTCATTCAGCTCTCTGTGAATTGTAAATGTTCCAGCAGCAAATGCGGCCAGCGCGAAGAACAGAAGCAGCGTGATAATGCTCGCAGCCAACTTCCTGAAAATGCTGTTTGATCTTTTCATTGCACGACCAGTTTGTATCCGACACCTCGGATTGTCTTGATGGTGTCACGCCCCACTTTCTTGCGGATGCGACTTAGATAAACTTCAATGGTGTTGCTCTCGACTTCCATGCCGAACGCATAAATTGCATCCTCAAGGTGTCGCTTGCTGACTGTCGCGCCCGGTTTTCGGGCGAGCTCCTCAAGCACGATCCACTCACGCGAGCTTAAAAACACTTCGCGATTCATTTGCATGACAACGCGGCGCGCCAGATCTATCTCCGCACTGCCCGTGCGGATTACAGGACTTGTTCTGCCCGAATATCGTCGGGCAACGGCCGTAATGCGGGCAGATAGTTCATCAAGCTCGAACGGTTTTACAAGATAATCATCCGCCCCGGCATTCAACCCGTCGATCCGTTCCGACAACCTGTCGCGCGCGGTGAGAATAATTATCGCTGCAGGATTGTCGGCGCGGCGCAACTTGCGCAAAAGGTCGAGACCGTTTCCGTCGGGCAAACGAAGGTCCAGCAGGATCATTTCATAGCTCGCCACAGACATAAGCTCATCTGCTTCAGCAAGATGGTGTGCGCGGTCAACGGCATGACCAAGCGAAGCGACATGGTCGCGAATCGCGCTCCCAAGCACGGGGTCATCTTCCACAAGCAGAACGCGCATCGAAACAATCCTTTGGCTTGAAAAATCGATTTTCAAGGAAACCTGACACCAGGCTGAACGTATTGGTGTCGATCATTCAGCCCCATGTCAGGTTCGGTAGACAGATTAGCATCATCTCAAATCTGTTATGGAGGCATTTTAATGTTGAGATCGTTCGTTCTATCAGCCGCCGCGCTGACATTCCTTTCCGGGGCAGCATTTGCCGAAAACCGCTGCAATGCACCAACCGACCAATGGCAGGCGCCCGAGAAGCTTCAGGCGCAGCTGGAAAAGGAAGGCTGGAAAATCCGCAAGATCAAGACCGACAACGGTTGCTACGAAGTCTATGCAACTGACGCGGCTGGCAAGCGCAAGGAAACATATTTTGATCCGGTCACGCTGCAGCCGGTTGGCGAAGACGATGATTGATCGGTTCATCATGACACAACGTATCCAAAAAACCGTCAAGGTTTGGAGCGTTGCCACACGGTTGTTTCACTGGTCACTCGTGGCCAGTGTTGCAACCGCCTGGTTGACTTCCGATGAATTTCGCTCAGCGCACGAACTTGCCGGATACTGCGCGCTAGGTCTGGTGGCGTTTCGTGTTATTCAGGGCCTCATTGGCGAGCGCTACGCGCGTTTTTCGCAGTTTGTCCGCTCTCCAGTTCACACTCTGAAATATCTTGGCTCCATGGCTCGCGGTCGTGAGGCTCGCTATATCGGGCACAATCCCGCTGGCGCGCTGATGGTGTTGGCGCTCCTTGTTACCGTGTTTGGCACTGGTCTGACAGGCTGGATGCAAACGACAGATACGTGGTGGGGTATCGAGTGGGTTGAAGAGGTTCATGAGGTGCTCGCCAACTCGCTGCTCGTTCTCATTGCACTACACGTTGCTGGCGTCATTCTGGCCAGCCACCGGCACGGCGAAAATCTCGTTCGCGCAATGGTCAATGGCAAAAAACCTGCACCTGGCTCCGGCGATATAGGCTGAACATATTTGGAACTGGTTCATGGTCTGAGCCAGTTCCCTCTGCATTCCATCTGCGTGGATTTTCTTTCCTGTTTCAGGATCGTCCAAATAAAAAGTCAGGGTCCTTGTGTTTTGAGCAAAAGACCCTATATTGGACAAATCGAACTTGCGTGTTGAACTTTGTTTCGCGCTACGGCGTATCTGGCGATCTTCTTCTTCAACTTCGATTTTTTTGTACGTTGGCTTGCTGCCAGCGTCCAGCAACTTATGAACGATGAAAGGTTGTCGTCATGAATACAGGTACAGTCAAGTTCTTCAATGCCACCAAAGGCTTTGGTTTTATCGCACCGGACAATGGCGGCGCGGATGTGTTTGTCCATATCTCCGCTGTAGAGCGCGCAGGAATGCGTTCCATCGTTGAAGGGCAGAAGCTGTCGTTTGATATCGTCGCGGATCGCCGCAGCGGAAAGAGCGCAGCGGAAAACCTCCAGGCGGCATAACGCTTGAAGTGACTCGCAAGCACGAATGTACCGCTGCGGGTCGTGAAGGAAGTCGTCTGGGTTGGCGCATGAGATGGCAGATAGCTGTTTGAGTGCCGCAGATGGACGGCAGCCTGTAAGTGTAACGAAGGGTCGGGGTAATGCCCGGCCTTTTTGTTTTAGAGTGTGGAGACGAGAATGCTTAACAAATTCGAGACGCCATCCCTGACAAAAGTCAATCGGCAGACCCAAAAAGCTGAAACCACAAATACCGTGGCTCGCACCATAATTGAGTCTGAAGCATCAAAGCGTGAGGCCAAAACGGCACGCTTGCGGGCCGCGCGTTTGAAAGCGGAAGCTGAGCGTCCGATAGCTCCTGCTGTAGCAAAAACGCGGAAAGCTTCGACGAGTCGCGGCTAAGCAGCACGTAAGAGAGTTGTCGACACGGAGATTGTTGGTGGCCGCTGTGGGAATCGAACCCACACGGGCAAAGCCCGAGAGATTTTAAGCCAGAGCATGGCATCCGCACCGGGCTAACGATGGGCTTGGATGAGGCTTGCTGTAGCAGGTTTTCCGCCAGGCCAAGGTCTTCCATCATATCCCGGTGCGCGATGCAAACCGCCCCGGTTCCCTTCCGCCTGGCTCCTAGCCGGCCCCTGGAATCGGGGCCTTTCAGGAGCACCTCATGGCGAAGATCAAACTCACCAAGTCCGTCGTTGACACGGCGCAGGCGCAAACCTGCGACGTGGAACTCCGGGATACGCTCGTTCCGGGCTTCTTGTGCAAGGTTACACCAGCCGGCCGCAAGGTATTCATGGTTCAGTACCGCACGAACTCCGGCGTGCGGCGCAAGCCGGCACTCGGCCAGTTCGGCGAGCTGACTGTCGAACAGGCCCGGTCGCTGGCGCAAGACTGGCTGGCCGAAGTCCGGCGCGGCGGCGACCCCGGACTCGACAAGGCCGAAGCCCGCAAGGCTCCGACAGTCAAGGAGCTGTGCGGCCGGTTCATGGACGACCACTCCAAGCTGCACAACAAGCCGAGTACGCAGGCCGGCTATCAGTACCAGATCGACAGCTTCGTCATCCAGGCTTTCGGCAGCAAGAAGGTTCACGAGGTCACGCGCCACGACATCACCGCGCTGATGAAGCGCATGGAGAAGTCGCCCACCCAAGCCAACCGCGTGCTGTCGCTCGTCCGCAAGATGTTCAACCTGGCCGAACTGTGGGGCTACCGACCCGATGGCTCCAATCCCTGCCGCCACGTGCCCAAGTATCCCGAAAAGGGTTCGACCCGGCTCATTACCGACGAGCAGATGGTCAAGCTGTTCGCCTATCTGGACAAGGCCGAGGCCGAAGGCTTGGAACATCCCATCCACCTGCTTGCCGTCCGCCTGCAATTCGAGTTCGCGGCGCGCATGTCGGAGGTTCTTCTGTTGCAGTGGGATTGGCTCGACCTGCCCAATGGCCGGGTGGTCTGGCCGGACAGCAAGACCGGCGATATGTCCAAGCCCTTGAGCGAGGAAGCCCGCCGGCGGCTGACGAATGCCCCGCGCTACGGCGATTCGCCCTACGTTTGCCCGGCGATCCTCGACCACAGCAAGCCCCTCAGCCCCCATACCTACTACCAGGCGTGGCGGCGCATCCTCAGCAATGCCGGTGTACCGAAGGTCGGCACCCACGGCATCCGCCACCGCTCGGCGACCGACATTGCCAATTCGGGCGTGCCCCTCAAGGTCGGCATGGCGCTGACGGCGCACAAGACCGTGGCGATGTTCATGCGCTACGTCCATACCGAGGACGATCCGGTGCGGCAAGCGGCCGAATTGGTGGCGGCCCGGCGCAAGACGATCACGAGTGCGCAGCGCCCGGCAGAGGTAGAAGCATGAGTAGGACGCCGCCCACTGGGGCTGCGCGGGGCGCTGCCACAGCCGGCCCACAAGGAAATCCGAGACAGTGTCTCGGAAATGTGGGCGCTGGCTCGCCCCCTTCTCCTTGACTTTCATTCGTCTATAAACGAAAATGACCATGTACCGGATCGAGCACTACCTTACGGCCGACGGGCAGAAGGATCTCTACACCGACTGGCTGCGGCGCTTGCGTGATGCCCAAGCCAAGGTGGCGGTCATCCGTCGCGTGGCCCGTGTCGAGCAAGGCAACTTTGGCGACCACAAGTTCTGCCGCGATGGCGTGTGGGAGCTGCGCATCGACGTGGGGCCGGGCTATCGGGTGTATTACGGCCTAGCAGGCCAGCGGCTGGTGTTGCTGCTGTGCGGTGGCGACAAGCGCACGCAGGATGCGGACATTGACCGGGCGGTGGACTATTGGCAGGACTGGCAACGGAGAACCGACGAATGAGAAGCAGACCCCATGACGAGGCGATGGCCGAGCTGTACCGCAGCGATCCGGCGCTCGCACTTGAAGTCATCAACAACATCCTGGCCGAGGGCGACCAGGCCGAGTTGATGACCGTGCTGCGCCAGCTTGCGCAGACAGTCGGCGGCGTGCAGGCGGTGGCCGAACAGGCTCACCTGAACCCGACGCAGCTTTACCGCACGCTGTCGCCGAAGGGCAATCCCGCCCTGAACAGCTTGACCGCCATCCTCAAGACGATGGGCCTGCGTTTGGCGGTGCAGCCGCTGGCCTCTGCGCCCTCGGCGCACGCCGCTTGATGTTCGATGCCTATGGCGAGCACCGTTCACCCGATTCACTTTGAAGACTACAGCGGCGTTCAATTTGAGCGTCTTGCTTTTGCTTATCACGTTCGTGCTGGCTGGCGCGATCTGATCTGGCACGGCCAATCGGGGGGCGACCAGGGGCGAGATATCTTCGGGATCGAGGAGTTTGACGATCGACCTGCGCGCAAAACGATCATCCAGTGCGCCAATCGTGACACCCTGTCCCTGGCGAAAGCCCGAACCGACATGGAGAAGGCTGTCGCGGCTGCTGGCGGTAAGCCAGATGCCTTCAAATTCATCTGTCGTGGTTCAGTCTCCGACGCCAGCAGAACACGGATCAGCGATGCCGCTGCTGCACTTGGCGTAGCGCATGTGACGATTTGGTCGAGCGTCGAGTTCGAGGAGAACTTGCGTCTGCGTGGCGAATATCTCTTGCACCGCTTCGTCCAGGGCGTCGAGTTCCCCGAAGGCGAAGCTGAAATCCGCAAGTTCGCTGACGACTTCCCTGATTTATCCGACGCCGATGCGCTGGGTTTGATGGCCGCCGTATTCGACCGGCCCGCTTTTCGCACACCGTTTCAGCAGGAAAGTTCGCTGCCCGCTTTCCAGCAAGCTGTTGAGGACACCATCGGAGCACTCAACACCGGCGCGTGGAGAACACGTGAAGGCACCGAAATCCGGCGCATCCCATCGATCCATCACATCAGAGATCAGCGTGTTCGCAAGGTGCTGGCCCAGGTTGTGCGTCAGGTCGATGAACTACGCCGCATTTTCGTCTCTCGCCTCCGAGAGGGCGAGATCCGGCATTGTGGATGCGGCAAAGCGGACTGCCCTACCTACATGCTCGGTTCTCGTGTGGCCGACGAACTGGATGCCGCCCGTGACCGCGTCCTCACCACCTTCCGCTCGGTGCATGCACCGTTCGATGTTGCCGTTCGATAGACGCGGAGAGGTCGGCAATGGCGGCGCAAATTGACCCGGTCAGCTCGCAGCATCTTGAAGCTGCCTGCCGTGTGCTTGCAGACACCGAGCGCGGCTTGAGTGGCACGCAGATTGGGAGGCTGCTGCAAGAGATGGAGGTTGCCGACCCGTCACCGAGCATGACGAAGTGGAAGCGGTTGTTCAACGCGCTTGCCGAGGTGCAGAACAAGCATCAGCGAGGCAACCATCTGATCATGTTCATCAACCGCGCAATGAACCCGGTGAACTACGTGCGCGATCCTGGGACATTTGCTTGGCTGCGCGATGAACTCAATGTCGTGCTGTCGTTCTCGGGCTTCTATGTGCGCGACGATGGCAGGGTGGGATATGCCGACAAGGCGACGACGTTGGATGCAGCCCGCGCACGCGCTGGCCGTCTCAAAGCGGCGCTGGAAAGCCGGGTCGTCCATGCAGAGGTCTTGAACTACTGCCGCGCCGAGCTATTGGACGAGAACTATTTTCATGCGGTCTTCGAGGCGAGCAAGGGTGTCGCCGAGCGAATTCGCATATTGTCGGGGTTAACCGGCGATGGTGGCGACTTGGTGAACAAGGCGTTCGCGGGCCAGCAGCCAATCTTGGTCTTGGGGCCACTGAGCACCGAGTCCGAAAAGAGCGAGCAGAGAGGATTTTCGAACCTGCTGATCGGGCTGTTCGGCGCCGTGCGCAATCCCTTGGCCCATGCCCCGAAGACGAATTGGCCTATGTCTGAGCAGGATGCGCTCGACATCTTGACCCTGGTGTCACTGATCCATAGAAAACTGGATGGCGTGCAGAAAGCGGCCGTGTCCTTTTCGTAGGCATCGCAATGCCGTCCTGCTCGATTGTCGTATCGTGATACGACAATTAATCGCCTCCACTGAATAAGCCGTCCCGGCGCCGGGTCCGCGGGCTGCGCCCCCCCCCGCCTCGCACCGAGTCGCGGCGGCCATTCTGCTTTGACCCCTGCCGCCTCCGGCCCTTTCGAGCCTGCACGCTCCGCTTGCCGAAGCACAGGTGCGTGCAGTGACGGGGTGTGGGAGCCTGACAGAGGGTCCGGAGTCACCGTACACTTACAAAATGAAACAGCGGCGCACCGATCATCAATACTTGCGGCGGCTAGCAACTACTACACGGCTATTGAAAAAGCGCGCGTGATGCTGCCGCGTCGGCACGCGTGAGCGCGACCATGCCTCCCTTGAGCAGGCTGCTCAATGCCGCGGTCGTAGAACTCAGCTTCATCGCCAATTCACGAAAGATGCCGGCGCTGACGAAGTTATTCAAGGTCTTGGATCGCCACCCCGAGTTGGTGAACGAAGTCGAGACGGCTTAAAACAAGGAGTCTTCATGTCCCAAGCGGCGTTCAATGTCTTCGATGCGCTGTCCGCTTGGGGCAAGACGCTTTCCAACTGGCAGCGGTGCCTGCTGGTCAAGCTCGTCGGTGCCGTCGATTTCCCGGACGAGGCTTTGGATGAGGTCTACCGGGAGTACCTGATGGACCAGCAACTGGCCCCCGCGGAGATGCCACGCGCCACATGGGACATTGCCTTGCCTCAGATCCAAGGCGGCCCCACAACGGCCGCAAGCGTAGTGACCGCCATGACCGCACTGACCGGCGTCAACGCCCTGGCGCCGGGTGAAACACTGACTTTCGGGCGCAAGCTCACTGTGATCTATGGTCCCAACGGTGCGGGCAAGTCCGGCTATGCGCGAGTGCTGAAAGCCGCATGCTTCACTCGTTCCAAGCAAACCGCGATTCTTGGCGATGTGAAGTTGGCCAAGCACAAGCAACCCACGCCGAGCGCGACGTTTGCCTTCGACGACGGCTCCAACACGGCGTTCGTCTACAAGGAGCCTTGCCAGCGGCTGCGCGACAACTTCGCGGTGTTCGACTCGACCTGCGTGCGTGTCCATCTGGATGAGCGCAACGCTTTCCAGGTCATGCCCTATCTGTTCGATGTTTTTCCCCGCATGGTGGAGGTCTTCGGAAAGCTGCAGCGCAAGTTGCGCGATGACGTCGCTCCACGTTCCCACGCTACGGACAAGTTCGCGATTCCAGGCAGTACGTCCGAAGTCGCTACGCTGCTGGCCACCCTGACGGCACAGACGAACCTCGTTCGCTTGAAGGCATTGGCCGTCTTTGGCGACGAGGAGCACGCGCGCCTGGAATCGGTTGTCCAGCAACTCGCGACACTCAGGACCACCGATCCCAAGGAGATCATTCGCCAGAATGAGCAGCGCATCACCGATCTGGACGCACTGAAGGCATCGCTCTCCGGCTTGCACACGGCTGTATCGCCAGCACTCGCGGAACAGATCATCAATGCCGTCAAGCAGATTCAGTCGTTGACGGAAAAGGCAGCCGCGCTCTCAGCGGCACAGTTGGGCGAGGAGCCGGTGCAGCCCATCGGCACAGCAGCATGGCGTGACCTGCTGGCTGCAGCCATCGCATATAACGCCGAAGCCTACCCTGACGAGGCGTTTCCACCGAAGGCGGATGCGGCCCGATGCGTGCTTTGCCATCAGGTTCTCGACGAAGACGGCCTTGCACGATTGACCCGCTTCTATCAGTTCGCAACCAGCGATGTCGAAGCGCAGCTGGGCCAGGCCAAGACAACGCTCGCAGGGTATGGCACGAAGTTGTCGAAGATCAGTCTAGCCTTCTTCGACGAGGGCAGTGTTGCGCGCCGGACCTTGACTGAGGTGGATGCCGCAATGGCCGCGGCGGTTTCCAGTCATGTCGAAGGCTATCGGGAAGTCATCGGAGCATTGGTGCGGGCGGTTGCCGGTGCCTTCGACCCTGGCTTGAGCATGCTGGACCATGACCCGGTCTCGGTACGCATCACGGAGTTGGTGGAGCGCCTGAAATCCGACAACGATGCCTTGCGACAGAAGGACCCCAAGGTACTGATGGAGTCGTTGATGGCCGAGGAGCGGCTGTTACTCGATCGCCAGGTGCTCTCCAGCCAGTACGATGCCATCGCCACGGCGGTGGCGGACCTCAAATGGGTGGTGAAGGCCAATGCGTGCATCCGCAGCTTTGCTGTAACCCAACGCGAAGTGACCAGCAAGCAGAAAGCGCTGGCCACAGAACTGGTCGCGCAGGGCTTCATCGCGCGATTCACGGACAACTGCGCCGCCCTGCAGCTGAAGCTGCCGGTGCAGTTCCGCTTCGCGGGCGATGCTGGAACGACTGATCGCAAAATTGAGATTGCCAACGCCAGCGTGGCCGGCATCGACCCTTCTTCGGTGCTGAGCGAGGGCGAACAGACAGCAGCGGCACTGGCCGACTTCCTCACCGAAGTGGAACTCAATGGTTCCTGTTTGGGCGTGGTGTTCGATGACCCCGTGACCTCGATGGACCATGTACGCAAAGAGGCGATCGCGCAACGCCTGGTGGACGAAGCCGCCAAGCGGCAGGTGATCGTCTTTACGCACGACATCCTGTTTACGAACTATCTGGCGACGGCTGCGGTGGATAAGGGTGTCGATTTCACGGGCCGGACCGTGTGGCGTGGCGAGGCCGAAGAGCCAGGTGTCATCGACAGCCTGGCCTTCCCTCACGAACACTACGAAGGTGCTGCACACGATCGCGCACGAAAGCACCTCGACGTGGCCCGCACGCTAGATGGCGACAAGCAGCGCGACAGCCTGGAGAAGGCGTGTGGCAGCCTGCGTACCGCCTATGAGGACTTCATCCAGCGAAAGCTGTTCGGCAATGTCGTGCGCCGCTGGCGGGAGAACATCACCTTCACGCTCAGTCAGGTGTATTTTGATGAAGGCATTGCTGCACAGGTTCACACGCGCATGGTGATGTTGTCCCGATACATCGATGCTCACTCCCATTCGCCAGACTTCCACGAAGTGCCGTTGACGATTGATTTCGTGGTTGACGAATTGGCGCAGATGGACCGCATCAAGGCTGAATACGGCACAGCGCGCAAGGCATGGGAGAAAGCCAAGCCCCAGGCGGCGACCTTTAGCTGATCGGACATCAATGGCAAAGCCCACGATTGTTCTCGACAAGAACTACCTGCAAGGATCGACGGCGGCGCACATCCTGCAGCTCGCGCAGTCGCACCAATTATTGATGGCCGACGTACTTTTCTACGAGTTGATCTCGTCGTCAGAGCCAGGACGCTCGCGCTGCTTCGCCAAGTTTCCCAAGACCGAGAACCCGGTAGTCTTGGTCCATCAGATGGGGGCGTTGCTGAAGCAGGAGATCGAGTCGCACGAAGCCTGCGGGAAGCCCTCTACGCGGTACGAGGATATTCGCTTCCAGTTTAACGAAGCGCTGGCCAGCACGAACTACGCGCTACCGCCTTCGGCGGCTGAGGCGCTTCAGGAGCAGACGGCGGAACTCCGTGAAGATGTCGAACGATTTCTTGACCGCGTACGCCTGATCCCGACCTTGATCCCGAATCTTCTGGAAGGCACCAGCGCGGAGCTGCAGTCGCTGCGGGAGGCCGCCGAGGATGTCATCGCGACCGATACCGATGCCATGTTGAAGTTCTACGGGAGCTTGGTAGCCCCTCCGGGCGAACTTCCACTACCGCCTGTCACGATCATGACCCGGGATTGGGCGCTGTTTCGTTGGCAGCAGGTCCAGTTGCTTTTCGCGTTGGACGCATATTGCCGCTATGGCGGACATGTACCCGACACACTGAGCGGAAAAGCCTATGAGAAGATCGAGCACGATGTTCTCGACGCACACTACCTGCTGTTGGGAGTGCTGGAAGGATCGTTCGCCACGCGAGAAAAGAAGCTGCAGCGGTGGTTTGGCCTGCTCTGTCCCGAGGGCCAGCTCTATTCCTAGGCAGTGGCCTTGCGCAGGCATCCTATTCAGATCGTCGGGTAGACCACCTTCTCGTTGTGATCGCTGAAATCGTCGCTCCACGTCAGCTTGATGGGATGCTTGCTTTTGCTATCCAGTGATATGGAGGCAATCAGTTCCACCGACTGGAGCGTGTCCAGTGTCTCTAGCGGGAATTTCGAGTCGATGTCCGATTGAACCAGGCAGTCGTTGCCGTCGGGAAACGACAAAGACACGTTGCGCGCGGCCGATTTCCCCTTGTTCCAGATTTTTAGCCGTCTATTGTTGCTGCCGATCTTGATGAACGTCGCGCCCAGGTCTGCTTTCTTGACGTTGAGGACTTCGGTGGTTTCTTTTTCCAGAAGTAGCTTGTTCAGGCGATCCTGGCTCTCAATCAACTTGTTCTGCTTCTGATTGAATCTGAACGTCGTCCAGGTGGCATACGCGGACAGCAAAAGAGCGCCTATGGCGATGGCATCACCAACACTGATTGGGAAGGGCATCATCGGATCTTGATGTTCTTGCTGCCGCGGAATGCCCTCTTCAGCGATTCGTGCAGTTCCTTCTGAAGATCCTTGACGACGGCTTGTCCGATCTCTTTGGCATGCGCTTGCACGTTCTCGTCGTTGGCTCTGATGAGATCATCCTTGGAAATCTGCAGCCCACAGTTGCCACAAGTGAACAGCTCGCTCGTCTGCCCATCAGCGCCATCGTGCGAAAACTCAGTGCTACCGCATGTCGGGCAGTTCAGGCTGACCGATCGGTTGTATTTGTCCGCTTTGAAAGTCATGCCGTATCTCCGGTCGTGTCAAAGCTGTGAGCCATGAATGATCGCAGCAAAGAAAAAATAGCTTCGCTGCACGGGAATCTTTCGTCGACGCGATGCTTATTTATTTTATCTGACAGTCTTCATCGCGTCCCGGCGTGCCGCCGTCGGGTTCGCGGGCTACGCCCCGCGCCTCGTGCCGAGTCGCGGCCATTCGGCTTTGACCCCTGACGCCTCCGGCCCTTGAGGGCCTGCGCGCTTCGCTTGCCCAAAGGCGCGTGTGTGCAGTGGGCGGGTGTGGGCGGTCTTGCTGTTCCCTTCACCGTATCACGGCGTTCTCGCCGTCAAGGGCGGCGCGCGCCATGCGCGCTTGCGTCCTGGCGGCCGTCTGCGACCCCTGACTGCTTGCGCTGCGCCGTGCTGGCCACGGTTCCGGGCAATTCCGCCCGAGCAACCGGAGCACGATCATGTCGCAACTGTCCTTTTCCTCGTTCGATGCCTCGCTGATGGTGCGTGACGCACAGGGCCGCTACCTGCTGGCGACGGCAGACCAGATTCTGGAGGCCGCGCGCCAGGCCATCGAGCAGAAGATGCAGCGTGGCGCCTCGTTCAGTTCGCCGGCGGCAGTCAAGGAGTACCTGCGCGCCAAGCTGGCTGGCTTCGAGCACGAAGTGTTCGCGGTGCTGTTCCTCGATACGCAGCATCGCCTGATCGAGTACGCGGAGATGTTCCGCGGCACCATCGACAGCGCATCGGTGTATCCGCGCGAGCTGGTCAAGGAGGCGCTGCGGCTCAACGCGGCGGCGGTCATCGTTTCGCACAACCACCCGAGCGGAAATCCCGAGCCGAGCGGCGCCGACAAGGTGTTGACCCAGCGACTCAAGGAGGCGCTGGCGTTGGTGGATGTCCGCACGCTGGATCACATCGTCGTGGCGGGCGGCAGCACCATGTCCTTCGCCGAACGCGGCCTGATCTGACCGAGGGGGCTTCGGCCCCCTTTTTGCTGCGCCCCGTGGCGCAACTCCGGCCTTCGCGGGCCTGCGCGTGCTACGCACTTGCCAAAAACAGGTGTGGTGGTGTCGGGTTGGGGGCGGTCTTGCTGTGTCCCTTCACCGTATCACGGCGTTCTCGCCGTCAAGGGCGGCGCGTGCCAGCACGCTTGCGGCCCGTGGCCGTCCTTGACCCCTGACTGCTGCGCTGCACCGTGCTGGCAACGGTTCCGGGCAATTCCGCCCGTGCAACCGGAGAACAGTCATGCACGACAAATCACACGTTTCCCTCGAACAGCACGTTTGCTTGGTCTGCGGCACAGCGTTCGATACCGGCGCCGTCCTGTTGGACAAGCGCCTGCGCGCGAGCATGGAGCGCCATACGGCAACCGGCTGGGGGCTTTGCCCCGAGCATCAGAAACTGTCCGACGACGGCTTTGTCGCGCTGGTCGAATGCGATCCGCAGCGCAGCGGCTCGCAGGCCGGTGGCCGCATGAAGCCCGAGCAGGCATATCGCACGGGCCGCCTGGCCCATCTGCGGCGCACGGTGTTCGCGCAGGTGTTCAACGTGCCGATCGCGGACGAGCAGGCTTGCGTGTTCGTTGAGCCTGGCGTGATCGACCAGTTGCAGTCGATGACGGCGCCGGCGGCGAACTGATCGCGCCGCGCTGCCTTCGGTGCGTCGTTCCTGCGGGGGGCGGCGCACCTTTTTTTCTGCTGCGCCCGTTGCCGATACCTTCGCGCCTGGTGCGCTGCGCGCTTCGCTTGCCTCCAGGGGAAAGCCCTGCGGGCTATCCCCGCCGCGCGATGCTTGGCGCCCCTCGATGCCGCCGAACCGGCTGCGCCGGATCGGCCAGACCACAGTAGTCGCTGTCGAACCTGTTTCCCGATGACTGGCGCATGAGCTTGTGCATCGAGCCTTGAAGGCTGTGCGTCCCCGGCCAAGAAGCATGGCCGGTCGCGCTGTCGTGCACGTGGCGCATCGAGCCGCCTGCGGCGTCTCGCCCCTGACGGGCTTCCATCGTTCCCTCGCTCCGCTCGGCTGACGCCTCCGGCCCGGCTTCCAGCTTCGGGCCTGCGCGCTTCGCTTGCGTGCGGTCGGCACAAAGAGGCGGCCGTTGCCTGTCCAGCCGTCTTCCCTGAACTCATCACCTTGCTCGCGACTGTAGCCCGCGTCCGTGTGCCGTCAAGGCGCGCAGGGCCGTGTCCTCGGCTGCGCCTGCGGGCCGCACCAACCCTGCGCTTGCCTCCTTGACGACCCCCGTCCACGGGCTCCCTTCCGTCGCGGGCGATGAACTCAGGAAAGACGGTGGCAACGAGGCCAACCGGGTTCTTCGTGCCGACCGCACCGAACAGTCGAAAGGCTGGGCTTCGAATCTAGGAATCCGGTGTGCGGTTTCTTCAACAGCCAACTTTGTCAGGAGAAAGACCATGCAACTTGCTTCCCGCTTCGCATCCCGTTCGCCGATACTGCGCTCGGAACATCCCTTGTCGGATGACCAAATCCGCGCCGTGGCCCCGTCCATCTTCGCGGACGCCCCACACGAAAGCCGCTCGCAGCGGTACAGCTACATCCCCACCGCAACCGTGCTGCAAGAACTGCGCGGGGAAGGCTTCGAGCCTTTCATGGTGACGCAGACCCGCGTGCGCCACGACGACCGCCGCGACTACACCAAGCACATGATCCGGCTGCGCCACGCCAGCCAGATCGACGGCCGCGAGGCCAACGAAATCATCCTGCTGAACTCCCATGACGGCAGCAGCAGCTATCAGATGCTGGCCGGGATGTTCCGCTTCGTTTGCAGCAATGGCCTTGTCTGCGGCGACACCGTGGCCGACGTGCGCGTGCCGCACAAGGGCGACGTGGCCGGGCACGTCATCGAAGGCGCTTACGAAGTTCTGCACGGCTTCGACCGGGCGCAGGAATCGCGCGATGCCATGCGCGCGATCACGCTCGACGCCGGGGAATCGGAAGTGTTCGCCCGCGCTGCGCTGGCGTTGAAGTACGACGAGGACAAGCCCGCGCCCATCACGGAATCGCAAATCCTGATGCCGCGCCGCCATGACGACGACCGCCGCGACCTGTGGAGCGTGTTCAACCGCACGCAGGAGAACTTGACCAAAGGCGGCCTGTCCGCCCGCGCCGCGAATGGCCGCCGCCAGACCACCCGGCCCGTGCAGGGCATCGACCAAAGCGTTCGCCTGAACCGCGCCCTGTGGCTGCTGGCCGATGGCCTGCGCCAGTTGAAAGCCTGAATCCCCACGCGGCAGGGGCAGGCAGCAGCCCTTGCCGCTTCTCTCGCTGCTGCATCCCAACCGCAAGGAGTTATCACCATGAACGCCGTACTCAAAACCGAAGCCGTCGCCATCGAAGCCGCCGCACCGCTGGAAGTGGCCGACCCGACCAAGAACCTGATCTTGGTTCCCCTCTCGCAGTTGCTGCCGCGCCGCTCCAAGCGCAACGTCCGCACGACCCCGCGCCAGTCCATTCCCGAACTGGCCGCGAGCATTGCCCGCATCGGCCTGCTGCAAAACCTGATCGTCATCCTCGCCGCCGATGGCGAGCAATACGAAGTCGTCGCAGGCGACCGTCGCCTGACCGCCTTGAAGCTGCTGGCGAAGAAGAAGCGCATCCCCACCGACTACGAAGTGCCTTGCCTGCTGGTGGCCGATGCTTCCGCCCGTACCGTGAGCCTCGCCGAGAACGTGCAGCGCGAGAACATGCACCCCGCCGACCAGTTCGCGGCCTTCGCCGCGCTGGTCAAGGAAGGTCGCCCCATCGAGGACATTGCCGCCGACTTCGGCGTGACCCCGCTGGTGGTGCAGCGCCGCTTGAAGCTGGCGAACGTCTCGCCGCGGCTCATGGCCGACTATCGCGCCGGTGGCGTGACGCTGGAACAGTTGATGGCCTTGACCATCACCGACGACCACGCCGCGCAGGAAGCCGCGTTCTATGGTGCGCCGGAATGGCAGCGAAGCCCGTCCAAGCTGCGCGAGCGCCTGACCGAGCGCGAAATCGACGCCGCGCACGCGCTGGTGCGCTTCGTCGGGCTGGACGCCTACCGGCAGGCAGGCGGCGGCATCCGCCGCGACCTGTTCGAGGAAGGCGATGCCGGAACCTACCTCACCGATACCGCAGTGCTGGAAACGCTGGTGCGCGACAAGCTGGCAACGCTGGCCGAGGACGTGCGCGCCGAGGGCTGGGCATGGGTGGAGGCCGTGCCGCATCTGGCCTACGAGGAACGGCAGGCGTTCCAGAATACCCCGCGCCACCGCCGCGAGCCGACCACCCGCGAGGCCCGCCGCATCGCCTCGCTGGAAACCCGCCTGGAAAAGATCGACGCCGAACTGGAAGAGGCCTACCAAGGTGAAAGCAGCGAGGACGAGGCCAAGGCCGAGAAGCTGGAACAGCGGCGCGATCAGGTGGTCGGGGAACTGCAAGACGCGGAGGATGCCTTGCAAGGCTATGCCCCCGAAGTGCGCGAGGTGGCCGGTGCCATCGTCACCATCGACCGCAACGGCGAGGCCGTCATTCATCGCGGCCTGCTGCGCGAAGCCGAGGCCAAGGCGCTGCGCACGCTGGAAAAGCTGCGGCGCGGTTTCGGCAGCACCGAAGGCGAAGCCGACAACAACGAAGGCGAGGACGCCGACGATGCGCCCAAGGCCGCGAGCCTGTCCGACCGGCTGGCGCAGCGGTTGAGCGCCCACCGCACGGCGGCGCTGCAAATCGAAGTCGCCCGGCATCCGCATGTCGCGCTGGCCGCGCTGGTGCATGGCATGGTGCAGACCGTCTTGCAGCCCGGCGCCTACGGCGATGGCCTGCCGCTCGGCGTGCGCCTCACGGTGCAAGACCGGCTGGAAGGCATGGCCCCGGACTGGCCGGAATCGTCCGCCGCCGTGGCGCTGCGCGAACTGCAACAGGTAGCCGGTGAAGCCTTGCCGAAGGGCGGCACCGAACTGTTCGCCGCGCTGGTGGCGAAGCCGCAAGACGAACTGGTGCGGCTGCTGGCCGTGTGCGTGGCTTCCACGGTGGACGTGGTGACGCCTCGCGCCACGGCGCACCGGCCCGGCGAGGAACTGGCGCAAGCCGTGGGCCTCGACATGGCCGCATGGTGGAAGCCGACCGCAGAAGGCTACTTCAAGCACGTTTCCAAGGCCGTGATTCTGGATGCCGTGGGCGCGTTTGCACCGGAATCCGTCACCCGGCTGGCGAAACTCAAGAAGGCCGACATTGCCAGCGAAGCCGAGCGGCTGGCCGATGGTACGGGCTGGATGCCCGCCATCTTCAAGGCCGAAGCGCCGCAAGCCTCGCAGGCAGAACCGCAGGAGCAGGACGACGCACCGGAGGGTGCCGAGGCAATGGCGGATGAAGCCACTGTGGCGCTGGCCGCTTGACCCGCGCCGACAGCAAGCGCCTCGGCCTCGATGACCGGGGCGCTTTGCGTTGTGTGGCGGCTCATCGAAACGAAGAAATAACCCGACCAGCACCGCACCCAAGCCGTTCCGCCCTGGGTGCGGTGGACGAAAAAATCCGGGCGCGGCAGTGGCCGCGCCCGGTGTTCAAAGCGGGCAGCCGAGTCAGAACGCCGCCGCCTTCGCAGTGGCTCAGGCGGCGGCGTTGACGGCATCGCGGCCGCGATGGGCGCAGTGCCATTGCTGCGCATGGCATCCTTTTGCACCATGACCATCGGCATCACCTTGAAGACCTGGGCCAAGCGTATCAAGCGCGATGGCGTGACGCTGTGGTTTGCGGGCAAGCATCCTCTGACACCGTGGTATGCCAAGGCCCTGGGGCTGTTCGTGGTGGCCTATGCCTTGAGTCCCATCGACCTGATTCCCGATTTCATCCCCGTGCTGGGTTATCTGGATGACATGATCCTGCTGCCTGTCCTGATCTGGCTGACCGTGAAGCTGCTGCCGGCCGAGGTGCTGGCGGAATGCCGTATCCAAGCCGATGAATGGATGCGGGTGGAAGGGGCCAAGCCCCGAAGCCGATTCGGTGCAGTGCTGATTGTGGCTGTGTGGCTGGTGGTGGGTGCGGGGCTGTGGTTCTGGCTCCAGTCGCATCTGTAGCTTGTCGTTGATTTCGGGATGACCGGCCTAGGCGTGTCGGCGCACAGCGCCGCCGGGCTTTCGGGCTGCGCCCCGTGCCGACTTCGCTGTCACGGCCATTCGGCTTCAATCCCTCACGCCTTCGCGCCTGCGGCGCTGCGCGCTTCGCTTGCCTCCAGGGGAAAGCCCTGCGGGCTATCCCCGCCGCGCGATGCTTGGCGCCCATCGATGCCGCCGAACCGGCTGCGCCGGATCGGCCCGGCCAGCGCCCCGCCGCCCCGCCGCGATAGGCGGGGCGCCGGCGAACACGCTGGCGCTCGCTGCGGCAGGTTGTGCAGGTGCGTGCCGTCCTCAACGCTGGTGGTTCCTGCCCATCACGTCATGAAGGACGGTTCACGGACAACCCGCCCGGCATCGCTATGGAGCTTGCACGCCACGCCTCAAGAGCGGCGCCGCCAGGTGCGGCGGGGGCGTTCTCGCTTGTCGTCGGATGGTTGACCTGGCCCGCGTCAGTGGGCAAGCCGGAGAAGCCTTCGGGCGGGGATGCCGAGTCGGCCCCATCTCCTTTCGGAGCGGTTCGGCCCAAGGCGTCCTTGTCTCGTTGTGAATCCTGGTGGGGGCGCGGCTGCGCCTCGGGCTTATGGCTGCAACCGTCCGGCGAAAACAATTTCCCCGCCGCTACGCGGCTTCCTCGCGCAGCAAATTCTTTTCGCCTCCCGGCTCTCCACTGCGTTTCGACCGCAAGCGGTGCAGCCAGCCCGTCCCCCGCCGGCCGGATCACAACAAGGACGCGATGGGCGCGAACCTTGTTCAACCGAAAGGAGAAACATCATGGCCAACATCGGCACCTTCACTGCAGACAAAGACGGCTTCACCGGCACACTTCGCACCCTGACGCTCAACGTCAAGGTCAAACTGGTTCCCAACGACAAGGGCGACACCGAGAACGCCCCCGACTTCCGCCTGCAGGCGGCCGGCCACGACATCGGCGCGGCGTGGAGGAAGACCAGCGAGGCCGGGCGGCCCTACGTGTCCGTATCCCTCGACGATCCTTCGTTCCCGGCGACGGTCTATGCCCGCCTGATCGAGAACGAGGACGGCACGCACGACCTGATCTGGTCGCGCAGCAAGCCCAAGGCGGCGTGACCGCCGCAGCGCCCCGCCGCGATGGGCGGGGCGCTGCGCTGTTGGTACAGAACCTACCCAGCCAGCATCTATGAGAAGCAGGCTCGCTCCGAACCTGCTATTGGAAATTACACGCCGTTTCTAGCGGATTTAATGTCGAGAAGATTGATCTGGTCAATCTTGTCTTTGTGGATCACGATGGTCAGCTTCGCGGGATACTTGAATCGCATCTCGCTGATCCTGAACGTCCACAGCATTATCTTCAAGAGATCCTCGTCGGAAATGTTCTTGTGTCCTTTGATCCGCGTGATTCCCGAGCCGAAAATCGTGGTCGATACGCTTTGCTGGGCGTAGACGTTGTTTACCTTGTCCCAGAAATTGATGAGGAACTCAAGGTACTCCGGCATCGTCAGCAGCGCCTTGTTGTTCTCGTCGAACTTGGAGAACGCGGTCAGGAGGTAGTCTTTGTACAGGCAAATCGTACCTATCTGATACCTTTTCTTCTTTCCCTGTTTCCTGGCCTCGTTCTCCTCCAGGACTTCGCTGTCATCAAAAGCGTATTCCTCGATGTGGCTGTCCAGTTCGGAGAGCGGGACGCCGAGATGCTTTTGGATGAAAACGCCGTTGAGGGAAGTCTCGCCAATTATCTTGTTGTCCACCTGCGTGTCGAAATACTCATTGAAGGCGATTGCCTTCAATCCAGGCTGCTGGAAAATGTCGCCAGTCTTGATCGCGACATCGCTGCCCTCGACATTGATGTCGATACTGTTCAGGTTGTTCGACCAGAGCCATATCACCAGGTAGGTGAGTGCCAGTATTGCCAGGAAAGCCAAGCCGGCCTTCAGCTTCCACTCGGCAGGGACGTCAACAAAAATAACTACGAATGACAGCGTACCGCTGACGACAGCGGTGATCTCAAGGAATTTCTTGATGACCCGCTTGTCAAAAAAGTTGACCTTCGCCATGACGTGGATCGTTCGCCCCGATATGTCGATTGATTATGGGTTGTACCTGTAGATGCCTGGGGCCTTCATGCTCCCAACCACGAACTCGCCGTCCTGCAAGGATTTCTTGATGAGTTCCTTGTTCATTGGGACATGAAGCGTAGGGACTTTGCTCATCGAATCCAGGAACACGGGAAGATGTCCCCACAGGTTCTTGACCGCCTGCTTCAATGATCCACCGACCAGCAGGCTTTCCTTGGTGGCATATTCGGGGTAGACGACGATGACGGGCAGCCCCTGGTCGTTGATCCCGTAGTCGATTTCTTCTCGAAGGGCGCGCGAATTCGTCGTGATCGAACTCAAGAGGAGGATGATGTTCTTCGAGTTCCGAAGGCGCTCCCTGAGTCTCGGCTTCAGGGTGTATTCCCAATCGCTGCCGTCGCGGACGCTGTAAGTTTTGTCGTGCGAATCGACGAAGGGGAACGTCGCATCAGCGCCTTTCCACATCCGCAGGGTGTTGTAGTATTGAAAATCTTTTGTCGCATTGGCACCCAGCGAGCTGGGATGGAATGGCTCCGTAACGTAGAAGGCGGTGTAGTTTCCATTTCGATATGCCATGGCGCTTCTCAATCTCCATCTGAATTCAATACCGCCTCAAGTTCCTGACGAACCTGCGCCAGCAACTCGTCGGCCTTGCGCGTGCTGTCGCCTGCGTAAGCCAGCGTCAGCAGCGTGAGCGGGTGGATCTCCATCACCTCGCACAGCTCGGCCAGTTTGTTCAGGGTCGGGCTTTTGAGGTCGCGCTCCAGGGTGCTCATATAGGTGCGGCTCGACACGTCCGAAAACGCTTCTTGGCTCAAGCCACGCGCTTTCCTGACTGTCTTCAAAGCCTTCGCCAATGAGTACCGAGCCGCCACCTATGGTTCCCCTGAAAAACCAAGATGACAACCCATTGCGCTCTATAGGGCTACAATCTATAGTGTTCACTTGTCGTTGCTCTCTGCTTTCGTGCCTTTACGGAATTCCGTATCGGCGGGTTCCAACAAAGCCACAGAACCGCATCCGTGCTTGCGCACGAAGGCGTAAATCCGGTTTCGCGGTTCTGTGCTTCGACGTGGAACCGCATCCGTGCATCATTGGATTTGTGGGATTGCCGACCATGCCCCAGCCACTCGCCACCGTCCCGGAGCGCGCGCAACTGCTCGCCAACGGCGAGTCCCGTGCCGCCGGCCGGGCCATCGACCCGGTGCCCGTGGTGCGGCTGTTCACGCCGGACGCGCATGTGACCTGGCTGTTGGCCGCACTCGATCCCGCCGATGGCGACACCGCCTGGGGACTCATCGACCTGGGAATCGGGATGCCGGCGCAGGGAACCGTCAAGCTGTCCGAGCTGGCCGGCATCGTCGGGCCGCACCAGCAGCCCGTTATGCGCGACCTCTACTTCCGTCCCACACGCACGCTGTCGGAGTACACCCGGCTGGCCGAGCGCGACGGAGCGATCCCGGACTGAATACGACCCGCTGTGACTTTTTCAGTCTGGTGTCATACCGGGTAAGTCTCAATCGGGATTCTTGCGACGCAGCCCCACCAGTCTGACCCAAATAGACAGGATGCTTGGCGCGAGCTGCGGCAGGCTGGCTTGTGCAGTATCCCCGGCTGGGGAGCTGCCGCCGCAGCATTGAGACGAATACCGCAACGCATCGGAGCCAATCGGTCTTGATAGCCCCATCTGCCTTTTTAACCCATAACGCTCTGACGATGGCGATGTAGCGCGTAGTTCTTCCGTGGCGGCGAGTCCTGTTCGCAGGAGGAGGCGTCATGGTCAATCCTCATCACCTCGCGCATTGGTATCCCACTGCCGCATACCTGTATGTCCTTTGGCTGGATGCGCTCGCGCTCGCTTGGGAATATTTGCGCAGGCATCCCGACTACCGGCTCGACTGGCTTCGCCGTCATCGCCGGCCAGACACGGCGCATCGCTGGGGCTTGCGCCTACTGGAAGACCCGGCGCTCGATGCGCGCGACGCGCATCCGGCCTGGCTGCCCGGCCATGCCGCCGTGGTGCAGCTCTACCCCGATGCCGATCCGCCACAGGATGCGGCGATCTTCGCGTTCTGGCGCATCCCCGGCCACAAGCAACTGCTGCATGACGGCAAAGGGCTGGCGCTGATCGCGCGCAGCCCAGGTTATTGCCTGCGCTTCGCGCTCGCGCCCGGCCTGGAAGACGGCATGGCCGTGGCCTATGCCCACCGCGGCGAGGCTGCCGCGCCTACGCGCGGTCATGCGCTCCAAGCGGCACTGGCGGCCGCCAAGCCCAGGCCGACACCTACCGCGCTGCTGGAACTGCACAGCTTGCAGGCGCTCGACGCGACCCTGGCGGGCGCGTCTTTGCGTGAAGTCGCGGAAGGACTGTTCGGCGTAGATGCCGCAGCCGATTGGTACAGCGATGGCGGGCTGCGCTCCAAGGTGCGCCGCCTGGTGCATCGCGGCGATGCGCTGATGCGCGGCGGCTACCGCCGATTAGCACAGCTTCCGCCGCTTGAGAAGGGTCGTTTTGATGTGGATGCAAAACGGCCCTGATCTAAAACCCCTCGCTTCTTGAGACTGCCTCCATCCGGTCGCGCTGTGTGGCCGGGCGCTTTCAACCGATGGAGGTTCACACCATGCGTCCCGCTCCCTTGCGGCCTGCCGCCACTGTCTCGACCGCTGCCGCGCAGCCCCAACGCTATCTCACCAACGACGAAGCCGCCGAGTACCTGCGCTTGTCGCCGCGCACGCTGGAAAAGCAGCGCGTGATCGGCGGCGGCCCGCGCTTTCGCAAGTTCGGCCGACGCGTCATGTACGCCGTGGCCGACCTCGATGCCTGGGCTGCCGACCGCAGTTTCGAGACGACTTCCGATCCCGAATACGCCGAGCACCACTCGGCCGACAGCCGTGCGCGCTGATCGGCGGCGCGCGGCAGGCCATCGCCATGTCCAGCACTGCGCTGCCGTCCCGGCAGCGGCCGTTGCAGGAGCGCGAACAGCTCGACCTGTTCCGCGCCTTGCCCGGCGACATGGCGCCGCGCGACAGCCAGGACTTGATGGCCTATCCGTTCTTCTCGCTCGCCAAGTCCAAGCGGGTCAAGCCCATCGACTTCCGTGCGGGCAACGTGACGATCCGCGTGGAAGGCACGCAGGAGCACGGCATCGCCACGATTTGGGATGCGGACGTGCTGATATGGGCGGCCTCGCAGATCGTGGAAGCGAAGGACGCGGGCCTGCGGCCGTCGCGGCTGATGCACGCCACGCCCTACGAGATTCTGCGTTTCATCGGGCGCGGCAAGTCGCTGCGCGACTACCAGCGTCTCAAGGCCGCGCTCGACCGACTGCAATCGACCACGGTGGCAACGTCCATTCGCGAAACCACGGGAAGGCGTTTGCACCGCTTTTCGTGGATCAACGAGTGGAAGGAGCTGGCCGATGCCAACGGCACACCGCTGGGGATCGAACTGATCCTGCCGGACTGGTTCTATGCGGGCGTGCTGGATGCCGCCCTGGTGCTGACCATCGACCCGACGTACTTCCAACTCACGGGCGGCATCGAGCGCTGGTTGTACCGCCTGGTGCGCAAGCACGGCGGCAAGCAGGAATACGGCTGGCAGTTCGACTTCCGGCATCTGCACCGCAAGTCGGGCAGCAGCACGCGGTTCTCGGATTTCGCCTACGACCTGCGGGCGTTGGTCGCCCGGCAATCGCTGCCGGGGTACGAGCTGGGCATCGTGCGGATTCCCGAGGACGACATGGAATTGCTGACCTTCCGGCCCGTGCCGCAGACGGCACGGGGATAACAGCGGGAAAAGCTGTGGATGGGGTCGTGCTATCAGGAGTAAGAGGTGTCGTGCTATCAGGAGTACGCCTATCGTGCTATCAGGAGTACGAAAACGCCGCAAAGCCAGTAACGGCGCGGGTTTGCGATCTCTCTAACATTACTAACTTAAATTCTCTAACTATTGGTAGAGAAGCAGCATCGCGGTGGACAACTACCGCAGGCCGAAAAAACAGCCAGCAAGAACTGCAAAAAACACCCCGTTCGACGCGGCAAAAACAGTCCGGTCTTCCAAGCTGGAGGGCCGCGCCATGATCGTCGCCTTGCTCAACCAGAAAGGCGGTGTCGGCAAAACCACGCTCGCCACCCATATCGCTGGGGAACTGGCCTTGCGCGGCCAGCACGTCGTCCTGCTGGATTCCGACCCGCAGGGTTCCTCACTCGACTGGACGCAGCGCAGAAGCCAGCAGGGCTTGCCCAGGCTGTTCAGCGCCGTGGGCCTGGCACGCGAAACACTGCACCAGGAAGCCCCAGAACTCGCCAGGCGGGCCGATCACGTCATCATTGACGGGCCACCCCGGATCGCCGCCTTGGCGCGCTCTGCGCTGCTGGCGGCCGAACGGGTGCTGATCCCGGTACAACCCAGCCCCTACGACCTGTGGGCCAGCGCCGAGATGGTGGCACTGATCCGTGAGGCCCAGGTGTTCCGGCCTGCGCTACGCGCGGCCTTCGTCATCAACCGGCGCGTCAGCACCACGGTGATCGGGCGCGAAGCACGGCAAGCCTTGGCCGAACAACCGTTGCCAGCGCTGCGCAGCGAGGTGCGTCAGCGCATCGTCTTTGCCGACAGCGTGGCTGCGGGTCGATTGGCGCGGGAGACAGCCCCCGATAGCGCAGCGGCGCAGGAAATCACCGCGCTGGTCGATGAACTGCTGCGGTGGCCGTCATGAGCGACAACAGCAACCCACCCAACGGCAAACGCCCGGCCAAGCGGGTCGGCATAGGCACGCGTCCGCCCGCCAATCCGCACGCCGAGGCTTGGATTCGCCAGGGCGATGCCGATGCGCTCAACAAGGGCGACCTCTACACCGCTCGCCTGACCCTCGACATCACGCCTGCCATGCGGGCACGCATCAAGGTGTCGGCCTTCACCCAAGGCGTGACCGTGGCCGACCTGCTGCGCGGTTTGCTGGAGCGAGAGTTTCCAGAACACCGCAGGGAGAACACGCCATGACCACATCCGCATTGTCTGCTGCCGCACCTGCCGCCAGTGCGGCCACGGCTACCCATGAAGCCTCTTCCAGCCAGCCTGTCAGCACGCCACTGACGCGCGTGGCGCTGGCTTACATCGAACCGCGCTTCAAGCTCTACCTGCGCTTCGGCGCACCAGCTCGTACGCTCCAGCTCGATCGCTGGCGGCGCTGTGCCATGTTCATGCCGGGAGCAATGCTCTGCCGCGTTCGCTGGCAGGCCAACGACTACGGCACGATCCGCTGGCAGCTCATGGTGATGCAGGCTGCTACACCGCTTGATGCCACGCAGCGCATCCCCGGCGTGCAGCCAGGCGCGTGCCTGCTGCTGCATGCAGAAGGTGACGCCAATGTGCGTGCCGTGCTGGAACGCATCGACGGCATCGAGGCGCTGGGCATCGCTGCCATTGACGTATCGCCCGCGTACTGGCGCATGCTCGCCAACCGGCTCGCCGCGCATTTGCCGCTGCCCGAATACACCGCCGAGCGGCATGCCGCCTGGCTGGCCGGGAGGGCGCTGCCATGACAGCCCATCCCACCGCCGCACGCACGCCCAAAGCTGCGCCGCTTCCTCACTCGCGCCTGCGCGCTCGCCTCGTGCTGGCGGGCATTGCCGCCGTCGGCCTCGCTGCGCTGGCCTGGGCGGCTTTCGTGCAGCCGTTGCCGCGCCTGATCTACAACCCGTCCGACAGCGTTCCGGTCGGTTGGTATCGCGTCGATCCGCAGCGCCACGGCGCCGACTCGCTGCCACGTCCCTTGTCCGTGGGCAGCGTCGTCGTGACGACGCTGCCGCCAGATGTTGCCGCGCTCGCTGCGCAGCACGGCTACCTGCCCGTACACGTTCCGCTGCTCAAACGTGTGGGCGCGGTCGCACCACAACACGTCTGCATAGTCGCCGGTCAGGTACGCATCGACAGCGTGCCGATGGCCGCTGCGCTGCCTACCGACCGGCTGGGCCGACCGTTGCCATCCTTGCAGCTTTGCCGTCGCCTTGAGGCGGGCGAACTGTTCCTGTTGAGCGTGACCAATCCGGCATCGTTCGACAGCCGCTATTTCGGCCCAGTCAGCGCATCCGCCGTGATCGGCGTTGCGCATCCGATCTGGGTGGAGACACGCCCATGATGGCCACCGATTCACTGCACGTTACCGTGCCTCTCATCGTGCCATCAGGCGTGTCGTTCCGGCTGTTGCTGCCGTGTCGTCGCGCGTGCAGTGCGGATGCATTCGCATCGCACTTCGCGCTGTCTTCGGCGCAGCCGTCTGATGTGCAGGCGTCTTGCCTCGAACGCGTCCCAGGCTTGTCCATCTGCGCGTTCGCCGGCGGACTGGCTGCAAGTAGCGTAGCGCCGCCGGGCCGCCGACGCCCAGAGCGGGAGCGAGGGGCAAAGGCGGAAGGCAAGACAAAAGGACTCGGCACCTTGCCGCGTCGAAAGCCAGTCTGCACATGGGGGGAACACGGCACGGAGCGGCTTCGCCGCCGTGCCGTGTTCGGCGCGAAGGTCACGCCAATGCAGGCATGTCCGCGTGCTTCGCACGACTGGACACGCCAGAGCTTGCAGGGAGAACGGCCATGACCGACCGCCGCGACGACGATTTCCGCGTGCGCCCCAGCGCCCCGAAGAACCGGGGCAAGGGCCAGGGGCAAAGCTTCGTTTCCAAGGTGCTCAGGCAGGCCGGCAAAGCCAGCAGCGGCAAGTCGGCGGTGCACCGTCCTGGGGCGGCTGGCACCGGCCAGCGGCCCGGCTCGCGGCTCGGGCGCGGCCATACGGCGGCGCGCTTCGCCGGGGCGAAGCTAACACCCATGTCGCGGCGCGTGACCATCAAGACCTTGCTGGTCAATCACCAGCGGGCCAGCCTGCAATCGCTCGCCAAGCACCTGCGCTACATCGAGCGCGACGGCGTGGGCCGCGATGGCGAACCGGGCCGGGCCTACGGGCCGCAGGCCGACGAAGCCGACCTGAACGCCTTCAAGGAACGCTGCGCCGACGACCGGCACCATTTCCGCTTCATTGTCTCGCCCGAGGATGGGGCCGAGCTGGACGACCTGCGCACTTATACCCGCCATCTGGTGAGCCGCATGGAAGCCGACTTGGGCACGCGGCTGGACTGGGTGGCAGTTGATCACTGGAACACCGACAACCCGCACACGCACATCGTCGTGCGCGGGCGCGATGACACCGGCAAAGACCTCATCATCGCGGGCGACTACATCGCCCACGGTTTCCGCCATCGTGCCGCCGAGTTGGCGACCGAATGGCTGGGGCCGCGCACCGAGTTGGAGATCCAGCAGACCTTGGGGCGCGAGGTGGAACAGGCGCGGTGGACAAGCCTGGATCGCACCTTGCAGCGCGAATCCGGCGAGGATGGCCGGGTGCAGATCGAACGCTTCAGGGAGCCGAACTTGCAACGCCAACGCCTGCTGCTGATCGGCCGCCTGCAACGCTTGCAGCGTCTGGGCCTGGCCGACGAGACGCAGCCCGGCACCTGGGCCATTCATGCCGATGCGGAAAAGACCCTGCGTGCCCTGGGCGAGCGTGGCGACATTATCCGCACGATGCAGCGAGCCATGAGCGGGCAGCCGCGCGAGCTGGCAGTGTTCGAGCCGGGCGACGATGGCAGAACCATCCTTGGCCGCGTGGCCGCGAAGGGGCTGGCCGACGAACTGCACGACCGGGGCTATCTGGTCATCGACGGCACGGACGGCAAGGCCCACTACGTCGCGCTGAATGTCCGCGACGAGCTGGCGAACTATCCCACAGGCGCGGTGGTGGAAGTGAAGGGTTCGGCCGACGTGCGTGCAGCCGACAAAAACATCGCCGCGCTGGCGAGCGATGGCCTGTACCGCGCCGATCACCACCTGGCAATCGAACAGGGCCGTGCCAAGGACGGGCGCGACCCGCAGGAAGTTGTCGCGGCGCATGTCCGGCGGCTGGAAGCCCTGCGCCGGACCGGCATCGTGGAGCGCGTCGCCGAAGGGCTATGGAAGGTGCCGGACGACCTGGCCGAGCGTGGCCGCCAGTACGACGCGCAGCGCCTGGGCGGCGTGGCCGTGGAGCTGAAATCTCACCTGCCCATCGAGCGGCAGGCCCGCGTGATCGGGGCCACCTGGCTCGACCAACAGTTGATCGGCGGTGGCTCGGGCCTGGGCGACCTGGGCTTTGGCGGCGACGCCAAGCAGGCCATACAGCAGCGTGCCGACTTCCTCGAAGAACAGGGGCTGGCCCAACGACGCGGCCAGCGCGTCATCCTCGCCCGCGACCTGCTGGGCACGCTGCGCAACCGAGAACTGGCGCAGGCCGCCAAGGACATAGCAGCGGAAACTGGCCTGGAGCATCGCCCGGTAGCCGACGGGCAGCGTGTGGCTGGCATCTACCGGCGCTCCATCATGTTCGCCAGCGGGCGCTTCGCCATGTTGGACGACGGCTTAGGTTTCACGCTCGTGCCTTGGAAGCCCGTCATCGAACAGCGACTGGGCCAATCCCTGGCTGCCACAGTCCGCGGCGGGCATGTCTCCTGGGAACTCGGTCGCCAGCGCGGCCCATCTGTAGGCTAAAGACTGAATTTGTCATGTGTGCCGTGGCTCGTGATGCTTCACTTGTGGTCGCAGACTCATGCGAGCGCCCTCCATCCGGCCAGGCACCGCCCCAGGAGGGGATTTTTCGGTTGCCGCTTGATACCTTGATGAACAAGGTATATAGTTACGCTCATGGTTAAATCGACGACTTCCCTCAAGACCGTAGAGCGCACACCGGTGGACTATACCGACCGGTTGTATTGGGGCGGCATCATCAAGATGAGCCTGTCCAAGTTCTTCATCCTGAGCGTGCTGCAAAAGCGGCCCATGCACGGCTATGAGATCGCACGTGAAGTGGAGTGCTCGACCCAAGGTTGTTGCGCACCCACCGAAGGCACTATCTACCCGGTGTTGCGCGAGTTCGAGCAGGGCGGCTATGTCACCGCGCATACCGAAACGGTTGCGGGCCGTGGACGCAAGGTCTACACGTTGACCGACAGGGGCCGCGAAGCCTTCACGGTGGCGGTAGATGCTTGGATGGAGGTGGCTGCGCACATCACCCGTCAGTAATGGCGGTTTTTTTTGAATACAAACATTGATCATCTATGCATTGAACAGGAATATATGATGAACCTGAACACACTCACCGAAACCCTGCAGTTCTTCGCCATGATCAGCGCCGAGTTGATCGCGCTGTTCTTCGTCGTCAGTTTCATGGTGGCGATGATGCAGGAGTATGTACCAGCCAGCACGGTGCAACGCTTACTGACCGGGCGAGGCCTGCGTGGCAACATCGTCGGTGCCGGGCTGGGGGCAGTCACGCCGTTTTGCTCCTGCTCGACTATTCCGGTCACGGTCGGCTTGCTCAACGCCGGTGCGCCATTTGGCGCCACCATGTCCTTTCTAGTTTCCTCGCCCATCCTCAACCCGGTGATCCTGGGCTTACTGGTTACGTTGTTCGGCTGGAAGTTCACCGTCTTCTATGGCGCGGCATCCTTTGTGCTGGCGGTGGCAGTGGGCGCGGTCTGGCAACTCTTTGGCCTGGAGCGCGACGTAAAGAAGGTGCGTGTGGTCGGCGAGAGCGAAATTGCAGGGCCGACCGACTTCAAATCGCGCCTGCGCCGAGCTGGCAGCGCGGCCTTTGCTTTGTTCAAGACTTCCTTGCCCTACCTGCTGATCGGCGCGGGCATTGGCGCGCTGATTTATGGCGTGGTACCCGGTGAGTGGATCGCCACTATGGCAGGTGCCGACAATCCGTTCGCGATTCCCGTGGCTGCCGCTATCGGTGTGCCGTTATACATCCGCGCTGAAACCCTGATTCCGATTGGCATGGCCTTGCAGTCCCAAGGCATGAGCATCGGCGCGGTAGCGGCGCTGATCATCGCTGGCGCAGGTGCCAGCATTCCCGAAGTCACGCTGCTCAACACGATCTTCCGGCCCCGACTGGTGGCAGTGTTCGTGCTGACCATCTTCACGGTTGCCATCAGCGTGGGTTACGTCGCCAATCTGCTGTTCATTTGAAGGAGAAAGACCATGTCCGAGAAAAAAGGCTTTATAGCGCGTTTGTTTGACAAGCAGGAGGACTCGGCTTGCTGCGCGGTGCGCATCGAAGAAGTGCCCAAGACGGAAGTGACCCAAATGCCCGTCGCCAAGAAGTCCGCATGTTGCGCGGTGCGCATTGAGGAGGTCAAGGACGATGATGCCACTCAGCCGCCACCTGCCACCCGGTAGCCCAATCGACCTATCAAGGCGGAAACCACGCTGGTGCTGGAAACGGTGAGCCTACAACACGACATGCACCGCGCGTAGATCGAGCCTTGAGCCAGGGTGATCAACAACAGCTTGACAGCCGCTCGTCCGGCATCGCCATTCCTGGTGACGCGCGCCAGCCGCGAACTGCCGCTGATTGCCGACGTGCGCGGCCAGCATGCCCATCGCTTCGCCATGATTCCGTTGCAGGCGCAGGAGCCTGTCGGCATCGACTTGTTGGGCCGCATGGCTGCCCACTGACCTTAAACCCTTCAACTCAAAGGAAGACAGTCCATGAACAATCAAGCTCCAAGCCTGGAACGGCGGATCGAGGAAGTTCAGCACTACTACGGGGACACCTTGACGGATAAGCAAGATTTGGCGACCAATGTCTGCACAGCGGACGAGCCGCCGTCAGACGCCATCAAAGCCATCCTGACGCAAATACACGACGATGTGCAGATGCGCTTCTACGGTTGTGGTGCGCCCTTCCCCCCGCTGCTGGAGGGCGCAACCGTGCTGGACCTGGGCTGCGGCGGCGGACGCGACTGCTTCGTGCTGTCTAGCCTGGTGGGCGAGCGAGGCAAGGTCATCGGTGTGGACGCCACAGCCGAACAGATCGCTTTCGCGCAGAGCTATGTGGAGCACCACCGCAAGGTCTTCGGCCACACCGAAAGCAACGTCCGCTTTCTGCAAGGCAATATCGAAGCCTTGGATCAGCTCGACCTGCTGCCGGAGAGCATAGATGTCATCGTTTCCAATTGCGTGATCAACCTGTCGATGACCAAGGCCGATGTGTTGGCAGGCATGGCCAAACTGCTCAAGCCTGGCGGCGAAATCTACTTCGCCGATATCTTCTCAGATCGCAGGCTAGCCCCTGAGTTGAAAGACGATCCGCTTATCGTCGGCGAGTGCATCGGTGATGCGCTGTATTTCGAGGACTTCGTGCGCTTGGCACAGGCTGCCGGCTTCCTTGATGTGCGAGTTACCGCCAAGAGCCTGAAAACCATCGCCAATCCCGCCATCGAAGCAAAGCTCGGGGGCGCCAAGTTGTACTCGATCACCTTGCGCCTGTTCAAGATGGATTTGGAAGACCGTTGCGAGGATTACGGGCAGGTTGCCATCTACAAAGGCAACCTGCCGGAAGCCCCCGACCGATTCGTGCTGGACAACGGCCATGCTTTCGATACCGGTCGGGCGGTACCGGTATGTCGCAATACGGCCGACATGATCAGCAAGAGTCGTTATCGCATCTTGTTCGATGTGATTGGCGACGGCCGCCGACACTATGGCCTTTTCCAGTGTGGTACGCCGCTGATCGAGTCAGTGCCAACGCTGGCCGATGTGGGCGTTTGCGGCCCCGCTGGGTGCGGATGCTAGGAACCCCCATTTTGCGGGCAACACGAAGTGAGATCAGGACGACCGATCATGCCTTCCTGATCTCGGCGTTTTCAAGCGAAAGAGGATAGGAATGCTGCGTAAAAGGGGCGCTGCATTGAACAAGAACGGGTAGTCCACGGAGGAGTTCGTATGCTTCCTACACAGTGGAAATATTTTCTGTCCGAATTGATTGGGGTTTTCGCGCTGATTTTTATCGGGGCAGGCGCAGCGATACTGAGCAAGCAAGGTGACGCGGTCAGTTATCTCGGCGTTGCGCTTGCATTTGGGGTCAGCGTAACCTGCATCATTGGCGGTATTTCGACGTCAAGCGGCGCCCACCTTAACCCCGTGGTGACACTTTCGCTCTGCGCTACTGGTAGGTGTTCGTATAGATGCCTGCTCTATTACACCATCGCGCAAATCATTGGCGCCTGTCTGGCGTCGGCCGCTTTGTTCGCCCTCTTCGGGCAACGGATCGAAGCGGGCACCACCCGAATCGGCACCGGCGTCAGCCTGGCGAACGGTTTCACGGTGGAGATAATTCTGACTTTTTTCCTGGTTTTGACCGTGCTGCGAACAACCAGTGCACTGATCATTGGTTCGGTGGTGTTCTTGGGCGCACTGGTCGGTGGATACATCACAGGCGCAGGCATGAATCCGGCGCGAAGTTTTGGGCCTGCGCTATTCAGCCATCACTGGGAAAACCACTGGATCTATTGGTTGGCACCGTTATCCGGGGCGCTGCTCGCTGTCTTGGTTTTCGTCTTGATGGACAAACCCGCCACGCTGCCGAAATGCAGCGATGCAGAATCGAAGAAATCGTGAGCGGCCATGCAACTACGACATCTGCGTTACTTCATTGCAGTCGCTGAAGAACTCCACTTCGCCCGCGCGGCCGAGAGACTGCATATCGAGCAGTCACCGCTGTCGCGCACTATCAAGGAGTTGGAGGAAGACTTGGGCGAACAGTTGTTTGTCCGAACCAGCCGCAGCACGCGCCTGACGCGGGCTGGCAAGCTGTTTTTGGAGCATGTTCCGCGCGTGTTCGCTGCCTTGCAGCAGGCCCGCGACAGCGTGAAGGCTGCGGCCAATGGCTTCCACGGCCAGTTGCGTATTGCCCTGTCCGATGGCATCACGCCGCCGCGCCTACCGACCTTGCTCGCACTTTGCCGGCAGGAGGAACCAGAAGTCGATATCCGGCTGTTTCAGGTGCCCTTGTCGCAGCAAATCAAGGGGCTGCAAGACGACTTGTACGACGTGGGCTTCGCGCAATCGGATGAAGTAGGCGAAGGTATCGCCGCCGAAGCCGTGTGGAATGACCCGTTGATGGTGGCGGTGCCAGCACGCCATCATTTGCTCAAGCACCGACGCATCCCGCTGGACGAAGTGCTGCACTTTCCGCTGGTTCTCTGCGACCCGCAAGCATGTGAGGGCTACGCGCGACAGGTTGAACGTGTGCTGCGCCGCTCTGACCGGGAGCCTCTGATCGTCGAACGTGTTGCCTCATTCGACTTGATGATGGTGGTCGTATCGGCCGGCTTCGCCCTGGGGCTGGCTGGTGCTCCGCATATCGTGTCCAACCGGGAACCTGGCGTTGTGGCCCGGCCCTTGGCGGGCCGCTCGCCAATGCTGACAACCTACTTGTTGCGACGCGAAGACGAGCGTTCGGAAGTGTTGTCCCGATTCATCGAACGGGTGCAGGCGATCGACTTGCCCGAAGGTGTGAGGCCCGTGCCGCCACCTCAGTCCGAATCACAGGAGGAATTCGAGCTATGAAGCGAATAACACCTATGCTTGTGGTAGCCGTGCTAACGGCCTGCGGCCCGTCGGAGACACCCAAGCAGGCCAACGTACCGACCGTGGAGGAACTGGCTGCCGACCCGGCACGGTTGAAGGAACTACGCCAGCAATGCAAAACCGACCGCGCGACGCTTGGCGACGTGTTGTGCAACCGTGTGGCCGAAGCTACGCGCAAGCGGTTCTATGGCGACGGCAAGACACCCTACACGCCATTGGAAACGCCACCGAAGTTCTGATCGCAGTCTTTCGCAAAAAATCCTGTCTTCTTTGCCAACACGCCGCAGCGCGCTCGCGCCTGCGGTGTTTTTACTGGTTTCTTTGCAGCCTGAAACAATGCTTTTTGCATCATCTTGCTTCCGATAACGGTCTTTGACCGGCACTGACCCGGCACCGATTCTCACGCTATGCGGCACGTCCTTGTGCCGCTCTTGAACGAGGAATAGCGCAGGAATCGGAGGTCAGTCATGCAAGCTCAGGGCGTGCTGTTCGGGCAGATCGCCGCCGTCTTCGGCATCGTGATCGCCGGCGTATGGGGTGCAACGCAATGGACAGCAGCCGCCCTGGGCTATCAACTACGCCTTGGCTCGCCCTGGTTTGATTTCTTCGGCACGCCGGTCTATCACCCCTGGCGGCTGTTCGAGTGGTGGTTTTTCTTCGATGCCTACGCGCCGCATGTCTTCGATATTGGCGGGGCCATCGCGGGCGGTAGCGGCTTGGTGGCGGTGGTGGTCGCCATCGCCATGTCGGTGTGGCGCTCCCGGCAATCGCGCCTTGTCACCACATACGGCTCGGCACGCTGGGCCGAAGCGGATGACGTTCGCAAGGCCGGGCTGACGCAACCGGTTGGCGTGTTCCTGGGCAAGTACCGCAACGAGTACCTGCGCCACGAAGGCCCGGAACACGTCCTGACCTTCGCGCCCACGCGCTCGGGCAAAGGCGTCGGCCTGGTGGTGCCCACGCTGCTTTCGTGGCCCGCATCCGCCGTCATTCACGACATTAAAGGCGAGAACTGGCAGATCACCGCCGGCTGGCGCTCGCGTTTCTCACATTGCCTGCTGTTCAACCCGACCGATGCAAAGTCGGCAGCCTACAACCCGCTGCTGGAAGTACGGCGCGGCGCGCATGAAGTGCGCGACGTGCAGAACATCGCGGACATTCTCGTTGACCCCGAAGGGGCGCTGGAGAAGCGCAACCACTGGGAGAAGACCAGCCACGCGCTGCTGGTCGGAGCCATTCTGCATGTGCTCTATGCGGGCGAGGACAAGACGCTGCGCGGCGTTGCCAACTTCCTCTCCGACCCAGCCAGCCCGTTCGAGCTGACCTTGCACCAGATGATGACGACGAAGCACCTGGCCGATGCACCGCACCCGGTTGTCGCGTCCGCTGCCCGCGAAGTGCTGAACAAGTCGGACAACGAGCGTTCGGGCGTGTTGAGCACCGCCATGTCGTTCCTCGGCCTGTACCGCGACCCCACGGTGGCCGAAGTCACCTCGCGCTGCGACTGGCGCATCGCCGACCTGATCGCATCCGAGCATCCCGTCTCGCTGTATCTGGTAGTGCCGCCCTCGGACATTTCCCGCACCAAACCGCTCATTCGCCTGATCCTCAACCAGATCGGGCGACGGCTTACCGAGTCGCTCGACGGCAGCGACGGCATCGAGCGCCGCCACAAGCTGCTGCTGATGCTCGACGAGTTCCCGGCGCTGGGCCGCCTGGACTTCTTCGAGACGGCGCTTGCCTTCATGGCTGGCTACGGCATTCGCAGCTTCCTCATCGCGCAGAGCCTGAATCAGATCGACAAAGCCTACGGCCAGAACCATTCAATTCTGGACAACTGCCATGTCCGCGTGACGTTTGCGACCAACGACGAACGCACGGCCAAACGGATCTCCGAAACGCTGGGCACCGCCACCGAACTGCGCGCGCAGCGCAACTATGCCGGCCACCGGCTCGCGCCGTGGCTCGGGCATCTGATGGTGTCGCGGCAGGAAACGGCCCGCCCGCTGCTGACACCGGGCGAAGTCATGCAGCTTCCGACCGACGAATCAGTGGTCATGGTGTCCAGCGTGGCACCGATCAAGGCGAAGAAGCTGCGCTATTACGCGGACGCCAATTTCAAGCGTCGCGTGCTGCCACCGCCCACGCTGGCGGACGGGCAGTACGCAGACGCGCCGCCGTCGCGGCCCGACGACTGGAGCGGGCTGGCGATTCCTTCCGTGCCCGCTGCACCGGCCACGGCATCCTCCGATGGCCTGGAGAACTCGGCTTCGGCCGACGACGGCGGCCCGCGCCGCCAGCCCGAGCTTTCCGAAACCGTCGCCTACGACCCCGAGCTGGCCGCGCCCGCGGCCGACCTTGGGCTGCTCGATGACGACGACCTGCCGCTTCCCCTTCCTCGCCAGCTTGATCCGGCCATGCAGCGCACGGCCCGGCTGGCTTCCCTCGACCCCAACGACGGAATCGAGCTATGAGCCATTACCGCCTGAATCTCTTTATCCAGCCCGAGCACGCCAAGCGCCTGGACGAGCTGGCCGCCAAGAAGGGCGTTTCCAAGTCGTCCATCGTCGCGGCGGCGCTCGCATCGTGGCTGTCGCCCGATGCCGCCGACCAGCGCGAGGCGGCCATCGCCAAGCGGCTGGATAGCCTGTCGCGCCATGCCGAGCGCATGGAGCGCGACCAGAACATCGCCATCGAAACGCTGGCGCTGTTCATCCGTTACTACCTCACGGTCAGCACGCCAGTCCCCGAGGCGCACCAAGAGGCTGCCCGCGCACAGGGCAAAGCGCGCTTCGAGCAGTTCACCGAGCAACTTGGCCGCCACCTGCTGCGGGGCCGCAGCCTGGTGCGCGACGTGGTGGAGGAACTGCATCCCGACCCAATGCGGATGGAAGACGCGGCGGCAGCCGCACAAGCGCAGGAGCGTGCGTCATGAGCGCCGTTCCGCAGTCCATGAGCGCCACGTCGCTCGACCGCCGCATCCAGATGCTGCGCACGGCGATGGGGCCGCTGATCGCCGCCGCGCTCGAAGACCCGGACGTGGTGGAGGTGATGCTGAATCCTGATCGCACCCTTTGGGTGGATCGGCTTTCCAGTGGGCGCGCGCCGATGGGCGTGGAACTGCCCGATGCGGACGGCGAGCGAATCATCCGCCTGGTCGCAGCCCACGTCGGCGCAGAAGTCCATCGCGGCCAGCCGCTGCTGTCCGCCGAGTTGCCCGAAACGGGCGAACGCTTCGAGGGCATCTTGCCGCCGGCAGCACCGGGGCCGGCTTTCGCGCTGCGCAAGCGCGCCATCGGCGTGATTCCGCTGGAGCGGTACGTCATCGACAGGATGATGACCAGCGCGCAGGCGGGCTTTCTCGTTCGCGCCGTGCGCGAGCGGCAGAACGTCTTGATCGCCGGCGCCACCAGCAGCGGCAAAACCACGCTCGCCAATGCGCTGCTAGCCGAGATCGCCGCCACGGGCGACCGCGTGCTCGTGCTCGAAGACACGGTGGAGCTGCAATGCGCGGCCCGCGACCACGTTCCCCTGCGCACCCGCGCAGGCGTGGTGTCGATGACCGAGCTGGTGCGCTCGTCCATGCGCCTGCGGCCTGATCGCGTCGTCGTTGGCGAAGTGCGCGGCGCCGAGGCACTGGATCTCATCAAGGTGTGGGGCACGGGCCACCCCGGCGGCATCGCCACGATCCATGCCGGCTCCGCGCTCGGCGCGCTGCTGCGCCTGGAGCAACTGATTCTCGAAGTGGCGGTGAATCCGCCCCGTGCGCTGATTGCCGAGGCGGTCAACGTGGTGATCCACATCGCCGGACGCGGGCGCAAGCGCCGCATCGAGAGCATCGCCCGCGTCGTCGGCTTCGACGGCGTGGGCTACCAACTGGCGGACGCGCTGGAAACGCCGTTTCCCGAGCTTCCGCCACTTCCCAATGCCGCACCCGCTGCGGCGACTTCCCCAACCCCTGACTCACTTGGAGAACTGCCATGACGCAGATGACTTTTCCTGCTTTCCGTTTTTCTGCAAATCCGGCATTGCGTCTTGCGCGGCTGCGCTGCCTGGCCCGCCCTGCGGGGCAAGGGCTGCTGCTGGCCGCGCTGCTGTTGTTCCTGGCCGGAACCGCGCAGGCCGCCGGTTCCTCGATGCCGTGGGAAGGCCCGCTGCAATCCATCCTCGAATCCATCCAGGGGCCGGTGGCGCGCATCGTCGCGGTCATCATCATCATTGCCACGGGCCTCGCGCTCGCGTTCGGCGACACGTCCGGCGGATTCCGCAAGCTGATCCAGATCGTCTTCGGTCTGTCCATCGCATTCGCCGCTTCGAGTTTCTTCCTGTCGTTCTTCAGCTTCTCCGGCGGGGCGGTCGTATGAGTGCTCCGGACACCTTCGCGGCCGGCTTCGAGGTGCCGCTGCATCGGTCGCTCACGGAGCCGATTCTGCTGGGCGGTGCGCCGCGCACCGTGGCGATCGCCAACGGCACGCTGGCCGCGGCTGTCGGCCTGGGCCTGCAACTGTGGATTCCCGGCGTGGTGCTCTGGATCGTCGGCCATTCTTTGGCGGTGTGGGGTGCGCGCGTTGATCCGCAGTTCATGCAGGTCTTCGCCCGGCACATCAAGCACCGCCCGCTGCTGGACGTGTGAGGGGAGGACGCCGCGATGCTGAATCTCGCCGAATATCGCCAGCGCCCGGCCTTGCTTGCCGACTGGCTGCCCTGGGCCGGGCTGGTCGCACCGGGCGTCGTCTTGAACAAGGATGGCAGTTTCCAGCGCACGGCCCGGTTTCGCGGGCCTGACCTCGACAGCGCGACGCAAGGCGAGCTGATAGCCACGTCGGCGCGGTTGAACAACGCGCTGCGCCGAATGGGATCGGGCTGGGCGCTGTTCATTGAAGCCGAACGCCGTCCCGCTGCCGACTATCCGCACTCGGAGTTTCCTGAGCCGCTGTCGTGGCTGGTGGACGAGGAACGTCGCGCCACCTTCGAGGACTCGGGCAACCACTTCGAGAGCGGCTATCACCTGACGCTGGTGTATCTGCCGCCCGAAGAATCACGCGCCCGCGCAGCGGGCATGCTGTACGAAAACCGGCCCACCGAAGGCGTGGACTGGCGCGGCCGACTCGATGCCTTCGTGGCGGAAACTGATCGCGTCTTTGACCTGCTCGATGGCGTGATGCCGGAAATCGCCTGGCTCGACGACAGCCAGACGCTGACCTACCTGCACGCGACCATCTCGACGCGGCGCTACCGCGTCGGCGTGCCCGAAGTGCCGTTCCACATCGACGCACTGCTGACCGACTCCGCGCTGGTCGGCGGCCTGGCGCCCATGCTGGGCGACCAACACCTGCGGGTGGTGTCGGTGCGGGGCTTCCCGACCTCGACGTGGCCGGGGATTCTGGACGACCTCAACCGCCTGGGCTTTGCGTATCGCTGGAGTACGCGGTTTCTCTGCCTGGACAAAGCCGAGGCGGAAAAAGAACTTTCCCGCCTCCGTCGCCAGTGGTTCGCCAAGCGCAAGAACGTCGTCGCGCTGCTGCGCGAAACGATCTTCCAGCAGGAAAGCCCGCTGGTCGATACCGACGCCAGCAACAAAGCCGCCGACGCCGATGCAGCCTTGCAGGAGCTGGGCAGTGATCAAGTCGCCTTCGGCTACCTCACCGCCACGGTGACGGTGCTCGATGCCGACCCGGCCGTGGCCGACGAGAAGCTGCGTATGGTGGAGCGCGTCATCCAAGGCCGGGGCTTCGTCACCATCCCCGAAACGCTCAACGCCGTGGATGCGTGGCTGTCGTCCATTCCCGGCAACGCCTATGCCAATGTCCGGCAGCCCATCGTCTCGACGCTGAACCTGGCGCACATGATGCCGCTGTCGGCGGTATGGGCTGGCCCGGAGAAGAACGAACACCTCGACGGCCCGCCGGCCATCGTCACCCGCACCGATGGCGCCACGCCATTCCGATTTGTTACGCACATCGGCGACGTGGGGCACATGGCCGTGGTCGGCCCGACCGGCATGGGCAAATCCGCATTTCTAGCCGTGTTGGCGATGCAGTTTCGCCGCTATCCGCGTTCGCGCATCTTCGCATTCGACATGGGGCGCTCGATGCGCGCCACGATCCTCGGGCTGGGCGGCGAGCACTACGACCTGGGTGTCGATGGCGACATCGCGTTCCAGCCGCTCGCGCGCATCGACCGCGATGGCTATCGCACCTGGGCGGCCGAATGGGTGGAAGGCCGGCTGCTGCATGAAGGCGTGGCGGTCGGACCCGACGAGAAGGCGGCCATCTGGTCGGCGCTGGGCAGCCTTGTCGGTGCGCCGCTGGAGCAGCGCACGATGACCGGCCTGTCGGTGCTGCTGCAATCGAACGCGCTGCGCCAGGCACTCGCGCCCTACGTGCTCGGTGGCGCGCACGGCAAGCTGCTGGACGCCGACCACGACCGGCTGGGTACGGCCGACGTGCAGTGTTTCGAGATGGAGGAATTGATGGCCAGCCCGGCCGCCGTGCGGTCGGTTCTGGGCTATCTGTTCGCGCGCTTCGATGAGCGTTTCGACGGCGCACCGACCCTGCTGATTCTCGATGAGTCCTGGCTGTTCCTGGACGACCCGATGTTCGCCGCGCGTATCCGCCAGTGGCTCAAGACGCTGCGCAAGAAGAACGTCAGCGTCATCTTCGCCACGCAGAGCCTCGCTGACATCCAGAACTCCAGCATCGCGTCCGCGATCATCGAAAGCTGCGCCATCCGCATCTTCCTGCCGAACCCGCAGGCGACCGAGCCGCAGATTCGCACGATCTATCAGGGCTTCGGCCTCAACAGCCGGCAGATCGAAATCGTCGCCACCGCGCAGCCCAAGCGCGACTACTACTACCAATCCCGCCTCGGCAACCGCCTGTTCGACCTCGACTTGGGGTCGGCGACGCTGGCGTTTGCGGGCGCTTCTACGCCGCAAGACCAGCGCGACATAGACCGCGTGCTGCTGGACGCTGGCGCACCCGGCTTCGCGGGCGCCTGGCTGCGCCATCGCGGCCTCGATTGGGCCGCCGACCTGCTGCCCTCATTCCCCGGCCTCGCGCCGGGTTCCCTCGCTGACCAACCTCTGGAGAACCTGCCATGAAAAAGCGTCTTGTCGCCGCCGCCGTCGCGGCCATGCTTTGCACCGCCACCGCCCATGCGCAATGGGTCGTGGTCGATCCCACGAACCTCGTGCAGAACACGCTGACCGCGATCCGCACGCTGGAGCAGATCAACAACCAGATCCAGCAGCTCCAGAACGAAGCGCAGATGCTGATGAACCAGGCGCGCAACCTCGCCAGTCTGCCGTCCAGCGTGGTCGGCCAGTTGCGCGCCAACCTGGCAACGACCGAGCGACTGATCGCCCAGGCCAGGGGCTTGGCCTACGACGTGACGAATCTTGATCGGGAGTTCGCGCGCCTGTACCCGGAGCAATACGCCGCGACCGTCAGCGGCGACCAGATGTACCGCGATGCGCAGGAGCGTTGGCGGAACACGCTCCACGGCTTGCAGACCACCATGCAGATGCAGGCGCAGGTGTCACAGAACCTGGGCGAAGACGAAAGCGTGCTGGCCGATCTCGTTGGCAAGAGCCAGTCGGCCGAAGGTGCGTTGCAGGCGATGCAGGCCATGAATCAGTTGCTGGCCTTGCAGGCCAAGCAGTCGATCCAATCGCAGCGGCTCCAGATCACGCAAGACCGGGCGGCGTCGCTGGAGCTGGCGCGGCAGGCGGCAGCCACGGAGCGCGCCCGCGAAGTGCGGCGGCGTTTCCTGGGCGAAGGCACGCCGTACACGCCCCAGTCAGTGAACTTCTACGGCAACTGACGGGAGGCCGCCATGCGATGCGTCCTCGCCCCGTCTGTTGTGGTGCTTGTCGTGCTGCTGGCCGCTTGCGGCAAGCAGCCGGCCGACAACCTTGCCGATGCTCTGGCCGCCGATCCCGTGCGGCTGAAGGCATTGCGCGCGCAATGCGCGGCAGACCGGCAGGCCGCGGGCGAGGACGCTTGCCGCGCCGCCGCCGAAGCCTTCCGGCGGCGCTTCTTCTCCGGCCAGGCTGGGCCGGATGAATACCAGACCTTGGCCGACCTGCCGCCGATCCCGCCGAGCTTCGATGAACCGGCCGATGGCATGGCGCCGGCCGTTCCCGCCGAACCGGAGGACACGCCATGAATGACGTGACCATCATCGACCAATTTCTCAACACCTTTGCCGCTTATATCGACTCGGGTTTCGGGCTGCTGCGGGGCGAAGTGGCGTTCCTCACGGCCACGCTGATCGTCATCGACATGACGATCGCCGGCCTGTATTGGGCCATGAGCCATGCCACCGGCCAGGGCGAGGACGTGATCGCCAAGCTGCTGCGCAAGGTGCTCTACGTCGGTGCCTTCGCCTACATCATCAATAACTTCAACTGGCTGGCCAGCATCGTGTTCCGCTCGTTTGCGGGATTGGGCATCACCGCCACCGGCTCGGCCATCACGATGGAAAACTTCCTGCAGCCGGGCCGGTTGGCGAAAACCGGCATCGACGCCGGGGCGCCGATTCTGGAGCAGATCGGCGAGATGGCGGGCTTTCCCGAAGTGTTCGTGAACCTCGACCCCATCGTGGTGATGTTCCTCGCGTGGCTGGTCGTGGTCTTGTGCTTCTTCGTGCTGGCGATCCAACTGTTCATCACGCTGATCGAGTTCAAGCTGACCACGCTCGCCGGATTCGTGCTGGTGCCATTCGCGCTCTGGAACAAGACCGCGTTCCTCGCCGAAAAGGTCTTGGGCAACGTGGTGGCCTCCGGCGTCAAGGTTCTGGTGCTGGCCGTGATCGTCGGTATCGGCTCGGGCTTGTTCGCTCAGTTCCAAGTCCATCCCGCCGAGCCGTCTATCGACCACGCGCTGGTCATCATGCTGGCCTCGCTCACCTTGCTGGCGCTCGGGATCTTCGGCCCCGGCATCGCCACGGGCCTCGTGTCCGGTGCGCCGCAGCTCGGCGCTGGCGCAATGGCCGGTGCTGCTGTCGGCGCTGCCGGCACGGCCGTCGCCATCGGCGCCGCCGCGACGGGCGTGGGTGGCGCCGTGGCTGCTGGCGCGCGCATGGCCCCGGGTGCCGCCAAGCTGGCCGGTAGCGGTGCGCGCGCCGCCACGTCGGCGGCCAGCAGTGCGAAGTCGGCGTTCCAGGCCGGTTCCGCCGCCGCTGGCGGCGGCGCAAAGGGCGCGATGGCGGGCCTAGGCAACGTCGCCAAGACCGGCGCGCAGTCCACCGGACGCGCGGCTGCATCCCGCGCCTCCGCTGCCGGGCAACGCATGGCCGCTCCCTTCCGCGCTGGCTGGAATGGCGCTGCCGCCGATGGCGGCGCGGGCGCGGCATCCGGTCAGGGCGCCGCAGACGAGGCCGCATCCGGCGCCGCTACTGCGCAGACGCAGGAACAGCCCGCTTGGGCCAAGCGCCTGCATCGTCGCCAGCAACTCACCCATGCCGCGACCACCACCGCCCACGCGCTGCGCGGTGGCGATGGCGGCGGCTCCGGCCAGGGGCCGAGCCTGCGCGATTCCGATTCATAAGGAGAACCGACCATGCGATTCAAGAAACCGCAGGTGCGCTACGCCGACACGCCGCAGCCTGCCACGCCGTACCAAGCTGCCGGCCAGGTGTGGGACGACCGTATCGGAACGCCGCGCGTGCAGGCGAAGAACTGGCGGCTGATGGCCTTCGGCTGCCTCACGCTCGCGCTGTTGATGGCCGGCGGCCTGGTGTGGCGCTCGGCGCAGTCCTTCGTGACGCCCTACGTCGTAGAGGTGGACAACGCGGGCCAAGTGCGCGCCGTGGGCGAAGCCGCCACGCCGTACCGGCCCAACGATGCGCAGACCGCGTACCACATCGCGCGCTTCGTGACGCTGGTGCGCTCGCTGTCCATCGACCCCATCGTGGTGCGGCAGAACTGGCTCGACGCCTACGACTACACGACCGACAAGGGCGCGGCCGTGCTCAACGACTACGCACGGGTCAACGACCCGTTCGCGCGCATCGGCAAGGAGTCGGTAACGGTGCAGATCACCAGCGTCGTGCGCGCCAGCGACACGTCTTTCAACGTTCGCTGGACGGAACGCCGCTACGTCAACGGCGCCGCGGCGGGCTTGGAGCGGTGGACGGCAGTGGTGTCCATCGTGCTTCAGCCGCCGCGCACCGAAGAACGCCTGCGCAAGAACCCCCTGGGCATCTACGTCAACGGCCTGTCGTGGAGCCGCGAACTGGATTCTTCCGAAGGAGCCAAGCCATGAATGATCTTTTCCGTAAAACCGCTTTGCCGGTGATCCTGCTGGCCTCGACGGTCTTGTTCGCGGGCTGCGCCACGCAGGGCAAACCGCCGCCGACCATCTCGCTCGATGAGCCGGTGCAGGCCCAGCCGCTGCCAGAGCCGCCCGCGCCGGTGGAGGTGGTGGCCGTGCCCGAGGTGCTGCCGATGCCAGCCCAGTTGAAGCCAGAGCCCGAAGCCGAGGACGCCAAGCCCGTGCCAGAGCCAGCCGATGAGAAGGTGCGCGTCTCGCGCGCCAATGCCGAGGCGCGTGTCGCGCCCACGCGCGAGGGCTATGTGAACGCGATCCAGGTCTGGCCCTTCACCGATGGCGCGCTGTACCAGGTCTATGCGGCAGTGGGCCGTGTGACGGTGATTGCGCTCCAGCCGGGCGAGGAACTGGTGACGGTGGCCGCTGGCGATACCGTGCGCTGGATCGTGGGCGATACGTCCAGCGGCAGCGGTGCCGACCTGCGCGTCAATGTGCTGGTCAAGCCGATCCGCTCGGGCCTCAAGACCAATCTCGTCATCACCACCAGCCGCAGGACGTACTTGCTGGAGCTGACCTCGACGGAAAAGACGTGGATGGCGTCGGTGTCCTGGGAGTACCCGCGCGACCGGATGCTGGCTTTGCAGCGCCAGGCGCGGGCGGCCAGCGCCGCCGCGCCGGTGGACTCCGGCTTGTCGCTGGAAAACCTGCGCTTCCGCTACGCGGTCAGCGGTAGCAACCCGCCGTGGAAGCCGCTGCGCGCGTTCGACGACGGGCAGAAGGTCTATATCCAGTTCCCCGCCGGCATCGCGCAAGGCGAGCTGCCGCCGCTGTTCGTGATCGGGCCGGAAGGCGACGGGCAACTGGTCAACTACCGCTTCCGCTCACCGTACTACATCGTGGATCGGCTGTTTGGCGCCGCCGAACTGCGCCTGGGCAGAGACAAGGGCGACGTGGTGCGAATTGAGCGCACGGACGGCGTTGCGCGGAGGAACTGACCATGAGCCAGGACGACACCCCCGACCTCGCCACGCCGCAGGCGGGCAAGGTTGCGCCGGAGGCGGTGGCGCTACGCGCCCAGCCGCGCCCGGTCACGCGCCTGAACCGGCGCACGCTGGCCATCCTCGTCGGCGGCCTGTCGGTCGCCGTGCTCGGGGCCACGATCTGGTCGCTACAGCCGCAGCGGCGCGGGGCCAACGAGCAGACCGAGCTTTACAACGTCGATCACGTGTCCAAGTCCGAAGGGCTGGATGGCCTGCCGGCCGACTACTCGAAGCTGACGCCGAAGGTGCCCGAGCTGGGGCCGCCGCTACCGGGCGACCTCGGACCGGCCATCGTGGCCTCGCAGCAGCCGGCCGTGGCCGCCTACTCGGCGCCCGGCCACGACCCGAATGACGCCTTGCGCAAGGAGGCGGAAGCCGCTGCGGCTTCGTCGGTGTTCTTCCGCTCGGGCGGCCAAGCCGCCGCCATGGTGGCGCAGGCGGCGCCGGGTGCAGCAAGCACGCTCGCGGCCTTCGACCCGCTCGCTGCCGGGCCCGCTTCGACATCGGCCCAGCCCGCCGACCCGACCGCCGTGCAGAACCGGCAAGATCAGAAAGAGGCATTCCTGAAAGCCGGTTCTACGGAAACCCGCAATTCCGGCAACCTGGCGTTGCCGGCGTCGCCGTATCAGGTGATGGCGGGAACGGTGATCGCCGGTGCGCTGGTGACGGGTATCAAGTCGGACTTGCCGGGCGACGTGATCGCCACGGTGACGGAGCCGGTCTATGACTCGGCCACGGGCAAGTTCCTGCTGATCCCGCAAGGATCGCGCATCCTCGGGCGCTACAACAGCCAGGTCAGCTACGGGCAGAGTCGCGTGCAGGTGGTGTGGAACCGGGTCATCCTGCCCGACACGTCCTCGCTGGCGCTCGACAACCTTGTCGGCACCGACCCGGCCGGCTACGCCGGCCTGGAGGACGACGTGGACTGGCATTGGAATCGCATCATCGCGGGCGCGGTGCTGACGACGCTGCTGGGCGTCGGCGCTGAGTTGGCTGCGCCGGAGAACCGGCAGGACGGCAACCGCATCGTCATTGCCGGACGCGACAGCGCACAGGACAGCATCAATCAGGTCGGCCAGGAGATGACCCGGCGCAACATGAACATCCAGCCGACGCTGACGACGCGGCCGGGCCTGCCGGTTCGCATCATCGTCAACCGGGATCTGGTGCTGCGGCCGTACCAGCCGCTGTTCTTCAATCGGGGAGTTTCGCAATGAGCGCGACCAAGAAGCTGCGGCTCGGGCCGCTGCCCAAGACCGAGAGCGTCAAGCTGACCTTTGCCTGCCCGGCCAGCCTGAAAGCCGACCTCGACCGCTACGCCGCGTTGCACGCGCAGGCGTATGGCGAGGCGGTCGATGCCATGACGCTGATCCCGCACATGCTGGAAGCCTTCATGGCCGGGGATCGTGGCTTCAAGCGCACACAGCCCAAGAACGGAAAAGCCGCCCCTGCGTGAGCAGGGGCGGCTCTGGATTGGTGCCCGAGGCCGGAATCGAACCGGCATGACCGTGAGGTCGAGGGATTTTCTTACCACTTCGGCTTTCGCCGCCGTCCTGCTCACACAGGGCGTTCGTGGTCTGGAGCACGCCTTCACCATAGCCTTACAGCCGTAGGTGCCCGCCGTCTGCTCTCTACACCTTCCCAAGCGCATAGCTTGGGCTTGGCTCGGCGTTGGCTCGGATGCCGAAGCATCCAGGGCTTTCGCCGAATTTGACGGGCTTCACTTCGGGCGTTTCCCCCCGAAGGCTCAAATTGTTCAAGTCCCTTGTGTCTACCGATTTCACCACTCGGGCGTAGCGCGCGATGCGCTGGAAACACCTACCTCCATCTACTGGCGCCTAGTTGGCTCCTAACCGTCAAGCCGAGCTATGAAGCGACATCTTGGATGCTCGCAAACCGTTGTCACTATTGACCTTCTGGCCCGGTAGTTCAAGCAGAAAGGACTTGACAAAACAGATTTTAAGTCTCTTCCGTCTACCAATTTCGGCAAGCGGCCGAAGCACTGATGCTTCGCTGCGTTCCCTATACAGAATTTCGGCGTCTGTCAGCCGTGTTTGCTGGCATATTTCAATCTTCTTCCACAAACACTTCGTCGCGCTTCTTGCGAACGCTGGGAAGCAGGACAACCACCAGCACCAGTACGGCAATCACAAGCAATGTGGCGCTGATTGGACGCGTGATAAAGGTCGATGGATCCCCGCGCGAAAGGATCATTGCGCGCCGCAGGTTTTCTTCGAGCAGGGGACCGAGCACAAAGCCCAGAAGCAGGGGCGCAGGTTCGCAGCGCATTTTTTGCAACACGTAGCCAAGCAAGCCGAAGAACGCGACCGCAAACAGGTCAAACACGTTCGAGTTCACGGAATAAACGCCAATCGAACAGAACGCCATAATGATCGGGAAAAGCACATAGTAGGGCACTGTCAGAAGCTTCACCCACAAACCGATCAACGGCAGGTTCAGGATAATCAGCATCAGATTGCCGATCCACATCGATGCGATGATACCCCAGAAAAGCGCGGGTTGCTCGGTGGCAACGTTCGGGCCGGGAACGATCCCCTGAATGATCATCGCGCCAATCATCAAGGCCATAACCGGATTCGCGGGAATGCCTAGCGTCAGCATCGGGATGAACGAGGTTTGTGCGCCAGCATTGTTTGCAGATTCGGGACCTGCAACGCCGGCAATCGAGCCGTGACCAAACTCTTGAGGCGTTTCGGAAATCCGCTTCTCAACCGTGTATGACGCAAAGGAAGCGAGGATCGCGCCGCCGCCGGGCAAAATTCCAAGCGCAGAGCCGATAGCTGTGCCGCGAACAATTGGTGCAGCCATGCGCTTGAAATCATCCTTGGTCGGCATGAGGCCGGTGACTTTCGAGATCAGAACCTCGCGTGTCCGTTCGTTCTCCAGATTGCGCAAAATTTCAGCTATCCCGAACACGCCGACTGCAAGTGCGACGAAATTCAGACCATCGGCATACTCTCTTATCCCCAGCGTAAAGCGCGGTGAGCCTGAAATGACGTCCGTTCCAACCAATCCGAGAAGCAGCCCGAGCACGACCATCGCCAGCGCTTTGACAACGGAACCGCTGGCGAGGGCGATGGAAGAAACCAGGCCAACAATCATGAGCGAAAAATATTCCGCCGCACCAAATTGCAGTGCAATGGCGGTGAGGGGCGGAGCAAAAATCGCAACCAGGAAGGTTGAGACGGTACCGGCGAAGAATGAGCCGATGGCCGCAACTGCCAGCGCAACGCCTGCACGGCCCTTGCGCGCCATCTGATAACCATCAATGGCCGTCACTGCGGAAGAAGATTCCCCCGGCATGTTGATAAGGATTGCTGTCGTGGAACCACCATACTGTGCGCCGTAATATATGCCCGCCAACATGATAAGCGACGACACGGGGTCGCCAATCTGAAACGTGATTGGCAGCAGCATGGCAATCGTTGCTGTGGCGCCAATTCCGGGCAGAACGCCTATCAACGTTCCAAGGAGAACGCCTATCAGGCAAAAGCCCATATTGTAGAAGGTGCTGGCGGTGGCGAAGCCGAGTGCGAGATTATCGAAGAGCTCCATGATACGGCCTCACTGACCGAGCCAGGGGCCAAGTGGCCTGTATGGAAGTCCTAGCCCCCAAAGGAACACGACGTATGCGAATATGCCTACGCTGGTTGCCAATATGAATGCGGCTAGCGGGGTCATTTTGTGGCTGGCGAATGATGCGAGCAGCGCGGCGAGGAAGATGGCGGGGATGAATCCCAACCCGCGCACCGTAAGCCCGAACAGGATCGGGGCTGGTAAAATGAACGCCATGCCGCGCCAGGCGATCGCTCCCAGCGGTTCGCCTTCAACTCTTGTCGCCTGTACCAGGATAATCACGCCGAGCAAGATCAGGACACCGGAAAGGACTATAGGGAAATAGCCCGGCCCCATACGGAACGTCGTGCCGAGTTCCATCTGAAGGGATTGGACGGCAAAGAACATGCCAATGGCAACCAGCAAGGCTCCACAAGCAAGGTTTGCCTTGTCGAAAGTGAAATTGCCCATGACTACCCCTGATTGCGCGCGCGAAACATGCTGTTCGCGAGCCTGCCTCGAAAAAGGACGGGGCGCTGGAAGCGCCCCGAACTCAATCAATCAGCATACTGGCCAGCAGCTTCGATGATCGGCTTCCAGCGGGCAATCTCGCTTTCCAGCTTTGCCTTGAGTGCCGCGGGCGTCGCTTCCTCATCGCTTGATGGCTTCGTTCCGAGTTCGGCAAAGCGGGCCACAACATTCGGGTCCTTCAGCGCTACCTGAAGCGATTTAGAAAGACGTTCGTTGATCTCAGCCGGCGTGCCTTTCGGCGTGTAAATGCCATGCCAGATGGAAACCTGCATCCCTGGCAAGCCGGCTTCATCTGTGGTCGGCAGGTCGGGCAGTACCTCCAGCCGCTCCGGCGTGGTTACGGCATAGGCCTTGATCGTTCCGCCAAGAATTTGCTTGGTGGTGTTGGTGGTCTGGTCACACATGATGTCGACCTGCCCGCCTAGCAGGTCCGTCATAGCCGGACCCGTTCCCTTATAGGGAACCGTCACGAGGGGAGTGCCGATTGCGGACATGAATAGCATTCCGCAAAGGTGGGAAGCCGCGCCAACGCCAGCATTGGCAACTGTTACGGTATCCTTGTTGGCCTTTGCGTATTCTACGAGGCTCTTGAGATCCGCTGGCTCAAGGTCTTTGCGTGCAACGATAGTCATCGGCACTTCCGTTACCAGGCCGACATATTCGAATGCGTTCAGCGTATCATAGGCCAGCTTGCGATAGAGCGTTGCGCTGGTTGCCATGCCGATGTGGTGCAACAACATGGTGTAGCCATCGGCGTCAGCGCTTGCCACGCGGCCTGCGCCAAGCGTGCCGCCCGCACCTCCAACGTTTTCGACCACGACCTGTTGCCCGAGGTCCTTGGACATGGATTCAGCTACAAGTCGAGCAACTGTGTCCGTTGGACCACCTGCCGCGAAGGGAACGACCATCGTTACCGTGCGGTTGGGGTAGTCCTGAGCTTGAACGCTGAAAGCAGTAAGTGCGACAGATGCCGCTATGCCCAACGACGCCAAAAATTTCTTCATGGGTATTCCTCCCGATTATATTAACTCTGCGCTTTTCTATGAGCGCCTGATAGTTTCGCACACGAATCCGTGTGAAGAAGCTGGTGCTGAAACGAATTCTGCAAAGTCTGAACTGTATTGTCCAGCAGGCCGCCGTGGATTGCGCGAAACACCCAAGAGCGACTGCGCCGGAAAATCAAAACGCACTCACATATAGCCCGCCGTCCACGGGTATGTTCTGGCCAGTCAGGTAGCCCGCGTGGACAGAACAAAGGAATGCGCAGATTTTGCCGAACTCCTCCGCAGTGCCAAGGCGTCTGGCTGGAATTTCGGCAGCGAGCCGCGCCTTTTGCTCGTCGAGATTGCCGTCTTTAGCGAACGCGCCCCGCAGCCGATCTGTGTCCAGCTTGCCCGGAAGCAGGTTGTTGATTGTAACGTTGTGTGCCGCGACGTTCCGCGCAATTCCAGCGAGAAATGACGTAAGCCCAGCCCGCGCTCCGGATGAAAGATCAAGGCCGGATATCGGCATATAGACAGACAAGGACGTGATGTTGACGATGCGACCAAAGCCGCGCTCAGCCATTCCGTCAACCACGGCCTGAACAAGCTCGATTGGCGTCACCATGTTCTGAACGACGCCGCCAATTATCGCTTCACGATCCAGTTCGCGAAAATCTCGCCGGGGTGGGCCACCATTATTATTTATCAGAATGTCTGGCGCGGGGCAGACTGCGAGCAAATCTTTCTGACAGCCGCGATCGGAAATATCTCCGGCTATCTCAATGACCGAAACCCCGTAATCGCGAAGCTGTTTTGCGGTTTGCGCTAGCGTTTCTCTATCACGGCCATTAACGACCAGATTGCACCCAGCCTCGGCAAGGGCTTGTGCGCATCCTTTGCCTAACCCTTTGCTGGACGCGCAAATTATCGCACTACGTCCACGAATTCCCAGATCCATTATATGCGCCTCCTGTGCTAGCCCCACAATTCCGGTTGAGGGGCAGATACGGTCGATCCTTCATACAGCAGAGCCGGTTCCCGGTCGCGCGCCAGAAGCAGCGGACCATCCAGATCGACAAATGCAGCGCCTTGCGCCAACAAAACCGCTGGTGCCATGGCCAGCGAAGTGCCAACCATACAGCCGACCATGATAGAAAAGCCCATCTCGATTGCGAGGTTGCGAAGCTTCAAAGCTTCTGTGAGGCCGCCAGCCTTGTCCAGCTTGATGTTTACAGCGTCGTAAAGGCCGACCAGCGCGGAAAGGTCGTCAGACGTGTGAAGGCTTTCGTCCGCACAAACTGGAACGGGTCGCTCTATTGCGCGCAAGAACTCGTCTTCTCCAGCAGGAAGTGGCTGCTCGACCAGCACCACACCGCACTCTGCTGCGATTTTCAGATGATGTTCGATATTATGCTGCGTCCAGCCCTCATTGGCATCTACAATCAGCCTTGATTGCGGTGCAGCGTTGTTGACCGCCCGCAATCTGGCTTCATCATCTTCTGTACCGAGCTTGATCTTTAACAGAGGACGCATAGCATTTTTACGCGCCTGCTCAGCCATGCCTTCAGGAGTCCCCAGCGATAGTGTGTAAGCAGTTGTCAGCGTATCCAGCTCTACCAAACCGATGCTTTCGGCGACACGTCGACCTGACGCCTTGGCTTCAAGGTCCCATAGGGCGCAATCGATAGCGTTGCGCGCGCCGCCAGCAGGCATGACTCTCAAGAGATCATTTCGACTTGCGCCGCGCGCAATCAGCGGTACCGCATCCTTGATCTGGCCAAGCACTGATTCGACTGTCTCGCCATAACGGCGATACGGAACACATTCTCCTCGCCCTGTGAAACCACCGTCAGAAATGCTGCAAACGAGCACTTCTGCCTCGGTTTTGGAGCCGCGAGAGATAGTGAACACCCCGGCAATCGGGAAATTTTCTGCCGTGACGGAAAGAACGCGCGTCATCTATTTGCACCCGGCGAATCGATTGATATTCCACAGTCAAAGTGACACGGCGCGCCGATGTCGATAAGAGGTTGTGAATGCTGAATGGACAAGGCACAGATTCTGCCGACCCGGCGCTGGAGAAGCCTTCTGTTGCTTCCCGGCTGGAAAGCGGTGTGCTTTCCATAGAGATGTCGGGGATCTGGTCTACGCGCAGCATTGGTCAGATCGATTCCCAGATGCGTGCGCTCGAAGCCCGGAATAACGTTGATCGCGTGGAGATGGATGTTTCCGGCATCGGGCGGATCGATACCGCTGGCGCATGGGTTCTGGAACGGCTGGCGCAAAGCTACAGAAACATTCAGGTCGATGTGCAGATCAACGGCGCGAACGAGGATGACCGCATATTGCTGGATGCGGTTGAGCCCGCGGCCGAAGCGAAAGATGAGGGCGAGCGCAAGCGCGAACCCTTTATTCTCATCCGGATGTTCGAAGCGATCGGGCGCGGCGTTTATGCCATGCTCGCAGACGTGACTGCGTGGCTCTACATTCTTGGTGCGACCATCCGTGGCGGCCAGATGAAGGCGGGCAGGGGGCAATCGATCAACTTCACGGCGATTGTGCACCAGATTGACCGGATGGGCGTTGGCGCCATTCCTGTCGTTGTTCTTATGTCGGGGATAGTCGGGGCAATTGTCGCTCAGCAGGGTGCTTTTCAGCTTCGCTATTTTGGCGCGGATATCTTCGTTGTCGATCTCGTCGGAATTCTCGTTCTTCGTGAACTTGGCGTGTTGTTGACCGCAATCATGGTGGCTGGCCGGTCGGGCAGCGCAATCACTGCCGAAATCGGCTCAATGAAGATGCGTGAAGAGGTTGATGCGCTCACTGTCATTGGCCTTAACCCGGTGGGTGTGCTTGTTTTTCCGCGTCTGGTTGCGCTTGTCATTTCACTGCCCTTGCTAACGGTTATTGCTAACTTCGCGGCTTTGGGCGGAGCAATTTTCGTTGCCTGGCTATATGTCGATATTCCCCCGGCAGCATTCATCGATCGTTTGCGCGCGGCTATAGACGTTTCAACTATCGCGGTTGGGCTTATCAAGGCGCCCTTTATGGCAATCATTATTGGCGTGCTGGCTTCCGTTGAGGGCTTGAAGGTTGGTGGCAGTGCGGAATCGCTTGGTCGGCAAGTGACCAGCTCCGTTGTGAAAGCCATTTTCATGGTCATCATTATGGATGGCATGTTTGCGATGTTCTTCGCCGCCATCGACTTCTGACACATCTCACCAAGAGCGACCCAGTTTATGAGTATCACCCTGCCTTTTGATGATTTTCGCGCATTACTGATGCAATTGCATGCGCCAGACAGGCAATCGACAATAAATGCCCGCGCCGCGTTTGGCCGTCGAAACGGTGGTGTTGAGGGTGGCCGGTTTGGTGATGTTGGTGCCTGGTACGCATCACTTGCGGGTGGTGCGCGACTCGTGGCGCGCGCGCAGATTGCCATTTTCGCTGGGACGCACGGCGTGGTGCGGCATGGCATTTCTCGCCTTTCGGTTTCGTCCACTGTTCAGGCTGTTGCTGCCTGCGGCGACGGTTCGGCTACCATCTGCAAGCTTTGCCAGACATACGATCTTGGCTTGAAAGTGTTTGATCTGGCGCTGGACGTGCCGACCGCAGACATTACGCAAAAACCTGCTTTGGACGAGCGGGCATGTGCTGCCACCATGGCGTTCGGGATGGAGGCGGTGATGGAAAAGCCGGATGTGCTTTGCCTCGCCAGCTTTGGTCCAGGTTCCTCGACTGTTTCAGCAGCGTTGCTGGCCGCGCTGCATGGCGGCCCTGCAGGTGATTGGCTGGCCGGTAGCGATAACGAGTTGATCGCCCAGCGAACCACTGTGGTTGAAGATGTTTTGGCGCTGCACGGGCCACATTGTGCTGATCCGCTTGAAGCGCTGTGCCGGATTGGCGGCAGGGAGTTTGCTGCAATGGCGGGTGCAATACTCGCAGCCGGGGTAGAAAGAATTCCTGTTGTGCTGCATGGCAAGGCAGCGTTCTGTGCCGCTGCTGTGCTTGCGGCAGTTCAGCCGGATGCACTTTCACACTGCATTTTGGCTGAGAAGCCCGCAAACCTGCGAATGGCAGAACTGGCTCAAAAGCTTGGCCTTAGCCATGTATTCGATGCAGGGTTTAACGGCGAGACGGACCAGCCGCTATCTGGCGCTTTGGCAATTATGGCGATCAAGGGAGCCGCAGCCAGCGCAACTTGAACTAGCGTGACTGCGCACCTGCTCTTGTGGGTATTGCGGGTAGGGGATCCATCACTCGCGTTGATGGGAAAATTGCAATTGCCTCCGTCCCTTCCCGCAACTTTGAGTTGATTTGAAATTCCCCGCCGTGAACCTTCAACAGGCCCTGAACGATCGGCAAGCCAAGGCCGGTGCCTTGCTCTGCATTTTTGATTGCAATCGTTCCTTGACCGAAAGCCGAAAGGACAATCGGAATTTCGCTCGCCGGTATTCCGGGCCCATTATCCTTTACCGAGATGTATTGACCGCCGCCGGCGGTCCACCCAACTCGAACACGGACCTCGCTGCCCGCGGGCGCGAATTTCAGCGCGTTGGACATAAGATTCAGCGTGATCTGGCGCACGGCCCTCTCGTCGGCCAGCAATCGAGGCAGATTTGGTTCCAACTGCCTTACGATGCGGATGTCCTTTTTACGCGCTCTCAACTCCATCATGTGGCAACATTCTTCAACCACCAGATGAATGTTCAACGGCTCTTCGTTTAGCTGATAGCGTCCCGCCTCAATGCGTGAGAGGTCGAGGATTTCATTTATCAGATCAAGAAGGTGCTGACCTGATTCATGAATGTCGCGTGCATAGTCCCGATAGGCGGCGTTATTCATCGGTCCAAGCACTTCGTTGGACATCACCTCTGAAAAGCCGAGTATCGCATTGAGAGGCGTCCGAAGCTCATGGCTCATGGAAGCCAAAAAGCGAGATTTGGCCATATTCGCTTCTTCAGCCCTGTATCGCGCTTCGTCAGACATAGACTTCGCGGTTTCGAGTTCCGCGATCAGTTCATCCTTTTCCGATCGGAAAGCCAGCATCTGAAGTGCCGATTTCTGCATGGTTGCTGCGATATATGTGAAGAACAGCAGCGCGCAGGCCAATAGCGCAAAAAGGGTCAAAACCAGCGAATCGCTTGATTCTGCATAGCTTGCCCCGAACGCCAGCACAGGGAGTGTGAAGGTTGCAAGAACGGAGCCCTTCAGCGCTGAACCAAGGATGGCAGAAGCAGCTATGACGGCCAGCAACACGACGGCTTTCAGCAATGCCAGTGAGTCCATGCCGCAGTTTTCGCAGGACATTGTGAGAAAGTAGACCCAACTCAGCCCGCTCACGAAATGTGCCAGCAGAAAATCCTGATGACCGGCAGAAATTCGTATTTCTGAGGGCTCGGTGCGGTCATACCGGTGTGCAATAATTGCCAGCGGGAGATAGCAGACGGCAGTGAGCAGCGGCCATACAAGCACCTTGGTATCGGCACCACCAATAACTGCAGCGACTGCCAATACAATACTCAGAAAGGGGATGATGGGGAAATTGCTCACCATCGCGTTCGCGTGGAGCTTGATCAATTCCCGTTCATAAGCTGGATTGCCAGTGCCTTCGGCCAGCCGCTCACGCGTTTTCCTGATTGCGCGCGCGACCTCTTCATTGCGGCGCGGCTTGCGGCGATCCACAACGAATTTGTCAGCGATTTCTGGACTTTCCAGAGTCATGATTTAGCAAGGAACCGAAGGAAAATGCTTGAAATGACGCTAGTTTAGAAACCTTAAGAGATTGTTTGCCATATGCGCGGAAGGCCGATACAGGCAAGGAAACTTAAAGGAAATTTGCCTCGCAAACGCCCGCTTTGGCGCGTCGCCGCAGATTTCATATTAGCAGTGGCGGTTCTTGCCGGGCTCCTGGTTGCGGCCACCCAATTCGAACGCGCTCATTCCCGGCGGGAAACAGGTTTTGTTACGGTAAACGATGGCGATTCGCTTACATTGAATGGCCAGCGCATCCGTCTGCGCGGCATTGATGCACCGGAGCTGGCTCAGACATGCTCGGCAGGAGGAAGACAATATCCTTGCGGGAGACGATCAAAAGAGGCGCTGCAAGAGCTTGTCCGGGGCAAGAAGGTAGAATGCACCGGAGCCGAGTTGGATAAGTATCAGAGATTGCTCGCAATTTGCTCGGTTGGCTCTATGGAGGTCAATTCTGCAATGGTTGCATCAGGGTGGGCTCTTTCCTACGGTCAATACGGCGCTGAGGAGGCAAATGCGCGCAAACAGAAGATTGGCGTTTGGGCAGGGCAGTTCGAGCGACCGCGAACTTATAGGGATCGCGAAAATAATCCAGCTTCATTGAACCAGGATTATCTGACGAAATTCATCAGCCTGTTGACAAAATGGCTTTCCGGGCTGATCGACGGTTCATATTTTTCGAGCGACTCAAGCGGAGGATTCGATGAAGCTCTATGATGGCGGTAAGGCACCAAACCCGCGCCGCGTAAGAATTTTTCTGGCCGAGAAGGGCATTGAGGTGCCGATGGTGCCGGTCGATATGGGTGCCCTGGAGCATCGCAGTGCCGAGATTGCTAAACGCAATCCATTGCAGAGACTGCCGCTTCTGGAACTTGATGACGGTACGATCTTAACTGAGAGTATAGCGATCTGCCGTTATTTTGAGGAACTTCACCCTGAACCTGCACTTTTCGGAAAAGGCGCGTTGAACAGAGCGCTGATCGAGATGTGGCAGCGTCGCCTCGAACTCCACCTCTACCTGCCGGTCGGGTATGCTTTCCGGCATATCCATCCAGCAATGCAAGGTTGGGAAGTGCCACAAATCCCCGAATGGGGCGAGGCAAACAAGCCAAAAGTTTTGGAATTTCTTGGGGTTATGGACAAGGAACTTGCCGATCGTGAATTTGCCGCCGGCGACGAGTTTTCAGTGGCCGACATCACTGGCCTGATTGCGCTGGACTTTATGAAGCCGGCCAGAATCACAATCCCCGAAGAACTGCAGAATGTTCGCAATTGGCATGAGCGACTGAAGTCACGTCCGAGCGCTGCTGCATGACGGTTAGAATATTTTTCTTGAAAATGCCCTGATAATTGGTCCATATGGCGAATATATTCTAATGGAGCGCCATATGGACCGCCTCGACCGCAAAATTCTGCGTCTTCTCCAAGAGGACGCGACGCTAGCAGTTGCTGATATTGCCAAGAAGGTTGGTCTTTCGACGACCCCATGCTGGCGACGAATCCAGAAGCTGGAAGAAGAAGGTGTCATCAAGAACAGGGTGGCAGTTCTCGACCCGGAACGGATCAATGTTCGGGTGACGGTTTTTGTCGCAATTCGAACGAATTCCCATAGTCACGAATGGTTGCGCCGCTTCTCGGAAGTTATTCAGGAATTCCCGGAAGTCGTTGAATTTTATCGCATGTCTGGCGAAGTGGACTACCTTCTACGGGTGGTTGTCCCCGACATCGCGGCTTATGATGCCTTCTACAAGCGCATGATATCGAAAATCGAAATCAGAGACGTGTCGTCATCGTTTGCCATGGAGCAAATCAAATATACCACCCAGTTGCCGCTGGATTATATGGTGCTGGAGAAGGAAAGCTCTTCAAACGCCGCGTAAAAACACCATTTCTCGGCGCAAAATCTGGGTATTGGCGGAAAATACGCCCGCAAAAGCCAGAATTTGCGCCGAAATCCGGGCCTATTTTTCCAACCGAGCCAACAATGAGGATGTGTCCCAACGATTGCCGCCCATCGCCTGGACGTCCTTGTAAAACTGATCGACAAGAGCGGTAACCGGAAGCCTGGCTCCATTGTTGTCGGCCTCGTCGAGACAGATACCTAAATCCTTCCGCATCCAGTCAACAGCAAAGCCGAAATTATATTCTCCGGCGTTCATGGTTTTGTGCCGGTTCTCCATTTGCCACGAACCAGCAGCACCTTTGGAAATGACATCGATAACTTTTTCGATGTCCAGTCCGGCCTTTTTTCCGAAATGAATGCCCTCGGCCAAGCCCTGGACAAGACCCGCTATGCAAATCTGATTCACCATTTTGGTCAACTGCCCGGCACCAGCCGGTCCCATCAGGCCAACCATCCGGGCAAATGCAGAAATCACTGGTTTGGCGCGCTCAAAAGCAGCTTCCTCGCCACCCACCATAACTGTCAATACGCCGTTTTCAGCGCCAGCCTGACCGCCTGAAACGGGCGCGTCAAGGAAAGCAAAACCACCGGCCTTGGCGGCTTCATCCAATTCTCGCGCTACGATTGCAGAGGCAGTTGTGTTGTCGATGAAAATCGAACCTTTGGGCATTGTGGAAAATGCGCCATTCTCACCAATGGTTACGGAACGAAGATCGTCGTCGTTTCCGACGCAGGAAAAGACAAAATCCTTGCCTTGAGCGGCTTCGGCGGGGGTTTCGGCTAACGAGCCACCGTGTTGGGAGACCCATTTCTCGGCTTTCGCGAGAGTGCGGTTGTAGACGGTTACATCATGCCCGCCCTTATTTTTCAAATGGGCCGCCATCGGGTAGCCCATAACACCCAAACCGAGGAACGCGATTTTCGCCATTTTCTTGGAATCCTGCCTCATGTTCAAACTTTCGCAAAAGTCATACACCGCAGGCCAAGAGAATTACCAGTGTGCAACGCCCGCCGGATTGGTGCGGCGGGCGTTATAAGGTCAGAGCTGTTTGCCGGTGATCTGGTGATAACCCCAAATCACGACCATTGCTCCGATAACCGCAACTACGAGGCTCCAGAGGTTGAAGCCAGTAACACCTACACCGAGAAAGAGGCTAAAAAGGAAGCCGCCCACAATTGCACCAACAATGCCCAGAACAATATCCATCACCAAACCCTGACCACCGGTTCCCATCAGTCTGGAGCCGATGAAGCCTGCGATCAGACCCAGTAGTATCCATGCAATTACACCCATGTCCCACTCCCGTTTTGTTTCAGGCAAGGCAAACTTGCAGTTGTGATGCTTTCACAACCAACGACGCAACGCAAACAACGGCAATTCGTTGCAATCACGGTCGTTTACTGGCCAAATTAGCGTTCCAGGGGAGGTTGGCGTGGTTGGTTTCAGCAAAACAGCATACTCAAGGTTGTGCATCCGCACGTGTCGCTGCTCTCTTAATGGATATTAAACGCAATGGATTCTGGTTCTGGTATAGATCATCTCGTTTTGCCGGTGGCAGACCTTGACGACGCGCAACGGCGCTATCGCGCACTTGGGTTTACTGTCGCGCCCGTTGGGCAGCATCCGTTCGGCACTGCAAATTGTTGCGTATATTTTGAGGACGGCACATTTCTTGAGCCGCTGGCGATTGCCGATGAAAATGCCGCAAGGACTGCAATTGCAGACGGTAACGCTTTTGTGCAGGGCGACGCCAACTATCGCGCGCACTCGGGCGGAGAAGGGCTGGCTGGAATCGTGCTGGCAACCAATGACGCGAAGAAAGATGATGCAAGGTTCAGGGCCGCACATATAACGGGCGGATCGATCCTCGATTTTTCTCGTGCTGTTGTAGACAAAGCGGGGCGGACCGGAACGGCATCCTTTCGCCTTGCGTTTGCGCGCGACCCGCTTTCTCCGGCACCATTCTTCTTTTCATGCCAGCGAGTGAAAGCGCCGAAGGTGGACCGAGCTGCTCTGCAGCATCACCGTAACGCGGTGACCGGATTGCGTGGCGTCATTTTATTGGCGCAGCAACCGCACGCCCACCGGGGATTTCTGGAAGCGTTCTTCAGAACGACCGCGTTACGAGAATCCCGCCAATGTCTGGTATTCCAGCTCCCGAACGCCGAAATAACTGTAGCGACGCCGGAATTTATGGCTGAGCGCTGGGGTATTGAACTTGCTCAAAGCCGTGTCGAAGGACTTGATCCGGTGGGCGTTGTTTTCGCGGCTACTGACATTGCGGCGCTTGGCAGCCTTTTCAACGCCGATTCAATAGCCTATCTGGCGCGAGGTAACGCACTTGTCGCGCCACCTGCCACCGGGCAGGGTGCGACCTTTATTTTTGAGGCAAGCTCATGACCGGGCCGAACCACACCGTAACAGTTGGAAACGTGACTTTCTCGAACGATGCGCCGCTATCCCTGATTGCTGGCCCATGCCAACTCGAATCGCGCCAGCACGCGTTCGACATGGCCGGAGCACTTCTGGAAATGACAAACCGCTTCGGCATCGGACTGGTCTATAAATCCAGCTTCGACAAGGCGAACCGCACTTCTTTAAATGCAACGCGCGGAGCGGGTCTTGATGCTTCGCTGCCCATTTTCGCCGATTTGCGCAAGGAGTTCGGCGTGCCGATCATCACGGACGTCCACACCGCCGAGCAATGCGCAATCGTTGCCAAGGTGGTGGACATTTTGCAGGTGCCCGCATTCCTGTCGCGTCAAACGGATATGCTGGTGGCTGCTGCTGCCACTGGCAAGGTTGTAAATGTCAAAAAAGGTCAGTTCCTCGCACCGTGGGACATGAAAAATGTCGTGGCGAAGATCACCGAATCCGGCAATCCAAACGTCCTCGTTACCGAAAGGGGTGTGTCGTTCGGTTATAACACCCTTGTTTCGGACATGCGAGCACTGCCCATTATGGCCGAGATTGGCGCACCCGTAATTTTTGACGCGACCCACTCAGTGCAACAACCGGGCGGGCAGGGTGGCTCTTCCGGAGGTGAACGCCGGTTTGTGAAAACGCTTGCCTCGGCCGCCGTTGCGGTTGGTGTTGCGGGCATATTCATCGAAACCCATGACGACCCAGATCATTCAGCATCCTCCGACGGGCCAAACATGGTTCCGTTGAAGGATATGCCGGAACTGCTGGAAAAGCTCATGGCGCTTGATCGCGTGGCAAAAGGGAAATAGCCAAGCGGCCAAAGCCGTTGCGTTTTCTGACGCCCACGCTAATAGAAGCGCAAACCAATCCTAGAAATGCAGGAGCGCAACATGACCGCAGTTGTCGATATTGTCGGCCGCGAAATTCTTGACAGCCGTGGCAATCCGACCGTCGAGGTCGATGTGGTGCTTGAAGACGGTTCAATGGGCCGCGCAGCGGTTCCTTCCGGCGCTTCGACTGGCGCTCACGAAGCGGTTGAGTTGCGAGATGGCGGCAACCGCTACCTCGGCAAGGGTGTTGAAAAGGCGGTTGAAGCCGTCAACGGCGAAATCTTTGAAGCGATCGGCGGGATGGATGCCGAAAACCAGCTTCACATCGATCAAACAATGATTGATCTCGACGGAACAGCAAACAAGAGCCGACTGGGTGCAAACGCGATTCTCGGCGTTTCGCTCGCTGTCGCCAAGGCTGCCGCTGAAGCATCGGGCCTGCCATTGTACCGTTATGTTGGCGGACCGAACGCCCGCATTTTGCCCGTGCCTATGATGAATATCATCAATGGCGGCGCACATGCCGATAATCCGATCGATTTTCAGGAATTCATGGTTATGCCGATTGGGGCCAGCAGCCTGCGGGATGCGGTTCGCTGCGGCTCGGAAATTTTCCACACGCTCAAGAAGGGCCTGAAGGACGCTGGCCATAATACGAACGTTGGGGACGAAGGTGGTTTTGCTCCGAACCTGAAAAGCGCACAGGCTGCGCTGGATTTCATTATGAGTTCGATCGAAAAGGCTGGATACAAGCCAGGCGAGGAAGTCGCTATCGCGCTGGATTGTGCTTCGACAGAATTCTTCAAAGACGGTTCCTATGTCTATGAAGGCGAAAAGAAAACGCGCGATGGCAAGGCGCAGGCAAAGTATCTTGCCAAGCTTGCTGCGGATTATCCGATTATCTCGATCGAAGACGGCATGGCCGAGGACGATTGGGAAGGCTGGAAGATTCTCACGGACCTCATCGGTGACAAGGTACAGCTCGTCGGCGACGACCTGTTTGTGACCAACTCAGCGCGGTTGCGTGATGGCATCAAGATGGGTGTGGCGAACTCCATTCTGGTTAAAGTCAACCAGATCGGCTCCTTGTCCGAAACGCTGGATGCGGTCGAGACTGCGCATAAGGCCCGATATACTGCTGTGATGTCACACCGGTCAGGCGAGACTGAGGACGCTACGATTGCCGATCTCGCGGTCGCGACCAATTGCGGGCAGATCAAGACAGGCTCGCTGGCCCGTTCCGACCGGTTGGCGAAGTACAACCAGCTCATCCGCATTGAAGAAGAGTTGGGATCGGCTGCAGTCTACGCGGGGCGCTCAATCCTTCGCGGATAACAAGGCTTTACGGCTGGCTGCCTGACCAGTCTGCGTGACTGATCGCAGCCAGCCTGTAGCCTTCCTTGCGGCAATTCTCGTCAAAGGCGCGGAAGCGCTCTGTTGGAAGGTACGCGAATTTGCGCGCCGAAAGGGCAGGGTCGGATCTGTATGCAGCGATCGGATACTCATTGTGGCCCAGCGCCTGCACGAAGAGGCCCGCATCCTGATAACGCCCAACGAGTGATGCGATGCTGGTGTTTACGCCGGGGTTAAGTCCACCGGGCGCTTCAATCATCTGTTCGCCCGAACCCGGCTCCCAAACGGCGGCATAATGCGCGCCGGACGGCCCGTAGCGGTCAAGATTGACGATCCGCAAGCCGCGGTCACGTTGACGGCGGTCAAGCGTCATCAACTCTGCCCAACCCATATTCCAGGCAACTGGCTGGCTTGAAACCGGCTTGTTTTCCCACACCGCATTGAAATTGCGATGTCTGCGATTGAAGGAAACCAGCCTGTAGCCCGACCGAAGCAGTTCCTCGTGCCTGCGCTTGAACGCATCGGCATCTGCAGTCACCTGCCAAACGTTGTCGGGACCCGTGCCTTCCACGAAGGCGATAGACCACGGCTCGAAGAAACGACCCGACCCAAATATATCAATCGGCTGAAAGCCTTGCGCTGCATAATTTGATATGACGCTTTGCAGATCTTCGAATGTATGAATATCAGTCTCGAACATTCCCTCTCGGGTATCGGAAACCCATATTCCAAGCAGATTGGTGTTAGTCGCCTCGTCACGCTTTCGTGAAGCGAGTGCAGGGTGTGCTGCCTGCGAATCATTAGCATGCGATAGCGCAGCATCAGCGTTCGCGAATGCCGCGTCGCCCTGCCGTGAAATCAGCCAATTTGCCCGCTTTATAGCCAAATTACCTCTGAAGCCCGGACGCCTTTGGTCCATGACAGCCCCGCACAACCCAACCAAACCCGGTTATGACACTGCCTTAAATTCATGGTTAATGAAAGATGTTGAGGCTCCGTCCACATAATAAATTTGCGGTGCAACATGGTGTGATTGTAACCTCGCATTAAGCATGTCGATGCAGATTGTCGGCATGACAAATACGTTCATGTGGACCAAGCAACACAAGCAGAGAAAAACCGGGCGCCTGATCGTGCCGGGGATCGCTCTTGCTTTCCTGAGTTACTTCGGTTTTCACGCCTACCACGGCGAATATGGTATCTACTCAAAATACCAGCTTGAGGCGCGGATTTCGCAGCTTAACGAAGAGCTTGGCGAGCGCACATCGGAGCGCGTCGCACTTGAACGAAAGGTGCAGATGCTGCGGGACGGGACCATTGATCGGGATATGGTGGATGAGTTTGCTCGTCGCCAGTTGGATTTCGCAAGACCTAACGAGCTGACTGTTATGTTGCCGAAAAACAATTAACCGAATTCAAGTTAATTGATAAGTTCTCATGTAATAATAATGACTTATGTTCCGTGAGTTGCAATGCAGCCATGCATTTTTCCGCATGGACGTGAGATCGGATTCCAGATAGCTTTCTATACCAAGGGGAGAGCATGATACTCCCCGGGTCTGTAAGAGACTTTCAGGGAGAGACGTATGGCATCAGCCGCCAAGCGCGCATCGGCCAAAAAGACCGATGCCAAGCCGGGCAACAGCCCAATTGCCCCCAAGCCAGTCGAGTTCGATAAGGAGCAGGAGCTTGCGGCTTACCGCATGATGCTACTGATCCGTCGATTCGAGGAAAAGGCCGGCCAGCTTTATGGCATGGGTTTCATCGGCGGTTTCTGTCACCTTTACATTGGTCAGGAGGCGGTGGTTACCGGCTTGCAAATGTCGCTGATCGAAGGCGATCAGATGATCACCGGTTACCGCGATCATGGTCACATGCTGGCAATGGATATGTCGGCGCGAGGCGTGATGGCCGAGTTAACCGGCCGGCGTGGCGGGTTGTCCAAGGGTAAGGGCGGCTCCATGCACATGTTCTCGAAAGAGAAGAATTTCTATGGCGGGCACGGTATCGTTGGCGCTCAGGTTTCTCTTGGAACAGGGCTGGCCTTTGCCAACCGCTACCGCAAGAACAACAATGTTGCGCTTGCATTTTTTGGTGATGGTGCTGCCAACCAGGGGCAGGTCTACGAAAGTTTCAACATGGCGGCGCTTTGGAAGCTGCCCGTCATTTATGTGATCGAGAACAACCGTTACGCCATGGGCACAGCGGTAACGCGTTCTTCAGCCGAAACGGATTTCTCGCATCGAGGTATCTCGTTCAAGATTCCGGGCATACAGGTCGATGGCATGGACGTTCGCGCGGTCAAGGCTGCGGGCGAGCTGGCAACGGAGTGGTGCCGTTCCGGCAAGGGTCCGATCATTCTTGAGATGCTGACCTATCGCTATCGCGGACATTCCATGTCTGATCCGGCCAAATACCGGACCAAGGAAGAAGTGCAGAAAATGCGCTCCGAGCATGATCCGATCGAGCAGGTCAAAGCGCGCCTCATCGAAAAGAAGTGGGCCAGCGAGGACGAGCTGAAGGAGATCGACAAGGAGGTGCGCGACATCGTGGCAGATGCCGCAGACTTCGCCCAAACGGACCCTGAGCCGGATGCATCCGAGCTTTGGACCGATATTACAATCTGAGGGAGGGCGAACCATGCCGATCGAAATTCTGATGCCAGCGCTTTCGCCCACCATGGAAGAAGGCAATCTTGCCAAGTGGGTGAAAAACGAAGGTGACACCGTCAAATCTGGTGATGTGATCGCCGAGATTGAAACCGACAAGGCCACGATGGAAGTCGAGGCTGTGGATGAAGGTGTTCTTGCAAAAATCCTCGTTCCCGCAGGAACTGAAGGCGTCAAGGTCAATACGCCAATCGCAGTGTTGGCCGTGGAAGGCGAGAGCGTGGAAGACGCCGGGAAGGCCGAGGCAAAGGCAGTAGCAGAAGCGCCAAAGGCGGAAGCTACCGCAGAAGCCGCGCAGCCAGCCGCCAGGCAGGAAGCAGTGCCCGCAGCGCCAAAAACCGAGGCTGCTGCTGATCCGGACATTCCGGCCGGTACCGAAATGGTTTCCACTACCGTTCGTGAAGCCTTGCGCGACGCCATGGCGGAGGAAATGCGCCGTGACAAGGATGTGTTTGTCATGGGCGAGGAGGTTGCCGAGTATCAGGGTGCGTATAAAATCACCCAGGGCCTCTTGCAGGAATTCGGTGCTGAACGCGTTATTGATACGCCAATCACCGAGCACGGGTTTGCAGGCGTTGGCGTCGGTGCGGCGATGGCCGGGTTGAAGCCAATCGTTGAATTCATGACGTTCAACTTCGCCATGCAGGCGATAGACCAGATCATAAACTCTGCGGCAAAGACCCTCTATATGTCCGGCGGTCAGATGGGCGCGCCCATCGTTTTCCGTGGTCCGAACGGCGCAGCCGCGCGCGTTGCAGCTCAGCATTCGCAATGCTACGCGGCGTGGTACAGCCACATTCCGGGCCTCAAGGTGGTGATGCCGTACACTGCGGCGGATGCCAAAGGGCTGTTGAAGGCGGCGATCCGCGATCCGAATCCGGTTGTGTTTCTGGAAAACGAAATTCTGTACGGCCAGAGCTTTGATGTTCCGAAGCTGGATGATTTTGTTCTGCCCATCGGCAAGGCTCGCATTCACAAGGCCGGTAAGGACGTAACACTCGTGTCGTTCGGCATCGGGATGACGTATTGCGTCAAGGCCGAGGCCGAGTTGCGCGGCATGGGCATTGATGCCGAGGTGATTGATCTGCGCACAATTCGTCCGCTTGATCTCGATACAATCGTGGCTTCGGTGAAGAAAACGAACCGCCTCGTGGTCGTTGAGGAAGGCTTCCCGCAATCGTCAGTGGGAGATTTTATCGCCAATCAGGTTTCGCAACGCGCGTTTGACTATCTCGACGCGCCGGTCATCACCATTGCGGGCAAGGATGTGCCAATGCCTTATGCCGCTAATCTGGAAAAGCTTGCACTGCCAAACGCCGCCGAGGTAATCGAGGCGGTCAAGGCCGTGACATATCGCTGAGACTGGCGGGAGGAAGCAATGCCGATCAACATCACCATGCCGGCCCTTTCGCCAACGATGGAAGAGGGCAATCTTGCAAAATGGCTCGTCAAGGAGGGGGACAAGGTAGCCCCCGGTGACGTGATAGCTGAAATCGAAACCGACAAGGCCACGATGGAGGTGGAAGCCGTCGATGAAGGCACGGTCGCCAAGCTGTTAGTGCCTGCAGGTACTGAAGGCGTGAAGGTCAACGCAATTATTGCTGTCCTCGCGGCCGAAGGGGAAGAGGTTTCAGCTGCAGCATCAGGTGCGGGCGCGCCTGCCCCTGCAAAGGCTGATACGCCGAAGGCCGAGGCGGCAAAGGAAGCGGCCCCCGCAGCGCCGTCACCTAAAGCAGAAACCGCACCGGCACCCAAAGCACCGCCAGCGCCGGATGCTGCTCCTGCCAAATCCAGCAACGAAAGCAGGGTTTTCGCTTCTCCGCTCGCGCGTCGCATCGCGCAGGAAGGCGGCATTGATGTTGCTGCCGTCAAGGGGACAGGTCCGCATGGCCGTGTCGTCAAGCTGGACGTTGAGGCGGCGATTGCTGGTGGTGGTGCGAAGGCCGCGCCAGCGCCATCTGCATCTTCTCCGGCACCGGCAAAAGCCGCGCCGGCACCCAAAGCTGCTTCAGATGACGCTATATTGCGCTTGTTTGAAGAGGGTAGCTATGAGGCTATCCCGCATGACAGCATGCGCAAAACGATTGCGCGGCGGTTGGTCGAGGCCAAATCCACCATACCGCACTTCTATCTCACCATCGATGTTGAGCTGGATGCACTTCTGTCATTGCGCACCCAGATCAATGCCGCAGCGCCCGTGACCAAAACCGAAAAAGGCGAGGTGCCTGCATACAAGATTTCAGTCAACGACATGATTATCAAGGCGCAGGCATTGGCTCTCCAGGCTGTGCCCGACGCAAATGTGTCGTGGACAGAAACGGCGATGTTGCGCCACAAACATTCTGACGTCGGGGTTGCCGTTTCTATCCCTGGCGGCCTGATCACGCCAATTGTGCGCAAGGCTGAACTGAAGTCGCTTTCCACCATCTCAAACGAGATGAAGGACTACGCCGCCCGTGCAAGAGCCAGAAAGCTCAAGCCCGAAGAGTTTCAGGGTGGCACGACGGCGGTTTCAAACCTCGGCATGTTTGGCATCAAGGATTTTGCTGCGGTCATCAATCCTCCACACGCGACCATTCTTGCCGTGGGTGCAGGCGAACAGCGGGCGGTTGTAAAGGGCGGTGAAATCAAGGTGGCCAATGTCATGTCCGTGACGCTTTCCACTGACCACCGCGCGGTTGATGGCGCTCTGGGTGCTGAACTGATGCAGGCGTTCAAACGGCTTATCGAGAACCCGATGAGCATGTTGGTATAGGTCAGCTTGCCTGACGTGCGAAAGCTCATGCCATGAAGACAATACTCTGCTATGGCGACTCCCTGACATGGGGCTACAATGCCGAAACATTGTCGCGCCATGCCTTTGAGGATCGTTGGCCGAGTGTTCTTCAGAAAGAGTTGGGCGATGGGTATTGCACCATTGCCGAAGGCTTGAACGGCAGGACTACAGCCTTCGACGACAATCTGGCGGGCGAAGATCGCAACGGTGTCCGGTTGCTACCAACCCTGCTGGGAACGCATTCGCCGCTTGATCTTGTCATTTTCCTGCTTGGCACGAACGATATGAAGCCTTGGGTTCATGGCAATCCGCTTGCCGCGGGTCATGGCGTGAAGCGATTGGTGCAAATAGTGAAGCGCCATCCATATCCGTTTGATGTGCAGGCGCCAAAAATCCTGCTTGTCGCTCCGCCTCCGGTGTCGCGCACGCAGAATGCTGAATTCGCTGAAATGTTTGCGGGCGCAAATGAAGCCTCGCGAAAGCTTGCGTCAATTTACCGTCGCGTAGCGACTGAGGTCGGCTGCGAATTCTTCGATGCGGGCATGGTGGCGGAAACATCCGCAATTGATGGCGTCCATCTCGACGCAGAAAACACGCGAGCCATTGGCGCTGCACTTGCACCAGTGGCACGAAAAATCATCCAGGGAGAATAGCTGTGGCTGACTCGTATGACGTCATCATCGTTGGTTCAGGTCCAGGCGGCTATATCGCCGCCGTTCGTTCAGCGCAGCTTGGGCTCAAGACTGCGATTGTTGAACGCGAGCATTTGGGCGGCATTTGCCTGAACTGGGGCTGTATTCCTACCAAAGCGCTGCTGCGTTCGGCTGAGATCATGCACTACGCGGAAAACGCAAAGAATTATGGCCTCAAGATCGAGGGCAAGGTGAGCGCCGATGTAAAAGCAGTCGTTGATCGTTCGCGTGGTGTGTCCGGACGATTGAACGGTGGCGTTGGCTTTCTGATGAAAAAGAACAAGGTCGATGTGATCTGGGGTGAGGCAAAGCTGACCAAGGCGAATGAAATCGTCGTCTCCAAGCCCTCAAAGCCCGCAATGCAACCACAGCACCCCGTTCCCAAAGGCGTAAAAGGTGAGGGCACCTACACCGCCAAACACATTATAATTGCAACTGGCGCACGGCCTCGGGCGCTGCCGGGTATCGAGCCTGACGGCAAGCTGATCTGGACCTATTTTGAAGCGATGATTCCGCAGGAAATGCCGAAATCGCTTCTGGTCATGGGGTCAGGCGCCATTGGCATCGAGTTCGCATCCTTCTACCGCTCGATGGGTGTCGATGTGACTGTGGTGGAAATCATGCCGCAGATCATGCCCGTCGAGGACACGGAAATTTCGGCCATTGCAAAAAAGCAGCTTGAAAAGCAGGGCATGAAAATCCTGCTCGAAACCAAGGTCACAAAGGTGGAAAGGGGCTCCAACAGCATTACTGCAACGGTTGAGGGTAAGGACGGCAAGACGCAGGCAATCACCGCAGATCGAATGATTTCTGCTGTGGGCGTGCAAAGCAATGTCGAGAATCTGGGACTTGAAGCGCTCGGCGTGAAGATTGAGCGCGGGTCAATCGTGACGGACGGTTACGGGCGAACCAATGTGCCGGGCGTCTATGCAATTGGCGATGTCGCCGGTCCTCCCATGCTGGCGCACAAGGCCGAACATGAGGGTGTGGTGTGCGTCGAAAAGATTGCGGGCGTACCGGGCGTTCATGCGCTCGACAAATCCAGGATTCCTGGCTGTACCTATTGCCACCCGCAGGTTGCTTCGGTTGGCCTTACCGAGGCGAAGGCAAAAGAGCAGGGACGTGACATTCGCGTTGGTCGCTTTTCGTTTGCAGCCAATGGCAAGGCAATCGCGCTCGGCGAAGATCAGGGCATGGTCAAAACAATATTCGACAAGAAAACAGGCGAATTGCTTGGAGCGCATATGGTTGGCGCTGAAGTAACCGAGCTGATTCAAGGGTTTGTGGTGGCCATGAACCTGGAAACGACGGAGGAAGAGTTGATGCACACGGTCTTCCCGCACCCAACCCTTTCAGAAATGATGAAGGAGAGCGTTCTGGACGCTTACGGGCGCGCTCTCAACGCGTAAGAGGTCGAAGGTTTTATCTGTCGTGGTTCGGCCTATATAGCTGATCGAAGCGGGAGAGTTTGATGGAAAACACCTCTGGAATTATGACCATGCCGGGCGTCGGGTTCTTCGGCATGTTGATAATCGGCTTTTTGGCAGGCTGGATCGCTGAGCGCTCGATGAATCGGGATCACGGGCTGCTGACCAATATACTGGTGGGTATAGCTGGTTCTTTTGTCGGCGGGACACTCGCAGGAATGTTGAACGTAGTGTATCACGGGTTCGTCGGAAATCTGATTGTGGCAACTGTTGGCGCAATCGTAATTCTGTTCTTGTTTGGGCGCTCGAAGTCGCCAAGGTAGTCATGGTCACAGTTCTCGATACGGTAAAAAACACTCCGCGCCCACGGCATCCTGAAAAAGCGCATCGGCCCGATCAGGAAGTTTTGCGAAAGCCGGACTGGATCAGGGTCAGGGCCTCAGTTTCCAAAGGCTATCAGGAAACGCTGAATATCGTGAAGTCCAACAAGCTGGTGACAGTTTGTGAGGAAGCTGGTTGCCCCAATATTGGTGAATGCTGGGAAAAGAAGCACGCAACATTCATGATCATGGGCGAGATATGCACTCGCGCCTGTGCGTTCTGCAATGTGGCAACAGGTATTCCGACCGCGCTGGACCCCAACGAGCCTGAAAGTGTCGCCAAAGCCGTTCGGGAAATGGGCCTGAGCCATGTTGTAATCACGTCAGTTGACCGGGACGATCTGGACGATGGCGGCGCGCAACATTTTGCCGACGTGATTCATGCGATCCGCCGCGTCGCGCCTTTGACAACCATTGAAATCTTGACACCTGACTTCCTGCGCAAGGATGGCGCGCTTGAAGTCGTGGTTGCCGCACGGCCTGATGTGTTCAATCACAATCTGGAAACTGTTCCATCGAACTATCTGACAGTGCGTCCCGGCGCGCGATATTTCCACTCCATCCGGCTTTTGCAGCGGGTGAAGGAGCTTGATCCATCAATCTTCACCAAATCCGGCATTATGGTTGGGCTGGGCGAAGAGCGGAACGAAGTGCTGCAATTGATGGACGATTTGCGCACCGCAAATGTGGATTTCATGACAATCGGCCAGTATCTCCAGCCGACCCGCAAACACCATCCGGTCAAACGCTTTGTCACGCCGGAAGAGTTTGAGTCCTATGCAACCATCGGAAAGGCCAAGGGCTTTTTATTGATGGCGTCCAGCCCGCTCACGCGTTCGTCGCATCACGCAGGCGATGATTTTGCCAAGCTGCGCGCAGCCCGCGAGGAACAATTGAAGCGGAACTCAGCCTCCGCCTGATGCCAAGCTTCCAGACAAACCGCAGCGTTCCGCACACGCCGGAGCAGATGTTTGCGCTTGTAGCGGATGTTGAAAAATATCCGCAATTTCTTCCGCTTTGCGAGGCGTTGACCGTTCGCTCCAGCCGGGAACGTGATGGCAAAACCTTGCTAGTTGCGGATATGACCGTTGGCTACAAGGCAATCCGGGAGACATTCACCAGTCAGGTGTTGCTCAAGCCGGATGAGAACGTGATTGAGGTGAAGTATCTCGACGGTCCGTTCAAACACCTGACGAATATCTGGAGATTTGCGCCGCACCCCACTGGCTGCGAGGTGCAGTTTTTTATCGACTATGAGTTCAAGAGCCGTATTCTGAGTGCAGTCATGGGTGCGATGTTCGACAGGGCGTTCAGGATGTTTTCGGAAGCATTTGAAAAGCGCGCGGATGAAATTTACGGCGCGTCAGCCTGATTGAGCGCATCAATGCCAAGCTTCAGGGCGGTCAGCACTGTCTGATGGCGGATGTGTTCACGTCCGAGATCAGCGAAGATGTGCTTCTGCGCGAAGGGTTCATGCCCTTCCACCGCAACGCCGAACCACACAAGGCCAACAGGCTTTTCCTCTGAACCGCCGCCCGGTCCTGCAATTCCGGTAACTGCAAGAGCGATTCCAGCGCGAGAGCGCGACAAGGCACCGGCGGCCATTTCCAGAGCAGTTTCTTGCGACACCGCACCGTGCGCTTCCAGTGTTTCCTTGCGCACCCCCAGCATTTCCATCTTGGCTTCGTTCGAGTAGGTGATGAAGCCTCGATCGACCGCCACGGAAGAGCCTGCAATATCGGTCAGGGCAGCGATTATAAGCCCGCCTGTGCAACTTTCCGCCGTGGCGGACATGATGCCTCGCCTGGTGCATTCAAGCAGGAATTCGGTCGCTAAAGTTTCGCTCATTCCGGCGTTTCTCCGGGGTAAATAACGCTTGCCGTGGCTATCGCGGCAATTCCTTCTTCCCGTCCGATAAAACCAAGTTTCTCGTTTGTGGTTGCCTTGATCGAGATGCGATCAGCAGAAATATTCAACATTTGGCGCAATGCCTCGGTCATTGCCGTGCGGTGCGGACCAATTTTGGGCGCCTCGCTGATAAGCGTAATGTCCACATTCGCAATACGTCCGCCTTTCGCGCGAACGATCTTCGCGGCATGTTCAACGAAGATGCGGGAGGCAGCACCTCGCCATTGCGGGTCTGACGGCGGAAAGTGTGTTCCTATGTCGCCCGCTCCACAGGTTGCCAGAAGGGCGTCCGTCAATGCGTGCAGAGCCACATCTGCATCTGAATGGCCGTTGAGCCGCTTCGGGTGCGGAATATCGACGCCGCAAAGCGTTACGTGATCGCCTTCTTCAAAGCTGTGAACATCGTAGCCGTTGCCGGTGCGAACGTCGGGGAATGCCAATGCTGCCATGCGCTGTTGCGCCATCTCTATGTCTCGTGCCCAGGTGAGTTTGATATTGTCAGGTTCGCCTTCCACCAGCCTTACGGGGATGCCTGCCCATTCGGCAATGGAAGCGTCGTCAGTAAATTCCTTTCCCCCGCTGCTGTGCGCTTTCTCGTGTGCGGTCAATATAGCGGAGAACGGGAAGCCCTGCGGGGTTTGAGCCGCGTAGATGCCAGACCGGTCCAGCGTCTCCGCGACATAGCCTGCGGGCGTGCCGCGCTTTAGGGTTTCAACAACCGGAAGAACCGGCAGTGCTCCCGATTCGGGTGAAACCCCTGAAACCACGCGGTCAATCAAATCTGCGCTTATAAATGGCCGAACGCCATCATGGATCAGCACCTTCGCCGGATTGGCCGAGCTCAGGGCGCGCAATGCCAACAGTACCGATTCTTGCCGCGTAGCGCCGCCGAACACGATACTGACGCGTTCGGGCAGGGGACCGACCGCATCGGCAAACAGCGCCTCGTCATCCTTGTGGATCGCCACGACGATCTGACCAATCGCGGGGTGGTTCAGGAAGTGGTGCAGGGTTCTGGCAATGATCGCCTTGCCCCCAAGCGTGCGATATTGCTTCGGGCCTTCAGCCTTGCCCGCCCGCTCACCGCGCCCCGCGGCAACAATGACTGCGGCCACACCGCCATTTTCAAGTTCGTTTCTCATACCACAGCCATAGTTTCGCCAAGCCAACATTGCCAGTGATTCAAAGCACATTGCGGCAGTTGTGAAATAATTGTGTTGCGCGGCAAAAGCGAATGTGTCTAAGAAATGCGCAACAGGAAACTCTGCCGTGTTTTTGTGCAACCTACATTCAGAGCATCTGAACACGCCGCTGGTCGTCGGTGGTGTGACGCTGCGCAATCGTGTCTTTCTCGCCCCTATGTCAGGCGTCACGGATTTGCCGTTCCGTCGGCTTGCGTATGGGCATGGTGCCGGGCTTGTCGTTTCGGAAATGGTTGCCAGCGGAGAGCTTGCCAAGGGGCGCGGTGATACGCAGACCCGCATAAAGCGCGATGGCGACATGCCGCACATGGTGCAACTTGCTGGCCGTGATAGCGCAGCGATGGCAGAGGCTGCACGCATTGCGGAAGGCGAAGGCGCCGACATTATCGACATAAATATGGGCTGTCCGGCCAAAAAGGTGACAGGCGGCTATTGCGGCTCGGCACTAATGCGAAATCTCGATCACGCAGTTTCGCTGATTGATTCAGTCGTTGGCGCTGTATCCGTGCCGGTTACGGTCAAGATGCGGCTTGGTTGGGATGATGAAAGCCGCAATGCGCCAGAGCTTGCTGCACGCGCGGAACAGTCCGGGGTCCAGATGATCACGGTGCACGGGCGAACGCGATGCCAGTTCTATGAAGGCAAGGCGGATTGGGTTGCGATTGCAGCAGTGAAGGCGGTTGTAAGCGTTCCAGTGGTTGCCAATGGCGATTGCGCCAACAGCGCCGACGCGGTGGCTATGCTTGAGGCAAGCGGGGCGGATGCCATTATGGTTGGTCGCGCAAACTATGGCGCACCGTGGACAACCGGAAGCATAGTGGGAAATGCAGTCGGTACACCGAACAATATAGGTGAATATGTAATTGCCCATTATCGCGAGATGCTTGGCTTTTACGGCATCGAAAGTGGATTGAGGCAAGCCCGCAAGCATCTTCGCTGGTATCTGGACCGCAACGCACCGGACGTCTCGTCCGCCTTGCGCCAGATCGCACTCCAGTCATTCCAGCCGTCCGAGGTTGAGCAGGCGCTGCGGGATGCATTTGCCAGAAGCGCCGAGGTTCAGGAAGCCGCATGACCAACTTTGAACCAAAGATGCCAGCCCATCAGGAAGCAGCGCAGCTTGTGCTGAACACGATCCGGCGTCCGGTCATCATGATCGATGCCGGGGGCTTCATTTGCTACGCAAATGCCGACGCGGAGGATTTCTTCCGCGCGAGCGCGACGATGCTTGCAAGGCAGCAACTCGAAAAGTTCGTACCGTTTGGCAGCCCTTTGCTGGCGCTGGTAGAGCAGGTGCGTGAGCGCTATGCCCCCGTGAATGAATACCGTGTCGATATTTCATCGCCGCGCCTTGGCGCAGATAAGCTGGTGGATCTTTATGCCGCGCCAGTCATTGAGCTGCCGGGTTCCGTCGTGGTGATGTTTCAGGAAAGGTCGATGGCCGACAAGATTGATCGGCAAATGACCCACCGGGGTGCCGCACGTTCCGTTTCCGGCCTTGCCGCGATGCTTGCACACGAAATCAAGAATCCGCTGTCGGGCATTCGCGGTGCTGCCCAGTTGCTAGAGCTTTCGGCGAGCGACGAGGATAGGCCGCTTACGCGCCTGATTACGGACGAAACAGATCGGATCGTAGCGCTCGTTGATCGCATGGAGGTCTTTTCGGACGAGCGCCCTATAGATCGCGTCCCGCTTAACATCCACATTGTGCTCGACCGGGTTAAAGCCATCGCAACGAATGGATTTGCCCGAAATATTCGCATTGTCGAAATTTACGACCCATCCCTGCCGATGGTTTATGCGAACCGGGATCAACTCATTCAGGTTTTCCTCAATCTGGTAAAGAACGCCGCCGAGGCCATTGGCAACATGGCTGGTGGTGAAATCACTCTAACGACTGCCTACAGGCCGGGAATGCGCGTTTCTATGCCCGGCAGTCAGGAACGCGTTTCCTTGCCTCTTGAGTTCAAGGTTCAGGATAACGGCCCCGGGGTTTCGGAAGACCTGCTGCCGATTCTGTTTGATCCATTCATTACGACCAAACCCAACGGTTCTGGCCTCGGTCTGGCGCTTGTTGCCAAGATTGTGGGTGAGCATGGCGGAATTGTTGAATGCGAATCCACCGCGCGGGGCACATCTTTCCGCATTTTGATGCCCGCCTGGCGCGGCGACCAGACAGACGACTTCCTTGATGGAGATGGCTAATGAGCCCGCGCGGCCAAATTCTTGTTGCGGACGATGATGCGGCTATCCGTACTGTTCTAAGTCAAGCCCTGTCGCGTGCAGGACACGAGGTGCGCGTTACTTCAAATGCTGCAACGCTTTGGCGCTGGGTTGCTGCTGGCGATGGCGATCTGGTGATTACCGATGTTGTGATGCCGGATGAGAATGCGTTCGATATGTTGCCGCGTATCAGGAAGGCGCGACCGGAACTGCCGGTGATTGTCATGAGCGCGCAAAACACGTTCATGACCGCAATCAAGGCGTCTGAAAGCGGTGCTTATGAATATCTGCCGAAACCATTCGACCTGACGGAACTTATTAATGTCGTCTCACGCGCGCTCTCTGAGCCGCGACGCGCCAAAGGCGGGCCTAAGGCAGACGAACAGGCCGATTCTATGCCGCTCGTTGGCCGATCCGCTGCAATGCAGGACATCTACCGGATGCTCGCGCGCATGATGCAGACGGATTTGACCGTCATGATTACGGGCGAATCTGGCACCGGCAAGGAACTGGTGGCGCGCGCATTGCATGAATATGGCAGGCGAAAGAACGGGCCTTTTGTAGCCATCAACATGGCCGCGATCCCGCGTGACCTCATCGAGTCCGAACTGTTCGGCCACGAACGCGGTGCATTTACCGGAGCGCAGCACCGTTCTATCGGTCGTTTCGAGCAGGCCGAGGGTGGCACGCTTTTTCTCGATGAAATTGGCGATATGCCGATGGAAGCGCAGACCCGTTTGCTGCGGGTTTTGCAACAGGGCGAATATACAACGGTGGGCGGAAGAACACCGATCAAAACCGACGTACGTATTGTTGCGGCGACGAACAAGGATTTGCGAGTCCTGATTAATCAGGGACTTTTCCGTGAAGATTTGTTCTATCGAATCAATGTTGTACCGCTACGACTTCCGGCATTGCGTGAGCGATCCGAAGACGTGCCAGACCTCGTTCGGCATTTTTTCTCGCGGGCGGAGGCGGAGGGGCTGCAAGTGAAGCGAATAACCCCTGAAGGGATGGAAGCGCTGAAGGCTTATAGCTGGCCGGGTAATGTTCGCGAGCTGGAAAACCTTGTGCGGCGGCTGGCAGCGCTTTACCCCCAGGATGAAATCACCAAGGAAAATATTGAAGCTGAGCTTAGCGCTGGCACCGAGCCATCGGTGCCAATGCCGAACAGCAGGACGGACGAACTGACAATCGCGCAATCTGTGGAACAGAATTTGCAGCGTTATTTCAAGATGTTCGGGGATGAACTTCCTCCGACAGGTTTGTATGACCGCGTGATTGCAGAAGTGGAATATCCGCTGATACTTGCGGCAATGGCCGCAACGCGTGGAAACCAGATCCGCGCGGCCGAACTTCTCGGATTGAACCGAAACACCTTGCGCAAGAAGATCCGCGATCTAGGCATAACCTATTATCGCGAGGCCAAGCGCTGAACCAGCACTAATCGGCAGGTTTGGCGCTGGCAAGCGCTTCGGCTGCTTCAGCGTTGCGCGCCTCGGCGGAGCGCTTGGGTTCGACCAGCGGGGCAGGGGTTGGTTGAGGCAGGTTGCCCTTCATGAAGCCACGACCTGCTTGCAGGCCTCCAGCAATCTGTGCCTCAAAGCGTGCAATATCTCGCCGCCTTACCTCAGATATAATTTCGGCGGCCTCTTCCTGCTCGACGCCAAGCGCTTCCAGCGTTTCCCGGCCAAATTCGAGGGCAGACTCCAGCGTTTCCCTTATCTGGTAATCGACCCCCAGTTCCACCAGCTTGAGCGCAACGCCGCGATCATAGGCTCGCGCCATGATTTGAACCATCGGGAATTCCTCGCGGAGACGTTCAGCAATCTGGACCGCAACCTCGCCCTTATCCACGCAGATCAAAACGGCGCGGGCGCGGCCAGCCCCGGCAGCATGCAGAACATCAAGCCGGGCGCCGTCGCCGTAGTAAACCTTGAACCCGAAATTGGCCGCAGCCTGGATCATTTCGACATCATTATCGATGATCGAGACCTCCACTCCGCGCAACAGCAGCGGTTGCGAGGCGATTTGGCCGAACCTTCCGAACCCGATAATCAACACGCTACCGTGGAGCTCATCAGCCAGTTCCACACCATCCAGCGATGGTGCTGTCTCTGACGTGAGGCGGCGCAGCAAAATCATTGCCAGTGGCGTAACAACCATCGAAATTATTACGATCGCAGTCAGGTTGGCGTTGGCTTCGTTGTCGATAATTCCTGCGGAAGCTGCCGCGGCATAGAGCACAAAGGCGAACTCTCCGCCCTGTGCCATGATGACAGCGCGTTCCAGAGCCTCGGAGTGAGCCGATTTGAGCATTCGCGCAACCACGTAAATGCCCATGCCTTTCAATGCCATATAGGCGATCACATAGGCGGTGATCAGCACCCAGTTTCGCGCGACCACTTCGAGATCCAGCGACATTCCGACCGCCATGAAAAACAGGCCAAGCAGAATGCCGCGAAACGGTTCGATGTCGGCTTCGAGCTGGTGGCGGAAGGTCGATTCCGACAGAAGAACACCCGCAAGAAACGCGCCCATTGCCATTGATAAGCCGCCCAGCTGCATCAGAAGCGCAGCACCAAGCACCACCAGAAGAGCAGCGGCGGTCATGACTTCACGCGCATGGGCTTCCGCAAGCACTCGGAAAAACGGATTCAGCAGGTATTTGCCCGCCACAATCAGGCCGACGATGCACCCGACACCGGTGCCTATTTCGACCAACCTTCCAGCAAAAGTGGGAGCTGCTTCTGTCGCGGTGGTGGGGGCCAGAAAGGCTATCAGCGCCAGCAGCGGGACGATTGCAAGGTCTTCAAGCAGCAGAATCGATACAATGCGTTGTCCTCTTGGCGTTGAAATATCTCCGCTTTCTTCCAGCACCTGCATGACGATAGCAGTTGAAGTCAGAACAAAGCCTGCGGCAGCGACGAACGCCTGTGGTACAGAAAAGCCCGCAGCCAGACCCGCAAATGTCAGTAAAAGTGCGCATCCGGACACTTGAAGAACGCCGAGGCCGAATATTTCGCGGCGCAGGCCCCACAGGCGCGAAGGTCGCATCTCAAGACCGATTATGAACAGGAACATCACCACGCCCAATTCGGCAACGTGGAGGATAGATTCGGGTTCGGAAAAAATTTTCAGACCGAAAGGGCCGATTATCAAACCTGCGGTCAGGTAGCCGAGAATTGAGCCAAGGCCGATCCGCTTGAACAGGGGGACGGCAATGACGCCAGCGCCCAGCAGGGCAACGATCTGTACGAGTTCGACACCACTAGACCCTGCTTCTGCCGCCATGGAACCATCCTGTCGAAAGCGGCCAAGCTCTGCCGCTATTCAGCTTACTGCGGCAAAGTGGCAACCGACAAGACTGTATCAGGTAGCTAGTGCGAGGCTATTGCGCCAACCGCAATATTGTCCACACGCTTCAGGTTCATGCCAAGGACAGGAACCATCTTGCCATCGACGCGCACAGTAATTGTAACCACCATGCCGTCTTCGCCGCTCAGCCGCGCGATCATCGCGCCATTAAGCTGACTGCGGTTGAGGGACAGAACAATCTTGTCCGAATTAACGATGTTGCCGCCGGTAACATCGATTCCCTTGCCCTTCGCTCCATCAAGGAAACGACCCGCATAGCTGCGACCCTTGCGCTCAACAGCGGCGGAAATTTTCTGGGTAAACACGCCGACCCGGCAAGTGCCATCCAGCGACATACCGGGTTTTGCACCGGGGGTAGCGCCTGCGAGGTTGCAGACAAATTTCGTGCCTTTGTACTTCCCGGCAATTACTTCACCGGGGCCTGTCCATTGGCCTTCGACACGCTGAAAGAATTTCTGTTCCCGCTGTGGCTCGGCGGATTGCGCGCCTGATGTTGAGGCGAGCGCCAAGGCAACACAGCAGAAAATGGCTTTTGAAACAGACATGGAAACCCGACACGAGGCATGACCAGAACTGCGACTATCAATGAAGAATAATGGTTAATGGAGCGTCACCAAGTTTCAGCCAGTCTAAACTATCCCGCTGCTGGCTTATCGCCTTTTGACTGAGCGAAGGATGCCAGCGCTGACAGGAATTCGCCAATTCCGGGGCGCTTTCTGGCAACAAAGGGCAAGGGGCGAACCGTATCAATGGCAGCCAGGCCAATTCGCGCGGTCATCATGCCGTTTACAACGCCTTCGCCAAGCTTGGCGGAGAGGCGAGCGGCAAGCCCGTGTCCCACGATTTGCTGAACGAAGCTGTCTCCCGCTGCAATCGAGCCAGTTACGGCGAGATGCGAGAGCACACCGCGCGCAAGGCGGAAAAAACCAAGCGTTCCCGGCCTGCCGCCATAAAGTTCGGCAATGCGACGGATCAATCGGCCGGATTCGAAAATCACATAGCCAATATCCACCAAAGCGCGCGGGCTGACCGCTGTGACCATCGAGACCCGCTTGGCGGCGTTCAGAACCATGGTGGTCGCGCGCTCGTCCAGTCCGGTAAGAATTTCCGTCTCAGCAAGCCGGATAAGGTTTGCACCGTCAACAATGTCGTTGCGCAGTTCATCCAACGTTCTTCTGCCGGAAGCTGTTTCCGGACGGTCAACCATCAGGGTGGTCAAGCGATCAACCACTTGCCGCGCGGCGTTCGGATCGTCGCTTTCAATCGCAGCCTGAGCGTCCGCGCGTAGCACTTCAACCGAGGAAAGACGCGCAAGCGCCCACATTTCTCTTGCGAAAACCACGATTGCAGCCACAAGCGACAAGGCTGCGGCGAGGGCCGCGAGCCATCCAAGCCATTCGCTTCTGTCGAAAAGCTCGCGGACAAGGCGATCCACCCACAGGCCGAGCGCAAGGCTGATCAACAGCCCCAGCGATCCAAAAAAGATCGGACCCAGCCATGACCGGCGACGACTTGGCAGCGGCAATGGAGGATCGGCATCCACAACTATCGGATCGTCAAACACATCAATTTCGGAAGGCATGACAACGGCAGTCTCGCGGGGCAGGGCGCGAGGCTTGCGTGGCGGTGATTTCGGCGCTTCCTCAGGCGGATCAATACGAAATGCCGCGGGCTTTCTTGGCGGGGTCATGCGAGCCTGTCTCCAATCAGATACTCGATTGCACGATCCAGGCGGATATGCGGCAGAGACAATTTCACACCATCATCGCTCATTTCGATTTTCGGCGGGCGGAATCGCACAAACCGGATAAGCGGCTCAACAGGCGCATCAGTGGGACGAAAGAGGCTGTCTATGTCAGTCGGCAAATCGCCGGGAAACACAGCGGTTTCTGTCTTTCCGTCAAATTTTTCGTCGCCGATGGTTTCGCCTTTGATCGGCGTGCCAATGATGACCGGAAGCGTTTCGCGCCCCTGTTTCACTGTTCCCTCGCGTGTGGCACGCACAGCGGACATGGCCAGAACCTCGATCGAGGCACCGGAAATATCAGCCCTGCGGATCGCCTGATCTGCAATGCGCCGCACTATCTGTTGTAGCCGGTTATGGCTCTCGTGGTGAAGGTGGTCGGCCTTGGTGGCCGCGACAAGAATCCGATCGATGCGGCGTGCGAAAAGGTCAGTAAGGACATTTCCGCGACCGGGGCGGAAACAGGCGAGAATTTCGCTGAGCGCGCGCTCCAGATCAAGCAATGCGCCCGGCCCGGCATTCATTGCCTGCAGCGCATCAATCAGAACAATTTGTCGATCCAACCGTGCGATATGATTACGAAAAAAGGGCTTCACCACATGCGTCTTGTAGGCTTCGTAACGGCGCTCCATCATGGCGTGCAGCGATCCGCTTTTTGCCCGGTCATCGATACTCACCGGCAATGGCGCAAATGTCAGGGCAGGAGAGCCGTCCAGATCACCCGGCATAAGGAAGCGCCCCGGAGGAAGGGTCGAGAGGGCTCTTTCATCCTCTTTGCAAGCTTTCAGATAGGCCGCAAAACTCTCGGAAAGCTGTCGCGCCAGCATTTCGTCAGCCGCACCATTTGCATCAGCGCCTGCCGCGATTGTACGCCATTGCTCTGAAAGGTCGGCCCGCTCCGCCGACCGCGCCAGATCGAAGGCTTCATAAGAAAACTGTTGGTAAGACTTTCCAAGAAGAGGCAGGTCAAGCAACCACTCTCCCGGATAATCAATTATATCGACTGACAGTTTTCCGGCTGAGAACAGCCGATTCCATCCCGAGGCAGACTCATACTCAATGGTAAGCCGCATCTCGGAAATCGCACGTGTCGATTCAGGCCATATGCGATCGCGAACAAGAGCGTTGATGTGATCTTCATATTGGAACCGCGGCACATCATCGTCAGGCTGTTGTTCCAGCCGAGCGGCTGAAATTCGTCCCGATTTTTGCGCTTCAAACAATGGCAGGCGTCCGCCGTGAATTATGTTGTGGACAAGGGACGAAATGAAAACCGTCTTGCCTGCGCGCGACAAGCCCGTAACTCCGAGGCGAAGCGAAGGTGAAAAAATGCCAGTCGCGCGCTCGCCAAGCGTATCGAGCGCAATCAGCGCTTCATCTGTAAGGCTGGTAAAGGACGCCAAGCGCATTCCTCGAACTGTTTTGCCAAAACCATATAGGAATGCGTGGAAGGCTCAACCAGTCGCAATCAGTCACCGGGAACAATATAGGCTTCGAGCCGACCTTTACCGGGGGCTGCGGTACCCAGGCCTTTCGCAAACTCAATCACCGCCAGGCCGGCTGTGGAAAACCCGGCATTCAACGCGTCCAAAGCAGCCTGATTGCCTGAACCGGAGATAGCAACGGTCAGATCTTCCATCATTGGATTGTGCCCGATGACAAGCAGCGAGGAAGCATCCTGATGCTTGCGGATAAGCTCAAGGTAGCCGGTCGCATCCGTCATATAGAGGGTGTCGGAAAACTCGATTTTGCCGGTGTCGGTCTTCGCCGCTATTCCCGCCAGCGTCTGTCTCGCGCGCAACGCGCCTGAACAGAGCGTATGATCGGGAACGTAGCCATTTAACGACATGGCATCACCGATCTGGTCACATTCCCTTAAACCGGTATCATCCAGAGGCCGGTCGAAATCGCGTATGCCGGGCTGCGCCCATCCGGCTTTTGCATGTCTGAGAAGGTAAAGGGTTGCCACAAATATCCTTCCCTGTGCCTTTTTCTATTCGCGCACGAATTGCTCTAGCCTTGCGGCATTGTGCACGCAACACCTACTTCCAGCCTTCAACTTTTGGAGAGTTCCTGTGTGCAGTTCCGTGTTCATAATATGCGCACGCAATGATTGCGCTTGTGCCGAGGGGAGCACCTGAATATATAGGCGCCCAAAATGGCGGGTGAGTGGATTGAGTCGAATGAACGATCTCGTTGACAGGAACTACGTTCCATCCGAAGACGAGCCCTTTATGAATGATCGCCAAAAGTCCTATTTTCGGGCGAAGCTTGTTGCCTGGAAGAATGACATTTTGCGTGAGGCTCGTGAAACGCTGGAAATTCTCCAGCAGGAAAATGCCAATCTCCCTGATCTTGCAGATAGGGCATCATCGGAAACCGACCGTGCGATTGAGCTGCGGGCGCGTGACCGTCAGCGCAAGCTGATTGCAAAGATCGATTCCGCGCTGCAACGCATCGACGATGGCACATATGGCTATTGCGAGGAAACAGGCGAGCCCATCTCGCTCAAGCGCCTCGACGCACGGCCAATTGCCACGCTTTCCGTCGAAGCGCAGGAGCGGCATGAGAAACGGGAAAAGGTATATCGCGACGACTGAGAGGAGCTCAGTCCGAATGCAGGTCTAGTGGTGCCGCGAACTTGCAATTCGCGGCACGCTTGTCTGCGGCCTTTCATTTTCCCAAATCTTTGGAAAAATGCCCTGACTAATGGAGGATTCGCCATGCGCGGCAATGGTATCGTTTCGTTGAGCGTGGCGCTCATTTTTGCGCTGTTTGCGCAATCTTCCCAAGCTCAGGACGCCACAGAGCCGGGCGCTTTGAATAAGCTTTTCGGTAGCGAAACGGCTGCATCCGGCGGCAAGCGCACACCGTTTGGCCGAGCCGAGATGGAGCTTTCCTTTGCGCCTCTGGTCAAGGAAACAGCGCCCGCAGTCGTAAATGTTTACGCTTCGAAGCAGGTGGAGCCTCAACGCTCACCATTCATGGGTGATCCGTTCTTTGAGCGGTTTTTTGGTATGCCCGAATCTCCGCCGCGTGCCCGTTCGTCACTTGGCTCGGGGGTTATGGTCGATCCGCGGGGGATAGTGATTACGAATTATCACGTCATTCGCGATGCAGATGAAATCAAGGTTGCGACCTCGGATGGCCGGGAATTTGAAAGCAAGATGCTGCTGAAGGTCGAGGAGGTCGATCTTGCAGTTCTTAAAATCGAAGCTCCAACGCCATTTCCGGCGCTCAAACTTGGCGATTCTGATGCGCTTGAAGTTGGCGACCTTGTGCTGGCAATCGGCAACCCGTTCGGCGTTGGCCAGACCACGACCAGCGGTATAGTTTCTGCGCTGGCGCGCTCGCACATCGGTGTTTCGGATTTTGGCTTCTTCATCCAGACGGATGCGGCCATCAACCCCGGCAATTCTGGCGGCGCATTGATTAACATGTCTGGCCAACTTGTTGGAATCAATACAGCAATTTTCAGCCGCAGCGGCGGCTCAATCGGAATCGGTTTCGCAATTCCTTCCAATATGGTGAGGGCGGTAATGCAGGCCGCAATGAGCGGCGCGAAGTCATTCGACCGTCCGTACATTGGTGCAGGGTTCGAGCCAGTGACGGCCCAGATCGCCGAAGCGCTGGGCATGGAGCGTCCCTACGGTGCGCTGGTTGCCAAGGTGGAGCAGGGTGGCCCTGCGGATGAAGCCGGATTGAAGCCGGGTGACGTGATCCTCTCCTTGAACGACGCGCATATCGAGCATGTGGACGCGCTCGGGTATCGGTTGGCAACACAAACAATCGGAGCCAAGGTCAGGCTCACACTGTTGCGACAGGGAGAAACAAAGCAGGTTTCCGCGACGCTTGTAAAAGAACCGGAGAGCCCGGCTGCAGCTGCGCTAGAAATCGGCGGAAACAGTCCATTTGCTGGCGCGACCGTGGTGCAACTCACCCCACGTCTTGCCACCAAAATGCGTTTGCCCACGCAAGCAGCAGGCGTGGCAATTGTGGAACTGAACAGAACATCGCCGGCTGCCAAATTTGGGTTGCGACCCGGTGACATTGTTCGCGAAGTAAACGGGCAAGAGATTAAATCGCCGAAGGATCTCGCGCAGGCGGCGGGCCAACAAACCCGGCGTTGGAGCTTTACCGTCGAGCGCGGCGGACGCATTTTGCGGCAAACCCTACGTTATTGATTCATGTCCGATCTGTTCAACACGGCCAGCGCGCAACCCGAACCACCGGGAAGGCCGCTGGCTGACAGATTACGGCCAAGCTCATTGGCTGATGTGGTTGGGCAGGAGCATTTGACCGGCGAAGAGGGCGTTTTAACACGCATGATCCGCTCCGGTTCGTTGGGATCAATGATTTTTTGGGGCCCGCCGGGCACCGGAAAGACAACGGTGGCCCGACTGCTTGCTGGCGAAACTGGGCTTTCATTCGAGCAGATATCCGCAATTTTTTCGGGTGTGGCGGACCTGAAGAAGGTGTTCGAGGCGGCGAGACTGCGCCGCGCTAACGGTCGTCAAACCCTGCTTTTCGTGGACGAAATTCACCGATTCAATCGCGCGCAGCAGGATTCTTTCCTGCCAGTCATGGAAGATGGCACTGTCATTCTTGTTGGCGCAACGACCGAAAACCCATCGTTTGAGTTGAATGCCGCTCTTTTGTCGCGTGCGCGCGTACTCACGTTTCGCTCGCTGGACGAGGACAGCATCGAGAAGTTGCTTCAGCGCGCTGAAGCAACAGAAGGAAGACCGTTGCCGCTCAATGATGAGGCAAGGGCGGTTTTGGTGCGCATGGCGGATGGAGATGGCCGTGCCTCGCTTACACTGGCCGAGGAAATCTGGCGCGCTGCCAGACCCGGAGAAGTGTTCGACGCAAACGCACTACAGGACATCGTGCAACGACGCGCTCCAGTCTATGACAAGAGCCAGGACGGACATTACAACCTCATTTCGGCCCTGCACAAATCTGTGCGCGGCTCCGATCCCGATGCGGCACTCTATTATCTGGCGCGGATGTTCGATGCTGGCGAAGATCCGCTTTATCTCGGCCGGCGACTTGTTCGGATGGCGGTTGAAGATATTGGATTGGCGGACCCGCAGGCATTGGTTGTCGCCAATGCAGCCAAGGACGCTTACGACTATCTGGGTTCACCCGAAGGTGAGTTGGCGCTTGCGCAAGCATGCGTCTATCTGGCCACAGCGCCGAAATCAAACGCTGTCTATACCGCATTCAAGGCCGCGATGCGTTCGGCCAAGGAAAATGGCTCGTTGCTGCCGCCCAAGCACATTTTGAATGCTCCGACCAAGCTGATGCAACAAGAGGACTACGGCAAAGGCTATCTTTATGATCACGATCAGCCGGATGCGTATTCGGGTCAGGATTATTTCCCGGAGCAACTGGGGCGGCAGACATTTTACGATCCGCCAGACCGCGGCTTTGAGCGCGAAATTCGTAAGCGGCTCGACTACTGGGCGAAGCTGCGAAGCGAGCGCTGGCCTAAATCATAACTGTTTTGACAAACTGTGCGATGCTACTCAACCGGATGATGATGATAATCAAAGGTTGTAATTGATCCATAGACATATCTAAGGTTTATTGTTTCTAGGCATGCCCGCCATGGTGGCGGATATGGAGAAACTCATGAATCGGATTTTGTTTGCGTTGCTCGCAACTTCGCTCTTTGCATCGAGAGCCTTTGCACACGGAGGCGGGTGCCGCAAATCTTCACCGCCCGGACAATGCTGCCACATGGACAATAGCAACGGCTCTGTTCACTGCCACTAAGCACAAAGCTTAAATCCAAGAGTCACAAGGCAGGGAATGCCGGCAGATCAAGCGTAGTCTTGGCGCGCACGCAAGTCGCATAAGATAGATTATGGAACTATCGCATGGGTGAATTTCGCCCAGCAACTGCAAAACCCTGCCTTGTGTGCTGATGTTTCAATCTGGGAGGAATGAAATGCGACCATACAAAGATATAAACGGCGACTCTGGCGTATCATACTTCGATTACGGCGAAAGCTGGATTGAGGTGAAATTTACCAGGACTGATCGTGTCTACCGCTACAGTCACGAAATCGCGGGAAAGGAGCATGTGGATGAAATGAAGAAACTTGCCGACGCCGGCGATGGCTTAAATTCGTACATAAACCGGAACGTCAAGCATCTGTATGATCGGTGATCGTCATGCATACGTAGACTAGTCCGCCAACGGCACTTCAATCACCATTCCGTCAAACGCTGGTTCGACGTGCTGCGGCGTTTCTTTCATTACCGTTTCATAGTCCAGCGGTATGTGCATGTGCGTCAGCACAGCCTGTTTGGGCTTCAGCCGATCGATCCAGTCGAGAGCTTCATTAAGACTGAAGTGGCTCGGATGCGTGCGATATTGCAACGCATCAATCACCAACCAGTCAAGCCCGTGCAACTTCGCGGCAGTGGCGTCGGGAAAGGCTGAAACATCAGAGCAATAAGCTACATTTCCAATGCGGAAGCCTAGCGAGGTAATATCACCGTGAATTTGGGGTAGGGGTTGGAACCTTATAATCCCCCCTCTCCCGCTGACTTCCACCGGCTTGTCGTGGTCAATCATATGCGCTTGCAAGATGGGCGGATAAGAGCTTCCCTTGGGCGTTTCGAAGCAGTAGCCGAAAGCATCGTCGATGCGATAGAATGTTGATCTATCGGCATAAATATCAATGAGTTGCTGCTGCTCGATCACGTAGCTTCTAAGATCGTCTATGCCGTGAATGTGGTCGGCATGTGCATGGGTGTAAATGACCCCATCAATCTGCTGGACCTTTGCCATCAGCATCTGTTCGCGAAAATCCGGACCAGTATCTATGACCACCGTGGTGGTGCCCTTTTCTCCAATGCGCTGCACAAGCGCGGCTGCACGGCGCCGGCGGTTTTTGGGATTATTCGGATCGCAGCGGCCCCAATCGCCCGTAATTCGGGGTACGCCGGGCGATGAGCCGCATCCGAGAATGGTCAGGCGAAGCAGATCGGCCATGTCAGATTGCCTCTGACGGTCTTGTCGCTCGCGAAAACAGCCGGAAGAAATTGGCCGTTGTCAGCGTGGAAACCTGCTCAAAATCAACGCCAATTGTTTCGGCCAGCACAGCGGCGGTGTTCACCACAAATGCCGGTTCGTTGCGTTTTCCACGGTGCGGCGGCGGTGCCAGATACGGAGCGTCTGTTTCCACAAGCAACCGATCGTGTGGGATTTGCCGTGCAATCTCACGAATTTCTTCCGAGTTCTTGAACGTCAGTATTCCCGAAAAGGATACGTATCCGCCTAGTTCCACGCCCTTTAGAGCGAGCTCCTTTCCCGAAGAGAAACAATGCAGAACAAAGGGGAAGGCCCCCTTCCCCATCTCGTCCTGAAGGATTGCGGCAACGTCTTCATCGGCCTGACGGGCATGAATAACCAGCGGCAAGCCAGTTATACGGCTTGCTTCGATGTGCGTGCGAAAGCCTTTCGCCTGATCCTCACGTGGCGCCTTGTCGTAATGGTAGTCGAGCCCCGCTTCTCCGATCGCCACAACCTTCGGGTGTTGCGCCAGATCAACGAGTTCATCGACAGTAATGCCGCGTTCTTCACCTGCGTTGTGCGGATGCGTGCCGACCGAGCAGAACACATCGTCATATTCTTCTGCGATGGCCCTGATATCAGGAAAACGCCGGACGCGGGTCGAGATAGTAACCATAGTCCGAACACCCGCAGCTTTGGCGCGCGCAATGACATCCGCGCGCTCCTCGGCGAAATCCGGAAAATCCAGATGGCAATGACTGTCTACCAGCATTCTCAGGCTTCATCCTTTTCCACATAACGTGGAAATACAGGTTCGGGTGCAGGCAGCGCCGCGCCGGATTGCAACGCGAACTCGTCAGACAAATGCGCAAAGGTGCGTGCATCCTGAGGAATGGCCAAAAGATCCAGCAATTTGGAGGCCGAGCCGGGAATATAGGCCAGACACAATATGCCCACCCGCCGAATAACTTCGGCGGTGGTGTACAAAACCGTTTCCATGCGTGCCGGGTCAGTCTTTTTCAGCGCCCAAGGCTCTTGACCGGCGAAATAGCGATTAGCCTCTGCAACCACGCCAAAAATGCTCGCCAGCGCGGTATGAATTGCCTGATCCTTCATGGCAGACCGCGCGGTCTCAAGTGCACTACTTGCCTGGTTGAGGATAGCTGTATCAGCCTCAGACAACACGCCTCTCGCCGGGACAGCGGCATTGCAGTTTTTCGCAATCATGGACAGCGAGCGCTGCGCCAGATTGCCCAGATCGTTTGCAAGGTCGGCGTTTGTGCGGTTCACGATTGCATCGTGGCTATAGCTTCCGTCCTGGCCGAACGGCACTTCGCGCATGAAGAAATAGCGGACCTGATCAAGACCGTATTTGTCGACGAGTTCAAAAGGATCGACAACATTGCCGACCGATTTCGACATCTTTTCACCGCGGTTGAATAGGAAGCCGTGGGCATAGACGCGCTTTGGCAGCTCAATCCCTGCCGACATCAGGAATGCAGGCCAATAGACCGCATGGAACCTGACAATATCCTTGCCGACAATATGCGTCGCCGGCCAGTACCGCCATTGATCGTTGTTTGTATCGGGATAGCCTGCGCCTGTAATGTAATTGGTGAGCGCATCTACCCACACATACATGACGTGTTTCGGGTCTCCCGGAACCGGGACGCCCCAATCGAATGTCGAACGGGAAATGGAAAGATCTTTCAAGCCCGATTTGACAAAGCTGATGATTTCGTTGCGACGCTCAGCCGGACCGATGAAGTCCGGATTTGCTTCGTAGAGCGCCAGCAGCTTGTCCTGATAGGCTGAAAGCTTGAAGAAGTAGGTCTGTTCCTCATTCCACTCGACGGGCGAACCCAGCGGCTCACGGCGCACGCCGTCTTCGCCGACGGTGGTTTCCTTCTCGTCGAAATAGGCTTCCTGCCGCACGGAGTACCAGCCGGAATAGCCGCCGAGATAAATATCCCCATTGGCCGCCATTTTTTCCCAGATTGCCTGGCTTGCCTTGTAGTGGCGCGGCTCGGTGGTGCGGATGAACTGATCATTCGAGCAGCCGAGCTTGACGAGCATTTCACGGAATACCGCCGAATTACGGTCCGCCAGTTCCTTCGGCGTAATGCCTTCGGCATCAGCGTTCTGCTTCATCTTCAGGCCGTGTTCGTCGGTGCCTGTAAGGAAAAACACGTCCTTGCCGTCCAGCCGCTGAAAGCGCGCCAGAACATCGGTGGCAATGTCAGTGTAGGCATGGCCGATATGGGGCTTGCCGTTCGGATAGAAAATCGGCGTGGTTATATAAAACGTCTCGCGGGACATGGCGCGGTCAACTCTCAGGAATTGCTTGTCGGCTTGGCTATTCTCAGAAGGCCGCCGGAGCGGCGCGGCCGGCTTCACATTCGCCCGCCTTGCGGCTTGAGGGAATTGTTGAGGCGGCTGATCATAGTCAATGCGTGCTGTTTCTGATCAAGGTTATACGTCGCCGTTTCGGTTATAGCTATCCGCGCCTTCTGCCAAGCGTCTGAAAGCATTTTTGCGCGAATTGCATTGCCAGATTGTGCTGCTTCGCTTGCTGCCTGGGCAAAAAGCTCAAGCACCCGACCATTAAACACGTCGAACTGGATTGCGCTGTCACGCCCGCTCACGGCATCAGCCAGCCTGTGGGACGCGGCAATATCAAGTGGACCTTTGGCCAACGCATCGAGCGCGGTTGAGATTTCAACCCCGCCATATTGCTGCAATATGATAGCAGTGCGGGCGCTGCCTTCAGACCTTTCGAGCAATGCTTCACATGCCCTGTCATCATCCGGCAACTGATCGGCGCGCCGCAGCACTTGCACAAGTTCCGTCGAAGGAAGCGGGGCAAGGCGGATCACCTGGCATCGAGAACGGATCGTCGGCAACAGTGCGCCCGGTGAATGTGCGATCAACACAAAAATGGTGCGCTCTGGCGGCTCTTCCAGATTTTTCAGGAGAGCATTGGCAGCCGCTGCGCGCATGTCATCCGCCGGATCGATAATGACAACCCGGTAAGAACCGGTTCCGGAAGTGAGGGACAAAAACCGTCCGATACGGCGGATTTCATCAACCGAAAGGACCGTTTTGAACCCCTTGGTCTTGTCATTCACAGGTCTGGTCAGATGCAGGACTGAGGGGTGTGAACCGCTTGCAATCTGCCGAAACAAGGGCGATTCAGGGCCGACCTTGGCAAACAGCCCCTGCTCTGAAGGCTCTGCCCCGCTCAGCAAATGACGGGCAAAAGCAAAGGCGAATGTGGCTTTCCCGATCCCTTGCGGGCCAGCCAGAACGATAGCGTGGGGCAACCGACCAGCCTGCTGCGCTGCCAGCAACATCTGTTGCGCCTCGACATGGCCCACCAGTTCAGGATTTTCCGAAGGTGCGGCAATCCCTTCGAGCGTGTCATGCTGGTCTGGCGCAAGCCGCTCTTCCGTAGTGCTCACTGTTCAGCCTCCGTCGGCTGCTGCACATGACGCTCCAGAACGCCGAACACAATTTCCTCGATAACTTGCTGTGTTGCATCCGGGTCCTGCGCCGCATCCACAACCTTGCAGCGCTCCGGCTCACTGGCGGCTATTTCAAGAAATGCCTGACGCCGCCTGTCGTGCACTTCAATTGTTTCCTTTTCGAATCGATCTGCGCCCTCGCCGGCTGATCGGCGCGCGGCCGCACGTTGCAACCCGACTTCTGCATCAAGATCGAGAAATATGGAAAGGTCCGGCATCATTCCATTGATTGCCACGCGCTCAATGGCCTCCATGAGGCCCTTGTCGATGTTTCCGGTCACGCCCTGATAAACACGCGATGAATCGATAAAGCGGTCGCATAAAACGATCATTCCAGACTCTATCGCGGGCCGAATGACCTGTTCGACGTGGTCGGAACGGGCTGCGGCAAACAGAAGGGCCTCCATTTCAGGGCCAAACTCTTCAGCTGACCCGGAGAGGATGACATGGCGAACTGCCTCAGCACCGGGCGAGCCGCCAGGTTCACGCGTAACCAGCACACGGTAGCCCTTTTCGCGCAGCTTCTTGCCAAGCCGTTCGATCTGGGTGGACTTGCCAGCGCCCTCCCCGCCCTCAAAGGTTATGAAGAATCCTCGCGCCAATACGTGCTTCCATGCCTCGACCAAGCGCCTGTTTAGAGCGTGCAGGGCGCGTGCACAATGTTCGTATCAAAGGAAGTCGCGCATCCAGCCAACAGCAAGCTCCATCACTGCACCGCGCGCACGTTGTGTCAGCGTGCCTTTGCCGACATCCTCTGCTGCAAAGAGTGGCGTTTCCTGCGTAAGTTGTTGATCAACCCATATTTTGAGCGATCCAACCGGGGTGCCCTTGGCTATGGGAGCCTTCAACGGTCCATGATAGACGATCCTCGCAAGCACCTTTCCGCGATTTTCCTGCGGCAGGAATATCGAGATTGGCCCTTTAGCCTTCAGTTCAACCTGCGCCCTGTCCCCACCGAACACCTCCGCCCGGCCCACAACCTGATCGGCAGCAAATAGAGGCGCACGTTCGAACGCACTCATGCCCCATTCGATGATTCGGCGCGCTTCTTCAGCGCGTTCCTTGTCGCTCGCCATTCCGCCTAAAGCGGCGAACAGCCTGCGATCATTTCGCGCGGCGGAACCAACAAAGGCAAACCCTGATTCTTCCGTGTAACCGGTACCCATCCCGTCAGCGCCCACGCCAACCGCAAGAAGCGGGTTTCTGTTGCGTTGGGTAATTTTGTTCCAGGTGAATTCCGGCTGGCTGTAATATTTGTAGAAGTTTGGATATTCCCGCCAGATGTGCGTTGCCAGCGTCACCAGATCGCGCATTGAAACCACCTGCCCCGGCGCTGGCAATCCGGTGGAATTCACGAAACGAGATTGCGTCAACCCAAGTTCGCGCGCCCGCTTGTTCATAAGCTCGGCAAAAGCCTGCTCGGACCCGGCCATGCCCTCGGCTATTATGATACAACCATCATTTGCCGATTGAACAATGACGCCCTGAATCAGGTCTTCAAGCCTGATTTGCGAGTTGAGTGCGGCGAACATCGTTGAGGTGCGCGATGGGGCACCGCCTGTCCGCCACGCGAATTCGCTAACTTTATAGGTATCTTCGAGGCTGGCTTTGCCAGATTTGATGGCGTTGAAAACCACTTCCATCGTCATCAGTTTGGCGAGCGATGCTGGCGGCACTTGCGCATCTGCATTCTTGGCAATCAGGACAGTCCCAGACTCGGCATCAATCATGAATGCCTGCTGAGCTCTGGTTTCAAAAAGCTGCGCGAATGCCCCGTTGGCAAACAAAAGCAAGCCCGCCAGCGCAAGCTGAAGGGCTTTGGCTATCCGTATTCCAGAATGCACTATGATCGACCGTTTTTCAGAAGCGAACCGTCATTGCATCAGCCGCACCGAGGCGCCAGGCTGCTTTCAGCATTGCATCAGGTTCTGCACGTCCATCCGCATGTAGGTCAAGTTCAAACCTGCGAACGCCGTTTTCATCCACGGTTGAAGTCAGGCTCGTGCGACCATAGTCGGAAAGCGCAGCCTCAAGTCGCTTTGCCTCAGATTCATTCTCGAATGAACCAACCATTACATATTCAGCGTTGTTGGCGATCAGGCTGGCAAATGCGCTCGGCTTTTCTTCAGTTGCCACCGGCGCATAAGAAAGCGAGAGCGAGGCGATTGAGATCTCTGTATCAGGGCGCGGAGCCAGGATTGGACCAATTTCGGGAAGCGCAAGTTGGGAGACGGCTGACTCGCCAATGTCAAAACCATTGTCCATTGCCGCCGTTGTCAGGATCGGCTGCGGCGGTACAGGAGCCGGGGAATCGCCAAGAACACCGGGGAACGGTGAAGCCCGCCCATCTGACGGCGTTGCGCCATTCATTGCCACCATTACGCCCGTCGGAAGCCCGTCGGACGGGTCGGGCCTAGTATTGCCGGGACGATAGGATGCCATGAGAAACTCGTCATCCTGCCCGTCGAGCGGTGCTCTGCCGACATACTCCACCTTCACTTTCGCAGTTCCGGAGTGCACATAGTCCAGCATTTCTGCGGCGCGTCGCGACAGATCAATGATCCGGTTGCCATGATAGGGACCGCGGTCATTGATCCGCACAATGACAGAAGCGCCGTTGGCTGTGTTGGTTACTCGAGCATAGCTTGGCAGCGGCATTGTAGGATGCGCGGCCGTCAGATGCGTCATATCGTAGATTTCGCCGTTGGCCGTGAGGCGGCCGTGAAATGCGTCACCGTACCAGGAAGCTGCACCTGTCTTGCTGTAGCTGGCAACTTCCTTGGGGTAATACCATTTTCCGCGAATCTGGTACGGCTTGCCAACCTGGTCGCGCCCACCCCCGCGCTTGAGGCGCGAACGAGCTGTGGAAACACGGGGGCTGGCCTTCACGCCATATTCTGCTTCCGAGAAATACTCAGTGGGCTTTTTCTTGGCCACTGCCGAGCGTGAGGTGGTTCCAGAGCTGGAGCAACCCGCAATCACAATGGCAGAAACGATCATTACACCGATGGCGGAGGCGTGGCGCAGCCGCGTCTTTTTTTGCATCGTTGGCGCATCCCCTGCGTCAATTCCCGGATGGAGTACGCGCCCAAGATCATGAACACGCTCCCTCGAAGCCGCGCCGGTGTTTAACCCGGATTAATTAGCAGCCGATTAATCGATTATGTCTGAAAATGGGCAAGAATGTGACTTCTCACCTTCTGGTTGTGTGTTTGTGGTCGTCAGTCTGTGAACAGACTGTCTTGTCTGCGGGCACTTTCAAGGCAGCCTCAATTCACTATGTTAGGTGTCTACCAAATATGGAGATATGCACATGGCTAAGGTACTCGTTCTATATTATTCCAGCTGGGGCCATATGGAGGCCATGGCGTATGCTGCGGCTGAAGGCGCGAAGTCAGCGGGCGCGACAGTGACAGTGAAGCGAGTGCCTGAACTCGTGCCGGAAGCGGTTGCAAAAGCGGCGCACTACAAGCTTGACCAACCGGCAGAAATTGCCCAACCGCTGGAACTTGAAAACTATGATGCAATCATAGTGGGTGCCTCGACCCGATATGGCGCAATGGCTTCGCAGCTGAAGAATTTCTGGGATCAGACTGGTCCGTTGTGGGCAAAGGGCGCCTTGGTCAACAAGGTTGGCTCGGTGATGGTTTCCACGGCCACACAGCATGGCGGCGCTGAGTTGGCTCTGCTTGCAACCCAAGCAATGCTCCAGCATCACGGTATGGTTATTGTGCCGCTATCCTATGCTTATGAAGGGCAAATGGGTAATGACGTGGTTCGCGGTGGTGCGCCTTATGGTATGACCACAACCACTAATGGAGACGGATCGCGGTTCCCCTCCGAACAGGAGCTGGAAGGTGCGCGCTTCCAAGGCAAGCGCGTTGCGGAAATCGCAGCCAAGCTGCACGACTGATATCTGGAGATGGGTCCGGCGCTTGTCGCGCCGGGCCGCCGTTTATTTTGATTTGCAATAATCAAGTATATGTTCAGCCGCGTCACTGAAAGCATTTGCCTGAGCAAGCATTTTGTCAGGGTTGCATTCACTCGCTTGCGAGGTGCCAACAGCGTATTCTTGATAGAAGTACGTACCTGCCTCCGCCTCATCCACCCCAACCGCAATGGCAATGTTTATAGCCAGGCGGCGCTGTTGCTCCTTCAGGACATCGTCCTTACAGGCATTTGATTGAGCCGCTGCAAATGCGGCCCCATGGATCAATTCCATCGCCAATGCCTGGCAAGTCAGCAACTTGTCCCGCGTGTTTGCGCTGGTTTGACTTGCAAGCAACATGGAAATCCCAAGTGCGAGCGCAAGGCGAATAGGCATGTTGGAACTGCTACACTGATGGTTTGGACGGATTGGATCGGCGGAGCGCAAAGTCGGCTCAATTTCACTCAAAGTAAAGCAGATTATTTTTATTAATTGAATGTTTCACTATATTATATTGTTGGATCAATCGATATTACCGCGCAGGATATTAATTGGATCGCGATTCCATATTGAGCCAGATCAAAGCGCCGCGAAAATTGTTGAGCGAGACTTAACAAAACGCACTTGAATTGAACCGGAGGCCTACATGCAAATTCAGCTATTTGCGCCCTTTATCACCTATCCGCGCGCTAACTCCGACGAAGCTGGGCACAATGCGGTAAAGGTAGCCAAGTGGCTAGGTGCGCGGCTGCATGGCACTGCAATCAATGTCGACATCCCCGACGTCTCGAATGCGCTTTCGCGAGTTGTGTTGAACACTGCTGAACTGATCAAACAGGCCGAGTCTGACAGCCAAAAGCGCGGCACTCATATCCTGGGTGTTTTGAAACATGCCGCTGCTGAGTGGGGTGTGGCGTGCGAGACCACATCTGCCGATGAAAACGTAGCAACACTGGTCGATGCGGCAGCGGAACAGGCGCGGTATTTCGATATGAGTTTCGTTCCTTGGGAGCAGGGAAATGATATGTCTCATGCAGCCGCCGAGGCCGTATTGTTCGGCTCAGGGCGGCCCATGATTCTGTTTCCGGAATTGTTTGGCAAGGACCGTTTTGGCAACGTCGCGATTGCTTGGGATTCGAGCCGCGCGGCTGCTCGTGCTGTAACCGACGCAAGACCATTTCTGGAGCGCGCCGAAAAGGTGCATGTAATCACTGCAAGCAATGACAAGCCGCAAGCGAACCGTGCGGGCGCCGAAAGGCTGGCAAAAGTTTTGCGCGAAAGCGGCGTGGACGCCGAAGCTGTTGCTGTTCCTGCCGGCGATTGCCCGATTTCGGAAACACTTCAGGAGACGGCAATTGAGCATGATTGCGAGCTACTGGTGATGGGTGGTTATGGCCACTCCCGTATTCGGGATTTCATTTTGGGTGGAGCCACGAGAGGCGTGCTTGATTCCCCTCTCCTGCCCGTATTGCTGTCCCATTGAGCTTTCCGGCAAGGAATCTGTGCTGGCTTTGCAGAAGCTGTTGACGGAGCAATCCGCAACACTGTAAAGGCGCAGTCCTGATTGCTAAGCAATCAGGAAGCGGAAGAGTGGCCGAGCGGTTTAAGGCACCGGTCTTGAAAACCGGCGTGGGCGCGAGTTCACCGTGGGTTCGAATCCCACCTCTTCCGCCATATCATGTTGATTTCCAACAAATATTACCCTGCCCTGCCGACGGTATATTGAGAATGTAGAGCGCTTGAGTGCTTCTACTGTCATTATTATTGGATTGCGACAGTCGAATTCAATGTCTCTAATATTATTCGTCCTACAGAATATTCTACCGTAGCTACACTTACGTATATTCAGATACTCTATTCTAGGATTAGCTGAGAAAGCAGAGACTAAACTTCTTTAATATGATAAAACCTCGTATGGACTCAGAAACATGTTCTGCATATTCATAGAATGTAATGGGAGGGAATAATCTATGAAAGCGTCATCTATTTGTTTTCCAGTAGCTGTGCTTCTGGTTTTGATCGGAATGCTTTGGGGCATTCAGATGGCAATATCGCAAGACCATGCAGCCATGCCCGCACACGCTCATTTGAATTTGCTGGGTTGGGTCTCGCTGTTTCTCTTTGGCCTGTTCTACCACCTGCATCCCGAAGTAGACCGCAGCCGCGCCGCGCGGGTGCAAGCCTATGTCTGGATTTTTGGTACCGTTATTCTCACTATCGGAGTTGGGATGGTGCACACGGGTCGGGCTGGCGGGGATCCGATTGCGGGTATCGGCTCGATTATTGTTGTGCTGGCGATGGTTCAGTTTGGGTGGATCGTGATGAAAAGCAGAACCGCTTAACCCAACCCAAGCCGGTTCATGTTTATTTCCAAGGCTGGAGGACCTTAACGTTCTCAGGTCAAGGTACGGCCTTAAATAAGGAATTGGTGAACATAACACCACCGCGATCGTCGATCGCTTCACCCAAGACTACCTCGAACGTGCCCTGACCGTATTTCGCGACTGCGAAGCCCCCTAGATATGCTGCTTTGGGCTTGAATATATCCAGCGTGCCGTGGCGGTAGATCATAGGTGTTTCGTGTTCATGACCGTGGAAAATGCCAATTGCATTGGAGCCAGAGATTGTATCGAGCAGAGCGTTTTGCTCGTCCGGCGACCACCAATGTGCTTCACCGCTCCCCACATCATCAAAAGTAGATTTTTTGGGGTTCCATCTTTCTAGTGAGAAGGAATCCCAGCCATAGTGTTGAAAGAGCACAATGGGCCTGGTTCCAGCCGTTTGAAGATCTTTGGATATCCACGGCAAAGCGCTGATTGCTCCCTTTCGGGTATCCCCGCCAAAACGGTGAAGTTGTATCAGATGTAATTCCCCCCAATCCCATGAATAGCTTTCGCTCAACGGATCGAAATTCGTAACCGGAACCATTGCTTTGAAGAATACGCTCGATTCGTGCGTAATCCGGACATAGTCGCGCATCTCCTGGCGATACCAGTCAATGTCAGGTGGGCGACCGTCCTGATCCAGATCATGATTACCCAGCCCTGCGTAGACAGGGTAATGAACCATATCTGGACCCTTACCCTCCTGATAACGACGGGCGAATTGGAGGATTTGCGAGCCCTCGGTCGGCTCAGCAGTTTGACCTCCGCCATCATCAGTCATATCGCCACCAACCACGATCCCGCGAGTCACACTTATCTGCTTACCCGCGCTAGGCAGGTTGGTTGGCGAATCTCCTACTGTTATGGGCCAGGGCCTGCCTGCCAAACCATTGAGCGCCTTAACGTGCCTCAGCAAATTGGCGTCTGTTTTCCCTTCATTAAAGCAGTTGGCGCTTAGCCCGATCCCCATGCGGCAAGCATGAATGTCACTGATAAACAAAAATGTCTCGTGTTTAGAGTCCCCTGCGGCAAGTGATGGAGACGCTATTGCGGCACCGCAGCCAATCACAAAGTTTCGCCTCGAGATCATTGAGTTACCTCATCAGCCCCATGAAACCATTGTTTTCGGCTCCAGCAAGGTTTGGCCACTAGCATCACCCACCATGACGGCTCGCGATCAAAGGCGCAGCGGATTGCCATCGAAACGAACGTCAATCTGCAAGGTTCAATCCCTTGTCTCGGAACACTTGTTGCCTGCCCACAGCCCGCTCAGCCTGGGCACCTACAAGTATAGCGCCGCATTCGCCGAACGCCTCATAATTTGACAAACCCGAAACTATACGTAACCATAGATTGTATATTATGTTACATGGCAGCCCCTAATTGAACTCCATGTCCGGGGGCGCACCCGTCAGGTGCATAGTTTTTTCGAAGTTTGACGCACTGACGTTCTTGGGAGGGCAAATTTTGATTGGGAAGACACAAGCCACAGGGAAATTCCAGGAAGCGATTTCAGTAGGCCATCACTTCTCACCTGTGAGGTTGCGTGATCTTGGTGCAGCCGGTTTGTTAACTTTGCTTTCAAGCGGATTTCTTCTTTATTCGTCCGCCGACGCAATGTCCCAGTGTTTGCCTGCCCGGCCCGATCCTGTGTCAATGAATTCCGGAAGTTGCACCGACACCGGTGGAAGCCGTGAATCGACAGGTGCTGGTGCGCCAGCGGTAGAAGTCACTGGCGGACAATACACGGGTCAAGGCGTGACCTTCCTTAGCGAACACGGCAGTGTACCTGCCATATATGCCGAAGGTGCGGGTGTCGTTATCCTGAATGGCGGCAGCACGATCATAACGACGGAAAGCCACGGATATGGGATTGAGGTGGGAGCCGGCGGTACCGTCCATGCAAATAGTATCCAGATCACAACTGAGGAATATGGCTCCGACGCGATCCTGGCCGTAGGATCTGGTGCATATGTGTCTCTCGAAGACGTGGGCATCGTGGCGAAGGGCGGCTCTGCCCGCGGTATGCGCGTGAGCGATGGCGCCGTTGTGGGGGCGCCAATGTATCAGTAAGAACCACGCAGGAAAGCGGGAATGACGACAGCTCAATCGGTGTATGGGTGGAGTCAGGAGCATCAGTGAACCTGACTGATTCATCGATTTCAGCTGAAGGAAGCCAATCCTCAGGCGTGGAAGTATGGGACGGTACCTTTATCGGAACACGAGTGGCGATCAGCGCCACAGGGCCTGGCGACTTGTCGTCCGGGGTGTATGTGTCTGGCGCTACCGGGCAAGTGTCGCTAACCGATAGCACTGTTGAGTCGCGCGGTGCTGAAGCACATGCTGTGTTTGCTGACTCGCTGGCCAACGTAACACTTATAAGAACGGATATTTCGGCAACCGGGCATGGCGCTCACGGTTTGCATCTCAGCGATGGCGGCTCGATTAGTGCGACGAACACCAACGTGGCGGTTACGGGAAATGGTGCCGCAGCCATTTCGATGGCGCGCAACGGAACGAACGATATCGGAACGATATTATTCAACGGCGGCAGCCTATCGTCCACAAGAGGTCCGCTGATCTCCGTTGAAGCTGGATTAGGCTCCATCACAATCAATCGTCCGATTTCCCTTTCGCCAGGGTTCGTTGGCGGGCGCCCTGTTTTGGCTTCCATAACCAACAACGCATCAGACACGGCTGACCTTGATCTTACCATCAACGACGCGTCGGGTGTTGCCGGTGACATTGAGGTGACAGGCAACAACAACATTTTGAATGCCACCTTCAATAGGTCTAGTTGGGCTGGCGATCTCAGTGCGCTTAACAACACCGCCAATATTACACTCAACGCCTCGCGCTGGGTTGGCAGGGCTAGCAACGCGACGAACATCGATCTTAATTCCGCCAGTCTGTGGAATATCACCGGGTCTTCGGACGCGCGCCTCGTCACCAATGCCGGCCGACTGGCTTTTGAACACGTCGCCGGAAATTTCTTGACGCTCACGACGCAAAACTTCGTCGGATCAGGAGGCATTCTCGGGGTCAACACAGTTCTCGCATCAGATAATTCCGACTCCGACCTTCTGGTCATTGATGGCGGAACTGCCAGTGGCACGACAGGTATCGTCGTCACCAATGTGGGAGGCGGTGGCGCGCAGACGCGCGGGGATGGTATCCGCGTGGTCGACGCGATCAACGGCGCAGGCACTGATGCAAACGCCTTCCATCTGGCTAGCCGTGCTGCTGCAGGTGCATACGAATATCTTCTGTTCCACGGAGGCGAGAGTGACAGCAACGATTGGTTCCTGCGCTCCCATCTCATTGAAGGACCTACCGTTGTCACGCCAGTATATCGCCCAGAGTTACCCCTCTACAGCGCGTTGCCAGCGATGGGGCGCAGCTTGGGCCTTGCCTATCTTGGAACGCTTCACGAGCGTGTTGGCGAGCAAATGAACATCAAGACCCGACCAGACCAAGATGACCGTTTCAACGGTGCTTGGGCGCGTGTATTGGGCGAATCCGGGAGCAACAGTTGGTCAGGCGTACTCAACCTGCACGCACATGACATCAACCTTGCAGGAATTCAGGGCGGGTTGGACGTATACCGCGCGGAGCACGACAACGGACATCGCGACCATCTTGGCGTATATGCCGCCTATGCCAACCTGAATTCAAAGATCAGCGGCTTCGCACTCGGGGTGGACAATCTCGACGCAGGAACGTTAGCACTAAATGGCCCTGCCGTGGGTGCGTATTGGACCCATTATACACCTAGAGGCACTTATCTTGACGCGGTGATCCAGTGGCATTGGTTCGACGTAGACGCGACGTCTGATTACGATGCGCGGTTGAATACGAGAGGTTATGGATTCACGGCCTCGCTGGAGGCTGGTCATCCATTTGCGATTGGAGAAGGCTGGCAGATTGAGCCTCAGGGGCAGATCATCTACCAGACCATATCGGTCAACAATGGTGCGGATGCTTTCTCTTCGGCTGCCTGGCAGGGTGACGACGCTGTGACAGGACGCATTGGCGCCAGACTCCAGTACTCATTCGATAACGGCGATACGCTCTGGCAGCCCTACGCCAAGGTAAACCTGTGGCACGGATTTGGCGGCGAGGATCACGTCACACTGGGAACCTCTCCATCGTTTGAAAGCCAATTCGGGCAAACGTCGCTCGAAGTCGGTGGTGGTTTCACGGCGCGTTTCTCGGATCTAGCCAGCCTATACGGCTATATGGATCATCGCTGGTCTCTGGATGGAAACGAAGATCAGTCCGTCACGAGCGGGGCAGTCGGGCTGAGATTCAACTGGTAGATACCGCCGACGGACTCGGCAACGTCTGACGATTACGATGCGCGATAGGGCTTGATCGCTGCTTACGCCATCACCGCTTGGGCAGTCATTCGGGTGGCTCCATCGCTTCCGGCGGTCCAGAGATCGATGTTTTTGCCATTGCGCGTGGCGTTGACGCTGAAATCATCACCGCAGATCAGGGGCGCGACGCCGCGGTAGCTGAACTGGATTGGCGTTCTGTTTCCGCTGATCCGCGCTGCGAAGTGCAGAAGAAGCGTGGCTTGTAGCGGACCATGTACGACCAGACCGGCGTATCCCTCTTGTTCCCGCGCATAGTCCAGATCGTAGTGGATACGGTGGCCGTTGAAGGTCAAGGCGGAATAGCGGAAGAGCAATGTTGTGTTGGTTTTGACGGTTTCTCTGAATTCAGGCTGGCGTGGATCAACGCTCTCTTTCGCTGGCTGAGCGGGCGTTAGCTGCTCACCGCGATAAACAATGTCCTGCCGCTCTCGCACAGCCACCCTGCCCGCAGATATGATTTGATGCTCAACGGTAACGAATACCAGATCGCCGCTGCGGCCCGTCTTATGGGTAACGTCAGCAATACGTGATGAACGGGTTACAACTTCGTCAATGCGCAACGGCGCCAACAAGGTTAGCTCGCCACCAGCCCACATGCGGCGGGGCAACGATACCGGGGGCAGGAAGTTGCCCCGTGCAGGATGTCCATCCTTGCCAAGCTCATCGGGTTGCACGGTTGGTTGCGTCAGGCACCAATGGATTGCGAGCGGGGCGTCCTCAGCGATTTTTGCGCGCGCATTGCCGAGCGTCGCGTCGAATCGCTCCACCAGCCCCTCGGTCAGCATCTCCGAAAGCTGCTGCTCTCGACCAATCCATTGTCTGAGATGTGCGATATCCACCTCGCTCATGTGCCGGACTCCGCAAACTCCTCTCGCACGGACGCTGTCTGCGCCCCCAACGCCGGTACCGGCCCGCCCTTGACCTCGCGCCTTACGGGAGAGGCGACGCCTTCAAATGTTCCTTCCGGCACTTGCAGGGATAGCCGTCCGAGAGCGGGATGGCTTGCGAGATCTTCAACTGTCGAAACGCTTGACCAGGCAAGCGAGCTTTTCTCAAGCAGGTCAATTGCCTCGGCTCTTGTTCTTGCCGCGAAAAATTCGGCGAGTACTTGTGAAAGGTCGTTCCGGTTTTTTACACGCGAAGGATTGTCGAGAAAACGCGGGTCTTCGACCAGATCGGGGCGCTCTAAGACTCCCTCGCACAGCCTGCGCCATTCGCCGGGATTCTGTACCACGATAACGATGTCACCATCACTGCAGGCCATGCGCCCATATGGATAGATCGAAGCGTGAGCAAGCCCCGTGCGAGGCGTATCACGCTTGGCATATGTATGGTGCAATAGCGGCACGCTCATCATGTCCGCCATTGCATCGAACATAGCGATTTCGATGGATTTCCCGCGGCCCGTGCGGGCCCTCTCGATCAATGCTTCGAGTATTGCCGCATGTGCGTTCATGCCGGTTGAAACATCCGCCAGCGAAACCCCGACCTTTACCGGCGTTTCCGGCGTACCCGTAACAGCGCAGATGCCGGACTCGGCCTGAATGAGCATGTCGTAAGCGCGCATGTCCCGGTAGCTGGTATCCTGCCTGTACCCGACAATATCTACGCTTATGATATGCGGAAAGCGTTCGACCAGTTGCGCAGCCCCAAGTCCAAGTCTGGAAGCTGCACCGGGCGCAAGATTCTGGACAAAAATGTCTGCTCTATTCAGCATCCGCTCCACGAGAGAGCGATCGTCTGCATCCTTGATATCCAGCACGACACTTTCCTTGCCTCGATTGAGCCAAGCGAAATATGCACTGGTTCCGTGGACGGCCCTATCATAGTGCCTTGCCGTCTCTCCTTCTGAACGCTCTATCTTGATGACGCGAGCACCGGCATCAGCCAAACGCAACGTGCACATCGGCGCAGCAACCGCTTGCTCGATGGCGACGACAAGAATCCCATCCAGCGGAAGCATTCGGGGCCTCAATAGGAACGGGGCATGCCGAGGACATGCTCGGAAATATAGGAGAGGATCAGGTTGGTCGAAATCGGCGCGACCTGATAAAGCCGTGTTTCCCGGAATTTGCGCTCAACATCATATTCCTCGGCGAAGGCAAAGCCACCATGCGTCTGGACGCAGGCTTCGGCTGCCGCCCATGAGGCTTCGGCTGCGAGCATCTTGGCGATATTGGCCTGCTCTCCACAATCTTGACCGGCCTCGAACCGCTGCGCCGCTTCACGGACCATCAGTTCTGCGGCTCGCATTTGCGCATATGCACGTGCGATTGGGAATTGAACGCCCTGGTTCTGACCAATCGGACGGCCAAAAACCTGCCGTTCACTCGCATATCCGGACGCTTTTTCAATGAACCATTTTGCATCACCAACGCACTCTGCGGCAATCAGGATGCGCTCGGCGTTCATGCCGGAAAGGATGTAGCGGAACCCCTTCCCTTCCTCGCCGATAAGATTTTCGGCGGGAATGCGCACGTTCTCGAAGAACACCTCGGTTGTGGAGTGATTCATCATTGTGCGGATCGGCTTGATCGTCATTCCAGCCTTCAGCGCCTCGCGCATGTCCACGATGAAAACAGACAGCCCATCCGTGCGTTTGGAAACCTGCTCTTTTGGCGTAGTTCGCGCCAGTAGCAACATCAGGTCCGAATATTCGGCGCGGGACGTCCAAACCTTCTGGCCATTGATGATATAATGATCTCCGTCGCGACGGGCCGTAGTCTTGATGGAGCTTGTGTCGGTGCCGCTTGTTGGCTCCGTGACGCCAAATGCCTGCAACCGCAATTCACCCGAAGCGATGCCGGGGAGGTATTTTTCCTTCTGAGCCTGGTTCCCATGCCGCAACAGCGCGCCCATGATGTACATTTGAGCGTGACACGCCGCACCATTGGCTCCGGCTCGCTGGATTTCTTCGAGTATAGCTGCCGCAGCCGATAGCGGCAGGCCAGATCCGCCAAACTCTTCGGGGATCAATACGGAAAGGTAACCACCTTCCGAAAGCGCGTTCACGAATTCAGTGGGATAGGCGTTTTCCCGATCGAGCTTGCGCCAGTATTCGGCGGGATATTCACGACAAAGCTTGGCTATGCTTTGCCTGATCTGGACGATCTCTTCCCCTTGATCGAGGTCTTTCAGTTCCATTTCTGTATCCCTGAACTGTGGGGCGGCAACGGGTGCCGCACCTTTATTTCGCCGATGCCAGCCTAGACGGCCTTCACTACGGCAGCAGACCAGTTGCCAACCTTGATGGCTGCGTCTGTGCTGAACTTGCTGGATAGGCCCGCCTTTGTGGTAATATCCTGCATGTAGTCTACGATCTTCTTCCCGTCCGGGCTGTCCAGGCTCAAGGGAACTGCATGATTTTCCGGCGTGATGATGCACGGAACGATTCCGACCTTGTCTATGTTCGCACCATCGAATTCGATGACGGCAAAAAGGGTTAGTCGTGCCTCCGGATGGAATGGCAGGAGCGGATACCCTTCGCGCGGGTAGATGGCATATTCGCCCATCGCCTTCAGTGTTGCGACTTCTTCGTCTGTCCACATGCCATTGGTGTCGAGATCGAACACGAAGTGGCCCAAGCCATAAAAGATTGGCTTGCCGTTGTAGAATTCGATGCCTCTAAGGAAATGATGATGGTGGCCGTACACAATGTCAGCACCGAAGTCGATTGCCTTCTTTGCCAGCTCTCTTTCGTAATCCAGCAAGACAATAGGATAACGGGCAGTTCCCCAATGGAAGCTCGCAACCACGATGTCGGACTTGCCCTTCAGTTCCTGAATGTCTGCTTCCAGCTGGTCAAGGTCTTCGCGGCGCGGCGTGGTCCAAACTTCCGGAACCGAGCCCGGCTCGACATACGAATACCCATCGTTGGGCATACGGTAATCCTGTACGACGCGGATAGCCGCAAGGCCCGGATTGTTAGCCTTTGCCGCATAGGCAGGCGGATGAACGCACGAGCGTGCGAGGAAACCGACCTTTACGTCGCCCTGTTCCAGTATGGCCGGCTTGCGGGCTTCGGAAACATTCTTTCCAACCCCGATGGCTCGGATTCCCAAATTCTTCAAGCCGGACAAAGTGTGATCGAGGCCGTCATATCCGCCGTCCACGATGTGATTATTTGCGCACGACATAACGTCGAAGCCAGGCGCCTTCAGTCCCTTGAGATTGGAGAGCGAGGAGCAAACAACCCAGCCAGACCCCGGAGGCGGGCTTGGCTTGTCCGTATAAGCCCCTTCAGAATTGCCAAACAGCATATCGACTGAAGCAAGCAGATCAGCAGAGTGTGTGAACGCGTCGTCCGGGTTCTGTCGATTAATGTATACGTCCCCGACTGCGCCGAGACTCCATTTCCTAGTCATTCCAACTCTCCTCTCTCCAATTGGTGCCTGTCGCGGCTAGTTCATCATGCTTGGAAGGAACAACACGATCTGCGGGAACAAGGTGAACAGCGCCACACTTCCGACCAGCACCAGCCAGAAGGGCATTGAAGCACGGGCTGCTTGCAGCAGCGAAACTTCTCCCCCGGTTATCCCGGTAATAACGAACAGGTTCATTCCCACTGGCGGCGTCAGCATCCCGATTTCGATCAGGATCGTGATAACAACACCAAGCCACACGGGGTCGTAGCCCATTGCGGTCATGATCGGGAAAACGACCGGCAAGGTCATGAGCAGCAGCGAAATCCCGTCGAAGAAGCAGCCAAGGATGAGGTAGAATATCACGACCATTACGAGCACCATGACCGGGCTCAGGTTCATTTCCTTGATCAGCGAGAGAACTTCGAACGGTACGCCAAGAATGCTCAGAGCTTGCGCAAGTATGAGCGCACCAATGAGGATGACGCCGATTGCCACAAACACATTCATCGAACGCACGATGGCGGTCCAAAGCGACTTCAGTGTCAGATCGCCCCAAGTTGCGCCGAGCACCGCCGCAGCGACAACGCCCAATCCCGCAGCCTCAATAGAGGTGGCCAATCCGAGATAAATGGTTCCAAGAACCATGAATATCAGAAGACCGAACGGCCAGATGGACGCGAGGTTTCTGAAAATTTCTCCCAAGGAAACCGGGCCACCCGTTTCTTCAGGCACAAGCGAAGGACGGCGGTAGGTGATGATCAATATCAGGATCATAAAAAAGGCGGCGATCAGCAATCCCGGCAAAATGCCAGCGAGAAACAGGCGACCAATCGAAACCTGTTGCGTCGCCCCGAAAAGGATAAGCGAGATGCTTGGCGGGATAAGCAAACCGAGCGTACCGCCAGCGGCCAGTGTTGCAACGACAGTTTGCCGATCATAGCCACGCTTCGCGAGCTCCGGATAGGCAACAGATCCAACAGCAGCCGCGGTTGCGGTGCTGGTGCCACTCACCGCTCCAAAAATCGTAGACGCAACGATGTTGGTGTGCAGCAATTTGCCGGGAACCCGAGCAAATATAGGGCTCATCGCTGAATAAAGGCTGCTGCTCATTCCGCTCACGAGCATTATCTCGCCCATGAGGATGAACATTGGCAGAGCGCTGAATGTATAATCAGCAAGGACATTCCATACCGCAGGAATGGCGAGGTCTGTCGCACCTCCAACCGTAAACTGGAGCAACGCAAGGCCGGTCAAGCCAAGACCTACCCCGATTGGCACCGGGATCAGTGCCATTATGACAAGCCCGCCGAGCAGGATCACCCAAACCATCAGTGCAACCCTCCGGCGATTTCGTTTTCTTCGGGAGCGTAGGGCGCCACTGCCGCCACCAGCGCGGCGAGGCAGGAAACTGCGCAGGACAATGGTAAAATAGCCGTCCAGGGCCACAGCAATAAACGGCTTCCCAAGGTTCTTGCCGAAAGGTCCAGCGCCGTTTGCATGTAATCGTAAGCGAGTATGCCCAGCCAGGCGAAGAAGCCGGCGGTTATGACGAGACCCGCGCGCCTCAACCAGTTCCGCGTGGTCTGGGAGGCAAGGTCGTACAGCAAAGTAACTTTAATGTGCGAGTCCTTGAGGGTGACGTGAGCCATCCCAAGGAACGCCATCGATATCAGGAATAGACCGACAACCTCTTCCGTAAATGCGAAAGGAGATTTCACGACGTATCTCATCACCACTGAAATTACGACGAGGCCGGTAATCGGGATTATCAGCACAGACGAGAATAGATGGAGAACTGCAGTGCATTTCCGCACTATCGCCTCCGGTACAGATTCAGGCCGTTTCATTTTAGCCTCCATAGTGCGGGGATAAATTTCACTGTCGAGATTGTGCTGAAATCAGGAACATCGCCCCGCAGCAAAAGCACGGGGCGATGGTTATTGAGGTTATTTGGCCGCCGCCGAGTCCGTCATGTGCTTGTTGACCGCTTCGTAATTTTGCTGGGCCGTAGCACTTGCAGATTTGATGCGCTCGGCCCAACCTGCCCGCGCTGCTTCAACGATTGCATTGCGATCTGCATCAGGAAACGCGTCGATAACCTTTCCGCCGCCCGCTTCGTATACCTTCTGGCCTTCAACATCGTACTTGCCGCTGAGGAAGGTATCGAACGACTCTTTCTCAACCTGCTTTGCAGCGTCGCGGACAATCTTCTGTGTCTTTTCAGAGAGTTGATTGAACGCTTCACGCGATACAATGAGCGTGATCGGTTGAAGCATGTACGGGCCAATATAGCTTGCGTAAGGCGCAACTTCCTGCAGCGAAAGCGTAGGTGCCAATCCGACCGGATAGATCGTGCAATCCACAACGCCGGTCTGCAATGCCATATAGAGGTCATTCTGACCGATGATCTGGGCGGACACGCCTACTTTGGCGAACATATCCACCAGGGACTGCTCCCAAACCCGAAGCTTCTTTGTGCGAAGCTGTTCGAGGTTGCTCACAGGATCCTTGCAGATGATGTAAAGATCGCGTGTGCCGTGACCGAGCAGAGAAAGCAGCTCAATCCCGACTTCATCATATGTCTTGCGGTAAATGTCTTCGAGAATGGGGTTGAGGGACACGCCGACTTCATGGTCAGTTATGACTGCTGGTGGAAGAGTATCGGCGTATTCAGGCCGATCCCGGCTCAGATAACCCGGATAAAGCGCCGTAGCCTGAACTGCTGCGCCCCTTGGAAGGATACGCAACATATCTGCATCCTTCAGGCCAAGGCTGCCGCCGCTATAGAGCTTAATCGAGAGCTCATCCGCTGCCTTCTCATTCACGAGATCAACGAAGTGAACAACGCTCTGTGCTTCCGGGCGGCTCGGCACGAAAACGAGGTGCATTTTCCATTCTTTTTCAGCAGCTTGCGCGTACTGGGTGCCTGTAATTGAACCGGCAGCTGTTGCACAGATTGCGGCAAGCGCTCCGAGCCAAGCTAAACGTCGATATTTCATGACCTACCTCCTCGATTGTTGGCTTTATTTACTAGTTTGGTCTTCAATTCCGATGCGTTCTCTAAGCTCAAGCCACCAGCCATATGATGGCGGCCAATGAGCCCAATCGGGGTCTGCTCCAATGGCCTGCGCTGCATGCAAGCCCCAATGTGGATTGAACAGTGCCTCACGCCCGATAGCGATCAGGTCTGCTTGCCCGGCCTGAAGGATAGCTTCGGCCTGCGGACCATCGAGAATAACGCCAACTGCCATTGTCGGTATCTCCGCCTCACGACGAATAGCCTCTGCGTATGGAACCTGATGCCCGCGCTCATACTTTCGGCGCTTCTTCGCGTAATCCATCATCGAGTTTGCCGCGCGGATGCCGCCGGACGAACAATCGATCATGTCGATGCCGCGCTTCTTCAGCTCCCCAGCCAGAACAATGCTGTCTTCGATGGTCCAGCCGTCGTTGCGGTCGTCAAGGTCCTTGCGCCAGTCAACGCAGGAAATCCGGTAAAGGATCGGCTTGTCCGATGGCCATACCGCGCGAACTGCTTCAGCAATCTCCAGAGCAAAACGCATTCGACCATTAATGTCGCCACCATATTCGTCGGTGCGCATATTGGCGATTGGCGACAGGAACGAGTGAATGAGATAGCCATGCGCTGCATGAATATCCAGAACATCGAAGCCGGCCTTGTCGACGCGCTTTGCCGCCGCGGCATATACATCCACCAACTGCTTGATTTCATCGACCGTTAGCTCGCGAGGCTCATGGTATTCGTGGACAGACCGCCCCGGTGATGAGCTTACGGGCTGCCAGGGTGTTTCGCCTTTCGCAGCTTCTGCATCTCCGAGAGGTCGCAACCCTTCGAACGGTCTTTGGCGTGATGCCTTCGGTCCGACATGGTGCAACTGCGCTGCCGCAACAACACCGCATTCATGCAGGAAATCAGAGACGCGACGCAGTGGAGCGATATGATCGTCCGACCAGATGCCGCAATCTCCATAGGAACTACGGCCACGCGGCTCCACGATCAGCGCTTCAGTCATAACTGTGCCGAAGCCGCCGATCGCATATTTGGTCAGGTGCTGGAAATGCCAGTCATTGGCCAGACCATCCGGTCCAGTTTTGTACATCTGCATTGGTGCCAGCACGATCCGGTTCGGGAACGTGACCCCGCGCAGCTTATAGGGACTGAAAAGCAGCGTATCACGCTTCGCCGGTTTTTCACTCATTGAATTCCTACTCCCTGATTTGTGATTGCGCCTAGCGAACTGATGGCAGTTCTGGAAAACGCTGCGCTATTTCTGCGTAAATCTCGTAGACGTCGCTGCCGTCCCGCTCGTTTGCCGGTAGCTTTTCGCCTACAGCACGGAATATCTGGTGCTTGATGAAGTATCGCCATGAGACCGGAAGCTTGGCCAATATGTCCGTCAAGGACTTGTAGCGCGCCTCGGTCCACACCTTCTCATAGGCTACACGCGCGGGACCATGACCGAATGTATCGAGCGGAACCGGCTTGCGGTCCTTACCCATTTCTTTGCGAAGAGCTTCAGTGGCTTTAACATCAACCGCCAGCTCGGTCAGAACGACACCGTAATCTTCACGTGCAGATTCTGGCGAAACAAATCCGCGCCTGACATCAAGCGCTACCAGATCAGCGGGGCGCTCAAGCGGGTCACCATATCCACCTGCTCCAGGGCCCTGAATGAGAATGATGTCACCCGGGTCGCAGTTCACGATGTCGGTGGAGCCAAGTTCGACGCAATCGGGCGTGTCAGGATTGCGGGCAAAGCGGGACGGACGCCCCGACTTTCCGCCTGCCAACCCCCATGCGGAAAAGCGCGAACGGTCGCGGTTACGCGCTGTAACCATCGATTGCGGCGCAAAAAGCTGGAACTCCATCTCCAGAGCGGTGCCGCCGCGGTACAGCCCGGGACCGCCGGAATCTTTCACAAGCCCATATTTGCGAACGCGAATGGGAACTTCTGCCTCGTTAATCTCAACAGGCGTATTCTTCAGGTAAGACATGTTTGCGCCGCAGGCTTCAACGCCATCGGCACGCGGGCCGCCGCCAGAGCCGCCGCCAACCGGACCGATAGAGGCCATGATCGGACGGCCTTCTTTGGTTGAGGTCTTTACGTTCATGATTGAAAGACCGCTTCCGGGAGAGGCCGGCATCTTGTCTGGAACAACCCGACAAAACGCTCCGATCGTCGCAACCTGAGAAAGATTGCACATGAGGCTGCGCATACCCACCGCCGCCGGCTTTACAGCGTTCATCACCGTTCCTTCCGGAAGAACGGCTCTCACAGGGCGCATAAGCCCTGCGTTGAGCATGACTTTGGGGTCGAGGCAGTAAAGCGCATACACAACACCCACGAGAGCAAGTGAATGGCGCTCGTTGCCGCCAGTCGGAACGTTCAGCGATGAAACGAGTTGCGGATCGCTACCCGTATAATCCAACGTCAATGTATCGCCGTGGATCTTGAGGGTTACGCATACGCGTACAGGATAGCCGCCCGCCTGATCTTCATCCGCATAATCGGCAAAGAAATACTCGCCGTCAGGCAAGTCGCGGATCACCGCGCGCGCCTGCTTGTCGGCATAATCAAGCAATTGACCCATGCCGGCGCGGAATGCTTCCTTGCCAAAGCGCTCGATGATTTCATGCACCTTGCGCTCGCCAACGTTTACGCAGGCGATCTGGGCGTTGAGGTCGCCCCAATTCTGTTCAGGCAGGCGCACATTTGTTTCGATAATGCGCAGCAGATCCTCGTTCATCTTGCCGTCGCGCATCAGGCGCATAGGTGGAATACGCAAGCCTTCCTGATAAACTTCCGTCAGGCTGCGTGATAGCGATGCGGGAACCGCGCCGCCCACGTCCGTGTTGTGGATGTGGTTACCGACGAAGCACATAAGCTCGCCTTCCCAAAACACCGGCTTCCACATGTGGATGTCTGGTGCGTGGGTCGCCACATAGCCGGAATACGGGTCAGAAACGACGCAGATATCGCCTTCCTGATAGTCGAACAGTTTGATGACGTTGCTGTAATCCAGGCCCGTGTACCAGGTCGCGCCAAATGTCTTGGGAGAAGCAACTGTCAGCCCCTCGGCGGTAAGCACCTGACAGGAAAAATCTTCCGTTTCCTTCACGAAGGTGGAATAGGCGGTCCGCATCAAGGTCCAGCCCATGCTTTCAGCCGCTGCCGCGCAATAGTTCGCAAGCACCTGAAGCGTGATGTTATTGTCCTTGCTCATTCCTGACCTCCACTGGAAATGCGCAGATTTCCGAATTCATCGACTTTGAGCGCGCAGCCCGGCGGAACGACTGTCGTGCAGTCCTCCTGTCCAATAATTGCGGGACCATTCAGATAATGGCCCGGATGCAGATCGGTTCGATTGAACAGGGCGGTGTCGCGCATTGCGCCCTTCATCCATACCTGCACGGTGCCTTGAGGCACAGCTTGCGCAACCTTCAGGGGGAGCTTCGGAAATTCCGGCTTCCGTGTCTTGCCGGAGATAACCAGCCGGATGCTTATGATCTGAACCGCTGCATCACGGTCTGAATGCCCGTAAATGCGCTCATGTTCCTTGTGGAACGAATCCACCATGCCTGCCATATCATGACCGGCAGCGGCTTCCGGCGAGATGCGCGTATCGATCTCGAAGCTTTGACCGCGATAGCGCATCTCGGCCGAATAGATCAGATCGTACTCGCCATCATACCCCTGCCCTTCGCGTAGCCACGCAAGCGCGCGCTCCTTGAGGGCCTTGAATTCGTCGGCGATAACTATTGCTGCCTGATCGCTCGCCTCCACATAGACCGTGGAGAGGAAGTCATTTTTCACATCCGCAATCAAACCGCCAAGCGCCGACAGCACGCCCGGGGTTGGCGGAACGACCACCTCCTTCATGCGCATTTCGTTCGCGAGGAAACACGCCATCATTGGCCCGGCACCGCCAAATGCCAGCACAGAGAAATCACGCGGATCAATGCCGTAACGCGAAACCAAGGCCGAAACGTCAGTATACATACCTGACACAGCTATATCGATAATGGCTTCTGCAGTTTGTTCGATAGTGTGGCCAAGCTTTTCAGCAAGTTCGCCAACAACCCGACGCGAGGCCTCGCGATCAACCTTGACCGCGTTATAGCCAAGGTCAGCGTGACCAATCGCACCCAGCGCCACGAAAGCGTCTGTTATTGTTGCCCGCGTTCCGCCGCGCCCGTAACAGGCTGGTCCGGGACTTGAGCCCGCACTCTCCGGTCCAACACGAAGTACATTCTGCCCGTCGACCCAGGCGATTGAACCACCGCCCTCGCCTATTGAGCTGACTGAAACCGACGGAATGAAAATCTGGAATTCGCCAATCAACTCACCGACGCCATATTGCGGTTCGCCATCGATGATGATTGCGACGTCTGCGCTGGTGCCGCCGATGTCGAGGCTCATGCACTTTTCAATTCCGGCAACTTTCGCAACATAACTTGCGCCAATAACACCGGATGCCGTGCCAGACAGGATCATCTGGACACATTCGGACTTGCCCTGCTCAGCAGTCATGACGCCGCCATTGGATTTGGTCAGTCGCGGTTCACCAGCCACGCCAACCTCGGCAAGCGCACGCTGCAACGATCCGAGATATTCGGCGACGCGTGGCTGCACATATGCACCAATGATCGTCGTGATCGTGCGTTCATACTCGCGGATGATTGGCCACGTTTCACTTGAGCAGAATACAGGAAGGCCCGGTGCTTGCGCTTCTACCATCGCTTTCACGCGTTGCTCGTGCGCCGGATTGCGATAGGAGTGCAGCAACGAAATAACGATACCTTCTGCACCGGCAGCGACCGCGCGCTTGATTGCATCGGAAACAGCCTGTTCGTTAATTGGCTCGATCTCTTCGCCAACTGCGTCCAGTCTCCCCGGGATACCGAACACCATATCGCGCCCGATCAAGGGAGCCGGACGGCGCGATAGCAGATTGTACATGTCGGCAATCTTGATACGGCCGATTTCAAGCACATCCACAAAACCTTCTGTCGCGAAGAGTGCTAGCGAAAGACCTTTGCGCTGAATGACAGTGTTGATGCCAACGGTGGTGCCGTGGGTAAAATAGGAAATATCTTCCGGCTTGATGCCATAGCGCTCGCCGGCAAGCCCGATCCCCGTCATGACCTCAGCGCCGGGCTTGTCCGGCCGCGAGAAGGTTTTCAGGCTTCTTAGTGTGTTGGTCTGTTCATCGAAAATGGCAAAATCGGTGAATGATCCCCCGATATCGACACCTATACGATATGGCATCTGGCTTTCCTTCCGGGCACACTAATGCGAGCCCAACTGCTCAAAAAGTTTCAGACAACGAGAGAGCGCCTCTCCAGCAAACAGTTCCGGTTCTGTGATTTAGAGCGAATTGATAATCGGCCCGGGGACATTTGAAGCGGCGCTTGGGAACACCCTCTTCACCGCTTACGCGAACGTCCGTCTCAGGCGATTTTCATGCGCTCCCCGGATGGTTGACTGCTTGCCCTGTCACCCAAAGCTATTCATATATTGAACATGGTGACAAGGGATATTTTTCATTATTTTACAGATTTTAATGGGGATTAACTGGCTAAAACAGCGCAAATTCTATTGGGTCAGAACTCCAAATATTCCCCTTAACGATTGATTTAATTGTATTTTTATTGCCGCTCCAGCTGATTACCCAAACAACCCGTTATGGCGTTCAACGGACAAAACAAAAAATTAAATAGTGGCTATTAAAAATTTTCATTGAACGCTCTGCGGTAAACGATCATATTCGATCGGAAGGCTTCAACGGTTACCGGAGGCGTTCGCTATTGGACAGAGCAAAACCAGAGCATTGCATGATCGAAGATGAAAATAATGCGATAGATTCAGGCTCTGCACCCGAGAGTCAGAGCGTTGGCGCAATCCTCAGGCGCTTGCGCCATCAGATGGGCTGGTCGCTTCGGGAGCTGGCTCAAAGCAGCGGCGTGTCGGTGGGAATGATCAGCCAGATCGAGCGCGACATGGCAAATCCTTCTGTACGGGTTCTGACTGCTATTCGCCGAGCGCTGAATGCTCCGGTTTCTGCTGTGTTTCAAGATGTTCAGCCGCAAGTGAAGAACCCGTCAGAGCCTAACTTTGTACGCAGGGCCGATCAGCGACCCGTTCTTGAACTGGGCAGCTTGCGCAAGGAGCTGCTGACTTCAAGTGGACATCACAACCTCCAGATTATGATTCTCCACATTCGACCGGGCGGACACTCTGGCGATACCGCGCTCAGCTATCCGGCAGAGAAAGGCGGGATGGTGCTGTCTGGCGAACTGCTTCTGACTGTCGACGGCAAGGAAGCTCGCCTGAAAGAAGGCGATAGTTTCGTTTTCGATAGCGCCCTCGAACATAGCTTCAGCAACCCCACGAACAAGCTCACCCAAGTAATGTGGATCATTGGTGCTGTGCAGCTGGATCGACATCTTTAGCCAAGCGGCGAAGAGATCGTTGGTCCCAAAGTCGCAATTGGCTGCAAGGCCACTGATTGCGGCCCAATACTTGAATAGAACTGTAGCAAGGAAATTACGGATGGCGCCCTCTTCCTTCAAATCAACTCCCTACTGGTGGGATACGGCTCCCCTTTCTCTGTTGCAGACCCAATCTTTACCTGCAGAGGTCGATGTGGTGGTCATTGGCGCGGGTTATGCCGGCCTTGGCGGCGCAATCACATTGGCACGAGCCGGTCGTTCGGTCCTGGTTCTTGATCGCCAGCACCCCGGCGAGGGCGCTTCAACGCGAAATGGAGGCATAACCAGCGGAAACATCCGCCCTTCTTTCGCTGAACTGGCGCGCAAGTTTGGAAAGGAACGCGCTTTAGGTATTCAGGCGGAAGGGAAAGAGGCACGAGAGGATCTTCGCCGTTTCATCACGGATGAAGGAATTGAATGCGATTATCAACTTTCGGGGCGGTTTTCTGGTGCCCTGACTGCGAAGGATTACGACAATCTTGCGCGCGGCGCAGAAGATTTGTCCAGAACTCTGGGCGTCGAGTCCTATGCAGTGCCTGCATCTGAGCAGCATCAATATATCGGGACCGATTTCTACTGCGGCGGCTCTGTGCGCATGGATATTGGCGGATTGAATCCAGCGAAATTTCATGCCGGCATGATGCGTGTCGCGCAGGCTGCAGGAGCCAACATTCAAGGGAGCACTGCGGTCCTTTCGACCGAGAAAAGCGGCGCCGGGTTTGTCGTAACGACCTCCCGCGGAAAGGTACGCGCCGGCGCAGTTCTGTCGTGCACGAACGGATATACCGATGGTTCCGACAAATGGCTTCGGCGTCGCCTGGTGCCCATACGCAGCCGTATAGTTGCCACCGAAGTGCTTCCAAAGGATGTGATGGATCGGCTGATGCCGCCGCGGATGATGTACAGCGACGGAAGAGAGCTGAGCTACTATTACCGCCCCTCTCCGGACGGTACGCGCATTGTGTTCGGCGGGCGAGACGGCACCGTTTCTGGCGATCCGCAATGGCCGACAAATCACCTTAAGACTGAACTGGCGCGCATTTTCCCTGAACTCGCCGATACAACTCTTTCGCATAGCTGGTTTGGATATGTTGCCATGCATCGCGACATGGTTCCGCGTGTGTTCAGAAAAGATGGTGTTGTCTATGCGACCGGCTACTGTGGTTCGGGCGTAGTTTGGGCGCGCTGGCTGGGCATGAAGGCAGCGCAACAGATTCTTGGAAAGGAACAGGAAGGGCGAACTTCATTCGACTTTCGTCCGCCTCAGTTCATTCCGTTCTTCAATGGCAACCCGTGGTTCATGCCGCTGATCTACGCGAAGATGGAAGCCTCGGATCGTCGCCTGATGCGGCGAAAGTGATTTGACCTGATCCATCGACACGATTGCAAGCAAGGAAGAGTTCTATGGTCGAGCTAGCGCATTTCCGGAATACCGTCGGTGGGGAGCATGTCGAGAGCGCTACGGGAAACTGGATTGAATCAGTAAACCCCTATACCGGTGAGCCATGGGCGAAGGTACCCCATTGCAATGCCACCGACGTAGATGCTGCAGTCGATGCTGCGCATAATGCGTTCGTAAAGGGACCGTGGGCTACGATGGCGCCTACGGCGCGCGGAAAGCTGCTGCACCGTTTGGGTGACCTTATCGCGCGTGAGGCCAGCAAACTTGCTGAGATCGAAGTTCGAGACAATGGCAAACTGCTGGCCGAAATGGCTGGTCAGACCCGTTATATCCCGGAATGGTTCTACTATTTCGGGGGCCTTGCCGACAAAATCGAAGGCGGCGTCATTCCAATCGATAAGCCGGACCTTTTTACTTACACAAAGCGCGAACCGCTCGGCGTTGTGGCCGCAATAACGCCCTGGAATTCGCCGCTGCTGCTGCTGACGTGGAAGCTCGCTCCAGCACTCGCCGCGGGTAATACAATCGTTATCAAGCCCTCAGAGTTCACATCATGCTCTACGCTTGCACTGATGGATTTGTTCAGGGAAGCTGGATTTCCTGACGGCGTCGTCAATACGGTCACGGGCTACGGCCATGAAATCGGTGCGGCACTGGTCGAACATCCAAAAGTCGCCAAGGTTGCGTTTACAGGCGGCGACGCGACGGGTGCCAGAGTTTATGCTTCGGCTGCCCGCCATATCAAGCACGTGACGCTTGAGCTGGGCGGGAAGTCCCCCAACATCATTTTTGAGGATGCAAACCTCGATGATGCTGTCAAAGGAGCCATTTCGGGTATATTCGCGGCATCCGGCCAAACCTGCATCGCGGGTTCGCGGCTTCTCGTGCAACGCTCCGTCTATGACGAGGTATCCGCCAAGGTTGTTGAACTCGCGCGGTCTGCTCGTCTGGGTGATCCAATGTCGCCGCATACGCAGGTAGGGCCTATTACAACTCTGCCCCAGCGACACAAAGTTCTTGATTACATCAACGTTGCCGAGAGCGAGGGCGCAAAGTGTTTGCTGGGCGGAAAAATTCCCGAGGCCCCTGAACTCGCGCGTGGCTGGTTTGTAGAGCCTACGATCTTTGGTAATGTGTCCAACTCAATGCGAATAGCACGCGAGGAAGTATTCGGCCCGGTGCTTTCGATCATTCCTTTCGAGGATGATGAGGAAGCCATTGAAATAGCGAATGACACCATTTTTGGGCTGGCGTCCGGCGTCTGGACCTCAAGCATTCGTCGCGCCATCCGCATGGCGGATCGGATCAGAGCAGGAACCGTATGGGTCAACACATACCGTGCCGTCAGCTTCATGGCGCCCTTCGGCGGATATAAGCTCAGCGGCATAGGGCGAGAAAGCGGTCAGGACGCCATCGGCGAATATTTGCAGACAAAGTGCGTCTGGATAAATCTGGCCGAAGGCGTACCCAACCCCTTCGTGATGCGCTAGACCTCCAACCGCCATCAACATTCCAAGTCTTACACGTTGATCTGGATCAACGTGGTGCATGCACGCACTCATTACTATCAAAAGCTGTAGTGCATAGATGGATGGAGATTTGGGTGACAACGTTACATGACCTGAGCCCCGCGTTTCGCCATGTGCGGCTTTTGCTCGCGCGCAGCCCAGAGCAGCCCGAAGGCAACCGCAATGAGGGGTATGACCTTCTCGTACCCCTTCAGAGCGACGGAAAGCTCGATGCTGCCGAGTGGAAAAAGCACCAGCAACATTGTCGCGTTCGCTACTTCAAGCAGGGAGAACAGGATCGGGTGGGCAAATTGCGCCGCAAACCGGGTGGTGAGTGGTATTTCGACTACGCCGAAGGTACCGAGGATGACGAGCCGGGTTTTCGGCTGGGCGATGAACAGTTCATGCTGGGCGAATATGTCGGCATAGCCCATGAAGGGCAAATGCAGACCTATCAGGTCGCGAGAGTGGAAAGGCCCTAATCCAAAAAGCAGAAGCGACGCGGGTGACGCGTCGCTTCATGTGAAAGCTTGTTTCTGCCAGCTTATTTCTTCTTCAAGCGCCGACGAAGCGCTACATATCCGCCAGCTATGGCCAAGGCAGGAAACCCAAGACCCAGAACAGGGCCCGGCGCCGAATGAGACACGCCCGGTCCACCTGGGTTGCCGCCACCCTTGCCTGGCAGGCCAACTGGCTTGCCAAAAGAACTGGCGAGAATGATTTTAGGCGCGTTGTTCGATTTTTTGGCGCTCGAGGCTGCGGGCTTGGACACATTTATTCCCATGCGCTTGTTCGCAAATTGCGATGAAGCCTCATTATGCGCGCCATGAGGATACGTTGCGCCCCATGTGCCAGCATGGGCGGATATGGATGCGAACCCCAGAAGCGCCGCCGCGGCAGCAGGAACAAGTAACCTCTTCATCGAACTTAACCCTTCATATTCTGTTGACCCATATTTAATGGCCATGCCTCCCCAAACCAATCTGCAAAGAAGATGTACCCGGTTATGCAATGGGGTAAGTTAGGTAGTACTCCAGACTAGCTAGCCCATAATAAATACCCCTGTGAAAAACTCTGCCTTCCGCGTTCTCCTAATTGGAACGTGAAGAACCCTCGTCTAGGGTCAAAAGATGAAACCATCTGGCAATATCGAACGGCTCATTGAAATCATGGCAGCCTTGCGCGCACCTGAGACAGGTTGTCCGTGGGATATTGAGCAGGATTTCGAAAGCATCGCCCCCTACACCATCGAAGAAGCGTATGAAGTCGCGGATGCAATTGCGCGCGGCGATATGGATGATTTGAGGGACGAACTTGGCGACCTGCTCCTGCAAGTGGTGTATCACGCCAGAATGGCCGAAGAAGCAGGCGACTTCCAATTTGAGGACGTCGTCCAGGCGATCACCACCAAAATGATCCGCCGCCATCCACACGTATTTGGCGATGCAAAGGCACGTAGCGCCGGTATGGCGAAGGGTATGTGGGACCAGATCAAGGCGCTCGAAAAGCAGGAGAAGCGGGCTGCGCGTCTGGCTCGCGGTCTTGACCCGGAAGATCACGGACAAGGCTATCTTGATAGCGTACCTGTTTCGCTTCCCGCGCTTACCCGGTCCCTGAAGTTACAGGAGCGCGCCTCCCGAGTAGGCTTCGACTGGGGTGCTCCCCAGCCTGTTCTGGACAAGATCGAAGAGGAAATCGGAGAGCTGAAACACGCCCTGTCATCCGGTGATGCTGCAGCAGCAAAAGAAGAGTTTGGCGACCTTCTCTTTGCATTGGTCAATCTTGGTCGCCATCTGCATGTCGATGCCGAAAGCGCCCTTGCCGGGACGAATGAAAAGTTCCGAATTCGCTTTCACTTCATCGAAAAGCGGCTATCAGAAAACGGGCGGAGCCTTGACGATGCGTCGCTTGAAGAAATGGAAGAGCTTTGGCAGCAAGCCAAATCGCATCTGGCAAGGAACGCCTAATGGCGCTTTGACAGCAACCTGCTTTCGATAGACTGTCTTGCATCGCGGGTCGTGCTGACGGTCAGCCGCACGCTGCCATCTTCTTCGTCATGACGGGAAACGATGTCACCATTCTGGTAAACCCATTCGATCTGGTTCATCTGGGATGGGGTCAAAACGATCTCGAAGCGTACCAGTGATCCGGCCAACAGCTCCTCAATGCGGGCCACCAATGCCGGAACCCCCTCCCCCGTTTGCGCGGAAATCCCGATGGCTGGTGCGGGTTTGTCAGCACGTGCGCGCGATATGAGGCGATCCCGATCAGTAGAGTCAATCAGATCGACCTTGTTCCAAACCTCAATGACCCGGTTCGTGTCTTGCGGGTCGACGCCCAGATCGCGCAATATCTGCTCAACATCGTCTGCCTGAACAGCCGTATCCGGGTCGGAAATATCGCGCAGATGGATAATCAGATCTGCCTCGACAACTTCCTCCAGCGTAGCGCGGAACGCTGCTATAAGATGGGTTGGCAGGTCTGAGATGAACCCAACTGTATCCGAGAGTATGACAACGGTTCCGTGCGGCAGTCTCAATCGCCGCAATGTTGGGTCCAGTGTGGCGAATAACATGTCCTCTGCCAGCACCCCGGAACCTGTGAGCCTGTTAAACAGGGTAGACTTACCGGCGTTTGTATAGCCAACAACTGCCACCACCGGGAATGGCACCTTGCGGCGCTTTGCACGGTGAAGATCGCGCGTCCGGCGCACAGTTTCCAGCTCGCGCTTCAAGCGTAGTATCTTTTCCTGCAGCATGCGCCGGTCGGCTTCGATCTGCGTTTCGCCGGGACCGCCAAGGAACCCTGCACCGCCGCGTTGCCGTTCAAGGTGGGTCCAACTGCGAACCAAACGGCCTTTCTGATAGTTCAAATGCGCAAGCTCGACCTGAAGCACACCTTCTTTCGTGCGGGCACGATCACCGAAAATTTCAAGTATCAGCCCCGTGCGGTCGAGAACCTTTGCATTGAACGCTTTTTCCAGATTGCCTTGCTGAACCGGAGTGAGAGGGTGATCAACAATCACCAGTTCGGCTTCGGTCTCCTTCACGATCCCAGCAATTTCATCCACCTTACCTGCCCCCAGCAAGGTTGCTGGGCGAGGATCCGCGACCGGAATGATCTGTGTGTTTACGGGGTCGAGTTCAATCGCTTCGGTCAGGCCCACCGCTTCTTCCATGCGCGCCTCTGGCGAGCGCATGAGACGCGGGGCTCCGCCTTGCCCGCGCTCGTCGGCGAGGGCGCGCTTGAGTACCGGCACCACAACAATGGCGCGCGTCCCCGCTGTGCGTTTAAGCTCTTCTGTCATTCAACAAAGGGTGAGCGCAAAACTCGATACAATCAACCTTCGCGTGCGCCATCTTCGCCTTCGAACATCTGCACTGGTTGGCTCGGCATAATTGTCGAGATAGCGTGTTTATACACAAGCTGTGAGTGCCCGTCCCTGCGCAGCAGCACGCAGAAATTATCAAAGGAAGTGACAACGCCGGTCAGTTTGACGCCGTTGATAAGAAAAATGGTGAGTGGATTCTTGCTCTTACGAACAGAATTAAGAAACTGATCTTGCAGATTTTGCGTGCGTTCCGCCATTATTTTATCTTTCGCAGGTCAATTGTCTTTTATCCGCAATGCGCCAAAACCACTTCAATATGTCAAGCGGCTGACGCTCACGGTCCGTTACTCCGGTGCTTGTATAGGCCGTTATCAGGCGATTGTTTTCTCTGCAACTTCAAAAAACTGTTGGCGCAATGAAGTTGCAACATTACCCGGATGCCCGTTGGCGATTGTAATCCCGTCAATCTCCACAACAGGCATGACAACTGTTGTGGCTGCAGTGATGAAAGCCTCTCTTGCTCGAAAGGCTTCATCAACAGTGAAGCTGCGCTCCTCCACCTTGAGGTTGAGCGTTTCGGCCACTTTCATAACTGTCCCGCGGGTGATGCCTCGTAATATTCCATGGTCCGCCGGCCGCGTTACCAGAACACCATCAGAAGTGACGATCCAGGCATTCGTAGCCGCCCCCTCTTTCACCGTTCCATCCGGGTCTACAAACCACGCTTCCTGAGCGCCAGCCTCTTTAGCCTTCTGTCGAGCAAGTACATTCGGCAGCAGGCCAACAGACTTGATGTCTACGCGATCCCAACGGTTCTCAGGTACGGTTATGACCTTCAAGCCCGCTGCGGCGCGCGCTGCCGAAACTTCGGGACTGGTGCGCTTTGCTGTGATGACCAGCGAGGGGCGCACTTCAGGACTTGGGAACGCGTGATCGCGAGGTGCAACCCCGCGCGTGATTTGCAAATAGACCAGTCCGTTCTTGACCTTATTGCGGCGCACCACCTCTTTAAAAAGAAGTTGCAGCACGCGCCTGCTAACCGGCCAGGCAATTGACAACTCACACAGTGACCGGTCCAGCCTGTCAAGGTGTCCTGACATATCCATGATATTGCCACGGGAAATCTCGCAGACTTCATAAACCCCATCAGCAAATTGATAGCCACGATCCTCAATGTGCACGGCAGCTTGGCTGTGCCGAACATACTCGCCGTTGACGTAGGCAATGCGTGGCATTTTTTGTCCCTCAGAAAAATTCCAGGCTGACGCGGAATAGTTGTTCGACGTCCTTAACAGCTTTCGCGAGGCTGAAAATTACCACGCGGTCCTTCGCCTTGATGCGCAGCGAGCCGCTTGGTTTGAGAACGGCACCAGCGCGGTAAATGGCTCCGATACGCATACCGTCCGGAAGTTCCAGCTCGGTCAGCGGCGCACCGACAAGTGGCGAAGTTTCCAGCGCCTCAGCCTCGATTATTTCCCCGGCACCCTTGTCGACGCTGTGCACTGCTCGGATTCGCCCGCGCCGCACGTGCTGCAATACGCGCGATATGGTTACGCTGCCTGGGTTCACCTGCGCATCTATACCGACAGCCCTCGAAAGATCTGTGTAAGCCGGATTGTTGATCAACGTCAGGCTGGACCTGCAACCGAGGCGCTTTGCCATGACGCTGGACAGGATGTTCACCTGATCCGAATTGGTGAGCGCAACCATAAGGTCAGCGTCCTGAATTTCGGCCTGATGCAGCAATTTCTCGTCCAGCGCATTCCCATGCAGGACAATCGTTTCGCGAAGCTGGTCGGCAATAATCTCAGCACGTTCCTTGCTGGACTCTATGAGTTTCAGGCGAGCTCTGCCCCGACGCTGTTCGATCGTTTTGGCGACATAAAGTCCGATATTGCCGCCACCCGCGATGACGATACGTGATGCCTCTTTTTCCTCATGTCCAAACAGGCCGAGTGTGCGTTTCACCTGATCCTTTGTCGTGACGACATAGGCGCGATCTCCCACAAGAAGCTGGTCTGCCGAGTGCGCAATAAACAATTGACCGTCGCGACTATAGCCAACAACTGTTGAGGGAAGGTCCGGGAACAATTGGGATAGTTGTGCCAGCGGCGTGTTGACCACCGGGCAATCCTCAAGGCACTCAATCGCGACCATAATGATTTTGCCATCGGCAAAACGCACCACATCATCCGCGCCGGGCAACGCAATGCGGCGCAAAACCATTTCGCCAGCTTCAATCTCCGGTGAAATGACCACATCGATGGGTACGTGATCGCGCGAAAAGAGGTCGGCATAATGCGGCTGTAAATATGATTGCGAACGAATACGCGCGATTTTGACCGGCACGCCAAACAAGGCGTGGGCTACCTCGCACGCCACGATATTCACCTCGTCAAACAAGGTGACGGCGATAATCATGTCGGCTTCCTTGGCTCCGGCCATCTCAAGCACATCCGGGTGGGCACCATGCCCGACAAAGCCGCGAACATCGAGACTGTCGCGCACCGCGTGAATCAACCCCGGCGCGGTATCGATTATCGAAACGTCGTTCTTTTCAGCGGCGAGCCTTTCGGCGATGCCGTAGCCAACCTGCCCTGCGCCGCAGATTATAACGCGCATGGGGAGTGTCCATCGAAGCCCATATCAAACACCGAGCGATTTGAGTTTCCGGTGCAGGGCCGACCGCTCCATCCCGATAAATTCGGCAGTGCGCGAGATGTTACCGCCAAAGCGGTTGATCTGGGCAATCAGATATTCCTTTTCGAACATTTCACGCGCCTCGCGCAGCGGCAGCGCCATGATGTGTTGATCCGACTGCGTTGGCGCTCGCGGCATGACATCCCCGATCTCGGAAGGCAACAGGTCAGAGGTAATAGGCGAAGATGCATCACCGTCACGGATAAGGATCATCAGGCGCTCAATATTATTGCGCAACTGGCGCACATTTCCGGGCCAATTGTGAGCTTGCAGCACGGCCATTGCATCATCTGCAATCCGCCGCGGGCGAATACCCGATTGCCGGGCAATCTGGTTCATGAAATGATCAACCAGATACGGAATATCCTCGCGCCGTTCTGCCAGCGCAGGCACCATCACCGGAACCACCGCAAGACGATGGTAAAGATCTTCCCGGAACCTGCCCTCGGCAATCATCGCCTCCAGATTCTGGGCCGTGGATGAAATGATGCGGACGTCCACTTTCACCCGCTTTGTTCCGCCAACCCGCTCGAATTGCTGATCGACCAATACACGCAATATCTTGTTCTGGGTCTCTCGCGGCATGTCTGCAACTTCGTCCAGATAGAGGATGCCGCGATGCGCTTCCTCCAGAGCGCCGACCTTGCGCTCTCCTCCATTCGATTCCGTGCCGAACAACTCGATTTCCATGCGCTCCGGCGTAATTGCAGCAGCATTCAAAGTCACGAACGGCCCGCTCTTGCGGGCAGAATGCGCATGGATGGCGCGGGCCACCATTTCCTTGCCTGACCCTGACGGGCCAATAATCATGATACGGCTGTTTGTTGGCGCGACCCGGTCAATGGTTTGACGCAACTGCATCATGCCAGACGACATGCCGATGAGATCAGCCGTATCGCCGCTACGAATTTTCAACTCTGAAACTTCCCGCTTGAGTTTAGAAGTTTCCAGCGCGCGCTCTGCTACCAAAATCAGGCGATCGGCTTTGAATGGCTTCTCGATAAAATCATATGCGCCGCGCCTGATAGCGGAGACCGCGGTTTCAATATTACCATGACCCGAAATCATGACGACAGGCAGGCCCGGATGCATGACTTTGATCTGGTCCAGCAGGGCTAATCCATCAAGGCGAGACCCTTGCATCCAGATATCCAGAAAGATCAGTCTCGGCACGCGGTCGGCGATTGCCGCCAGGGCGCTGTCCGCATCATGTGCGGTGCGCGTTTCATGCCCCTCATCGCTAAGGATCCCCGCTACCAGTTCGCGGATGTCGGCTTCGTCATCAATAATCAGAATATCAGACGCCATGTGCGACCTTCTCTACAATCTTATCGCCTGCAGGTTGAGGCGAAGCGTTGCCTCCGGCGGCTGGGAGAATGATGCTTACCATCGCACCTTTTCCAGCGTGAAAATCTGCCGGAGCGTCGTTGAGTTCCATATGACCGCCATGGTCCTCAACAATCTTCTTGACGATTGCCAGGCCAAGCCCGGTCCCCTTTTCGCGGGTCGTCATATAGGGTTCGAGGAGCCGCTGGCGATTTTCGCGCGGCAGCCCCTTGCCATTGTCTATCACGTCGATTCGAATTTCATCGCCCTCGCGATAGGCGCGTATGCGAATAACGCCTGACTCGCCGCCTTGCCGGCCGTCTATCGCTTCTGACGCATTCTTGATTATGTTCCCGAACGCCTGCGACAACAGCCTGCTATCGAATGTGCCGCGCAAAGGCGTTTCGCCGAAATCACGTTCAAACTTGATGTCAGAACGACTGACTTCGACCAGAAATGATGCTTCCCGCAACGATTCACGAACATCAAGCAATTTCATTTCCGGCTTGGGCATTCGCGCAAATGCAGAGAACTCATCTACCATTCGGCCAATATCTTCGACCTGCCGGATAATCGTATCCGTGCACTGGTCAAAGACTTCGCGGTCTTCGTGAATTACTTTGCCATAGCGGCGGCGGATACGTTCGGCGGAAAGCTGAATTGGCGTGAGCGGGTTTTTGATCTCATGTGCGATGCGCCGGGCCACATCGGCCCAGGCACTGGAGCGTTGCGCCTGTACCAGGTCCGTAATGTCGTCGATCGTGACTACGTAGGAATGCTCATAAGCCTGACCGTCGATTGCTTCCTCGCCTTCTACAGTTATCTGCACATTGAAAGTGCGCTCAGCGCCCGCACGGAAGAACGTCACTTGCTCGCGATAGGCTGGCTTGTCGGATTTGCGCCCAATCTCAAATATCTGCCCAACATGCGGGAGAAGCTCGGAAAGCTTCCTGCCAACAGCCGTGTCTGACGAAATAGCCAGCATGTGTTCAGCCGACGGGTTAACGATCGTAACAACGCCGTCAGGGTCCACACCAATAACACCAGCGGTCACGCCCGCAAGCACGGCCTCTGAGAACCTGCGGCGTTCATCAATGGTATCACGGGCTGAAATAAGCTCGTTGCGCTGCGACTTGAGCTGCTGAATCATCTTGTTGAATGTATCGCCGAGAGAGGCGACGTCGCCGTCCGAACTTCGCACGGGCACCGCGACGTCGAGATTACCGGTAGATACTTCATCTGCCGCACCAATAAGTTGGCGGATCGGGCGAACCAGCCTGTCCGCAACCGCAATGCCTGTCCAGATGGCAGACAGAACCACGATCAGAGCGAGCGTTACGTAAGGCAGCGCGAAAGCGGCCTGAAAGCGCCCACGATTATCTTCCAAACCACGATATTCATCAGTGTTGGCGCGCACGATCTCGCGCGCTCGAATAACTTGCGGATCGACAAGCCTGATCGTGTAAAGATAAAGCCCCTCGATCTCCTTCAGCTTGATAATCGCTCCAATGATATTGCGCGTGCGTGGCTCAATCAGCAGCGGCTGCCCGTCCTGTGCTGCTTCGGCTGCTCCTTCGGGAGGCTCAGGCATAGGGAAATCGGCATTGGTATTTGCACGCATGACAAATTCGCCATCGGCGCGAATGAGCGCAGCGTGAGCGAGCGCCCTGCCCACAGCCTGCCGACTCATCAGGTCGATAAACCCTGTCCGGTCCAAGCCATAGAGTTGGCGCTGATTATCGAGGTCATAAGCCATCGACATCGTTGTCCCGAGCAGGTTGCGCGCATTTTCCTGAACATACGCATCTGCAATCGAAAGCGACGAAGAGATGATTGTTTTGGTTCGTATTTCAAACCACCGATCGAGACCGATATTGAGCGACAGCGCGGCAATTATCGCCACGATGATCGCCGGAATCGCCGCAACTAGCGCGAACATGGTAACGATGCGCACGTGCAACCGGGATGCCGCGCGTCCACGTTTTCTGGCCTGAATGATCCGATGAGCCTCGCGCACGATCAAAGCGATCAGCAGAAAGATAAAAACCGCGTTGATGAACGCCAGAACGATCGTGGTTTGGGTGTCGGGCACAATCGGCGTGCTCCCGACCAGAATCGCGAAAGAAGCGCCCGCTGTTATCAGCGCACCGGCGATAACGATGATACCCGGCAGAGCCAACAGACGCCTTGCGCCGTCGCCTGAACCGGCGGCTGCGAATAGTGGTTTCACAGATGCATTCGTCTGAATCGCCATACACACGCCATGAGATCGAGACTCGACCTATGCAACGCATTGTGGCGATTCTGCAACAAAAGGGCAAATGTGCCACAGTTTGTTTCAGACAGTTCCGCGCATTATTGCAGCCACCAATCCAGCTCGACCGCCAGCTTTTCAATCCCTGATTTGTCGGCATTCATTGCGCGGTTGTGCGCGGTATCGCCGGACAAATCTAGTTGCGGCGCTATTTCCGCAAGTGGCAGCAGAACGAATGCACGGTCGAGCATACGCGGGTGAGGAATTTCCAGCCCCTTTTCGACAATCGCTTCCTCGCCAAATTTCAAAATATCAATATCTATTATCCGTGGACCCCATCGCTCGGCTCGAATGCGCTTGAGTGCAAGTTCCGTTTCAAGACATAGATCCAGGAGTTCGCGTGGCGTTAATGTCGTTTCCAATTCAGCGGCGGCGTTCAAAAAGTCAGGCTGATCGGTTTTCCCCCAAGGTGGGGTCCGATAGATTGAAGACACCCGCCTCACAGCGACGCCCTTGACAGTGTTGAGAAGACGCAGTGCGCGCGCCATGGCAGAGCGCGGATCGCCTATATTTCCACCAAGTCCGATATATGCTTTGTTTTCCATAACTTAATATATTCTTTTCAATCTATAAATTAGCCAGAATTGCGTCTGTTACAGCAAGCGCGTCCCGGCTGGCAGCAACGTTATGAACACGGAAAATGGCCGCGCCCTTCATACGCAGAATGACGCTTGTTGCGGCTGTGGCAATGTCGCGATCCTGTGCGTCTCTGCCTGTAAGCGCGCCCAGGAATCTTTTACGGGAGGTGCCAACCAGGAACGGCATCTCAAACTCTTTCAAACTCTGAAAATTTGCCATGAGATCAATGTCTTCGGCCGCATCCTTGCCAAAGCCGAATCCAGGATCCAGCACGATCCGGCTCCGCTTAACTCCCGCGATTTGCGCAATTTCCAGCGATCTGTTGAGAAACTGAAACTGATCCTCCACTGGCGAAGGGCGGCTTTCTCGACCCCTGCTGTTATGCATTATGACAAGCCCGGCACCCGTTGCAGCCGCAACCCCGGCAATCGACGGATCGTGCTGAAGGCCCCACACGTCATTTACGATATGGGCACCGCGCTCAACGGCCAGCCGCGCTGTTTCAGCGCGATAGGTATCGACAGAAATCAGCACGTTCGAGCGCCGAGCAAGAGCCTCAATGACCGGAAGTATCCGATCTTGCTCTTCCCCTGCGCTTACTGGCTCGGCACCCGGTCGCGTCGATTCGCCCCCTATGTCTATGATCGACGCACCCTCCTCAACCATGCGTTCGCACTGCTTTAGAGCTTCCTCAAGCTGAACATACCGCCCGCCATCGGAAAAACTGTCCGGGGTGACGTTCAATATGCCCATAATGTGAGCGACTGGACCCAGATCGAGGTGGCGGTTGTGCGCCAAATGCCATCTAATCGGCGACATGACCCCATCGAACTCCATTTCCTATCTCGCTACGTTCCTATTGGCCGGAATGCTCTCCGGCTCGGTCAGCTTTGCCGAAACGGTTTCGCGCAGTTATTCCTATTTCACAATAGGCGGCGCGACACCCGCTGAGCTGGAATCTGAAATGTCCAGGCTGGGACCGCAGATAAAGGGAAGCGCCTATCGCCATCCGGGCGCTACCAGAATGGAGTTCGCCAGCCGCGTTGGGTACGGCTCTCGCAATGGAAGATGCAAAATAGTTTCTGCTCAGGTCAGTATAAAAGCAAACGTCATTTTACCTCGTTGGAAACGTCCCGGAAATGCCGATGCCGGGGCGCGATTGTTCTGGGATGTTCTGTCAGCAGATATCGTTCGCCATGAGGAAAGCCATCTCGTAATTGCGCGAAACCACGCCCGGAAGCTGGAACGAGAGCTGAAGGCCCTTCCCGCCCGCAAGAACTGTGAGCTGATGTCCCGCGATGCAGAAAATAGGAAGGACAAGATCATGGCTGACCATGATCGTGAGCAACAGCGGTTCGATGCAATCGAAGGAGCGGGTCTGGAAAAGCGATTGCTGAACAAGTTGCAGAGGGAGATTGACGCGCGACTACAGGCAAAAGCAGCCGCGCAAAATCCATAGATCAGAACTTACGTTAGAAACGAAATATAACCTATTGTTATCCCTGACGTTCTGGTACGCGTACGACCAGTCCGTCCAGCTCATCCCGGACCCGTATCTGGCAAGAGAGCCGCGAATTTGGCCTAACGTCGAAGGCAAAATCCAGCATATCCTCTTCCATTGCCTCCGGTTCTCCGACGACCGGCATCCACTCTTCATCAATGTAAACGTGACAAGTTGCACAAGCGCACGCACCACCACATTCAGCTTCAACACCGGGAACGGCATTTCGGATGGCATTTTCCATGACGGTTGAACCGCTCTCGGCTTCGACTTCGAACTTCGTGCCGTCAAACGCAATGTAGGTAATGTGTGTCATCGAATTTCCGTGAACCGCCAGACAGGATTGCCATGGCGGAGATAACGCCTTGTTGAGCCAAGTCAACCTGTCAGACGTGACGATTGAATATTCAGCGCGAAAAGAGAAAGTTTTGCGGAAATTTACGCGATCAAAGTGACAAGGAAATCCCTTGTAGTCGCCGCTTCTGCCTTCAAATCTTCCATTACCACCGCGCTTGTTGGCAATTCCATTAATCTTTCAGCGCAATCCGCAAGCGGAAAAGCCCCGACGGATCGTGCTGAACCCTTCAATTTATGTGCCAGTCTGCGAATGCCATCCTCATCGAGCGCGCCTAACTCACTCAACGCTTGCTCAAGCTGGACATCGAAAAGCTTCAGGATTTCCCGCTGAAGCTCGCTATCATCCATCGTTTGCGCAGCAAGGTGCGAAACATCAATTGGGGGCATATTGTTAGGTCCGATTTGGGGTATCCGCTTGTTGCGCAGTTATGTGCATAAAGGAAGCTGGCTTGTGCATATTAACAATCCCTGACAGACTGTTAATAAGATGTGACGCATTTGAACTCCAATGCAGAAAAGGTGTTTATTGTTCAAAGGCTAAGCTACGACAGGCGAGGTATAGATTGAAGCCCGGAAGCGGCCGGCGCGTTAACCGTATGTTTAAACTTTTAAGCATTCACGCGTTTGGTGGTTTCCTTTCAACACCCGCACATTTACCATAGGCGGTTGTTGCCACACATGCGCCGCAAGCGCAGTGCAACCAGTAGAACGGCGTTTGAAGAGTATCAGGATAGGGCCCTAGCGACATGGCGAAAAAGACCACTTCGAGCAAATCGCTCGACCGCGACGTCGCCAAGCAACTCGAGCAGGCATTGGATCAGGATCTGGCGGAAAACGGGCTTGTCGACCAGCCCGCAATCGAGCCGGATACCAATCGGATTACCACGCTTCAGGAACTGGAAGCGCAGATATCGAAGGCAGCCGATGAGTTGGCTCGTGCCGGACGAGGCGACCAGGCGCCAATCGCTGCACGCCCCGCAGCCAATGACGAAGATAGTGAGAAGGAAATTGCACCAGCGCGCGCACCCGAGTTCGCGCCTGCGAATGACGACCGTTTGAGCGAACGGAAATCGTTTCTGCAACAGTATGGGCGCGGTGGGTCTCGCGCGCCTTATGCAATAGCAGGATTGCTGACTATAATTTGGCTGTTGATCTGCTATGCCGTGGCCATACGCACCCTACCCGCGGAAATTTGGGACGCCACGCGTCTGGAAGAGGTAATCCACGACCGTTCAGCCGTGTTTATGGCGGCCCTGACCATTTTGCCCATCATGCTGTTCTGGGCATTCGCGCTCATGGTCAGGCGCGCGCAGGACATGCGTGTCGCCGCGCAATCCATGACCGAACTCGCATTCCGGCTGGTCGATCCCGAGGCAAGCGCGCATGGCCGCATACAGACCGTTGGCGGCGCGGTACGCCGCGAAGTGGCAGCGCTCAATGAAGGTATCGAGCGGACGTTGTCTCGCGCTGTCGAACTTGAGACTCTCGTTCAAACTGAAGTTAATCAGCTTGAACGCTCTTATGTAGACAATGAAGCGCGTATTCGCAGGCTTGTTGATGGCCTCGGCAGCGAGAGGGAAGCCGTCGTCAGCCACGCTGAGCGCGTGCGTGCCTCAATTGCCGGTGCCCATGAAACTCTGCGCGAAGAACTGAGCGCGGCAAGCGACTTGATCCGCCAGAATATATTGAGTGCTACAGAAAACCTGTCTGCGACAATTCGTGATTCCGGCGACGAGATGATCCGGCGATTCAATGATAACGGAGCGCAGGTATTCGGCCAGATCGACGATCGTTTTGGCGCGCTTTCGGACAAGATTACAGAGTCTGGTCAAACAATCGGGTCCATGCTTGACACCCGCATCGCAAGCCTCACCCAGGGAACCGTTGACGCAGCACAGTCGCTGTCCCGCGTTCTTGATGAGCGCGCGACCAGCATGATTTCCCTGCTCGGTTCGGCGACAGAGACATTGAATGAAGAGTTCACCAAGCGCCTCGGCGATATAGAAAACACGTTGTTCGAGCGTGGACAGACGTTGATTGGCGAATTTCAGTCGCGGGCGGATGCGCTTGATTTGGGAACGGAGCGCCTCAACGCTGCGCTGGAAGCGCGCGCCCGCCAGATCAATGACACCCTTGTTGAGCGAACCCGCGAAATCGCTGGCAGCTTCGCAAATGGCAACGAAGACCTTGAGCGTCTGATTGAAGAAAACCAGAAGCGCATCGATGCGGAAATGGCTGCAATGGTTCAGCACGCATCGGCCGCACTTGAGCAACATGCGGAAAGCTTCATCGAAAGACTGGAAGCTGGAAGAAGCCGTCTTTCAATTGCTCTCGACCACGATCTTGAGCAGCTATCGCAAGCCCGGGCTGAGGTGGACGCCGCAGCAACGGACGAAATGCGCATGCTGTCAGAAAGCCGCGCGCGCATGATCGAAGACCTGCATTCTGAACTGGGAGAGTTCGAACGCGGCCGCACGACATTCGTGGATGAAGTTGCAAGTCAGGTTGCGCGCATGGAAGAAAGCCGCAACGCGACAAGCGCCACCCTTGCGGCCGATTTGCAGAAGGTCGAAGAGTCGCGCCGTTTGATCGACATTTCTCTTGGCGAGCACGCCCGCCAGTTGAGCGACGGACGCGAAGCGCTTTCGCAAGCGCTGATGGATGACCTCGCCCAGTTGAACGAGGCGCGCAATGCTATTGACGAGGCCGTGCACAGCCATGTCGCCAAGCTTGGTGAGGGCCGCGATCTCCTCAAGCGCGCGCTTGATTCAGATTTGGCCAGGGTTTCCGAGAGCCGCCAGGAAGTGGACCAGACATTTGCTGCCTTGATGGCCTCTCAGGCGCAACACTTCGAAGAGGGTCGCAGGAACCTGACCGAAGCGTTGCAGGACGATCTGGACAAGCTCGCGCTCAGCCGTGCAAGTATTGACGGCTTGGTCGCGCGGCAGGTGGAGAAGCTGGCCGAAGGCCGCGATATTCTGCGCCGTGCACTTGAATCGGACCTTTCAAAAGTTGCCGAAAGCCGCAGTGAGCTCGACGCGATGATCGGGCAGATTGCAACTGCTCATGGCGAGCGCCTCGAAGAAGGTCGGCGCGCGCTTGCGCTGGCGTTGCAAGAGGATCTGGATAAGCTGGCGGCCGCACGAACCGATATTGACGGGCTGGTGGCTGCACAAGTCGGCCACTTGTCCGAGGGACGCGATATTCTCAAGCGTGCGCTGCAATCAGATCTTGAGCAAATTGCGCAAGAAAGAGATCAGCTGAACGAAGCTGTTCAGACCCACCTCGCCTCACTGTCCAGACACCGCGATGAGCTGGCAAATGCGTTGCAGGAAGACCTGAATCGACTCTCAGAAGGCGGCAAGGATTTGGGCGAGGTGCTTCGTTCCGCGATCGCAAGCCAGGCAGAGGGCTTGGAACATGGTCGACGAGTGCTATCGGAAGCACTCAATGAAGATTTGAACCGTCTTGGCGAAAATCGCGCTGCACTCGACGGCATGGTCGCAAATCAGGTCGAGAAGCTGGCCGAAGGCCGCAGCATTCTGCGCCGCGCACTTGAAGCCGACCTGCAAAAGATAAACGAAAATCATGCAGAGTTGGGTCAGCAGGTTTCTTCGATTGTTGCAGATCTGGGACGGACATTCGAAGCCGGTCACAAGGTTATTACCCAGACCGTCAATCAGGATGTGGCAAAACTCGCCGAAAGTCGCGCCGAACTTGATTACCAGCTGAACGGGATGATGGCCGATTTGAGCCGCCGGTTCGAAGAAGGGCGCGAAGCAATCGCCCGCACCGTAGCAGACGATCTGGAACGGTTGGCCGACAGCCGAGCTGCTATTGATACGATGATCGCCGGACAAGTTGAAAAGTTGGCGGAAGGCCGCGACCTGCTCAGCCGCGCACTCGAAGCTGACCTGGAAAAGCTCAACCAATCCCGCGCTGGCATGGATTCATCTCTTGCCCGCATGCTTTCGGAACTTAACCGTGGCTTCGAAGACGGTCGCCAGATGCTATCTGAGGCGATTGAGACGGATCTCGCAAAGCTTGCGGAAAGCCGTGCTGATGTTGATGTATTGATCGGCGGGCAAGTTGAGAAACTGTCCGAAGGCAGGGCATTGCTGAAGCGCGCGCTTGAGGCTGATCTGGAAGAATTCGACAAGCGTCGCATAGATCTGGACGACTCGCTTAAGCTGGTTACCGAGCGTCAGAAGCAGGCATATGACGAAAGCCGCAGTGCTCTTTCGGATGCATTGCAGGGCGATCTGGAAAAACTCGCCGAAACCCGCCGCAGCATTGACGGTCTGGTATCTTCACAGGTCGAGAAGCTTGCGCATGGTAGAAACATTCTGGTCAAGGCGCTTGAAGGCGACCTTGCCAAGCTGGCACAAAGCCGCAAGGAACTGGACGAGACATTCGGTGAGGTTGTTTCTCACCTCAACACCAGCTTCGGCGATGGACGTGAGTCCTTGGCTGCAATCGTTCAGGAAGAACTCGGTAAGCTCGCTGAAACACGCGCTCAAATTGACGAAATGGTTGCCGGACAGGTCGGAAAGTTGGCTGAAGGCCGCAACCTTCTTGTGCGCGCGCTCGAAACCGATCTCAAGCGCCTGACCGAGGCAAAGACCGAGTTTGACGGCGGGGTCATCAACCTTATCAAATCTTATGGCGATAATTTCGCCGAAGGCCGTGCGACGCTTTCAAAAGCCCTTGAAGAAGATTTGTCCAAGCTTGCTGAAAGTCGAGCAAGCATCGACGGGCTTGTGGCAGGTCAGGTCGAAAAATTGGCTGAAGGCCGCAATATCCTCGTGCGCGCGCTCGAAGCGGACCTTGCACGGATCGCAGATAGCCGTTCTGAACTTGAAAGCCTGATGCAACGGGTGGCGCGCGAGCAGGAAGAAGGACTTGCCAGGGGACGAGTCTCGCTTTCGCAAGCCCTGCAGGATGACCTGCTCAAGCTCGCAGAGTCCCGCGCGGAGATAGACGGTCTGGTTGCAGGCCAGGTTGAGAAATTGTCCGAAGGCCGCAACATTCTCAAGCGGGCATTGGAAGCTGACCTTGTGAAGCTTGGCGAAAGCCGGGTGGAGCTTGACGCTGCGCTTGTTCAAATGCTGGAGGCTCACAACTCCATATTTGAAGAACGTCGACATCAGCTCAGCCATGCCCTTGAAAGCGATCTGCGCAAGCTTGACGAAAGTCGGGCCAGCATCGATTCGCTGGTTTCCGGTCAGGTCGAAAAATTGGCGGAAGGTCGTAATATTCTGAGGCGCGCGCTGGAGGCTGATCTTGCCTCTGTGGACAATGCACGCGCCAATCTGCAGGCTGCACTCTCCCGCCATATTGAAGAGATTGGTTCCGGTCGCAGCGGTCTTTCGGCCGCTCTGGAAGCTGACCTTGAACGACTGGATGAGGCGCGCACACTGCTCGACGCTCAGGCAGCCGAACACGTCAAGCTTTTCGAGGATCGTCGCGCCGAAATTTCTGGTGCGCTTGCCAGTGATGTAGCCAAGATCGACGAGTCGTTCCAACGTCATATCGAGTCGATTGGAGAACGGACGCACGCAGTCGAAACCGCGCTTGCCACCGGCGTGGAAAATGTACGCATCGTACTCGAACGCAGCGCGGTCAACGCAGCCGGTGAACTGCGTGACAAGGTGCTTGAACTCACTGCAGCACTTACCAATGAAGCTGGAAAAGTCTTCACCGATGCTGACCGCCAGATTGCGGTAAGAGCAGAAGAGACCGCGGATTCACTTGCGCGTCGCACTGCAGAAATTGCTCGCACATTCGATGATGCGGATCGGAAACTTTCTGATCGTGCATTGGATACCATTGAGACCCTGACCGCCCGCGCAGAGGAAGCTGCCGATTCGCTCAGCAGTCGCGCTCAAAGTATTGGTCAGGTGTTCGAGCAGGCAGACAACACAATTGCTGTACGTGCTGATGAAACGCACCGTATGGCTCATGAGCGCATGTCAGAGATTGAGCGCCTGTTTGACGAAGGTGACCGCAAACTCGCCGCACGGGCCATTGAAAACGCAAGCGCGCTTGCGCAGCGGGCCGTTGAGATCGTCCAGATGTTCGAAAGTGCAGACGGCAAGATTTCGTCGCGTGTTGCTGCTTCAGCCGACGCACTTGCAGCCCGCGCCGATGAGCTGAAAGCGATGTTTGATCGGGCTGATGCGCAACTTGCCAGCAATATCTCTGCTGGCGCAGACCAGCTTGCATCGCGTGCAACTGGCGTGGCGAACGTCTTCTTCGAGACAGAGCAGCGGATCATTGCGCGCACACATCAGACATCGGCAGAGCTCAGCCAGAAGACTGAAGACATTGCCAAGGTTCTTGAACAGGCCGAAAATCGGATCATCGCGCGCACCAGCGAAACTGCTGCTGAACTTGGCACAAAAGCTGGTGAAGTTGCTCGCATTTTCGACGATGCGGATCGCCGGATTGCAGACCGAGCAGATGCTCTGACCGCAGCGCTGGATCAGCGTTCGGCGCGCTTTGGTGAGTTGTTTGACCAAACCGATGAACGACTCGCACAACGTACAAACCTCACCGCGCAAGAGCTTGAGCGCCAGACGCAGGCAATCGGCGATGCGTTGGCTACAGCAGAAGAAAGGCTCGAGCAGACTTCGGGCAAGGCTGTAATCCGAATTTCGGAAGACGTGGCGCAAGCAGAGGCCCGCCTGGCGCAAGCCGCGAGCGATGTTCGCGCCATCATCGAGCGCGAGTTCTCAGAAAGCGAAGCCAAACTGGATCAGCGCGCAAACGTTATTGCGGATACCTTCTCAGCAGTTGGAAAGCATATCACTGAATCCACCAACGAAGCGGCAAAGGCAATCGGCGAAAATACACATGAGCTGAACGAGTTGCTTGAGGCTCGTACCGGCGACATGATCCGTATCCTCGACGAAACGGCACGTCCGTTGGCCGAGCGGTTCACTGCAGGCGGAACAGAACTTGAGCGCAGCATTGAACTGGCCGCTGAAAAGGCCACGCAACGACTGCGTTCCGAGAATGCTGAATTCGTGGAGACGCTTGAACAGCAGGCAGAAAGAGCGCGGGCTTCGGCGGCCGAGGCACGCCAGCAGATTGCACAATCGGTCGATCAGGCCGTGGTCAAGGTCACCGACACGAACCGCCAGCTATCTGAACTTGCGGGACTTGCTGAACAAAGCCTCGACACCGTTGACCGTCGGTTGACGGAAACCACGCAGGCTTTTGCTGCTTCCACCGAACGTGCGGCCCAGACTTTCGCAAGCTCGGCGCGGTTGCTGGATTCAAACACAACCCGCCTTACAACGATGACTTCCGAAACGCTGAAGGCGGTTGCAGGTATCGCCAGCCGGTTCGAGGAACACAGCCGCCTGCTATCCTCTGCGAGCGATTTGTTGGGCTCAGCGCAGACGAACCTCGTTACAACGCTCGGAGACCGCCAACATGCCATCGAAGACCTGGCCGTTGGTCTGGTTAAGAAATCCGAGGATATCGAAAGGATCATGAAGTCCTTCGAGAACCTCGTGATGGATTCGTTTGGCAGTGCGGAAGCCCGCGCGCAGGAATCCACTGAATCCATCAGAAAGTCACTTGCCGAAGTGATTGACAGTGCGACCCAGCGCTTTGCCGACGCAACCGTTGATCTTCGAAAGACGGCCGAGACAATCCGTCATGAGCTGGACGACACTCGTAATGCCCTTAAGAAGGGCATTGTCGATATGCCGGTTGAGGCGCGTGAATCTACAAGCGCAATTCGCCGTGCTGTCACCGAGCAGATCAATGCACTGAAGGAGCTTTCGGCTATTGTCGTACAATCGGGCCGTAGCATCGACGTATCAGACCCGGAACGCGCGGCATATCGCAGACCGGCTTCGAATGCTGAAACGCGACTGGCTGAACGTTTCCCTGCCCCGCCAGCGGCACCGGAAGACGTAAAGCTTCCACTTCGCGGCACGATTACCGATGCTCCACTTGCAAGGCCAAAAGCTCCAGCCGCACCGGTTGAAGAGGTAATCACTGCGCCGCGCGCCGAGACTGTCGCGCCTGCGGCAGGTTCTCGACTGGACAATGCGCTGGGCTCCCTCGCCAAGGACATTGCCAAGTCCATTGATACGGACACACTGAGCGAGATTTGGGAGCGTCGCGACAACGGGTTGGCTCTGGATATTTCGCGGAGACTCTACACCCTTCGCGGTCAGCAAATTTTCGACGAGGTGGCCGATCGGTATCGCCGGGACCAATCTTTCAGCGCCGCGGTTGATCGCTATTGCGATGATTTCGAGCGCCTGCTTGCGCGCGTCAGCAGCACTGAGGGCGGGAAGATGAAGGTCCGCAATTATGAGATGTCGGATACCGGCAAAGCCTACATCATGCTTGCCCATGCATCCGGACGACTTGCTTGAGACAAAGCAAAAAGCCCGCCAATAGCGGGCTTTTTCATTTAATGTCGAACAATCAGATTATTGATGCCGTCCAGTCAACAATTTCAATTGCGGCTCTACCGAATGCGGCATTCAACCCACGCACATAGGCGCCGTTGTCCGCGCCACTGATCGGCGCTTCGGTCTCAAATACTTTCGCAGCCCGCACTGCGCCGTTGCGGTCGTTCAGTATCCGCACAAACAGTGTTACATGTGCACGGGACTGGCCGCCCAAACGCACTTCGAATGTGCGGATCTCCGACACGATCTGATAATCAATCGCGAGACCCTCTCCGGGCTTGCCCACTCCTGCAAAACGCCCGGATTTCTGGAATGTTTCGGCCAAACGCGCCTGCACAACTTTCGGCAGCCTGTCAGCCCACTGCGCTCCGCCAAGATATTCGATTGAGCCGGGTTGCGGGTTGACAACAATGTTCTGGCTATCAAGTGCCTTCAAGGCTGATGGTTCGGTGACCAATATCTGAATCCCACGGCGGGGCTTCTGACTTTCGGCCGCGGGAGCAGATAATTCAAATGTATCCAGAGGCTTCGGCTTGCTGCCCAGCAACGCGCAGCCAGAAACAGAGAGGGATAGCGCGACTATTGTCGCGCATGACCGAAAAGCGTTTTTCATCCCCTGTTACTCATTCTCCGATTGCACGCCGCCACTGCACAGGCACTTGATCCGGCTCAAACCTATCGGCGCGCTCTTCCGTCATACCGCCGAACTTCGCCGTCTCCTCCGCCAAGAATACGCTGCGGATTCCGCTCAAGGTCTGTGATGGCTTGCTCAATCCGGTTCACAGACCGTCTTGCATCATTGATGAGAGCTTCCGCATCACGCAACCCCTGACCCGAAAAACGCGCCAGTCCGTCCGTGATCGTCCCCAACTTTGCATTCAAAGTATCTGCAACCTGCCTGTAGGCTTTCAATGTGTCATTTATCTGAACCATCACGCCCTGGGCGTCACCAGTGCCAAGCAGAGCATCAACCTTATTCACCACGCCATCAAACTTCTTTCCTGTTTCCGTCAGATTTTTCGTGAACACATCGACGTTTGTCACGATCTCTGAAACCTTGTTGCGGTCGATAGCTTTCACTATCTCGTCCGCCGTTTTCAGGGTGCTGTCCAGTCGCTTCGAAACGCCGGACAAGTCTTCAGCCAGACCAGAAACGCTACTGAGGAATTTATCGACACCTTCCGAATTGCTAGCAAGCGCGTCGGTGAATTTGCGCGCGTTCTCGGCAGTTTTCTGCAATTCGGGCCGCACATCAGTTGCGAAGCCTTCGAGTTCCACCAAAACCTTGTCAGTACGGGTCAGAATTTCCTGAGCCGTTTGCAGCAGGTTCGTAACAGCCGACGGACTGGCCATCACTTCCGGAACCAGATTTTGCTCTTCTGCTTGTGTGAAGAGGTTCGGCTCGTGCAGATTGCCGCCCTTCATTTCGATATTTGCCTGGCCTGTCAGGCCAGCAAGGCCAATGATCGCCTGTGTTGAACGCGTCACAGGTGTGCGGCGATCGACCATTGCGTCTGCAATTGCAGCCGAGGGATTCGACCGGTCGATATATACACTTTGGACTTCTCCAACGCGCACACCATTGAAAAGGACTACGCTTCCTCGCCCCAAGCCGGACGCGGATCCAGGGATGCGAAAACGCAGCAATGTCAGCTCACCCTTGTCGCTTACGGCGGCGGTCCAGTACACGAACAGAAACGCGCCCAGAACGGCCAGAACGGTGAACAGTCCAACGATGACGTAATTGGCTCTTGTTTCCATCGGCCTCTATGTCCTTTGGCGCGGATTGATCTGACGCGCACGCTTGCCCCGGAAGTACGATTTTACCCAAGGGTCATCACATTCCAGCATGTCTTCTATAGTGCCTTGCACAAGCACGCGCTTTTGGCCGAGGACGGCGATTCGATCACAGGCCGTGAAGAGGCTGTCGAGGTCATGCGTAACCATATAAACCGTTAAACCCAGCGTGTCTCGCAACTTAACGACGAGTTCGTCGAAATCAGCCGCGCCGATCGGATCAAGCCCGGATGTCGGCTCGTCGAGAAAAACCAGATCGGGATCGAGAGCTAGCGCCCTGGCAAGCGCCGCGCGTTTTATCATGCCCCCGGAAAGCTCTGATGGAAATTTCGGCGCGGCATCTCGCGGCAATCCCACCAGCTCAATCTTGAGCATGGCCAGCTCGTCCATCAGCTTTTTTGGAAGGTCGAGATATTCCCGCATCGGTACTTGAACATTTTCCAGCACTGTCAGTGCCGAGAACAATGCCCCGTGTTGAAAGAGCACACCCATGCGCATATCGATGGATAGTTTCTGCTCCGGCGTTGCCTTATCTACATCGACCCCGAAGACCTTGACCGTTCCTGCCTGCTTTCGATTGAGCCCGAGAATTGTGCGCATCAAAACGGATTTGCCGGTGCCCGAGCCTCCCACAAAACCAAGAATTTCTCCGCGAAAAATATCCAGTGAAAGATCCTGCAAGACAACTTTTTCGCCAAACGCGACGGTAATGTCGCGGGCGGAAAGTATGACTTCTCGGTCGGGCTGCGCCTGTCTCGCCCTTCCTTCTAAAAGCACGTCAGTCATGCAGGTTCCCACACAAAGGCCACAGATTCGCGGCCCAACCAGCTCCTTCGTACATTCTTTCTGTTCTGCGCGCCAATTCAACACCCCTTGGGTGAATGATATTCCAAAGAAATCAGCTATTTGCTTGCAACTCAACCGAAGCTGGCCCATTTGAAGGGCAAAGGAAATCATCGGATGGCAATTGAATCACCGTGTATTCTCGTCTGTTCGATAGATGAACGTACGGGATTTTGCTTTGGTTGCGGACGAACGCGATCTGAAATCGCCGAATGGATTGAAATGACTTCTGAAGAGCGCCGTGAAATTATGGCAGAACTGCCGGCGCGATTGGCCACGGTGGAACGCAAACCTCGGCGAGAAACAAGACGCGCGCGGATGACGAGAGTAAAAAACGAGACGTCTTGAGGAGGTGAAATGCGAGCGGATAAGCTTTTATGGATCGTTCTTGGCGCGCTCGCAATAGCCGCGATACTGCTGATGTTTAACGACAGTGCCGGTAACACTTTCGGCATTGATAATAACACGTTCGCGAGCTTTGTTTATCTTGGCAGCCTTGCACTTGTGATTGGCGCCGGTGTTGCTGCGCGGGCGCGATTTGGCGGGAACTTGTTGAGCCAAACCGCCATTTGGCTCGCCGTCATTCTGGCACTCGTGGTTGGCTACAAACTCTATCATGGAGAGCCATTGTTCGAGCGAGACCGCCCCTTGCCACCCAATTCAGGGGCAGGGATTTCCGCATCTTTGGTGGATGGCGTTTACGGCGGTTTCCATCTCGGCGGTCCACGTCACTTCGGCTGAGCGCAACGCCATATCAAGTTGCTCTAGCGATGTTGCGCCTATTATGTTTGATGCAACAAACGGCCTGCTGTGCACAAAAGCATTGGCGAACAGGGCTGGCTCCATGCCAAAACTGCGCGCCAGCTCGTTATAGGCAAGCAAAGTCTCCGCTGCGTTGGGTGTCTGGTAGCGTTGTCCCCGATTAAACAATTGCGTTCGCGAGCCTGCCGGACGCGCTCCGTGATCGTATTTTCCCGTGAGGTAGCCTTGCGCGAGCGGTGAATATGCCAGCAGTGCCACTTCCTCTCTGTCACACACTTCCGCGAGGTTTACCTCAAAAGTACGGTTTACGAGATTGTAGGCGTTTTGGATTGTTGCCACCCGTGGGCCAGTCCCCTGCTCGCTCTCAAAAAGATAGCGCATGAGACCCCAGGAGCTTTCATTCGACACCCCGAAATGACGTATCTTCCCGGCCCGCACCAAATCAGCAAACACACCAAGTGTTTCCGCGATGGGTGTCTCGTCCTCATCTCGCGGCATCGGCCATTCTTCCACACGGGTGGGGTTTGCTCCCCAAGCGATGCGACGCTCCGGAAAATGTATCTGGTACAAGTCGATGTAATCGGTCTGCAGGCGACGTAGCGATTTATTGACCGCGTCTTCTATATCGGCGCGCACCAACTTTGATGGCCGTCCATCTCGAAACCAGTCGTTTGCAGTTCTGCCTATGACCTTCGTCGCAAGAACAACCTGGTCCCGATTTTTCTTAAGCTGCATCCAGTTCCCGATACACGACTCGGTACGACCCTGCGTCTCGGCCTTCGGGGGAATTGGGTACATTTCCGCCGTATCGAGAAAATTCACGCCTCGGCCAAATGCCACATCGAGTTGTGCATGGCCTTCAGCTTCGGTGTTTTGCTGCCCCCACGTCATCGTTCCAAGGCATGTCCGGGACACAACAAGATCAGTCCGTCCGAGCCGGCACAGTTCCATAGGGAAGCTCCTTGGTGGGTTTCCATGAAATTGAGAGTTCAGTACCGACTGACGAACGGACGTGCAAGTTTAACGGCGCGAAAGCATCCAGTTCAGCTCTTGCCGCCAGTCGGTCATGCGAATTGGGGTACCATGCGTGCCGGTTTCGAACCTTACAAATCGCGTCGGATACGATCCATTCTTACCGAGCAGCTTGCGGAAAAAGGATTCCTGCTTCTCAACCGGAAAAACTTTATCCCGGCTGCCATGGCCAAAAAAGACCGGCACTTTTCGCTTGTAAGCCGGGCTTTTCATAAAGCTCTCATCCCAAAGGGAACCAAGCAAAAGCAAGCCGCCAAGTCTGGAAGCAACGTCGGGATTGGCGGCCAGCTTCCAGCACAACATTCCGCCCATCGAGCCGCAGGCAATGATAACAGGGGCTTTCGGCGACAAGGCCGAAAAATGTTCGATCAACGCTGCTATCTGCGTGGATCCCGTATCTCCAAAATCGGGAAAGTCCGGCGACAGGTAAAGACCGCCAGCCTTTGAGACGAGATTCTTCACCCGGTTAAAATTGCCTCCGAACGTGAAATCGTTGACGCCCTGGCTGCGGTTGCCGCCCTGTCCGTGGAGATAGACAACAATCATGGAAGCGCCCTGCTCACGCCCTGCGGCCACAAACCGTTGCGTGCCGAGCTTCATTTCCTTCTGTTGGCTGCGCACGCCGAGAGAGATATAGAGCTTGCGAACCCGCTTCTCAGGAACCTCATCCCGCTCGTTAACGTCGCGCATCTCCTGATAATCCACGACGCGAAAGGCACCGTTATCGGCTTCCGACAAGATAGCCGGATAAGCAAAAAGCTCATCCTTATGCGGCTCCAGCGGTTTCGCCTGTACAGGAACCGCTGCAATCAGGAAGCCGATTGCCATCAATGTAATAGAATATTTCATGGCGGATGGGTGCATTCCGGACTTCGCGCTGTCAACCACGCAGTTTTCCACCCGCCCGTTCCATCGCGTCCGGAGTGTCAACATCGATGGACGCACTCTCGCCCAGTTCGATGTCGATGATATCCGCGCGCTCGGCTTCCACAACGTGACGCGCACCGGTATCCCCTTCCAGGGTTGCTACAGTTTCAAACAGGGACCGTGGCAAGATGACGGGATTTCCGCGCTTCCCTTGGTGCGTTGCGCGTACAACCGCGCCTTTGGCCTTTTTGAATTCTGCTACCATCTTATTGATGTCGGAAGTCGTGATTTCGGGCATGTCACCAAGAATGATCATTGCCCCTGTCGCCTCGTCAGGCAAGGCGGCGATACCGGCTTTCAGGGATGACGATAGCCCTGAAGCGTAAGCCGGATTGATAGCTACCTCCACTTTGAGGCCAGCAAGCGACGCTTCAACGCGCTCCGCTTCATGCCCTGTAACAACCACAACCTGATCGACTGTTGAGGCAAGTGCCCACTCTGCGATCCTTCGCACCAGAGGGATACCGTCAAACTCCGCCATGAGCTTGTTGGGCCCACCCATGCGACTGGATCTGCCTGCTGCCAGAATAACTGCGCAAACCTTATCGGCGCTCCGTGCGCTTTCTCGGGGCTGTGGACGGCTGGGAATTTCCATGAGCAGCCCGCCAACACCCATTCGGGCAATGTCCCTGTCTGATATCTCGATGCCGGCAAGCGTTCGGTCCAGCACCCAATCAAAGCCGTTTACCTTTGGGCTGCGGGCGCAACCCGGAGCGCCAATGACCGGCTTTTCGCCCAAGCGACCTAATACAAGCAGATTGCCGGGATCGACAGGCATCCCGGTTCGCGTGACAAAGCCGCCCGCCATGCGGATTGCAGCAGGTATCACATCGTCAAAATCACTTACGGCTGAAGCCCCGAAAATCAGAACCATATCGCTTTCGTGCACGGCTTCTTTCAAGGCCGCCGCAACAGATTGCGTGTCGTGATTGACGCGGCGCTCCGCCTTCAAATGACTGCCGGATCGTGCAAGTCGTGCTTCCGTTACGCGAACAGTTTTGTCCAGCACTCCAGGTTTCGTACCAGCCAGACGGGTCTGGATCAGACCAACAGACATAGTGCGATACGGATTAACAGCGAGAATTTCTTGGCCCGCAATGGCAAGCAGCGCCCGGTCGAGCATGTCGCGTGGAACTGCGTAAGGGATGATTTTTACCGTAGCGACCATGCTGCCGGTCTCTACCGGCGCATACTGCGCCAGCGTCGCAATAGTGATTGCGGGGTCGATTGCGTTGAACGAGTCGATTGCCTTTTCATCCACCACGAACACACCCGAATGGCGAGCGTGAAGGTTCACTCGGCCTGTCGCGGGTGGTTTGACATCAACCCCACGAAACTTCATTCCGTCCACGAGCAACTTCGCCGCAGAATCTTCATCAACATCATCGCTCTCAAGGCGAGCAACGACGACTTCCAGGATATTTGCCTGCTTAAGTTCTTCAATGTCCTGCGCGGTGAACTTGCGCGCTTTTCGCAACACCCGCTCACCCGCGTGAACCGAGTGCGCCAGCACTGCGCCAAGTGCCTCATCGATTGGAACAGGACCGAACTTCAATCAGGCGCTCCTGACTGCTTCGAATTGCCACGTGAGCGGTAGGCATGAATAAGCTTTCCGAGTATCGCCACAGCTATTTCTGCGGGATTTGATGCTCCGATGTCGAGACCGATAGGCGCGTCAATGCGCGAAATTTGTTCATCGCTCACCCCCATCGCTTGCAGTCGCTCAACGCGCTTTGCGTGGGTTTTGCGGCTGCCCAAGGCCCCAACATAAAAGCAACCGGAGTCGAGCGCTGCCTTGATCGGGAAATCGTCAATTTTTGGATCGTGTGTCAATGCGGCCAGTGCGGTGTAGCTGTCTAACGGCGCACTACTCAACACCTCTTCTGGCCATTCGGCAGCAAGTTCAACGTCCGGAAAACGCTCAGCCGTTGCAAATGCGGTTCGCGGATCAATGATCCGCACCGGAAACCCTGCAATTCGCGCCATTGGAGCCAGTGCCTGGCTTATATGCACCGCACCGATTATGACGAGCCGCGGTTGCGGCAGATGAACATTGATGAAGAACTCTCTGCCTGTAACATTAACTGCGCTGGATTTTCCTGTACGGAAGGCGTTTGCTATCGCATCGCCCAGTTCACCGGCAACAGGATCACCTTCGCGCACCAAGCGATGCCGACCGTCATTGAGATCCGTCACCACGGCGGCTGCGCGGCGCGCAATTCGCTCTGAATTCAGAGTCTTGAGGACATAGGGGTCCATGTTTCTCAGCCAAGCCTTTCGACATAGACGCGAATACGCCCACCGCATGAGAGGCCAACCCTCCACGCCGTTTCGTCTGCCACGCCGAACTCCAGCATTTTCGGCGCGCCATCGGCTATAACGTCGGCGGCTTCTGAGATAACGGCGCCTTCAACGCAGCCTCCGGAAACTGACCCTTGAAAATTGCCTTCTGCATCAATGACCAGATGGCTGCCGACCGGTCTTGGTGCCGACCCCCAGGTTTCAACCACAGTGGCAATTGCGCAGTGCCTGCCCTGCTTCATCCAGCGTTCAGCTGTAAGAAGGGGATCGCGCTCCGCATCGAGAACGACAGTTTCATTTATCGCCATCTCAGCCTCCCGGTTTTCGTCACGCTGCTTCATTCGTGCGAATGTCCAGCCATTTGCGCGGGTCCATCGAACGACTTGCATTCTTGTCCAGCGACGCCACAAGATCGGACAAGGCATTCAGGTTATGAACAGCTCGAAACTCGTCAACATGCGGCAGCATTGCTCGAACACCTCTTGCTCTGGCCTCGAACCCATCAAAGCGCAGCAGCGGATTCAGCCAGATCAGGCGGCGGCAAGATTTATGCAGCCGCTCCATTTCACGTTCAAGATCGCCGACCTCATCCCGCTCAAGCCCGTCGGTGATCAGCAGAACGATTGCCCCCTGCCCGAGTACGCGGCGTGACCATAGCCTGTTGAACTGGTGGAGTGCATCGCCAATGCGCGTGCCGCCGGACCAGTCATTCACTGCGTTAGCGCATTCGGCCAATGCAGCGTCGGGGTCACGGTGGCGCATTTGTCGGGTCAGATTTGTTAGTCGTGTACCAAAAACGAATGTATTTACGCGCCCCCGCTTTTCCGTCAGCGCATGCAGGAAATGCAGAAATATGCGTGTGTATTGGCTCATCGAGCCTGAAATATCGGCCAAAACCACCAACGGCGGATGCACCTCGCGAGGCGAGCGAAAGCGAGGCAAAACCAGCGTTCCACCGGTGCGCGCAGCAGCCCGCATCATCGCCCGAGGGTCAATATGGCGGCCGGAAGAATCTGCCCTGAAGCGACGTGTGCGCACCGTATCGAACGGGAGTTGCAAAGCCGCGATTGCCTTTTTTGCCTGTGCAATCTCTTCCGCACTCATCTGCGCAAAATCTTTCGTTCTCAGGACTTCATTGCCAGATGCAGTGAAACGGGCATCAACTTCAATTTCTGGCACTTCCTTTGCAGGTTGGCGCTTCGAATGCCCTTCAAACATTGCTTGATTGACGCGGTTTTCCCCTGCCCGCGGCTTTTGCCGTTCCCGCATGTCAGGCGCGACAGGCGAAAACATCGCAAGCAGCTTTTCAATAAGCTCACGTGATTTCCAATAAAGCCGAAACGCTTCATCAAAGACGGCATGATCCTCATGTCTCTTGACCAGCACGGAATGCAAAACCCAGTAGAAATCTTCCCGGCTTCCAATACCCGCTACCAATACCGCCTCGATTGCATCCCGCACGGAGGCTGGCCCCACCCTCATCCCGGCCTTTCGCAGAGTGCGTGCAAAGTAGACGATGTTGTCCGCAATCCGTCCATCAGGCGCTTCAGGCATGAGCTTACTCCGCTGCGGCCGACAGTTCCGCCTTCACTTCCTTCAAAATGCGGCGGCCCTCACCCTGCTCAATGCGCGCAATATCGTCCTGATATTTCAGAAGAACACCGATTGTATCAGACACAGTTTCCGGGTCCAGCGCCACTTTATCGAGTTCCGTCAGCGCACCGGCCCAGTCAATCGTTTCGGCGACTCCTGGAACCTTGAACAGTTCAATCTCACGTAACTTCTGAACGAACGCAACAACCTCAGCCGATAGTTTGCGGTTGGCGTCCGGCACCTTTCGACGCACGATTTCCAGCTCACGCTGCGCATCGGGATAGTCGACCCAATGATACAGACAGCGCCGCTTGAGCGCGTCGTGAATTTCCCGCGTCCTGTTCGTAGTAATGATAACGATAGGCGGCTCGGCAGCTTTGATTGTCCCAAGCTCGGGCACTGTCACCTGATAATCCGACAAAATCTCCAGCAGGAAGGCCTCGAACGCTTCGTCGGTACGATCAAGCTCGTCGATCAGGAACACCGGCGCCGCGCCAGGCTCGCCTGCCAGCGCTTCCAGAACAGGACGGCGGATCAGGAACTTTTCCGAAAACACGTTCTTTTCCATGATCTTGCGATCAACCGCCCCGGCAGCTTCCTCCATGCGGATTTCAATCATCTGGGCGGCGTAATTCCACTCATAGACCGCAGATGAAACGTCCAGTCCCTCATAGCATTGCAGGCGGATAAGCCTTCGCCCCAGCGAAGAAGCCAGCACCATGGCAATTTCTGTTTTTCCCACTCCTGCCTCGCCTTCAAGAAACAGCGGGCGTTTCATTTTCAGGGCGAGGTAAAGAACCGTGGCGAGCGACCTGTCGGCAACATACTCGGCATCAGCCAGCATGCTCAGGGTTTCGTCTATGCTGGCGGGAATTGGATGTGGAGCGCGCGTCATTCCAGTCACCTGACCGCGCAGCACTTAAAGGACGTGATAGCTGCGCTCGTGATAAAGCAATGGACGAACGCTATCGCCAATCCGCAAACCTGTCACCCTGCCAAAAAGCACACGATGGGTTGCCATATCCTTGCTATCAACCAGTTCGCAATCGAACACCGCCAGGGCATCAACCAAGGTGGGCGCGCCGGTATCGATTGTGTCCCATTCAGCCAAGGCAAACCGTTGCTCAGGCGGCAGACCCGTCACGCCGGAAAACGCGACGGCTAAAGGCTCGTGTTTAGCCGCGAGGGTATTGAGCGCAAAGTTGCCGTTCTTGACGAATACATCATTGTTCGGGTTTTCCCGGTTCAAGCAAGCCAGAACCATGGGCGGGCTGTCAGAAACGGAACAGGCCGCAATGATTGTCGTTCCGCGCCGACCGGCCGACCCATTGGTTGTTATGATATGCACTGCGCCCGCGAATTGCGACATCGCATCCCGATAGGCTTGTGGCCCTATTTCATATCTCTTCAGCAAGGCGTCATCCAGTTGGCTACCAAAGCAATATATGGCTGCATGATCAGTGCAACAAGTAAACCCTTTGCTCAACATTCTCATTGCCAAGGTTGCGATACAGCATTTCGGGCGATACCAGTGTTCGCGAAATCGGGAATGCAAAAGTGCGGTTTGGCTTTCTCTTCGCTTTTATTGTGTCGTCCACGGGGCTGGCGTGGGCGCAGCAACCGGCAATTGGCGTTGTTGCGCCGTTGTCGGGGCCTCTTGCTGTGCTTGGCACACAGGTTGAGACCGGGGCGCTTCAGGCAGTCGCAAAGACTCGCTCAACAATCGTTATGTTGGACGATGAATGCTCCGCTGAAGGTGGCGAGAAGGTCGCCCGCGAAGCAATCCAACAGAACCTTCGTGTCCTTATCGGCTTTTTGTGTGCAGAATCTCTCGAAACTGCGCTTCCAGTGCTCAAGCAGGCGAAAATTCCTGTCGTCAGCATCGGTGTTCGCAACCGAAGCCTGACCGATCAACGGTCAAAAACGGGGTGGAACGTATTCCGGCTGGCACCGCGCAGCGATTCAGAAGCACAAGCTGTCGCTCGTATCATTCCGCCGATGTGGCGAGAGAAGCCTTTTGCCATTGTCGATGACGGGACACTTTACGGGCGCGAACTGGCGGAGAGTCTTCGTGCGGCAAGCACTGAAGCCAGGCTAAATCCTGTGTTTACCGACACATATCGCCCGGACCTTGATAATCAGATCGGGCTGATCGGAAGACTTCGACGCGCTGGTGCAACGCACGTATTCGTCGGCGGAAGTTTGCGGGACATCGCGATTATGGCGCGAGATGCCGCTAGTCTTGGAAGCACCATGGTCTTTGCCGGCGGCGAGGTACTTCGCAATGACGAAAGCGATATACCGCTCGCAAAGGGTACCATTATGGTTGGCCTGCCTGAATGGCGCGAAATTACCGATAAGGACGTGCTGGCCCATCTCGAAACGCAACAGATAATCCCCGACGGGTATGTGCTACCCGCCTACGCTGCCGTGCAAATTGCAATCGAAGCACTGGCCACTATGCCGGATGACCCCACCAGCGCCTTGGCAATGCGCGTTTTTAAAACGGCGCTCGGTGATATAGAATTTGATGCCAAAGGTGATGTAAGCCGCTCGCTCTACGACGCGTTTGTCTTCGATGGCCAACGCTTTGTGCCGATGGGGAAACAGAGATGAAGGCAGGCCCGCGAAACCTGATTACCGATGTAGAGGGACTGCGGGTCGGCAATGCCGCAGACGATGCCCTGAAATCCGGCACGACCGTCATCGTCTGCGATAGGCCAACGGTTGCCTCTGTACAGGTGCTGGGCGGCGCGCCGGGAACCCGCGAAACTGACTTGCTCGAACCGCACAACACTGTGGAGCATGTTGATGCGATTGTCCTGTCTGGCGGTTCGGCTTTCGGGCTGGATGCCGCCAGCGGCGCGCAGGCAGCCTTGCGAGAGGCAGGCGTAGGCTTCCCTGTTGGTGATATGCGCATTCCGATTGTTCCAGCCGCAATTCTCTTTGACCTGATAAACGGCGGGGACAAAAACTGGGGTCGCTATGCGCCCTATCGTGAGCTTGGCTACCAAGCCACCCGAAATGCTTCACACAGTTTCGAGATTGGAACTGCGGGTGCGGGAACAGGTGCCCTCACTGCCGGTTTGAAAGGTGGTTTGGGATCGGCTTCAGGCGTAATGAAGAATGGAGTAACGATAGGCGCACTGGTTGCAGTCAATGCAGTAGGCAGCACGACCATCGGCAAGAGCCAACACTTTTGGGCCGGGCCCTTTGAGCTGGAGGAAGAATTTGGTGGACTTGGAATGCCCCACCCGATGCCGGGCGACTCAGCAGACATCAGATTGAAGTTCCGGAACGACGCAGCGCTTCAAAACACGACAATCGCGGTTATTGCTACGGATGCCGTCTTGCCAAAGTCGGGCGCAAAAAGAATGGCAATTTCCGCGCATGACGGCTTTGCCCGTGCGATTTGGCCAAGCCACACGCCGATGGACGGCGATCTGGTGTTTGGCCTTGCAACCGGAGCCTCCGGGATTGCTCTCACCCCCGACACAATTATCGATTTTTATGCCGTAGCGGGCGCTGTCATGGCGCGAGCAATCGCGCGGGGCGTACATGCCGCGGTTCCCTCGCCGAACGACCTGCTTCCCTGCTGGAGCGACCTTAAATGAGACATCTGGCAATTGCCTTGCTGCTAATTCTAACGGGTGCGAGCGTCGCTTTCGCAGGAGACGCTGCCACTTTGCGCATTTTGGGCTTCAGCAAGGACGGGTCCATATTTGCTTTTGAAGAGTTTGGCGTTCAGGACGGTTCAGGTTTTCCTTTTGCCAACCGATTTTACATCGACACGAATAGCGACAAATTCTTGCCCGGAACACCTATACGCGTGCGCATTGACGAGGAAGACAAGGATGTGAGCGCGGCGCGGGAAAAAGCGTCTCAAGCGGGACAATCTATCGTCACCGATCAGGAGCTTGCGCTCAATCTCGGGTTCACCGCAGCTTCTAATTCCATCACGGAAATTTCAGCCGACCCGCATCAGTTTCAGTTTCTGCCACGACCTGTTTTTCCGCCGATTGACGACGAATGGGCGCTGCGTCTTGAGGAGATCGATTTTCCACCGGCAGAAGCCTGCCCTGAGAAACTGAAAGGCTTCCGACTTTTGCTCCTCAATCCTGCAAAGCCAACAGAGACAAAGGTTCTTGCAGAAGACACGAGCATTCCCAAAAGCCGTAATTGCCCTTTGGGATATAAGCTCGGTGCTGTGCAGACCTTATACCTGCCGGACGGTTCTAACCGGATGGCAGTTCTCATAGCTGTGGAGAGCGTCGGCTTTGAAGGCCCCAACCATCGCTGGATAGCTGTAACCGGGCGGCTTTAGGCAAAGAGCGGATCAATTGACCTGATTCTGGCTGATTACTGCATTGAGCCATTGGCGCGGCTCTGTTAGGACGCCCGCAACTGACTGAATGAGGTTTGCATGATCCCCCGCTATTCGCGCCCCGAAATGGTTGCAATCTGGTCGCCGGAAACCCGCTTCCGCATCTGGTTCGAAATTGAAGCATATGCCTGCGATGCGCTGGCCAAGCTTGGCGTAATTCCGCAAGAAGCCGCGCGCACCATTTGGGAAAAAGGTGGCAACGCAAAGTTCGACGTCGCACGTATCGACGAGATTGAGCGGGAAACGAAGCACGATGTAATTGCATTCCTGACTCACCTTGCTGAATTTGTCGGGCCGGATGCGCGCTTTATCCATCAGGGAATGACCTCTTCCGACGTGCTTGACACCTGCTTGAGCGTCCAGCTTACGCGGGCTGCGGATATTCTGCTGGCCGACATTGACGGGTTGCTCGCCGCGCTAAAGAAGCGCGCTTATGAGCATAAGGATACCGTCACGATTGGCCGCAGCCATGGAATTCATGCTGAACCAACCACCTTTGGTGTGAAACTGGCCTTCGCCTATGCAGAATTCGAGCGCTGCCGTGAAAGGCTTGTCCGCGCGCGTGAAGACATTGCGACTTGTGCGATTTCAGGCGCGATTGGAACCTTCGCAAACATAGATCCCTATGTTGAGGAATATGTTGCCGAGAAGCTAGGGCTCAAGCCTGAACCTGTTTCAACACAGGTAATTCCACGCGACCGCCATGCAATGTTCTTTGCCACGCTCGGCGTCATCGCTTCATCGATTGAGCGCCTCGCGACTGAAGTTCGTCATCTGCAGCGGACAGAAGTGCTTGAAGCCGAGGAATATTTTTCGCCGGGCCAGAAAGGCTCGTCGGCAATGCCGCACAAGCGCAATCCCGTGTTGACTGAAAACCTGACGGGTCTTGCCCGCATGGTGCGCGGCTATTCCATGCCCGCGATGGAAAACGTGGCGCTTTGGCATGAGCGCGATATATCCCACTCATCAGTTGAACGTATGATCGGCCCGGACGCGACTGTTACGCTGGATTTCGCGCTGGCGCGACTGACCGGCGTAATCGAGAAGCTGCTCGTCTATCCTGAAAATATGGAAAAGAACCTGAACAAATTCAGAGGGCTTGTGCACTCGCAACGCGTGCTCCTGGCTTTGACGCAGGCTGGTGTTTCGCGCGAGGATGCTTATAGGCTTGTTCAGCGGAACGCGATGAAAGTTTGGGAGCAAGGCGCTGATTTCCTTGCAGAACTACTCGCCGACAAAGATGTTCGGGCAGCGCTTTCTGAAGACGAAATTCGCGAGAAATTCGATCTTGGCTACCACACCAAGCATGTGGACACGATATTCAGGCGCGTTTTCAAAGAAGGCTGATAAAGAATCGTATCGACACAATAAGACAGAATAGGCCAAACCCTATTTCCAAAGGACGTTTGGCCATTCTGTGGGCGATCCCGACGCCAATCGGCGTCACAACCAACGCAATCGGGATGATAAGCGCGACTGCTATCCAGTTAATGAACCCGCTGGAACCAATCGGCAGAAGCGGGTTGCCCCATCCGGCCCAAATATATCCAAGCGTACCCGGGATAGCGATCAGAACGCCAACGCCGGCTGATGTGGCTACAGCTTGATGGATCGGCCTGCCAAACAGCGTCATGAATGTATTGTTGATGATGCCTCCACCTATGCCGAGCAAAGTCGAGAAAAATCCGATAAAAAAGCCCACCATTGAGCGCCATGGATTTCCCGGCACTTCGTTGCCCAAGCGCCAGTTGTCTCGGTTGAATAGCAGCCGTAAGCCGAAAAGAAGCGTGAAGGTTGTAAAGATTATGCGCAACCCAGCGCTTGAGATGTATGCTGCCGATAGCGAAGCAATTATTACGCCTGCGGGCACGGCGATGACGAAAGACTTTATTATCTCGTCATCCACTGCGCCTCTCGATCTGTGAGCCAGAAAAGAGCGTAGCGAGGTCGGCACGATGATGGCTAGAGAGGAGCCGACCGACAGGTGCATCCTCACCGCGTCATCCACGCCCAAAAGCCCGAACACCTGATAGAACACTGGCACGAGTATTGCGCCGCCACCTATCCCGAAAATGCCTGCGAGTAGGCTCGATGCAACGCCAGCCGCTGCAATTGCAGTTACAAAAACAGCAATTTCGGAGTAACTCATTCAGGCGGCCACATGCTTTGCTTCGTCTAGAACCGACGCAAATGCCACCCGCAGTACATCGGGAGAAGAATCGGCCCGAGTCGCATCGGTTGACAATATCTGCCTGAACCGGCGGGCGCCAGGCATGCCATGGAAAAGCCCAACCATATGTCGCGTTATCTGTGCCAGCTTGCCACCAGAAGCGATGTGCCGTGCAGCATACTCGCACATCGTTTCACACAAAGCAGTGAAATCCACTTTTTCCTCAGCCCTGCCCTCAACAGCATGGTCTGCAGCAGCAAGTATGAGAGGCTCGTGATAGGCAACGCGGCCGAGCATAACGCCATCGACAAGCGCCAGATGCTGAACCACTTCTTCGATTGAACGAATTCCGCCATTGATTCCGATAAAACGCTCTGGCAACCGCGCTTTAAGACGGTAGACCCGATCATAGTTCAGCGGTGGAATATCTCTGTTTTCTTTCGGACTTAGCCCCTCCAGCCAGGCTTTGCGCGCATGGACCCACAGAGCGTCGGCTCCAGCTTCGAACACGGCGTCGGCGAGTTCATCAAGCGCTTGCTCAATATCCTGATCGTCCACACCGATGCGACATTTCACAGTCACGGGAACAGAAACAGACGCTTTCATTTCTGCAACACACGCCGCAACCAGTTTAGGATCGCGCATGAGGCAAGCGCCAAAAGTACCCGATTGCACCCGGTCGGATGGGCAGCCCACGTTCATGTTGATTTCGTCATAACCAAATTGCTCACCCACCCTGGCCGCTTGGGCAAGCTTGGCAGCATTTGAACCGCCCAATTGCAGCGCAACAGGATGCTCAGCAGGATCAAAGCCCAACAAGCGATCACGATTGCCGTGAATAACGGCGTCTGCAACAACCATCTCCGTATAAAGGAGGGAACCGCGCGTGAGTTGGCGATGGAAATAGCGGCAATGGCGGTCCGTCCAATCCATCATTGGTGCCACAGAAAATATCCGGGCGTCCCGCCTGATTGCTTCCTGATAAAAATTCACACTTCAGTCCGATCTATGCACCAATGTTTCAGGCTTTGGCGCGCACAGACGCCTCGTAGGCTTTTCGAGCCCAGATGGTCATTTCCTCATGATCGTCAATCGCGCTATCAGGCACAGACCAGTAAGGCATTGCCGCCATTTTCCCACTGCGGCTTTCGTAAGTCCATTGCGTGCAACCTGCGGCCTCAAATTCTGGGGCGGAGCGAGTGTCAGCTTTAAGCAGAACTTCTCCCTGCACCACCAGCGCTGTTATCAGCCCATTGTGATAAATGCCCTTGCCGCCAAACATTCGCCTGATGGTTATAGGACCAAGCCCCCTGAAAAGGTCGCGCAAATCATCGTCGTCCATCAGGCAGCGCCAGCACGCGCTTCAGCCAGCGCCTTCAAATCTGCGGGTTTGAGTTCGACCGACTCGCCGCATCCACATGCAGAACTCTGGTTTGGATTGTTGAATGTGAACCCTGTCCGCAAGGTCGTCACCTCAAAATCCATCTGAGTGCCAAGCAGGAACAAAGCCGCTTCCGGAGCGACCCAGACATTGGCTCCCTGATGCTCAACATGGTCGTCGCCAGCACTCGGCTCTGTTACCAGATCGACCGTATATTCCATGCCAGCACAGCCACCCTTCTTGATACCAAGACGAATGCCTTTCGCATCTTCGCGGGATGACACAATTTCCCTGACGCGCTCGGCTGCGCGGTCGGTCATGCTGATGACACTAAAACGGCCCATCTCATTCTCCACTCACGGCAGGTTCAAAAGCCTGCGGAATGTTCTTCTGCATCTAAAATGGTGAAGATTCCCGGCTGATGCAAGCGTCAGTACCAACCGACCGCCACTTGTGCCTCTTCAGACATCCGGTCCGGCGTCCATGGCGGGTCGAATACCATCTTGACCTCAACCCCTGACACACCTTCAACCGTGCCAACCGCATTCTCGACCCAACCCGGCATTTCACCTGCAACCGGGCAGCCCGGCGCGGTGAGCGTCATATCGATCTTGACCGTTCGATCATCCTCAATGTCGATCTTGTAGATCAGTCCCAACTCATAAATATCGGCGGGGATTTCGGGGTCATAAACTGTCTTGAGCGCTGAAACGATATCATCCGTCAGTCGGGCCAATTCCTCCTCGGGAATAGCGGACGCGGAAAAGACGCCCTGCTTTTCTGAAGGGTTCTCGTCATGCGCCTGTTCTGACTTGTCCGACTGCTCCACAACACTCACCCAAAGAACTTTCGTGCCTTTTCCAGCGCTTCGGCCAACGCATCAACCTCAGCCACCGTATTATACATGCCAAAGCTGGCTCTGCACGTTGATGTGACGCCAAACCGCTGCAACAGCGGCTGCGCGCAATGCGTGCCAGCGCGAACCGCAATGCCCTGCCTGTCAATTACCATAGAAACGTCGTGGGCGTGTATGCCCTGTAGTTCGAATGAGACAATTGCGCCCTTGCCGGGCGCATCGCCAATAATGCGCAACGAGTTTACAGCCCTCAATCGCTCGTGCGCATAGGCGTTCAACTCTGCCTCATGCGCAGCAATGCGCTCTCGACCGACTGAATCCATATAATCGAGTGCGGCACCCAAGCCGATGGCTTGAACGATTGGGGGAGTGCCCGCTTCAAAACGATGCGGTGGAGCGTTGTAGGTCACATTTTCCATGGTGACGTGTTCGATCATCTCCCCGCCACCCATGAACGGACGCATCCGCTCCAGCATTTCTGTCTTGCCATAGAGCACGCCGATACCCGATGGCCCGTAAACCTTGTGCCCGGTGAATACGTAGAAATCGCAGTCCAGATCCTGAACATCGACCGGCATGTGCACTGCGCCCTGACTTCCATCAACCAGGACCGGAATACCGCGCTCGTGTGCTATTCGGCAAATCTCCTTGATCGGCGTAACAGTTCCAAGCGCATTCGACATTTGCGTGATCGCGACAAGCTTTGTTCTGGCTGTCAGGCTTCGCTCGAAATCCTCAATGTGAAACGCACCGAGGTCGTCGACGGGCACCCATACCAGTTTCGCCCCCTGACGTTCGCGAATGAAATGCCAGGGTACGATGTTGGAGTGGTGCTCAAGGATGGACAGAACGATCTCGTCGTCCTGACCAATATTCGGCATTCCGAACCCATACGCGACTGTATTGATAGCAGACGTCGAATTCGACGTGAAAACGATGTTTTCCGCGGATGGGGCATTCAAGAACCGGCGCACGCTTTCGCGCGCCTTTTCATACGCATCAGTGGCGGCATTCGAGAGAAAATGCAGCCCGCGATGAACGTTTGCGTATTCTTGCGAATAGCTGTGCTGGATGGCATCCAACACAGCTTGGGGCTTTTGGGCCGAAGCGCCGTTGTCCAGATAGACCAGCGGCTTGCCATACACCTGACGCGACAAAATTGGAAAATCGCGGCGTATGGCCTCCACATCGTAAGGCCCGGTCTTGAGTTGTTGCTCCATCGTATCAGCCGTGGGTCGCAAACCAGCGATCAAGGCGCGACTCCAGCGCTTCAACCACAGGTTCGACATCAAGCTCCTCAATTACCTCGGCAAGGAATGCCTTTACAAGCAAGCCTCGCGCCGATTTTTCATCAATGCCGCGCGCCATCAGGTAAAAGAGGTGGTTCTTGTCGATTTCCGTTACGGTAGCACCATGTCCGCAAGCCACGTCGTCGGCGAAGATTTCTAGTTCAGGCTTGGTAGAGAACTCTCCATCGTCGGACAGCAGCAGCGTGTTGCAGGCCATTTTGGCATCGGTCTTTTGCGCTACCTGATGCACATTGATACGACCTTGGAAAACGCCGTGCGCCCTGCCCGTTACGATGTTTCGCACCAACTCACGTGATGTGGTGTGTGGCACTGCATGGTCCAGCACCATCGTAACATCCGTGTGGGTTTCACCAGCGAGCAAGTTCACGCCGCGAAGCTGGAAGTCCGACCCTTCACCCTTGGTCATGACGCGAACTTCCTGCCGCACGACCTTGCCGCCGCAGTTCATCACGAAGAGGGTCAGCTTGGCATTCTTGGCGATCCACGCGTTAAATTGGGCAAGATGTGTTGATTCTTCTGGTTGTTCCTGAACGATCACCCACAGAACGTCTGATCCCTCGCCAACCAGCAAATTCGAGACGGAGCTGGAAAGGCCGGGTTCGTTCCCGGCATGACGCTCAACAATAATCGCTTTGGCATTGGCACCAACGCGTACTGGTAAGCGTGTGTGGACCTGTCCGCCGCTCTGAACACTCTGAATCTCAATCGGCGTATCGACAACTGCGCCGTCGGCGATTGCGACGTGCCATCCGTCCGAAACAAACGCCGTGTTCAGTGCGCCGATCGTGTCGTCATCACCGAACGCATCCAGGGCGGCAGCCAAACTCCCGTCCAGCAGCTTTTCTGAAACGCGCTGAAAAGATATTCCATCGCGAGCACCCGGATTTCCAACCGCCTCCCCGTTCAGGACCGGCAATACGAGAGAATTCTCAACAAGCGGATCAACCTGTCGGGCGTCGGCTGCAGGAGCAAAATCAGGAACGGATGATAGCAACCTGCGCAAATCAGTATAGTGCCAGGATTCGACACGCTTGGTCGGCAGTCCTGCCTTCAGCAATTCCACAGCGCTGTCGCGTTTCATTGCCACATCACTGTTGCCAGGCAAATCTGCCACACGGCTATTGAATGCCGCAAGAAGCGCCTTCTCGGCGGTCGTGTGCATTTGTGTATGGATATTCATGGCCATCCTCAAGCCGCTTCGCCGATGACTCCGGCATAGCCGTTCTTTTCAAGTTCAAGCGCGAGGTCCTTGTCGCCCGATTTGATGACCTGGCCCTTGTAAAGAACGTGCACCTTGTCCGGCACGATATGGTCAAGCAAGCGCTGATAGTGCGTGATAACAAGCACCGCGCGGTCTGGCGAACGCAGGGCATTCACTCCATCAGCCACGATCTTCAGAGCATCGATGTCGAGTCCGGAGTCGGTCTCGTCCAGAACGCAGAGCTTTGGCTCCAGCAGCTTCATCTGCAAGATTTCAGCGCGTTTCTTTTCGCCGCCGGAGAACCCGACATTAAGCGGTCGCTTCAACATGTTCATGTCCATCGACAGCGAGGCGGCGGCCTCTTTCACGCGTTTCAGAAACTCCGGAACTTTCAGAGGCTCCTCGCCACGCGCCTTGCGCTGGGCATTCATTGCCACCTTCAGGAACTCCATGGTTGCAACACCGGGAATTTCCATCGGGTATTGAAATGCCAGGAACACGCCTTTGGCTGCACGTTCCGCCGGGTCCATCTCAAGGATGGACTCGCCATTGTAGAGAATGTCGCCCTCGGTGACTTCGTAGTCGTCCCGGCCAGCGATTATGTAAGACAATGTGGACTTGCCAGAGCCGTTCGGCCCCATGATTGCAGCCACCTCGCCTGCATTGACTGTCAAATTCAGGCCGCGAATGATCTCCGTGTCGGTATCGGCGATCTTGGCGTGCAGGTTCTTGATCTCAAGCATATTTCTTCTTCCTGAATTACGGTCAGCCTACGGAGCCTTCGAGCGAAATGCCGATGAGTTTCTGCGCCTCGACGGCGAACTCCATTGGCAATTCCTGAATGACTTCCTTGACGAATCCATTGACGATAAGCGCGATTGCCTCCTCTTCGGGAATGCCGCGCTGCATAACGTAGAACTTCTGATCTTCCGAGATTTTCGAGGTTGTTGCCTCGTGCTCGAATTTGGCCGTTGCATTCTTGGCTTCAATATATGGAACGGTGTGCGCGCCGCACTGATCGCCGATCAGCAGCGAGTCGCAGTTTGTGAAGTTTCGCGCATTGGTCGCCTTACGATGAGCTGTGACCTGCCCCCGGTAAGTATTTTGCGAGAAGCCTGCTGCAATGCCTTTGGAGATGATGCGGCTCGACGTATTCTTGCCAAGATGGATCATCTTCGTGCCGCTATCGATCTGCTGATAACCGTTTGAAACAGCAATCGAATAGAACTCACCCCGCGAATCGTCGCCGCGCAGGATGCAGCTCGGATATTTCCATGTGATCGCAGAACCCGTTTCCACCTGCGTCCAGGAAATCTTGGACCTATGGCCGCGGCAATCGCCACGCTTGGTCACGAAATTGTAGATACCACCCTTGCCCTGAGCATCGCCCGGATACCAGTTCTGAACAGTGGAGTATTTGATTTCGGCATCGTCCAGAGCGACCAGCTCAACAACCGCCGCATGAAGCTGGTTCTCATCGCGCTGCGGAGCGGTGCAACCTTCCAGATAGGAAACGTACGCGCCCTCTTCGGCAATGATCAGCGTGCGTTCAAATTGACCAGTATTGCGTTCGTTGATCCGGAAATACGTTGACAGTTCCATCGGGCAGCGAACGCCCTTGGGTACGAATACAAATGATCCATCCGTGAAAACTGCGGAATTCAGGGTCGCGTAATAGTTGTCGGTCGTTGGTACAACCGAGCCCAGATACTTCCTCACGATTTCCGGGTGCTCGCGGATCGCTTCCGAAATGGAACAGAATATTACGCCTGCTTTCGCAAGCTCTTCCTTGAAGGTTGTGACAACGGAAACAGAGTCGAACACAGCGTCAACAGCAACGCGTCCCGAAGCATATACGTTGTCGCTCGGCTCGTCTTCACCGTCTGTCTTTTGCACGCCAGCGAGAATTTCCTGCTCACTCAGCGGTATTCCCAACTTCTCGTAGACTTTCAGCAGTTCTGGATCGACCTCATCGAGCGAGCGCGGACCAGTCTGGTTCTTGGGCGCGGCATAGTAGTGAATGTCCTGAAAATCGATTTTCGGATATTCAACCCTCGCCCATGTCGGCTCTTCGAGAGTCAGCCAGCGCCGAAAAGCCTCCAGACGCCACTCAAGCATCCATTCCGGCTCATCTTTCTTTGCCGAAATAAAGCGAATGATGTCTTCGCTCAGGCCCTTCGGGGCTTTCTCGGTTTCAATCTCTGTTTCGAAACCGTATTTATATTGGTCCACATCGATCTTGCGAACTGTATCAATAGTTTCCTGCACAGCAGGCATCAGCGTTCTCCATCCATGCCGAGACCAAATTCTCGGCCGTTTTCAAACTCAGGCGCGATTTCTGCGCCTTATGTAGTCATTCTGACAGGAATTTCAGCCTGCCTGGCGCTTACGGCCTTCGTTTCAGATTTACGGCGCGCAAGCAACTCACCCAAAGCATGGGCGAAATCATCAATTTCCTCGTCGGTCGTGCCGGGACCGATAGAAACGCGAAGCGCCCCGTCCTGGCCAGTAAAGCCCATAGCCTTCAAAACATGGCTAGGACCAACCTTCCCCGACGAGCAGGCTGACCCGGAAGATACGGAAATGCCTGCCAGATCAAGCGCAATCTGCGCGGTTTCCGCCTTCATGCCCGGAATTGAAAAGAACGTGGTGTTTGAAACACGTTGCGCGCCTGCACCGTGTATCACAACCTCGGTGCTGATCTGACGTATCCGCTCTTCGAGCCGATCACGCATTTCGCGCAATCCATCCGCTTCAGTTAAAGCCTGAGCCGCCGCCTCAGCTGCGACGCCAAATCCAATAATCGCAGCAGGATTTTCCGTGCCTGCACGGTGACCTCTTTCCTGCCCACCGCCGGTTATCAGAGGTTTCGGCATCATCAGGTCAGACGTGGCCGCAATCGCTCCAACTCCCTTTGGTCCTCCCATCTTGTGAGAGGAAAGCAGGATGAAATCCGCTATTTCCTGATTGAGATCGAGAACAATCCGCCCGCCTGCCTGCGCTGCGTCCAGAACGAAAATTCCGCCAGCCTGCCGGACCATCGCGGCAATTTCAGTCACAGGTTGAACAACCCCGGTTTCATTGTTTACTGCATGCACCGCAACCAGCGGCAGACCTTCTTCGCGATCATGGGAGGCCAATGCATCCTGAAGAGCTTCGAGGTCGATAATACCCTGCCCGTTAACCCCAATCTGCCTGACGTCGCTTGCAGGAAAGCGACCGCCATTGAGAATGCAAACATGGTCGGTTGAACAAACATACAGTTTGCTCATGCGCAGCGCGGAACGTCCCATCTGCCAGTCGGGCGTAAGCAGCGTACAGGCGGCCTCGGTCGCACCAGACGTGAAGACCACATGCTCGGCCTTCCCATTTACAAGCGCAGCAACCTGACGCCGGGCCGCTTCGATAAGCTGGCGCACCTTGCGCCCCTCCCCATGAACAGAGGAAGGGTTTCCGACGACATCCAACGCGGCAACCATCGCGGCGCGCGCGGCGTCCAGCAATGGTGCACTCGCATTGTAATCAAGATAGGCGCGACGCCTGTTCATGTAACCAATCCAAAAAATCTTCGTCAGGAGCGCTTCTTTTCGCAATTTCCTTGATATTAGGAGGCGAGCCGTCCTATCTAACTGCTCTTGCAGGACAGCCGCAGCGGCCCAATTTTGAACAATTCTAAACTAGCTCTAAGGCGGCCAGAACTTTGCGTCAAGGCTTGCGGGGCGAGTTATGGCGCTGCCAGCGGAAAAAGTGGAGTCTTTTCGGAGTAATTTATGCCAGAGGTCATCTTTAACGGTCCTGAAGGACGTCTTGAGGGTCGATATCAGCCTTCTAAAGAGAAGAACGCGCCGATTGCCATCGTGCTGCACCCGCATCCGCAATTTGGCGGAACGATGAACAACAAGATCGTGTATGACCTGTTCTACATGTTTCAAAAGCGCAATTTCACGACGCTCCGCTTCAATTTCCGTGGTATCGGTCGCAGCCAGGGCGCTTTCGACCATGGTGTCGGGGAATTGTCGGATGCTGCGGCAGCGCTCGACTGGGTGCAATCGCTCCACCCTGATTCGAAAAGTTGCTGGGTCGCTGGATACTCGTTCGGCGCATGGATCGGGATGCAACTTTTGATGCGGCGGCCGGAAATTGAAGGTTTCATCTCGGTTGCACCCCAACCGAACACCTACGATTTTTCGTTTCTTGCCCCCTGCCCTTCATCCGGGCTGATTATCCACGGCGACGCCGACAAGGTTGCACCGCCTAAGGATGTTCAGGTGCTGGTCGACAAGCTGCACACTCAAAAGGGCATCACGATTACCCAGAAAACGCTTGCGGGTGCGAACCATTTCTTTGCCAACAATTCGGAAGAATTGATCGAGGAATGCGCCGACTATCTCGACAGGCGTCTCGCTGGCGAATTGTCCGATCCGCGCCCCAGGCGGTTGCGTTAAGGCTCAGCAAGGATACCGCCAGTCACCGGCTGGCGGCATCCTGTCGTTGTGGGATAAGTTAACGGCAAGCCCTTATGCGCGCGAACAGCGAGATAGGCCCAGGCCTCAGCCTCGGTAAAATCGCCATTCCAGCCAGCATCTTCTGCAAGAATTACCCGTTCGGCACCACGCTTCAAATCCTCGACAATCACCGGATTTTTGCGCCCGCCGCCACATATGACCCAAAGTTTGGGCGGTTCCGGCATGTGATCTACAGCCTTCAAAATCGAACGCGCAGAGACAGCGGCAAGTGTTCGCGCACCATCTGACAATTCGAGATTGCCAAGTGGCTCAAGTGTAAAATCCAACCTATCAAGGGATTTGGGGCCAGTCCTCGCGAAGAACGGATTGTCAAGATAAAGGCTGACCGCCGCCTCATCGATCTGCCCCTCACTCGCGATTCGTCCGCCATCATCAAAGGGAATACCTGCCTCGCGGGCAACCCATTGGTCGATCAGCGCGTTACCCGGACCGGTGTCGAAAGCAATAGGATCGCCATTGGCGGTCACATACGTGATGTTCGAGATGCCGCCAATATTGACGAAAACAACCGGAAACCGGTCTTGCCATTCTGCGGCTTTTGAACGCGCAAGAGCTGCGTGGTAGGCGGGAACAAGCGGCGCGCCCTGCCCTCCATGTGCCATGTCGTTTGCGCGCATATCATACACGACCGGGAGGTTGGTGAGTCGCGCAAGAAGCGGACCATCCCCCAGCTGAACCGTCAGGCCCTGTTCGGGTCGGTGCAAAATTGTTTGACCGTGAAACCCGATGAGTTGCGGGCGTTCGTAGATGTTGCCAAGCAAGCTTCGAACGGCCTCAGCGTGGCGTTCGGTGATCTCACGCTCCACAGTGGCAAGGTTTCCGGGCCGGTCATTCCGGTCACGAATGGCTTTTGCATCTTCCAGCGCGTCTGCCAGCACGCGCCTGAAATTTGCATCATATGGCTGAAAAAGAGATGGCCCGAACTCGACTCGGTCAATGCCATCAGTGTGGAGGACAGCGAGGTCTATGCCATCCATCGACGTGCCACTCATGAGTCCGATCGTGGTAAAAATAGACATGCCAAACTCCTGAGATGTCACTTTGTATGTGATTCTTTCTACAAAACTGCTAAGGCGCGCGTTTCATGCGGCTGATTTCCAGCCAGATCCACGTAGAGACTGAAAATGGCAGGCTATAAATCCGATTTCCTGAACGTCATGCAGGAGCGCGGCTTCATCCACCAGATTTCTGATGATAGCGCACTTGATGATTTGCTCTCAAAGCAGCGGGTCACCGCTTATGTCGGCTACGATGCGACAGCAACCAGCCTGCACATCGGAAATCTTATTTCCGCGACCATGCTTTATTGGTTTCAGGAAACAGGGCATCGGCCGATAGCTCTTATGGGTGGTGCAACTTCGCTGATTGGCGACCCTTCGTTTCGCGACGACCAGCGCAAATTGCTGACGCAGGAAACAATTGATGAGAACATCCAGGGTATAAAGAAAATCTTCTCACGCATATTGCGGTTCGGTGACGGTCCCGGCGATGCCTTTATGGTGAACAACGCCGATTGGCTGCTCAAGCTGAACTATGTCGAGTTTCTGCGCGATGTTGGCCGCCATTTTTCTGTCAACCGGATGCTTTCGTTTGACAGTGTCAAGCTGCGGCTTGACCGCGAACAATCGCTTTCCTTCCTCGAATTCAACTACATGATCCTGCAAGGCTATGATTTCGTTGAGCTTTCCAATCGCTACGAGTGCCGGTTGCAGATGGGTGGTTCCGACCAGTGGGGCAATATTGTAAACGGAATCGATCTTGGGCACCGCATGGGAACGCCGCAACTCTTTGCGCTGACCACGCCGCTGTTGACCACCTCTTCCGGCGCAAAAATGGGCAAGTCTGCCAAGGGAGCGGTATGGCTCAACGGCGAACTCTACTCGCCCTATGACTTCTGGCAGTACTGGCGAAATACCGAGGACGCGGATGTGGGCCGTTTCCTGAAGATCTTTACGCGCCTGCCGCTGGACGAAATCTCCCGTCTTGCTGCCCTCGGCGGAAACGAGATCAACGAGGCGAAGAAGGTGCTGGCAACCGAAGCAACGGCGGTTGTTCATGGCCGCGAAGCTGCTGAAGAAGCAGCTGAAACTGCGCGCAAAACATTTGAAGAAGGTGCTCTAGCCGAGAGCTTGCCAACGATCACCGTTCCTGCGAGCGAACTTGCCCGGGGTTTCGGAGTGCTGGCACTTTTCGTGCAGGCGGGTCTGGCTTCTTCAAACGGCGAAGCGCGGCGCGCCTTGCAAGGCGGCGCGCTTCGTATCAACGACCAGCCTGTTTCGGATGAGCGCATGACGATAGGCGACGACGCTGTAACAAGTGATGGCGTTATAAAGCTGTCATTTGGCAAGAAAAAGCATGTTCTTGTGCGTCCTTCCTGAAGCACGCGGACGGTATAGCCATGACAGAATATGCTTTTGAACCGTGTCCGCCAGCAACTGTGGCAGTTGCTGGCTCGGATAAGCGTTTTCCGGTTCGCCGCATATTTTGTGTCGGTAGAAATTATGCCGCCCACGCTCGCGAAATGGGGAAGGATCCAAATCGCGAGCCTCCGTTCTTTTTCACAAAGCCGGCTGACGCAGTCATAAATTCTGACCAAACGATTCCCTATCCCTCCCTGACCGATAATTTGCACCACGAAGTTGAACTCGTGGTTGCGATTGGAACAGGTGGATCAAACATTCCCGTTAGCGCCGCAAAAGCGCATATTTGGGGGTATGGTGTTGGAATAGACCTGACGCGGCGCGATGTTCAGGAAGAGGCGAAGCGTCTTTCGCGGCCTTGGGATTGGAGCAAAGCTTTTGACAACTCAGCTCCGTGTGGCCCGCTGGTGCAAGCTGCGGAGATAGGACACCCGACGCATGGCCGTATTTGGCTTGGGGTAAACGGCCAATTGCGCCAGCAAGGTAACCTGTCTGAAATGATCTGGTCTGTTCCAGACATTGTATCGCTGTGCAGCGAATCGGTTGAGTTGAAGCCCGGTGATTTGATTTATACCGGAACGCCTTCGGGCGTAGGGCGCCTCGCACCGGGTGATTCTGTCAGAGCGGGAATCGAGAATCTGGGCGAGATAGCGATCACGATCGGCGCGCGCGGCGCTCATAAAACTTTGTAATCGTCTCGCAAGTCAGCGCTGGTGTCTGCTGCCCTTCAACTTCGATCCAGTTTCCAACCCTTATAAGGTACTGGCCCGGTCCCGCATCATCCACTGCCAACAGTTTACTGTGCAGCCGAACCCTTGAACCGACGACCACCGGCGAAAGGAATCGCACATTTTGTATGCCATGATTTATGGCGGCCTGCGTTTCCTCCGGAATCGCGCCTATAGTTTGCCCAAGAGCAGCAACTAGCGAAAGAGTAAGATGTCCGTGAGCTATCGGCTTGCGGAAGGGGCTTTCCCTGCGCGACCGTTCTGGGTCGGTATGAACCCACTGCTCGTCGCCGGTGGCTTCTGCGAACAGGTTGATTCTATTTTGATCTACCAGAACCCATTCTGAAACGGACAAATCCTGCCCGATCATAAGTTTAAGCTCGACAAATGTGGGTGGGCGATCGCTCATACATTACAGAATAAGCGACAGGCCCCTCGCGTCAATTCGCTTCGCGGTAGTCGAGATTCGATTCGGGTTGCTGGACCGGCAAGGAAAACAATTCGGGGTCGTCCAGTTCGATCAATCCCACAGTTTCACCGAATTCGAATGTCAGTTTTGCGCCAAAGCGTTTAGCCAGCGCCTTCATGGCCGCATTGTTCGCGTGGGTGGTGACGCGCAACCGGCGATAGCCCAAACCGACTGCTGTTTGGATCAGCCTTTTGAACAACAGCCCGCCAAGTCCGCGATGCTGCCATTCCCGCTCGACGCTGAACGCAATTTCGGCCGTTGGCTCGTCAGGATCGGGCTTTTCGTGCAATTCGGCCGCACCAATAACCTGCCCTTCCTCCACAACACCGATGACGCTCGTTCCATCTGAAAACGACCTGTCGGCATAGGAAATCAGGAACTCGTCTTTCGTGCCGCCATTAAAGCGGTCCGTGCGGCTTTCACGATCAAGCCGCAAGAGATGGTCGCGAAAAAGCGGCTTTTCTGAAGGCCGCAACTGACGCACCACAAAGAGCTGATCTTCCTGTTTGCGGTGATTTGCCCGCATGACGGTTACCTCTTGGGTCCTCCCCAAATTCCACTATCTGTCCGATGGACAATATATTGTGCATTGCAACATATATATCAAGTTAAGCTGTTATGCCGTGACGCAACTGAGGAATGCAAAAGCGAGGCATCTCGCCGCGCTTTCTTGTATCGCTGCTTTCAAACGTATAGATGTTGCGAGCCGGTAATCCCATTTAATCCCCGGAGCAGGTTATGCGACTTACGCGCCAGACAAATTATGCGATTCGAATCCTGATGTACTGCGCGGCGAACGAAGGCCGGCTCAGCCGGATTCCTGAAGTTGCAGCAGCCTATTCCGTGTCTGAACTGTTTCTGTTCAAGATTCTGCAACCGCTCGTTGAGGCAAAGCTGGTGGAAACCGTGCGCGGACGCAACGGCGGCGTTCGTCTTGGCAGGCCCGCAGACCAAATTTCGCTTTTCGATGTGGTGAGGGTCACCGAGGAAAGTTTTGCGATGGCGGAGTGCTTTGAAAATGACGCCGCTGATTGTCCGCTGATAGACAGCTGCAACCTGAACTCCGCCCTGCGCGAGGCGCTTAACGCGTTTATGACTGTGCTGATGAAGCACTCAATTGCTGATCTTGCACGTGATCGCACCAATATGCGTGCACTTCTCAATATAAGTGAGATCGCGCCTGCCCGAGTGGCAAACTAAGGCTGACACGATCTCGAAAAAGTCAGGGCATCTTAAACAGTCCGTATCGTCGTTCCCCAAGGATCGAGCACAGTTTTTGCGCTTCCGGCATCTTTGCCAATAAGCTCCACCCAATCCAATCCCGTCGTTCCGGATTGCCTTGGACCGGCGCCCCGGCTCTGCCAGGCGTTGGCACCTATATGATGGTGATAACCGCCGGTTGAGAGGAATACGGCGTCCCGGCCGTAATGCGCGACCGTGTCGAAGCCCATTTCGCTATTCCACCACTCTTCTGCGATTTTGGGGTCGCCAACACGAAGATGCACGTGACCGACGATGGAATTTTCCGGGAAACCGCTCCACCCGGCACTACCGGCTGGAATGGAGTTCAATACGCCCTCCACATCCATCCGATAGGTGGCCATCTCCACTTCGGAGCCGTTCCACTTCCAACTGCCTCGCGGTCGGTCGGCATAAATTTCTATCCCATTGCCTTCCGGGTCTGTCAGATAAAGCGCTTCACTTACGATGTGATCTGAAGCTCCATCGACGGGAATTTGCTTTTCCATCGCATGTTTGATCCACAGCCCGAGATCAGCTCGCGTCGGTAACAGAAAAGCTGTGTGAAAAAGGCCCGCACTGCGCGGGTCTTCCTGCTTCAGCGCAGAATCGCCCTCAAGAACCAGAAGTGGGCGCTCCCCCGCTCCCAGTGCGATAGCTTCTCCATCACGGGACAGTTCTCGCAGTCCGACCACGTTCTGATAAAACTCTGAGAGTTTGCCAGGATTTCTGGCCTTCAAGCCAACGCGCGACACGCTTTTCGGCGCATTGGCAGCAAATGGCAGGTCACTCATGGTTTTCTCCGTTCGGCTGAACACAGGTACCGTTCCAGCCGCCATAGCCGCGCTCACTGCGAACAAGGTTCGTCTTGAAATAAGCAACGGATGCCTCGATTCAACTTTCCGATGAAATGTGCAGGTGTTTGATCGTTCACACAAGTGGCGCAATTGCGAACACGCCGTTCAATTATTTAGAACGATCAAACCTTGCACCGTACTGGTGTCAACGCTACATCCTAAGCCATGAAAGCTAAAGATGCAGAGATTCTTATTGTCCCCGGCTACACAAACTCAGGGCCGGACCATTGGCAAAGCCGGTGGGAGGCAAAACTTTCGACCGCGCGCCGTATCGAGCAGGCAGAGTGGTCCAAGCCAGTCAGGGATGACTGGATTGCGGAAGTGGTAAAGGGCGTTAACAGCGCGGAAAAGCCTGTGGTGCTGGTTGCGCATTCGCTCGGCGTACCCACTGTTGTCAATGCCGTCTCGCAATTCGAAAAGCCGGTCGTGGGGGCCTTTCTCGTCGCGCCACCAGACGTTGCAAATCCGGAAATTCGGCCGAAGCATCTCATGACATTTGGACCCTATCCCCGAGATCCCTTGCCCTTCCCCTCCATTGTGATCGGGAGCAGGAACGATCCGTTCTGCACTTACGAAGTGGCAGAAGACATCGCTGCGGCATGGGGCTCGCTTTTCATCGACGCTGGCGAAGCCGGCCACATTAACAGCGAGTCCGGGTTCGGTCCTTGGCCGGAAGGTTCAATGGTGTTTGCCCAGTTCTTGTCCCGGCTTTAGCCAGCGATCGAACTTTTTATATCGCGCAGCAGTGAGGCTGCTCCCAGCTTGAAAAGCTGACCTTCCGAGCCGGTAGCGATAAGCCGGAAACCCATGCCAGTTACCCTTCCAGTGACAGATGGGTCTATTACGTAGATTGCCGCAAACTTACCGGCTTTACGCGTGCGCTCTGCAATCGCCGCGACTGTGTCCATCATGTCTTCAAGCGTCGAATCAACCACAGTGCCGTTGCTCCAAGCGATAGAAAAATCGGACGGGCCAACAAAAATGCCATCTATCCCAGGCACAGCAAGAATGCCGTCCAGCGCGTCAAACGCGGTGCGCGTCTCAACCATGGCAAAGGCCAGAACACGATCATTGCTGTTTTTCAGCCATTGTTGCTGATCTTGGTTGCCAGCTCGCGGCGCGCCAAATGTCGGCCCCCAAGAGCGCTCGCCCATCGGAGGATATTTCATTGCCGCTGCAAACCGGCGCGCATCATCTACAGAATTGATCATCGGAGCAATGACCGCATCGGCTCCGAAATCGAGTGCGCGGCTTGCCATGTCAAAACGACCCACTGGAATTCGTACCAGAACAGGCTTACCGACCTTTTGTACAGGCACTATGCTGCGCAACACGCTATCTTCATGGTGCCCGCCATGCTGCATATCTAAGGTCACTGCATCAAATGGCTGACCCGCCAGCAGTTCAACCGTCAGGCAGTCCGGCACGCCGGACCAGGCAGTGATTGTGACTTGATCGGCGGCAAGACGTTCTCTGAGGTTCATATGATTGCAGCTCCAGTGTATCGCTGCAATCTTTCGTTGAAGAGCATCAAAAAGGCAAAGAAAAACCGCCCGAAAAGCGGGCGGTTCGCATTAATGTGCCGTGGGCCGATTTTAGCCGTTGCGAACGTCTTCAATAGCCTTTGCCATCAACTCGTCCATCGTCCGGCGAATCTGGTGGTCGGATTGATCGACGCCAGCGGCATCAAAATCACCCTTGACCTTGCGCAGAACGTCGTCGTCGCCTGCTTCCTTCAAATCAGACATCACGACTTCTTTTGCATAGGCTTCCGCATCCGGGCCGGTTTTGCCCAGCTTTTCTGCAGCCCAAAGGCCGAGAGCCTTATTGCGGCGCGCATTGGCCTTGAAGCGAAGCTCTTCGTCCAAAGCAAACTTGCGCTCAAATCCTTCTTCGCGGTCCTTCATGCTGCTCATGCTCAATCCCTCTGGATGTATCCCAAAACATTGCATAGATGTGGCTTGAATGTGCAAAAATCAAATGCGCGCCGCCGGGTCAAGCGCAACAATTCCTACCGATGCGCAAAAAGATGTTGGCTCATTCCGGTTGATTGGCGCATTTCTCAATTGAGACGCGGCGCTGATTAGGCTAGAGCGATGTTCAGGTTTGCAGGAAACCGGCACGCTCACGGGAGCCTTATTGGCAAGATCCCCATAAACCAGAGATTCTCAAGAGATGAAATCACGCCGCCGAATTTACGAGGGCAAGGCCAAAATTCTTTATGAAGGGCCAGAGCCGGGAACGTTGATCCAGTTCTTCAAGGACGACGCTACCGCTTTCAACAAAAAGAAGCACGAAATCGTCGACGGAAAAGGCGTGATCAACAACCGCATATCAGAGCATATTTTCATGCATCTGAACCGGATGGGCATCCCGACTCACTTTATCCGTCGACTCAATATGCGTGAACAGCTCATCAAGGAAGTCGAGATCATTCCGCTCGAAGTCGTGGTGCGTAATATCGCTGCCGGTTCGCTGGCAAAGCGGTTGGGAATCGAAGAAGGCACCGTTCTGCCGCGTTCGATCATTGAATTTTACTACAAAGCCGACGCGTTGGACGACCCTATGGTCTCCGAGGAGCACATCACCGCTTTTGGATGGGCGAGCCCGCAAGAGATCGACGACATTATGGCGCTTGCCATTCGCGTGAACGACTTTCTGTCCGGCCTGTTTCTGGGCGTTGGTATCCAGCTTGTTGACTTCAAAATGGAATGCGGACGCCTGTTTGAAGGCGACATGATGCGTATTGTGGTTGCCGATGAAATTTCTCCGGACAGCTGCCGCCTTTGGGACGTCAACACGCAGGATAAGCTCGACAAGGACAGGTTCCGCCGCGACATGGGCGGACTTGTTGAAGCCTATCAGGAAGTTGCTCGCCGACTGGGAATCATGAACGAGAATGAGCCTCCGCGCAGCACCGGCCCCGTGCTGGTCTCGAACAATGAAGAGCCCAAGGGCACAAAGCACTGAGACTGACAGGATTTAAGCGTGATTAAAGCTCGCATAACCGTGACGCTCAAGAACGGCGTACTCGACCCGCAGGGTAAAGCAATCGAACATGCGCTTGATGCGCTTGGCTTTGATGGTGTGGGTTCCGTTCGCCAGGGCAAAGTGTTTGATCTGCAACTTGAAGGCACCGACAAGGTGAAAGCCGAGGCGCAGATTACTGCAATGTGCGAAAAGCTGCTCGCCAACACAGTGATCGAAAACTACGCGGTGGAGATCGGATAATGCGCGCTGCGGTCGTCTTGCTACCAGGCCTGAACCGCGACCGCGATATGATTGCGGCGCTAACAAAGGTTTCGGGAAAGCCTCCCGTTACGGTTTGGGAAACGGATCAGAAGATTCCTGATGTCGATTTGATCGTGATTCCGGGTGGGTTTTCCTACGGCGACTATCTGCGCTGTGGGGCTATTGCAGCACGCATGCCGGTGATGCGCGCAGTCAAGGAAAAGGCCGCGAAGGGCGTCATGGTCATGGGGGTTTGCAACGGCTTCCAGATTCTCCTTGAAGCCGGCCTGCTGCCGGGCGCGCTGATGCGGAATCAATCTCTCAAGTTCGTCTGCCGGGAAGTTAAGCTTGAAGTCGCAAATGCGAACACCGCCTTCACCAGAAACTATCAGCCCGGTCAGATAATTCGTTGCCCTGTAGCACACCACGACGGCAATTATTTCGCCGACGCTGAGACGTTGAAGCAACTGGAAGGTGAAGGTCAGGTCGTGTTCCGCTACGCAGAGGGAACCAACCCGAATGGTTCGGTGAACGATATTGCCGGTGTTATAAGCAGTTCAGGCAATGTCCTCGGGCTCATGCCTCACCCGGAAAACCTGATTGAAGCGGCGCATGGCGGTGCAGACGGGCGAGCGCTTTTTGAAAGCGTATTGGGGAAAGCTGCATGATCAGATCTGCGGGCCGCAGCGCGCTTGTGCTGGGAATAGTTGCCGGGCTTGCTAGTCTGGTGGCCTGCCAGAAATCTTCGCAGCCAGCAAGTTCCGGCGGCAAAAGCGCGTCCCTTCAAACGATGGAGCAGGTAGCGAAATCTGCTCACAAATGCTGGTTTGCAAGCAATGATCAGCAATTCCGGTCTTATCGCTTTGCAAACGAACTGAATTCAATGTCTGGCCAGCCACGGTTTTTACTCGTGCCTGCAAAAAACTATGGAGGCTTGCCTCTACTGGTCGTTCAGGCGCGCGGCGCATCGAGTCAGGTTGAAGTGTTCGGCCCGTTGCTGAATGAAGCGGTGGGCAGCAGGATCAACTCCGACATCGCACGCTGGTCGAGAGGTGACAGTTCTTGCACGTCAAGCGCCTGAACCCTTGACTTTCGCGCTGGCATGAGTATGTCTCGCCCCAACTTTCCGCTTTTGGCCGAGATTTTTTCACGCAGCCGCGGACAAAGAACACTAAAGATACGGAAACAGATTCATGGCCAAAGCCGCTAACATCAAGATCAAGCTGCTCTCAACCGCCGATACCGGCTATTTCTATGTGACGAGCAAGAACAGCCGCACCAAGACTGAAAAGTTCTCCTTCAAGAAGTACGACCCGATTGCGCGCAAGCACGTTGAGTTTAAGGAAACCAAGATCAAGTAAGATTTTCGGTTTGAAGATACAGCGCCGCCCTTCGGGCGGCGTTTTTGTTTTCATAACAAAGATTGGCTGAGAAGCAGGTGGCCGATCGGAACTGACAGCGGAACGAGGAGGCCACTTTCGCCAGCACCGACCGGCCAACCCCATTCGTCAGGAATTGCGGCGGACCTGAGCCATGGGGCGTGAGGAGCAACTACACGTCGCCTCTCTCACAAGTTGATTCTTATTCAACCACCATTAGAAATCAACGATTTCTTAACCAACAAGTCCAAATTCTAATATTAACGTAAACGGATACCGTTACCATCGTCCGGTCAACCATCCCCTAAATAAGATTTTATCGTCTCAATAAAGCGCGGAACAGAAATCGGCTTTGAAATGTAGGCTTCACAGCCGCCTTGGCGAATTCGTTCCTCATCGCCTTTCATCGCGAATGCCGTGACCGCTATAATAGGAATATGAAGCAACGCTTCATCCTCCTTCAGCCAACGGATAACATCCAGGCCAGAAACTTCTGGCAACTGAATATCCATCAGAATCAAATCGGGGCTATGGCGGCGCGCTAGGTCGAGCGCATCCAGACCGTTGCGCGTCCGAACGGTTTCATATCCACTCGCTTCGATCAGGTCGCGGAAGAGCTTCATATTCAGCTCATTGTCCTCGACGATCATAACCTTCTTCGGCATTACAGATTTGTCCATTGCCAGTTGTAGGAATCCATTCAAGCATAATTGAACGGTACCAAGACGCACAACCCAACCTGAAACTAGCCTCACAACCTTGATGAATAGATAAATGCTATCGCGTTGGACGCACTTTGCCAAAATTTGGTAGGGACATTCGTGAATACACTCTGCGATTCCTTAAATTGGCGAGGCCAAATTGATCGATCAAAAGTTCTCGTCCAGCACACCCGAAGAATTGGCAATTGCTGCGCTGAGCCATATCGCCCAAGACCAGAAGCTGTTGGACCGCTTTCTGGCGATTACAGGAATCGAGGCGACGCACATCAGACAGGCCGCAGCACAACCCGGCTTTCTGGCAGGTGTCCTGCAATTCATCGCGGCCCATGAACCGACGCTTCTGTCATTCTGTGAAGCAGAATCAGTTCCGCCACAAGAAATACTCAAGGCCATGCGCGCCTTGCCACTTGGCGCTGACCATTGGGATCAATCCACCTGACAAAGCTGTCAGGTGGACGTATTACCAGTCTTGCCGCACCCCAAGCCCTGCATTATCGTCTGCTGAATTGAGTTCGGCGACGATGCCTTCCACTAAACTTATCCCCGAATATGGTTTTTGCCGCGACTGTCTGAAGTCGCAGCAACGCCCCAGTTTGCGTTGCCATAAATGCGGCAGCCCACGTGTCATCCAACACCCTGAGCTCTATCGGCTGCATTTGGCGCATGTGGATTGCGACGCCTTTTACGCTTCGGTCGAAAAGCGCGATCGACCGGAGATCAAGGACAAGCCTCTTATTATTGGCGGTGGTAAACGTGGTGTGGTTTCCACGGCCTGCTACATTGCACGAATTAAAGGTGTTCGGTCGGCGATGCCGATGTTCAAAGCTTTGGAGCTTTGTCCGGAAGCAGTCGTTTTGAAGCCGGACATGGAAAAATACGTTCGTGTCGGGCGGGAGATACGTTCAATGATGCAAGCGCTCACGCCGCTCGTTGAGCCAATCTCGATAGATGAGGCGTTCATGAATCTCTCCGGCACCGAAAGGCTGCATGGGGAGCCACCTGCGCTTGTTCTTGCTCGCTTTGCCCTGGCTGTAGAGCATCAGATCGGCGTGAGTATTTCCGTCGGTCTATCTTATTGTAAATTTCTGGCGAAAGTTGCGTCTGACTTTCGCAAACCTCGAGGGTTTTCCGTGATCGGTGAAGCCGAGGCTGTCGATTTTCTCAAGAGCCAACCGGTTACCCTTATCTGGGGCGTTGGTAAGATTTTCAACGCGACGCTTCAACAAGATGGCATCAAGACCATCGGACAGCTCCAGAACATGGAGTTGAGCGATCTAATTCGCCGCTATGGAACGATGGGTAATCGTCTGTACCATCTCGCAAGGGGTATAGACGCGCGACACGTTCAGCCAGACCACGCAGCCAAAAACGTTTCTGCCGAGACAACGTTTAATTTCGATCTATCAACGAGGGACGACCTCGCCCCCGTGCTTCGGGCCCTGTCCGAGAAGGTTTCCCTGAGATTGAAGAAGGCGGGAATCGCGGGCAAAACCATTGTTCTGAAGCTGAAAAGCGCAGACTTCAAAGTGCGAACCCGTAACCGGCAGCTCTCTTCACCGACAAGATTGGCGGACCGCATATTCGAAACCGCCCTGCCCCTTTTGGAGCGTGAACTCGATGGAACCCGCTATCGACTGTTGGGCGTGGGTGTTCACGACCTTTCGGCGCCTGACAAGGCTGATCCGCCTGACCTGATCGATACCCGATCGACCAGACGCGCTAAGGCAGAGGAGGCAATTGATAGGCTGCGCGAGAAATTTGGCGCCAATGCTGTCGAAACGGGATACACATTCGGCCGATCCGGTCGCTTTGAACCGCAGCAGCCATCTGACCGCGAAGAGGATTTCTAGTTTTTCTTCGTTTCTTCAGGCGGGGGAACATTCGACTTTTGTTTGCATGATTTGAGCCAAACGTCATAAACCGGGTGCTCAACAGCGCTAATGCCTGGACTTTCTGCGAACATCCAACCAGTGAATATGCGCCGAATCTTCCGGTCGAGCGTGATTTCATCCACTTCGACAAACGAATCCGTTTTGGGCTCCTCAGCATCTGGTCGTGAGTAGCAAACCTTCGGCGTTACCTGCAGCGCGCCGAATTGCACCGTTTCGTTGATATAAACGTCGAAGCTGGTGATCCGTCCCGTTATTTTGTCGAGACCCGCGAACTCGGCCACCTTATTTGAAACACGAACGACCTTCTTTTCCTTTTCAGGAACGATCTCTTCGGCAGTCCCTCCAGATGGCGGCTGCGGTGGAGGCACAGGCTGCCCCTGCTGCTCGGGCAATGGCCATTCCTGGCCACTTTGGCCCTGCTCCAATTCGTCTCCCGGCAATGGCAAATCCTGTGGTGGGCGTGGCGGAGGTAATTCCTGCGTCGAAAGAGGCGGAAGCTCTTCCGACTCGATCGGTGGAAAACCTTCTATCGGAGGCAATTCATCAATTGCATCTTGCGCATAAGTAATCGTTCCCGCGAACATCGATGCGGAGAATGCAACAGCGCCGATTAAAGCGCGGATGGATATTTTGTCATTCATGCAGCTGCGCCGGCCCAAAGCGTCGTCATAAACCAACGCCTAAAGCCGAAATGTGGCGGAAAAGGCGTGGCGCATGTCTTGTTCATCCACCCGGCGTCCAAGCATCATAATCGCCGGTAACCTGAGGACGCCGCCCCGCACCCAGAATGGAGCCTTTCGGACGATAGGCCTCCGGAGTTCCAGTCAGATTGGGCTGATGCGGCTTTTGCCATTCTCGTGGCTGATAGTTCTCATCGACGGGCGGGGTGTCCACGCGGTGATGAATCCAGCCGTGCCATCCGGGAGGAATGCGTGAAGCTTCCGAAACGCCGTTATAGATAACCCACCTACGGGTGCGGCCCTCTGAATCTTTGCCGCCCTCGTAATACGTATTGCCCTGTTCATCCGCGCCGACCTTGTTGCCAAAGCGCCATGTATGAAAGCGCGTGTTCAAGGTCTGGCCGTTCCACCAGGTAAAAAACTGGGTGAAGAAGGTTTTCATTTCAATCCTCGGCCTGCAATCGCCTCATCGCCTTATGGCTTTGCCAGCACATTCTTGCAAGCACCTAGCGCAAACCAAATGACGCATACCAGCAAGAAATGGCACTTGGCCGCGCCGCGTGCTATCGATAGTCCGCATGAAAGCATCGACCAGGTTCCCTGCCAGTTTGCTGGCATTATATTTTGCGGTGGCGGGATGCGCCATAGGGCCGACTGGAAAAGGCTATCACGGCCCTACCGCCCTGCCCGAGATTCGGTCTGCCAACGGATTAAGTCCGCTCATGCAAGATGCATCTTTGACCCGCGCGGCAGCAATTCAGGCCGCCAGCATGGCAAAGTCGTCCAGCATGAATCACTCCACCGTCACTGGCGGCTCGTTTTCTGCGCGGATGAAACATGTTGATACGCGCGGCGGGGCTGCGGAGAACATCGCATATGGCGGCTTCGGGCAGGATGAACTGTTTACGCGCTGGATGAATTCGCCGCAGCATCGCCGGAATATTCTCAATCCCAGCTTCACACGTTACGGACTGGCCTCCTCACCGGCGAAGGATGGAAAGCGCCGCTACTGGGCGCTTATCCTTGCCAAATAATCATTCCACGCCAAGCTTGGACTTCACCAGATCATTTACGGCCTGCGGATTGGCCTTTCCACCTGTCGCCTTCATGACCTGACCGACGAACCAACCGGCAAGCGAAGGCTTTGCGCGAGCCTGTTCGACCTTATCAGGATTGGCCGCAATAACTTCGTCCACGGCCTTCTCAATCGCGCCGGTGTCGGTGACCTGCTTCATGCCGCGCGATTCGACCAGCTCCTTGGGATCGCCCCCTTCATTCCATACAATTTCGAATAGATCCTTGGCGATCTTACCGGAAATCGTTCCTTCCTTGATAAGATCAACGATGGCACCAAGCTGAGATGGCGAGACGGGCGAATTTTCAATGGATTGCCCAGCTTTGTTCAAGCTTCCCATAAGATCGTTGATAACCCAGTTGGCGGCCAGCTTCCCGTCCCGTCCCACTGCAACCTTTTCGAAATAGTCCGCAATTGCCTTTTCGGAAACCAGAACCGAAGCATCATAGGCTGAGAGACCCATGCTCGTGATGAGGCGCGACTTCTTGTCGTCCGGGAGTTCCGGCAAATCCGCGGCCAAGGCATCCACAAAAGCTTGATCGAATTCGAGCGGAAGAAGGTCAGGATCAGGAAAATAGCGATAATCATGCGCTTCTTCCTTTGAACGCATTGATCGCGTCTCGCCCTTGCTTGGATCGAACAGCCGCGTCTCCTGATCAATAACACCGCCGTCTTCCAGTATGCCGATCTGCCGCCGTGCCTCGTATTCTATCGCCTGACCAACGAAACGAATCGAGTTGACGTTCTTGATCTCGCAGCGTGTCCCGAACGGTCCGCCTGGCTTGCGAACGGAGACGTTAACGTCTGCTCGCATTGACCCTTCGTCCATATTCCCGTCACAGGTGCCCAAATAGCGAACGATGGTGCGGAGCTTGGTCAGAAATGCTTTGGCTTCGTCTGAAGAGCGCATATCCGGCTTGGAAACGATTTCCATCAGCGCCACACCGGAGCGGTTAAGATCCACATAGGACATCGTCGGATGCTGGTCGTGCATGGACTTTCCAGCATCCTGTTCCAGGTGCAGGCGTTCAATGCCGACTTCAATGTCTTCGAAGTTTCCCTTTGAATCCGGACCGACCGAAACTGTAACGGTTCCCTCACCCACAATAGGCTGCTTGTACTGCGAAATCTGATAACCCTGCGGCAAATCAGGGTAAAAGTAGTTCTTGCGGTCGAAAACTGATTTGAGGTTGATCTGTGCGCGCAAACCCAGCCCGGTACGGATGGCCTGCCGCACGCATTCCTCGTTGATAACGGGAAGCATTCCCGGCATTGCGGCATCCACCAAACTTACATTCGCATTCGGCGCAGCGCCGAAAGAAGTTGATGCGCCGGAGAACAGTTTCGAGTTTGAAGTGACCTGCGCATGGACTTCCATGCCGATGATAACTTCCCAATCGCCAGTGGCGCCGGGAATCAAACGCTTCGGGTCGGGCGTGCGGGTGTCGACGATGCTCATATCAATCCAGTTCGCAAATATCTGTCGAAAGACAAATTCAGGATTTCGCTAGAACAATCGTCGCCTTGTTGCAACCTCTGCCGAAAAGTCCTGCCGCGTTAGGCTGTCGCTATATAATTACGTATCTCCTGCGCCTCACGCTCGACATCTTCGATGCGGCGCTTAACAACATCGCCGATTGATACGATCCCATCCAGCAAGCCGTCCTTTTCGACCGGCAAGTGACGGAACCGCCCACGCGTCATGATCTCCATAACCTCGTTTATGGTGTGGTTCTCGTTACAAATATTCACTTTTGGGGTCATCGTTTCGCGCACGGTGAGATCAAGAGCGGAAGCGCCGGATTTTGCAATTGCGCGCACGATGTCGCGCTCGGAAAGAATGCCGACGATTTTCCGGTCTCCATTGGTAATAACAAGCGCGCCAACGCGGTTTTTTGCTAGAACCTGAACTGCATTCGCCAAACTATCATTGGGACCGAGCGTCAGAACATCATGGCCCTTCTCTTCCAGAATGGATTTGACCGTCATCCCTTCCTCCTTCCGCTGTGCGAAACGAAATGCTCGTCGCGTAAGCGCATGTTGCGCCTGCATCCGGGGGTTTTCAAGTGTATGGCGAAATAGTTGCCGGAGCACGGTCAAACAATCCGAGCAATAGGAATCCTGCAACGAACCCACCAACATGCGCCTCCCAGGCGATGCTGTTTGACATGCCGGGCGTGCCCAGAAGCCCGATCAACAGGTTTCCACCCATCCAGATCACAATAAAGATAAGGACCTGCGGAGAACGCAGAGAGGTGATGAGCGGCAATAAGGGGCCCGCATAAGCAGGTTTGTCTGAATAGCGATTGACGCGAAACAGATAGCGTGGCGTTGCCGCCATCATTCCTGCAATCGCACCCGACGCTCCTACGAGCGGTGTATCGTCAGTGGGGTGCAACAAATAGTGCAATCCCGCAGCAGCGGCAGCACAGACAACCCAGAATATTACAAATCGTAGTGCTCCAATCCGATTTGCGAGCGGTGTGCCGACGGCCGCCAGCCAAACCATATTGACCGCCAGATGCGTCAGCCCACCATGCAGAAATGCATACGTCACAGGTGTAGTGAATGCATATATATCTACAATATAATATCCGGAATACCTGATCGGAATGAAAGCTCCACGGATCAGCAGCTCCAATTGGCTGCGCGGCGACATAATATAGTCCTGCAGGAGTTGGAGCGCGACGCAAATGCCGATCAGCGCAATCACTATTGCCGGCAGGTTGAAAAGCGGCTCGCGCTTTGTATGGCGCAAATATTCCCGCGATTCACCATCACTCATAGCCGCCTCTTAATCCGAATCCCTCGATCAGTTCGAGCACCATGCTGGCAGCCCATGGCGCTATCAAGGCCAAGAAAAAAAACAAAGCCGTCCAAGACTTTGCTTGAACGGCTTGCGGAAACACCCGCAATTATTGACTGGAAAGCTGCGATACAAATTTGCCAACCTCATAATGACCGCTCTGAAGCTTATAAGCAACATAAACCATCTGTTAACCCTAACACATCCTCGTGGTTAACAAGATGGCCGGGTTTGGCATGGGTCGTGCAGTGCAAAGGTACAAAGGAGCACGTACCGCTGATTCTTGAGACAGATGCAGCGACTGCACGGCGGAGTGTGATGAAATGAAACAGAATGCATCGGTTGAGCTGTTTCACTATTGGAACCGGTTGCGAGACGGTCGACCCGCGCCAAAGCGCACGGAAGTCGAGCCGGCAGAAATAAAGGGCCTTTTGGCCGATACGTTTATCCTTGAGCGAGATACGCGAGGTGAAGCTGTATTTCGTCTTGCCGGAACCCGACTATGTGCAGCCTATGGCCGGGAGTTGAAGGGTTTCTCATTTGCCTCCCTCTGGCGCGCGCGGGACCAGAAATTGCTCAAGAGAATGCTCGACGCAGTTTTCGCTGACAGTTCCGTCGTTGTCGTTTCTTTCGATGGAATAAGTGGCAATGAAAGATCGTTAAGCTTCGAGCTGGTCATTCTTCCGCTCGATAATACCGGCGAAGGAGCGCGTGGACTTGGGCTTATAACCGCTTGTGAACGCCCCTACTGGCTTGGTGCGGACCCAATTGTTGATGCCAACATATCATGCGCGCAGATTTTTGACCCCTCTCGCGAACCAGTCACTTTGCGACAGTCATCGACACCCCAGGCGGAAGAGCCGTCAACTTTTAACGAAGACTCATCACAGATACTTGGCAGTGGCCAACACCCCATCGCAAAGCGCGTAGGCCATCTTCTCGTTCTCGACGGCGGACGCACAGAGTAAAACGTCCTATTTAGCTAACCTGTACTAGTCTACATTACTCGATATTAACACCTTGAACGCTAGTATTCTTGTGCGCGACTGAACCGGGGGGTTGTGCGCAATTGGCAGGATGGTATGTCTTCGATGGATCTGGCAACCCTTGGACCTCACGAGCGCCGTGCATTTGAACGCGTTAAGGTCGCGCTTCGTGGACGATTCATGCTTGAAGATCGCTCTGAGCATCCGTGTCAGGTTTATGACATGTCACCCGGTAATATTGCTCTCATTGCGGATCGTATCGGCGAACCTGGTGAAAAGGTTATTGCTTACCTCGAACATGTCGGGCGCATTGAAGGTGTGGTAACGCGCACCTTCGAGGGCGGTTTTGCGATGACCGTTCTTGCGAGCGAGCGAAAGCGCGAGAAGCTTTCCGTACAACTTTCATGGCTTGTGGCAAGGCAGAAGCTCGGCCTTGCTGAAGACCGCCGACATGATCGCGTTGCCCCACGCAATCCATTCACTTCCTTGCGTATGGACGATGGACGCAGCTACGAATGCCGGATTATTGACCTGTCTCTTTCGGGCGCGGGCATCGAAATCGACGTTCGGCCAGCTATTGGCTCGCAGGTGACTCTTGGCACAATGCGCGGAACCGTGGTGCGCCATTTTGAAGAAGGCATCGCAATCGAGTTTGCGTCGCTTCACGATCAAGAAGAACTCGATCAGCAATTTTCAAGCTAGTTTCAGTACTCAGCCTTGCGTCTGACCAATGATGGTGCGCATCATTCATCCGACTATATACCTAGCGCAAAAATACCCTACGATTTTAGTTCGAATTTTAATAATATTGTTTTCCGCCCCCCTCGATTTTACTTAAAATTATGCAGATATATTTTGCTGTGGATAAATTGAATCCTGTCATCGTCTTTCGTAATGGGGAGACGGACAGATGCGGACAAGTGGATGGGTGGCCTGTGCCATCTTGGCAGGCTTTGCTACTGGGGCAAATTCGCATGTATATGCTGCAAACAATTCTATGGTTACGGGTGGGCGCACCACGCAACCGATAGGCCACTATGAGTTCTGCAAGCGACTGCCGACCGAATGCAAGCCACAAAGCATTCCCGTAGAGCCAATGGTGGCAACGCGCTCTATCATGAGCAAGATCAACGCCGTTAATAGTCGGGTAAACAACCAGATTGTGCCAAAAACCGATATGGAAATTTGGGGCAAAGACGAGGTCTGGTCATTTCCGAACGGTGTTGGTGATTGTGAAGACTATGTTCTCGAGAAGAGACGGCTGCTTATTGAAGCAGGGTTCTCACCCTCGAACGCCCTCATCACAGTGGTTCGTCAGCCAAATGGGGAAGGACATGCGGTTCTCACGGTAAGAACCACGGCGGGAGATTTTATTCTGGACAATCTCGAAGCCGGCGTGAGGCGTTGGGACGAAACACTTTATACCTATCTGAAAAGGCAGTCTGAAAAGAATCCTGGCCAGTGGCTTTCCATAACGGATGGCCGCGCGGATGCTGTTGCCAGCGTGCGTTAAGGTCTGAAGCGGAAACCCGGTCAAGTCCCCACCTTCCCTGTCCCCAATGACCGGGCGATAAGGAGCCGGCCCATGTCCCAGGGTCGGCTCCACTCGTTTGAAACTAGACCGCTCGCAGGGTGTTTTTGAAATGTTGTGCTTTGGCTACGTAATGCGCCGAGGATTCGCGCAACCTGGCGATGCCTGCTTCATCCAGTTGACGAACGACGCGGGCCGGTGATCCCAGGATCAAAGAACCGTCTGGAAAGCTCTTGCCTTCGGTTATGAGAGCACCTGCCCCGACCAGACAGTTGTCGCCGATACGCGCACCGTTGAGAATAATGGCTCCCATGCCAATCAATGTGTTGTTACCGATTGTGCAGCCGTGCAGCAACGCACGATGTCCAATAGTGCAGCCCTTTCCAACAGTGACAGGAAAATCTGCGTCGGTATGCACCATGGTATGCTCTTGCAAATTTGTATCATCGCCAATGATGATTGGTTCGTTGTCACCGCGCAGCACGGCACCAAACCAGACACCCACATTTGCGCCAAGTGAGACCTTCCCAATCACTGCGGCGCTGGGGGCAATCCAGACAGAGTCGCCAAAACCGGGTGCGTCTCCATCCAAAGAATATGATGACATTTTCTGCTACTGGCCTCTCACTATTAAGACTAACTGGAACATGGCAATCGCCAAGCCTGTTGTCCACACCAGCGCCGTTGAAATGCAAGCTATAAGAAAGCGGGTGGATATGTTTCTCTCCGCCCAATCTTTCAGGGCCTCCGCCGAGAGCGCATAGGGAGCTACCAATGCCGAAATCGGCCCGCGCGCAGAGACGCGTTTCATTTTGCGACCGATTTTCCGCGCACGCTTGCAATTTGAAGCAATTGCCGCTGTCGCGACAGTTGAAAGCTGCATATTCAAGTTCCGTTTCCCACGATCAGGCGAGTTTCAGATCGTATGTGGCAAGCTTTATGCCATTTCGCATGTGCCGCATTGAAACAGCGGTCGCGTTATCCGGAATAGGAACTGCTGTGGATTAATCTTATCAGAGAACCATGAAGCGCTGCGTCCAAACCATCATGGCTCGCAATCGATAAGTTATTGTTTCTTTAGATTTTGCCTATCGCTAAGACAGCACGCATTGAAAAATGCAACGATGAAACGCGCCCGCTCCATGCTTTGAACGGGCGCGCATTCTTAATTGGCGTGAATTAGTTCAGATCAATGTCGAGAATCGCCATCGAGAAATTATAGTCGCCCTCTTCCTCATCCTTATAGACAAGGCCGAGGAACTCGTCTCCCATATAAACTTCAGCAGAGTCGTCTTTACGCGGACGTGCTTTGACCTGCAGATTCGGATTCTGGAAAACGCGCTTGAAATAGGCTTCCAGCTTCCTGATTTCTTCCGGTTTCAAGGAAAACCTCCAGTCGGATTTGTAATGAACGCTGCTTCTGGCACGCGCCGACCGTTGAGTAAAGGCGCAAAGGGCGCGATGAAAGCCGCTTCAGCACTTGCCCTCAAATGTCGTAAGTTATCAGGTGATCCAGAACTTGAGACGGCAGCGTTTGATCCATCTGTCTGGATGGTTGCTCACAACCCGATTCCCCAACAATTCTGGCCGGAACACCAGCAACCGTCTTGTTGTGTGGAACTGAGGCCAACACCACAGAGCCAGCTGCAATCTTCGAGCAATGACCGACCTCGATATTGCCAAGAATCTTGGCACCTGCGCCAATCAATACGCCGTTTCTGATCTTGGGATGGCGATCGCCACCTGCTTTGCCGGTTCCGCCCAGCGTCACGCCGTGGAGAATTGAAACATTGTCTTCGACAACAGCCGTTTCACCAACGACCAGCCCGGTCGCATGATCGATGAATATGCCTTTCCCCATTCGGGCAGCGGGGTTGATATCCGTCTGGAATACCGAAGAAGAGCGGCTTTGCAGATAAAGCGCAAAGTCCTTGCGTCCCTCAATCCATAGCCAATGCGCCAGCCTATGTGTCTGGATAGCATGAAAGCCTTTGAAATAGAGGACAGGCATTATGAAGCGGTCGCAGGCCGGATCACGGTCATAATAGGCCTGAATATCAACGCGCACTATGTCGCTCCATTGCGGCCAGGCACGCACCATCTCATTATATGCTTGGGCTATCAGATCAGCGCTCAGGTCCGAATGATCAAGACGCTGCGCAACACGGTGTATGACAGCCTGTTCGAGACTCTCCTGATTAAGGATCGTCGAGTAAAGAAACGCGGCAAGCAACGGGTCGCGATCAACCGCCGCAGCCGCCTCATCACGGATCGTCTGCCAGATCGGATCAATTGGCTGAAGCTTGTTTGGCCTGATTGCCGTATTGGACATAACCGTCTTCCATTCGTTACCGCGACCGCAACTTATATTGCTCAATGGCTATGCGCACAATATGGCGTTTATCTCAGCGGCAGAACACAATTCTTCTGAACGGTGATTTAAGCAAATGAAATTGATCGGGGACGCTTGAATGCAGAACGTGCAAGGCTTGATTGCAAGGTCAAATGACGGCGTGGGCGAAATCATCATCGATCGACCTGCCCGCAAGAATGCAATCACACTTTCTATGTGGCTGCATATCCCAAAGCTGATTGAAGAGTTGGCGGCGCAAGCGCGGGTCATCATTCTCAAGGGGGCAGGTTCAGACTTTTCCGCGGGAGCCGACATAAGCGAATTTGATGCCGAACGCGGAGACGCGGAACGTGCGCGAAACTATGAGGCAGCCAATGCGCGCGCCTTTGCCGCAATCCGAACATCGCAAGTCCCTGTTATCGCCGCGATACGTGGAATTTGCTTCGGCGGAGGTTTCGGACTGGCTGCTGCCTGCGATCTGCGCATAGCCACACCCGATGCGCGTTTTTCCGTACCAGCAGCGAAGCTGGGACTGGCTTATCCCACGGATGCCATGGCTGATATCGTGGACAGTTGCGGCCCGCAACTCGCGCGGTATCTGACGATGACGGCCGATGCCGTGACTGCCGCGCAAGCAGTCACTTCTGGAATGTTGCTGGAAATGGTTCCCGGCGATGAGTTCGACGCACGAGTGGCAACTATTGCCAATCGGATCGTTTCCAACGCTCCGCTCTCGATAAAAGCATCGCGACTTGCGATTCGTGCAGCGCTTCGTGGCGACGAAGCGCTTCGTGCAATGGCCCAGCAAGCGGGTGACGACACTTTTCTCAGCGAGGATTACGCCGAAGGCCGGAGCGCCTTCAAGAACAAAAGAGCACCGCGATTTGTCGGTCGTTAAATCGGGTACTTCGACAGAAATTCGAGCACACGCTCTTTGAAGGATTTGTCGCCCACCGCCAGCATATGATCCCTGCCCTCAATCTCGAAAGCGACAGCGTTCGGCATGAGCGCTGCAAGTTCATCAGGTGAGCCCGCAATATCATCCTTGGTGCCGACAGCAATCAGTGTGGGCTGTGTTATGCGCGCCATGTCGCTTTCGGTCAGGAGTTCGCGCGACGTGGCGATGCAAGCGGCGAGCGCGCGACGGTCGCTCTTTGTCTGATCGGCGAATTTTCTGAATGCCCTGCCCCTAGCATGCGCTGTCTGTTCAGGATCTTCAGCAAGCAGCGCATCGGCTATCGGGTCCCAATCTCCGACCCCGTCAGCCATGCCTATGCCTAGTCCACCAAATACGAGACTATTGACCCTCTCTGGTGCATCCAATGCGAGGAAGGCCGAAATACGCGCCCCCATCGAATACCCCATCACATGGGCGCGCGGAATTTCGAGGTAGTCCAGAAGCGCAATCGCGTCAGATGCCATTTTTTGTGGTGTATAGGCGGCTTTGTCATAACTCTTGGAGCTTTTCCCGTGCCCGCGATTATCCAACGCAATTGGCCTGTAGCCAGCATCGGACAACGCTTTCATCCATCCAGGTGAAATCCAGTTTGTGAAATGATTGGAGGCAAACCCATGGATCAACAGGACTGGTTCGGCTCGCCCGTGGTCGGGATGCCGATCCACATAAGCAATTTCAAACCCGTCATGCTTAAATTTTTTCATTTCAGTTCGCATTTTTTCCAATCAGAGGGTGACGAACCTTATCGCCTGCGTCGATCCCTAGACGTTTAGCTGTTCCCTGTTTCAGCTCAAGGACATATCTGGATGGCTTTCCGGGAGAAATCGGCGCCTCCGAAAACGGTACGCCCGGCAACACGGCCTGCACCGTGCCTCGCTCATCTATAAAGACGAGATCAAGCGGCAGAATCGTGTTCTTCATCCAGAAGGCAAGAGGCTGCTGTTGCTCGAACACGAAAAGCATCCCGCGGTCGGCGGGCATCTCATGGCGAAACATTAACCCCCGGGAGCGCTCAATAGCGTCGTCTGCAACTTCGATATTGAACTGAGCTTCATCCTGGCCGGTATCGATGACAAGCGGTGTCTGATCGATAGGCAGAATCATCGGCTGCTCGGCAAGAACCGAGACGCCGGAACCTGCGATAATACAGACAACCAGGAAAAGCTTTCGCGCCAGCGCGACCAAAAAAGGCATAGACTCGCTCCTCGCCCGGCGACGCTTAATGCGCGACCGGCAAGGTGCCAATGTCCGGATGAATTTCGGCAGCCATAAGGCCCTTGTCACCACGACCGAAACGAACGAGGACAACCTGTCCCGGCCTCAATTCCGCAACTCCGTACCGCCGCAAGGTTTCCATGTGGACAAAGATGTCCTCCGTGCCATCTCCGCGCGTCAGAAAGCCAAAGCCTTTGGTTCTGTTGAACCATTTTACCAGAGCGCGCTCAAATCCACTTTCTGCAACGACAGAGACATGCGTTCTCGGCTCAGATTGTTCTGATGGATGCAAAGCCGTTGAATTATCGATCGAAATGACCCGGAACGCCTGCAATCCGCGTTCGCCGCGCTTGACGAGAGCTACCACACGCGCTCCTTCAAGAGCTGTTTGAAAGCCGTCGCGACGCAGACAAGTCACATGCAGCAGAATATCGCCGTGCGAGCGTTCATCAGGAAGAATGAAGCCATAACCTTTGGCTACATCAAACCATTTGATTGAGCCCGCAACCTCCAGAACATCGACGTTCGGCTCTTCATTTCCCTGCCAGATACTATCCTGCGCAGACTCACTATGCCCCGGCGGCGAGGTCTTTTCCCCCATCTCGCAGCACCTTTCTGAAACGCGCGATTGATTCCTAATAATCGATTAACGCAGTCTCACGGCGCTTGCGCAAGGGTATGAAAGCATGTTTCCAATTGTTTGCACGTCGAACGCAGCTCTTATGGTTAATGCAACCATTGAGCGTGACGTTGCAGCAACAGTCTGGTTATCCGATGCGGGTCTTGCCAAGATAAAAGGAGTTGTCATGCGCTATCTGCACACAATGGTACGCGTTAAAGATCTCGAGCAATCGCTGGATTTCTATTGTCGGAAACTGGGAATGGTTGAAGTCCGGCGGCAAAATAGCGAACAGGGCCGCTACACGCTTATATTTCTCGCCGCACCTCAAGACGAACAGACCGGGCGCGACAGCAGGGCACCCCTCGTTGAACTCACCTACAACTGGGACCCGGAAACTTATACGGGTGGGCGCAATTTCGGGCATCTCGCCTTCGAAGTCGACGATATTTACAAGACTTGCCAGCAATTGATGGATGACGGAATAACCATCAACCGCCCTCCCCGTGACGGATATATGGCATTCATCCGCTCTCCGGACGGGATTTCAATTGAACTATTGCAAAAGGGCTCTGCTCTGCCAAAGGCCGAGCCGTGGGCATCTATGCCAAACACCGGAAGCTGGTAATGAACAAAAGGACTCATTGCCAACAGGCAAGCGAATGAATAGGGCTTGCCGCGCAGCAATATATGCGTAAACCGCAGACCGAACAGCTTTTCGGGGAGATTTTGATGAAAGATGTGCTGAAGGAGTTGGAACGCCGCCGTGACGAAGCACGCGCGGGGGGCGGACAGGTGCGCATCGACGCTCAGCACAAACGCGGCAAGCTGACGGCCAGAGAACGTATCGAGATTTTCCTCGACGAAAACTCGTTTGAAGAATTCGATATGTATGTCGAGCATCGCTCAACCGATTTCGGCATGGAGAACACTAAAATTCCCGGTGACGGCATTGTGACGGGCTGGGGTACCGTGAATGGTCGCCCTGTTTTCCTGTTCGCAAAGGATTTTACTGTTTTCGGCGGCTCCCTTTCGGAAGCGCACGCAGAGAAGGTCGTCAAGATCCAGGAAATGGCGTTGCGCAACCGCGCACCAATAATTGGCCTATATGATGCGGGCGGCGCACGCATTCAGGAAGGCGTGGCAGCGCTTGGCGGTTACGCAGAAATCTTCCAGCGCAACGTATTGGCTTCTGGCGTGATTCCACAGATTTCTGTGATCATGGGCCCGTGCGCAGGCGGCGACGTGTACTCTCCGGCCATGACCGACTTCATCTTCATGGTGCGTGATACCTCTTATATGTTCGTGACCGGTCCTGACGTGGTGAAAACCGTCACGAACGAAACCGTCACTGCCGAGGAACTCGGGGGCGCCAAGGTCCACACAACCAAATCGTCTATCGCAGACGGCGCATATGACAACGACGTCGAGGCGCTGCTCCAAATGCGGCGGCTGATTGATTTGCTACCATCCTCGAACACGGCTGAAATTCCTGAAGTGGAGTGCTTCCAGCCTGTCACCGAGAATGATCTGTCCCTTGATCGTCTCGTTCCGGACAATGCAAACAAGCCTTACGACATTCGCGAACTCATTTTGAAGACGATCGACGAGGGCGATTTCTTTGAGATTCAGGAATCCTTTGCAAAGAACATTGTAACCGGCTTCGGAAGAGTCGAAGGCCGCACTGTTGGCTTCGTGGCCAATCAGCCGATGGTTTTGGCGGGCGTGCTCGATTCAGATGCCTCACGTAAGGCTGCGCGGTTCGTTCGCTTCTGCGATTGCTTCAACATTCCAATCGTAACATTTGTGGACGTTCCCGGCTTCTTGCCTGGAACAGCGCAGGAATATGGCGGGCTCATCAAGCATGGTGCCAAGTTGCTGTTTGCCTATGCAGAAGCAACGGTTCCGAAGGTCACAGTCATCACGCGCAAGGCATATGGCGGTGCATATGACGTCATGGCCTCCAAGCATCTTCGCGGCGACGTCAATTACGCATGGCCAAGTGCCCAGATTGCAGTGATGGGTGCAAAGGGTGCGGTGGAGATCATTTATCGAAAGGACATTGGCGACGCAGACAAGATCGCTGCGCACACCAAGGCCTATGAAGATCGTTTCCTCTCACCGTTTGTCGCAGCAGAGCGCGGCTTCATTGACGAGGTAATCATGCCGCATTCCACTCGGCGTCGCATCGCACGAGCGCTGCGGATGCTGCGCAACAAGGACCTCTCCAATCCCTGGAAGAAGCACGACAACATTCCACTTTAACCTTCAGGGACAGTGTGGCCGGACCGATTATTTGAGAGAGTCGATTTTGCCTTCCAGCTCACCTAGATGCCCAATTCTTCGATATCGGGGGCTGTGACTCGGTTCTTCCGCGTGCTCCAGTTCCCAGTCGATCGCGTGTGGCACGAAAATACCAAAGCTACCTGCGTCGATGGCAGGCACTACGTCTGACTTCAAAGAATTGCCTACCATGACGGCGCGCTCTGCGCCGTCTCCATGAAGACTGAATATCCGCTCATATGTCTGGCGCGTCTTATCGCTAACGATTTCCACGGCGTCAAACATCTCTCCAAGACCAGATTGCGCCAGCTTGCGCTCCTGATGAAACAGGTCGCCCTTCGTAATGAGTACCAGTCTATAGTTTCGTGAAAGAGACTGGACGGCTTCAAGCGCATAAGGAAGCGGCTCAATTGGATGTGACAGCATCTCGCGCCCCATCTGAACAATCTGAGCAATAACAGATCCGGGAACCCGCCCCTCACTCACTTCGACTGCCGTTTCGACCATCGACAAGGTGAAACCTTTAACGCCGAAGCCGTAATGGGGAAGGTTGCGTCGCTCTGCCTCCAGCAGACGGCGTTTTATGTCCACATCGTCAACATATGCAGCAAGCATCTCCACGAGTCGGTCCTCTGTGGAGCGATAGAATGTGAAATTCTCCCACAGCGTATCGTCGGCATCAAAACCGATAGTGGTAATACTGCCGTTCATGTCAGCGAACGCCGTCTAAAGTCTCACGTACAACCGTTGCGAGCTGCTTCAAGGTAAACGGCTTGGGCAAGAACCCGAATTGAGCATCGCTTGGCAGGTTCTTTGCGAACGCATCTTCCGCATAGCCAGACACAAATACAAACTTAACATCCGGTCGAAGTTTGCGAACTTCGCCGAGTAAGGTCGGACCATCCATTTCCGGCATAACGACGTCCGACACGATTATATCTACCGAGTTGCCGAGCTCTTTGAATATCTCGAGCGCTTCGACGCCTGATGAGGCCTCGTGAACATTGTAGCCCCGAGAGGTCAGCAGCCGCAGGCCGCTCATCCGCACACCGTCTTCGTCTTCAACAAGCAGTACGGTCTCGGACCCTGACAGATCGCGCGTGGTTTCAGGCGCACGCGCGGCGGCTGTCGTGACTTCTTCGCTTACGACTTCTTCGACCACGACCGGTGCGGCTCGCGGGACATGACGAGGCAGGAAGATACGGAAAACAGTGCCCTTGCCAACTTCCGAGTCACAGAAGATGTAGCCGCCAGACTGCTTGATTATGCCGTAAACAGTTGAAAGGCCGAGCCCAGTACCCTTCCCCACATCCTTCGTTGTGAAGAATGGCTCAAAGATCTTCTCTTTCACATCTGGAGGTATGCCGGACCCCGTGTCCTGAAACTCGATCATCACATAGTCGGCGGACGGCAATTCGCGATAGTTGAATCCCGGCGCCTCGCTTGCGTCAACATTCCGGGTCCGAATAAGTATGTCCCCGCCTTCTGGCATGGCGTCACGCGCATTGGCAGCCAGATTGACAATAACCTGTTCAAGCTGCCCGATATCCGCGTTGACCTGCCAAAGGTCGCGTCCGTGGTCCATTGTCAATTTGACCTGATTGCCCGCCAGACGGGAAAGCAACATACGCAAATCCGCAATCACGTCCGTAAGGTTCAGGACCTGCGCGCGAAGTGTCTGCTTGCGCGAATAAGCGAGCAGTTGACGCACTAGCGCTGCTGCGCGGTTCGCATTTTGCTTGATCTGCATAATGTCAGGGAAAGACGGATCGGATGGCTTGTGATTCATCAAAAGCTGATCCGAGGCCATCATTATGACGGTCAGAACATTGTTGAAATCATGTGCAATGCCGCCTGCAAACCTACCAACCGCCTGCATTTTCTGCGTTTGGGCCATCTGGTTTTCGAGCGCCTTTTGTTCAGTCGTATCGACGACATAGACAATCGCTGACTCTTCACCGGCATCGACCAGCCCCTCATCGGCGATAGCGTTTACATATAATCTTATATTCTTCTCTTCGTCGTTGGCGAATACGGTATCAATCGGCGCGATCTTCGCTTGTCTGTCGCGAGCATTGGCGAGCGCATCAGTTAGCGCTGCGCGGTCCCTTTCATGGACGATATTCTCAAGGCGCACGCGCCGCTCAAGCGCATCCCCATCCACGATTGAGGAGAAGAGAGAAACGAAAGTAGCGTTGGTTCTGAGGATACGGCCATCCTTGTCCACCCCGGCGATGGCGATCGGAGTCGAATTAAAGAACCGTGTGAACCTGACTTCTGCAGCGCGCAGTTCGGCAGAAGAATCTTCTCCCAAGGTACGGTTGAGAACTATTGTGCGCGACGGGCCACCAACCCCGCCTTTACTGGCAGAAACCCGGTGCATGAACCTGACGGGCAAAGCTTTGCCGGTCGAAGTCAACAGATCGAGGTCAATGACAGCATTGCGTGTTGTCCCCGGTTCCGCCTTCACCACCTGAATCAGTGCCATGCCGTCGCCGGCAACAATGTCCTGCAACCGTAATGAACCAGGCGTAAAGCCAGCCAGGTCGATGCCCAGCCAGCCAGCGAGCGTGGCGTTCATATAGGTGACCCGGCCGGATTGGTCGGTGGAGAAAAAGCCGGCAGGAGCCTGATCCAGATGATCAATCGCCTTTTGCAAATCCAGGAAAAAGCGTTCCTGCTCCTCCCTTTCGCGCGAAATATCTGCAAGCTCCCATAATGCTAACGGTGAACGCTGGCCGGGAACTTTCAAATTGCGCGCTTTAACTTTGTACCAATGCGCACCCGGTTCAGAACCGGGCCGCACGGACTGCGTCAGACGCACTTCACCCTCGCCTGCCTTTCCATCGCTCAATCCGTTCGCCAGACGAACCACCGTGCCGGACGCTTCGGGAATATCAATCATCAAGCTTTCAACGGTTTTTGCATCTGCCGCGGTCGAAGCCCCGGTCATCTCTGCGTACGCGCCGTTCACATAAACAATGCGCCCCTTCTGATCTGTAACGACGACGCCGTGCTCAAGCGTATCCAGAAACGCCTTGGACAGATCATCGCTGGCTGTGCGGGGCAGGAAATGCACGAAACCTATCGCTGCGGCGAACAGGAATGCCACGCCGATCATGGCCAGAACGCCCAGTAGTCCCAGCAGGAATGGATCGCCCAACTGATTGCGGAACACCGAGAAAAAGATCGCAACGCCAGTCAGCACGACCATCAATATAAGTAGTCGCGTGATCGCGCTTGGCCGACCACTTCGGTCAACCAATGGGGTTGAATATGTATCTGTTCGTGTTTCGCTTTGCATGCGGCTCGAATCGGTCGCGTCAGTAGGGTTGAATCACATTTTCTTCTACGTGTTCCTGCGTATATAAAAAAGTCCGGGGAATAAATCTCACAATCTGCACTAAAAGCGCACAATACCGCCTTTTCGACTGTGAGACACGATCTTTGCAACCTTGCGAGAGTCAGGTTGTATGCTCTAGTGTCCTGAAAACGGCGTGCGGCAGTTGAGCGTTGAGGTAGTCAAATGCGTGTGTGGCTTGAAGGAATTGTTGGCGCCGATAATGCAGACACTGCCATTTGGGCACTTGCGGCGTTAGCCGCCATTATAGTTCTTTACCTTGCCTACGTTTTGGCAAAACGCCTTCGTTCAGGCACCTATGTTGCCGGTGGCCGAAATCGAAAAGCGCGGCTGGCGATCATGGACGCAACTGCCATTGATACCCATCGCAGGCTCGTCCTTGTCAGGCGGGACGATGTTGAACACCTTCTACTGATTGGCGGACATAGTGATATTGTTGTGGAGCGCGACATTCGGCTTCACGCTCCCACCCGCCGCCCCGTAATTACAGAAGAAACCCACCACAATGCGGAAGTTCGGCCCGCACAAGAGAAAGCTGCACCTGTTCGCCATGAAACTGCCCGTCAAGCGCAACCTTCCCCGGCAGTGCGACATGCGGAGCCTCCTATAACCGCGCGTCCCGCCACGTCGCGCCCTGTGTCTCAGCGCCCCGTATCTGTGCCGCCACCGTCTCGCACTGCAGACGAGCTTGACAACGACTTGCTCAAGGAGCTGGAGAGCGCACTTGATACGGCCGAGCCTGCACCTCAACAGCCGAAAACAAAGCCTTCGCTAGATGAGGAGATGGCAAAATTGCTTGGAGAACTTTCCAGCCACAAGCGGTAATCCGCTAATCGGTGATGCGACGGCAAATTGCAGTTAAAGAAAAAGGCGGCTCATTGAGCCGCCTTTCTTTTTGTTCAGCCCAAAAGCTGAATTACTCGATGATTGAAGCGACGACGCCTGCA
>JAHBYV010000020.1 GCA_019635795.1 Rhizobiaceae bacterium
GTCCGGTACTTCAAGTCAGTCACTTTAAGCATTGGTACTAAGCGCTCAAAGCTACGCAAGCTCCAAGTGTTGATAGAGGAGAGGGGGAGGACCCTCTATCTCTTGTTGGAGCTATATACCTAAGGGATGTCGCCACAAGTAGGCAACTAACTGCGCAGTGTGACCGACGAGAGCGGGGAGGAGCCTCTATCTCTTGTTGGAGCTATATACTTAAAGGATGTCGCCACAAGTAGGTGGGTAACTGAGATGGTGCTAAGGCGTTGAATTTACTCAAATAATAGCATATGATGCCACTCAAAAGGCCCGCTCTACGGCCAGATTTGGGTCTCAGAAGTGTCTTCTATGTGAGTGCGCAGAGCCTGTGAGCCAAGACCTTATATCTTTTCCGTCTCGCCAATCGCTTAAGAACATTGTCGCCTCGAAGGGCTCAAGGCGGGTGAGTACAAGATCATTTGCGTCTGCGGAGCTCGTTAATTGAGTTCTTGTCGTGTTCAAGGGTAGTCTCCTTCGGTTTTGCCCTTGCACCGGCTACAAGTTGGAGCTACAAAGCAATTTCAGGAACGCATTGAAAGCATTGAGTTTTTGGCGAGGCGGATAGGGTTCAATCCTCTCTTGCAGCACCAGCTTCTCTTACATAAGCGCTGTTGGGCTGCGCCAAGCCGCTTCAAAATTGGTTTTCGAGACCAAGGCACCGGGAAGCGTAGGGGTTGACGGACGTGCCAAGCGCGCCTGTGGCAGAGATATAAAATATACTCACCACCAGCGTGACGCCTTCTCCAATCTCGCCAGACCTAAGGCTGCATGGGCCAACATACGTGGCTCGCCGACATCGCTGTGTTTCGGTCGACTAGCCAGGTTCTTGCCATCTGCTGTGAGGTATTGATTCAGCGCTTTGGCCATGTTCTCGGCATCTTTTTTTCTGCCGATATCAGTTAGTGTGTAAAGCAACATTCCCACACCCCAAAGCCGGGCGGGCAAGGTGGCCTGATCTGGAGGCAGGCTGTGGAGCGGGCTGTATTCCAGCACTACTCCGTTTTGATAGAACGACAGCAGATATTCAGCACAGCCTTCCAGGTTTTCACTCGCACCGAACTGGTCCGAATAGCGATTAAACTCTTGCAATCCTCTGACAATATATGCGGCGTGGACGGCGTCATTTGGCCGTTCGGTACGGTCATAATATGACCAGAACCGAGCACCATTAACTGTCTTTGCGTCGGCCAATAACTGCTGGGCAGCGAGGCTCGCGAGTCGCATAAAGTCGGCGCGATGGAACAATTTGCCCGCACGGGCATACTGACCCATCATCATTGACGATACGTTGGGAGTGTTAATCGCGTCTGCGGGTTGATCAGAATACCAGAAAAAGCCGCCTCTTTCGGTTGCGGTGAAAGATTGCTGGTAATAGGTGAGGGCGCGCAGCGCTGCATCAGCGTAGAACGCCTCTCCCGTCTGCTCATATGCGTCAAGGAGAGCTGATACGCCCAACGCGGTTGTAATGCCGTAGGTAGTATCAGATGGATTTACCGAGCCATCCTGGAATGCGTCCCAAGCGAAGCCGAGCCCCCAACCTGAGGCTTTATTGGCGTTTGTGACGAGCCAATCAGCCGCAGTACGTGTCAAGCTCGAATCGTTCAGGTGTGCTCCAGCAGAAGCGAGTAGTGCAAAAGCCATTGGGTGTTGAGAAGTCGTCTTCGTAGACGCGTCATATCCACATCCAAGACAGCCCTGATCAAGGGCCGCAATAATGCTGATGGCAGAAGGATATTGGGCCGTCCGCGTTGCATAGAAAAGCGCAACTCCGCCTATTGCCGCGGCAATGAGTACCCAGCGGCGAATCTGCGTTGGTATCATTCCCTTTGGCTTCTTAATTCTTAGAAAAGAAGTATAGAATTCTAATTTCATCACCTTAGATTGCCTGATAGCAGAACGATGTTCTATAAAACAAAACAGAAACTCAGTTCTGCCACAATAATGTTTTATAAATCATCAATATATAATAAAATAGTTTATTATCAAGAGATTAGTCTATGCTCAGATTTGCCTGCTTTAGGGCCGTTGAGGGGCAGGGCGATTGGCTCTATAGGGGGGAGCGTTCCTAAAAGCACCATTCCAGCGGCTGCGCTTGTGGGGTGATCCCATATGTGCCAAATCCCCGGGGCCTCCCTACTGCCAGGAAATATCATGAAGTCCATCAATCTTACCGGCCTTGCTCGCGATCTCGCCCGCCGCGCGGATGAAGGCAGGCCTGTCCGAATCGGGGTCATAGGTTCGGGAGAGATGGGCACAGACCTTGTTACACAATGTATGCTGATGAGGGGTGTGGAGTTGGTGGCAATGTCCACGCGCCGACCCCATACCGCGCGCAACGCTGTGCGCATTGCCTATGGCGATGAATCGCGCGCCGTTGAAGCGGACACGGCGTCTTCGCTTACGGCTGCAATTGAGAGCGGGAAGCTGGCAATCACGCGCAATGAGTTGCTGGTTGCTGATCCTCTGATTGACGTGATTATCGATGCCACCGGAAAACCCGGTGTTGCTGCCGACTTCGACCTCATGGCAATGGAGCATGGCAAACACGTCGTCATGATGAATGTTGAGGCAGACGTCACAATCGGGCCTTACCTGAAAAATCAGGCTGATCGACTCGGTGTTTTGTACTCGATCGGCGCGGGCGACGAGCCTTCAAGCTGCATGGAGCTGATCGAGTTTGCGACTGCGCTCGGATATACGATCGTGTCTGCCGGAAAGGGAAAGAACAACCCGCTTAATCATGACGCAGTTCCAGACGATTACCGCGAAGAGGCGGAGCGGCGGAACATGAACCCTCGCATGTTGGTCGAATTCGTGGATGGTTCAAAGACGATGGTGGAAATGGCCGCAATCGCCAATGCCACCGGCCTCGTACCGGATATAGCGGGGATGCACGGACCGAGTGCGGGGCGGGATGAACTGGCCAAGGTGCTCATCCCGCGTGAAGCAGGCGGCTTGTTGTCCCGTAAGGGCGTAGTTGATTACACAATCGGGAAGGGCGTAGCGCCCGGCGTTTTCGTTGTCGTCGAGGCGACCCATCCGCGCATAATTGAACGCATGGATGATCTGCACGTTGGTAAGGGACCATATTACGCGTTCCATAGGCCATATCATTTGACCTCGCTTGAGGTGCCGCTCACCGCCGCCCGCATCATGCTCTACGGCAAGCCAGACATGGTTCCTTTGCCTCGCCCGGTGGCCGAGGTCTGCGCGGTGGCAAAACGCGACCTGAAACCCGGCGACAGTCTCGATGCAATCGGCGAAACTTGCTACCGGTCCTGGACCATGACAGTCGAGGAAGCGCGAGCCGCTTCCGCAATTCCGGTGGGCCTTCTCGAAGGCGGGAAAATACTAAAGCCCATAAGCAAGGGCGAATTGCTCACCACCAACAATGCAGTTCCCGACAAGACAACCAGACTGTTTGCTTTGCGTCAGATGCAGGACGAAATGCTTTACGGACGTAGTTAACTTCCAAGTTCGACAGAACGGTTGCGAGCGGCCTCGACTGCTTTCGTAACCAGAGATTTCAACTTGTCGTCACCCATGAGGATTTCCAGAGCCGCAGCGGTGGTTCCGTTCGGGCTGGTAACCTGACGACGCAATTCAGCCGGTTCGGTTCCGGATTGCGCAGCAAGACATGCCGCACCATAGACGGTTTGCATAGCCAACTGTTTTGCAGTTTTCTCTGGAAGCCCGGCGGCCTCCGCAGCAGAGGTGAGGCACTCAATAAAATGGAAAATATATGCGGGTCCAGAGCCGGAAACGGCGGTCACCGCATCCATTAGCCCTTCTTCCTCAATTTCCGCCACTTCACCGCTCGCCGAAAGCAAGTCTGATATGTGCGCTTTGGTTTCAGCCGAAACATGACGATTGGCATAGGTAACCATCATGCCCTTGCCGATTGCGGCGGGAGTGTTGGGCATACACCGCAACACCGGCGTGGCATCACCCAGTATTTCCTCAAAAGTTTTGACGGGCGTGCCCGCGGCGATGGAAACGAAGGTTGTAGCCGATGATCCGAATTGCTTGTAGGCGGCCACAGCGTCACGAATGACCTGTGGCTTCACTGCGATTACGATCAACTGCGGCGCAGCATCGGCGGGAAGATCAGATACGGCGCTGCCGACAGCAACATTGAGGGCCTGCGCGCGATCACGCAGCGTTTCATTAGGCTCGATAACGAAAACTTCGGACGGTGCCAGCTTGCCGGATCTGATCCAGCCCGAGAGCATCGCAAATCCCATGTTTCCACAACCAACGAGAACCAGACTTAAAGTCATTCGCCAATCTCCAGCATGGGCTTGGTTTAGACGCTCAAGTGCTCTTGGGGAAGAGCGTAGGTTCAATCTGGAAGTGAGCCTTTAGGCGACTAGTGAAATGTTCCGAACGAGAATGGGTTAATTTCGATTCCAAGTCTGGGTTTGGATCCCTTTTCATCGCCGCCGGATTTAATCGAGCCGGTAATATTCTTGTCGAGGTCAGTCTGTTCCAACTGATGTGCTGGCTTCGAGGCAAGCTTCTGCTTTGCCTTCTCACTTTCGCCTGCAACTGCCGCACTTGATACTGCGAGCGCAATCGCCAGTGAAATGCTGATCGCTTTCATCTCAACTGCTCCTATCGATATACATGTACGATAAATTGTACATATACAATTCCGAGACATGATGCAAGCGATCTTTGTACGTGTACGAAAATTGTGAGGATTGTTGCGAGTAAGAGCGAGCGCTTACAGAATAATTCCGCAGTTGCTGGAGTCAGCAAGCGCTGTGATTTCCCGTCCGGTCACATACTCCATAGCAACGTCAATCATTCGCTCCGCGAATTCACGAGATTCCCCGAATGGGAATTTTGGGAAGGTGATAAACAAAGATACAGCACCGTGCACGGACGACCACAAAATGGTGGCAATTGCAAAAACATCGCCCTTCATCTGTCCACGCTCTGTTGCAGCTTTGATCCGGGAAAGCAGAAGGTTGAGACACGGGTTATTTTTCTTCAGGGTTTCAAACGTTTCCTCTCCATGCTGGTGAACCTTGGGTGTCATGAAGACGGTCAAATATTCGTTTGGGTTTTCAAGCGCGAAAGAGACGTATTCCATCAAGCTTGAACGGATCGATTCGATCGGATCATCGAATTGCTTGTTCTCAACGCGTGCTGCCAGCGTCTCGAACACGTCTTCGGCCAGTGCGAGCAGAATGTCATCCTTGTCGGCAAAATACGAATAAACGGACATAGGCGCATAGCCGACCCTGTCCGCGAGCTTGCGAATTGTCAGACCATCATAGCCTTGTTCGCGCACAAGCTGGTGCGCGGCAGCCAGCAGCTCGGCCCGCGTTTCTGCTTTTTGGCGTTCGCGTCGCGACATGGCCGGCACATTCATATTCTCAAACTCCTCGAACCTTGCTGAATTATACGCCGTACGGGGATGGCTCTTCAATTGTTCTTTTTTAATGCGCTCGCGCACTTAACGCTTTCTTGGAAGCGGAATAATAGTATGCGAACAGGCATATGAAATTATGGCATTCAGGTATGATACAAAGCGGAGACGGACAAGATAGCGCGGGAAGGACTATGCCATCTCTTGCGCATGCTCTCGAAGAAGCGCGCGCTGCTTTAAACCAGGAAAGGCGGCGTGTGGAGGCTGCAGAGCCAGACAATAGGTTGTCGAAGAGGGCATACAAGTCTTTGCTTGACGTTCCCGTCAAAATGACCGGCGCGCCCACGGTTATGGATAAATCCGAAATGTTGCAGATGGCGCTGGAGGCGAATGCCGCGCGACGTCAATTGGCGGGTGGTCCGGCACGCGGGGACAATATCGAAGGACGCATTGAAGAGATTAAGACGGCACTTGATGAATGTCTGCATATGATGCGCGAGTGCCGCGACCTCATGCGCGCTATGGCTTCGCGGCGCGACCGTAATTACTTCTGATATCCGTTGGTTTTCGATTTTGCGTCATTTGGAGGCGCACGCGCGGATTGCGCCGGATGCAATTGTTAAGTATCGCCTGAACTATCCCGGGCTTGGAGGTGCGGCATGGCTGAAAGAATCGACGGCAAACAGGTCGCTGAGGACGTGATTGCCAAGGTAAAGCTGCTAACCAGCCAGCTTTTGGCTTCCACGGGTGTCCAGCCGGGATTGGCCGTCGTGATTGTCGGTGAAGATCCGGCCAGTCAGGTATACGTCTCTTCCAAATCCAGAAAGGCCAAGGAGTGCGGCTTCAAGTCGGTGCAGCACACATTGGCCGCTGAAACCGAAGAGAAAGAGCTTCTTGACCTGATTGCGAGCCTTAACGCCGATTCGGAAATTCATGGCATTTTGGTCCAGTTGCCACTTCCGGCGCATATCGATGCGGGGCGTGTAATCCAGACTATCGCGCCTGAAAAGGACGTTGACGGATTCCATTTCATCAACGTTGGCAAGCTCGTTACCGGTGAGACTGAAACAGCTTTTGTGCCTTGTACGCCAGCGGGTTCAATGATCCTCATAGAGCGAGTCAGAGGAAAAGACCTGTCCGGTCTGAATGCGGTTGTAGTCGGGCGCTCGAATATAGTCGGAAAGCCTATGGCTAACCTTTTGCTCGCTGCAAACTGCACCGTTACCGTTGCCCATAGCCGTACGAATGACCTGCCTGCGGTTTGCCGTACGGCGGATATTCTGGTCGCGGCGGTCGGGCGTCCGCAAATGATCAAGGGCGATTGGATAAAACCTGGCGCCACAGTTATAGATGTTGGCATAAACAGGATATCGACGTCGGATAATAAAACGCGCCTTGTGGGGGATGTCGATTATGCTGAAGCGGAAAAAGTCGCAGGCGCGATAACACCGGTTCCCGGCGGCGTCGGCCCGATGACAATCGCGATGTTGATGGCGAACACTTTGTCGGCAGCCTCTCTTGCGGCCGGACTGGAAAGACCTTCATTCTAGTTACTTGAACTCAACCGATTTTCCAGCGACCGGGGCGGCGGATGGAAAAGGAAGTGCGAGCCAGTGAAAGCAAGCTGAACCAGCGTGATGTTGCCACGGTGCACAGGCAGTTTGCTTTTCTCATGGTCGAGAGATTTCCAATGTTCTCGCTCGCAGCGGCGATTGACATTCTGCGTTCCGCAAACCGGCAACTCGGGGAAACATTTTATAGCTGGATAACGATCTCCGCAGATGGCGAATCGGTCATGGCGTCAAACGGTTTGCCGGTTAAGGTCGATTACAGCATCGCTGACATTCCTAATTGCGATATTCTATTTGTTGCAGCAGGCCTATCGCTGGACTTTCCCGGCAAGAGCAAGGTCCTGTCGGGGTTGCGCAAATGGGGCAGGCAAGGCGGGGCCCTTGGGGCCCTTTCAGTTGGGTCGTATTTACTGGCTGAAGCCGGTCAGCTGGATGGTCACCGGTGCACGCTGCATTGGGAGAACCGCGCGGCCTTCATGGAGGCTTTCCCAAGCATTGATTGCACCGGCAATGTGTTCGAGATTGATCGCAAGCGTTACACCTGTGCTGGTGGAACAACGTCGATAGACCTGATGCTGGCAATCGTCAGGCAGGATTTGGGATCAACGATAGCCAACCAGGTCGCGAACCAATTCAATTATGAGAGAGTCCGGTCAGCTACCGACCGACAGCGCCTTGGACCGGAACGTGATCTGACAGGGAAATCCGAAAAGCTTAAACGAATAGTCGAACTTATGGCGGATACGCTGGACGAGCCGTTGTCAGCAGTGCAACTGGCAAAATCCGCGGGCCTATCGGTGCGTCAGGTCGAAAGACTTTTTCTGCGCCACCTGAACATGACGCCCGGCAAGTATTACACGCGCCTTCGTCTGGAGCGGGCGCGTGAATTGCTGCGCCAGACCAACATGCCGATTCTTGATATTGCCGTGGCGACGGGGTTCGCGTCCCATTCCTATTTCGCGCAGAGCTATCGCCAGCATTTCGGTCGGCCGCCAAGTGAAGAGCGTCGCACAACATATTGACGAGATACCTGTTTAGAGGCGGTCGAGATTATTAGCGGACCATTGTTTTATACGGTGCGTTTGAGTACGTTCGCCCCTCAACTGCAGGGGAAAAGAATGCGGACTGTCGCGCTTACGTTTCTGATTCTGGCTTCAACTGCGCTTGGTGCGGGGGCCGCAAATGCAGAGGGGCGCACGATCCTAATAATGGATGGCTCCGGGTCCATGTGGGGCCAGATTAATGGAAAGCCAAAACTCGAAATCGCGCGTGAATCTCTGCGCGCCGTACTGAAAAGCACGCCGCCTGATCTCGAATTGGGGTTGATGGCATATGGTCACCGCCAGAAGGGCAGTTGCGACGACATAGAGCTGGTGATACCGCCTGCCAAAAACACGGCTGCACAGATCAATATCGCCGCCGATCAAATGAAGTTCCTGGGAAAAACTCCGCTTTCCGCTGCGGTTAAAAAGGCAGCCGATGATCTGAAATACGCCGAAGAAAAAGCAACCGTTGTGCTTATCACAGACGGTGTGGAAACCTGCTCTGCCGATCCGTGCGCTCTGGGTAAGGAACTGGAGCAAACAGGAGCTGACTTTACAGTTCACGTTGTCGGGTTCGGGTTGACTGCAGACGAAGGAAAGCATGTTGCCTGCCTCGCCGAAAATACGGGCGGAAAGTTCATTCAGGCTTCAGATGCTGCTCAACTGGAAGCGGCGCTAAAAGCTGCTGTTGCGGAAACTCGAGCCAAGGCCCCGGAACCAGCACCCACGCCGGAACCTGCCAAGGTTGAGCCCTCAACCAAGTCCGGTGAGGGATCGGAAATCGAAATCGAGTAATTGTCGCGGCTACCCAGCAAAGATGCTGGCGCCTTCGTCGGCGCGTCCGGCAAGCTGGCGCATTCTGATAAACAATTCTCGACCCATGCCGAAATCGTTCGCCGAAAGGTCGGCGACCGGCTTGGGGCGCACTTTCAATTCCGCCTCCGGGACAAGCACTTCCAGCAGGCCCGCATCCGCATCCAGCCGAATGATGTCGCCCGAGCGGATCTTGCTTATCGGCCCCCCGTCCAGCGCCTCGGGTGTGAGGTGAATGGCGGCTGGTACCTTGCCGGACGCGCCTGACATACGCCCGTCAGTAACAAGCGCAACCTTGTGACCCCGATCCTGCAACACGCCCAAAACGGTGGTGAGCTTGTGCAGTTCCGGCATTCCATTTGCTTTTGGTCCCTGAAAACGCACGACCGCGACAAAATCACGATCAAGCTCGCCTGCCTTGAACGCGTCATGCAACGCTTGCTGGTTGTCCAGGACAAGCGCAGGGGCTTCAATGTAGCGCTGGGTGGGTTTGACCGCAGATGTCTTGATGATTGCGTGACCAAGATTCCCCGTCAGGACTTTAAGCCCTCCGGTTGGCTGAAACGGCTTGTCGGCGGTCGTCAGAATTTTATCGTCACCGCTTGCGGCGGGCGCGGGAATGCGTGTGACGCCCCCATCATCGGCCAATCTGGCTTCAACCGTATACGGTCGCAAACCCTCTCCCCAAACGGTCTTCACGTCCTCGTGGAGATAGCCGGCATCCAGCAATTCGCGAATAAGGAAGCCCATGCCGCCGGCCGCGTTGAAATAGTTCACGTCCGCCAAACCATTAGGATATACGCGCGCCAGCAGCGGCACAATCTCTGAAAGATCGGATATATCCTGCCAGGTCAGGCGGATACCGGCGGCTGATGCCATGGCAATCAGATGCATGGTGTGATTGGTGGAACCACCCGTTGCGTGCAATCCGACGACCCCATTCACTATGGAACGTTCATCAATCATAAGACCGACCGGCGTGTAAGCGTTGCCCAGTTGCGTAATTGCCAGTGCTCGCTTGGTGGCTTCCTTTGTCAACGCATCGCGTAAAGGCGTGTTGGGATTGATGAAGGATGCGCCCGGTATGTGGAGGCCCATTATCTCCATCAGCATCTGATTTGAGTTGGCGGTACCATAGAAAGTGCAGGTGCCGGGGCCGTGATAGCTCTTCGATTCGGCATCGAGAAGTTCCGCCCGCCCGACCTTGCCTTCTGCATAGAGTTGCCGAACTCTTGCCTTCTCATCGTTTGGCAAGCCGGAGGTCATCGGGCCAGCTGGAATGAACACTGCCGGCAAATGTCCAAAGGTAAGCGCTGCGATTGTCAGTCCTGGCACGATCTTGTCACAAACGCCGAGGAACACGGCAGCGTCGAACATGTTGTGCGAAAGGCCGATTGCAGCAGACATTGCGATCACGTCACGGGAGAAAAGCGATAACTCCATTCCCGGCTGGCCCTGCGTTACCCCGTCACACATTGCGGGAACACCGCCAGCGACTTGAGCGATGCCACCTGCTTCCCGTGCCGCCTGTTTGATAAGAGCCGGGAAGTTTTCAAATGGCTGATGTGCAGACAGCATGTCGTTATAGGACGTGATAATTCCTACATTTGGGACCTTATCGCCACCAAGCGCTACCTTTTCAGCGGGCGAGCAAACTGCAAATGCGTGAGCCAGATTTCCACAAGACAAGACTGCCCGGTTGGCAGTGCGGCTTGCTTCAGCTTCCACGCGCTCAAGATAAATCTCGCGAGCGTGCTTTGAGCGCTCACGGATCCTCGCGGTTATTGATTCGATGTCTTTCCTCACGGTCATGGCTGTGTCCTTCGGGCCTGACGCTGGCTCCGATGCAAGTTCATGGAGCCCAGTAAATCTCGATTGGCTTGGTTGCAGCATCCATCACGCGTCGGATCGGCAAATGCGAACCGGGTTGCAGCACGCGTTGGAGTGTGGCCAGTTTTTCCGCGCCTTCGATATGCAGGGCCATGAATCCGGCCCGGATAAGCGGTGGTAGAGTCAGGGTGAGTCGCAACTCGCCAGCGCTTTGAGCATGTATCGCCGCAACCGTCGCCGTGGCAGCCGGGTCCATAACGGTTTCCAGTTCGTCAGCGTCGGGAAAGAAGGACGCGGTGTGTCCATCATTACCCATACCGAGGATCGCCACGTCTATTTTCTTGCGAAGGGCAGTCAGCTTCTGTTCCGCTGTTCGTGCGTCCGTTGCTGCATCCCCGGTTTCATAAAGCGGAAGAAATCTGGCTGAAGCTGCCGGGCCCTGCAGAAGCTTCTTCGTTACCAAAGCTGCGTTGGAGCGTCCTGAACTCTCTGGAACAAGACGCTCATCAATCAATGTGACGACAATCTTTGACCAATCGAGGGGCATAGACGAAAGCGACTCAAAGAAAAGGCTTGGAGTAGCCCCCCCTGAGACCGCCAGCAAAGCCGTACCGGTCTCTCGTAAAGCGGCGTCCAGCCGGTCGCCTACCGTTCGTGCAAGTGCATTGGCGAGATCTTGCCGGCTCGCGAATTCATTAAGATGGGGCACCATCAATCGCTCTCGTGCCATGTTCGCCCATCGCGTTCGATAAGGGCGATGGAAGCTGATGGTCCCCAGGTGCCTGCGGTATAGCCTTGAACTTCGAGACCATTGTCAGCCCATGCCTTCAGGATGGGGTCGGTCCATGCCCACGCAGCCTCCACCTCGTCGCGACGCATAAACAGTGTCTGCGATCCACGGATGACATCCATGACAAGACGCTCATAGGCGTCAGGCGCACGACCTTTGAAGTTCTGTGCGAATGTCATGTCGAGCGGAATCTGGCGCAGACGCATCCCGCCCGGACCGGGGTCCTTCATCATGATAAATTGCTTCACGCCCTCATCCGGCTGCAAACGAATTATGAGCTTGTTGCAATACACATTTCCCGCGCTCTCATCGAAAATGGAGTGCGGTATATGTTTGAATTCAATGCAGATTTCAGAAACGCGGGCCGCCAATCTTTTGCCGGTGCGCAAATAGAAGGGAACGCCGGACCAACGCCAGTTTTCGATCTCGGCTTTGATGGCAACAAATGTTTCCGTGTCGCTCGGCTTTCCAAGTTCTTCAACGTAACCATTTACCGGACCGCCGGCTGAAGCGCCCGCCTTGTATTGTCCGCGCACGGTTTGTTTCGGTGCTTCGGCTCCATTTATGCGTTTGAGTGAGCGCAAGACCTTCAGCTTTTCGTCACGCACTGCATTGGCTTCTGTGGAAGAAGGCGGTTCCATGGCCACGAGGCAAAGCAACTGCAGCATGTGGTTCTGCACCATGTCGCGCAGTGCCCCGGCAGTGTCGTAGTATGTGACACGATCCTCGAGACCGACAGTCTCCGCCACCGTGATTTGCACATGATCAATGTGGGCAGAATTCCAAAGTGGTTCATAAAGCGCGTTCGCAAACCGCAGCGCCAGGAGGTTTTGTACGGTTTCCTTTCCAAGATAATGGTCGATACGGAAAATCTGATGCTCGCCGAACACCGACCCGATCTCATCGTTGAGCTTCTTCGCCGACTGCAAATCGCGCCCGATAGGTTTCTCAACGACAATGCGGCTGTTAGGTGTGATCAGGCCATGCGACTGCAAATTATGCGCAATCTCGCCGAACAAGGCAGGAGTGACCGCCAGATAAAAAGCCCTTATGCATTGGCTTTCGCCAATAGCCTGTTTGAGTTCCTCGAACCCATCACCATTCTTGGCATCGACCGTTACGTAAGAAAGCCGGTTGATGAACTGGCGCAGTTCATCCTCGTCGATGTCCTCGGCTTTCACATGTTCGCGAATCGCTTTTTCCGCAAATGCCTTGAACTCTTCGTCCGACATTCTGGAGCGCGACGCGCCGATAATCCGGGTGGGTTCCGAAAATTGATGGTCGCTTTGACGATAGTAAAGCGCAGGTAGCAGTTTGCGTTCAGAAAGGTCGCCTGTTCCGCCGAAAATGATGAAATCGAATGGATCGACCTTGATGATCTGACTTGTCATTTCGAGTCTCGCTATATCTGCAGGCGATGTAATCAAATCGATTTAAAAAGACCAGAGGAATTCTGTCGCATGGTTTCTGGCCCTGTTACTTTTTACGATGGCATCTTGCGCCGCATGTAGTGTTCCTCGCAACATGCGCAAAAATGCGGAGATTCAAAGGAGATGGCCATGGGCGGGCCCCTTTTAAACACAATTGCGCAAGGCCACGCGTTCATGCAGTTCGTCGATGGCCGTGCTGTTGATGCGCTTTCTGGAGAGCGAATAGATGTGATCTGTCCATCGGACGGTGCCGTCTTTGCTTCCATTCCTGCCTCTGGCGCTGCAGATGTTGATCGTGCAGTCAAATCAGCGCGGAAGGCGTTTGATGAAGGGCCGTGGAGCACAATGCCGGCTGTTGAACGCGGTCGTTGTCTCACCCGGCTCTATCAAATCGTGGAAAAGAATGCGGATGAGCTTGCTGCTCTGGAATCGCGCGACACAGGCAAGCCTGCGCGGCAGGGCAGGGCTGATGTTACCGCAACCATGCGTTACTATGAATTTTATGGCGGAGCTGCCGATAAGGTTCACGGGGATACCATTCCGTTTCTGGAGGGGTACACTGCACTGACTTTGCGAGAGCCGCATGGTGTCGTCGCCGGGATAATTCCGTGGAACTATCCCATGCAGATATTGTCGCGTGTCGTGGGTGCGGCATTGGCCATGGGCAACACGCTCGTTGTGAAACCCGCAGAAGACGCATCGCTGAGCACGATCCGCATAGCTGAACTGGCATTGGAAGCTGGGGTGCCGCCGGGCGTTTTCAACGTCATCACTGGCTACGGTCGAGATGCAGGCGCTGCGCTCTCCGCGCACTCTGAAATTGACTATGTGACATTTACCGGGTCGCCGCTGACTGGCACCGCGATCCAGCAAGCCGCCGCAGTCAACAATCGCGGTGTTACGATGGAGCTGGGAGGCAAATCGCCCCAAATCGTATTTGCGGATGCAGATATCGAGGCGGCGTTACCGGTTCTGATCAATGCGATTATTCAAAACGGCGGCCAGACCTGCTCAGCAGGCAGTCGCGTTTTGATTGAGCGCCCGATTTATGAACAGGTTGCGGCCGCTCTGGCAGAAAGATTCTCTAGACTGGTTGCGGGTCCTCATTATGCGGACCTGGATCTGGGGCCGCTCATCAATGGGCGCCAACGTGATCGGGTTGCCAATATGGTAGCGGCTGCTCAAGAAGCTGGAGCCCAAGTTTTAGCGCAAGGAACCATTGATCCGGCCGCACCATCCAGCGGATGCTACCATGCCCCGGTATTGTTCGGGTCGGTTGATCCATCGATCCAGTTGGCTCAGGAAGAAGTTTTCGGGCCAGTTCTGGCGCTGTTGCCTTTTGACAATGAACAGGACGCCGTGCGCATCGCGAACAGTACCGAATTTGGCCTTGTTGCGGGAGTGTGGACACGAGACGGCGCGCGCCAGCATCGCGTGGCAAAGCGGGTTCGCGCCGGTCAGGTATTTGTGAACGGCTATGGTGCAGGTGGCGGCATCGAGCTGCCTTTCGGCGGGTTCAAGAAATCCGGTCACGGGCGCGAGAAGGGATTTGAAGCCCTCTTCGATATGTCTGCAACCAAGACGATTGTCTTCAATCACCAATGAGAACCGCATGTCCCGCTTGAAAGATAAAGTTGCAATCATAACCGGTGGTGCTGCTGGCTTTGGTGAGGGCATGGCGCGGCGCTTTGCGCAGGAGGGCGCGAAGGTCGTGGTTGCCGACGTAAATACGGTGAGCGCAAAGCGGGTAGCGGATGAAATCGGACATAACGCCATTTGGACGCAAACCGATGTTTCGCAGCGCTCAGAATTTCAGGAAATGGTCACGGCCGCGATGGACGCCTTCGGGCGTATCGACATCATGGTCAATAATGCGGGCTACACCCACAGGAACGGCAGCATGCTGGACGTGAACGAAGATGTGTTCGACCTGATAACCGCGATCAATATGAAGGCTATTTATCATTCCACTCTTGCTGTGGTTCCGATCATGGAAAAGCAGGGTGGGGGTGTCATTCTCAATACCGCGTCAACCGCAGGACTGCGGCCAAGGCCGGGTCTGACCTGGTACAATGCATCAAAAGGGTGGGCTATTACCGCGACCAAATCGATGGCGGTCGAACTGGCACCCAGGAACATCAGGGTTAATTGCCTGTGCCCCGTGGCTGGCGAAACGGCCATGCTTACCCAATTCATGGGAGAAGATACGCCGGAACGGCGTGAGCAATTCAAATCCGTTATCCCGCTTGGCCGGTTCTCAACGCCTCTGGATATCGCCAATGCAGCGCTCTTCCTGTGTTCGGATGAGGCCGCCTTCCTGACTGGCGTTGCGCTGGAAGTGGATGGCGGCAGATGCGTGTGAACGATCAGCTTTGCCAGATTTGCTTTTTAGGATAGAAACTGACGTTTACGGAAACGTAAAATAAGGAAAGTCTGCCAATGGCTCTGCCTTCAATCCTGAAGGACAATCTGCGCTTGCCGATGATGGCCGCGCCAATGTTTATCATTTCGCATCCGCCATTGGTTCTGGCTCAATGCAAGGCAGGTGTGATCGGCTCTTTTCCGGCCCTGAACGCCCGCCCACAAGAACAGTTAGATGAATGGTTGGCGGAGATAACCGAGGAATTCGCAGCTTATAATTCGAAACATTCCGACCGTCCTGCTGCGCCATTCGCAGTCAACCAGATTGTCCATAAATCGAATGCGCGCCTTGAGCATGATTTGGCTATGTGTGTGAAGCACAAGGTGCCAATCGTCATCTCCTCGCTGGGTGCCGTCGAAGAAGTGAATCAGGCGGTGCATTCTTACGGGGGCATAGTCCTGCACGATGTGATTCATGATCGACACGCGCGCAAGGCGATAGAAATGGGGGCTGATGGTCTTATCGCTGTTGCTGCCGGTGCTGGCGGACATGCTGGCATGTTATCGCCATTCGCACTGGTGCAGGAAATTCGTCAGTGGTTCGACGGGCCGCTATTGCTTTCAGGGGCAATTGCAAACGGCGGCGCTATCCTTGCGGCGCGGGCGATGGGCGCGGACCTTGCCTATATCGGCTCACCCTTTATCGCGACGACGGAGGCACGCGCTCCCGACGAATACAAGCAAATGATTGTTGATTCGAAGGCCGCAGACATTGTTTATTCGAATTTGTTCACTGGCGTGCACGGCAACTACCTCAAGGGTTCCATTCGCGCGCAGGGCATGGATCCGGAGAACCTGCCGCAATCAGATCCGACGAAAATGAACTTTGGCGCGGCTGATGCCAAAGCCTGGAAAGAGATTTGGGGCTGCGGCCAGGGCATCGGCGTTGTTGATAGGGTTGTACCCACAGCCGAACTCGTCGATCGGCTGGAACGCGAGTATCAGGCGGCGAAGAAAACAATCTGCGAAGGCTAGAGACGATCCCTCATAGCGTACCAGTTTAGCGCCAGGAAAAGCAGCGGTGCGCGCAAACTTCTACCGCCGGGAAAGGCTGGAATCTTTAGTTCCTCAAATAATTTCAGCCTGTCCCGATTTCCGCCGACGGTTTCCGCGTAGAGCTTACCGACGAAGTTCGACAGCATGACACCGTGGCCGGAATAGCCGCCGGCTGAAATGACGTTTGGCATGACTTCTCGTACCCACGGCTTTCGCGGCATTGTAATGCCTACATATCCGCCCCAGCCATGCGTGACTTCGACATCCTTCAGAGAAGGATAAATTTCCGCAATCTGCTTGCGAATGTGAATGTGGATGTCCTGCGGGTCTTTGACGGCATAAATTTCACGCCCGCCGAATAGTAGCCGGTTGTCCGGCGACTTGCGGAAATAGCGAACCACAAAACGACTATCGTCAACGGCCTCATTCCCCGGCAAAACTGGCGTATCGGCAGGCAGGGGGACTGTCGCGCCGATGAAGGAGCCGATGGGCATGACATGCGCCGCACTCTGCGGCTCAATATTGCCGCCATAGGCATTCACGGCCAGCAGTGCCTTGTCCGCAACTATGGTCCCGTGGGACGTTTTAACCTGAACCTTGCCACCATTGGTGGAAATCTGAGTGGCCTGTGTTTGCTCGAATAGTTTTGCGCCGGCGGCAGCCGCGACCTTTGCGGTGCCAATCAGCAGTTTTAGAGGGTTGATATGGCCGGTTCCGGTATCGCGCGTACCGCCATAGTAGTGCGTCGACCCAAGACGCTCGGCGGTTTCATTCGCATCCATGAAGCTGATGTGCGGATAGCCGAAGCGCGTCGCCATTATTTCTGCGTGGGCACGATAGTCTGCCACCAACCGCGGCTTGTGTGCGACTGACATCTGGCCCACGGTATAGTCCATATCAATGCCGTTCGAAACGGCAAAGTCCAGCAAATAGGCCTTCGCGTCCTCGGCCACATCGAACAGCGCTTTGGCGCGCGTGAAACCATACTCGGCTTCCAGTTCTTCCGCCCAAGCACGCTGGCCTGTGCCGAATTGCCCGCCATTTCTACCGGACGCGCCGTCGCCGAAACGATGCGACTCTATCAGGACGACATGGGCTTCGGCCTTTGCCAAATGCAGGGCTGCGGAAAGCCCCGTGAATCCGCCACCGATGACGACGACATCGCAGCGGATATCGCCGTCCAGGGAGGGATAGGATGGCCGATCGCTGACGGAATCTTCATACCATGAACGGCCGGGAGAAACAGGAGATTGATACGCCATGCGCGTCACACGTTCAGCAACAGGTATTCGCGCTCCCACGGCGAGATAACTTCCATAAACGTCTCAAACTCAGCCCTCTTGATCGCGGCATAGGTGTTGGCAAACTGAACGCCAAGCAACTGGCGCAGCGCGTCATCCTGTTCGAACAAATCAACAGCTTCCAGCAACCCACGTGGCAAATCAATCTCGTCTTCGTTTGCCGTAGTCGTGACTGCTGCCTCGCAAGGCGACTTGCTGGTAATGCCGATCAGGCCGCAAGCGAGCGATGCAGCCAAGGCGAGGTAAGGATTTGCATCTGAAGATGGTATTCGATTTTCGACCCGACGGGCAGCGGGATCGGATCGCGGCACCCGGAAGGCCGTGGTGCGATTGTCATAGCCCCATCTTATATTGACCGGCGCGGACGCCGCCTGCGTCAGTCGCCTGTAAGAATTCACGTAAGGCGCAAACATGACCAGTGCGTTCGGCACATGCTTTTGCATTCCGCCGATGAAGTGGAAGAACGCTTCGCTCTCACTGCCATCAGGGTTGGTAAAAACATTCTTTCCGGTTTTCTTGTCCACAATCGATTGATGGATGTGCATTGCCGATCCGGGCTGTCCCTGAATGGGTTTGGCCATGAATGTTGCGTACACATCGTGTTTCAATGCCGCTTCACGAATTGTGCGCTTGAACAGGAACACCTGATCGGCAAGTTCCAGGGGGTCGCCATGGCGAAGGTTTATTTCAAGCTGGCCGGCACCTTCCTCATGGATCAGCGTATCGATCTCCAACCCCTGCGCTTCGGAGAAATGGTAAATATCATCGATCAGTTCGTCATACTCATTGACGCCTGCAATGGAGTATCCCGAGCCACCGGCAATCGGACGCCCTGAACGCCCGACGGGTGGGGAGAGGGGATAGTCTGGATCGGGATTCTTCTGCACCAGATAGAATTCGATCTCAGGAGCGACCACGGGCTTCAGGCCATGCTCAGCGTAGGCATTCATCACGCGGCGCAGCACGTTCCGCGGCGTGAATTCGACCATGCGGCCGTCCTGATGCACGAGGTCACAGATAACTTGCGCTGTTGGATCGGTTTCCCAAGGCACAACAGAGAGCGTTGAAAGATCCGGAACAAGTTTCAGATCCCCGTCATCTTCCGGGTATTCAAATCCGTTTCCGTCTTCCGGGTAGTCCCCGGAGATGGTCATCATGAAGGGCGCGGACGGCAGGGCCAGAGATGTGTTGGACGTGAACTTGTTGGACGGCATCATTTTGCCGCGCGCCACCCCCGCCTGATCCGGCGTGATGCATTCTATATCCTCAATGCCACGCCATTCGAGCCAGCTTGAGGCCTCTTTCCAGTTTTTTACACCGCGTGGCTTGTTTAAAAATGCAGGTATGCTTTTGCGCGCGCCACGTGCTTTTGGGCGGGCTTCCTTCTTTGGCTCTGGCATCAATCACCAATATGGTTTCGTATGCTCCGAATCTGCCACCGCGGTTGGAATAAGGGAAGAGGGCACGCGCAATTATGCGCCACAAAGGAAAAGCCCCGCCTTGGAGAGGCAGGGCTTGATAGTGAATAGCGATGGTCAGGATTGCTGCTGTGTCACAATGACCGGGATCAGCAAATCTCCCCAATTGCCGTTTCCGCCATGGTGTCGGGCTGAACGCACCAACTCCACCGACACACCCGCCTCAACCGCTTTCATTACGGCTTGATTGAGCCGATGTAGATCGTTTGCCACGATGCGGATTGCAGCCTGCTGCTCGTCGCTCATGGCAGAAGCCTGTTCTTCAGCTCTTTCCTTGACCCGTGTGTTTGGCGTCATGTCAGTCTCCCTTGCAATAGAGGGGTTAAATGGGGTGCCGGGAAGCATCTCCTCCATGCGTTCCCGGCATGTCAGCGGCTTATTCAGCCGCTGGCTTGAACTGCTCGTGCTCGGTTGAATCGCGCATGGCTGTTGTTGACGATTGACCACCGGTGATTGCCAGTGAAACCGCGTCGAAATATCCCGTGCCGACCTCGCGCTGATGCTTCGTTGCGGTGTAGCCGTTGGCTTCTGCTGCAAATTCTGCTTCCTGAAGCTCGGAATAGGCCGCCATCTGACGATCCTTGTAGCCGCGGGCCAGCTCGAACATTCCGTAGTTAAGCTGGTGGAAGCCGGCCAATGTGATGAACTGGAACTTGTATCCCATTGCACCCAGTTCGCGCTGGAACTTGGCAATGGTGGCGTCGTCCAGATTCTTCTTCCAGTTGAAAGACGGCGAGCAGTTGTAAGCCAGCTTCTTGCCCGGATGAGCTTTATGAACCGCCTCTGCGAACTTGCGGGCCTGGTCGAGATCCGGCTTGCCAGTTTCCATCCAGATAAGGTCGCAATGTGGGGCATAGGCAATCGCACGTGCGATGCAGGGCTCAATTCCGTTCCGCACCTGATAGAAGCCCTCAACGGTCCGACCTGCGTCGTAGTCAACGAAAGGCTGGTCGCGCTCGTCAATATCAGAGGTCAACAGCTTGGCTGCCTCTGCGTCTGTGCGAGCGACGATGAGCGTGGGGACACCCATAACGTCAGCGGCGAGACGCGCTGCTGTCAGGTTGCGAATGTGTGCGGCGGTTGGGATAAGCACCTTGCCACCCAAATGGCCGCACTTCTTTTCTGAGGCCAGCTGATCTTCAAAGTGTACGCCGGCAGCGCCAGCCTCGATGAATGCTTTCATGATTTCGAATGCATTCAGTGGTCCGCCGAAACCAGCTTCCGCGTCAGCGACGATCGGCGCAAACCAGGTATCAACCGACAGTCCTTTGCCTTCAGAAACTTCAATCTGATCGGCGCGCTGCAAGGTGCGATTGATGCGGCGGGCCAATTCCGGTGCTGCATTGGCTGGGTACAGCGATTGGTCCGGGTACATGGCAGAAGCGGTGTTGGCATCAGCGGCCACCTGCCAGCCGGAAAGATAGATCGCCTTCAGCCCTGCGCGGACCATCTGCATCGCCTGGTTGCCAGACAATGCACCAAGCGCGTTGATGAAGTCTTCTTCGTGAATGAGCTTCCAAAGGCGGTTCGCGCCGTTTTCAGCAAGGGTGTGACGGATTTGTACAGAGCCCCGCAGGCGCTTGACATCCTCGGGTGAGTACGGGCGCTCAATCCCCTCGTAACGGCCCTCGGGCGCAGAAGGAACGAGGTTGTAAAAATCAGTCATTGTCACGGCTCCGATAGACAAAGTGAAAAAATTACGCGTTGTGCACTTACGCTTGTGGAAAAGTTGGCTGTGACAGGATTTACATTGCGGCGCGAAATAAATGCCAGAATTTTCATGTTTTTCGACGAAACAATGAAGAAAATCTGTGTTGTCTTTGACATGCTGGCATTGTAAATTTGTCAAAAATGTAAACGCTATGGGAGAGTCGCGATATGGTAAATTCTTGTAAATCGCGTCGATATTTCGGGCGCGCTGTAAATGGCTGAGCAGAAAATATTCGCGGGCCCGCGCATACGCCGCATTCGTAACGCGTTGGGGCTGACCCAAACGTCCATGGCAGACGGACTAGGGATCTCGCCGTCTTACCTCAATCTGATAGAGCGCAATCAACGACCGCTGACGGTGCAGCTCATACTCAAATTGGTTTCAACCTATGATGTTGATCCAGTCGATCTGCAGGGCGAAGCGAAGGGCGCTATCAGCGCCCTGAGAGAAGTATTTTCAGACCCGTTATTGGCGGGCGAACTTCCAGGTGATCAGGAGCTGATAGAAATTGCGGAGGCTGCACCAAATGCCGCCGCTGCAATGGTCAAGCTCTATCGCGCTTATCGCGAACAGGCAGATCGCCTTTCGGACTTGTCGGAAATAATGGCGAGGGAAGGAAAGGCGACCAGCCTTTCATCTGCTCGCTTGCCCATTGATGAAGTGCGGGAGGTCCTCGAAAGACGACCAAACTATTACCCTGATCTTGAGGAGGAGGCGGAGGCATTTCATCGCGTCCTCGAACCGGGAGATGACATTTATGGCGCGCTGAAATCGTGGCTCAAACGCGAATATGGTATCGTTGTCAGGATACTTCCTGTTGCGACAATGCCGAATTGGCGCCGCCGCTATGATAGGCATTCGCAGCGCCTTTATATTTCAGAACGTTTGTCGCCATTCGATCAGCTGCGTGAAGTCGCAATGGAGGCGTGTCTGGTCCGAATGCAGGTCGCCATAGCGAACGAGATCAAGGCGCTCAAACTCTCCAGCGATGAAGCCAGAAGGTTGGCGCGCTTCGAGCTTGGCAGGTATGCAGCTCATGCACTGATGATGCCCTATAGCGCATTCCACGCGGCTGCTTTGCGCGCCCGTTATGACATCGACGTGTTGCGGTCGCGTTTCAGCGTCTCGTTCGAGCAAGCTGCGAACCGTTTGACTATGCTGCAACGTCCCGGGTTGAGCGGCGTGCCGTTCTTCATGCTCGAAATCGACAATGCAGGCCACAGATTCAGAAAGGCGGGCAGTCAGGGTTTTCCGCAGAGCCGCTTCGGTGGAGGTTGCCCGAAGCTGTCCCTCCATGCAGCTTTCGCTCTTCCCGGCCAGATATTCGTTGAGGCGGTTGAAATGCCTGACGGTGCTGAGTTTCTGACGATTTCCCGTACGCTTGAGGGTCCACAAGGTGCGTTCGACGAACGCCCTCGTCGCACCGCGCTCTTGCTGGGCTGCGACATGGGTTTCAAAGACGAAACAGTCTACGGGGCGGCTATCGTCGGCAAAACACCTGTCGGCCCGTCTTGTAGATTATGCGAGCGGCAGGGCTGTCTTGCACGCGCGGAGCCGCCCGTTACGCGACCGCTTGGACTGGACGAAATGGTTACAGGTTTGAGCGCTTTCGACTTCCAGTAGAAACTGCGCCAATTGTCCTTCTTTGCTGGACCACGCGCGGCACATACTTCTCAAATAGGCGAGGCTGAAATTTAGATTGGCTTCGATGACGCAAACCGCAGAAACCTATAATTCCGCACCAGGCTCTGGCTACAGCGCGCACGAGCGTCGTACAGGCATGTTGCTTGTTTTTCTTTCCGCCCTGGCCTGGAGCTTTGGCGGCACAATTGCGCGCTTTATCGAAACGCAAGATAGCTGGACGGTCGTATTCTGGCGCTCTTTCTGGGCATCAATTTGCGTCCTTGGCTTTATGGTTGCTCGCGATGGACTGGCTGGAGCATGGCGCGCATTTCGCGACATGGGCTGGCCCGGATATGTCGTTTCGTTCTGTTTTGCTGCGGCCTCGTCGTGCTTCGTAATTGCCCTGTCATACACGAAGGTGGCCAATATTCTGCTCATTCAGGCGGGGGTTCCGCTTCTGGCTGCGCTGTTGGGCTGGGCTTTCTTCAAAGAAAAGGTCTCGCTGGCAACCTGGGCTGCTATCGGTGCAGTGATATTTGGTGTCGGGCTGATGGTTTCAGACAGTTTAAGTGGGGGCGCATCTCCCATTGGAGACGGACTAGCATTGCTGATCGCGGGCCTTTTTGCTGTAGCAACCGTCATAACGCGGCGCTATGCACATGTTCGCATGACGCCCGCGACATGTCTGGGAGCTATTTTGGCTTGCGCCTTTGCAGCCACTCAGGCGAGCACGCTTGCTACCAATGCTTCTGATGCGGGGTTTCTGTTTGCCTTCGGGATTCTAAATCTCGGCTTCGGGATGGTCTGTTTTGCGCTCGGAGCGCGATTGATCCCTGCCGCTTATGCAGCGCTGATTGGTTGCTTCGAGCCGATTCTGGGCCCTGTCTGGGTGTGGCTGATCCATGGCGAAGAGCCCTCCCAGCGCGCCCTGATTGGTGGTGCATTCGTCATTAGCGCCTTGCTCGGCCATATCTTTCTCGAGTTCAAAAGGTCTGCGAGCCAGCGGCCATAAAAGCACCTGATATTTTTTATCAACCTCCGGTCGTAGGTCCTTTTTCCTGCTTGTCGCAGGCTTTGAAGGTTAATAAGGTTCTACTAAGTCGTCTTGCTGTGCTGCGGCTCAGAAGGCACCCGATGAGTGTATCTGGAGATAGTGAATGTCTGCAATCAAGTTTGGACTTTCGGCTGCGCTCGTAGCTGTCATGACATTCAGCGCTAGCGCGCAGGAGAAAGTCGTCAACGTCTTTAATTGGTCAGACTACATCGATGACAGCATCCTTGAGGACTTTACGAAAGAAACAGGGATCAAGGTCGTCTACGACGTTTTTGATTCGAACGAGATTCTGGAAACAAAGCTTTTGGCTGGCGGAAGCGGTTATGACGTGGTTGTCCCAAGCGGGCATTTTCTCGCACGTCAGATTCAGGCTGGCGTATTTCAGAAACTGGACAAATCCAAACTGCCCAACCTGTCAAACATGTGGGATGTCGTGACGGAGCGAACTGCTGCTTACGATCCGGGCAATGAGTATTCCGTCAATTACATGTGGGGAACGACCGGGATCGGCTACAACGTCGAAAAGGTCAAGGCTGCGCTAGGCACCGATAAGATCGATTCCTGGGATGTGATTTTTGATCCTGAGAAGATTGCCAAGCTGAAGGATTGTGGAGTCTATGTGCTGGATCAATCTCAGGACATCATTCCGGCTGCACTGCACTATCTAGGTCTCGACCCGAATGCGCGGGACGCGGAGAGCTTTGCCAAGGCAGAGGAGCTTCTCCTGTCCATCCGCCCATACGTCCGAAAATTCCATTCATCTGAATATATTAACGCGCTTGCCAATGGTGACATTTGTATCGCGATCGGCTGGTCGGGCGACGTGTTTCAGGCACGCGACAGAGCCGCTGAAGCCAATCAGGGTGTAACGGTTGACTATGTGATTCCGAAGGAAGGCGCCGAGATGTGGTTTGATCAGATGGCAATCCCGGCAGATGCGAAACACCCGGAAGAAGCATTGGCGTTCATCAATTACATGATGAAGCCGGAAGTGGCCGCTAAAGCCAGCAACTATGTGTACTATGCGAACGGAAACAAAGCTTCGCAGCAGTTCATTGACAAGGAAGTTATTGAAGATCCGGCGATTTACCCGGATGAGGCAACAATGGCTAAACTCTATACGGTCGAACCATATGGGCCAAAAGATCAGCGCCTTGTCACAAGGCTCTGGACCAAGGTCACCACTGGCCAGTAATCACTGCATAAACAGAGGCCCGGCATTGCCGGGCCTTTCAGGTTAAAAGCAGGGTCTTCACATGAAATCACTTGGAAGCATTCGCAGAAGCTTCGCGCCTTGGACCGATCCTTCTGCGAAACCCTATATTGTATTCGAAAACGTCACAAAGCGGTTCGGTGACTTCACCGCAGTGAATAATCTCTCGCTGTCAATCTTCGAGCGGGAATTCTTTGCGCTGCTCGGAGCGTCCGGCTGTGGAAAATCGACCTTGCTACGAATGCTGGCCGGTTTTGAAGAGCCGACTTCCGGTCGGATATTGCTCGACGGTCAGGATTTGCGCGGGATTCCTCCCTACAGGCGACCAGTCAATATGATGTTCCAGTCATATGCTCTCTTTCCGCATATGACCGTGGAGCAGAATATTGCTTTCGGTCTGAAGCAGGATGGAATGCCCAAAACCGAGATTGAAACCCGCGTTGCCGATATGTTGAAGCTGGTAAAGCTGACGCAGTTTGCGAAGCGCAAACCGCATCAGCTTTCTGGTGGCCAACGCCAGCGCGTGGCGTTGGCGCGCTCGGTTGCCAAGCGTCCCAAAGTGCTTTTGCTCGACGAGCCTTTGGGGGCGCTCGACAAGAAACTGCGCGAAGAAACGCAATTCGAATTGATGGATTTGCAGCAAAGCCTTGGCCTGACATTCGTGATCGTGACGCATGATCAGGAAGAAGCCATGACGATGGCTGACCGGATTGCCATTCTGGATAAAGGTGAGGTTATGCAGGTGGCGACACCCGCAGAAATATACGAAGCGCCAAACTCCAGGTTCGTCGCAAACTTCGTCGGCAACGTTAATATGTTCGAGGGCAAACTTACAGCGCGCGAGGGCGAGCGAGTTACCATCGCCGGCAGCAGCGGCGCTGAAATCAAGGTCGTTAATGCAGGCGATGCAGCGCAGGGCGGAGACGTCGCCTTCGCCATCCGACCGGAAAAGATAAAAGTGTCTTCCAAGCGACCCGGAAACAGCGCCGCCAACGCAATGCAGGGCGAAGTATATGACATTGCCTATCTCGGAGACATGACGATCTTCCACATCAAGCTTGATGATGGGCAAATCATCAAGGCGAGCACCATGAATAGTTCACGCACAGTGGAAGACCCGCTTAGCTGGAGCGATCAAGCTTGGATTTCATTTGAGCCGGATGCCGGCGTCGTTCTGACGAGGTAGGCGCATGAGCGATACCAGTACGCAGTCCGCAGTGAACAAAGGCATTCTGGCGGCCATTTCGAGTAGGCTGGTCATTCTGGTGCCTTACGCCTGGCTATTGTTTTTCTTTCTGGTCCCATTTCTGATCGTACTGAAAATTTCGCTTTCCACGACGGCTATTTCCATGCCGCCATACACGCCGGTAATAAACAGCTTTTCTGACCTTTTCGCCAAATGGCGTGAATTCAGCTTCGACAATTATATTTGGCTGACCGAGGACCCGCTTTACTATCGCGCTTACATTCGCAGCCTGGTCATCGCAGGAATTTCGACATTTTTCACTTTGTTGATTGGCTACCCAATTGCCTACGGGATGGCACGTGCACCTTCGACGATCCGCCCGACACTTCTGATGCTGGTGATACTTCCGTTCTGGACTTCGTTTCTTATTCGCGTTTACGCATGGATAGGAATTTTGAAGCCCGAAGGTCTGTTGAACCAGTTCCTGATGTCGCTGCACATCATCGACTCCCCGTTGATCATCCTGAACACAGATTGGGCAATCTATATCGGCATTGTGTACTCCTACCTGCCGTTCATGGTGCTGCCGCTTTATTCGTCGCTGGAGAAGATGGACTACACGCTTATCGAGGCGGCCAATGATCTGGGCTGCCCACCATTAAGTGCGTTCTGGAAGATAACGTTCCCACTGTCATTGCCGGGCGTCGTTGCCGGATGCCTGCTGGTTTTCATCCCTGCTGTGGGTGAATTTGTCATTCCAGACCTTCTCGGTGGTTCTGAAACGCTCATGATCGGCAAGACATTGTGGAACGAGTTCAACTCCAATCGTGATTGGCCTGTATCGTCAGCAGTCGCCGTAATTCTTCTGCTGTTGCTGGTGGTGCCGATCATGTTGTTCCAGCGGGCACAGGCCAAAGCCCAAGAGCAGGGGCGTTGACATGAATACAAGCTGGTCACGCTTCAATATTGTCTCGATTGTCCTGGGATTCGCGTTCCTCTACCTGCCCATCGTGCTTCTGGTGATTTTCTCATTTAATGAATCGAAGCTCGTTACCGTCTGGGCGGGGTTTTCAACGAAATGGTATGTGTCGTTATTCCAGAATCAGGCGCTGATTGACGCTGCATGGGTCACGATAAGAGTCGGCATTTTGTCCGCAACCTTTGCTACCATATTGGGAACTTTGGCAGCACTGGCTCTCACCCGGTACACAAGGTTTCGCGGCAGGGTCTTGTTCTCCGGTATGGTTTTCGCACCGCTTGTGATGCCGGAGGTCATAACCGGACTTTCGCTGCTGTTGCTGTTCGTTGCTGTAAATCTTGACCGCGGGTTTGTTACCGTTATGCTTGCGCACATAACATTCTCAATGTGCTTCGTAGCGGTTGTGGTGCAGTCGCGACTTGTAAGCTTTGATCGGTCGCTTGAGGAAGCGGCAATGGATCTGGGCGCAACACCAGTGCGGACGTTTATCTCGATCACATTGCCGGTTATCTTGCCTGCAATCATTTCGGGCTGGATGCTGGCATTCACCTTATCGTTGGATGATCTGGTTATTGCCAGTTTCACATCCGGGCCGGGTGCCACCACTCTCCCGATGAAAATATACAGCCAGGTAAGACTTGGCGTTACTCCGGAGATAAATGCTGCCTGCACAATTTTAATCACCATCGTAACGATCGGCGTGATCGCTGCATCTGTGGTAAACAAGCGCCGAGAGGTTCAACGCAGGCTCGACGAACAGGCTGCGCAGCGAGGCTAGTTGCTATTGTAGAGTTTGTGGAGGAAGCGCCGCGGAAACAAAAGGCGCATCCCACGATCCACCAACAAAGAATGAAGCTTCGCGGCCATTCGGATTGAACAGCGAGACTTTGTCGCGCGATGCTACCGTGCCCGAAAGGGCCACGCCTCGCCCGGCGTAAGGCAGGATTCCTGAAAGGAACACAATGCGCGTTCCCGCTCGGACCTCGCCTTTCTTGATGCGACCGACCCCGTGCAAAATCGTTGCTTCAAAGTCTGCGGCATCAATTGCCAGCGAGCCCTTGGCAATGTCAGTCAGGGGGAAGAAACCGCCGCTGGCAGTTTTGGCGACAAGGGCTTCAAGATCAATGCCTTCAATTCTTCCCTTTCCGAAATGAGCCGAAAGCGATCCGTCCGCGTAGTTCAACATAGTATCAAGCGAACCGCCTGAACCTTTCAATGTCAGCTTCAAATCGCCTTTTGAATGGGGAATGACGTTCGGGAAACCAATTGCAGTTCCGAAATCGCCTCCCTTTATCGAATTGGCATTTATACTGAGTTCGATAATGGGGTTGCCGCTGCTCTCGTCGATATCGAGAGCGAGACTCAAGTCGCCGCCAAATCCTTTGGCTTCTTCGATGAGAAATCTTGCCCTGCCATTGCCAGATGTGAGCTGGCCTTTGACATCCGTAAGTTCAGAGCGGTCCAAGGTTGCCTTGCGAGCGGAAACGCCAATGTCAAAATCAGCTTCGTGCAACAGAGTGGCTGAGCCATCAGAGCCAACACGGTCATATGACATAAGCGGTGTGAATACGGACACTAAGGACTGAACATCCAGCATATCGAACGCCAGTGCGCCAGAAACAGCGGGGCGGGTGCCCGCCTTGAGTGCCAGGTCACCATGACCCTCATTGCTATCGAGTGTAAGTGTCGTGCCAGGCAAGGTCACAACACCTCGCTGCCCGGTAATCCGACTCTCGAATTTTATTGAGCCGATTGCCGACCCGGTTGAAATGCCAGCATTTGCCCATGCAATCGCGCGTCGTACTGATGGAATGTCGATGCTCGCATTCCCGTCGATGCGGCCTTCGCCTGCGCGTCTGACCTCTCCTTGCCATGTAACTTTAAGAGGCTCAGACGTAAGTGCTGCATTCATCGTGGTTGCAGCCCCTGCCAACAGCGCCAACGGAGATGCAGAGGAAAGCTCAAGACCCACCTCTTCGCCTCGCCAGGTTCCGCGAAGGGACACACTGCCGCTTGCGTTCAGTGCGGGCCAAATGACTTTGCCGGAAAGGCGGGTCACGACGTCATGTTGCTGGTCACCAATCATCTTGACGACCCGGCCATTGGAAAACTCGACTGTGCCGAACGGCGTCGTGGGAAAGCGCGAAAAATCCGGCTTGTCAGGATCTGCGGCAATAAGATCACGTGTGGTTTCCACGGCCTGCGCAATGCGCCCGCTTGACGTCAGAAATTCCGGGCCGGGCTCGCCTATGTTAGTCCCCATCCTGATAACGGGATTAACGAGCTTCACTTGTGAAAACGAGACGTTGCCGTTGAGCGCCTCAATTGCAGAAAGGTTGATTTCCACACGCTCGGCCTCGATGACTGCCGGGTTGTCCCAATCGCCCCACTGATAAAGAGTGACCCCGGCGAGGACTGCTTTAAAGGTTGGGAAAACTTCGATCTGCGGTGTGCTGGCAATTGCCACGCGAAACCCGCTCCAGGCGCTGAGCTCGATAGCGATCCGATTCCTGACCAGCTGAGTGGATGCGATCCAGGGCAGCGCGGCAAGCGAAAGCGCGCCCAGTGACACAAGGGCGATTAACGCGAAGATCGCGCGGCGTATCAAGACCGATGTGGTCGCTCCCGTCCGCCTCGAATCATTCGCTGCAATCGGGCGATCAGTCATTCGCACCCATCATCTGTAGCTAGCCCTCGTTGGCGCAAACATGACATAGTTCACGTAAGCAGCAGTGTAAGGGCTGGCAAGGGCAAATCCATGGCAAAGACCGGGAGTGAACACTTGCAGTTGTGAGGGGCCTTGTGCTTCATGCGCAAATCGGAGGACTGGACTGTGAACAATTTGAAACCTTTATGGACCCCATCAGCTCAACGCATCGCCAATGAGCCAATTACAGAATTTATGGCTCAAGCATCCTATCGGGCGGGACGGGAATTTGCAGGCTACGATGAACTGCATTCCTGGTCTATCGAGGAGCCGGAGCTTTTTTGGGATCTGCTTTGGGATTGGACCGATGTCATTGGCGAGAAGGGCAGTGTGCGCATTTCTGATGGCGACAAAATGCCCGGTGCCCAATTTTTTCCCGAAGCGCGTTTGAATTTTGCAGAAAATCTGCTGCGCGGAAAAGGAGCGGGCGACGCATTTGTGTTCCGCGGGGAGGACAAGGTTGCTCGCCGCATGAGTTGGGATGAGCTGCGGCACGAAGTTTCCAGACTGCAACAATTGTTCGTGTCATTGGGCGTCGAACAAGGCGATCGTGTTGCTGCCATGATGCCGAATATGCCGGAAACGGTGATCGCAATGCTCGCAGCGACATCGATTGGCGCCGTCTGGTCTTCCTGTTCACCAGATTTCGGCGAACAGGGTGTCCTGGACCGTTTTGGTCAGATTGAACCCGTTATGCTTATCGTGCCTGATGGATATTGGTATGCGGGCAAGCGCATTGATATAGCTGACAAGGTTGCGACAATATCTGAAAAGCTGTCCAGCGTTCGTTCGGTACTCGTAGTTGATTATCTGGGTCAGGTTGAGGAAATCACCTCGCGCACGCCCAAGGCCGTCTCAATGAAAGAGGCCGTAGAGCCATTCGGTCCGATGCCGTTGACGTTCAATCGGCTGCCGTTCAAGCATCCGGTTTATATTCTCTATTCTTCGGGCACGACCGGTGTGCCGAAGTGCATTGTGCATGGCGCAGGGGGAACCTTGCTTCAGCATCTTAAGGAGCATCGTCTCCATTGCGGAATGGAGGCCGGCGACAGGGTATTTTATTTTACCACCTGCGGTTGGATGATGTGGAACTGGCTCGTATCCGCACTGGCCTGCGAAGCGAGCCTGATGCTGTATGACGGCTCGCCGTTCCATCCTGATGGCAATGTCCTTTTTGACTATGCGCAGGAAGAGAAGTTCACGTTCTTCGGCACGTCCGCGAAATTCATCGATACTTTGCGCAAATCCGGACTGCGCCCGGCCGACACGCACGATCTTTCTGCATTAAAGGTACTCACATCCACGGGCTCGCCGCTATCTCCGGAAGGGTTCGCTTTTGTCTATGATGGCATCAAGGCGGATATTCACTTGGCTTCTATGTCGGGTGGCACCGATATTCTGTGCTGCTTCGTGCTGGGGGTTCCGACCAAACCGGTATGGACAGGCGAAATTCAAGGCGCAGGTCTGGGGATGGCTGTCGACGTATGGGATGATAATGGCAGCCCCGTTCGCGAGGAGAAGGGCGAGTTGGTTTGCACCAAGCCCTTCCCGTCAATGCCGATCGGATTTTGGAACGACCCCGATGGCGCTCGATACAGGGCAGCCTATTTCGAACGCTTCGACAATATTTGGTGTCATGGCGATTTCGCGGAATGGACCGCGAATGGCGGGATGATTATCCATGGCCGTTCGGACGCTACACTTAACCCCGGTGGGGTAAGAATCGGGACGGCCGAGATTTACAATCAGGTGGAACAGATGGAAGAAGTTGCCGAAGCAATGTGCATCGGCCAAGACTTTGAGGACGATGTTCGTGTTGTCCTTTTTGTGCGTCTTGCGAATGGCGTGACGCTTGATGAGGACTTGCAAAAGCGTATCAAGGCAAAGATCCGTACGGGAGCCAGCCCTCGGCACGTGCCGGCGAAGATCGTAGCGGTAGCGGATATTCCACGTACAAAATCTGGAAAGATTACCGAGCTTGCGGTTCGTGATATCGTTCACGGTCGCGCGGTCAAGAACAAGGAAGCGCTTGCAAATCCGGAAGCACTCGACCTCTTCAAAGATCTGGAGGAGTTGAGATCCTGACGGGTTGAAGGCTCAGAGGAGTGTCCACTTTGTTTCTTTCTCGCAATAGATAAGGCTAAACCACCGTGGAGTCCGTTAAGGATTTGTTAACGGGCGCTGGTGATAGTTATGCTGGATTTGCGAGGAAGTGCATCTGCGGCGGACATTCTCCTGAGCCATTGAACACGCAGCAATATTATCAAAGGCGCTTAAACGGCGCCTTTTTCTTTAAGCACTGCGGTCATCAGAAAGCATACGAGACAGAATTGCCACGGGCAAAAGAGCTGTTGCGACAATCAGCAATGACGCGAACGCGCCGTCTTCCGGGGCACCGCGCGAGGCCTGTTCATACACATATGTAGCAAGTGTATTGAAACCGAACGGACGAAGCAGAATCGTTGCGGAAAGTTCCTTGATCGTATCCACGAAAACCAGCACTGCGGCTGTCAGGATAGCAGGCGTCAGCAGCGGCAACAAAACCAGTCTTGCGCTTTCCCCGGCTGTGTGTCCGAGACTGCGCGCGGCAGCTTCGATATTGGGCGGGAGCTTGTCATGCCCGCTGCGAATGGCCCCCTCTGCCAACGCGATGAACCTGATAACACAGGCAATAACAACAGCAGCAGCCGACCCGGTAAAAATGAGCCCGGTTGAGGTATCGAAAGCGACACGACTGAATTGATCGATGCCGTTGTCGAGCCGGCTGAGAACGAATAGCAGGCCTAATGCCAGAATGCCCCCCGGCAGGGCGTACCCCATTGAAGCGATACGCGTTTCCAGCGGCGAAACGCGTGTGCGCGCATAGCGGTTGGTATAGATCAACAAGCCCGCAATCACGACGGTACAAAACGCTGTCGCGCTGGCAGTAATGACGCTGTTGAGGAAGGCGCTGGCAAGTTCGCCGGTCCATAATTGATCCATTCGCCGATAGGCATAGCGCCCAAAAACAAAGAGCGGGATTCCGAAACCCACGAGTGCAGGGATCGCCAAGATTACTGGAGCCAAAACTGCCCCAGGACCGCGCAATCGCAAACGCGGCGGTATCGCCTTGAGTTGAGAGGAACGCTGTGCTGCAAATCTCTGCTTGCGACGCGCCCAACCTTCGGCAACCAATAGCGCCAGGACAATGGCCAGCAGGAAAAGAGCGATCTGCGCGCCGCCAGCCAGCGAGCCCCGGTTCAACCACGTTGCATAGACAGAGAAGGTGAGTGTTCTCACCCCAAGATATTCTGACGCGCCAATGTCATTCAGTGTTTCCATCAATACCAGGGCGACACCTGCCACGATTGCCGGACGCGCGAGGGGCAGCAGCACTTTGAAAAAGGTGCGGGCGCGATTTGCACCGAGCGTTCGGGCAGCGTCCGCGACATTGCGAGACTGCATCAGGAAAACGACGCGGGCGGTCAGATAAACATATGGATATAGGACACTGCTCATAACCAGCGCTGCGCCGCCGGTGGTTCTGATATCGGGAAACCAGTAATCCCGGATCGTTTGAAATCCAAAGAGATATCTGACGAGCGTTTGGACCGGGCCGGAATAATGAAAGAATTCACCCAGCGCGTAGGCTGCCAGATAAGGCGGTACGGCAAGTGGAAGAACTATCGCCCATGACAATGTTCGCCGGAAGGGGAAATCATAAGCAGCAATGGCATATGCCGAAATGACCCCAACTGTGGCAGTTGAGGCAGACACGAGCAACAAAAGCCAGATGGTGGTTGCGGCGGATTGAGGTAGAACATTGCGCGCAATATGCGGCCAATCCTCACCCCCTCCGGTCAGTGCAATCGCAATGAGTGCTAGGACGGGTGATGCTACAGCGAGCGCAATAAGCCCGGAAAGTATATGGAGTAGGGGGTGTCTTTGGCCCTTTACGCGCTTGGCGCGGTCAAAAAGGCGAAAAGCCGGGGCGACGGCGCGCCCCGGCTGGATACCGGCAGTTTGTGGAAACTCGCTCAGCTGCTTGGGCCGTCATCGAGGCCGACACGGTCGACCATCTCAGACGCCTCTTTGCGATGGCCCGCAATGTCCGCGAGTGGCAGCGTGTCAGCTTTCAGTTCACCGAAGGATTTCACCATTTCGGAAGGCTCAAGCCCATTCTCCACCGGATACTCAAAGTTCTTCTCGGCGTATATGGCTTGCGCTTCATGGCTGGACAAAAACTGGATCAGTTTGACAGCATTTTCCTTATGCGGTGCGTATTTCGCGAGCGCTGCACCTGAAATATTTACGTGCGTGAGGCCGTTCTCGAAGGTCGGGAAAAGGACGTTGATCGCATTGCCCCATTCCTTCTCTTCCGGATCTTTTTCGTTCGTGCGCATCAGCCCCACATAGTAGGTATTCCCGATTGCGATATCGCACTCGCCCGCTGCAATGGCCTTGGCTTGCGGTCTGTCACCGCCATCCGGCTTGCGCGCAAGGTTCGCTTTGAGGCCCTTCATCCATTCTTCTGTCTTCTCTGGTCCCCAATGCGCGATAGCTGCACCAAATAGACCAAGATTATAGTCATGCTGCCCAGAGCGCATGCAAATCTTGCCCTTCCACTTCGGATCAGCGAGATCGGCATAAGTTATGGATATATCTTTCACACGATCCTTTGAGGCATAGACGACGCGCGCGCGTTTCGTAAGGCCGAACCAGTGACCTTCCGGATCGCGATATTCAGCAGAGACGTTCTTGTTTATGGTCTCATCGACGAGCGACTGGGTGATGCCCTTCGCCTTGGCGTTAGTGAGCCGGGCGATGTCGACTGTCATAATCACGTCTGCGGGGGAATTTTGACCTTCAGCCAGCACGCGCTCTTCAAGGCCCTTATCGAGGAAAAGAACTTCAGTCTTGATCCCGGTTTCCTTCGTGAATGCGTCAAGCACGGGCTGAATGAGGGCAGGCTGCCGGTAGGTGTAAATGTTGACAACACCATCAGCCAAAGCGCTACCGCCAAAAAGGGTCGCGGTGAGCGAACCAAGTATTGCAGTTCGCAGCATGTTCTTTTTCATCGACGCCACCTCGGTCGTTTTCGATTTCACTCCGCAGCATGCGGCGAAGCCCTATTTCACTATTTCTGGCGAGTGGTCAATTGAAAACACCAATAAATTCAATAGTTTAGAATTATTCTAAAGTGGACAATTGCACACATGATTCAACGAGATGGGGCTTTATGGTTTATGTTCATCACTAAAAATTGACAAAATGCCGCAACTTTACTGGGCAAGGACACGCGTTGAAGCGAAGGTAATCTCGACCAAAGTGCCTTCCCCCGGCGCGGACTGAATTGAGAAATGGGCGCGATTGGCCTCAGCCATTGCCTTGGTAAGTGGAAGGCCGAGGCCGGTTCCGTCGCCGCGAGAGCGTTGCAGGGTATTGATTTGCCTGAACGGTTTCATCGCCTGTTCGATATCGGCCTGGCTCATGCCTACGCCCGTATCGCGAACCCTCATAACCACGTCGCCGCTGCGTTCATAAGATGTCGAGACCACAACCTGGCCACCGGCCTGCGTGTAGCGAACCGCATTGGAGAGAATATTGAGCGCGATCTGCTTGATGCTGCGCAAGTCCGCAACAATGTCGGGAAGGCGAGGGTAGAAGCTTGAGCGAATAATGACGCGTTCGCGATTCGCCTGCGGCTGCATGAGCGCGACCGCTTCCGACAGAACATCGTTCAGGGCAACGGCTTCGTAGGCCATTTCCTGCTGCCCGGCCTCGATCTTGGAAATATCCAGAAGATCGTTGACCAGGTCCAGCACATGCGTGCCTGAACGGTTTATGTCCCTTAGATAATCGCGGTATCGGTCGTTGGGGATTTTGCCGAAACGCTCGTCCAGCATCAGCTCCGAAAAGCCAATGATAGCGTTGAGGGGAGTACGGATTTCGTGGCTGACGCGCGCAAGAAAGTCGCTCTTTTGTGACGATGCGTGTTCGGCCTCGGATTTGGCCTTCGTGAGCTCTTCTTCAGCGCGCTTCCATTGCGTGATGTCGCGCACCACAGCGCAATATCCGGTGTCGCCCGGAAGCCGACCAATGGTCATGAACATTGGGATAAGGCGACCTTCCGCCTCGCGTCCTATTACTTCGCGACCGTCGTTCAGCACGCTCGCAACGCCATTCTGGTAAAGGCTTGCCAGATAGTCCGCTACTGCGCGCTGGCTTTCGATTGCGAAAAGGGAAACCAGCGGCTTGCCGCGTACATCTTCGCTGTTAAATCCGAATAGCGCTTCAGCAGGATGACTGATTGAGCGTATATGTCCGTCGCGGTCAATCAGGACCACGCCGTCGGTTGCGGTATCGACGATGGTGCGCATCTCATCAAGAAGCGACCGCATTTCTTCAATTGCCGCGGTGTCGGTAGCGTCTCCGACCTTGCGCACGACGAGCATCAGGGCTCGCTTCCCGGCCCACGGCACAAAGCGCATGATAGCCTCGACCGGAAATTCGTTCCCGGCGCGTGAGCGCATCCTGACTTTGTGGCCAGTGTCCTGCGAGAGCTCTTCGTAGGGCTCTGGAAAAAGTGCATCCAGCCCCCCTTCCTGAATGAGCTCACCAATATCCTCAAAGTCCGTCAGTGCCAGGAACTCAGGGTTTGCATAGTGCAGCATGTCCCCGGAATGAATAAGGATAGGAACCGGCAATTTGTCCAATATGGATGTATCCGGGCGGGGTTCAATCGACGGGGCCTTCTCCAACGGCGACGAACTTGATTGCGGTTCAGCCTTGGCCTCAGACATCACTGGTTCGGCGATGGCGGGCGCTTCTCGATCCTGCCGCTGGTCTCGCTTCAAACGCTCCCCGATCTCGCGAAATGCCAGCCTTTCGATCTCGGACAGCGAGCGGCCCGCTGATGTTCGCTGTTCAACCACGCTCTCTGGCGGGAGCAGGCCGCGTTCGTCGGTATGAGAAATCGGTTCTGTGGAGATCGTTATATTCTGTGGCGTGGTCTCGTGCGTTTGCGCGAGTATTCCCATGGTTCCGGGAACCAGAGACAACCCGATGCGCTCTGGATCATTCTCAGCTTCATCGAGACGCAGAATGCCGAATCCGCGAAATCCTTCGAAGTTGCGGTCACGATCATAGATCGGCAAAGCAGCCAGATCGACCGGTGCATGCAGTGCTGTGCCTGCTATTGGCCAGTACACAGTCCGCCCGGACCACGTGTCTCTCCGTTCCAGCAACCCTGCGATTTCCCGGTCAGGGTCCATGCCAAACACGGTAGCGACTGTGGAAAATTGCCTGCCAATAACGTCTGCTGCAGGCGCGCCGACAGCGCGAACAAACTCTTCTGAGATTGCGCTGAAGCGCCCTTCGGCATCTGTTCTCCATACAAATCGCACCGACGATACAGGATTGAGTTCGTCAGCGTCCGCCAATTGCGGCGCTTGCGTCGTCTCAGTTTGAGCAGGCACCTGTTGTGCTGGCTCTTCGATCGGCTCTTCAACCGCGATAAGCAAATGGGTCGCAGGTTCGTCGTCCAGCAGTGCGAAGGCGCAAGGCAGTCGGCCTTTAGGCGTGGCCAAAGGCCGCTTGATTAGCCTGTCTGGCTGGAATCTAACTTCGCGTGCCAGATCCTCAAGCTCGGTCGCGCTGATACCAAGATCAGCCAATGTCGGGGTTGCTGCTATGATCTCGGCATTGCCGCCGATGATCGCGGCCGCCTGACCATTGCGAACCAACCCCATGAGACTCAATTCAGCGCACTCGGCACGTGAGCGGTCTTTGGCAGCGGGCAGGGTGCTTGCAAGCAAAATTCCATAATCCCCGGCGGGCAATTGTAGCCTGCTGGCCGACATGGTGACCAATTCAGAGGAGGTGCCTGAAGGAAAGCGCAAGGCAAGGCTTCTGTTGACGCCGATCTCAGGAAAGCCGCTCAGTGATTCGATCTGCCGTCGTGTGATGGAATTCAGGCCGGAAGGTCGGCCTTGCGCATCTTCCACATCGGTGAAGCCAAGAAGAACGGCACCTGCGCCATTCGCCCAGAGCACCTGATCCAGCGATTGCGATAAAAGCACGAGCGTATCGCCGCGCACGAAACGTTCGCGCACGCCATCAAGCACCGCAATATCGACAAACGAATACGGCCTGGCTCCCATCTCCCACCATCTATTCCGGCAATACCTGCAAAACAAGGAGCGTACATGCAGCTACTGCTTTAGCGGCTGTCCCGGCCGCATTCCAATTAACACTTTGTTAATAAAGGCAATGCCGCTGGCCGTCCATCGGTTCCGCCGATCAATGTGGAGCAATATCAAGCTGTGGTTAACAGCTATGCTACGCCGATTTGATGCGTCGCAACATTTTTGTTGCAGTGCACAATAGTTGAGTGTATAAGGCTTTCATAACAACCAGGAGAGGCTCGCAAAACGGGCCGCTGAAGGAATGGAAATGGCCAAGACTGCAGAACGCATTGATACCGTTGAATTCCCGACCTTTGATACCTCGAAGGCAACCGAACAGCTCCGCACCTTTGCTGAAAAGGGCGTAGAGCAGTCGCGCGAAGCATACGCAAAGCTGAAGGACGGCGCGGACGAAGCGCAGAAGGTACTTGAAACGACCTTTGACGCAGCCAAGTCGGCTGGATCAGAACTGTCGCTCAAGACAATTTCGGCTTTTCGCGCTAACGCCGATGCTGGCTTTAATCATCTTGAAGCGCTTATTGGTGCGAAATCCCTTTCAGAAGTCGTTGAACTTCAGACCGCTTTCTTCCGCAAGGGTTTTGAGACTGCGGTTGAGCAGGGCAAAGATTTTCAGGCTGCTGCTCAAAAGGCTGCCGAAGACGTTGCGAAGCCTATGAAGGGCGCCTTTGAAAAGGCCGTCAAAGACCTCAAAGTTGCGTAAAGCGTAAAACGAACTCCGACAGGTGTTACCTCCTCCCAACACCTGCCGGTACCGACCGACCTGTAAGTCGGTCAGAAATGGAAAAGGCCCGGATCTCCTCCCCCGGGTCTTTTTCATTTTATCAGCATATGCGGAATCGGCCTTGCAATGTTCGCCGATTATACGTAAGTGACCCCTCGTCCGACTTTGACGTGCAGTCGTAGCTCAGCTGGTTAGAGCGCTGGTTTGTGGCACCAGAGGTCGGTGGTTCGAACCCACCCGACTGTACCATTTCAAGATCAAAACAGGCTTCCTTGCCCACCACCCTCAGGCTTGGCCTTGCTTCGCTGGCGCGGGCTCTTTTCTCCCCCATTTGCAGCGAATGCGTCCAACTGCCCGTCAGATAGCTGGATAGCCAAGCTCTGCCCGTTGGAAACATCGCCAACGCTCTTTATGATTCGCCCGTCCGAATCTCTCACCAACGCGAAGCCGCGGGCCAGAACCGCCTTGTGAGAAAGGTTCCCCAGCAGCCGGTCGCATTGATCCAGCTTTGCGCTCAATAAATCAAAGCGCGATTTGAAGGCTTGATCTTTTCGCCGAATAAGCACCAGCAAGCGCTCCCGGCAGACCAGAGTGCGCCGCGCGACCGGTTCTATCGTGTTTCGTGCCCCTGCTTTACGCAGATGCGTTTGATGGCTGCGAACAATAGTCCGCAGCGCCGAATCGAGGCGCGCCTCCCATGTCCGCAAACTGCGCTTCGTGTCACCGACACGCCTCAACAGTGTCAGCGGGGAAATGCGGACAGATTCCAACCTCATACGTTTGGACTGTGCGTTGACATCCAGTGCGCGGCCGAGTCTGCTTGCAACCTCGTCCAGATGGCGACGCGGCGATGCGAATAGCTGGTCGGAGGTTGGCAATACTCTGGCTGTCGCGCGTAGCGCCGTGCGCTTTCGGTCGACAAGACGCAGCAGGCCGCTGCTTAGCCTTGCGCCCAGGCTTGCGAGCACCGCTTCCAGATCGGCCTTCACGGGAACAGCCATTTCTGCCGCGCCGGTAGGTGTAGGAGCGCGAACGTCGGCTACATAGTCGATCAGGGTCCAATCAGTTTCGTGACCAACCGCTGAAATGACGGGGATGCCGGAGGCTGCAACGGCGCGCGCAAGCGCCTCATCATTGAAGCCCCACAAATCTTCCAGGCTACCCCCGCCGCGCGCCACAATGAGAACATCCGGGCGAGGAACGGGACCATGTGGCTCCAAAGAATTGAAACCCTCAATCGCAGCGGTGACTTCCTGACCGGTCGTCTCTCCCTGCACCCGTACGGGCCATACGATCACATGGAGCGGATAGCGGTCGGCGATTCGATGCAGTATGTCACGAATCACCGCGCCGGTCGGTGAAGTAACGACGCCAATCACACGCGGCATGAACGGCAGGGCACGCTTGCGCTCGCTGTCGAACAAGCCTTCCGCTTGCAGTCGGCGCTTGCGCTCCTCAAGCAGGGCCATCAGCGCGCCAGCGCCGGCAGGTTCGAGATTGTCGATTACAATCTGATACTTTGAAGAACCGGGATAGGTGGTCAGCTTTCCGGTTGCGATAACCTCCATGCCTTCTTCAGGGCGGAAGCGGATTTTGCTCATCGTACCGCGCCAGATCACGGCTTCAAGCCGGGCGCGGTCGTCCTTCAATGCAAAATAGGCATGGCCTGAAGAATGCGGCCCGCGATAGCCGGAAATCTCTCCACGAACGCGAACGTTGCCGAATATATCCTCGACGGTGCGTTTTAGCGCACCCGATATTTCGGTGACGGTATATTCGGTTGCGTTGGTCGGCACCGCATTGTCGAAAGAATCGTTCATATCTGGATTCGGCAGAATCATTTGTCTGCGGTCAAGCGTCCACTACCATGCAGCCGTGAGTGGTTTGCTACGACGCGCAATAATGGGAGTATAGGCAGGAAAGTCCACAGCCCCTCCGTCGTCGGCAATAGGCACAGAAATATTGTCCAGGCTTTCAGATATGTGGCGCGCCAATGCCTCGACCAGAGCGGGATGTTCGGTTTTGCCGCGAAGAATGCCAATCTTGCATTCGGGCAGCTGCCCAAAACCGTCAGCTTCGGTTAGAACACGCATCCCCGGTCGCAGGGCGCATTCTGGCAGGACTGAAACGGCCAAGCCAGAAAGCACGGACGCCGCAATAACTGTTGCAGAAAAGCTCGTGAAAAGAACGCGATACTCACGTCCCATCTGTTCCAGCATGTCCGTGCCGGCGCGCCGCCAGATGCAGTTTGGACGCCCAAAGGCAACTGGAAGCGGAGTTTCTTCATGCACATTGTGATTGGGAGACGTGACCCATAGCAGCGGTTCTGTCCGAACAATCTCTGAAGGCCCGCGCTCTTCATTGTGGGTGACGATTGCAATGTCCAGCAGGCCATTGCGGATCTGCTCGCGCAATCCAGGGGTAGGCTCGCAAACGACAGACAATTCCACACGCGGATTGGAACGCGAGAATCTCGCCATGATTTCAGGCAGGAAGCGATCCGCGTAATCATCCGGCGTACCAATTCGGATGTGACCTTCGAGGCTATTATCGTCAAACGCAGCAAGAATTTCCCGGTTCAGACGAATCATGCGCCGGGCATATACCAGCAGTTTCTCTCCGTCCTCGGTCAACCGATTGGTCCGTCCGTCCTTCTCAAATAAAGGCTTGCCAATACGCTCCTCCAGACGCCGCATTTGCATGGATACGGCAGATTGGGTGCGATGAACCTCGGCCGCAGTACGCGTAAAGCTTCCTGTGTCCGCAATGGTTACAAAGGTGTGCAACTGGTCAAGATCGAGCGGGGCATGCATGGATTTATTCCATCACGTTGATTGATAGCTACTATTAAAAACATTCGTTGGATTAATCAATCGGCTCGTGTGATGAGAGGCCTTCCCGGTTGAAATTGGCAGCTTGTAGCGCAGGCCATTCGTTCCGGACATTTCTTCGCTTTACAGGAGACGATTATGTCAACGCTTGAGCTCGGCGCGCCGTCAATAAGGGCTGTTTCGCGCGGTGCTATAGTGCGCCGTGCGGTGGGCTTGATTGAATTACTGTATAAGCTTTGGGCGAACCGTCAGGCGTTCGATCACCTTTGCGAATTTTCGGACATCGAACTTCAGGATATTGGTCTGAAACGGGACGATCTCCTCGTTGCAAAGACGTTGGGACGAAATCCGACGCGTTTTCTTGGCGACATTGTGAAAGGTCGCACCCAATAAGGGAACCTTTACTGGCGAAGTTGGTTTAGGAACCGCAGGCAGGAGCTTCCCCCCGCTCGAGACGCCGGTCCCCCTCCCGGTTACCGCCTGCCAAACTGCCCGGCCTTCGCAAGGAGGTCGGGCATTATTTTACCGGAAACGGTCCATTCCGCGCCGATACTGTTCGAAAATACTGTCTATGCCCTGCTGATACGTCTCTCCCATCTGCTTGCCGGGCTCAAGCATCTTGCCGAAAATTTCCTCCAGCGGATTACCCGACCTGCTTGGGGGACGGCGCCGTTCCTGATCTTCACGCGCAGGCTCGGCCTGTCCTCCTCGCAGGATCTGATCCAGTACATCACCCCATGGATTTCCGCCGGGCGTTTGCGTTTGTTGATTAGGTTGAGGAGATTGTGGCTGGCCGCCGCGCAATATCTGTCCCAGAATATCTTCTAGAGGATTTTTGCCGCGCGGATTTTCTGCGGGGCTTCTGCTCTGATTCCCACCGCCGAAAAGATCTTCGAGCATCCTGCCGAATGGGTTTTCCTCACTTTGTTGCTGCGGTGCCGGGGCCTGCTTCGCGCCGCTCTGGCGCATCATCTGGTCGATGAGATCGCCCAGCGGATTGTCAGTCGCGCTGAAGCCCCCGGCAGCCATTTGATTGTTTGTTTGCTTGAACATGCCGCCCATAAGCATCGTGGCTATGGCGGGCAGCATTTGCTTGACGACCTGCTGGCCGATACCTGTTACCTGTGAGGCTTGCTCCGCAATTGCCCGAGAAACGTCCTTGGATCCGAACAGGTGTTTGAGAATGCCGTTGCCTTCCGACACGCCTTGCTGCGTGAACGCGCTGGTTGCGTCTTCGAAGTATTTTGCGTGTTGGCCCGATGAAAGGGCGGACAGGAAGGAGCCAAAGCCATAGGGGTCTGCTGCATTCGCCTTCAAGCCTCGACTGAAAGCGGGAAGCAAAGCGTCCACGGCTTCCTGGGCTTGTTGAGGCGAAAGATTGAACTGGCGCGCGAGCATTTCGATGCCGTTGCCACCTTGGGCGCTGGCCAGCAGGTCTGAAAGGGTCATCAACGTCACTCCATGCAACCGACGGTCGCAATCCTAGCGCATCCTTTCAGTGTGTGAACACCAATTATCTGGTGAGGAGGCGAGAAAATCTCGCGCCGAAGAGGTTGATTACCAGACCTGCAATGACAAGTGCTGCGGCAGCGAGCTTCCAGGGTTGCATAGGTTCCCCCAACAAAACAGAGGAACCCAGAAAGCCGAAAACCGGAACGAGCAGCGTAAACGGCGCGATCATTGCCACAGGATATCTTGCAAGGAGCGAAGACCAGACCACGAAACCGAACAGTGTGGCAATGTAAACGATATAGGCGATTGAACCCACAGAAACCCAGTCAAATTGGGTGAAGCTGTTCATAAAAGCTGCAGGCTCAAGAACGAGAGCAATTCCCAGCAGCGGCGGAATGGCAAAAAGGCTTCCCCAGCAAACCAGCCCGAGCATGTCCTCAGAACCATACGTGTTGGAAATGATCCGCGAGACGATATTGCCAGTGCCCCATGCCGCAGCGGCGCAAATGAGGAGCACCAGACCGGTTCCCGAAATATCGCCTCCCATATGAGCAGCGACGACGGCGATGCCAGAGAAGGAAACGATCGCACCCAGAGCCTGCCAAATTGTTGGGCGCTCGCCTAGCAGTGGTATCGAAAGCCCGATCGTAAAGAATACCTGCAGTTGCAGAAGCAGGGACGAAAGGCCGGCGCTCATGCCAACTTGCATTCCGGTGAAGAGAAATCCGAACTGCAGTGCGAACATGAAGAAACTGTAGAGGGCGATGAGGCTCAACGGTGCCTGCGGCCTGCGCACGAAAAATATCCACGGGAAGGTCGCCAGAACAAACCGCGCAACACCCAGCCCGAGCGGCGAGACTTGTCGCAAGCCCAGTTTGATAATGGCAAAATTGATGCCCCAGAAGAAAACGACTGTGAGGGCGAGAAGAAGATGGCGCGGCTGCATCGCGTGGCAATATCAGCCGCTGTTGCGCTTTGACATGCTCCATGAGCATGGGTTCGATGGAGCCAAAATGCGCAAAGTTGATCTTTAATAGGCGTGTTCCAGGAACGCCGGCTCTATCGAGCCGCCCCAGCGCGTATGATAGGCATTCAGCATTTCCTCGGCGCTTGTCGTTCCACGCGCTACCACCTCGTCCAGAGTGGAGAGGAAGTGCGTTTCATCAAACCCATCACGATTTGTCCGGTTGCGCCTTTTCAGGCCAGCGCGAGCAATTTCAAGTGCATCGCGCGCAACGTCGCGAAGCGACCGGTTGCGAAATACAGCGGATATGCCTTGGGAAGGAACGGAATTACGCATGGCAAGAACCTCCTCAAAGGTCCAGTCACGCGTCATGGCTTCGGCTTGCTCCAGCGCCTCATCATCGTAGAGCAAACCGACCCAAAATGCAGGAAGGGCGCAAATCCGGCGCCATGGCCCCCCATCAGCACCGCGCATTTCCAGAAAGCGCTTCAGACGTACATCTGGAAACAAGGTTGAAAGGTGGTTGGTCCAATCGCCCATTGTTGCAATGCCATCGGGCACTTCATTGCGAGCCGCTCCCGCCATGAACTGTCGGAATGTCATATGCGTCATGTCATGGTAGACGCCGTCGCGGATGACAAAATACATCGGCACATCAAGCGCCCACTCTGCATAATCCGCAAAGCCGAAATCGGGTGAGAAGCAGAACGGCAGCAAACCGGAGCGCTCGTTGTCGGTGTCGCGCCAGATATCACCGCGCCAGCTTTGCAAACCGTTTGGTTTGCCGTCCGTAAAAGGTGAATTGGCAAACAGGGCCGTGGAAAGTGGCTGAAGCTTGAGTGACACTTGCATTTTGCGGCGCATATCCGCTTCGCTGGAAAAGTCGAGATTCACCTGAATGGTACAGGTGCGATACATCATATCCAGCCCTTTTGTGCCGACCTTTGGCATGTATCGCGTCATGATGTCATAACGCGATTTCGGCATTCTGGGTGTTTCGGCCAATGTCCATTTAGGGCTGCCACCCAAACCCAGAAAACGAATGCCCAGCGGCTCGGCGATCTCACGCAATTGGGCCAGATGGGCGTTGCCTTCCCGACAGGTCTGGTGAATGGTTTCAAGCGGAGCGCCTGAAAGCTCAAACTGGCCCCCGGGCTCCAGCGAAATAGCGCCCTGACCGGTCGGCTCGACAAGCCCGATGATCCGGCCCGCATCAATGATCGGGTCCCATCCGAGCGTGCGCTGCATCCCCTCCAGCAAAGCACGAATTCCTCTTTCGCCACCGTACGGGACCGGCGCATTCCCATCGACATAGAAGGGGAATTTTTCGTGCTCGGTTCCAATGCGCCATTTCGCAGGCGGCTTGCAGCCAGCCGCGAGATAGCCCACGAGCTCGTCAAACGACTCGACCGGTTGGAAGTCTGTAGTGTCGCGCGCCATTTACTGCCTCATCTCAGGAGGGGCTTTGATGGATAAACTGCGTCATCTGATCAAGCAAAAAATCCTGAACGATCGTTCTCGGTAATTTAAGGATCACCAATCCCCAATCGTTGCTTGTATGACCGCCAGCGCTGCAACCGCCGCGGTGTCAGCCCGCAGTATGCGTGGCCCAAGCGGGATCGAAGTAACGAAGGGAAGGCCACGTAACATGGTTCGCTCAGCTTCAGAGAAGCCGCCCTCCGGCCCCACCAGAACCGCGATTGGCTGACCGGCGATCTGTTTAAGGGCCGAAACGGGGTTGTTTGTGGAAGCATCCTCATCACAGAAAATCATCCGGCGCGAGCGGTCCCAAGACTGCAATAAACGGTCCAGCTTCACCGGTTCGGCAATATCCGGGATAGCCAGAATGCCGCACTGCTCCGCTGCCTCGACAGCATTGGCGCGCATACGATCAACGGACGCTTTCGCAGCTTGCGTGTGCTGCGTGATGACGGGCTGAAGCAAACCGGCGCCCATTTCCACAGCCTTCTGGACCATGTAGTCGAGCCGCCCAGTCTTGAGAGGGGCAAAGCAATAAACAAGGTCTGGCCGCGCGGGTTGGCTACGTGTCTGCTCGACTGTTTTCAGTCGGGTGGAACGCTTGGCCTTTGTTTCAATTCGTGCAAGCCATTCGCCGTCACGGCCATTAAATACCAGGAGTTCCGCATCCTCATCCATACGCAGAACAGAATTGAGGTAGTGCGCCTGTTCAGCGCTCACTTCAAAGATAACGTCCGGGCCAAGCCCATCCGGCACGAACAGCCTGTGCAATTTATAATTTGCTCGCATCGCCGACCAATGCGCGAGCAGGCGTGCCGGGTCAAGCGCTGGAGTGCCAGATGGGTTTGTACCCTGCCGAAAGTGCTGCGACTGTGCCGGGCGGGGTCAACATCTGTGCGGTTGTTGGGCCGTTCTCAGCATTGCTATAGCCATCAAAGCTCCATCGCAGGAAAGAACCGCTTCGTCGGACAAGAAAATGCCCATCGCTCAACACAACTGTTCCATCCGGCAATTTCTCAATCTCCAATCTGGCCAGAATGGGGGGTGAATTATTGGCGGCGATACGCTGGCTGTGCAGAACCTCATCCATTTGCGCGGCCTTGATCTGACCAAGTGAATTGCCTTCAGAAAAACACGATAGATATCGTTGCGCGTCTGCACGACGACATTCGAAGCAGGGGCGATGCCCTGCGGCAAGCGCAGTCACTTCATCCAGGAAAAACAGATTCGTGTAACCGGTTCCGCCACTTCGTGCGTTTCGACCGAACACCTGGCGCTTTCTGCCTTTAAATTCGCACAGGCAAATGATCCATGTTCTGGTTGTCCAACGCCTTCCTGTCAGGCGCTTGGTATCCGGATCGTGGAGCGTCCCGCGATTGCCGGTGAACATGCCTCGGGCAGGGACTGCGTGGAGCTCCCCTGCTGGATCAACGCGGTTCTGTAGCGGTGAAATCGGTGGCACTTTCCTGACTGTTCAAGAGCATGTTAGTGCTCCTTCAGTTGTTCGTGAAGGGTTGCGAAATGCGGGTGCTTGCAATCGAAAACTATACAGGTAGCGGGCTTGGTCAGCTTGGCGATATGCTCAACGAAGCGAATGCGCATATCGAATACGTCCGTCCACATCTGGGCGAGTCGCTTCCGTCAGTGGCGAAAGACCACGATGCTCTGGTGGTGCTGGGTGGCGGGCAGAATGCGCTTGATGATGCGGGGTCGCCCTATTTTCCTCAACTGCTTGATCTTGTCCGAGATTTTGAACGAACGGATAAGGCGGTGCTGGGTATCTGTTTGGGAAGCCAGCTTCTCGCCCGGGCATTTGGCGGCGAAAACCTCATTGGCGGCCACCGGGAGTTTGGCTGGAATGAAGTCGGCCTCACAGAGGCGGGCAAGAACGATCCGGTGTTCAGGGAAGTGCCGCAAGCTTTCCCTATCTTCCAGTGGCACGATGACAGCTTTAGCTAGCCGCCGAGTGCAACATTGTTGGCCAGTGGAGCGAACGTAAAACATCAGGCCTATCGCATCGGACGCGCGGTCTATGCGACCCAGTTTCATTTCGAAGCGAATCGCAAGCTTGTTGAAGAATGGAACAGCTCATTTCCCGATACTATCCGGTCGATCGATCCTGATTGGCTGGATCATTACCCTCTTCTCGCACAAAAAGAGGGCGCCGTTGCAGACGCGATTGGTGCAGCCATTGCGCGCGCATGGGTTGCGCAAATTTAGATGATCGCCAAATAGTTGCATATTTAGCACGTCCCGGATTTCTCATTTATCTGTTGTGTTTGCCGACTGGATTTTGGTCCGTCGGAGCGCTAGTGCGGCATCCGGCAACGGGCGGGGAGCGCGCAATTCCCCCTCACCCAGCCCTTCGGTCAAACGAAGCGTGGCGGATGAAGGGGGAACTTGCTGCAGGGCGCAACCAAACTGCCAGAAATACATTGGTAAGAGTCGGTGTGGTAGGGGCTGTATTCGCAGCCTGATTATTGGGGACGGTATCTTGAAAGCGGCGTTCTTGTGTTTTGCGATGCTCGCAGCAATCGCAATTAGCGGTATTGGCATTTACGGTGCGGATGCATCGAACAACCACGCCGTGGTTGATGGATACGGCGTAATCGCGCGCTAGCGCCTTACTCTGTTTAGCTGGCCGTCGTCAGGAAACGCTTCTGCTTTCCCTCCGCTACAAACGCGGTAAGCACACCTGAATCAAAGGCGCGTGTATCTATGTTTACACGATTGTCTCTTACGTCCGGCCTGCTAACCGGCGTATGCCCGTGCACGATTAGCTTGGGGTGAAGTTTTGTGTAGTTCAGGAATTCGCTCCTGATCCATATGAGATCATTCGGGTCCTGGCGCTCGATTGCTATGCCGGGCCTGATCCCGGCGTGGCAGAAATAATAGTCGCCCGCAAAACAACCCCGCGGCTGTCTCTTGAGAAATCTCACATGTGCGGTCGGTACTGCTTCCTGTAGTTGTGCACTGGTTTCGCGAAATCCCGTGTCGGACTCTTCAATGCCGTGCGCGTATGGTCTTCTTAGAACAACGCCATACGATTGGGCGGTCTGAATTCCACCAAACTGCATGAAAAGTCCGGTTGGGTCCGGCTTTGCAAGAAAATCAAGAAATCCATATTCGTGATTGCCCACAAGCGTAATGATACGGCTGTCTTGCTGCTGTCGCGCTATCAATTCTTGCAAAACGCCTCGCGAATTGGGGCCGCGATCAACGTAATCCCCCAGAAGAATGATGCGCCAATCTGCCGGACGGTCGCGATTTAGCTCATTGTCGATCTGCTCCAGCATATTCTGCAACAGGTCCAGCCGCCCATGTACATCGCCGATGGCGTAAAGCCGAACGCCTGCCGGTGCTGTAGCTTCGTTGTAGCTGACCGTCGAACCCGCCAATTCAAACTCCCTCATATGATCCAGCTATGATCCAGCACATAGTGCGGCTAAAGCCGCGTGACCATAGTCGCCCGATAAGGTTTCATCCAGCCGCGCAAAAGGCGATGCCGGGAAAGCAAATCACGTTTGCGCCAATCACCATTGGATGGCTATAAGCATCGTAGGAGGAATGCCTATGGCTGGCCTTGTCATGCCGAAACCGGATGAAACGACCATGGCCCGGCGCGACCAGATCGTCGCCGCCATGCGCGAAATCGTAGACGGCGAAGGTGTAGTTGATAGCATCAATGAAATGCGGGCATTCGAGACGGACGCCCTGACAGCTTACCGGCAATTGCCGCTTGTTGTGGTTTTGCCGCAAGCCGTGCAGCAGGTTTCCCGCATCCTTCGGTATTGCAATGAAAATCGCATCCGCGTCGTACCCCGCGGTTCAGGCACCTCGCTTTCCGGCGGATCTCTGCCATTGGCAGACGCTGTGTTGCTTGTGATGAGCAAGTTCAACCGCATCCTGGAAATTGACTACCCGAACCGCGCGGTGGTTGCGCAACCTGGAGTCACCAACCTTGGCATAACGAACGCGGTGGAAGAGGAGGGGTTCTACTACGCGCCTGACCCTTCTTCTCAAATCGCCTGTTCAATCGGCGGCAATGTCGCTGAAAATTCCGGCGGCGTACACTGCCTGAAATACGGTTTGACCGCGAACAATTTGTTGGGCCTCGAAATGGTCCTCGTCAATGGTGAAGTCGTGCGCCTGGGCGGCAAGCATCTCGACTCGGAAGGATATGACCTGCTGGGTTTGATGACTGGTTCCGAGGGGTTGCTTGGTGTCGTAACCGAGGTGACGGTGCGAATCCTGAAGAAGCCGGAAACGGCCCGTGCAGTGATGATCGGGTTTCCCACCAGCGAGCAGGGCGGGCAGTGCGTCGCCGACATTATCGGCGCCGGGATTATTCCCGGCGGCATGGAAATGATGGACCGACCGGCAATACGTGCCGCAGAAGATTTCGTTCAGGTTGGCTATCCGCTGGATGTCGAGGCGCTGCTGATCGTTGAACTCGATGGTCCGCCAGCTGAGGTTGATCATCTCATTGGAGAGGTTGAGCGCATTGCGATGAGCAATGGCTCGACAACATGCCGGATATCAACTTCCGATCAGGAGCGCCTGTCTTTTTGGGCCGGGCGCAAAGCTGCGTTTCCTGCTGTCGGGCGCATTTCACCGGACTATCTGTGCATGGATGGCACGATCCCGCGCAAGGAATTGCCTCGCGTATTGGCCGGAATGCGAGAGCTTTCAGAAAAGCACGGCTTGCGCGTGGCGAATGTTTTTCACGCTGGCGACGGCAATCTGCATCCGCTTATCTTGTATGATGCCAATAATCCCGGCGAACTGGCTGCCGCAGAAGCCTTCGGAGCAGATATATTGAGGCTGTGCGTAAAGGTTGGCGGGGTTCTGACCGGAGAGCATGGCGTGGGTGTCGAAAAGCGCGACTTGATGCCGGAAATGTTTTCTGAGGCCGATCTTGATCAACAAATGCGGATCAAGTGCGCATTCGACCCCAACCACCTGCTCAATCCTGGCAAGGTGTTCCCTCAATTGCGTCGCTGTGCGGAACTGGGCCAGATGCACGTACATCATGGCAAGTTGCCTTTTCCTGATATTCCAAGGTTCTGATGAACGCGTTTTCTCCGACAACGCCCGAAGAAGTACTGTCCGTGGTCCAATGGGCGGCAGACAATAGAGCGCCGCTGGAAATCGTGGGGCAGGGGTCAAAACGCGCAGTGGGGCGGCCTGCTCAGGCAGAGCACACGGTCAGCCTTGCGCAACTGACTGGCATCACACTTTATGAACCTGCCGAACTTGTGCTCACGGCACGTGCGGGAACGTCCATAGCCGAAATCGAAAAGCTGCTGGCAGAACAAAATCAGCGGCTTGATTTTGAGCCTTCCGACTATGGGCCGCTGTTCGGCGCTCCCAGAGGTGCAGGGACTATTGGCGGTGTGTTGGCAACCAACCTGTCTGGCCCTCGCAGGCTGAAAGCGGGCGCCGCAAGGGATCACATTTTAGGGATCAACGCCGTTTCTGGTCGCGGTGAAATGTTCAAGGCAGGTGGGCGCGTCGTGAAAAACGTGACCGGCTATGATGTTTCCAAGGCGATGGCGAATTCGTGGGGAACGCTTGCTGTTTGCACAGACGTAGCGTTCAAGGTCGTGCCGGCATCCGACACGGAAACAACATTGGTGATACGCAGTCTGCTTGATGAACAGGCAAGCGCGGCAATGGCATTGGCATTGGGATCAAGCGCGGAAGTGTCGAGCGCCGCACACCTGCCGGAAGGGCTTTCTGTTTCCGTTGCAAATGGTGTTCTCGGGTCTGAGGCCGCAACGCTTCTCAGGCTGGAGGGATTTCCGCCATCAATAGACTATCGTCTGAACCTGTTGCGACACATTCTGAAAAGCGCTGGCGATTTGCATGTTCTGGAAGGCGAGCCGTCCAAGGCGCTATGGCGCGATATAAGGGATTGCATTCCCTTTGCCGATGGAACGCTCAAGCCGGTGTGGCGCGTCTCCATGCAGCCTTCGCAGGCACATGCGATGACGCTTGATCTGCGACGCAGTTGCCCTGCAAGTGCTTTTTACGATTGGCAAGGCGGCCTTGTCTGGCTTCGGATGGAGCATGGCGATCCGGAAGCCGACCAATTGCGTGGTCTCGTTCGTGCGCATGGAGGCGGCCATGCTACCCTGGTGAGGGCGGAGGCGGCGATTCGCGCAGCCATACCGGTTTTTGAGCCTCAGCCACCCGCTTTGCGTGCACTCTCGGACCGACTTAAAGAGTCATTTGATCCGCTAGGCATACTCAACCCCGGGCGCATGAACTGAAATGCAAACCAGCTTTTCACCAGAACAGCTTTCCGATCCGAACGTAGCGGAAGCTGAGAAAATCTTGCGCAAATGTGTGCATTGCGGGTTCTGCACCGCTACCTGCCCCACCTATGTGACCTTGGGCAATGAACTGGATAGTCCGCGCGGGCGCATTTATCTAATCAAAGACATGCTGGAAAATGATCGTCCCGCTGACGAGGAAATCGTGCGGCATATTGATCGTTGCCTGTCCTGTTTGGCATGTATGACAACCTGCCCTTCAGGCGTGAATTACATGCATCTTGTCGATCACGCCCGGGCGCACATAGAAAAGACATACCGGCGGCCGCTCCTGGACAGGCTGATACGAACAATGCTGGCAAAAGTGTTGCCATATCCGGGGCGCTTTCGGCTCGCGGTCAAGCTTGCCGCTTTGGGTAGGCCGTTCACGGGACTGCTTAAAAAATCCAAGGCGCTTCAGCCAATTTCGGCAATGCTTGAGCTTGCGCCGCGTCATCTCCCTGAGGCTCGTTCCAAACCGGTTACACCTGTAGGGGTTGCGCAGCGGCGAGTTGCAATATTGCAAGGTTGCGCACAGCCGGTTCTCAATCCTGGAATTAATGAAGCGACGGCATCGCTGCTTGCACGCCTTGGCATTGAGGTTGTTGAAGCGCCGGGCGAGGGGTGTTGCGGCGCGCTGGTGCATCATACGGGGCGTGAAGAAGAATCGCTCCAGCAGGCGCGCCGTAATGTTGATGCGTGGACGCATGTTCTTGAGAATGGCGGTCTGGATGCAATCATCATCACGGCGTCAGGCTGTGGGACTACGATCAAGGATTATGGTTATATGCTCAGGCTCGATCCTGAGTACGCCGCTAAAGCGGAGCTTGTTTCTTCCTTGGCGAAAGACATAACGGAATATCTTGCAGAGCTCGAGTTACCTGAGCCGACCATCAAGCCGGGAGTTACTGTTGCCTATCATTCTGCCTGCTCCATGCAGCACGGACAGCGCATCGTTCGCGAACCGAAAGAACTGCTTTCCCGTGCTGGTTTCATCGTGAAGGAGCCGCGTGAGGGGCATTTGTGCTGCGGGTCCGCCGGAACCTACAATATTATGCAACCCGAAATCTCGGCCCGTTTGCGGGACCGGAAAGTGCGCAATATCGCAGCAACGGGCGCGCAACTCGTCGCAACCGGCAACATTGGCTGCATGACCCAGATCGCCGATCGGGCCGGAATTCCGATCGTCCATACGGTCGCGCTGTTGAACTGGGCGTATGGCGGCGAGCGCCCCAGCGGTATCTAGAGGCAGAAAAGGGCGGCGCGTCCCTCCTCGCGCCACCCTTCTCCGACGGTTGCCACCTGAAACGGCGGCCCGTCCCCCGATTTTCACATGACGACGACTTTGGCGCCGACCTTCACCATCTCGTAAAGCTCAATGACATCCTGATTGCGCATACGGATGCAGCCCGAAGAGGCATTCGTTCCGATTGTCCAGGGCGCATTCGTGCCATGAATCCGGTAAAGTGTGCTGCCGAGATAAAGCGCACGAGCGCCAAGCGGATTGGCTTCGCCGCCGGCCATATAGTTGGGCAGGATACGACCCTTCTTGCGCTCACGCGCAATCATGGTTGCTGGTGGACGCCACTCCGGCCAAACGGCCTTGCGCGTTATATTTTCGACGCCCTTCCAGCCCATGCCTTGTTTGCCCACGCCAACTCCATAGCGGCGCGCGGTTCCGTCTGCCTGCACGAGGTAAAGGTGCCTGCTGGCAGTATCGATAACAATCGTGCCCGGCTTGTGGGTGGTGGTGTACTCAACAACCTGCGGAAGGAATTTCGGGTCAAGCCGAAACTGCTTTTGGGGGCGTTGCACGGAAGCGGTGGTGACCGTGGCGTCAGTGCCTTGCGGTTGCACCAGCACTACCCCGGGAACCGTAGAGCTTTGAACAACGACTTGACGTGGCGCTTGCTGCACTTTCACTTCATTCGTTGAAGAACGACGCTGCACCACTTTGCCCGGCTTGTTGCCGAGCTGCAGAACCCATGGGGCAGCCAGGTCAGGGCTCACCACTACCGGTGGCGGCTGGCGATAACGATCCTGCGCGGAAATAGGGGATGTTTGAAGCGCCAGCAAACCGGCGGCTATAAGCAGACAGGCAGAAAACTTCATACAATGTGCTCTCGAAAAATCGGGATCGAGCCTGTGCATCGATCTTTCGAGACATTCTCGCGCATCGACGGCAAGAGAAAGGTGAATCAATTTAAGTAAAATGCGACTTTGTTTGGAAACCTTTTGGTATGGTTACCATGGCGTTCAAAAATGCGGTAAATGCTCGGTAAACGCAAAGCGAAAGGGAGATTCGCCTCATGGACGGTCTGGTTAGAGGTGAGGACGAACAAATTCGCTGTGCGTGGGGTGGCAGCACCGCCGACTACGTACCCTACCATGATAATGAGTGGGGCAGACCGGTGGATGATGATTTCCGGCTATTCGAGAAAATCTGCCTTGAGGGCTTCCAGTCGGGGCTTTCGTGGCTGACTATTTTACGCAAGCGCGAGAATTTTCGTGCTGCGTTCGCCAATTTTGACTTTAATAAGGTCGCCCGGTTTACCGAGGAGGATGTGCAGCGTTTGCTAGCTGACGCAGGCATTGTGCGCCATCGCGGCAAGATCGAATCGACAATTAATAACGCCCGGCGCGCCCAGGAGCTTGTAAAAGAAGCAGGGTCTCTTGCAGCCTGGTTCTGGTCATTTGAGCCAACAGCGCAAGAGCGCCCGGCAACTGTCGATCTTGAAACGCTGCGGGCCAATCCAACCACGCCAGTTTCGACAAAGATTTCGAAAGAACTCAAGAAACGCGGCTGGACGTTTGTAGGTCCAACCACAGTTTATGCGTTCATGCAGGCGATGGGATTGGTGAACGATCACATCGAAGGCTGTTCATGCCGCGCCGAAGTTGAGCAGGAACGGTTGCGTTTCAACCGCCCTAAGCTGCGCGGGTAAATGCCAGTGTGATAAGCACCACGCCTACAGTTGCCAGAACCGGGTAAAGCGCCAGAAGGCTTGTCAGCACGGCGCGCCCCATTTCGTTGCGTTGCGCATTGGCTTCCAATGGCGGATTGAATGGTCCTGCCTGCAACGAAGAGTCTGCGGAAGAGGTCTGTGTCGTCAACGTGGTCATTGTCGTGCCTGAATTATACGGGCTGCAAAGTGCGGCCTCTGGACAGGCTGTGTAGGTGCCAATTGGCACCGATTTTTGAACGAATTGCGGAAAACTGGTGGCAGGAGGTTAACACCGGCTTTCCAGAATGCGCCTTTGCCTTGCCGCAACTGCTATGATCGGTTAGGACACGCGCGCCCACGATCCTGTCGGGCTGTCAACCTTGCTATGGAATGATGTCGATGGCCGAGAAACCGCAAAAGACGCTGGCGCGCCTGCCGCGTGGATTTGTTGATCGCTCGGCGAGCGATATTCGTGCCGCAGATCGGATGATGGCAACCATCCGCGAAGTCTACGAGCTTTATGGTTTTGAACCTGTAGAGCAGCCGTTGATCGAATTCACGGACGCTCTTGGAAAGTTTCTCCCCGATCAGGATCGACCGAATGAAGGCGTGTTTTCCTTTCAGGATGATGATGAGCAGTGGCTATCGCTGCGCTACGATCTGACCGCGCCCACTGCGCGCTATGTTGCGGAGAATTTCGAGCGTCTGCCCAAGCCATTTCGGTCCTATCGATCCGGCTGGGTGTTCCGCAATGAAAAGCCCGGACCTGGTCGTTTCCGTCAGTTTATGCAGTTCGATGCAGATACGATCGGCGCGCCTGGAGTTGGAGCGGATGCCGAAATGGCCATGATGATGGCCGATGTCATGGAGGCTCTTGGCATTGCGCGTGGCGATTATGTCATACGGGTGAACAACCGGAAGGTGCTTGATGGCGTGCTGGAAGCGATCGGCCTTGGCGGAGACGAAAATGCCGGTCGCCGGTTGACGGTTCTGCGGGCCATAGACAAGCTGGACAAATTTGGTCCCGAAGGCGTGCGTCTGCTGCTCGGTCAGGGGCGCTGGGACGGTGAAAAGGAGGGAGGGGGCGACTTTACGAAGGGTGCCGGACTTCCCGAATCCGCAATAGCAACGGTGCTGGGCTACATTGATGGCTCTGCACTCGACATTGCGAACGAAAAATTCCGTGAAGGCATGGACGAACTGCGCGACATCGAAGCGCTGTGCCGAGCTGCACAATATGGACCGGAGCGCATCAAGATCGATCCCTCCGTCGTGCGCGGCCTCGAATATTACACCGGCCCGGTTCTTGAAGCGGAGCTTTTGGCAGAAATACCGAATGAAGACGGGCAGGTCGTTCGGTTCGGGTCCGTCGGTGGCGGCGGAAGGTACGATGGTCTGGTGTCGCGTTTCCGTGGCGAACCGGTTCCGGCTACAGGTTTTTCGATAGGCGTTTCGCGCTTGATGACCGCCCTCAAGAACCTCGGCAAGCTGGATGCAACCGATGTTGTTGCGCCCGTGGTTGTTTTGGTGATGGACAGAGATTTGGAAAGTCTTGGCCGCTATCAACGCATGGTCGCTCAATTGCGTCAGGATGGCATTCGCGCTGAACTTTATCTTGGCGGTGCCGGAATGAAGGCGCAGATGAAGTATGCCGACCGGCGCGGAGCGCCTTGCGTGGTCATTCAAGGTGGCGATGAAAGGGCGGCCGGGACGGTTCAGATCAAAGACCTCGTGGTCGGCGCGCAGCTGGCGCAGGTCATCACCGATCACGGCGAGTACAAGGAATTGCGGCCCGGCCAGATTACGGTCCCTGAGACCGATATGGTTGACGCCGTGCGGCGCATCCTTCAGGCGCAGGCAGAAGAACGCAGGGCATGACACGTTTGCCAGCTTTTGCCGCCGATATAAGGGCTCTGTTTTCTGCACGTGGGGCAACTGCTGCCGAAGTTGCAATCGTCCAGCCCGCAGACCCTTTTCTCGATATTGCTGGAGAAGATTTGCGGCGGCGCATATTCTTGACTGAAAGTGAGACGGGTGAGCAGCTTTGCCTGCGCCCGGAGTTCACAATTCCTGTTTGTCTCGACCATATCGCCAGCAACGCAGCGACGCCGCGACGTTATTCCTATATTGGAGAAGTGTTCCGGCAGCGACGCGATGGTCGTCCCGAATTTTTTCAGGCGGGGATTGAGGACCTCGGCGACCTCGATTTTGCGGCCGCAGATGCCCGATCAATTGGTGATGCGCACGCACTGCTGCGCACTGTATTGCCGGGCAGAGTGCTTGCGATTGTCCTTGGGGACCAATCCTTGTTTGAGGCTGTTCTGGCTGCACTGGGGCTGCCACGTGGCTGGCGAATGCGCCTTGCGCGCGCTTTTGGCTCGCCGGAAATGCTGGAGGCGGCTCTTGCCGATCTCGGGAGACCATCAAGCGAAAAAATACTTGCTGGGCCCACTGCTTTGCTTGTGGCTGACAGTGATGAAGCTGCGCTGGTAGAGCATATCGCAGAAGGAATGCACACGGCAGGAATACCGCTTTCTGCAGGGCGCACACCTGAAGAGATTGCGCGGCGCCTTATCGAAAAGGTCAAGCTGGCAAGCGTTCGGCTTTCACCGGAAGCGTTTGATGCTTTGCGTCAGTTCTTGTCGATCCGCGTGCCTCTGGACCAAGCGGGAGAAACATTATCGACGTTCGCTGAGAGTGCCGGGCTTGCATTGGGCGATGCGTTGTCGCGCTTTTCTTCGCGACTGGAAGCCTTGCGGCGCGAAGATGTCCCGCTCGATAAAGTGACATATGATGCCGCGTTCGGCCGCCCACTAGACTATTATACTGGTCTCGTCTTTGAGATTGTGGCTCCTGACGTTGCTCGGCCTTTGGCAGGCGGCGGTCGTTATGACCGGCTGTTGACCATGCTTGGTGCCAAACAGCCGATTCCGGGTGTGGGCTTCTCCGTTTGGCTGGACCGTATTGAAGCGTTGAGGGCTGAGCAATGAGCATCACCATTGCTGTGCCTTCCAAGGGAAGGTTGCGCGAACAATCGCTGGAAGTTTTCAGCAAGGCTGGATTGGAAATCATGCTTCCAGCGGATGATCGAAAATATAAGGCGCAACTTGCCGGCTATGAAGGCGTTGAAGTTTCGTTCCTGTCCGCATCTGAAATTGCAGGCGAATTGGGGCGAGGCGCGGTTGATCTTGGTATTACTGGCGAAGATCTTCTGCGCGAAAACGTAGCGGATTTGGATAATAAGGCCGAGATCGTCTCAAGGCTGGGCTTTGGGTTCGCCGACGTGGTTGTCGCCGTGCCGGACGTCTGGCTTGACGTCGATACAATGGCCGATCTGGATGACGTTGCTGCGGAGTTTCGCCAACGCCACGGAAGGCGGCTCCGAATTGCAACAAAGTATTGGCGGTTAACGCAGCAATTTTTCTCGCAAAAACATGGGATTCAGGTCTATCGGATCGTCGAAAGCCTCGGCGCTACCGAGGGTGCCCCTGCTGCCGGATCAGCTGATGTAATCGTGGACATTACCACAACAGGATCAACGCTGAAGGCTAATCATCTCAAGATACTCGGCGATGGTGTAATTCTCCGCTCGCAAGCCTGTCTGGTTGCATCCAAACGCGAGCGCAGCAATCAGGACACTCAACTGATTGAGGCGATTACCACGAAGGTTCGCCAGGGATTAGGGTGAACGGGGCGCTTGGCCCCGTCCAATGTAGTTCATCATTCGAGCTCGAATGCGCGGGTCTTGGCAACAATGCCTGCAAGCGCGCCGCCGATCAGTGGCGCGATGATAAACAGCCAAAGCTGACCCATCGCGCCGGTCGAGAACAGCGCAGGCCCTATGGAACGCGCCGGGTTAACCGATGTCCCGGTGATGGGAATGAGCGCAAAGTGAATTGCGGCAAGGGTCAAGCCGATCGCCAGCCCGGCAAATGCCGTGGCGTGCTTTTCGGCGGTAACTCCGAGTATGACCATTACGAAAACGAAAGTTGCAATAAGCTCTGCAAGAAACGCGCCCATCACGCTCCAGGAGCCTCGGTCCCATCCATTTGCGCCAAAGTTCGTTACGGGAGTGACAGCGCCGGAGCAGATTATCACCAGCGCAAGGGTCGCGATAATCGCCCCAACAATTTGTGCCAATATGTAGCCGGCTACCTCGCTCGCAGGCATTCTGCCGGCAAGGAATACACCGACCGTGACCGCCGGGTTAAGATGTGCGCCGGATATTGGACCAACTGCATATGCAGCACAAATCACGCCAATTCCGAACGCCAATCCTATAAAACCTTGCCCAACAGGCAAGTCGCTTCCAAGGCCGCCCAGCACAACGGACGCCGTCCCCAGGAACACCAGCAGGAAGGTTCCCAGAACTTCAGCCAAGTATTTCTTCATGTGCAGTCCCCAATTCGATTGCTCGCGAAAGTTGATTCGCGCGACATAATAGCGCGCCATGATTGCAAAAGAACGGACAGAAGTTTCCTCGGGATACACTCCGAACGGTTGCGCAAAGCTGGACGGCACAGTAGCAACGCGTCAAACGGGTCAACCGGCATCGGAAAACCGAGATGAGATTAGGCGGCAGGCTGGCAGCAGCCATTGAAGTATTAGAAGACATGCAGCAGCGACGCCGACCGGTGGCTGAGGCTTTGAAGGATTGGGGTCTGTCTCACCGTTTTGCGGGGTCGGGCGACAGGGGCGCAATCGGCAACATTGTGTATGACGCGTTGCGTCGCCGTTTGTCTGCCTCATGGCTCATGGATGATGACAGCGCGCGTGGACAGGCATTCGGAGCCCTTTTGCTGGAAGGGGGCGTTTCGACCGATGCTGTTAATGCGGATTTGAAGGGAGATCGTTTCGCCCCCCCTCCACTGACTGAAAAGGAATTGCAGGGCGTGAATGCGCGCCTGGCGACTCCAATGCCGGACCGTGTGCGCGCAGACTGCTCGGATTGGGTGATTCCGCACCTGCAATCTGCATTCGGTGACACTTGGGTAGATGAAGCTGCCGGCCTGGCGGCCCGTCCCCCTCTTGATTTGCGCGTAAATACACTGCTCGCCGACCAAGATACCGTCCTTCGCGAACTCGCCGATGTGGCGGCCGAGAAAATGGAGATATCCCCCAATGGGGTCCGTATCGGGCCTATCATTGGCGGCGGAAGACATCCGAATGTGCAAGGCGAGCCTTCGTTTCAGAAAGGCTGGTTTGAGATTCAGGATGAGGGTTCCCAGATTGCTGCTGTTCTTGCCGGGGCGGAGCCGGGAATGCAGGTTCTCGATTATTGCGCTGGCGGTGGCGGCAAAACGTTGTCGCTTGCAGCGATCATGAGAAATGAAGGGCGTATCGTCGCGCACGATTCGGAAAAGCAGCGCCTTGCCCCCATCTTCGATCGTCTTCGTCGTGCCAATGTCACGAATGTCGAGGTCGTGCCCCGGCTCGCCGACCTTGAGTCGCTCGAGCAAAGCATGGACATCGTGCTGATTGATGCTCCTTGTACCGGGGCTGGCACATGGCGGCGGCGGCCGGACGCAAAGTGGAGGCTCACCCAAAAGCAGCTCGACCTACGGTGCAGGGAACAGGCCGCAATCTTGCGGGATGCATCGCGGTTTGTGAAGCCCGGCGGGAAACTGGTCTATATTACCTGCTCGGTATTCGATGCCGAGAACAGCGACCACTTGGCGGCATTCGCCAGTGCAAACCCGCAGTTTGCCATCATGGATCATGGAAAACTCTGGAACGATCGGTTCCCACATGCACCAAATGCGGCGCGTGCAGGAACTGCCAGCGGAATAAGACTCACCCCCCATCTCAGTGGAACCGACGGGTTCTATTTCGCTGCGTTACAACGCTGTGCGTGAGGAGGTCAGTTTGTCAGATACAAGCTTTGGTAGAGCAGGCTGGTTCAATTTAAAGAATTGCCGTTCGTTTTTCCGTGACCTTCTCGCCATTTTTCGATAGTTACCAGCGCTGATACATAGGACTGGAAGCAAAAAAATGCCTGCATATCGCTCACGCACCACAACCCACGGACGCAATATGGCTGGCGCGCGCGGACTATGGCGCGCCACCGGCATGAAGGATAGCGATTTCGGAAAGCCGATTATCGCAGTGGTGAACTCATTCACCCAGTTTGTGCCCGGCCACGTCCATCTGAAGGACCTTGGGCAACTTGTTGCGCGCGAGATTGAAAATGCCGGCGGTGTAGCCAAAGAGTTCAACACCATCGCGGTGGATGATGGCATCGCAATGGGCCATGACGGCATGTTGTACTCACTGCCTTCACGCGAGCTGATTGCCGATAGCGTGGAGTATATGGTGAACGCTCACTGCGCGGATGCGATGGTGTGCATCTCCAATTGCGACAAGATCACGCCGGGAATGTTGATGGCATCCCTGCGGCTCAACATTCCGACAGTGTTCGTATCGGGCGGGCCGATGGAGGCCGGAAAGGTCGTGCTTTCAGGTAAAAGCCACTCTCTCGACCTTATTGACGCAATGGTTGCCGCAGCGGACGATAGCGTTTCCGAGGCTGATTTGAAGGTAATCGAACGCTCAGCTTGCCCGACATGCGGCTCCTGCTCGGGAATGTTCACGGCAAATTCCATGAACTGTCTGACGGAAGCGCTGGGGCTTTCCTTGCCGGGCAATGGCTCCACGCTTGCCACCCACGCAGATCGCCGCCGCCTGTTCGTGGAAGCTGGCCACCTGATCGTCGATTTGGCCCAACGTTGGTATGAGCAGGAAGACGCAAGCGCATTGCCTCGCACAATCGCAAACAAGGCGGCATTCGAAAACGCAATGTCGCTTGACATTGCCATGGGTGGATCGACCAACACAGTCCTGCACATTCTTGCTGCGGCACAGGAAGGTGAAATCGATTTTACAATGGACGACATCGACCGGCTTTCGCGTAAGGTGCCGTGTCTGTCCAAGGTTGCTCCGGCAAAGAACGACGTCCATATGGAGGACGTACATCGTGCCGGCGGCATAATGCGTATTTTGGGTGAGCTGGACCGCGGCGGGCTTATCAATCGCGAATGTGCGACCGTCCATGCGTCGACACTCGGAGCAGCGATTGACCGGTGGGACATCACCCGCACCAATTCTGAATCTGTAAGGACGTTCTTCCGCGCAGCGCCGGGTGGAATCCCGTCACAGGTCGCATTCAGCCAGGAGGCGCGCTGGGATGATCTCGATACCGACGGAGAAAAAGGCGTCATTCGCTCAGTTGAGCATCCTTTTTCCAAGGATGGCGGGCTTGCGGTACTGAAAGGCAATATCGCGCTGGATGGCTGCGTGGTGAAAACGGCCGGGGTTGATGAAAGCATTCTGAAATTCAGCGGCCCTGCACGCGTCTTCGAAAGTCAGGATGCTGCCGTGAAAGGCATCTTGTCCAACGAGGTGAGTGCGGGCGACGTGGTTGTTATCCGATACGAGGGGCCGCGCGGCGGTCCGGGTATGCAGGAAATGCTATACCCGACGAGCTATCTGAAATCCAAAGGCCTTGGCAAAGCATGTGCATTGCTCACCGACGGGCGTTTTTCCGGCGGCACCTCTGGCCTTTCCATCGGCCACGTCTCGCCAGAAGCAGCCGAAGGCGGGGCAATAGGCTTGGTTCGTGATGGCGATACAATCGAAATCGATATACCGAATCGCACTATCAATCTCGCGATCAGCGATGCTGAGCTTGCCGAACGTCGTAAATCGCAAGAGGCAAAAGGCTGGAAGCCGGTCGAAAAGCGCAAGCGCAATGTGACCAAGGCGCTGCGCGCATATGCGGCCTTTGCGACCAGCGCGGACAAGGGCGCGGTACGCAGGCTACCCGACGAATAATCATTGTTGCATTGCACAAAACCAGATTAGATTGTGGCAGCAATTGTTGTAGCGCGCCGGAGTGGAAGCTCCGGCTCGGAGGGTTGAAATGGCTGCCAGGATCGTACCGCCAGCAGATTTTGAAGAGAGAGTTCGAGCCTCATTTGCCAAGCAACAGGCAATGAGCACCATTGGCGCCGAACTCACCCATGTCGCGCCGGGCACTATTGAGATTGAATTGCCATTCGATGAAAGGCTGACGCAGCAGCACGGCTTCCTCCACGCTGGCATTATTTCAGCCGCCTTGGATTCTGCTTGCGGCTATGCCGCATTCACGCTCATGCCTCCCGAGGCAGGTGTGCTCACCATTGAATTTAAAGTGAACCTTTTGGCACCAGGCAAAGGCCAGCGGTTCCTGTTCAGAGGATCAGTCACCAAGCCTGGCCGCACCATCATTGTTGCGGATGGCGAAGCCTATGCGATGAACGATGGCGAGGCGAAGCTGATTGCAACTATGACCGGCACGATGATGACCATTACCGGACGCGAAGGTATTGCAGGTTGATTCCAGTAACCTCTGTTTGCGGCCACAAGGTGCTCTTCGCCATGGCGGCAGAAGCCGAGTACGGCCCAAACCTGAAACGCATGTTCGATCCGCTTATGACGGGCGTGGGACCGGTCGAGGCCGGCATGATGATGGGTGCGGGGTTGGCTCGGCTGGAGGCGGGGCAGGGGCTTCCCGATCTGGTAGTTTCTTTAGGCTCAGCCGGAAGCAGAACTCTGGAACAAACCGAGGTCTATCAGGCAATTTCCGTTTCTTATCGAGACATGGACGCGTCAGCCCTGGGATTTCCCAAAGGCAAGACGCCGTTTCTCGATTTGCCAGAAGTGGTCGCCATGCCGCTGCGGATTCCGGAAATTAAAGAAGCTTCGCTTTCCACTGGCGCAAATGTCGTTTCGGGCAATGCCTACGACACGATAGAAGCTGGGATGGTGGATATGGAAACTTTCGCTGTATTGCGGGCCTGCCAACACTTCAACGTGCCAATGATCGCGCTGCGCGGGATTTCGGACGGCGCCGCTGATTTGCAGCATGTCAGCGATTGGTTGGAGTATCTTCACGTGATCGACGAGAAGCTGGCTGCAGCAGTGGCCAAGCTGGAACTTTCATTAGCTCAAGGTAATCTCTTTAATTCAACCAAAAGATGAGCCGGTTGAATCTCCACATCATGAAACAGAATCAAAATATCCGCTGCGCCCTGTAACCCATTGCACAGACTCACTTCTTTCTTTAAATGCCCGCCATGACGAACAAAGTGCACCCCGACGCCATCCTTATCATCGATTTCGGAAGCCAGGTAACGCAATTGATTGCGCGAAGGGTTCGTGAGGCCGGTGTCTATTCCGAAATCGTGCCGTTCCAATCTGCCGCTGAGGCATTTGACCGACTTCGTCCCAAAGGCGTCATTCTATCTGGGAGCCCTGCTTCAACAATAGATATTGGCAGCCCGCGCGCGCCTGAGATTGTCTTCAGTTCGGGAGTTCCGGTTCTGGGCATCTGCTATGGCGAGCAGACTATGTGCGCCCAGCTCGGCGGCAAGGTGGAAGCGGGTCAGCATAGGGAATTTGGCCGGGCATTCCTGGAAATCGAGAACGAATGTGAATTGTTTGATGGCGTGTGGGCAAAAGGAACGCGCCATCAGGTCTGGATGAGCCACGGCGACCGGGTGACTGCAATTCCCGAGGGTTTCAAGATTGTGGGAACATCGCCCGGAGCTCCATTTGCGGCAATCGCAGACGATTCGCGAAAATTTTTTGCGGTCCAGTTTCATCCTGAAGTGGTTCACACGCCAGACGGCGGGAAGTTGTTGCACAATTTCGTTCGCCGCATTGTTGGCTTGAAGGGGGATTGGACAATGTCCGCCTACCGCGAGCAGGCGGTGGAAACGATTCGCAAGCAAGTGGGCAGCGGCAAAGTTATCTGCGCACTTTCTGGAGGCGTGGATTCTTCCGTAGCAGCATTGCTGGTGCATGAAGCGGTCGGGGACCAGCTGACTTGCATTCTTGTTGACCACGGATTGATGCGGAAGAACGAGGCCGCACAAGTGGTCGAAATGTTCCGCGAACATTACAATCTGCCGCTTATCCTCGTTGACGCGGCTGACCGGTTTATCGGCGCACTTGAAGGAGAAAGCGACCCGGAAAAGAAGCGCAAGACCATTGGCCGCCTGTTCATTGATGTTTTTGAAGAGGAAGCCAGGAAACTGGGCGGCGCTGACTTTCTGGCACAGGGAACCTTGTATCCGGATGTTATCGAGAGTGTCTCGTTTACCGGAGGGCCTTCGGTAACGATCAAGTCGCATCATAACGTTGGTGGACTGCCAGATCGCATGAACATGCAATTGGTAGAGCCGTTGCGCGAACTATTCAAAGATGAGGTTCGTAAGCTGGGGCGTGAACTGGGGTTGCCGGAATCGTTCATCGGTCGCCACCCATTCCCAGGACCAGGTTTGGCGATTCGTTGTCCCGGCGGCATTACGCGCGAGAAACTGGAAATATTGCGCGAGGCAGACGCAATCTATTTGGACGAGATTCGCAAGGCCGGGCTGTACGATGCAATCTGGCAGGCATTTGCAGTGTTGCTGCCCGTTCAAACCGTCGGCGTAATGGGAGACGGCCGCACATATGAATTTGTTTGTGCGCTGCGGGCGGTCACTTCCGTGGATGGCATGACCGCCGACTTCTATCATTACGATATGGACTTTCTGGGCAAGGCCGCGACACGCATCATAAATGAAGTCCGCGGCATCAACCGCGTCGTTTATGACGTGACGAGCAAGCCTCCCGGAACCATTGAGTGGGAATAGCGCTCTCTTACATGTCTAAGTTCTGGAATTTCGGCCGCGTCCCTAGCAGGACGCGGCCGAAATCGTTCTGAAATACGGCACATTCCGGCACTCAAAAATAATACACAGCCCTACGTCGGTTGGATGATTGAAGAAAAGTACGTAAATACAATGCGTTGACATTCTGATATGTCACGCAGGTTGATCGACGACGATATAAATGAGCCCTTTCTAAAATAATTTGCAAAAATGTTGGAAAAGC
>JAHBYV010000021.1 GCA_019635795.1 Rhizobiaceae bacterium
CTTCGGTGGAAAGCCATGAGAACCGGCGTGAAAGCGCGGCCGCGTCTTCCAGAATTATATCAGCGCCTTCGGCTTTCTGTATTGCGTGGTTCGAAGCAAGAACCGGTGCGCCTTGCTCCGAAGCCAGCAGGAGGTAGCCGCTTTCACGAAAGCCAATATCGGCGTCTTCACCGAATTCCTCTTTCAGGCGGCGGAAAAGTCCGAGAGTAAATTGCGACAGCCGAATGTTCTCAGGGATTGAGAACTGTTGGCGAATTGAGGCAGCAGACAGGGTCGTTGAAGAATACTCGAATTGCGGGTCGCGCTCAATCAGCGCAATCGAACCCGTGAACCCTTCCTTGCGCAAGAAATACGCAACCGAGCTCCCCACAATCGCTCCGCCAACAATGACAATATCGTAGTTCAATCGCGCCTCCGGCATTTTGTGCGCATTGCAAACGCCACTGCCATTGCCGTGTCAAGCAGGCTGAAAGCACCGGCCGCTGGTCCAGACTTGCAACACGGTATCCGGCGGGTCATACATGCACCTTGCCGGATAATCATGTCTGCAATCGCGGAGCGACAGGATGAAGCTTTACAGGTTCCTCACCGGACCCGACGATTCGAGTTTCTGCCATAAGGTTACGCTTGCGCTTGACAAGGGCTGGCATTTGTTCGGTTCGCCAACTTACGCGTTTGATGCCGAAACAAAAACGATGCGGTGCGGGCAAGCCGTGGTCAAGGAAGTTGATGGCGTTGACTATGATCCATCGATGAAGCTTGGAGAATATTAACGCTAGTCGATCGCGCTTTCGATACGCTCCATGTCGTCGTCCGAAAGGCCAAAATGATGGCCAATTTCGTGAATGAGGACATGGGTGATGATCGCGCCCAGTGTTTCCTCATTCTCCGACCAATAGTCGAGAATCGCTCGACGAAAAAGCGTGATGCGATTGGGGCCCTCACCGGTTGAGGGGTTCCAGCGCTCGGCAATGCCACGGCCCTCAAAAAGGCCAAGTAGATCGAACGGCGTTTCCAGTGAAAGGGCATCCATTACATCGTCGGTCGGAAAGTCCGACATCTGAATAATTATTTCCCCAGTAAGCTCGCGGAACGTGTCAGGCAGGGTCGCGTAGCTTTCGAGGGCAAGCAGTTCCAGTTCGTCCAGCGTCGGCGAAAGTTGTTCGCTCCAGGCGCGTGTCTGATATATCCGGGCCATAATGGTCTCGCTTTTTGCATGCCTTTACCTGCTCGCGCGCTCCTTTGCGAGAATTAATCTTTGTCAATTGGTCTTGCTTCTGAGGGCAGCATTACCGGGATGCCATCGCGAACGGGGTATGCCAGCTTCGCGGTGCGGGAAACCAGCTCTCTGCGCTCTGCATCCCACACGAGCGGACCCTTCGTCAGCGGGCATGCTAGCAGTTCGAGCATTCGAACATCTATTTGCGATGCCTTCGGCTGGCTTTTTGATTTCGCGCTGCGCTTCATATGCTACCTGCTATTGAAGGTTGGTGCCAAATTCATCGTTGCCGCGAGCCAGCGCGATCTCCGTTATTGCGACCAGCGTTTCCGCTCGCGTCTTAAGATCGGGGGCTTCCAGAAGCGCCTGCTTCTCAGCCGGGCCGTATGGCGCCATCATCGAGAGAGCATTTACGAGGGTCTGGTTTCCCGCATTGTTGATGCCGTCCCAGTCTGCCTGCAGCTCATTGGCGTCGAGGAAAGCCCGCAAAGTGGTGAGCAGCGCGGGGCGGTCAACATTTTCCGCGCCTTCATCTTCCTTGAGGTCGGTCAGGAAAGGCGCGATCGCGCATTGGCGGAAAGGCGTGCGGACCAGTTCCTCTTCGACAACACGAAACCGGCATATGCCATGAAGAGCGACAAGATAGCGCCCGTCGCCGGATTCAGATAGGGAAACGAGCCTGCCAAGACAGCCGACAGAACACAGTTCCGGTTCGCCATCTGGCCGCAGACTCCCATCGAGTGCAGGCTGGATCATTCCGATCAGCCGGTCGGCGGACAGCGCGAAATCTATCATTTGAAGATAGCGAGGTTCGAAAATATTAAGCGGAAGCCTGCCGCCAGGCAAAAGCAATGCGCCATTCAGCGGAAAAATAGGGACAAGCTTTGGAAAGTCTGCCGCTGTCCGGTAATGTGCGTTGCCAACCTGCAACAAACCCTCCTGTAAACTGATACAATACTCATAAACACCCAGCTTATGAGAATAAGTATCGCAGTTCAGCCCTGCAAGTGCAGCGGATTGGCTTGCAACAATAGAGCTTGCGGATAAACTTCGCACGTCGCTGGCGCGGCCTCGCCCTAAATCCGGAGCGCATTCATGGTTTTGAGAAGCATCTTCGCAGGCCTTTTAGCCCTTTTCTCGACAGCAGCTTATTCTCAGTCCCTGCCCGATCTTGGCGGGCGAACGATTAGTGTGGTGACCGAGAACGCTTATCCGCCGCTACAGTTTGTAGATCCCAAAACCGGCTCGGCCATCGGCTGGGAATATGATGCGATGAATGAAATTGCCAAGCGGCTGAATTTCAAGCCCGATTACCAGAACATATCATGGGATGCGATGATCCAGGCTGTTTCTGATGGACAGTACGACATCGGCATGACCGGCATCACCATCAAAGATGATCGCAAGGAAAAGGTCGACTTTTCAGACCCCTATATGCGCTCGGAGCAATTCATGCTCGTGAGGGGTGACGAGACACGATTCAACGATGCAAAAACCTTTGCAGCATTTCAGGATGGGCTGGTCGGTGCACAGGCGGGTACCACGCCGTTTTACACAGCGGTTTACAGTGTCCTCGACGGCAATGAGCAGAATCCTCGTATTAAGCTCTTCGAGACGTTCGGGGCCAGCGTTCAGGCACTCAAGACCGGCGATGTGGATATGGTATTGACCGACGGCACCGCAGGGCAGGGGTATGTCGATGCATCGGATGGCGGTTTGAAGCTCGTGGGCGGGCCGTTGGGAAGCGAAGATTTCGGCTTCATTTTCAAGCGTGGTTCCGATCTGGTGGGGCAGATCAATCAGGCAATCGCGGCGCTCAAGGCAGACGGAACTCTGGACAGACTCAATCGCAAGTGGTTTCTCGACTATAAGATAGGCGAGTAAACTGCATTAAATGACCGGATCCGGCAGGGCTGCAAAGCCAGATTTTCCATACTGGTTTGTGGCCGCAATCATTATCGCGCTTGGGGCTGCGGTACTTATAGCCTCAAGTGAGCTTTACACGCAGGTCTTGGCAACGGTCGCCAAGGGTATCGGCATCACCATTCGCGTGACACTGATTGGCTATGCGCTTGCGTCCGCGCTCGGACTTGCAATCGCGTTGCTTGGGCTTTCGCGTTCTGTGGTTCTGAGACAGATCGCCCGCTTCTATGTGGAGATCGTGCGGGGCGTGCCGATGCTCGTACTGCTCTTCTGGATTGCCTTTGTTGGGGCTCCGGCAATGGTTGGGTTGTGGAACTGGCTAACCTCACCACTGCAACAAGCCGGGCTGATAAGCGAAATGGCGGTGCGGGATTTCTCGCTGGAATGGCGGGCAATCATTGCGTTGACGATTGGCTATTCGGCTTTCATCGCAGAAATTTTCCGTGCCGGAATCCAGTCGGTCGAGCTTGGTCAGGTGGAGGCCGCAAAGGCTTTGGGACTAAGCCGCTTTCGCCGGTTCCGTCATGTGATCTGGCCTCAGGCCTTCCGCACAATACTGCCTCCCTACAGCAATGATTTCGTGGCGATGGTGAAGGATAGCTCGCTGGTTTCAGTGCTCGGCGTGGCCGACATTACCCAGATGGGCAAAATCTATGCTTCAGGCTCATTCCGCTTTTTTGAAACGTATTCTATCGTCGCTTACATCTATCTGATCCTGACAATCGGCTTGTCTCTCGCCTTGCGGGCGCTTGAGCGGCGAATGCGGTTCGGTCACAAAGTTGCTTCCAGCCACTGATATGCGTGATCTGATTGCCGCGCGCGAAAAAGGCTGGTATGACGCCGCGCATGGAACGGCTCTTTTCGGACCCGCACTACAAGGGATTCGTGCTGCAGGACAAGAAACGCCTGCCGGCTCGCTTCTTTGCGCAGGTTTGTGGTGCGCTGACGAGTCGGCCAACGGCTTGACCTGAACGCACGTCCAGCTTCGGCCCTGGCCGCATTTCTCAATTCATCAATCGACGGATTTACGCAAATGAGCGCTCCCCGCACACTCTATGACAAGATATTCGATGATCACGTTGTCGATCGGCAGGAAGACGGCACCTGTCTGCTTTATATTGATCGCCACCTCGTACACGAAGTGACGAGCCCGCAAGCATTTGAGGGATTGCGCATGGCCAACCGCAAGGTGCGCCACCCGGAGCGCACACTAGCGGTTGTTGACCACAATGTGCCGACCTCGCCGGATCGCCGCTTTGGCATCAAGAATGAAGAAAGCCGCATTCAGGTTGAGGCGCTTGCAAAAAACGCCGCTGATTTTGGTGTGGAGTATTACTCCGAGAACGACAATCGTCAGGGCATCGTTCACATTGTCGGTCCTGAGCAGGGATTTACCCTGCCCGGCATGACCATTGTCTGCGGCGATAGCCACACCTCGACGCACGGCGCGTTCGGTGCGTTGGCGCATGGCATCGGGACATCCGAGGTGGAGCATGTTCTTGCAACGCAGACGTTGATCCAGAAGAAGGCCAAAAACATGCTCGTGCGTGTTGATGGTCAGTTGCCGGAAGGCGTAACTGCCAAGGACATTATTCTTGCTATTATCGGTGAGATCGGCACCGCGGGCGGCACTGGCTACGTCATTGAATATGCCGGCGAAGCTATTCGCGCGCTCTCCATGGAAGGCCGCATGACGATCTGCAACATGTCGATTGAAGGCGGTGCGCGCGCCGGCCTTATAGCGCCTGACGAAAAGACTTTCGCCTATATCAAGGACCGTCCAAAAGCACCGAAAGGCACGGCTTGGGATATGGCGCTGGACTATTGGAAGACGCTGCATACGGACGAAGGCGCGCATTTCGACAAGGTTGTTGTGCTGGATGCAGCCAAGCTGCCGCCCATCGTTACCTGGGGCTCTTCGCCGGAAGACGTTGTTTCGGTTACGGGTGTCGTTCCTGATCCGGAGGAGATTGAGGACGAGAACAAGCGCAACTCCAAGAAGCGTGCCCTTGAGTATATGGGTCTTACACCCGGCACGAAGATCACAGACATTGCTATCGACAGGGCCTTCATCGGCTCTTGCACCAACGGGCGAATCGAAGATTTGCGCGCAGTGGCAAAGATTGTCGAAGGGCGCAAGGTTGCACCAACGGTTAGCGCAATGATCGTGCCGGGGTCTGGCTTGGTCAAGGAGCAGGCAGAAGCTGAGGGTCTCGACAAGATTTTTATCGAAGCGGGGTTTGACTGGCGTGAGCCTGGCTGTTCCATGTGCCTTGCGATGAACGATGACAGGCTGAAGCCACAAGAACGCTGCGCTTCAACCTCCAACCGCAACTTTGAAGGCCGTCAGGGCTTCAAAGGCCGCACGCATCTTGTTTCACCTGCAATGGCAGCAGCAGCGGCGATTGCCGGGCATTTCGTCGATATTCGCGATTGGAAGTAAATTTATCAGGTCCAAGGTTCTGCCGCAGCTCCGGCTGCGGCAGGTCTCAATCATTCAAAAAGCCGGGCAACTTTATCCACCTTCTGCGCCAGAGGCGCTGTTTTGCCGGATGTGACAAATCCGTATTCCGCAAGCTCATAGCTTGAATAATAGTAGAGTGAAGACGGCGGCGTATCGAGTGCATGAAGCCACGCAGCCGGATCAACTCCCATTTCCGCCAGATAGCGTGTAATTCGGGCTGTGGTCAGCTGAGCGTCAGACATTGCATTTTCTGCACCACGCAATCCCGGAACGGGTGCAGCGTAGAATTGGTGAACGCCAATCGCCGCGCGCGAACCAGCCGAACGCGTTGTGCCGCCAGCGAAAAACAACGGGCAGGATGATGCGCATACCGCGCCGTCTGCAACCTCCGCGGAAAGGTTGGCAAATCGAATCTGTTCACCCAGTGCGATAGCTTCATTGAGTGATCCGCCCGGTGAGTTGAGGGAGATGACCTTCACCTTCGTGCCCACCGCTTGCAATTCCAGCGCAAGCCGCGCTGCGGTTCCCGGCTCGATGCTGCCTTCTGCGTGAAGCGTGCCTGCGCTGTCGAGGCTGAATTGCATGGGAGCGGCCAGATCATTTGGCTCAGCCCGTACTGCTTTGGGTTCGCTGTCCGGGATTGCCGGCTCTGCCGGCTCCAATGCGGAAAGCAGAAGCACCCCGGCTACGCCAATAGCCATGCCTCCAAGTGCAGCCGCAATGATCTCTCCTGCAAATCCGAAGCTTCGAAGAATGGTTCTTCGAGAAGCCGCAGGTAGCTCAAGCGCGAGAGACATTAGATTAACGGCAGGCCGCAAGAACAGGCATTTCTCCGTCAGAAAGCCCGTACATATAAGACCGGCCTTTCACGAAAACGCCGGGCTGATAGCAATCCCGATAGCCAAGTTCGAGCTTGCGCGGCACGGTATATTCCGTCTCCGTCTTTCGCCGATCCAGAAAGCGGTTCACCTTGTCCGCGTCATGGCCGCGGCCAACCAGTATTCGTTTGTACCCGGCTGAACTCTCGATCACGAGATTCCCGTATGAATCCGGATAGGCGTAGTCCTGAGCCACCACGCTCGTTGCACTCACCGCCATGATTACTATGGCAAAAACTGTCGATCTTGCTGCCATCCAGCCTGTCTCCCTGCCTGAGATGCAAGCCTCCTCAATTGGCACGTTAACGATTTGTTAACCCTTATTGAAGTCCTCCATACGGATAAACAGTGCACATTTATTTATATGGTTAATTTCCGTGCGGTCGCGTCAAGGAACACGCTCCGCCACTTCAATCGATTGAAGACTGGTCGATGGGTTAAATAGTGACGCCAGATATGTTTTTCGCCTTTGACGCAGTGCGAAAACCTTATTAGAACCGGCGCGTCCAGCGAGGCCGCGCGGCAGGCGCGGCTAAGGATATTCGATGACAGGGGAGCCATGAGCCAATCAACAGCCACCCAACCGCCGGGTAGGAAAGCACGACCGCTTTCGCCCCATCTTTCGGTCTACAAGCCCACGATAACCATGACGATGTCCATTGTGCATCGTATCACCGGTGGTGCGCTCTATTTCGGCACCGTGCTTGTCGTTTGGTGGCTGATAGCTGCCGCTATTGGACCGGGTTATTTCGATTTCGTCAGCTGGATTTTCGGAAGCTGGATCGGGCGCATCGTTCTGTTCGCTTATACATGGGTTCTACTGCATCACCTCGCTGGCGGCATACGCCATCTGATCTGGGACACGGGTGCAGGAATGGAAAAGCACACGGCGTCAAAGATTGCTTGGGCAACCGTTATTGCGTCCGGCTTGCTGACTATTCTTGTGTGGGCATTCGCCCTGATGTCACGGGGGGCAATGTGATGCGAGATATGCGCACTCCAATGGCGCGGGTTCGTGGCCTCGGTTCTGCCCATGAAGGCACCGGCCATTTCTGGAAACAGCGCGTCAGCGCAGTCGCTGCTATACCACTTACGCTTTTCTTTGTGGGGCTGGTCGTCGCGCTTAGCGGGGCGAGCTATGAGCAGACTCGCGCGGTTCTTGGAAATCCGTTTGTCAGCCTGATCCTCGGCCTTACCCTGTATACCGTTCTGTACCATATGCGGATCGGAATGCAGGTCATTATCGAGGACTACATACATGCCGGGTGGGCGAAGCTTTCGCTTCTCGTTCTGAATACATTTTTTGTGATCGTGCTCGGCGCTTGTGCGCTCTATGCGCTGATCCTGCTTGCACTTGGAGCCTGATACAATGGCGACAGAAAAGGCTTCATCTGCCTACAATTACGTAGACCACAAATTTGACGTCGTGATCGTCGGCGCTGGCGGTGCGGGTTTGCGCGCAACGCTCGGCATGGCCGAACAGGGCCTCAAGACCGCGTGCATAACCAAGGTTTTTCCGACCCGTTCACATACTGTTGCCGCTCAGGGCGGCATCGCTGCTTCCCTGCGGAATATGGGTCCGGATCACTGGCAATGGCATCTTTATGACACCGTGAAGGGGTCCGACTGGTTGGGAGACGTGGACGCGATGGAATATCTCGCCCGCGAAGCCCCCGCAGCCGTTTATGAGCTGGAACACTATGGTGTGCCGTTCTCGCGTACCGCAGAAGGCAAGATTTACCAGCGGCCGTTTGGTGGCCACATGCAAAACTTCGGCGACGGACCGCCCGTCCAGCGCACATGCGCGGCGGCAGACCGCACCGGACATGCTATTTTGCACACGCTCTATGGCCAGTCTTTGCGCAACAATGCCCAGTTCTTCATCGAGTATTTCGCGCTCGACCTGATCATGGATGATGATGGCACCTGCATTGGCGTGGTTGCCTGGAATCTTGATGATGGCACCATTCACAGGTTCTCGGCCAAAATGGTCGTGCTTGCGACTGGTGGCTATGGTCGTGCGTATTTCTCGGCGACGTCCGCGCATACTTGCACCGGCGACGGCGGCGGCATGGTCGCACGCGCCGGTCTGCCTTTGCAGGACATGGAATTCGTGCAGTTTCACCCGACCGGCATTTACGGTGCGGGCTGCCTCATCACGGAAGGTGCGCGCGGAGAAGGCGGCTATCTCGTGAATTCCGAGGGCGAGCGCTTTATGGAACGCTACGCTCCGTCAGCCAAAGACCTTGCTTCCCGCGACGTGGTTTCGCGCTGTATGACCATGGAAATTCGGGAAGGCCGGGGCGTCGGTAAGATGAAGGATCATATCTACCTTCACCTTGACCATCTTGATCCGGCGGTTCTGCACGAAAGGCTTCCAGGCATTTCCGAGTCTGCAAAGATTTTTGCCGGAGTTGATGTCACACGCGAACCGATCCCTGTTCTGCCCACCGTTCACTATAATATGGGCGGCATACCGACCAATTATTGGGGCGAGGCACTGAACCCAACGGCAGATTCGCCGGATCGCATTCAGCCCGGGCTTATGGCAGTGGGCGAGGCTGGCTGCGCTTCTGTTCATGGCGCAAACCGCCTTGGCTCAAACTCTCTGATCGATCTCGTGGTGTTCGGTCGCGCCGCAGCAATCAAGGCCGGTCAGGTGATTGATCGTAATTCGTCGGTTCCTTCGTTGAATATGGCTTCGGTTGAAAAGATCATGGATCGCTTTGACCGCTTGCGCCATGCAAATGGCTCGACACCGACTGCTGTATTGCGTGAACGTATGCAGCGCGCCATGCAGGAGGACGCTGCTGTGTTCCGCACTCAGGAAACGCTGGAGCAGGGGTGCAGACGCGTTTCGGCGATCTGGGGCGAGATGAAGGATATCAAGGTCACGGATCGCTCCATGATCTGGAATTCGGATCTGGTCGAAACACTGGAGCTGGAAAACCTCATGGCGAACGCCATCTGCACGGTTTATGGCGCTGAAGCTCGCAAGGAAAGCCGTGGCGCACATGCTCGCGAAGATTTCGATAAACGTGACGATGCGAACTGGCGCAAGCATACGCTTTCATGGGTAGACCCTGCTGGTGACGTGAAGCTGGCTTATCGCGGCGTTCACACCGAGCCTCAACTTCCAGTGCAGGAAGGCGGCATTGATCCGGCCAAGATCGCGCCCAAGGCGCGCGTATATTAAGGGGGCAGAGACATGGTTGAACTCACACTCCCGAAGAACTCGAAGATCGAAGAAGGCAAGACCTGGCCCAAGCCGGCAGGCGCGACCAATCTGCGTGAGTACCGGATTTATCGCTGGTCGCCCGATGACGATCTGAACCCGCGCATGGACACCTATTTCGTCGATATGGATGATTGCGGCCCTATGGTTCTTGATGCGCTGCTTTACATCAAGAACAAGATCGACCCGACATTGACATTGCGCCGTTCGTGCCGTGAAGGCATTTGCGGATCGTGCGCCATGAACATCGATGGCGCAAACACTCTGGCGTGTACAAAGGGCGCAGATGAGATCAAAGGCCCGGTCAAGGTCTATCCGCTGCCGCATATGCAGGTTGTGAAAGATCTGGTCCCGGACCTGAACAATTTCTACGCCCAACACGCTTCGATACAGCCATGGCTGCAAACGGTATCGCCTGAACCGGCAACCGAATGGCTGCAAAGCCATGAGGATCGTCAGAAGCTGGACGGTCTTTATGAGTGCATTCTGTGTGCATGTTGCTCGGCTTCTTGCCCCAGCTATTGGTGGAACGGTGACCGCTACCTTGGCCCTGCCGTGCTGCTTCAAGCCTATCGCTGGTTGATCGACAGCCGTGACGAGTCGACTGGCGAACGGCTGGACAATCTGGAAGATCCTTTCCGGCTTTATCGCTGCCACACCATCATGAACTGTGCGCAGACCTGCCCCAAGGGATTGAATCCGGCAAAGGCCATTGCCGAAATCAAGAAGATGATGGTGGAACGTCGCGTCTGACGTTTTCATTCTGGCGAAATGCAAGGGCTCGCTACGGCGGGCCCTTTGTGTTCCCATTGCCGGACTAATCGCGGGAAATTAATTCATGTCAGAACTTTTCGTACTTTCACCCGTCGAAGCCCGTATTCTTGGTTGTCTCATTGAAAAGAAAGAGACAACGCCGGATGTTTACCCGCTGACTATGAATGCGTTGCAGACGGCGGCCAATCAAAAGACGTCTCGCGATCCGGTCATGTCGCTGGAGTCTGCCGATATACATCGGGCAATCACTCAGCTTGAGCAGAAAGGCTTGGTGCGCCGCGCCTTCGCGTCACGTGTTGAACGGTTCGAGCACAGGCTGGCTCAGGAGTTGAAGCTGCTCCAGCCGCAGTGCGTTATTATCGCGTTGCTGTTGCTTCGCGGCCCTCAAACCGCTCATGAGCTGATGTCTCGCAGCGAACGCATGGCTAATTTTGCGTCGATAGATGATATGAAAGAGCAGCTTGATCTGCTGATCGGTCATGTGCCGCCTTTGGTCGTGCAGCTCGATCGCGCCCCCGGACAGCGTGAAGAACGTTTCGCGCACCTGCTTTGTGGCGAGGTCAAGCAGGATCAGTTTCCGCTTGCAGCTAGTGGCGCAAGAACGTCCCAATCGCTCTCCCAACTGGAAGCGCGTATAGAGGCACTGGAGGAAGAGGTACGGGCATTGCGCGCGCAGATTGACGCGCGCAATAGTTGAAAATCACCCTAGTCTTGCGTCCAGAGAAACTTTTATTGCCCCAAGAGCTTTCGATACCGGGCAGCCTGCCTTCGCTTTTTCAGCGAGTTCGCGAAATTTGGCCTCGTCAATGCCGGGCACTTTGCCCACCAGCGCAATCGCGCTTTCAGTGATTTCGAAACCACCGCCAGCCGCAGGGCCATAGGTTACGACGGCTTTCGCGTTCAGTTCATCAGCCGGCGTTCCGTTCTCGGCAAGGAAATGAGAAAGTTGCATTGCAAAGCACCCCGCATGAGCGGCGGCTATCAATTCTTCCGGGTTAGTTCCCGACTTGCCGCTCTCATCTTCAAAACGGCCTTTGAATGAATAGGGCTGCTTGGCGAATGCGCCGCTCTGCGTGTCGAGCGTTCCGGAGCCTGCGGTCAGACTGCCCTTCCAGACTGCTGTTGCACTGCGATTCATGGTGCTCTCCCTTCATGTTTCGTGCATGCATATCACGAAACGTATTGAAGGACTTCAAGCTTGGCAAACGTCAACCCATTCACCCGCAGTCAATTCCGCCATGCGCTGCGGGGAAATGCGGACGGCTGCATTTGTGGCGCCCGCTGCGGGCACGACCTCAGAAAACTGCTTTAGCGAAACATCGCAGTAAACGGGCAAATCAGTAGGTAAGCCAAACGGGCAAACTCCGCCGACCGGGTGGCTTGTCGCCGTAACAACCTCATCCGCATCCAGCATTCGCGGCTTTCCGCCGAATCGATCCTTGAACTTCCGATTGTCCAGCCGCGCGGTTCCGGCCGTCACGACGAGTAGGATTCTGTCTGCGACCCGCAAACAGATGGTCTTGGCGATTTGGGCAGGTTCAACACCATGCGCTTGCGCAGCGAGGGCAACGGTGGCGGAACTTTGCTCCGTCACAATTACAGAAATATCGGGGGCTTTGGACGCAAAGAATGCGCGAACAGATTCCAGAGACATGTTCGCCTTATGGTTGCAACTTAATCATCGCGCAAGCCGCTATATGGCCTCACCGCGCAACAATTTTGGTGCGGGTCCCGACAATCCGGAAGCTTGCTTGATGAAAAAGCTTTTCAGGCCAGGGGCTCGATCAACCAATCCAAGCCCGAAATCGCGTAAGGCGCGCAGTGGCGTGATGTCGTTTGAGAACAGGCGATTGAGAACGTCCGTGGTGGCGCCCATCTGCCAGGTGTCGAACCGCCGCCACAATTGATAGCGCTCCAGAACGTCCAGCGCTCCGATATCCTGACCCAGCCGATCCGCGTCGACAATGACTTCGGCGAGCGCCGCAACGTCTTTAAGGCCCATGTTCAGACCCTGACCCGCAATAGGGTGGATGCCATGCGCGGCGTCACCGGCCAGCGCAAAATGCGGCTTTACAAAGTCGCGTGCAAGTGTGAGTCCGAGGGGCCAGGCACGGGGCTTTGTTTCTACTCTTATCTCACCCAGTTTCAGGCCGAACCGCATTTCCAGTTCGCTCTCAAAGACGAGTTCGTCCGCCGCAACCAGACGTTCTGCGTCTGCCGTGCGCTCTGTCCACACGATCGAGGAACGGTCTCCTTTCAGCGGAAGGATGGCAAATGGGCCGCTCGGAAGAAAATGCTCTTCCGCGCGCCCATGGTGTGGCCGTTCGTGTGCAATCGTGCAAACAATACCAGATTGGTCATAGTTCCAATGCACTGTTTTGATGCCCGCCATGTCGCGCAAGCGAGACCGGACGCCATCCGCCGCGATTAGCAATGATGTCTTGATGCTGGCACCGTCGGCCAGATGAACGGTAAGTCCAGCTAGCTCTTCTTCGAACGAAGTGACCGCAATGCCTTCAAGAATGTCTATGCCAAGTTCGGCCGCTCGGCGGCGTAGTGAGCCATTCAGAACCGTATTGTCCACCATATGAGCAAAGGGCTCGCCGGGCTCGATCTCTCCGTCGAATGTCAGAAAAACGGGACGAACCGGGTCGCTGGTACGGGAGTCGGTTACGATCATGTCGGTGATCGCCTGGGCATGAGGCGCTATTTCCTCCCAGCACCCAATCTGTTCCAGCATGCGTGTTGCCGCAGCGGCGATAGCGGAGCAGCGGCCATCCTTTTTCCAGATATTCGCTGGCGCGGCATCGACAACTGCGATTGCGAGATTTGGCCGGGCCGCTTTTATCGCGACGGCTGCGCACAGGCCCACATATCCAGCGCCCGCAACGAGAATATCAAGCTTGGCTGGCGATGTTACAGGCATGGCAATGGATCCGTTCAAAATGCGTTCTGGGAATAGCATAGCACGATAAGCAGCGGAATTGTGCTCTTCCGCCCTCTGCGTCAATGCGTCATTGCTGCATGTGGGGTTGACGCGTGGCCTGGCCTGTCAGAAACGAAATGTCCCAAGACTTTAAAAGGGTGGGCGGCTTCATGTCTGATGTTTTCAATTCGCTGCTGCGCATTTTCGATCTGGAGAAGATTGAAGAGGACATTTACAGAGGCCGCAGCCCGGATACGAGTTGGCAGCGCATTTTCGGTGGGCAAACCATTGCGCAGGCGTTGGTGGCTGCCCAGCGAACCGTTGCGCCTGACAGGCTGGCCCATTCGCTTCACTGCTATTTCATGCTCGGTGGCGACCCGACTGTCCCCATAGTTTATAGTGTGGATCGCATTCGTGATGGCCGCTCGTTCAATACGCGCCGCGTGCTCGCCACGCAGCACGGCAGGGCGATATTTTCACTGGAAGCGTCATTTCAGATAGAGGAGCCGGGTTTGGATCATCAGATTACCATGCCCGATATTCCCCAGCCTGAGGCCCTTGCCAGCCAACGCGAACTAACCGAAACCCTGGGCGACAAGCTGCCCGAGGTCATCAGGCGGTTCTGGGAACGCGAGCGTCCCATCGAGTTGCGGCCGGCAATCGTTGAACATTATACCAGCCGTGAACGTCTGGCCCCTGTGCAGCACATGTGGGTTCGTTTTGCCGCAACGCCTCCGGATGATCCTGCCCTGCGCCGGATATTGCTTGCCTACATGTCTGACCTGACGCTGCTCGACACCTCGACCTTTGCGCATGGGAGGGTGATTTTCGACAAGGATATTCAGGCCGCCAGCCTCGATCACGCCATGTGGTTTCATCGCGACCACGCGCTCGATGACTGGATTCTTTATACGCAGGATAGCCCTTCAACGTCGGGTGCTCGCGGGTTTACGCGCGGCTCGCTATTTGCGCGGGATGGAACTCTGATAGCATCCGTCGCGCAGGAAGGTCTCATTCGACTGCGTAGAAAAGCTCAGTAAGTAGGCAATTCGATTATCATGCCTAATAATTGAGCATAAATCTCAGGTCGCAACCCACGGTTACGTGATGCAGCTTCTTGTGCTTCCCGGAATTCCCCTTCCTTTTCACGATTTTCTGCTTCTCGCGCTCAACTGGCACGGGTCTTGAATACTGTTACCCAGTCGCCGGCTCTCCGGTGATGTGGAGTAAACAGCGGAGACCCGCAAAGCAGAGGGTAACTCTTCATGAAAATCGTGATGGCAATCATCAAGCCTTTCAAGCTTGACGAGGTGCGCGAGGCGCTCACCAATGTTGGCATACAAGGGCTGACTGTCACCGAAGTCAAAGGCTACGGCAGGCAGAAAGGTCATACTGAAATTTATCGCGGCGCAGAATACGCCGTCAGTTTCCTACCGAAAATCAAGATCGAAATCGCAGTTCCAGGGGACCTTGTAGACAAGGCCGTCGAAGCCATCGCCGCCGCTGCCAAGACGGGACAGATCGGCGACGGCAAGATCTTCGTTTTCGGCATCGATCAGGCCGTGCGCATCCGCACCGGCGAAACCGACACCGATGCGCTTTGAGCCGCGGTCCAGATTCTCAGGAGAGTTCAATGATAATGATTGATGCATTCAAGAAGGGAGCGGGTGCGGCCTGGCTTGCCTCACTGGGGCTGGCGTCCCTGGCCCCTGTTGCTGCCTTTGCTCAGGAAGCTGCGGCCGAGGCGCCGGTGGAAGCTGCTGCTTCTGCAATCAATAGTGGCGACACGGCATGGATGATGGTTTCGACCATTCTCGTCCTCTTTATGATCTTGCCGGGTCTCGCGCTTTTCTACGGCGGGCTGGTCCGTGCGACGAACATGCTGTCAGTGCTCATGCAGTGCACGGTAATCACCGCGACCGTCATTGTGGTATGGGTTTTGTGGGGCTATTCCTTTGCTTTTGGTGGCAGCACCAGTCCCTATTGGGGTGGCTTCGGAAAGTTGTTTCTATCGGGGGTCACGGCAGAATCCGAAAGCGGGACCATCCCCGAGTACGTATTCATCGCCTTCCAGATGACATTTGCAGCCATCACTCCGGCTCTGATCGTTGGCGGCTTTGCTGAACGTATCAAGTTCGGCGCGGTTATCCTGTTTGTCGTGCTGTGGGTCACGTTCGTCTATTTCCCGATCGCCCACATGGCGTGGGATTCCAACGGCCTTTTCTTCGGCTGGGGAACAATGGATTTCGCAGGCGGCACAGTTGTGCACATCAATGCCGGTATCGCGGCTCTCGTTGGCGCAATGATCGTTGGAAAGCGCACAGGCTACGGCAAGGACAACATGGCGCCTCATTCGCTGCCATTCACTTTTGTCGGCGCATCAATCCTGTGGGTCGGCTGGTTTGGCTTCAATGCCGGTTCGGCTCTGTCCGCTGGTTCAGGCGCAGCGCTGGCGCTGATCAACACTTTCACGGCAACTGCTGGTGCAACCATTGCCTGGGCTGTTGTTGAAAAGCTGGTACGGGGCAAAGCTTCGATGCTGGGCGGCGCTTCAGGCATAGTCGCCGGTCTGGTGGCGGTTACACCTGCCGCAGGCTTCGTTGGACCTGTTGGTGCAATCGTTCTCGGCGCAATCGCGAGTGCTGTGGCCTACTACTTCGTAGCCGTTGTGAAGATCAGGGCCGGATATGACGACTCGCTTGACGTGTTCGGCATCCACGGAATCGCTGGTATCATTGGTGCGATCGGCACCGGTATATTCGCAGCGCCTGCTCTGGGCGGGGTCGGGTATGCTGACGGCGTGACGATGGGTTCGCAAGTAGTCACCCAAATCACGGCCGTGGTTATAACCATTGTATGGTGTGGCGTGCTCTCCGCGATCATTTACAAGGTCGTTGATGCGATCATCGGCTTGCGTCCGACAGAAGACGCCGAGCGGCAGGGACTCGATCTGACGTCACACGGAGAGGTTGCGTATCACTCCTAATGCTTCGCGGCGCGGCCAAAAGCCCGCCCATATGGTTCCATCGCGACTGGCCCGGCCTCATGCCGGGCCTTTTTTCATCAAGTACAATCGTCTTTGACTGCCCTATGGTTAATCGAGCCTTTACCAACACGCCGATAGTGTTGGTCCCGAATCTGCCTGCCCGCAACCTGCGGATGGGTTCATGACGGGGTTTTCAAGGGTATGCGTTCAGGTTCGTCCTCATCCATCATTCTGGAAGGTCAGGGATTTGGCTTCCGCACTTTCGTAAAGCGACAAGCCGGGCGTGCGCTTGGGTTGGCCCTGCTGATGACAGTCGGCTTTTGTCTTGCCGCAATGGCGACATGGAATGTGGCTGATCCCAGCTTCAGCCACGCGACCGGTAACGAAGTTACCAATGCGATGGGCTATGCGGGAGCCGTGTTTTCGGACCTCGCAATTCAGTTCTACGGCCTTTCATCGGTTGCGGCACTTGTTCCTGCGGTGATCTGGGCTCTGCTTCTGGCGACCGCGACACGCATAAACCGGATCGGCAAGCGAGCGCTGGCGTGGTTTGGAGCTTCAGTACTTTTCGCTGGAATTGCTGGCTGTTTCGCGCCGCCGCCAACCTGGCCACTGCCAACCGGCCTTGGCGGTGTTTTCGGCGACATGGTGTTAAAGCTCCCGGCCCTGTTCATCGGCGCTTATCCAAGCGGTTGGAAGGGCATGGTTGTGGCGTCGATCTTGCTCCTTCCTGCGCTTGCTGTCTTTGCCTATGCTTCCGGTCTGATTGCTCGCGGACCCGAGCCAAAGCCCGAAAAGCCCGCAGAATTGCCAATGAGGCACGCCCACACCCCGACATTGGATGACGACGATGAAGACGAAAGCGATGGGCTGTTCGTTTCCGTCATGGGTGCCTTGACCCATTGGTGGCTTTCCGCACAGCATTTCTTCCGCAGGCGTTTTGGCGTGAGGCAAGAACCGGCTGATTTCGAGCGTCGTGGTGGCTGGCGTCGTGCTGCTGAACGCGTTGAACTTGCGGAAATGGAAGAGGAGGTGCGTGCCAGCACCCCACGTGGAAGCGCTCGGGTGGAACCCGAATTCTTTGCCCAGATGGTGAACGAACGTCGTACGGAACCGCCCATGGTTCGCGAGGATGACGATTTCGACGATGTGCCGCCGTTCGATATGGATGACGATATGGAGGTGCCGTTGCCCTCGCCGGACACGCCGGTCCAGAGCTATAGGTCAATGTCAGGGCAGGCAGGCCGGTCGGCGGCGGTCGCTGAGTCGCCACGTGTTGCAACACCCGCTCCGCGACCGCAGCAAGGCACACGGGTAACACGCGAGGCGCAAACGTCCCTCTTGAGTTCCGGCAGTTTTGAAATGCCTTCGCTGCATTTCCTCTCGGAACCAAAGAACGTCGCGAAGCATCCTTCACTGTCAAAAGACGCCCTCGAACAGAATGCGCGATTGCTGGAAGGCGTGCTTGAAGATTTTGGCGTAAAAGGGGAGATCATTCAGGTTCGCCCTGGACCTGTTGTAACTCTTTATGAGCTGGAGCCCGCGCCCGGCATCAAGTCATCCCGTGTGATCGGGCTTGCGGATGATATTGCTCGCTCGATGAGCGCTATTGCCTGCCGCGTTGCGGTTGTGCCGGGCCGTAACGCGATAGGCATCGAATTGCCAAATGCCAGCCGCGAAACAGTTTACCTGCGCGAACTGCTCGCAAGCCGGGACTTCGAGCAGACGAAAGCAAAGCTGGCTCTTGCGCTCGGCAAAACCATTAATGGTGAGGCCGTGATTGTTGACATCGCCAAGATGCCGCACGTTCTGGTTGCTGGTACAACTGGCTCGGGTAAGTCCGTGGCGATCAATACAATGATCCTTTCCATGCTTTACCGAATGACGCCTGAACAGTGCCGTCTGATCATGATTGATCCAAAGATGCTGGAACTGTCAGTCTATGACGGTGTGCCGCATTTGCTTACGCCCGTTGTGACTGATCCGAAAAAGGCCGTCGTTGCGCTGAAGTGGACTGTGCGCGAGATGGAAGATCGCTACCGCAAAATGTCCAAGGTTGGCGTTCGCAACATAGACGGCTTCAATGCGCGGGTGGCGCAAGCAGAAAAGAGTGGAGAGCAGATTACTCGCACCGTCCAGACCGGGTTTGACCGGGAGAGCGGTGAGGCGATCTACGAAACTGAAGTTCTCGATCTCAAACCGATGCCATATATCGTCGTCATTATCGACGAAATGGCCGACCTGATGATGGTCGCCGGTAAGGATATTGAAGGCGCGGTACAGCGACTGGCCCAGATGGCGCGTGCTGCTGGCATTCACGTCATTATGGCAACGCAGCGTCCGTCCGTGGATGTGATTACCGGTACTATCAAGGCAAACTTCCCGACACGTATTTCCTTCCAGGTGACATCGAAGATCGACAGCCGCACCATTCTTGGCGAGCAGGGCGCTGAACAGCTCCTTGGCATGGGTGACATGCTGTATATGGCGGGCGGCGGACGTATCCAGCGTGTTCACGGTCCATTCGTTTCCGATGATGAAGTCGAAAAAGTGGTCAAGCACCTCAAGGCACAAGGTGTGCCTGAATATCTCGACGCAATCACGGAAGACGAAGATGAGGGAGAGGATGATGCGCCCCAGCGTGGTGGTGGTGGCGGTAATTTCGAAGATTCCGACGATCCTTACGATCAGGCCGTAGCTGTTGTGCTTCGCGATGGAAAGGTTTCGACCAGCTACATCCAGCGGCGTCTCGGCGTCGGCTACAACAAGGCTGCATCGATCATTGAGCGCATGGAAGAAGAAGGCGTTATCAGTCCGGCAAATCATGCCGGAAAGAGGGAAATCCTTGTGCCGACCGAACAGGACAAAATGTAGCGCGGCTTGAATGAGACAAAGTTCGGCCTAACTGGGAGAGTAGTGCGAGGCTGAAGAATCGGAATTGCTGAAATGAAAACGAATGCCAATCAGATTTCGCTAACACGCCGTACCGCGCTTGGGCTGGCATTTGGCGGGGCGTTGTCTCTATCAGGTGGAATGGTGAGCCGGGCTCATGCCGAAGGTGCTGAGACGGTTCAGCAGATCGCGTCGCATTTCGGCTCAATCCGCTCAATGGCAGGTGATTTCGTTCAGTTCGGCCCGCGCGGTGAGCAGACCGGTGGAAAGTTCTATATTCAGCGTCCCGGCAAGATCCGCTTTAACTACGATCCGCCATCAAACTATCGCGTCATCGCCGATGGCAAATCGGTGGTCATTGAGAATATGAAGTTGCGTACTTCTGACCTTTATCCGCTTTCCAAAACGCCGCTCAAACTTCTGCTTGATGACAAGATCGACTTGTCCGGCGGCAGGGTTAAGAGCGTCAAGCAAGAGAGTGACCTGACGACGATCCAGCTTGCCGACAAATCGGTTTTCGGCAACTCGACGATCACCATGAAGTTCAATCCGCAGACCAGTGAACTGCTTGAATGGACAATCACGGACGCAAAGGGCAAGGACACCACCGTGATGATCTCTAATGTACGGAACGGCGTGCAGCTTGATCCCTCAATGTTCGAGATCAATTACCAGCGTAATCGCGAGCTGAACCAGAAGAAGGGGCAGCGCTAAGGCGCTTGCTATTCAGCATCATGGCTGGCAGTTAAGTGCGCCGATAATGCGCGACACTGAGATATGACATTCACTTTAGCGACCTGGAACATCAATTCAATCCGGCTGCGAATGCCGCTCGTCGAGCGGTTCCTGAATTCCTACAAGCCGGATGTGCTTTGTTTGCAGGAAACGAAGTGCCCTGACGATCTTTTTCCGTTCGAGCCATTGCGCGCAGCCGGTTATGAGCATATCGCCATTCATGGTCAAAAGGGCTACCACGGCGTTGCGACCATATCGCGCCGTCCGCTTGAGATTGTCGAGAAGCGACGCTTCTGCGAAATCGACGATACCCGCCACATTTCCGTGAAAGTGAGCGCCGCTGGCAAGACCGTTCTGTTGCACAACTTCTATGTGCCAGCTGGCGGGGATGAGCCCGATGCTGCAATCAATCCCAAGTTTAAACACAAGTTGGGGTTCATCGACGAGATGAAGGCGATTCGTGCCGGCTTCGACGGTGAATCTGCGTCCATACTTGTCGGCGATTTGAACATTGCGCCGCTTGAGCATGACGTCTGGTCACACAAGCAACTTCTTAACGTTGTCAGCCACACGCCGATTGAGACTGACGGCCTTGAGACGATGCGCACTGCGAGCGGTTGGGCGGACCTGATGCGCCAAAACGTGCCCTACGATCAAAAGCTCTACACCTGGTGGAGTTATCGGGCGCAAGATTGGGCTGCATCCGACCGTGGCCGCAGGCTGGATCATATCTGGTCATCACCCAATATGATTGGCAATCTTGCCGGAATCGAAATTCTCCGCGAGGCTCGCGGCTGGGATCGCCCCTCGGATCATGTTCCCGTCATCATGCGGCTTGCGGAATAGCTGGTCTCAATCATCCAGTCTGGATGTCAGCTTTTCAAGCTTTTCAACCATTGCCTGAAACTCGCCCGCAATACGCCTGTGAATAAGCTCTGGCAGTTCCGGGTATTCTTCGAGAACACGTCTGAAGCTCTTGCGATCGACAGCCATGACCCTGGTTTCGACCAGCGCCATGGCGCTGGAAAGGCGTTGCGTCGGTGCTATCACTGCCAGTTCCCCAAGAACCGTTCCCGGCCCCGCCTCCGCCAGCTTTACATGCTCGCCATCGCGCTCGCGATAAATCTCAATGCGGCCTGACATGATGACATAGGCGCACAGGGCAGGCTCGCCCTCAGAATAAAGCGTCTCACCCGTCCGCAGAGACATTTTCTCTGCGCCGAAAGCGAGCAGGCGCAAGTGTTCCTCGGCGAGGCTCTCAAAAAGAGCGACGCCGGACAGCAAACGGATGTCGTCATCCAGCGCCATATCGTCCCCGGCAAAGGCGCGAATGACGGAATTTGAATCAAATACCCGCGATCACGCGCTAAACCACTGATTTGGACGCAATATTCTCACCGAAACTTTAACGGCGCGATGAAAAACTGCTTCCCGTTGGCCGAGACCTAGCACCTTCCATCGTGTGGCCGCTACGGCATCAACCTGTAACCACCGCTTTCTGTCACAAGTATTTCAGCTTTGGAAGGATCGCGCTCAATCTTCTGGCGAAGACGATAGACGTGCGTCTCCAGCGTGTGCGTGGTTACGCCCGAATTGTAGCCCCAAACTTCTTCAAGCAAGGTGTCGCGTTTCACCACGGCCTTGCCTGCCCGGTAGAGGTAACGAATGATCGACGCTTCCTTTTCCGTGAGCCTGATCTTTGCACCACGTTGGTCAATCATCAGTTTCTGGCTTGGCTTGAACGTATAAGGCCCGACAGTGAATGTTGCGTCCTCGCTTTGCTCGTGCTGGCGAAGTTGGGCGCGAATGCGAGCCAGCAGCACGGCAAACCGGAAAGGCTTTGTCACATAGTCGTTTGCACCAGCCTCCAGACCGAGGATCGTATCCGAATCAGTGTCGTGCCCGGTAAGCATGATGATCGGCGCTTTGAACCCGCCCTTGCGCAGAACTTTGACGGCCTCGCGGCCATCCATGTCCGGCAAGCCGACATCCATGATAAGCAAATCGACAAGTCCGGCGCGCACAGAGGATATGCCTTTGGCAGCGGTTGCTTCGTCAAGCACCGTGAACTCTTCATAAAGAGAAAGTTGCTCGACCAGCGTGCTGCGCAGGTCTTCATCATCATCGACGATCAGGATGGTGCGTGAAGCCATTCTATATTCCGTATTGTGACTGGTTATTCATTGTGCTGTCTGTTCCGCAACACGACGACACTGTGATTTGAATCATGACAAGATCATACTCAAAAATGGGCATACGCAAGGCGATAACGACAAATTCATATATGGGCATCAGACAAATCACGGTTCGGGCCCGTCCGGGTGTGCCTACACAAGGGCTGATGAACGTTTCCGGCGTTGTTTTTCCCTGTGCGCTCGGTCGTGTTGGCATCACCGCTTTCAAGCGGGAGGGCGATGGCGGAACCCCTCTGGCGCGAATGCGCCTGCTGGAGGGATATGTGCGTGACGGGCGATTTCCTTACAGATCGCAATTGCCGCTTGCGCGGATAGGGCCCAAGCTTGGTTGGTGCGAAGTACCTTCCGACCGAAACTATAACCGTCCGGTCAGAATGCCTTATGCAGCCAGCCATGAGCGAATGTTGCGCGACGATCACCTTTACGATGCGTGCATCGTGCTGGATTGGAATATCCGGCCGAGAGTTCGAGGCAAAGGCAGTGCGATCTTCTTTCACCTTGCGCGCCCCGGTTATGAACCAACCGCCGGCTGCGTCGCCGTAACGGCGCAGGTGATGCGCAGATTGCTGCCGAAATTATCGCGACACACGGTTTTGACCGTCGTGCGCTAAGGTCCAGACCGTTGTTTTCTTGACCTCGGCATCTTCGAGTGCGCGCGTGACCGGAACTTCATAGGCAGCGAGTTTGTTCAATCGATCTTTTGGCAGGTAGGATCGACCGGGATCACCAACAAGAATCGTCGTGCCGCGTTGGCGGAGTTTTTCGAACCAAACCATCAAGCGTTCGGCGAAAGGTTTCTCGTAAAACACATCTCCTGCAAGAAGAACGTCCCAATCGCCGTCCCCGCCAATCAGGTCGCTGGCGGTAAAATCGAGTTCAACGTCGTTCGCTGCTGCATTTAGAGCAACTGCCGCCTCACAGAATGGGTCAATGTCCGCAGCGCATACGTGCGCGCCGGATTTCGCCGCAGCTATGGCAACAAGGCCGGACCCTGTGGCGAAATCCAGAACGCGCTTGCCTGCAACGACATGCGGATTATCTAGCACATAGCGTGCTAATCCTTGTCCGCCCGCCCATGCAAACGCCCAGAAGGGCGGCGGCAAGCCGATTTCAGCCAGCTCTTCTTCAGTCTTGAGCCAAAGATCATGCGCTTCATCGGCAAGATGCAGGCATATTTCCGGCACATGTGGCGGAGCCATCAAGGCCGTGTTTTCGAGGATGAACGCGCGGGCCGACTGAGGTGTCAGGGTGGTCACGGCGCGGGGTCGAGTCCGCCCATGCGGCAAACTTCCCGCCACTCGTCCGGTGTTACGGGCTGTACTGAAAGCCGCGAATTGTTGACCAGCACCATCTTTGACAGATTGGGGTTGGCCTTGATCTGATCGAGGGTCGGCGGGTTTGGAATGTCACGCACGGCGCGCACATCGACACATTCCCAGCGTGGGTCATCGGTCGTTGAATCAGGGTGAGCGAGCGCGCAGACCTCAACGATGCCGACAGCACAAAGCCCGATATTCGAGTGGTAGAAAAAGCCGAGGTCCCCGATTTGCATGGCGCGCATATTGTTGCGTGCCTGATAGTTGCGTACGCCGTCCCATTCCTGGCCCTTTTTACCCTTTGTTTTCAAATCATCAAAGGAAAACACGTTGGGTTCGGATTTGAACAGCCAGTAATTCATGTGTGCCTCACGGATTCGCAGGATTGTTGAATACCCAGTTCCAGGGCTTGATTTGAACGCTCTCGAAAAGCCCCGCGCCATCATAGGGATCGGAGGCAGCGATCTGTTCGGCTTCCCCAAGGTCGGCGGCGTCGATCACCACCATAGACCCGTCGGGCTTTCCGTCGCTTCCAAGAAACGGGCCGGCAAATGCGAGCTTCTTTTGCGCGTTCAGGGCATTGAGAAAATCGACATGGGCGGGACGCGTATCAAGCCGCAATTGCAGGTGGCCGGGCTTGTCCTTGCACAAAATCGCAAACAGCATGATGTCTCCCTACTCGCTTTCAGTTTTGAGCGGGCGGTTCATCAATTGCTGAACCGCTTCCTGAATAGTGATGCGACGATCAACAAGCTGCGATACCGCATTGATGATCGGTGCATCCACGCCGTGATCCATTGCTATACGCGCGGCAATTCCTGCCGTCGCAACACCTTCGGCCAAGGGTAGGTTATCCAGATCTTCGCCGCGGCCCAACGCAAGGCCATAGGCAAAATTCCGCGACTGAACTGTTGAGCAAGTAAGCATGAGGTCGCCGAGGCCGGAAAGGCCCATGAATGTTTCAGGTCGAGCGCCGAAAGCAGCACCGATACGCCGCAATTCGACAAATCCGCGCGTGACCATTGCGGCCTGCGCGCTGGCGCCGAGGTTGGCGCCTGTCACCGCACCGGCAGCGATAGCGAATACATTCTTCAGTGCTCCGCCAATCTCCACGCCGGTCAGATCATCGGTTGAATAGCACCGGAACGTTTCGGACGAGAATCGCAGTGCGAGCATTGCCGCGAGCGATTCTTCCTCTGCTGCCACAACGACGGCTGTCGGCAATCCGCGTGCAACATCTGTAGCAAAGCTTGGTCCGGAAAGTGCCGCTAGTGGATTTCCTTGCAAATGTTCGCGCGCGACATCGGAAAGCAAAAGTCCGGTGGTTCTTTCGATGCCCTTTGCGCAAAGAATGACAGGAACGTGAGGTGGAATTCGGAACGCCAGGCTGTCCAGTGATTCGCGCAAGGATTGGGCAGGAACGACCACCAGCACGCAGTCCGTTCCATCAAGTGCATGTGCCGCATCGCTCGTTGCAGATATGCCGGACGGCAATGATATTCCGGGCAGGTAGCGCGGATTTCTTCCATCTGAAAGCGCACTGGCCGTCTCGGGGTCGCGCGCCCACTGGACGACCCGTTGTCCGCTGCGGCAAACCGCGGCAGTAAGTGCCGTGCCCCAAGCGCCGCCGCCAAGAACTGTTATGCGCCATGGCTTCATGCCTTGGCTCCTCTGCGACCCGCACCGACAACAGGCGTCGAAACAGAATCGAGCGGCCAACGGGAGCGGGGCGCAAATGCCATCGGGTTCTCCGGTTCCAAACCTGCTTGCAGCCTTTCGATTCCCGCCCAGGCAATCATAGCGGCATTGTCTGTACACAGCTTGCCCGGCGGGGCAATGAATTGAAAGCCATGCGATTCGCAAAGTGCTTCAAGCGTGGCGCGGACGCGCTTGTTGGCTGCAACGCCGCCCGCCACGACGAGGGCGGGGTGGGCGCAGCTATCGAACTCATTTCGAAAACGGGCGAGAGCCCGGCCGACCCGTTCCTTCAATGTCTCGGCAACTGCCTCCTGAAAGGAAGCGCAAATATCCGCAACGTCTTGATCCCTTAGCGGAGCAATTGCAGTCGCGGCTTGGCGCACGGCAGTTTTCAATCCCGAGAAAGAAAAGTCAGGTTGTTGAGCGCCTTTCATAGGGCGCGGAAACGCAAATCGTTGTAAGTCGCCACTTGCTGCGGCGCGCTCGACGCTTGGGCCGCCGGGATGCGGCAGGCCCAGGATCTTTGCTGTCTTGTCAAAAGCTTCTCCCAGCGCATCATCGATCGTTGTGGCCCAGCGCTGGTAGTCGCCAACGCCCCGAACGAGAACAATTTGCGTGTGGCCGCCCGATACGAGCAGAAGCAGATAAGGAAAAGCCGTTCCATTGGTCAGCCGCGCCGTAAGCGCATGACCTTCAAGGTGATTGATTGTCAGCAATGGCTTGCCGGAAGCTGCAGCGATAGCTTTTGCGGTCATCAGGCCGACAATCAGCCCACCGACCAAACCCGGTCCGGCTGTAACGGCGACGGCATCCATATCTGCCAATGTCACTTTCGCATCATCGAGCGCAGCTTCGACTATTCCGTCCAGCGCCTCAACGTGTGCGCGCGCCGCGATTTCGGGAACGACGCCACCGAAAGCCGCATGCTCCTCGATCTGGCTAAGCACGACATTCGACAGAATCTCCCCGTGCGCGGACGCGCTTGATGCAACGACGCTCGCCGCCGTTTCGTCACAACTCGTTTCTATGCCGAGGACCCGGATCAATTGATTATCTGCCTGCCTCATTGCGGGGTGGGGATTAAAGCTCTAAATCCGCTGCGAGTTATCACGGACCATAAGGCCGAAACAACAGACAATGGACAGAACGCTTCTCAGGATCGGTACGCGGGGCAGCCCGCTGGCACTCGCGCAGGCACATGAAGCGCGCGCCCGGCTTATGGCGGCACACCAGCTTCCCGAAGAATCATTTGCAATCGAGGTCATTGCGACTACCGGCGATCGCATACAGGACAGAGCGCTTTCGGAGGCGGGTGGCAAGGGTCTTTTCACCAAGGAGCTTGAGGAAGCGCTGCTGAACAAGCGAATCGACATTGCAGTTCATTCCTCGAAAGATATGCCAACCGCATTGCCTGATGGGCTGGAGCTGTCTGCATTCTTGCCGCGCGAGGATGTGCGCGACGTGTTCATCGGTCGCGCTGCGCGTCGGATAATGGATTTGCCACAGGGCGCGACAGTCGGCTCCTCATCGCTTCGCCGACAGGCGTTGATCCGCCGGATGCGCCCCGACCTGAACGTGATCATCTTTCGTGGCAACGTCCAGACGCGCTTGCGCAAACTTGAAGAAGGCGTGGCAGATGGCACAATGCTGGCACTCGCGGGCCTCAGGCGGCTTGGCTGGGAACATGTGGCGACCGACATTATGGCGGAGCCGGAGTTTCCGCCTGCGCCGGGGCAGGGTGCCATTTGTATTGAAAGCCGAATCGGAGATAGCAGGGCAAAACATATGCTCGCAGCGATACATGACAGGGATACCGGACTGGCATTGAGTTGCGAGCGTGCTTTCCTTGGCGCCCTTGATGGTTCCTGCCGCACTCCGATTGCCGGTCATGCTCGAATTAGTGGGGACCGGCTGCTGTTCCGGGGAATGATCCTGACGCCGGATGGAACCCAAAGTCATTCTATTGAACGGGAAGGCCTTGCCCGGAATGCGGCGGATATAGGCCGCGCTGCGGGAGAAGAAGTCCGCGCAATTGCAGGGCCGGCATTTTTTGAAGACTGGGTGTAAGATGAAGCGGGTTCTGGTCACACGGCCTGAGCCCGGAGCATCGGCAACGTGCACCCGTTTGCACGCGCTGGGTTATGATCCGGTCTTGCTACCTCTGACGCGGATTTTCGCTTTGCAATGCCGTCGGTTCGACATGGATTGCGATGCGGTGGCCGTTACCAGTGTCAATGCGCTGCGCTGCGCCACGGAGGAACTGCTCAAGCAATTGTCGAGCAGCCCATGCTTTGTCGTCGGAGCGCGCACCGCAGAGGCGGCCAGAAAATCCGGGTTTGCGAATGTGGTTGAGGCCGAGGGAGATGTAGCGTCCTTGTCGCGGCTGATCATTGATGGTGGCGGCGTCTCCAGAATCGCTTATCTGACCGGGCGAGTAAGGCTTCCGACCTTCGAGAGAAACCTTGGCAATGCCGGGATCAAGGTTTTCCCTATAGACCTTTATGACACGCAGGGTGTCGAACTTACCGAAGAACACATTCGCCTGCTCCAATCGGGGCGACCGATCGACGCGGCATTGATTTACTCAGCCCTCGCGGCGCAAGCTTTGAAAAAATTGGCAGATCGCTCCGAGCTTGCGGAAACTTTCTCGAACACTGTGCATTGCTGCCTTTCGAAACGCATTGCAGAGCGATTGGGTGGGGATTGCTCGCTTATTGTGCGAATCGCTGAACGCCCAGATGAAGATGGCATGTTCCAACTTCTGGAGAATTGAGTGGCACGACCCGATCTGTTCCTATCTATGCGGGGTGTGCTAGGAAATTGATACGTCCTTGAACTTCGGAGGCCGCACATGGTCAAAACACCGCGAACGCGCCACAGCAAGACGCATCGTGATCCTGTAACGATCGAACTTGGGGCCGACGATGTTCAGCGGGTGGGCGATGCCACGCCCGAAAATACTGATGATGCGCAATCAGTGCTGTCGGCAGAATTGTCCGAAGCGCCACAACAAACTCACACCGAGACAACAGTAGCAGAAGATCTTGGACCTTCCGAGGAAGCGATTGAGCGGCACGAAAGCCGTGTTGAGGACAGACCGAGCCACGACTATGGCAGGTCAGAAGCAAAGTCCGCACCTGCTGTAAAGAACGGCGGCATGTCCAACATTGCTGCGGGATTGATCGGGGCGGTTGTTGCGCTCGGCGGGCTTTATGGGTTGCAGGCCGCTGGTGTGATTGGTGTGCCGGGCAATACTGCGTCTGTTTCGCTGGGGCCGGTAGAGACACAGATCGCTGCGCTGAAAAGCGAGGTGGACTCCATAAAGACAGCACCAGCACCGGATAGCGGTATTTCTGCTGCGATTGATCAGCTCAAAACTGACATTGCAGCGCTTCAATCGAATGTTCAGCCCGGTGGATCGGGTGACAGTGCGGCACTCGCTGCTCTTGATGAACGGATCAAAAAGCTGGAATCGGCTGCCAACGGCAAGGATATAGGCAGTCAACTGGGCGAATTGGACGCCAAGGTTTCCGGCGTTGCTGAGGCCGTGTCCAAAAGCGACACGCGATTGGGCGCACTGGAACAATCCGTAAGTTCCCTGACGGGCAGAGTAGACCGGCAGGCCTCGCAGCCCAAGGTTGCGCTTGCAATTGCCGCGGCCGCACTCAAATCAGCGACTGATCGCGGCGGTCCATTCACCGCGGAGGCAGAGACATTCGCCGCGATCGTGCCTGACGCGCCGGAACTGCCAGCGCTTCGCCAGTATGCCGCAAAAGGTGTGGCAAGTGGAGCGGACATAAATTCCGAGTTTCCCGCGGTCGCTGACGCAATGATGGCTGCATCCAGGCCGACAGATCCGAATGCGGGAATTTTGGACCGGCTGATTAACAGTGCGCATTCCTTGGTAAAGGTGCGTCCCGTCGGACTGGTTGAGGGTGACGATCCCGGCGCCAGAATCGCGCGCATGGAAGTGGCACTCAAAGCTGGGGATTTTCCCAAGGCTATGGCCGAATATGATGTCCTGCCGGAAAGCGTGAAACAGGCCGGGGCTACGCTGGCAGAGCAGATCAGGGCACGCATCGAGGTTATGAAACTTGTCGATCAGCTTGTCGCCAATGCCATGAAGTCGGCGTAGGAGTTCAGATGATCCGCGTGCTTTTCTTCCTGCTTCTTGTTGGCGCCATGGCCTTTGGCTTTTCGTGGCTTGCTGACCGACCCGGCGATATGACCGTAACCTTCGATGGTTATCAGTATCAGGGAACCTTGATGATTGCCGCAGTCACCGTTGTGGCACTTGTGTTCCTCATACTTCTGATCTGGTGGGTGCTGAAGGCGCTGTGGAACAGTCCTTACACAATCACCCGACATTTTCGCGTGCGTCGGCGTGACCGTGGCTATCAGGCTCTTTCGACCGGTATGATTGCAGCAGGTGCTGGCGACGCCGCTCTTGCGCGGGCGAAGAACAAGGAAGCGGCAAAGCTTATACGTTCCGATCAGGAGCCGTTGATCCAGTTGCTTGAAGCGCAGACATTGCTTCTGGAGGGCAACCATGAGGCAGCGCGCGAGAAGTTCGAGCGCATGGTTGATGATCCCGAAACGCGGCTGCTTGGCTTGCGCGGGCTTTATCTTGAAGCTCAGAGGCAGGGCAACAGGGAAGCCGCTCGCCATTATGCCTTGCGTGCTGCTCAAGGCGCGCCGCAGCTTGGCTGGGCCGCAGAGTCCACCATTGAGCAATGCGCAGAGAACGGTGACTGGGATGGCGCCTTGCAAATTCTTGAGGCGCAAAAGAGTGCACACAAGGCTGACCGTGACGCGTTTAACAAACGTCGGGCGGTTTTGCTGACGGCCAAGGCGATGGCGAGTTTTGACAATGATCCGGTGGGAGCGCGCGCGGCGGCGCTTGAAGCCAACAAACTTGTGCCTGACTTTCCACCCGCGGCAATCATTGCGGCAAGGTGTTTGTTTCGAACCGATGAGGTACGAAAAGGTTCAAAGATGCTTGAGACCGTTTGGCGCAAGAATCCCAATCCGGATGTGGCCGAGCTTTATATTCACGCGCGTCATGGTGATGCGGCGATGGACCGCTTGGCGCGGGCAAGAAAGTTGCAGTCCTTGCATACGAATCACCCTGAAAGCGCTTTAGCGGTCGCGCGCACGGCGCTTGCAGCGAACGAGTTTGCCTTGGCTCGCGAAGAGGCGGAGGCATCTATTCGTATGGCTCCTCGCGAGAGTGCCTATCTATTGCTGGCCGATATTGAGGAAGCCGATGGCGGGGATATCGGGCGTGTCCGAGAATGGCTTTCACGTGCCGTACGTGCCCCGCGCGATCCTGCCTGGGTGGCAGATGGTGTGATCTCCGAACATTGGGCACCGCAGTCTCCAGTTACGGGCAAAATCGACGCTTTTGAGTGGCGTGTTCCGGTTGAGCGCATTGAGCCTACAATTGAACAGGAGCCGGTCGAGGCTCCGGTTTTAATCGAAGCGAGGCCAGAACCCGATTCACCGTCTGAAGACGGTGAAGTAACGGCTGTCGTGCCTGAAGTGATTGAGCCAGAGGCAACTGTACAGGCATCGGACGCGAAAGCATCGGCTGAGCCTGAGCCGGAAAGTCTGGACGCAATTTTGCCAGAAGAGGCGCGCGAAAAGCCGAAAACTGATGATGGTCATAAGCCGGTCCCGGATTTTGCCCAACCGGATAAACCGACCGAAACCATACGCCGTATGCCCGACGATCCAGGCGTTCCGCCGGAAGAAGAAAAGGCGACGACTCGGTTCAGGCTGTTTTAGGCAGGTGATGCCCTTGGTCGATGGGGCGCTCAGTATTAATATTGCGTAATATTCAAAATTGCATATTCATCATCGTTGATATTCTCGACGATTCGATGGAAGGTGCAGTTTGGGCAGTTTTTCGATTTGGCATTGGCTGATCATGGTCTTGCTGTTGCTGCCACTCATTTTCATCGTCAGAACGCCGCCAGCCGGGGCCAACAGATTCGGCAATAAGCCAGAAGCAATGAATTTTTTTGAAGCGGTTGGAAGCTTTTTTCGGAACTATGCCAATTTTTCGGGAAGGGCTAGCCGGTCAGAGTATTGGTATTCGTATCTATTAATCTGCATCACCTCTTTGGTCGATCTCGTGGAGCCAAGCGGAAACCTGAGCTTGTTTCTGGCTCTTCTAACTATCGTTCCTCTTCTTGCTGTGTCGGCTCGGAGATTGCATGACATCAATCGAAGCGGCTGGCATCAGCTTCTCGGAATACTTCCGCCAATAGGAACGATTGCTCTCCTGATTTGGAATTGCATGAGGGCGAGCGACGCTGGTGACGCGGTAGCGATGCTGCCAAACTCAAGCAGGACAATCGAATCTGTGGAGATTTTGGAGCGACTTGCACGATTGCGTGACAACGGAGCTATCTCGACGGAAGAGTATGATGCAGAAAAACGAAAGATTTTAGGTTGACCTACGCTTGTATTATATAACCAAGAGCGGCAACTAGCCGCCCTTGGTTTGGCAAGTTTCGGGCAACTCAGCCGATTTTCTGCCCGGTCTTTTCCCAGTCGGCGAGAAATTGCTTCAGGCCGTTGTCAGTCAGCGGGTGCTTGACCAGCGCCTTCAACACTGCGGGCGGCGCTGTCACTACATCCGAACCGATCAGTGCAGCCTGCTTGATATGGTTTACGGTACGTGCGGAAGCCGCCAGAATTTCAGTCGGAAAGTCATAATTGTCGTAGATCTGGCGGATCTCGGCGATGAGGTCCATCCCATCCAGAGCGATGTCGTCAAGGCGGCCAATGAATGGCGAGATGAAGCTGGCGCCCGCTTTTGCAGCCAGCAATGCCTGATTCGCGGAGAAGCAAAGCGTTACGTTGACGAGACGCCCCTGGTTGCGCAATGCGCGGCAAGCCTTCAGGCCATCCAGTGTCAAAGGAACCTTTATGCAGACATTATCGGCGATTCTTGCCAGAATTTCGGCCTCGCGCATCATGCCATCATAGTCCGTAGCAACGACTTCCGCTGAAACAGGCCCAGCTACAATATCGCAAATCTGCTTCGTAACTTCGGATATTGAGCCGCCCGATTTAAGGATAAGCGAGGGATTGGTAGTCACGCCATCCACGAGCCCCATATCGTTCAGCTCTTTGATTTCGTTTACATCGGCTGTGTCCACGAAGAATTTCATGTGTATCTCCTGTAGCTCGGCGGCGCTTTGCCCATCATCTGCGCTTTGATCTAGACCAAAGTCGGGGCAAGGTCACGCGCCATGACAGGCGATTCGCGCAAAATGAAAGTCGTACCCGTGCTTGTGCCAATGCCCGCCGAGCGCGCTTATTCCTATGCGTTGCGCGAGGGGATGGATGCAGGACCGGGTTCAATTGTTCGTGTACCTCTCGGACCAAGGCAGGTTGCCGGGATTGTTTGGGACACAGACGTTGAAGAAATCGATCCTGTGAAGTTGCGGCAGGTGGAAGAAGTATTCGATTGCCCGCCGATTGATGAGACGACACGTCGGTTCGTCGATTGGGTGGCCGCTTACACCCTGACGCCTCCGGGACTCGTTGCGCGCCTGCTGCTGCGTGCGCCCGCCGCTTTTGATCCTGAGCCCTGGACAGAAGGGATTCGCCTGACAGACGCCGAGCCGGACAGGATGACTGACGCGCGAAGGCGAGTTCTTGCGCTGGCTGCGGAGGCACCGGCGTGGACACGCTCCGGCCTCGCCCATGCAGCGGGCGTTTCATCCACAGTAATCGACGGCCTGAAAGCGCAGGGCGTTTTTGAAATGGTCATGCTGCCTCCAAGGCCGGTGGTTCCAGCGCCTGATACCGCCTATGCACTGCCTGATCTTACGCCGGATCAGTTGGACGCTGCGCAGGTGTTGCGGGCAGCGGTAAATACCGACAAGCCGGGTGTGACGCTGCTGGACGGCGTTACCGGGTCCGGCAAAACGGAAGTTTACTTCGAAGCCGTTGCAGCCGCGCTGGCAAAGGAAAAGCAGGTTCTTATTCTTTTGCCGGAAATTGCGCTGACGCAGGCTTTTCTTGAACGGTTTCAGAATCGATTCGGTGTGCGACCGGCTGAATGGCACTCCGATCTGGCTCCGCGAACACGCGAGCGCGTTTGGAGGCAGGTTGTTGAAGGCACTGTGCGGGTGGTCGCAGGGGCGCGCTCGGCTCTGTTCCTGCCGTTCAAGGAACTTGGGCTGATCGTGGTGGATGAGGAACACGACCCCGCTTACAAGCAGGAAGATCGAGTCTTTTACAACGCGCGGGACATGGCCGTGGTGCGCGGACATCTTGGCAAGTTTCCTGTGGTGCTTGCGTCTGCAACCCCATCTATCGAAAGCCGGGTCAACGCGATTCAGGGCCGTTATACCTGCGTTGAACTCCGCGGACGCTACGCCGAAGCAGCGCTGCCCGAGCTGAAGGCAATCGACATGCGACGTTCGCCGCCAGCGCGGGGTGGCTTCCTGTCACCGTCCCTTTTGGGGCCGATGCGCGAGACGCTGGACAAAGGAGAGCAGTCGCTGCTCTTTCTCAATCGCCGGGGATATGCCCCGCTAACGCTTTGCCGCGTTTGCGGTCACAGGTTCCAATGCCCGGATTGCTCAGCCTGGCTGGTTGAACACCGATTCAGGGGACAACTTGTCTGCCATCATTGCGGTCACACGGAAGGGCGGCCAGACGCCTGCCCCGAATGCGGCACGGTAGATCATCTCGTGGCTTGCGGGCCGGGCGTCGAGCGCATCGCCGAGGAAGTGGTTTCTCACTTTCCCGGCGCGCGGACTATTGTTCTCTCTTCTGATTTGCTTGGCGGAACCAAAAGGCTGCGCATGGAACTGGAAGCCATTGCCGGGGGCGAGGCCGACATTGTCATCGGCACGCAGCTTGTTGCCAAAGGCCATCATTTTCCCAACATGACGCTGGTTGGCATTGTCGATGCCGATCTGGGGCTTGCTAATGGTGACCCCAGAGCGGCGGAGCGAACGTTTCAATTGCTCAGCCAGGTTACAGGCCGCGCGGGGCGCACGGGCAAGAAGAGTCGCGGCCTGATCCAGACCTATCAGCCCGACCATCCGGTCATGCGCGCCATCGTTTCCGGTGACAACAAGGCGTTCTATGAGCGGGAAATGGCTGCACGAGAGCGCACTTCATTGCCTCCATTTGGACGGCTCGCAGCAATAATCGTTAGTGCCGAGAAGCGTAGCGATGCTGAAAGCCATGCGCGAGCGATGCGACGTGCAGCCCCGGACACTGAAGACATTCATGTTCTTGGACCCGCAGAAGCGCCGCTGGCTCTGGTGGCTGGCCGTCACAGGTTTCGCCTGCTGATCCACGGGTCACGTCGTGCGGATATGCAGGGCTTTTTGCGCAAAATGCTGGCCGAGGGACCCAAGCCCCGCGGTACAGTCAGAGCGCAAGTGGATATCGACCCTCAGAGCTTTCTTTGATGCGCGCTTGACTTGCATGCGTTCGATATTGAAATTCGTAAGTTGCAGTATGAGGGGGCGGCTATGGCGTTTGCATTTCCTTGGCCTATCAGCAATGCGGAATGGATAGCTTTCAGTGTAGCTGCCTTCACAGCTTTGCTGGGGTTGCTTTTCCTCTTCGCACCGGGGCTGTCTATGCGCATATTGCGATTGCGGACGGCGGAGGGACATCCTGAAGCTCAGGCTGAACTGCGCGGGCGGATGGCAGGGTTCTATCTTGGCCTGCCTCTGTGTTGTATTTTGCTTGGACAACCCCTGCTATACCTCGCCTTGGGGTTCAGCTGGTTGCTGGTCGCATTTGGACGGCTGATTTCCATGCTTTCCGATGCGGGTTTAACGACTTTAAACTTCGCATGGCTGGTGCTTGAGTTCGTTTTGGCGGCTTCGACGATAGCGTTTGCGCTCGGTTGGCTGGCGTGAAGCGCGCGGCTGCGACAAATCTGTTAAAAAGAGGGGCATTGCCTGTGTTGCAGCATCGAAAAGCCTGTGCTAGACGGCAAGCGGTTTTCGCCGGGGGACTACGGCGCGAAAGCGTTGTTTGTCTCCGTTAAGGCACCAAGATCGCAACTAGGTCAGAGATTTAGCCCGAGTTTCTACTCTACGCATAAAATCTTCGGCCTGTCAGACAAGAGAATTGACGGACCGTGGCATCCACATCTTCGCCCATTTCCGCAGTTGCAGAGCGCTATGCGCGCTCCCTGTTTGAACTGGCATCCGAATCAAAAGCGGTGGCCAAGGTCGAATCCGATCTTTCGTCATTCGAAAAAATGCTGGGTTCCAGCGCCGATCTGAACAGGCTGATCAAGAGCCCGGTTTTTTCGGCTGATGAGCAGTTCAAGGCAATTGACGCCGTTGTAAGCAAAGCCAAGATTGGTGGCTTGACCGGCAATTTCCTTCGCGTGGTTGCTCGCAACCGTCGGTTGTTCGCAGTTCCGGGCATGATCGGCGCTTTTCGCCGCATAGCAGCTGAAGCTCGTGGCGAGGTGTCTGCGGATGTTGTGTCCGCTCATGCCTTGACTGCTGCGCAGCAAACTGAATTGAAGGCTGCACTCAAGAGTGTGGCCGGCAAGGATGTTTCGATCAATGTCACAGTTGATCCGTCCTTGCTCGGCGGCCTCATCGTCAAGATGGGTTCGCGTCAGATCGATACGTCACTTCAAACCAAACTCAATTCGCTCAAGCTTGCACTGAAAGAGGTCGGCTGATGGACATCCGTGCCGCGGAAATTTCCGCAATCCTTAAGGACCAGATCAAGAATTTCGGCCGCGAGGCCCAGGTTACCGAGGTTGGTCAGGTTCTCTCTGTCGGCGACGGCATTGCGCGCGTATATGGTCTCGACAATGTGCAGGCCGGTGAAATGGTCGAATTCCCGGGTGGAATTCGCGGCATGGCGCTCAATCTGGAAGCTGACAATGTCGGCGTCGTTATCTTCGGTAATGACCGTGACATTAAGGAAGGCGACACCGTCAAGCGCACTGGCGCCATCGTTGACGTTCCGGTTGGTCCGGCTCTGCTTGGCCGTGTTGTGGACGCACTCGGAAATCCGATCGACGGCAAGGGTCCGATCAAGGCGGCCGAGCGTCGCCGCGTGGACGTAAAGGCTCCTGGCATCATTCCCCGCAAGTCTGTGCATGAGCCGATGTCGACCGGTTTGAAGGCTATTGACGCCCTGATCCCTGTTGGTCGCGGGCAGCGCGAGCTGGTTATCGGCGATCGTCAGACGGGCAAGACGGCGATCATTCTCGATACCATTCTGAATCAGAAGGCGATCCATGAATCCGGGCCAGATTCTGAAAAGCTGTATTGCGTTTACGTTGCTGTCGGCCAGAAGCGCTCGACCGTTGCGCAGTTCGTGAAGGTTCTCGAAGAGCGCGGCGCTCTTGAATATTCCATCGTTGTTGCTGCGACCGCTTCTGACCCTGCGCCGCTGCAGTTCCTTGCGCCGTTTGCAGGCTGCGCGATGGGTGAATATTTCCGCGACAATGGTCAGCACGCGCTGATCGGCTACGACGATTTGTCGAAGCAGGCAGTTGCTTATCGTCAGATGTCCCTGCTGCTTCGACGTCCGCCGGGACGTGAAGCTTATCCGGGCGACGTTTTCTACCTGCATTCACGTCTTCTCGAGCGTGCGGCGAAGCTGAACGACGATAACGGTGCAGGTTCGCTGACGGCTTTGCCAGTGATCGAAACACAGGCAAACGACGTTTCCGCATATATCCCGACCAACGTGATTTCGATCACGGACGGCCAGATATTCCTCGAAACGAACCTGTTCTTCCAGGGCATTCGTCCTGCTGTGAATGTCGGTCTTTCGGTTTCCCGTGTTGGTTCTTCAGCGCAGATCAAGGCGATGAAGCAGGTGGCGGGCTCGATCAAGGGCGAATTGGCCCAGTACCGCGAAATGGCGGCATTCGCCCAGTTCGGTTCCGACCTTGACGCTGCAACTCAGCGTCTGCTCAATCGTGGTGCGCGCCTCACCGAGCTGCTCAAGCAGCCGCAGTTCTCTCCGCTCAAGACGGAAGAGCAGGTCGCGGTCATTTTCGCCGGCGTGAATGGCTATCTCGATAAGCTTTCGGTTGCGAATGTTGGTCGTTTCGAGCAGGGCCTGCTTGCGCATATGCGTGGACCTGGCAAGGCTGTTCTGGATGGCATCCGCAAGGAAAAGGCGCTGTCTGACGATTTGCGTGAGAAGCTCAAGGGCGAGATCGACGCATACGCCAAGACTTTTGCTTGATAGCGACGACGGATCGGACCAGACGACATGGCTTCGCTGAAAGACCTCCGCAATCGTATCGCCTCTGTTAAGGCGACGCAGAAAATCACCAAGGCGATGCAGATGGTCGCCGCGGCGAAACTGCGTCGTGCACAGGAAGCGGCGGAAGCCGCCCGGCCGTACTCGCAGCGCATGGGTGCCGTTCTCGCAAACATCTCCGCCGCCGTTGGCGGTGGGGGCGATGCTCCGGCGTTGATGACCGGTACGGGCAAGGATGATACGCATCTATTGGTCGTTTGTACTGCCGAACGTGGGCTCTGCGGTGGTTTCAATTCGCAGATCGCACGATTGGCGCGCGACACAATTCGCAAGCTTCAAAATGCCGGCAAGACCGTTAAGATCGTTACTGTTGGCAAAAAGGGCCATGATATCCTGCGCCGCGATTTCAGCAGTCTGATCATTGATCGCATTGAATTGCGTGAAGTGAAGCAGATAGGCTTCGTCAATGCCCAAGCAATTGCCGAGAAGGTAATTTCGCTATTTGAGCAGGGCGAGTTCGACGTCTGTACGCTGGTCTACTCCGAGTTCAAATCTGTGATCTCGCAGATTCCGACTGCCCAGCAGCTTATCCCTGCTGCTGCGCCGGAAGTGTCGGGGTCAGACGCAGGCGCTGTTTACGAATATGAGCCGGAACCAGGCGAGATACTGGCTGATCTTATTCCTCGCAACATTTCAGTGCAGATTTTCCGTGCCTTGCTGGAAAATGCTGCCGGTGAGATGGGCGCGAAAATGAGCGCGATGGATAATGCCACACGCAATGCCGGTGACATGATCAACAAGCTGTCGATTACCTATAATCGCCAGCGTCAGGCACAGATCACCAAGGAACTCATTGAGATCATTTCGGGCGCCGAGGCGCTCTAGGCCGATCCTCTGGATAGGTCTGAAACACGACACAAGGACGAAAAAGGGTAATCAGGATGGCGAAAGCAGCGACCCCAAAGAAGGCGGAGCCCGCAAAGGCAGCCGCCAAGGCTCCGGCCAAGAAAGCCGCCGCGCCGGAAAAGTCGGTTCCCGCCAAAACAGCGGCTGCCAAGACCTCTGCGACGGCAAATGTCAAATTGGCCTCTGGCCCGCAGGGTAAGATCCGGCAGGTTATCGGTGCTGTTATCGACGTCCAGTTTGATGAGCATCTGCCGGCGATTCTGAACGCGCTGGAAACGGACAATGGCGGCAATCGCCTTGTTCTCGAAGTTGCACAGCATCTCGGCGAAAACACCGTACGCTGCATCGCGATGGACTCCACGGAAGGTCTCGTTCGCGGGCAGGCGGTAGTTGATACGGGCGCTCCTATCATGGTTCCGGTTGGTGACGAAACCCTTGGCCGCATCATGAACGTGATCGGTGAGCCGGTTGATGAAGCTGGACCGCTGGTCACAAAATCGAAGCGCGCGATCCACCAGGACGCACCTGCCTATGTCGAGCAGTCGACGGAAGCACAGATTCTCGTGACGGGCATCAAGGTTGTGGATCTTCTGGCGCCCTATGCGAAGGGCGGCAAGATCGGCCTCTTCGGTGGCGCTGGCGTGGGCAAGACCGTTCTGATCATGGAATTGATCAACAACGTTGCAAAGGCGCACGGCGGTTACTCCGTGTTCGCTGGCGTTGGTGAGCGTACTCGCGAAGGAAATGACCTTTATCACGAAATGATCGAATCCGGTGTCAACAAGCATGGCGGCGGCGAAGGTTCCAAGGCCGCGCTTGTGTACGGCCAGATGAATGAGCCTCCGGGAGCTCGCGCACGTGTCGCATTGTCGGGTCTGACTGTCGCTGAACATTTCCGCGATCAGGGTCAGGACGTGCTGTTCTTCGTGGACAACATCTTCCGCTTCACGCAGGCTGGTTCGGAAGTGTCCGCTCTCCTCGGTCGTATTCCGTCGGCTGTGGGCTATCAGCCGACGCTGGCAACGGACATGGGTGCGATGCAGGAACGCATCACCACCACGACCAAGGGCTCGATTACCTCGGTGCAGGCGATCTACGTTCCGGCCGACGACTTGACCGACCCTGCGCCGGCAACCTCGTTCGCCCACCTTGATGCAACGACCGTTCTTTCGCGTTCGATTGCCGAAAAAGGTATCTATCCGGCTGTTGACCCGCTCGACTCGACCTCGCGTATGCTTGATCCGATGGTTGTGGGTGAAGAGCACTATCAGGTTGCCCGTGATGTTCAGCAGACACTGCAGCGCTATAAGTCGTTGCAGGACATCATCGCCATCCTTGGCATGGACGAGCTTTCCGAAGAGGACAAGCTCACGGTTGCGCGCGCTCGTAAGATCGAACGCTTCCTGTCCCAGCCGTTCTTCGTCGCTGAGGTGTTCACCGGTTCGCCGGGCAAGCTGGTAGATCTTAAGGATACCATCAAGGGCTTCAAGGGCCTCGTAGCTGGTGATTATGACCATCTACCGGAAGCAGCTTTCTACATGGTTGGCTCAATCGACGAAGCCATTGAGAAAGCACAGCGTCTCGCTGCGGAAGCAGCCTAATTCGAATTGGTCGGCGGCACCTGTACGGTGTCGCCACCATTGCATGAACTGGCGGCGCAGGCCGCAGGCTGAAATTACGGTGATACATGGCTGAAGCGTTCAAATTCGAACTGGTTTCCCCGGAGCGCCTGCTCGTGTCGGAGTCGGTCGAAGCTGTCGTTATCCCCGGCGTTGACGGTGAAATGACGGTTATGGCGAACCATGCACCAGTCATGACCACGATCAAGCCGGGTGTCGTGACGGTGAAGCCTGCTTCTGGTGGAGAGCAGCGTTACGTGGTTTTTGGTGGCTTTGCCGATATTCTCCCCGCTGGCTGCACATTGCTGGCAGAAGAGGCAGTGGCTGTTCAGGACATTAATCGTGAAGACCTTGCGCGCCGGATCAAGGACGCGCAGGAAGACCTTGGTGATGCAAAATCGGATGCTGCCCGCGCGAAAGCACAGCAGTACCTCGATCATCTGTCTACGCTACAGGGTTCGCTTCCGAATTGAATTAGAGAGTTTTGTTTGTTGAGGAGAAGGCCGGGCACTGCCCGGCTTTTTTCCTTTTCTTCACAATGCGATCGATATTCGCCACGTGCGCAAAGAAAAGCCCCGGCACGTGGCCAGGGCCTTTATTATTCAGATAATGCTGCCCTTAATCAGGCAGCGCCAGCCAATTTGGCCTTTTCAAATCTCTTGCGCTCATGCGGATCAAGATAGAATTTCCGCAAGCGAATTGACTTCGGCGTGACCTCGACCAGCTCGTCATCCTGGATCCACGCCAAGGCGCGCTCAAGAGTCATGCGGATTGGCGGGGTGAGCTTGACTGCTTCATCCTTGCCGGCCGCACGGATATTGGTCAGCTTTTTGCCCTTGAGTACATTCACTTCAAGGTCATTGTCCCGGGTATGGATGCCCACGATCATACCCGCGTAGACCTTCACGCCTGCATCAATAACCATTGGACCGCGATCTTCGAGATTCCAAAGCGCGTAGGCAACGGACTCTCCAGATTCATTGGAGATCAGAACGCCATTAACGCGGCCGGCAATCTCGCCCTTGTAAGGTGCATAGGAATGGAAAAGCCGGTTCATCACGGCGGTGCCGCGCGTATCAGTCAGCAGTTCTGACTGATAGCCGATGAGGCCGCGAGTTGGCGCGTGAAACACCAATCGCTGACGATTGCCGCCAGACGGCTTCAGCTCGATCATATCAGCCTTGCGTTCGGACATCTTTTGAACGACGACGCCGGCGTGCTCTTCATCAACGTCGATGACAACTTCCTCGATTGGCTCAAGCATCTGGCCGTCTTCGTCTTTCTGCATGACGACGCGAGGACGCGAAACCGCCAGTTCGAAGCCTTCGCGGCGCATCGTTTCGATCAGCACCGCGAGCTGAAGTTCGCCTCGTCCAGAAACGTAGAAGGAGTCCTTCTCGGCAGATTCCTCAATCTTGAGCGCAACATTGCCTTCTGCTTCGCGGAGCAGTCGGTCGCGTATCACGCGACTGGTGACCTTGTCGCCTTCAGTGCCAGCCAATGGCGAGTCGTTTACAAGGAAAGACATGGTGACGGTCGGCGGATCGATCGGTTGCGCCGCCAAAGGTTCGGACACAGCCGGGTCGCAGAAAGTGTCGGCGACGGTGCCTTTCGACAGACCAGCGATTGCAACAATGTCCCCTGCTTGTGCCTCGTCAATCGGCTGCCTTTCAAGGCCGCGGAATGCGAGAATTTTCGAAACGCGTCCGTTTTCCAGCAAAGAACCGTCGTGGTGGAGCACCTTGACAGCCTGATTTGGCTTGAGCGAGCCGCTTTCGATACGACCCGTAATGATGCGCCCCAAGAAGGGATTGGCTTCAAGGATCGTTCCTATCATGCGGAATGGACCGGTTCCCACCTTCGGCTCCGGCACATGGTCCAATATAAGGTCAAAAAGCGGTGCCAGCGCCTGATCCTTCGGACCCTCCGGCTTGGCTGCCATCCATCCGTCACGGCCTGAACCATAAAGAATCGGGAAATCAAGCTGCTCGTCGGTGGCGTCAAGCGCCGCGAACAGGTCGAACACCTCGTTGATAACTTCGGTTTCGCGCGCATCGGGGCGGTCGATCTTGTTGATTGCTACGATAGGGCGAAGCCCAACCTTCAGCGCCTTGCCAACGACGAATTTCGTCTGAGGCATTGGGCCTTCGGCGGCATCGACGAGAACAATTGCTCCGTCCACCATGTTCAGGATGCGCTCAACCTCACCACCGAAATCGGCGTGGCCGGGTGTGTCTACGATATTGATGCGCGTGTCTTTCCATTCGACAGACGTGGCCTTGGCCAGAATGGTGATCCCGCGTTCCTTTTCAAGATCGTTGGAATCCATCACCCGCTCGGCGACGCGCTGATTTTCGCGCACTGAGCCGGATTGCTTGAGAAGTGCGTCAACGAGCGTCGTCTTTCCATGATCGACGTGCGCGATGATCGCTATATTGCGAAGTTTCATTGATACGGTCTCTGGGGGTGAACAGGAAGCATCCGGCGATCAGATGCCAAATTTTCCGCGCTCATACAGGTTTTTTCGCGTTTGCGAAAGAGGGGCCGCACATTGCAGCTATGCAAAGCTGCTTGGATAAAGCCTGCCCACCATTATCGACGTGTGTATTCGCGGCGCGCATAGGCCATACGCGCCGCTTCCTGTCGTCAGGCTACGCCAATCCACGCTTGCGCATCATAGCATCGGGAGAAGGCATTTTTCCCCGAAATGCCATGTAGAGTTCCTCCGGATCCCTGGAACCGCCAGCCGCATAGATGTTGGACCTCAGCCGCTCCGCTATCTGCGAATCGAAGGGGTCGCCGGTCTCCTCGAAAGCTGAAAAGGCATCGGCGTCGAGAACCTCTGACCACATGTAGGAGTAGTAGCCTGCGGAATAGCCGTCTCCTGCGAAAACATGCTGAAAATGCGGAGTGCGGTGCCGCATCGGGATCGCGTCCGGCATCTGAAGGTGCTCAAGCGTAGCGGCTTCAAATGCAAGAGGATCGGCAGGCGCGTTGGGCTCCGCATGGTAAGCCATATCCACGAGGGCGGAAGCTGCGAACTCCACTGCGCCGAATCCTGCGCCAAAGGTGCGGGCGGCCAAAAGCTTGTCCATCAATTCTTTTGATATGGGCTGGCCAGTTCTGGCGTGCAGAGCATATGTTTTAAGAATTTCCGGCACTGTCAGCCAATGCTCGTAAAGCTGGGATGGAAGCTCGACAAAATCGCGGCTGACGGATGTGCCGGAAACGGAAGGCCATTTCACTTCGCTCAGCATTCCGTGCAGCGCATGTCCAAACTCGTGGAACAACGTCCGCGCTTCATCAAGCGAAAGCAGTGCGGGTTCTCCTGCAGGAGGCTTTGCGAAATTCATAACGTTGTAAATGATCGGCTGAGAGCCTTCGCCGAGCTTGTAGCCCGATTGCAGAGAACTCATCCACGCACCGGAGCGCTTGGAGGGGCGGTTGAAATAGTCTGCCAGGAAAACGGCCTTGTGACTCCCATCGGCATTCAGCACCCGGAAAGCCCGAACATCAGGATGCCAGCCGGCGGCGTTGTCGATCGGAACGAAGGTGAGGCCGAAAAGCCGGTTTGCGACGTTGAAACAGGCCGCGATGATATTATCCAGTTGAAGGTATGGCTTCAGCTCTGCCTCGTCGAATGCAAACTTTTCTGCGCGCAGCTTTTCCTGATAGTAGCGCCAATCCCAGCCTGCAATCCTGTCATTGCTCCCGCTTTGCGCAGCAATGCGCTGGAGATCGATTTCTTCGACAGCCGCCTTTTCCCTTGCCTTGTTCCAGACTGGTTCCAGCAGCCCCAGAACCGCGGCGGGTGTCTTTGCCATGGTATTGTCGAGCTTCAGCGCGGCGTAGCTATCATAGCCGAGCAATTTCGCCTTCTCTGCGCGCAAGGAGAGAGTGCGCGCAACGGTGGCCGAATTGTCAGTGTTACCGCCCATTTGACCGCGATTGATAAAGCCGTGAAAGACCTTTTCCCGAAGGTCTCTACGATCCGAAAAGGACATGAAGGGCTCGTATATCGACCGGGAAAGTGTGACGGCGAAGCTGCCTTTCTTTCCACGAACCTCCGCAGCCTGTGCCATGGCACTGGTCAGAAACTCCGGAAGGCCGACTAGGTCCTCTTTTTCGAGAAAAAGCACCCAGTCTTTCTCATCGGTCAATACATTCTGCCCAAACCGCGCGCCGAGAGCGGCGAGTTCTTCATTGATGTCAGAGAGTCGCGCCTTGCCAGCCTCGTCCAGCCTGGCACCTGCGCGAACGAAATTCTTCCAGGTCTTTTCGAGCACCCGCAACGTTTCTGCATCAAGGCTGAGTGACTCCCGCGACTGATAAAGGTCATCAATTCGCTTGAACAGATCGCTATTCATAGAGATCGCGGAGAAATGGCGCGCCATTTTCGGTGCAATCTCGCGTTCAAGAGCCTGAATTGTCTCATTGGTGTGGGCACCCGCACGGCACCAGAAGATTGAAGATACCCGATCAAGAGGATCACCGGAAAGCTCCAGCGCCGCGAGCGTGTTCTCGATTGTCGGTGGCTGCGGGCTTGAAGCTATGGCTGCAATTTCCTGCTCGTGTGCCTTAAGCGCCTGATCAAAAACAGGTGCAAAATCTGCATCATTGATTTTTGAAAAGTCAGGCAGACCGAACGGCCCGGTCCATTGTGTCAGCGCGTGCGTTTCGAGAGTGTTGGATGTCATTCGTCCGGTCCAAAATTGTATCTGCCCTGATGTATGTCGCGAGCTGGACCTGTGCAACGTCCTTGACTGATCACGGCAACCGTGTGTTGAGACGCATATGGACAGTACCCGCTTACCCAAATCCGTGATGAGTGAACGTCGCGTCGGCATTATCGGTGCTTGCCTTGCGATGATTGGCCCGTTTTCGATGGCGGTTTATACGCCGGCCATGCCGGAGATTGTGGAGGCTTTCGGTAGTACCGAAGAAGCGGTGAAAATGTCGCTCGCCATGTATTTTGCGGGCTTCGCGATGGCGCAATTGGTGACAGGGCCGCTTTCCGACGGACTTGGGCGTCGGCCGATCACTATTGTGTTCATGGGTATCTATACGGCGGCGAGCCTGCTGGCTGTTTTTGCGCCCAATGTCACGGTGCTCATTCTCGCCCGCTTCATTCAGGGGATTGGTGCGGCAGCTGGCATAGCAATGTCCCGGGCCATTGTGCGCGACCTGTTCAATCACGACCATGCAGCTCGCATTATGAACCTGATCGGGACAATTCTGGCTGTAGGCCCCGCGACTGCGCCCCTCATAGGTGGGTTGACCATGGAGTTCTTTGGTTGGCACGCGATATTCATCGTGATGGCGCTGGTGGGAATTGCTTTGGTTCTCATAACCATATTTGCCATTCGGGAAACGGTTGAGCGCGATGTCTCGCGCATAAAGCCGCGTGCCCTTATTCAAAGCTATCTCAGCTTGCTGCGAAGCCCTTGGTTCATGTCTGCGAGTATGACGAATGCTGGCTCGACGGGTGCGCTATATGCATTCGCAACCATGCTTCCTTTCGTCATGATGGATCGGGTTGGTCTGACCCCAACAGAATTCGGACTTGCAATGCTGATGCAGTCGCTAAGCTACTTTACTGGCACACTTACGATGCGCGCCCTGATGCGCAGATGGACGGCGAAGCAAGTGGTCCCTATCGGGCTGGCTGCTATCGGCGCGGGTACGCTTGCGCTTGGCATAGGCCTACGGCTTTTTGAGCCAAGCTTCCTGATAGTCATGGTGCCGGTCGGGTTCTATGCCTTCGGCGTGGCGTTCACCAGCGCGGCCATGACGATGGCGGCAATGGAGCCATTCGGAAAGAATGCAGGGGCGGCCTCTTCACTGGTCGGATTTTTGCAGCTCGCAACCGGTCTCGCTGGTGGCTCCCTCGCGGCACTAATAGGCGATGCAACAGATGCGCTAGCAACAGTTGTTCTGTTGCTTGGCACGCTCTCAATCCTTTCCTGGATAGTCTGGAAAAGAGTTCCTTATCCGGGCTGACTGTTTCAGTCGATCTCAGGTCGCTCGAAATCGCCGGTAGCGGAATTCATAGCCCACAGTTCGCCTGTGGAGATGTCAAACCATGCTCCATACAAAGCGAGCTTGCCTTTCTGTTCCAGTATCTGGACGCAAGGAAAGGTGCGCAGATTTGCAAGCGAATACCGGATGGAAATGCGCTCGAGCGCAGTTTGACGCTCAGTGCTGGTCATCATGGCATTGCCGGAAACACTTTCAGCCGCGGGTGCTACGAGGCTCATCCATTTGCCAATGAAATCACCGGGCGAAAGCGGAGTTGAATCGGGCGAGAGCGCAGCTTTGATGCCTCCGCAGCGACCGTGGCCCATCACGACGATGTTTTTTACTTTCAGGCTTTGCACTGCGAATTCAAGCGCGGCGGAGGTTGAATGGAACTCTCCGTCTGGCGCATAAGGCGGAACCAGATTTGCAACATTGCGCACGACAAAAAGTTCGCCCGGCGCTGAATTGAAGATCATCTCCGGTGCTGCGCGCGAGTCGCAACATGCAATAACCATCGTTTGCGGGGCTTGTCCTTCACGAGCCAGCGAGCGGTAATGGTCGCGCTCCACTGGGTAACGCGCTGACATGAAGTTGCGGTAGCCTGCGAGCAGATGGTCTGGGAGATGTGCCATAGGATTTCTCCTAGTGTGTCTCATTGGAAATGCAAATCAGGATTTTATGCTCTGCGTCCGGTTCCGGGTATCGATACACGACGCATCTGCACCATTGCCATGGGATGCGACAGGCTTTGAGCATCTGTTTCCAGTTGCAATTCATCGCCGCCGCGCCGAGTCGTGCGTGCGAGAATTTCAAAGACGGCGGCTGTCGTTGTTTGCAGTGCTTTATCCATGGCCTGACCGGCCAGGAGGCGGGCCAGAAATACGGCACCGGTCAGGTCGCCGAGTCCGTTTGGTGGGTTGGGTATAATATGATGTTCCGCCAGCCAGGCGTTGGCCCCCGATATCAACAGATTACCGGTGAAGTTCTTCATCATGGCAGGCGCTGAAGTCACCAGCAGGTTTGTCGGTGCGAACTCCGACGCCGCCTCAGCCGTGACGCGCAAATCCGGAAGGTCGCGGCCTACCATCCACGCCAGCTCATACCGGTTCGGGGTCGCGATGTCGGCAATCGGCATGAGTTCGTCACGTATGCGCTCTGCCAGTTCTTGTTTCACATAAAGCCCGCCGAGGTCGCCCATAACCGGATCGCAGACGTAAAGGGCATTTGGATTATTCGTTCTCACGGCTGAAACGAGCGATTTGAGCGCCGTGACTTGCTCTACATCTCCCAGATAGCCTGACAGGACCCCTGCGACCTCACCCAGCCAGGGCGCACTTTCCAGATCATGCATCAAGGCCGCGAATTGCTCAGCCGCCAGAACAATGCGAGTGGCGCGACCATGCCCGGGATGCCATGGCAAGATCACGGTAGGAACGGCCCAGACGGGATTGCCGAGCGTCTCCAGAGCAAAAACGGCGGCACGGTTCCCCACCGAACCGCGAACAACATGGCTGGAAACAACAATCACGGCCTTTGGGGTGGTGGCAGGATGCGCGCTTGGTGCGTGTGACATGAATCAGGCCGATATGAGATAGCGTATGAAGAACAGGATGATGGCTATTGTGAAGAGGAAACCGATTATCCGACCGATTCTTGTTCCCCAAGTTTCGATCACGTCATTCTGGTCTGCATCTGCCGCACCCAGATGATTCCGAAGTTTTTGCGCGGCACGACCGTATGTCGTTTCCTGTTCGATCTGCCCGAGAATGCGCCGGGACTCAGCAAGCTCGTCATTTTTCTGTTGTTTGGCCATCTGCATCAGCCTTTCGACGTGTGATCGGGACGCCAGAGCAGGCGCAATGTCAAGAATGGCGTTGCCAATACAGCACTTTTATTGCCTGCGCAGTGTGTTAAGCCTATCGCGACTCAATTCCTCGACGGGGGTGTGTGATGACGTCTTTTGTTTCGGCTTTGCGGCCGTCCCGCTCAATTCTATCCGTGCTTATGGTGCTGTTGCTGGCGCCGGTATTGTCTGCGTGCGGCTACAACACAATTCCCACAGCAGAGGAAAATGCCAAGGCAAAGTGGAGCGAGGTACTCAATCAGTACCAGCGTCGCGCGGATCTCATTCCCAATCTGGTTGAAACAGTGAAGGGCTATGCTTCTCACGAGGCTGAAACGCTTCAAAGCGTCGTTGAAGCGCGCGCGAAGGCTACGCAGGTCACGATCGATCCAACCAATCTGTCAGACCCGGAAGCGTTCCGGAAGTTTCAGGAAGGGCAGGCCGGTTTGACCAGCGCGCTGGGACGTTTGCTTGCGGTTGCTGAAAACTATCCTGATTTGAAAGCGAACCAGAACTTTCTTGCATTGCAGGCGCAGCTGGAAGGTACAGAAAACCGTATCGCAGTGGCGCGCCGTGACTACATTGAAGCTGTCCGCCAATTTAACCTGACGCTTGCTACTTTCCCATCCTTGCTGTGGGACAAGCTTTGGTTCCACAAGCAACCGTTCCAGAATTTCACTGTGGAGCAGGACAAGATGGAGGCTCCCAAGGTTGATTTTGGTACGAAGCCGCAGGCCCCGCCTTCTGGCGGCTAAGTTGCGAGTGGCAACGAGGTGAATAACGTCACGTTCAACGCTCGAAGCAACAAATGGTGGGCGCTTTTGCCGGCCATTTTGGCTGTATGCGCCGTGCTTGTTGTCGCCGTACACGCGGCCGAAATTCCTGCGCTGACCGGCAGGGTGGTCGACAACGCTAATCTGCTGGACGCTTCTGCCGAGCAGGCTCTCTCGTCCGAGTTGGAATCATTTGAGAAAAAATCGAGTGATCAGATCGTTGTTGCGACGATTGAAAGCCTGGATGGAGAATCCATAGAATCGTTCTCCAACCGATTGTTCAGGGCTTGGCAGCTTGGACAGGCGGGGGAAAATAACGGCGTTCTGTTGCTCGTTGCCCGTGATGATCGCAAGATGCGGATCGAGGTCGGATATGGTCTGGAGGGAGCCCTCACCGATCTCCACTCAAGTCTGATTATTCAGGACATGGTGCCCTATTTCCGCAATGGCGACTATGCAGGTGGTATCGCCCAGGCCGTGGATGGCATTGAAAAAGTGCTCGAAGGGCAAGGCGCTGAACTTGAGGCGCGGGCAAAACGCAATCAACAGGATAACCCGGAATCCATTGATGTTGTTGCCGGTCTGTTTCTGCTTCTATGGTTCACCCTGTTTTTCGGCAGCATCGCAATGGCAATATTGCCGCGTGTTTTCGGCGAGCAGATCGCGCCGGGCCGTTATCGCTGGCTCGGAATGACATTCAACTATTCATCTGGCGGCCGCCGAAGACGTGACAGCGGTTGGACAACCGGCGGCTGGACAGGTGGTGGCGGGTGGTCGTCCGGAGGCGGTGGCTGGTCTGGGGGCGGAGGGTTTTCAGGCGGTGGAGGATCGTCCGGGGGCGGAGGTGCATCGGGAGGATGGTGATGAAAGCTCGGACAATCACGCCTCAGGAACGTGCGCGCGTTGCAAGTGCTATCTCAACCGCCGAGGCCAGAACATCCGGCGAAATCTACTGTGTTCTGGCGCGGTCCAGCAGCAGTTATTTCTACGCGGCGGCATTCATCGTGTTTGTTGCCCTTTTTATCGTCAGCATGGGTGCGGCCCTATGGCTCGAAGCCAACTGGTACACGATGCGGTTGCCTGTATTCGTAGCCGCGCAGATAGCTGCCACGGTCTGCATATTGCTTCTGCTCGCGATCTTCCCATCCCTTCGGCTTCTTCTTGTGCCGCGCAAGTTTCAATTTCTTCGCGCGCATGACAATGCGGTAAAACAATTTCTGGCGCGCAATGTTCACGTGACGGCTGTGCGCACGGGTGTTCTGATCTTTGTCTCGCTGGCTGAACGATATGCTGAGGTTGTCGCGGATAGCGGTATAAGCGCCAAAGTCGGTCAGGAAGAATGGGACGGCGTTATTCACCAGCTTATCAATCATGCGCGCCGCGACGAAGTTGCTGACGGGTTTGTTGTTGCCATCGAGATGGTCGGCGCGCTGCTGGCAAAACACTTTCCACCAAAAGCTGTGAATCCAAACGAACTGGATGATCATTTGGTGGAGATTTAGATCGCGTCTGGCCTAGACTCTCAACCAATGCCGAATCGCATTTACCCACAAGGATCGCTTGTGCTTTGGTGCAGATCGGGCATATGGTTAAAAAAGAATGAAGACGCTAACCATCGATATAAGACGCGCAGAACCGCGGGATGCCGAAGCGATTGCTGAGACGCATGAGGCTGCGTGGCTTGGTGCATATAGCGGCATCATTCCTCATCGCGCCCTGCTTTCCATGGTAAATCGACGTGGTTCGCAATGGTGGGCAAACGCCATTCGCAACGCGACCTCTATTCTTGTCGTCGACGTAGGCGGAGAAGTCGTTGGCTATGCCACACTTGGGCGCAGCCGTGCGCGCCAGTTGGCTCAGGAAGGTGAGATTTACGAGCTGTATCTACGGCCGGAATATCAGGGCATAGGGCTGGGATCGAGGCTCTTCAAGGAGGCGCGTCGCCGGCTCGCCCAGCATGGTCTCAAGGGACTGGTTGTTTGGGCCTTGGAGGATAACTCCAATGCGCTTTCGTTTTACGCGGGTAGTGGCGGCAAGGATATTGCCGAAGGCGTCGAGGTCTTTGAGAACAAAGCCCTGAAGAAAGTTGGCTTCATCTGGGATTGAAGCATTTCTCCCAGTGAAAACTTGTTGATCTTTCACTTAGATTGAGATTGCGCGACACGTTTTGGGGCGCTAATGGCTTCCCAAATTTTTGGAGAACCAGATGCGTATCGAAGCAATATCCACGGGCACAAATCCGCCTGAAGATGTCAACGTCATCATTGAGGTGCCGATTGGCGGTGAGCCGATCAAGTATGAGATGGACAAGGAAGCAGGAACGCTTGTTGTCGATCGTTTCCTCTATACGTCGATGCGGTATCCGGGCAATTACGGTTTCGTTCCCCACACGCTTTCAGGCGACGGTGATCCGATTGACGTGCTGGTGTGCAATACGCGCGAGCTGGTTCCCGGTTGCGTTATCAATGTGCGACCAATCGGTGTTCTCATCATGGAAGACAATGCGGGGCAGGATGAGAAGGTCATTGCCGTTCCGTCCACCCATCTGACCAAGCGCTATGAGCGGGTAAAGAATTATACAGACCTGCCGCAGATCACGCTTGACCAGGTGGCGCACTTCTTCGAGCACTACAAAGATTTGGAGCCCGGTAAATGGGTGAAGATTGGCGGTTGGCACGATGCTGAATACGCCAAGAAAATGATCCGCGAAGCCGTGGAACGCTACAAGCAGCAGGGCTGATTATCATCGCCATTTCAGAAATCGAAGGCCCGTACATGCGGGCCTTCTTGCTTATCAGGATTGATCAGCCAACTCGGTAATACGAGTGGTGAGTTCATCCGGAGCGCCAGAAACGAAGACTGTTTTAAGGCGCGAGGTTTCGCCGCTTGTCACTGAAACGCTGCGCCGGGGCGCTCCGATCCACTCAGCTATCAAATCTTCGAGCGCAGCGTTCGCCTTGCCCTTTTCGGGTACCGCCCTGA
>JAHBYV010000022.1 GCA_019635795.1 Rhizobiaceae bacterium
TGCCGGTTTCCGGATCTGTCCACACGACAGTCGCTCGCCCGGGGTGAACCTCTTCAATTGGAACCTGCATCACCACTCCCGTCTCGGGATGGATCGGGAGGATCGGCGCGTAGGTCTTGCGGCGCTCTTCCCGCAAAGTGGGGAGCATCACCGCCATGACCTTGTCGTACTGCTCCAGCATACGCACAAGGCCGTCGTCAAAGCGACCAGAGGTGTAGTAATCCAGCGCAGAAGCGAATTCGTAGTCAAAACCGAACGTGTCAAGAAAACGCCGCAACATTGCGTTGTTGTGGTGTCCGAAGCTCTCATACTTTCCGAAAGGATCCGGGACGCGCGTCAACGGCTTGCCCATATGCTCGGCCATCATGTCGCGATTCGGAACGTTTTCAGGCACTTTCCTCATGCCGTCCACATCATCCGAGAAGCACAGCAGTCTGGTCTTGACCTTATCTTCCGTGAGCACCCGAAACGCGTGACGGACCATAGTGGTTCGTGCAACTTCGCCGAAGGTTCCTATATGCGGCAGTCCTGATGGGCCATATCCGGTTTCGAACAGAACGGTCTCCGGGAAGTCTCGCCCCTGATAGCGCGCGATGATCTTTTTTGCCTCCTCAAAGGGCCATGCTTTGCTTTCTGCCGCGGCGGACAGGATTTCAGGGCTGAGATCAATCGGGTTCAGTTGGGTCATTTATGCATCCTTCGCCTTCTCTGGCGGCAGCGAAGGCTTTAAGCGCACGCAATGCAGGCGTCAACGATTGACCTGTTTTTCCTTGCCGAGCCAAGGCCGGGAACCTACTTTCGGTTTGTAAACAGGAGAGAATAATGAGTTTGCCGTCAGTCCACGAGGCGTTGATCTACCTGATGATTGTGACATCCGCCTCTGACAGGGACATGGATCACCTTGAACTTGGCAGCATTGGCGAGGTGGTGCGGACCTGGCCGGTTTTCGAAGATTTTGACGCCTCGCGCCTGCTGGATGTCGCGCAGGACTGTCAGGTTCTGCTCACCGCCGGGAGCGGATTGGAACATGTGCTGGAACTCGCTCACCAGGTGATTCCGAGCCGGTTGCTGGACACCGCTTATGCAGCGGTGTTTGAGGTTGCAGCCGCGGATTTGGAGATGCGGATGGAAGAGGCGCGTGTCCTTCAGCGTGTTCGCGAGCATCTCGGAATAGACCCGCTCAGCGTGGCAGCCATCGAAATGGCAACGAAAGCACGCCTGAGGACACTGACCTAGAAGAACCCGACGGGGAAGTAGCGCAAGTAAAGCTCGGTCATTTTGCCTTTGGTCGAAATTGCATGGAGCGCGTAGTCCATTGCATCAGTCAAAGACCGGTTTTCGGGCGATACTGCAATGGATAGACCCTGGCCCAAAAACTCAGGTGAGATGTACGCGCCGCCCGCAAACTTGCAGCAATCCATGTGATCTATGCTTCCCAAGTACATGCTCAGCTGCATGCCGTCTGCGAAAACAGCCGCCAGGCTACCATCGCGCAGATCACGATAGGTCCATTCCGCGTTGCTGTATGTGATCACTTTGGCTTTGGGAAAATAGGCGCGAAGCATCCTTTCATGCGTCGATCCGGCAACCACACCGACCCGCTGTCCGGCGAGGGCTTGTGACAGCGGTTCGGCCAGTGCGGAATTGCGACGAACAAGAAACCTCGCAGGAAAGATCATATAGGGGCGGGAGAACGCATAGGTGGCTCTGGCTTGAGCGGTCACAGATATGCCGGCCAAAATGGCCTCACCGTCTCCATTTTCCAGCGCCGACTGTAATTCGTCCCATGGAAGGGCCTGTATCTGACAACGATCTGTAACGTTAAGTTCGGCGCAGATCGCGCGGGCCAGATCAATGTGCAGGCCAACCAACCTTCCACCCGGATCGAGAAAGTTGAAGGGCGGGAAATCGGTTGTAGTAAGGAAGCGCAGCCGCGTAAGCTGGGAAAGGTCAGGGGATGGCAGGCGCTCGCGTGCGTCCCAAAGCGCGGGCACCCCGGAGCTTTGCGCAGCACAAGGCAATATGCCGGCCAAGATCAAGGCCAGCGCAGCCAGCAATTGCCTTGCCACAAGGCGGAGCAGGTCATTCAGTTGCGTTGAGAAAATCACTGCCGGATCCATAAAGGTCATATTCTTTGGAAATGCCGCGAAGCCTGTTGGTTTTCAAATAAATTAGCTATAGCTAATTATTGACTCTCTGTTATTGGATTGGCTTGCATCACGTGAATTGCCGACCATCCCAGTCGTTTGCACCTGCTACCGAAGAATTGGCTGCACGCGATCTTGCCGCGTGCTTGCGCGTTGAATATCTGGATCGTCTCGATGCATCGCAGCTTGTGGGCAGAGACGAAGACTTTCTTGAACTGCTGAAGCGCGAAGGTCCGCAAGTTTGGGCAACGCTGGAGGGTTGTCAGGCCGCGCCAAGTGCAGTTGTTGTTCCAAACTCTCGCTCAGCCCATGCATTAGATCGCCACGCACCTGAGAGACACGCGCTGAAATCCCGTATCCGCGTGGCAACTATCTCCACCGTCAGAAAGGCATTGCAGCAGCGCCTTGCGCGAAAGCTGATTTTCTCGTCGACGAAGGGATTGTTTGACACAATGCCCGAGTTTTCGGCACGAAACCGCCTCAGCTCTACGCAGGGTGTGTTATTTGGCATGTTCGCAGTTCTCGCCGCCGAATTCTTTTGGCTGAACTTTGCGACAGCGTTGTTTGCTACCCACGTCGCTGCAACGGTTTTCTTCGTCGGGTGTTCAGGCTTGCGTATCGCCGCGGCCATCGGCGGGTCATTACAAAGTGAACGGTATCAACAGCCAACACGGGCAGAGCCGGTATATTCCGTGCTGATAGCGCTTTGGCGCGAGTCAAACATGATACCGCAATTGCTGGCAGCCTTGAGCAGGCTTGATTGGCCACGAGATCGTCTTGAGATAAAGCTGATTTGTGAAGAGGATGATCCGGCCACTATTGAGGCGATTGCTCGAAATCCGCTGCACTCGCTCGTCGAAACGATTGTAGTGCCGCCCTGCCAACCGCGCACGAAGCCAAAGGCCTTGCGGTATGCTATGAGCATGACACGAGGTGAGTTCGTCGTACTATACGACGCTGAAGATATTCCCCATCCCGGACAATTGCGCGAGGCGTTTGCAGCGTTTGAACGGGCTTCAGATAATCTCGCCTGCCTTCAGGCACCTCTCGAAATCATCAACGGCGAAGAAAACTGGATCACGCGTTGTTTTGCGTTTGAGTACCGGGCCCTGTTCAGGGGCCTTGTCCCATGGCTGGCGTCCAGAAATCTGGTGTTCCCTCTGGGAGGAACATCAAATCATTTTCGCCGCTCCGCATTGGAGGCCGCTGGTGCGTGGGACCCTCACAATGTGACCGAGGATGCTGATCTGGGTATCCGGTTGGGACGAATGGGATATGAGATAGGCACTATCGATTCACCGACTTACGAAACAGCTCCAAATCGCCTGAAGGATTGGTATCCTCAGCGGGCAAGATGGAACAAGGGGTGGATGCAGACCTGGCTCGTGCACATGCGATCCCCTATTCTGCTTGCGCGCGAGCTTGGTGCAGGATCGTTTATCGTCGCGCAGTTTGTCTTGTTCGGAATGGTATTCTCTTCATTGCTGCATCCCATGGTGTTGGCCTTGATACCGTATCTGTCTTACGTGCTGCTTTGGAGTGTCCCGATGGGGACATGGGAAACGGCGCTGATCACCGTTGACATTATTAGCATCGTGGGCGGCTATTTCGGCTTCCTGCTTCTCGGCTACAAGAGATCGGTCGGTGTGGAACGCCAGTCATTCTGGCGTGTTGCCGTGGCAACACCGCTCTACTGGCTCGCGATCTCCGCGGCAGCGTGGAAGGCACTCAAGGATTTGTGGCTAAACCCTTTTCACTGGGACAAAACCAGCCACGACCCGTTCAGTGATTCGCAAGCATAGCCTTGCCGCGCCCGATGATCCTGGGATCCGGCGTGCCAATCCGCTGCAAGTCTCGGCCCTCATAATCAAGGTTCAGCAGAATGTGACGGATGACCTCCAGACGGGCACGCCGCTTGTCATTTGAGTGAACAACTATCCACGGCGCTTCATCTGTATCAGTCGTGTCCATCATCAGGTGGAGGGCTTCTGTATAAGCATCCCACTTCGTAATCCCGGCCACATCCATGGGTGAAAACTTCCAGATCGTCAGCGGGCTGTGTCGCCTGTCATGAAAGCGCTTGAGCTGCATTTCCTGACCGAGATTGAGCCAGAATTTGAAGAAATGAATACCCTCATTCTTTATCATTTGCTCAAAGCGAGGCGTTTCTTCCAGAAATTTGAGGTGCTGCTCTGCTGTGCAGAACCCCATCACCGGTTCAACTCCAGCGCGATTGTACCAGGAGCGATCAAACGTCACGAACTCACCGGTTGTCGGAAAGTGCGAGATATAGCGCTGGAAATACCACTGACCGCGCTCAGTTTCTGTAGGCTTTGGCAGTGCAACGTCGCGTGCCTGACGAGGGTTCATATATTCCCGGACCGCGGCAATAGTGCCGCCTTTCCCGGCGGCATCCCGCCCTTCAAAAACAACAAGCACGCGGTGGCCTCCTTTTTGAAGCCATGCTTGCATTTTCACCAGTTCCATCTGAAGGGCTTCGAGCGTTTCCTCATAGAGATCCTTGTCCAACTTCTCCTGATAAGGATATCCGCCTGATGACAGCGCACCCTTTTTCACCCATCCGGGCAGCTCAGGATCGTTGATGTCAAAGTCTCGTCGTTTGCCATCAATCTTAAGCTGAACCGCAACGGCATTTTCGGCTGCGTCATTCTCAACCACTGCGGCTTTCTTCGGCTTTTTCATGTGATCATCCTGTTGCGATGTGCCGGGCATGGTATTGATGGTCAACAGATGTATGACCAATCCGGTATCGGATGCAACTCACGCAGGTATGTGGTGGCAAGCGACAAATCAGGTTCATTTATCTCGTCTACCTTGACCATGTTGGGATTGGCACAAGATGCAGACGAAAGGGCTGTGGGCGGTATGATCGAAAAGGAAGCGGTAAAAGACGTAACAGGCTACGATCTCGCATCCGCGCTGGATGACCCCGTTCTTGTGATTGACGAACACGCGAATGTTCGTTTCGCAAACCAAAGCGCAATGGATGCTTTTGGTGGCTTTGCGCTGGGGCGGTCAATGTTTCTGCGCTTTCGGGCTCCGGAGATACGCGAGCTCGTTGATGAAGTGCTCAAGTCTCGTGGGTCAGCCACTGGCGAATACGCAGAGCGATTGCCAATTGAAAGAGCCTACAAGGTGTTCGCTTCGGCGGTAGGAAAGCACGCTGATGTTTTCATTGTTGTATTCAAAGACCAAAGCGAAACTCGCCGAATTGACCGAATGCGAGCCGACTTCATTGCCAATGCCAGCCACGAATTAAGAACCCCGCTCGCTTCAATTTCCGGCTTCATTGAAACCCTTCGTGGGCCAGCTCGCAATGACCCGAAGGCGCAGGATGCGTTTCTGGCGATCATGCAAGGCCAGACGTCAAGAATGGCGCGCCTCATTGATGATCTGTTGTCTCTTTCCCGGCTTGAAATGAAATCCCGCATCGATTTGTCCCACAAGGTGGACCTGACAGCCCTGGTGAAGCGGGTTGCAGAGTCGCTGGCCCCACTGGCGCAAGATCTTGGCGTTGTCATAGAGACCGACTTCAGTCCGCAGCCCCTGATTGTCGGTGGTAGCTTGGACGAGCTGACTCAAGTCTTTGAAAATCTTTTGGAAAATGCATGCAAATACGGGCAAAAGGGAAAAAGGGTTGTTGTCTCGGCAAGGCTTGTCGCAAACGAGGCTGAAATTGCTGTGCAGGACTACGGCCCCGGCATTCCTGAAGAACATATTCCCCGCGTTACGGAACGGTTTTACCGGGTGGAGAACGAGGGTATTGCACCGCAGAAAGGTACCGGGCTCGGCCTGGCAATCGTCAAGCACATATTGACACGCCACGGTGGACGGCTCGCTATCCAGTCTGAGGTCGGTCAGGGTTCAAGATTTATCGTATACTTGCCAGAAAGTTCGCACTAATGCAGGTGTGCGTCGGGATTCTTCTTTCTGTCATGTATTCCGGCTAATTTGCTGCGTCGTGAACGGCACGGCGTTTGAGGTCAGAAATGAATTCGCTCCATATCGTCAGCGCATTCGACATTGATTTGCATTACCTTTCCGACAAGCTCGCCGCTATGGGTGGGCAAGCCGAGCGGATGGTGGAGCAATCGGTGGCGGCACTTGTCGCAAACGATACCGTTCTGGCGCGCAAAGTTACTGAAGATGATCGCGTTCTTGACGAACTCCAGCGCGATATAGACGACAAGTCCATCGTGATCATTGGCAAGCGTCAGCCAATGGCTTCAGACCTGCGCGAAATCATCGGAGCAATCCGAATAGCTGCTGATCTTGAGCGCGTTGGCGATCTTGGGAAGAACGTTGCCAAACGTGTGCTTGCGATAGGCGAGACTGTCCAGCCGGTTCGACTGTCGCGCGGCCTGGTCGCCCTTTCCGAACTGGCACTTGTACAACTCAAAGAAGTTTTGGACGCTTATGCATCCCGATCAGTTGATGGGCTATCAGCAATGCGCGACCGGGATGGCCAGATTGACTCGATTTACACATCGCTGTTTCGCGAACTCCTTACCTACATGATGGAGGACCCACGAAACATTGCGCCATGTACGCATTTGCTGTTCTGCGCGAAAAACATAGAGCGCATCGGCGATCACGCAACAAATATCGCTGAAACTGTCTATTACATCGTTACTGGACAGCAGATGCCGGTCGAGCGTCAAAAGGACGACAGGAGCCATGCCCTGTCGCCCGAATTTAAAAAGTAATCAGCGCATCCGGCGGCGTTCAGAGGCCGGTTGGAAGGCCAGCTTTGCATGATATTTGCAATATGGGCTGCCTTCACAGACGTCATTGCCGCAGAAATTGAAGTCATCCATCAAAGGGTCGCCATTTGGCCACTTGCAGGTGCGCTCATTGAGTTGCACCAGCGACAAGCGCCGCGAAATCGGGACGACTACATCCTCGACAGGACGCAAGTGTCGCCGCGCCACTGGCTCGACGTCAAACTGCGCCTGCAAAGCCGTTGCGCCGATAGAGACGGTCGTTGTGGTTGTCACGGTTCTCGGCGCGGCGGTTTTCACCACGGTCTTGGTAACCGTGGGAACCTTCTTTTGACGCGTCGCCACGGTCGCGGTGCGCCCGCGACTCGACAGCTTCAGCCTGTGCACCTTGCCAATGACAGCATTGCGGCTTACGCCGCCCAATTGTGCCGCTATACGGCTGGCGCTAAGACCTTCTGACCAATACTTGCGCAGTAGCTCTACGCGCTCGTCAGTCCATTCCATCTTTATGCTCCCGCAGAGTTCGCTTGGGCGGAATCCATAGCCACCCAGCCCGAGCCGAGTTGGCTACCACATCTATGACGTGAGTTAGATCCGCCGCACGAAATCTAGTTATCTGCTATCCAATTAGCCTATCGCCCGACTCCGTGACAAGAGTCCGAAGCCTTATGCGAATCCGTTTTTGCGGTTTTCCCCAACTTGGCGGAGTTTTCCTTTCCGTTGTGCCAATATGCTTCGATTTGAGCTTTTCGTTGACTTGGCGGACAAAAAAACCAATATCGCACCTATGGCCGCCGTTTGGGCGGCCTTTTTGGTTCAAGGCAGTTCCGTTACAGCAGTTAGATAATGACGACAAACCCGCTTTACGAGACTTTCGCCCGCGCGCCCCTTGCATTTGAACGCGGAGAGGGAACCTGGTTGATCACCACTGAGGGCGATCGATACCTGGACCTTGCAGGCGGCATTGCCGTCAATTCGCTGGGGCACAGCCATCCTCACCTTGTCGCCGCTTTGACAGAGCAGGCTGGCAAGCTCTGGCACGTGTCCAATCTTTATCAGATACCCGGTCAGGAACGGCTTGGCGAAAGATTGGTTGAGGCCAGCTTTGCAGACAAGGTGTTTTTCACCAATTCTGGTGCAGAAGCGCTGGAATGCGCCATCAAGACCGCGCGACGCTATCAATATGTGAATGGTCATCCGGAAAAGTTCCGGATCATAACCTTTGAAGGGGCTTTCCACGGTCGAACGCTCGCGACCATCGCGGCAGGCGGACAGCAAAAATATCTGGAAGGTTTCGGTCCGAAGGTTGAAGGCTTTGACCAGGTCGCTTTCGATGACCTTGATGCTGCAGAAAAATTGATCGGACCTGAAACCGCTGCAATTCTGCTTGAGCCGGTACAGGGAGAGGGCGGCGTACGTACTTTTCCAGTGAGCTCGCTCAAGCGTGTGCGCGAACTGTGCGACAAGCATGGTCTTCTTTTGATTTTCGACGAGGTTCAGTGCGGCATTGGGCGCACCGGCAAACTCTTTGCGCATGAATGGTCCGGCGTCACCCCGGATATCATGGCTATCGCGAAGGGCATAGGTGGAGGGTTCCCTGTCGGAGCGTGCCTTGCCACCGATGAAGCAGCCGTTGGCATGACCGCCGGGGTTCACGGCACTACATTTGGCGGCAATCCTCTTGCAATGGCAGTAGGAAACGCTGTTCTGGATGTTGTTCTTGAGGATGGTTTTCTGGAGGACGTTTCTCGCAAGGCGCTGCTATTCAAGCAGGGACTTGCCGCCGTTATCGATGAATTTCCTGACGTTATTGAGGAAATACGTGGGTCAGGGCTGATGCTCGGGTTGAAGTGTAAAGTTCCCAATACGAGTCTCGTCCAGTCCCTTCGCGATCAAAAGGCGTTGAGCGTTGGTGCCGGTGACAATGTTGTGCGGCTGTTGCCACCGCTGACAATCACCGACGACGAAATAAGGGATGCAATCGGGCGCATTCGCGCTGCCGCAAAAAGCCTATCGAATGCAGGTTGATCAGCATGGCTAAACCAAAGCACTTCACGGATCTTTCCGCTCTCTCCGCTGACACGGTGCGCGGTATTTTAAGCGATGCCGCGCGGCGCAAGGCTGAACTGAAAGCGGGCCGTCGAAGCAGCCCGCTTGAAGGCCGTGTGCTGGCGATGATCTTTGAAAAGCCTTCTACACGAACGCGGGTCTCCTTCGATGTTGGTATGCGCCAGCTCGGCGGCGAGACGATCATGTTGACAAGCTCGGAAATGCAGCTTGGGAAGAGCGAAACGATAGGCGATACAGCTCGTGTCCTGTCTCGTTATGTCGACGCCATCATGATCCGCACCACAAGTCATGACCGGTTACTTGAATTGACAGAGGCTGCGTCAGTGCCTGTCATAAATGGTCTGACCGATGACACGCATCCATGCCAGATAATGGCGGACATCCTGACCTTTGAAGAGCATCGCGGACCGGTTCAGGGCAAGACCATCGCCTGGACGGGTGATGGAAACAACATCTTGCATTCCTTGCTTGAGGCTTCAGCGCGGTTCGATTTCAATCTCAATATAGCGACGCCTGAAGGCAGTGAGCCTATGGAAAAATATTTGTCATGGGCGCGAGCCAATGGCGGCGGCGTATCTATCAAGGATACCGCGCAGGAAGCCGTTGCTGGAGCGGATTGCGTTGTAACGGATTGCTGGGTTTCGATGGGACAGGAGCATCGCGCGCGGGGCCAGAATGTTTTTCTGCCCTATCAGGTCAACAGGGAACTGATGGCCCTTGCCAACCCTGAAGCCATTTTCATGCATTGCCTTCCCGCACACCGGGGCGAAGAAGTGACTGACGAGGTGATCGACGGTCCCCAGTCCGTGGTGTTCGATGAGGCCGAGAATCGCCTCCACGCGCAGAAGGCTGTTCTGGCCTGGTGCCTTGGCGCTTGAAACGGGCTGGAGCCATCCCTATCTCACGCACATCAAACTGACAATTTACGCGACCGAACCAGCTTCCCGGTCCATTGACCGGGAAGCTGTTGGTGTTATGCGTGGAAGGATGTGCCATGCTTGGAACTCATATCGTGACTGAATCCAAACCAAAACTCGGCGATTTCGGATTTGCGGGGGACGACCATGTTGTGCCGTTCGAAGTTGGGCCGCTGGATGTGCGGGGACGTACGGTGCAGCTCGGTCCACTGCTCGACGAGCTTCTGGGGCGCCATAACTATCCTGAGCCGGTGGCACAACTTCTCGCGCAGGCCTGTGTCATCACGGTCCTGCTTGGAACATCGCTGAAATTTAGCGGCAAGTTCATTGTCCAGACCCGAACTGACGGGCCGGTTGACATGCTTGTCGCCGATTTCACGACACCCGGTTCAGTGCGTGCCTACGCGCGTTTCGATTCCGAGCGTGTGGCTGCAGCCATTGAGAAGGGCGATACGTCACCTGAACAATTGCTTGGGCAGGGCGTGTTGGCGCTGACTATCGATCAGGGTCAATTTACGCAGCGCTATCAAGGGATTGTGGCATTGGACGGAATCAGTTTGGAAGAAGCTGCCAAGGTTTATTTCCGGCAGTCCGAACAGATTCCCACCGACATCAAGCTATCGGTGGCCAAGCAGGTTCGCCGTGGCGAAGGTGGCGGCGAGCATTGGAGAGCCGGTGGCATTATTGCTCAGTTCCTTCCGCAAGCTCCCGAGCGGATGCAGCTTGGGGACTTGCCGGGTGGCGACGGCGATGTGCAAGGCGAAGCTGATGCGCAGGTTGATGATGCCTGGCAGGAAGTGCTGATGTTGCTTGCAACCGTCGAGCCGGTCGAAATGGTCGATCCGATGGTTGGCGCAGAGCGATTGCTGTATCGCTTGTTCCATGAACACGGAGTGCGTGTGTTCGACAGCGTGCCGGTGGCAGACGAATGCAGTTGCTCGCGCGAGAAAATCGAGGGCGTGCTGCAGGGCTTTTCTGCTGAGGAAATAGAGCATTCGACAGTTGATGGTGCCATCAAGGTCGATTGCGAATTTTGCTCGAAAAGTTACGTTTTCGAACCGAAAGACTTCAGCTAGTTTACGGTACGCAAAATGCCGGGCAGGTCGAGTGAAAAGGCGGGTATAACCACGTCGAATAGCTCGCCTGTCCGGCTGCGCATCGTATATTTTCCGACCATAATGCCGGACGGCGTGCTGAGCGGACAGCCTGACGTATATTGATAGCTATCCCCGGGGTTCAGCTCAGGCTTTTCACCGACGACGCCAGCACCCCGCACTTCCTCCACGCGGCCCAGGCCATCTGTGATGTGCCAGTAGCGCGACAAAAGCTGAACCAACTCATCCGACTGATTGTCGATGGTAACGCGATAGCCCCACACATATCGGCGCAGTTCCGGGTCGGAACGCTCCTCAAGGTAAAACGGCTCAACCTCGACTTCGATATTGCGAGTTACTGCTTTGTACATGACCTCGCCATAATATCTCATGGCGAGGTTTCGGCAATGCGCGATTGTTTGATCAGGCTTTGGCAAGCGCCTCTGCAATGTCCTCGAGAAGGTCGTCCGTGTCCTCCAGCCCTACGGAGATGCGAAGCGTCCCGTCGTCGATACCGAGTTCGGCACGAGCTTCGTCGGTCAGGCTTTTGTGCGTGGTTGTCGCGGGATGCGTAATGAGGCTTTTCGCATCTCCCAGATTATTCGACATACGTACGATTTTGAGTCCGTTTTCAAGGCCATACGCGGCTTTCTTCCCACCCTTCACATCGCAGCAAATCAGCGTTGAACCGCCGGTCATCTGCCTCTTGATAATATCTGCCTGGGGGTGATCCTCGCGTCCGGGATAGATAACGCGCTCGATCTTCGGGTGGCTGGCCAGAAAATCCGCAATCCTGCCAGCCGAATAGGTTGCCTGCTTTACGCGCAATGACAGAGTTTCGAGACCCTTCAGCAAGGTCCATGCGTTAAATGGCGAAAGCGATGGACCCGTATGGCGGAAATAGTCGTGAAGATGTTCGTCAATCCACTGCTTGTCTGAAAGAACAATCCCGCCAAGACAACGACCCTGACCGTCTATGTGTTTGGTAGCCGAGTACACGACCACGTGCGCGCCAAGTTCAAGCGGCTTCTGGAACATCGGCGTCGCAAAAACATTGTCCACGATCAGTTTTGCGCCCACAGAATTGGCTACCTCCGCGACCGCGGCAATGTCCACGATTTCCAAGGTAGGATTGGTCGGGCTTTCGAGAAACATCACTTTTGTGTTCGGGCGCACAGCGTCCGCCCAGTTCTCGATCTTTGCGCCGTCAATCAAGGTTGCTTCAACGCCGTAGCGTGGCATCAGCGTTTCAATGATATAGCGACACGATCCGAAAAGTGCTTTGGCAGCAACCACATGGTCGCCTGCCTTGACACTGCAAAGCAGCGCGGCAGCGACCGCCGCCATGCCGGACGACATTGCCCGCGCTTCCTCGGCCCCTTCGAGCGCGCACATGCGGCGTTCAAACATATCCACTGTAGGGTTGGCATAGCGCGAGTAGATGAACCCCGGCTCTTCGCCCTTGAAGCGCGCTTCCGCAGCTTCAGCCGTTTCATAGACGAAGCCCTGCGTGAGGAAGATGGCTTCAGACGTTTCGCCAAAACCGGATCGGAGTGTCCCGCCATGCACGAGCTCGGTAGCGGGTCTATATTTTCGTGCGTTCGACATTGTTCGTCATCCAGACATAAAAAAACCGGCCCGCGGTAAATCGCAAAGCCGGGTTTCGTCCGCGGCCCTTTAGCGACTTGTTTAACGTGGCTGCAAGCCGACCGGCCAAATCACCACGGGATAACTGGCTCTTTAAACCTCGACTCGGCTTGCGTCAATCAAAAGCCGCGTTAAAGGTCAGGCCACTGTAATCTGGTTATTGGTCCTTGCGGCAGACAGGCATTCTTCCCGACCGCAATATTGCGGAACTGTTTTCCAGCGGCGCGCTGAGTGCGGGCCGACCTCTGGATTCCGACCAGATCCAGCCTGCAAGTCTGGACCTCAGATTGGGTGCGAAAGCGTACAGGGTCCGTGCGAGCTTTCTGCCGGGGCCACAAAGCACGGTGTCTGCTAAACTGGAGAGGCTGAAGCTTCACGAAATTGACCTGACAGACGGTGCGGTATTGGAGACCGGCTGTGTTTATATCGTCCCTTTGCTGGAACACCTGAAACTGCCTGCCGATATTTCGGCATCAGCCAATCCAAAAAGCTCCACAGGTCGCCTCGACATATTCACGCGCGTCATGACTGACTACGGCAGCGAATTCGACAAGATCGTGGCGGGGTACGATGGGCAGCTTTATATGGAAGTCAGCCCCCGGACATTTCCCATCATCGCGCGCACAGGGTCGCGGCTCTCGCAGATACGATTCCGCAAGGGTAATGCGCTTTTGACCGAGGCGCAGCTTCATTCGCTGCACGAGAGCGAAACGTTGGTTGCGGCTGAAGTGCCGAGCATTTCAGGCGGAGGGATAGCTCTGTCCATCGACCTTGACGGAGATGAGAAGGGTCTGATCGGCTATCGCGGCAAACATCACACCGGGCTGATTGACGTAGACAAGCGCGCTGCACAATCGGTTCTGGATTTCTGGGAGCCGATCTACCGCCACGGTGGGCCGGGTGAACTGATCCTTGATCCGGATGAGTTTTACATTCTTGTTTCGAGGGAGGCTGTTCATGTGCCGCCTCTGTACGCTGCGGAAATGACGCCGTTTGATCCCTTGGTCGGAGAGTTCCGCGTTCACTACGCTGGCTTCTTCGATCCGGGCTTCGGCCATTCGAAAGCCGGAGGTACAGGTAGCCGCGCCGTTCTGGAAGTGCGTAGCCATGAAGTTCCGTTCATTCTGGAGCATGGGCAAATCGTGGGGCGTCTGGTTTACGAACACATGCTTTCCCGCCCTCAGGCGCTCTACGGCGCAGATTTGGGTTCGAACTATCAAGCCCAGGGCTTGAAGCTTTCGAAGCACTTTCGCCCCTAGACAAGCATTGTCATATGGTTTGCTGCTCGGCTAATAGAGCCGAAGATTTCCGCTGCGAGTAATGAGATGTACGAGACGCTAAAGCCAGCCGCACCCGACAAGATCATTGCCTTGATCGGCATGTATCGGGAAGACCCTCGACCCAACAAGCTTGATTTGGGAGTGGGTGTCTATAAAGACGAAGAAGGTCGGACGCCGATCATGCGCGCCGTTCGCGAGGCCGAAAAGAGGCTTTACGCTGAACAGACCACAAAGACCTATCTCGGCATGGCGGGCGATCTCGCATTCAACGCAGCGATGATCGATCTGGTATTTGGCGCAGACGCGCCAATCGGTCGTCTGAGCGCAGCCCAGGCACCCGGCGGCTCCGGCTCGCTGCGCATTATCGCCGAGCTTCTGCAAAAAGCGCGGCCCGGTGGTGACGTTTGGCTGTCTGATCCTACATGGCCGAACCATGTTCCGCTTATTGAGTCTGCCGGCCTCAAGACCCGCACATATCCATATTTTGACGCCGCAACCGGCACAGTGCGTTTCGATGACATGATCAACGCTTTGCGGCAGGCGAAAGCTGGCGACATCATTGTGCTGCACGGCTGTTGTCACAATCCAACCGGCGCAAATCTTACTGTTGAGCAATGGCACACGGTCGCTTCGCTTCTCGTTGAGAAGCAGTTGTTCCCGTTTGTTGATCTTGCGTACCAGGGCTTTGGCGATGGGCTGGATCAGGACGCAGCGGGCGTTCGTATCCTCGCGGCTGTTGTGCCTGAAATGGCAGTTGCAACAAGCTGCTCAAAGAATTTTTCGGTCTATCGTGATCGGGTAGGGGCAGCCATCCTGCTCGCGCGCGATGAGACTGAAGCCAATACCGCTCACAGCCAATTGCTTGCCGTGGCGCGTGCAATGTACTCAATGCCACCAGATCATGGCGCTGCTGCCGTCAGGCTCGTGCTGACTGATCCTGAGCTTTGCGCCGATTGGAAGGCGGAACTGGAAGCAGTACGCAGCCGCATGATCGAACTTCGCCAGAAGCTGGCCGACGCGCTGAAGCGCCAGTCGAATTCGGATCGATTCGACTTTGTGGCAGGCCATCGAGGCATGTTCTCGCGGCTGGGGCTGACTGTGGAACAGGTGCATCGTTTGCGCGCTGAACACGGAATCTACATGGTGGACGATAGCCGCATCAACGTTGCCGGTCTGCCGGACGATCGTCTTGACGAGCTTGCCAAGGCGATTGTTTCTGTCCTTTAACCCGCCGTCGGTATGGGACCGGTTTCGGTATTAGCTTTTCGGCGTGGTGCGCGTTTTGTGGCCGCGCCGGTGGGCTTTGGTCTTGTCCGGCGATGTTGCTGGGGCAGGTGGGAACCGAAATCCTCAGGGACCGGGTCTGTAACCTCGCGCAAAATCTTATAAGCGACATACCCGAAAATTGCCGTAGCGGCTAAGCGAAGCATTGAAACCTCCTCGTTGTTCGAGAAGGTCGAAACTGACCAGCGCTTGAATGGTTCCACCAAACTGGAGCGGGTGAAGGGAATCGAACCCTCGTATTCAGCTTGGGAAGCTGCTGCTCTACCATTGAGCTACACCCGCGCACGAATCTCGCTATCACACCCGGCATATCCGCTTCAATAGCAATTCCTGTCCTTGAAGCGATGGCCGTTGAAACGTATGTGTGTGCGCATCGGGTTGATGCGAAGGAGTAACGAGGTGGAACGGTTTCTTGGCGACAGCCCTTTTCGCGTTCTTTTGAAGCTTTTGCTGGTTTCGCTGATAGTCGGAATGTTCATGCACTCCTTCGGTTGGTACCCTTTGGATGTAATCTACGGCATTCAGAGGTTCTTTGTTGGACTCTGGAATATGGGCTTCAGGGCATTTGACCGGTTGTTCGGCTATATCGTGCTTGGCGCAGCGATTGTTGTTCCTGCTTTTGTGATCATCAGAATCCTTAACTTCCGGCGCTAGAGCGCGCACGCAACCGCCTGGTGCAATTAAAGTGGCAGCATCTACCGGAACGCCGCATCAGCGTGAGCGCGACTTTGCCGTAACCAACCGGACCGTGCTGGCCATCGCCGTGCCGATGACCTTGGCCTATGTAACCACACCGCTGATAGGCCTCGTAGACACTGCTGTTGTTGGGCAATTGGGTAACGCCGCCCTCATCGGAGGTCTGGCGGCAGGCGCAATTGTGTTCGACCTCGTTTTCTCGACATTCAACTCGCTTCGTTCTGCAACGACGGGCCTGGTCGCACAGGCCTTCGGGCGAGGAGACGATGTGGGTCAGCAAGTTACCTTTATTCGAGCAGCTATGCTCGCTTTGTGCATAGGGATCGTTATCGCCGCGCTCGGCCCATACATTTCTCTTGCAGGCCAAAAATTCATGGGTGCAGAGCAGGACGTAAATCTCGCTTTGGATGAATATGTCCGCATTCGTTGCCTGTCCGCCCCCTTCGCGCTCGTAAATTACGCTATTTTGGGCTATGTTCTTGGAAGGGGAGAAGGAACGCTCGGTCTCATGCTTCAGCTTATGCTGAACGTGACCAATATTGTGATGTCAGTCGCGCTCGGACTCTATCTCGAATGGGGTGTAGCGGGTGTTGCCTGGGGAACCGTGACGGCTGAATTCGGCGCAATGTTTCTGGGCCTGTGGGTATTGCACGCGCGGTTTCAAAAGCTGCCCGCGGTGGACTGGCCGCAAGTTCGAAATGCAGCCGCAATTCGCGCCATGCTGGCGCTCAATGGTGACATAATTATTCGCTCATTTTGCCTTTTGACCTCCTTCGCACTTTTCGCGCGCAGTGGAGCGGCGCTGGGTACGACGACGCTGGCAGCAAATGCTGTCTTGATGCATCTGTTTCTTGTTTCAGCATTCTTTCTGGACGGCTTTGCAACGGCGGCCGAACAACTGGCAGGCAGAGCAATAGGTGCGCGCGCCAAGAATTCGTTCAGTCGGGCCGTTCGCCTCACCGGCATCTGGGGCTTCGCGATGGCCTTTGTTTGCGCGGCGTTTTTCATGGTGTTCGGTGAAGCGGTTGTGCAATCCATCACGACTTCGCCAGAGGTGCAGAATGAGGCTCTCAAATATCTGCCGTGGGCGGCTTTTACTGCGCTTAGCGGCGTCCTGGCGTTTCAGATGGACGGCGTGTTCATAGGGGCGACATGGTCCCGGGACATGCGCAACATGATGATAATCGCGCTTGCAGTCTTTCTGGCTTGTTTGTGGATTTTGCCAGCGAGTTTCGGAAATAGCGGTCTTTGGGCAGCACTGCACATTTTTCTGTTCGTGCGGGGGCTGACGCTGCTTTTCATTCTGAAAGTCAGAGTGCGCGAAATCCACTAATTCAGAGGTTGATCCAGCCAGCGCTTGAGGTGACTGTCGCGCAACTCGGAAATACTGGATATGCCGCTTGCGTTAACTGCCTCAATCAAGCCGGAAACAATCTGGTTCGGCAGGCTCGGCCCCCCGTAAATCAGGCCGGTATAAAGTTGGACCAGATCGGCCCCGGCTTTGATTTTCTCAAGTGCCGTCTCGGCAGAATCCACGCCGCCTACACCCATGATCGGAAACTTTGCCCCAAGACGCTGACGCATCCGCGCAAGCACCGCCGTGGAGCGCGCAAAAAGAGGTTTGCCGGAAAGGCCACCAGACTCGTTCGCCATATCGCGCGTTTTCAGGCCATTGCGTGCAATGGTCGTGTTCGACACGATCAACCCATCGACACCCCTATCGATCAGTTCAGCTGCAATGTCGTCAAGATCCTCCTCCTCCAGGTCAGGCGCGATCTTGAGGAAAATCGGGGTTTTACTGTCCCCTTGCTCGTTGCGAACCACCATGACGCGTTGCAGCAGTTCCGACAAATGTTCGCGCGACTGCATGTTGCGCAGCCCCGGCGTATTCGGAGAGGAGATATTTACAGTCAGATAGCTTGCGAGACTGGCAAAGCTTTTCACGCCCAGCTCATAATCTGCAATGCGGTCAACGCTGTCCTTGTTGGCGCCGATATTCACGCCGACAATTCCGCTACGATCACGACGCATATTGAGGCGGGATTTTGCGGCCTCGTGGCCCTCATTATTGAAACCCAGACGGTTTATAACGGCCGCGTCTTCCTCCAGGCGGAATATTCGCGGCTTTGGGTTTCCGGACTGTGGCAGCGGCGTAATTGTGCCGACTTCGGCAAAACCAAATCCCAGACGTAGCAGAGCATCGGGGACTTCAGCATTCTTGTCGTAACCGGCGGCCATGCCCAGCGGGTTCGGAAAGTTCAAACCTGCCAATTGCACGTTCAGGCGCGTGTCGCTCGGGGCATTTGCCATAGGCAGGCCGCACTTCAAAGCGCGTATCGAAAGGCCGTGTGCCGTTTCTGGATCGAATGAAAAGAGAATGGATTTGCCTATGCGGTCGAGTAGCAATCTTAATCCTCCAGCAGAGGGAATTGATGGTTGCCAGCGGAATTTAGCGTGAGAGGCTCGACCCCGCGAACCGCTGCCAGATCCAGCTTTCCGTAAAGGTGCGGGAACAGATCGCCACCGCGTGATGGCTCGAATCTAAGTCTGTCCCCCAATGCCTGCGCGTCCACGGCCACCAGCAAGAGATCGGCTTGCCCGGCAAAGTGCTTTGCGGCGGTTTCGGCGACCTGAGCGCGCGTCGAAAAATGAATGTAGCCGTCGGCCAGGTCTACTGCGCTGCCCTCGAAAACTCCGGCCTGTTCCGCCTTGAGCCAAACGTCTCGTGGAACGATTTTGTATATGGTCGTGTTCATATGGGCCGTATAGGCGCATTGAGTGTCCGGCGGCAACGGGGCATCGTAATTTCAGCATAAAGTGCGGACAAAATGCCATGAGCACGAAGGGAGACGGTATGCGGTTCATTCTGACATCAATGTTTGTCATCGGATTCGCGGGGCTTGGAGTGGCTCAGGATGCGGAACGCTACACGCTTGAGCGAGACGGAGACAATTTCGTTCGCCTCGATAAACGTACCGGTGCCATTTCGACCTGCACGCAGCAATCCGGACAGTTGGTCTGCCGGCTGGCAGCCGATGACCGTCTGGCACTTGAAGACGAGATGGATCGCCTCCGGGAGCAACTGACAGATCTGGAGCGGCGTATCGTGGCGCTGGAAAAAGGGCAGCCCGCGAAGGACCTTCCATCCGACGAAGAGTTCGATCGGACAATGTCTTATATGCAGCGGTTCTTCCGCGGCTTTCTCGACATAGTCAAAGAGTTTGATCGTGACTTGCGTGGCGGAGAAGAACAGGTTGAGCCCGCTCCCAATAAGACGTGATTCCTGCTGGTTTCTATGGTTTGCCCTTGATTAGCAGGCGAATTGCCGCGTAACGTGACTTCAAAGCCACCCGGCAAGAGAATCGGGGGAGGAGACGCTTGCCATCGGGTTATAAGATTGTCATCGCGGACGATCATCCTTTGTTTCGTGGGGCGCTTAAACAAGCGCTGGCGGGCATAGATAATATTTCGACCGTGCTTGAGGCGGGCGATTTCGAGAGCGTCAAGAATCTCGCGACGTCAACGGATGATATCGACCTGATATTGCTTGATCTTTCCATGCCGGGGGCGAGCGGCTTGTCCGCATTGATTTCCCTGCGTGGCATTCATCCAGATGTGCCGATGGTAATCGTTTCTGCGCATGATGATGTTCCGACCATTCGCCGCGCGCTGGAACTCGGAGCTTCCGGTTTCATTTCAAAATCAGCATCGATGGATGAAATCAGAAGCGCGGTTGTAACCGTTCTGGCTGGCGGAGTTGCGACGCCGAATGGTGTCGATCTCGGCGTTGAGGCTGACCCGGAGATTTCGTCGATAATCAAACGTCTGCAATCGTTGACTCCCCAGCAAACCCGCGTGTTGGGTATGTTGGCAGAAGGACTCCTGAACAAGCAGGTGGCTTACGAGCTCGGCGTTTCGGAAGCCACCATAAAGGCCCACGTGTCTGCGATACTGCAAAAGCTCGATGTTGATAGCCGAACGCAAGCCGTTATCGTTCTGTCCAAAATAGGGCACGAGGCGCGTTAAGCTACTCAGCCGCTTCGGTGCTCTGCCGCAGCCGTGTCATCATATTGCGAAGGACCGCGGGCTTGACCGGCTTGTTTATGACCGGAACATCGATTGCATCCGCGGCCCGGCGCAATTCACTGGTGCGATCCGCCGTAACAAGAACAGCGGGAACGTGACCCCACGCGCGACGCAACGCATTGATGGCCTCAAGTCCGGTTTCCGTATCCAGATGAAAATCCGCCAGAAGCAAATCCGGCGCAGGGCCTTCAAGAGCCTCATCGCTGTCTGCGGCAGTGCGCACAACGCATCCCCAGCCTTCAAGCAGGGAACGCATACTGTCGAGAATGCGGTGGTCATTGTCGATACACAGAACACGTAGACCTGACAGCGTTTTTCCGCCGGGATAGGCGATCGTAGTTGATGTGGGCACTATGGTGGCGGGTTCCACCGTCACGGGAAGGAGTACTGAAAAGCAGGTCCCCTTGCCCTTCTCCGAATGGATACGCAGTTCCACCTGAAGAACCCGGGCAATGCGGTCAACGATGGAAAGGCCAAGCCCAAGCCCCGGCGCTTCGCGCTTGCCCTCTTCAAGCCGGGTGAACTCACTGAAAACCGTAGACATCTTCTCAGCATCGATACCGATGCCAGTATCGAATACCTGTATTTCGGCCAGATCGCCGCGTCGGCGCACACCGACAAGTATACGCCCCGACCGGGTATATTTTATTGCGTTGGAAACGAGATTTTGAATAACGCGCCGCAGAAGATTCCTGTCGCTGGTGACGCGCAGACTTGAGGGGACAAGGGTTAACTCCAGCCCTTTTTCCAGAGCCAGAGGCTGAAAATCGGTCCCAATCTGCCGCAATAAGGAACCAAGCTCGAACACGGAATTGGATGGGGTCATTGCTCCAGCGTCGAGCCGCGAAATATCCAGCACCGCTCCTAGGATTGTTTCCACGGACTCCAGAGACGATTCTATATTGAAGGCTGCATCAGAGATCGAACCGTCACTAGTTCGCTCAATCAAGGAGGCGCAGTAAAGCCGGGCCGCGTTCAATGGCTGCAAAATGTCGTGGCCAGCGGCCGCAAGAAATCGTGTTTTGCTCTGGTTCGCTTCATCCGCAAGCATTTGGGCTTGCTCCAGCTCGCGGTTGACCCGCAACAGTTCTGACGTCCTGTCGCGGACACGCAATTCCAGCGATTCATTCGCACGCTTCAGCGCATGATCCGCTGCAACATGCGCGGTGATATCCGCATATGTCGCAACGACGCCGCCGTCTGGCATAGGATTTGACCTGATTTCGATGATCCGTTGTGACCGTGAAAGCTCCATCTGCCAGGGGCCTTCCGAGGCAGCGATGCGCTTGAGGGCACAGGCGCGGACGGCTGGAGAAATTTCTCCCTTCTCGACCAACGACCGCAAGATCAGGTCCAGTGAAACGCCGACCTGTCCCAATTCGTCGGGCAGATTGAACAAGGCCCGATACTGGCGGTTCCAGCAAGTCAGGCGCAAATCACTGTCAAAGACCGTAATTCCCTGCTCCATTTGGTCCAGGGCGATTTGCAGCAAATCGCGATTCTGCTGCAAGGCTTCGGTGGCATCATCAAGCAGGCGATAAGCGTCTCTCGCCGAGGCATCGTTTCTCTTCAACAGCAAGGAAAGTATCAGTCGGGACGACGAAGACCCGACGGCACTCGCGAGTAGCTGCTCGGAGAACCGGATAATGTCGGTGCCAGCCGGTTCATTGCCTGTGAGTACGCGGCCATAAGCGTTCTGAAAGCTTTGGAAAGAGCGCTCGGTGCGTTCGACGCCCAGATAGCGACCGATCGTGTCCTTCAATTGGTTCACCGTGACACCGGTTCGAAACCGTCGAAGGCTTGGTGCAGGCGTCGCATCCCGCTTGACGAATATTGAGGACTGGATGCGCTCCAGAGGCTTTGCGGCGCGCGACAACGACCCCAGGATGTAGAGTATCAGATTGACCGAAAGGCTCCAGAGAACGCCGTGGTTCAGCGGTTCGGCCACTGTGCCAAACAACGCCTGTGGTTTGAGAGCGGCAATCCCCATAGGCCCGTTTACGACGATCGAAGCGTTTGGATCGGCCAGGGTCGGGAGCAGGAGCGTATACCCCCAAACCAGAATTCCGGCTGCCATGCCGAGAGTTGCGCCTCGGCTGTTTGCGCCGCGCCAGATCAGGCCGCCCACAAATGCTGGTGCGAATTGGGCAATGGCCGCGAACGACATGAGGCCAATCGCTGAAAGCCGGGAACTGCCTGTGCTCTCGCGATAATAGAGAAAAGCGGCAAAGAGAATTATAAAGATTGCTGCGCGGCGAATGTTCAGGATGACCGCAGACCAATCTTCGTTTTGCCTTGGACTGGAGGTGAGGAGCCGCCTCATGAAAATCGGGATCACAAGGTCATTGGAGATCATGATTGACAGCGCGACGCTTTCCACAATGACCATTGCGGTTGCTGCCGAAAGGCCGCCGATAAACGCTATCATAGCAAGTGTGTCCTGACCTTGAAGCAGGGTCAGGGAAAGAACGTAGAGGTCGCCGCTGGTCTGGTCCCCGACTGTTACGAGACCCGCAAGCGCGATTGGCAAGACGAAGAGGTTGATTGCGATCAGATATAAGGGGAACAGCCAGGTCGCTGTTTTGATCTCTGACAGGCTGCGGTTTTCGACGATTGTCACGTAGAACTGTCGCGGCAATAGAATGATTGCGAAGCCGCTCAAGGCAGTCATGACGAGCCATGTGCCAAGAGAGGTCCGGTACTCAAGCGCTTCATTGGCCGCAGGCGATGAGCGAACAGCCTCCATAAGACCCGAAGGCGAGCCGAACAGAAAAAAGAATGTGAAGAGGCCAACCACCAGAAAAGCAAACAGCTTCACAATGGATTCAACAGCAACGGCCAGCACGAGCCCGTCCTGATGTTCAGTAGCATCTGCGTGCCGGGTGCCGAAAAGAATCGCGAATATGGCGAGCAAAATCGCGACACCCAGCGAGATGTCACTGACGAAAGGGTCGAACGACGGTGGTGCGCCAGTATAGTATTCGACCATGAGGCTCACAGAGCCTGAGATAGCCTTCAGCTGCAGGGCGATATATGGCACTGCTCCGATAGTCGCGATGACCGTGGCAATTGCTGCGACTGAAAAGCTCTTGCCATATCTCGCCCCAAGAAAATCAGCGATCGAGGTGATCTTTTCACCCTTTGCAAGTCGCGCAACGTGACTGAGCAAGGGGTATCCGAACAGAAAAACAACGATCGGCCCGATGTAGATCGCCAGAAACTCAATGTTGCGTTCTGACGCCAGTCCGACTGAACCGAAGAAGGTCCATGAGGTGCAATAGATGGCCAGGCTGAGAGCGTAGATGTACGGCCTCGGTGAACCGGGTCCTTCACGCGCGGCGCGGCGGTCGCCGATGCTTGCAACAGCAAACAAGAGCGAAACATAGGCTATGGCCGTCAATACGACGAGCAGGCCGAGCACTTGAAGAAATCCTCCCGATGTCGCGTCAGGCAAGCATACTGCCGCAGCCTTGTCCACGCCGGTAGCGTATCCGGGCTACAACGGTGCGCCCGAAATTTGAATATGGGCGACATTCCCGGCTTTTGCTGCTTATTGTTTTTGCTATCGTGAGTTGAAATAGAGCTGCGCGATGGTCTTTTCGGGGTGGTCCCGGCTTGTCATGGTGGCGCTCAATCACCAGTCGGAGGGTGAAGATGCTAAAGGAATTTCAAGAGTTTATCTCGCGCGGAAATGTGATGGACCTCGCGGTAGGTGTCATCATTGGTGCTGCGTTCAGCAAGATCGTTGATTCGGTGGTCAACGATCTGATCATGCCAATTGTGGGGCTTGCAGGTGAGCGCGACTTCTCAAATTATTTCCTTCCTTTGTCCTCCAATGTAACTGCCACGTCTCTGGCTGCCGCTCGCGAGCAAGGCCCGGTTATCGCATATGGAAGTTTTGCTACTGTAATGTTGAATTTCCTGATCCTGGCCTGGATCGTGTTCCTGATGGTCAAAGGAGTCAATTCTGTGCGTCGCAGGCTGGAGAAAGAAAAGCCGGCAGCAGCGCCAGCTGAATCGCCGGAAGACGTCAAGCTATTGACTGAAATTCGCGATCTTCTGGCGACTGGCGCCAAAGCCTCGAAGGCAAAATAAGTACTCTGGATCAAGATAATGGTCCCGGTGGTTTCCATCGGGGCCTTTTCTTTTTTTCTCTGTTCAGTTTAATTAGGACAGTAGTTCTTACCTAACGGATTTGGAAATGGACTTGCTTGACGCGATAAGACCGGAAGCAAGGCAGGCGCCGATCAGCGGCATTGTCGCTGTAATGACGCACGGGTGGGGGCGCCCGGGATTGATCCCGCTTTGGGTTGGGGAGGGCGATGCGCCGACTCCCGAATTCATCACTCGACCAGCAATGGAATCGCTGTCAAAGGGCGAAACCTTTTACACCAAGCAGCGCGGTATCCCTGAATTGCGCGAGGCACTGGCCGCGTACCATTCGCGGCACTTCGGGCGCACTTTCGAAGACACACGGTTTCTGGTGACTGGCGGCGGCATGCAAGCGATTGTGCTGGCCTTGCAAGCAACTGTCGGTGCAGGTGATGAGGTGATCTATCTTGTGCCTGCCTGGCCGAACATATCTGCGGCCACGGAAATTTCAGGGGCGAAGGCCATCCCGGTTCGGCTGGATTTCAATAGCAATGGCTGGACTTTTGACCCGAAGCGCATTGAAGACGCGATAACGCCGCGCACAAAGGCGCTGTTTATCAATACACCTTCAAATCCCACTGGCTGGACCGCTGACATCGATACTTTAAAGGCAATTCTGGATATTGCCCGCAAGCATGGCCTTTGGATTATTGCTGACGAGACTTACACGCAGTTCCATTTCAGTGGCGGGCGCGCACCGTCATTCCTTGATGTGATGGCAGACGATGATCGTGTGATCTTCGTCAACACCTTTTCCAAGAATTGGTCCATGACGGGTTGGCGCATGGGGTGGGTGCAGGTTCACCCCTCGTTGCAGCAAGTGTTCGAAAACCTCATTCAATATTCCACGTCGGGCGTTGCAACGTTCATGCAAAGAGGCGGCGTGGCCGCGCTCAATGAGGGCGATAGCTATGTCGCGTCTCAGGTGGAACGCGCGCGCAAGGCGCGTGACATTGTGACGTCGATTATAGGTGCGACTGGCAGGGCGCGCCTCGTTGCACCGACTGGAGCTTTCTATCTGTTCTTTGGTATCGAAGGCGTGCAAGATTCCGGTGCTGCGGCATTTGAGATCGTTGACCGCGCGAATGTTGGATTGGCGCCAGGAACTGCTTTTGGTTCTGGCGGGGAGGCTTTTTTCCGGCTGTGCTTCAATCGTCGGTTGGAAGAAGTGGAGGAGGGGGCCAGAAGGATCGCAAGTTGGATTTCAGCGCTGTGACATTGGAACGCGCAAATGCGCGCTTGCAATGAATTAGCGTTTGCTCCAACACCGTCCGGCCCTTTTTAATTTTGTCGGCCTGCGCCGCCAAGGCGGGCCGTTGAGAGGTCATATTATGAGTAAGTATAGCTTCACCAGGATCGCACACCCATCGCCTAAAACAGCGGAGGAGAGGGCCACCCTTATGGCGAACCCCGGCTTCGGCAAGGTGTTCAGCGATCATATGGTGACAATCAAGTGGACAACAGAAAAGGGCTGGCATGACGCGGAAGTTCGTCCGCGCGAACCTTTTCAGATCGATCCGGCTGCGTCGGTCTTGCACTACGCGCAAGAAATCTTTGAAGGCATGAAGGCTTATCGCATGGCGGACGGCTCGATTGGCTCGTTCCGCCCAGAGGAGAATGCACGTCGCTTCAACGAATCAGCAGCGCGTATGGCTATGCCCGAAATCCCGCAAGATATGTTCATGGAAGCCATTGAGGCGCTCGTTCATACCGATGCCGACTGGATTCCTGAGGGCGATGGCAGCTTCTACCTGCGTCCGTTCATGTTCGCCAGCGAAGCATTTCTCGGCGTGCGACCAGCTAATGAATATATTTTCTGCGTCATTGGCTCGACGGTAGGTGCCTATTTCAAAGGCGGTTACAAGACTGTTTCAGTCTGGATTTCGCAGGACTACACACGAGCAGCGCCCGGGGGAACCGGGGCAGCCAAGTGCGGTGGCAACTATGCAGCAAGCCTGATTGCAACCGCGGAAGCATTCAAGAACGGATGCGATCAGGTTGTTTTCCTTGATGCAGTCGAGCGCAAGTGGATCGATGAACTTGGCGGCATGAACGTGTTCTTCGTTATGGACGACAAAACGATCATCACGCCTCCTCTGGGCACGATTCTCCCCGGCATCACCCGTGATTCAATCATCCAGATTGCTCGTGAGGCTGGTTATACAGTCAAGGAAACTCCTTATTCGTTCGACGAATGGAAGGAAGATGCAGAAAGCGGAAAGCTTCGCGAAGCATTTGCTTGCGGAACGGCTGCCGTCATTGCGGGCATCGGGACTGTCAAATATCCTGGAGGCACGTTCGCCATTGGCAATAGCGGTGACGGCGAAGTTACCTCAGACCTGCGGTCGCGTTTGACTGGTATTCAGCGCGGAACGCAAAAGGACAATCACGGCTGGATGCGCACGCTCTAAGCACGAGTTTCGTCACGAAATAGAAAAGGCGCGGCAACTCAGGCCGCGCCTTTTTCTTGTGCGTTTCCGTATTTGTCAGCCGCCGGCAGCCGGTACGATCAACGGTATAATGCGTTCTGATTTCTCCACAGCGGGACGACCGGAGGTCGCATAGGGTATGCCCAGTGCGTCCCAGGTTTCCACAAGCGCATCTTTCAATGTGCTGATGAGGTCATCGTTGTGAAAGGGGGTCGGCGTTATGCGCAAACGTTCCGTGCCTCGGGCGACGGTCGGATAGTTGATAGGCTGAATGTAGATGTTGTGCTTTCCAAGAAGGCGGTCGCTCGCCATTTTGCAAAGCTCGGGATCTCCCACCAGTACAGGCACAATGTGGGTCTCGGATGCCATCACAGGTAGGCCGGCATTGCCAAGTATGCGCTTTGTTTGCGCGGCCTGCCGTTGCTGGGCATCGCGTTCCGCCTGAGACGCCTTCAGATGGCGTATAGATGCAGTCGCTGCTGCGGCGATTGATGGTGGCAATGCCGTCGTAAAGATAAAACCCGGCGCATAGGAGCGAACGGCGTCCACAACAGATTGACGACCCGTAATGTAGCCACCCAGCGTACCGAATGCCTTGGCCAAAGTTCCTTCGATGATATCGATCCGGTCAGCGAGACCTTCCCGCTCCGTAATGCCGCCACCGCGAGGGCCATACATGCCGACAGCGTGTACTTCGTCAATGTAGGTCATGGCGTTATATTTCTCGGCAAGATCGGCAATCGCTGAGATCGGGGCGATGTCGCCGTCCATCGAGTAAACGCTCTCAAAAACGATCAACTTTGCCCGTTCGCGTCCGGCGCCTTGAAGGAGGCTTTCAAGATGCGCCAGATCATTGTGCCGGAAAACCTTCTTTTCCGCACCCGAACGCCTGACGCCTTCAATCATCGACGCATGATTCAATTCATCGGAAAGGATCAGGCAGTTCGGCAAAAGCCGCGCAATCGTTGAAATAGCCGCTTCGTTAGAGACAAAGCCCGAAGTGAAAACGAGCGCCGCTTCCTTGCCATGCAGATCGGCCAGCTCGTGCTCAAGCTCAACAAGCGGGTGGTTTGTTCCCGAAATATTTCGTGTTCCACCCGCGCCGGAACCCATCTTGCCCGCAGCATTCTGATGCGCAGCAATCACGTCAGTGTGCTGACCCATGCCGAGATAATCATTCGAGCACCAGACAGTGATTTCCTTGGCGTCGCCATTGTTGCGCCAGATGGCTTGCGGGAATCGGCCGACAATACGCTCAAGGTCTGCGAAAATGCGATACCGGCGCTCAGCGTGGAGCTGGTCGATCGCTTCCTCGAAAAACCTCTGATAGTTCATGAAGGTACTCCAAATTTGCGGGGCAAAACATAAAGCCCGCAGTCGCTGACGTCTATCCGTATTGAACGGTCATATTGCCACGTCTGCATTGATACAGATCAATATTCCGTCGAACCCTGCCACCATTTGGATAATTGCAAATAAACGTAATTGCGGTAGTGCTGATTAACTTGAATTTGGCGGAATGCGAGGCTGTATGGCGGTGCTTGTAACCGGCGGGGCCGGGTATATTGGAAGTCACATGGCGTGGGAGCTGCTCGACGCCGGCGCGGAAGTCGTCGTGGTCGATAGCCTCTCCACGGGCTTCGATTGGGCGGTGGCACCCGGTGCAACCTTCGTAAGGGGCGACATTGGCGACATGGAGCTGATGAGCAACGTCGTTGCTCGATATGGCGTTGAGTCGATTATCCACTTCGCGGGATCGATTGTAGTTCCGGACTCCGTTTCAAATCCGTTGCTCTATTATCTCAACAACACCACCAAAACGCGTAATCTGCTGGAAGTGGTCGCAAGGAGCGGAGTGAAGCATTTCCTTCTTTCATCCACTGCCGCTGTCTATGGCGACCATGGACCCGTGCCAGTTCGGGAAGATGCTTCCCTCAATCCGGAATCCCCTTACGGGCGTTCGAAGCTGATGGCTGAGTGGATGCTGGCGGACGCGGCTGCGGCTCACAATTTTGCTTACACGGTGTTGCGATACTTCAACGTCGCAGGAGCCGACCCCAAGGGACGTGCTGGCCAGTCCACGCCGGGCGCGACACATCTCATAAAGGTCGCGAGCGAGACCGCATTGGGCAAGCGACCATTCATGCAGGTATTCGGCGACGATTACGAAACGTTGGACGGAACATGCGTAAGAGACTTTATCCATGTATCAGACCTTGTTTCGGCCCATTGTCTTGCCCTTGGGCGCTTGCGCGCCGGTGGGTCAAACCTGACTGTCAACTGTGGCTATGGTCACGGCCACTCAGTGCTTGATGTTATCGAAAGTGTTCGTCGCGTCCTCGGTTCGGATTTTCCGGTTCGCATAGTGGAGCGTCGTCCTGGCGACCCTGCCTCAATCGTTGCAAACGCTGGTCTGGCACGCGCTGAACTCGGCTGGAAGCCTGCTCGAGATGAGCTTGATCTCATTGTCGGCGATGCGCTTGCATGGGAGGCTGAATTGTCAGGGCGCAACGTGAAAAGGGAACAATCTCGCCCACGGGCCGTTCTTTCAGTTGAATGAAGGAATGAGGGTCAGAATGGCAAACTATTTTTCATCGTCCCGTGACGAAGTAATTGAGAATCTGGAAGATCAGCTCGCAGCGCTTCGTAAAGAAATGAAGAGCCTTCGCAAAGTGGCGGCAAAGCGCGGAAGCGCAGCCTTTGAGGATGCGAGTGAAGGTTTCGCGAACATTTATGATGACATTTCGCACCGGGTGCTGGAAGCAGTTCCCCCTTTGCGCAGGTCTGCCCGGCGCGTTGAGAAACATGCTCGCGACAATCCCGCAGCCGCCGCAGCCGTTGGGCTGGTCGTTCTGGGACTGCTCGCAGCATTGATGATGCGGCGATCCTGGAGCTAATTTTGCTCTATAGACACGCCGTTTTTGTCGAGGCGAAGCTCAATGCCTTCGGGCTTGGATTCTTCGCGGAAGATGTAAATTCCCATGACAATGACGGCCACGAGAAGCGCGCCGAGCAGGATGTATAGCTGGTTTTGTTTCATGATGCTCTCATGTCATAACCCATGGTGCCAGTCTACAATTTATGGTTGAGGCAAGACTGTAGGCGCAGTCGGACTCACACTGGGCCTCGCTAAGACACGGATCGGGTAATGGAGCAGGTTTTCGACGGGCACAACGATGTTCTGCTGCGTCTGTGGTTGAATGCAAAAGCCGGTGGTGATCCGGTCAGAGAGTTCACCGACGGCACCTTTTCAGGACATATAGACGGCCCAAGAGCAAAAGCGGGTGGATTGACCGGCGGCCTTTGCGCAATTTTTGTGCCTTCCGGAAAGCTGGTATTGGAAAAGCCCGATAAATCGGGCCGCTACCACACGCCGCTATCTGAACCACTCGATCGCCAGATTTCGCTTGATATCGCCATCGAGCAGGCCGCCATTGCCTGGCGTCTGCACAACCACAACGCCTGGAGCCTTTGCCGCAGTACAACAGACATCGATAGTGCTGTAGCCAAAGGAAGCTTTGCCGCAGTCTTGCATATGGAAGGGTGCGAGCCGCTGGATCGGGAACTTGCCGCGCTGGAACTATTTTATGCAGCAGGCTTACGGTCGCTTGGTCCTGTTTGGAGCCGGAACAATATCTTCGGTCACGGTGTGCCGTTCGCCTATCCACACGGTCCGGATGCCGGGCCAGGGTTGACTGATGCGGGGTTCGACCTCATTCGAGCGTGCAACCAATTGGGCATTCTTATCGATCTTTCGCATCTGACCGAGAAGGGCTTTTGGGATGTGGCGAAATCGACGGAACAGCCGCTTGTAGCCAGCCACTCCAACGCCCACGCTCTCACCCCGGTTGCCCGGAACCTGACCGACAGGCAGCTCGATGCCATAAGGGAAAGCAATGGGCTTGTCGGCCTGAATTTCGCAGTCACCATGTTGCGGCCCGATGGGGGAGACAACGTCACAACGCCGCTGGAAAATATGGTGCGGCACGTTGACTACATGGTTGAGCGTATGGGGATCAAGTGCGTCGCAATAGGCTCCGACTTCGACGGAGCATCTATCCCGGCCGCGATTGGCAATGCCGAAGGGCTTCCAGTTTTTGTTGATGCGCTTAAGCGCGCCGGATACGCGAATAGCGAGCTGGCAATGATCTGCAGGGAGAACTGGTTTCGAATCTTGCGTTGGGCATGGAAGGAAGAAGCGCCAGATTGAGGCGAAGGCCGGATTCAGTCAAGCCTTCGCCAGTGTAAGAATTAGTAATTGCTGGGGCACCGGGCTTCGTAGATGCGGCCATATTCGTCGCGATAGCGGCACCAGCCGTCCCGCGGATTGCCATTTGCATCCATCGCCTTGCCGACAAGTGCACCTGCCACGGCACCAACAGCGCCGCCAATAAGTGCGTTACGCGTGTCGTTTCCGCCTGCGGCTGTGCCGAGCGCAGCGCCGCCCAAACCACCAATCACAGCTCCCTTTTCTGCATTCGTGCAGCCTGCGAGCGGAATGATCAGCGCCAATCCGAGCATGAGTTTTTTCATAATCAACCTCCAGAAATGACCCTTCAGGTGTTTAATGCATGGAAAGCCTATAGACACCACAACGCACCCGAACCAATTTGGCTCCATCCGCATTGGACTTGCGGAGCAATCATGCCCTTGTGGCACGTTTGCAACCGTCACATTCGGGCAGAAAATGGCGGCGACAAGGCAGGCTTGTCAAATTGTGTCTGGCGCGCATTGGTTGCGCGCTGCCAGCAACAACTCAGACAGCTCCACAAACCCGGCTGCGCACCTTCCCTTTGTGACATAGCGAGGTGGCGCGTATATGGTTTTGCTGAAATCCATCACATTCGCCACACCGACACTATTCTGAAAAAACTCGAACATGGGCTGGTCGTTCGGGCTATCTCCCGCAAAGACGATACGTGTGTTTTCAAGGTCTATATCCAAGTCGAAACAATCCTTCAGCATGAGCCGGGTCGTGCTGAGTTTGTCATATCCGCCGAACCAGCCATTCACGTGAATTGAGGAGATCTTCGCTGTTGCGCCCGCATCCTCGAATATCTGAACAATTCTTTCTATCGACGCTGCGGGTAGGGGAGGCACATCCTCCTTGAAGTCTATAGCAAGGTCAGCTTCCCGATAGGGTTGGTCCGCAGCGACTGCGGCACCGGGGACCTCGCGCAGAACGCGCTCGCGTATCGCGTCGAGCTTTTGCCGGTCAGCGGTTCTATCCGTAAGTGATTTGGCGTAGGCGCGCTTCATAAGCCGTTCAGCAGGATCGAACCGAAAATAAAATGCGCCGTTTTCGCCAACGACGCCATCAACGGGCCATTGCCGCGCAATCATATCGCACCAGCCCGCCGGCCGCCCGGTGATCGGCGCAACGATGAAACCAGCGGTTTTAAGCGCTTCAAGAGCCGAATAGGCCGATGCAGGAAGCCGACCATCCTCAGTCAGCGTGTCGTCAATATCGGTTAGCACCACATCAACTTTCTTTCGAGCTTCAATGTCGAACTCCGAAAGTGACTTGATAGGTCTCATTGTTTGATCTCCGGTCCACCTTGCAAGGAAGGCCAACTCTTCCCGTAGCGCAACGCCGTTCTGATTGTTTGCTGGGATTTATGGATGCTTGGCGCGACGCCAACCAATCTATTTTTCAATCAGCGGATGAGTGGTGCCCAGGGGCGGAATCGAACCACCGACACGCGGATTTTCAGTCCGCTGCTCTACCAACTGAGCTACCTGGGCACACTGCGATTTCCTGGGAAACCGCCGCTAGATGTTCGGGAAAACCCCGAAAGCGCGTGGGTTATAGCACGGGATTATCGCCTGTCCAGCGGTCCAGCGATGAAATTTCGAGACTTACTACAACCTATTGACTTGATTGAGAAATCTTCTGTTTTGGGTGGTGTGGAAATGTATGTGCGACGGGTTTTTGCGGGCGCGGTTCAAAGATTTCCGCTTCCGTCTTCGTCATCGTCGCCGCGCGATCCGATAACATAGCTTCCGGAAAGCCACCGATTGAGATCGATTTCCTTGCAGCGTGTCGAGCAGAATGGATAGGTTTCGCGAACGGAAGGCTTGCTGCACTCCGGGCAGGCGCGGCGGCTTCTGATCGGAGTCACCTTGGCCGAATCACTACTCATTTTCGAACCGGTTTGGGTTGTCCGACTGTTAGCCAGCCGAAATGCACGGGGTAACCGTCGGCGCTTAGCAGGCCAACGGTTTCATACAGAGGCAAGCCCACCACATTGGTATATGAGCCGACCAGTTTGACGACAAAGCTTCCCGCCAACCCCTGAACACCATAGGCTCCAGCCTTGCCGCGCCATTCACCGGAAGCAAGATAAGCATCAAGCTCGGGGCGAGACAGGCGCTTGAAGCGGACACGGGTTTCGACCAGACGCTGCCGAACTTTTCCATCAGGGGTGATGAGGCAGATACCGGAATAGACGCGATGCGCTCGGCCGGACAACAGTTTCAGGCAGTTTGCCGCTTCATCAAGTATCTCCGCCTTCGGCAAGATACGGCGGCCAACAGCAACAACGGTGTCGGCTGCCAATACGAATGATGGCGCGTAGTCCTGCTCTTCTTTCAGGCGCCCCAAAGCATTGTCCGCCTTTTCGCGGGCCAGCCGCTTGGCGACAGAACGCGGATGCTCCGATTGAAGGGGTGTTTCGTCTATATCGGTCGGAAACACGCGATCAGGCTCGATACCCGCTTGTTGCAGCAACTCAATTCGGCGCGGGGAGCCGGATGCAAGTATGAGCTTTTTATCGCTGCTCATCGCTAAAACCATCCCGGCATGAATCGTCGGATCGCTTTACTTGAAACGATACGTGATGCGGCCCTTGGTCAGATCGTAGGGCGTCATCTCAACCAGAACCTTGTCGCCCGTGAGCACACGAATGCGGTTTTTGCGCATGCGTCCAGCCGTATGGGCAATGATCTCATGCTCGTTTTCGAGCTTTACGCGGAACATCGCGTTGGGCAACAATTCTGTGACCGTGCCCGGAAATTCGAGGACTTCTTCCTTCGGCATTCTTTACCTTTGCATGGAATAACGCTTCTTCGGCATGTGCCGAAAAGCTGGCGGAACCTATAGTATTGAAATGGATTTGTGAACCTTGGATTTGAAAGTCTGTCGTTTTTAACCACGCCAATGCAAAACGCAGACCAATGTAAACAGTCGGCGGGCTGTGTTGAAGTCCATTTCGATCTTGCCTGACAGGCGGTCCATCAGGGTTTGCGAGCCTTCATTGTGAAGCCCACGCCGCCCCATGTCTATCGCTTCGATCTGGCGAGGTGTGGAAGAACGTATGGCCTCGTAATAGCTCTCACAGATCATATAGTAATCCTTGATGATCCTGCGAAAAGGCGTGAGCGACAATATGTGCGTTACGACTTGATCGCCGTTTTCGCGCGAGATGGCAAAGACAAGCCTTGATTCGGCCAGCGAAAGCTTGAGCCTGTATGGTCCGCCCCCGTCATTCACCGGCGCGAAGCTGTTTTCCTCAATCAGGTCGAAAATTGCGACAGCGCGTTCGTGCTCGACATCTGGCGTCGAACGACCAATGGATTCGTCGAGTTCGACGTCCACCAGTCTCGCATTCGTCCGCCCGCTTCCCGACATTCACGCCTACATGTTCAATCTTATGGCGACAGACCGCGCGTGGCCGTCCAGACCTTCGGCGTTTGCCAAGGCTATGGCCGCAGGGGCAAGCTGGCGCAACTGTTCGGGTCCAAGTTTCAGAATGGACGTGCGTTTGACAAAATCAAGCACTGAAAGCCCGGAGGAAAATCTCGCCGAGCGGGCCGTTGGCAAAACGTGATTCGATCCGCCAACATAATCTCCAATTACTTCGGGTGTGTGGCGACCAATAAAGACTGCGCCTGCATTTCTCATTCGTGCAAAGAAAGCCTCTGCGTCATCAAAAGCAAGTTCGACATGCTCGGCTGCAATTCGGTCAACAAGTGGAAGTGCTGCGTCCAGTTCGGGCACGAGAATGACCGCACCGAATTCGCGCCAGCTTTCTTCGGCGTGCTCCGGCCGGGGCAGGGCTGCAATCTGCCGACGGACTGCATTCTCTACCGAATCGGCAAAGCCAGCATCGTCTGTGATCAGGATGGATTGAGCCCCACCGCCGTGTTCAGCCTGTGCAATCAGATCTGCTGCGATCCAGTCCGGATCGTTCTGTCCATCGGCGACGACCAACACTTCCGATGGCCCGGCAATCATATCAATGCCCACTTGCCCGAACACCTGCCGCTTGGCGGCCGCCACATAGGCATTGCCAGGTCCAACAATCTTGGCAACCGGTGAGACCGTCTCTGTTCCATAGGCCAGTGCAGCAATAGCCTGCGCGCCGCCCACACGATAGATCTCCGTGACGCCCGCAATATCTGCTGCCACCAGAACCAGCGGGTTGATTTTTCCGCCACTCGCGGGAACGACCATGGCCAGTCGCTGAACCCCGGCAACCCTTGCTGGAACCGCATTCATGAGCACCGAACTTGGATACGATGCCAGTCCACCCGGAACATAAAGGCCGACAGATTCAACAGGCGTCCAGCGCGAACCCAACTCTGCGCCGATTGGATCAATGTAGCGCTCATCCTTCGGCGACTGACGCTTATGGTGCGCTTCAATCCGGTCGCGCGCAAACCGTAAGGCATCGACCGCTGACGCATCGGCTTCGTCGTATGCGGTCTTTACTGCGTCAGCCGAAACAGCAATCCCGATCTGCCCAAGGTCAGCCTTGTCGAATTTTCGCGTGAGATCGATCAGGGCCTCGTCGCCGCGAGCGCGCACATCGGCAATGATCGCGCGCACCGCCTCATCAACCTGAGGTGATGCTTCGCGCTTTGTGTTCAGGAATGCTCGAAAGGCATTCTCAAAGCCATCATCGGCCATGTTCAATCTGATTGGCATTCTCAAACCTTATGCACTGGACGGGAGGAAGCCTCCCAAGCTCCGCCGAAATCTGTGAGGCGTGCTTCAATACACTCCACATGAGCCCTGATTGCACCACCGCCGGCAAAAACCAGCTCTATTACGCCTGCCGGCAATTCGCTGGCTGCAAATGTTACCGCCAGAAGTGACAACACCTCGGCGCTTTTACCGCGCGGAATGCCAGAAGATTGGACCGAGGTAACGCGATCAATATGCAGTACGGAGTTTCGGCGCTCATTGTGCTGACGAAGAACGCCCTTTGCCTCTTCCCACGCAAAACGGTTCATAGGCAGAATCAGGCTCTCCCTTTTCGGAATGTACTGAATCTCCCCAGCTTTGATCACAGCGTCCTGCACGTGTGCGGACACGATTTCCAGGTCGTCTGCGTCGAGCGCTATGAGCTTGAGCGGCGTCATTCGGCTTATCCCGGCTAAAGTGGCTAAAGGCTTTGTTATGCGCTCGCGCGACATGGCGCAACCGGAACTCTTCGCAACTCGCCGCAGCGAGCAAACTCGACGGCCTGCAAGGCTTGAGGGAGCGAAAGCCCTGCAAAAGCCGGCCACTGACAGAAATATTTGAGAACTGAAGATTCTGCGTGATTTGGGTTAAAAAACGGTATATAGAATATTATGCCTTTAGCGGGGTTCGGGGTTGGATATGAGTAAACACAGTATAGCAAATCAATCTGTCGATCTGACGGAAATGGACGTTCTTGTCGAGCCGGAAAGCGGCGACGTGTTCTGCATCTTCGAATTCGAAGAGGAGCCCACGATCGTCGTGCGCATGAACCGGTTCCGTTTCAAACACTTCCAGAACAAATCAAAAGCAGCGCTGGCGCGTTTGCTTCACTGATAGCCAGTCTCCGATCAGCTGGAAAGGCGCTCTATTTGCGCGCCGCACCCTGACAGCTTTTCTTCCAGGCGCTCGAAGCCGCGATCGAGGTGATAGACTCGATTAATCACGGTTTCGCCTTCTGCGGCGAGGCCGGCTATAACAAGCGAAACGGAAGCGCGCAGGTCTGTTGCCATCACTTGCGCGCCCTTCAATCTGGAAACGCCCTCGATCAGCGCTGTTTGCCCGGAAAGGGATATATGCGCACCCAATCGAGCCAGTTCCTGCACGTGCATGAACCGGTTTTCAAAGATTGTCTCGGTGATTTGAGATTTGCCTTTTGCCATGGTCATAAGCGCCATGAACTGCGCCTGCAAATCGGTAGGAAAGCCCGGAAAAGGCTCTGTAACCACATCGACCGGCGCTATTCCGCCGCCATTGCGCTGAACGCGAACTCCGGAATTGGTTGAGGTTATTTCAGCACCGGTGCGCTCCAGAATGTCCAATGCCGATTGGAGCAGATCCGCTCGCGCGCCTTCCAGAAGCACGTCACCGCCGGTCATGGCAACTGCCATGGCATAGGTCCCGGTTTCGATTCGATCTGGAATAACGCGATGGCGAGCTCCCGAAAGCGAGTCGACACCGTCAATCGTGATCGTTGATGTTCCTGCCCCTGAAATACGCGCACCCATGGCATTGAGACATTCAGCAAGATTGACGATCTCAGGTTCCCTTGCTGCGTTTTCGAGCACGGTTTCGCCGCGTGCCAAGCTGGCAGCCATCACCAAAACATGCGTTGCCCCAACGGAAACTTTCGGGAAAACGTAACGGTTGCCACGAAGCCGTTTGCGTGCGGATGCCACAACATAGCCACCTTCCACGTCGATTTCGGCACCCAGCGCTTGTAATCCGTCGATAAACAGATCAACCGGACGGGTTCCGATTGCACAACCGCCCGGCAAGGAAACGCGCGCTTCCCCCATACGAGCGAGTAGTGGCCCGATCACCCAGAAGCTGGCGCGCATTTTGGATACGAGCTCATATGGAGCAGTCGTGTCTACAATATTGCGCGCTGAAAAGTTGATGGTTCGTGCGTAAAGCTCACCCTGCTTCTCTCGACGGCCGTTCACGGAATGGTCAACTCCATGATTGCCGAGAATGCGGATGAGTTGCTCGACATCGGCCAGATGCGGCACATTCTCCAGGGTCAATGTGTCATCGGTCAGCAGCGAGGCGATGATCAGCGGCAGCGCTGCGTTCTTGGCACCGGAAATCGGAATGCTTCCACGCAGTTCATTTCCCCCAACGATTCTGATTCGGTCCATGAAGTGTCTTTCTGTCGCGCTGACGGGAAATGGTGGAGCGCCCGTCTATCGCATTGTGTGCGCCGGTTCAAGAAATGCAGCAAGACTCTGGCAAAGCGCTGGAATCAATCTTTGCTGGCAACAACATCTGCTTCCTTGGGGGCGGCCTTTCGCTGGCGTGCCTGATTTTTGCGCTTGAGAAGATTGGCGCGCAATTCCGCTGCAAGTCGCGCATTTTTGGCCTTTGGACCGGCATTGCTTTTCTTTTCCCCGGACATGCGTTCAATTTACTCCCGACCTGTGTTTCGTGAAGAGCTCCAGACAATGGCAATTTTGCGGTTTGCGTCGCTGATCTTGCAATTCTAGCGCGAAACCCATTGCAACCTTGACCGGCAAGCCGCAAACTTCATGTGGCGATCCGGCCCAAAGTTCAAGAAACTGTGCTTTACGCTGTTGACGAACGCGCTGAAATACAGGAAAAGCCGCCTCGCGCGCTGCAGTAGCTCAGTGGTAGAGCACTCCCTTGGTAAGGGAGAGGTCGAGAGTTCAATCCTCTCTTGCAGCACCATTTTCCTCAAGGAAAATAGCCTTTAGCTCCAATAATTTAGTGATTTCAGTGACATCCGTCAAAAGCGGAGCTACAAAGAATGTCACGACTCAGAGCACGGCATAGGTGGATAATGGCAGGGCCATGGCCGAATCCGAAAACGGGCATCCTCTATTATCGAAAGGCCACTCCTCCCGATATTTTTGCTGCAAGGGATCGACTTGCGGAGTTCGGCATCAAGGTGACGCGTGAAGTGCAACGGTCGCTGGAGACAAAGGATAGGAAACCAGCGCAACGCCGATATCTGGAGATCGCCTCCAAGATTGAGACCGAATGGGAGCGCTGGAGGACGCTGCTACGGGACGGCCCTAAGGAGTTGAGCCATAAGAATATCGTGGCGTTGGCCGGTGTTGACGCTGCTGAATACCTTCAGAACTATGGCGACAATCCTCAAATGGCCCCTGTGCCTAGTAAGCTTCTTGCTGCCACGTTGGCAAACGTCCACGCGCACTACGTCCGACGGTCGCTTCGGGAAGGGCAGGCGGTATTTGAGCTAGGCAACGAACTTCAGGGTCTCTCAATAACGGAGCTTCTGGGACGCATCGCGGAGCTACTTGCTGCTGAGCCGCAAGGGCCACGCCGTGTTCTGGTCGAAGCTGTTGCTTCCATGCTTGTCGACTACCGGACAGTGTTTGGATGGCAAAGAGCGAGCAGACTCACTGAGGAGCGCCGACTGACTGTCACCAAATCCAGCCGCAAGGCGCTAGGAACGGCGATAGCGGACTTTCGTCGGAAGGCATGGGCGAGCCTAGAGAGGTACGTTGAGGGAGACTATAGGGAGCCATCTTGGGTTAGCGGTTTACCGACTTTCAAGTTGTCGGACAAATCATCATCAGCATTAGCGGGGACCTCTGGCGGGCTGCCACTGGATTTCCTACTAGACCACAAGGCCAAGACAACAAGCATCCGCGCGAAGACTGTTAGCGACAATCGGGCATACCTCAAGAAGTTCGCTGAGTTCCTCGGCCATGACGACGCTCGCAAGGTTACTAAGGATGACGTACGGCGGTGGCGTGATAAACTCATTGAGGAGACGGGCCTTACGTCCAAGACCATAACAGATAAATATCTGTCAGCCGTCCGTTCGGCGCTAGCACATGGAGTCAGAGAATTTGATCTCCCCTTCAATGCTGCTTCCGGCATCGCCGACAATCGCCCGAGGAAAGACCCTGAGAGGTCCAAGGGATGGACAGAGCAGGAAGCGGTCCAGATACTCAAAGCGACCTTTGGCGGTTCCTCAAAAGCCCTCTCTGAGCCGCACAAGCGGGCAGTTTTCTGGATGCCGTGGATATTGGCCTATACTGGCCTGAGGGCGGTTGAGGTAGCTCAATTCCAAGGACGGCACCTTCTGGAGAAAGATGGCATCCCTTACCTTCTCATCTCTCCACTGGATGGCAGCACCAAGAGCGGCAAGGCATGGGCAGTAGGTGTCCACAGGCACCTCATTGAGCTCGGTCTTCTGAATTTCATCCGGGAGGTGGGGCAAGGTCCACTATTCTATGCAGCATATCCTGACGGAACGGACCTCAGGGCAATCAAAAAGAAGCATAGGGCCACTGATGCAGCTACGAGGGTGGCCAATTGGATCACTGAAGAGCTGGCCATGGAGGCTCCTTTGGGGCATCCACTTCATGCATTCCGCCACCTGTTCACCACAAGAAGCCGTGGCAAGATGGACAAGGAGGCGCGAGACTTCATGCTCGGAAGCCGCTCCTCAACGGATGCTCGGGAGGGATATGGTGAATGGCCTCCAAGTGTTCTTGATTCTGAGATAAACAAGTTACCCCGCTTCGATGTAAAGAAGACGGGTTGGCGACCATAAAGCAGAAAGGTATTGATTATGAGTTCGATCGCTAGATTGCTCGCCCTCACAACTCTGCTTCTGGTTCTTCCTGCCCGAGCAGAGGTTTCGGAAGATGAACGCAATCTTATCACTGCCTTTGTAGCATGGGCTGGGATAAATTGCGGCGACATGATCCCTATGGAGGAATATTGGGAAGCTCTGAAAAAGATGAAGTCGCTCGGAGATGAGCAATCAGCGGCATACCGGAGACGGGTAAAGTTTATGGTGGATCAGGCGGCGACACGTGAAGTAGCTTGCAAGTCAATAGGAGAGGCGCTCGTTCAGCCGTGATGCACTCATGGCGGTTGCCGGGGGCTGATACTTCGCTGTCAAATATGAACCTAGGTCCTAAAGATTCTCAGGCACTGAATGCAAACTCTACGAGTGTGTCATCTCGATGGCTAAAGCCGATGCGTAGGAGCGCTTTTCAGTGTAAAAGATATAGTCTCCGGGTTCGGTTGCAATAGAGACGATGCATGGCCGCGATACCTGTTTTGTTCGATGGTTTGATATTAGTGTTTGATACGCAACTGCCATATCCAGATGGGGCGCATTTCTATCTTTGGGACGATGCAGTTGGGCGGCCTAGGCGCTTTGAGAGGAAGGCTATAAGCGAAAGGGCGAAGCCGTTAGGCAATGTCGGAGCATCTAGGGCGCTTAGCAAATACAATCACTGGAATGATGTCGATAAACCTGCTTGGCTTGCCGCCATTAGTGATGAGCGGCGTTACGTAAATCACTGTTTCAGATGTGAAACGGACGTGGATAGTTCCTTAGACTCACGTTGTAGGCGGTGCGGATGGGTAAAGTGCCGAAAATGCGTAGCATGTGGATGTGAGTGGAATATGTGATTCCGCGATCTACTGCGGCTGAAGTCGCCTTATTCACTTTTGCAGATGCTCGCCTAGTCGGCTCGGTCTGATTTGATTTGGTCGGGCTGGTCGCCCTTCCGTTTGGGGCTATCGCCCTGCATTGACTCATAGAAGGGCGTAGGGCGCGGTCAAGCCGGTCGTGCTGGAAAATGCGCGGCATTCGCGTGATGCCGGTGTGCGGGCTTTTATGAGGCGCTGTGAGTCATCCTAGAGGCAACACAACGGAGAGGAGAATTGCCCCATCATCTCCGCTACGCCAGATGGAGACACGCCAAGGCAAGACTCGATTCCTTCCTGCTGGGCAGGCCCTCTAGTGGTGACTTCAGGCTGGGCGGGATGCGTCTTGGCGGTAGGCGATTGAGTTCGGTCACTGATCCTATCACTCAAAGACGGCACAATGCTGCCGCAATTCACAAGGTTGAACGGTGAAGGGAAAATCTAAGCGGCATCCCTCAAGATGCGGAACACGCTTGCCCTGCCAATGCCCAGCCTGGCGGCGATAGCGTCCGCTGTCATACCTTCGCCCTTGAGGTGAATCACATCATGGGCCTTGGCGCGGGCTGTCGCCTTCCTGCCCTTGTATTTGCCTTCCTGCTTGGCTTTGGCGATGCCTTCCCTTTGGCGCTCAAGCATGAGGTCGCGTTCAAATTCGGCAATCCCGCCCAGCAATGTCAGCATAAGCTTGCCTGTCGGTGTGGAGGTATCAACATTCATCGAAAGGATACGTAGCGTCACCCCCTTGGTGTCCAGCACCTTGGAGATAGACAAGAGGTCTGCCGTGGAGCGGGCAAGGCGGTCGGGCTTGGTGACAATCAAGATGTCGCCTTCACGCAAATAGTCCAGCGCCCTTTCCAGTTCGGGCCGCTTGGTGGCGACGGCGGATAGTTCTTCATGGAACAGCTTTGTGCATCCCGCCGCGTTCAAATCCCTAAGCTGGGCATCTAGTCCTGCCTTCTGGTCTGTCGTGGAGGTGCGGGCATATCCAACGATATGGCCGCTTGGCTTGGTAGTGTCGATCACGATGGCGTCTCCCTCAAAGTATCAATAGCATCAAAAGATATAGTGATACTATCGTATCAAAAATGTCAATACCCATCCATGTGACACTAAAAAGGATACGCTTGAAGGGGATCACTAGGGCTTGCCCATATGAGACTGCTCTTGCACTGGGAAGTTCGGCAAAGCCAACATCACCCCCAGCCGGTAGCCCCCGTTATGTTGCAACGGAGGCAGGGTCTCCATGCTTTTCTTAGGGAAACCATGGGGCGAGCAGAGGGGGATACGCGCCTATTGTCACGTATCACTGGATGGTTCGCGTGAGAGACCCATTCTTGGCAATCCGGGTATCGGAGCTATATTCACAAGGTTCGTTGTCGATACCTATATGGAGCCTTGCGCTGGGAAGTTCGACAAAGCCATCATCACCCCCAGCCGGTAATTCGCCGCCGCCTACCTTCATGGGCTGGGCCATTGTGTCTTCCCTTAGGGAGCCCATGAGGAGGGCGGGAGGGGGAAGCCCGCCTGCTCTCACGTGAATTGGAGGGCTCGCGCGGCAGATGCTTTTTGACGATCCGATAGTCACCCATTCGGGTGAAGATCTTTAGTTGAAGTGCTCGTATGTCACAATCTCAGCGCTGCGCGTTACCACCGAGTTTTTATGAGGTCAGCATCAAGCATATTCTCTTGCGATTCGTTGCTTGCCACTTCCGCGCCCTCTATGTCGCAAGAAGCGGACAGGGAGGGTTGCTACCGGACGCCAAACAACTGCGTTCAGACCACGAGCAACCGGCTAGAGGACAATCGTGATATGTCAATGCGCCAAGAAGAAGAGATGCAGCAGTGTTCGCTTGTCCGCTTCTGCGACAAACGACCTAACGAAGCTTACGATTACGGTGCAGAAGCCGTGCGCCCCGGCACCACCAAGGTCTGGAACACCTTAAATGCTGATGAACGCAGCAATGGCGCTTGCTGGTATATCCGCTTAGCCCGGAATGGCAGTGATTGGTATATGCGGTCATGCGCAATGCTGGAATTATCTGTTTGTTGATATGTGTCATTAAGGATACCCCGATGAAACTCTACAAGCGATCTTCGCTTTTATTAGCAGCTATGGCTGCATTGGCAGCGGTTGGCTTTGAAATTCAAAACGATGCATTGGCGGACGACGCAAAGGCCGATGCTATGGCGGGCATTGAACTGAAGGCCCTAGTTGGTGGTTACTATCACGCATGTGGCGAACTGACAGGATATCTCACACTTGAACAAACTATGCCCTTGGTCCGACAAGTTAAGGCAATGGGATACGACGACGAGAATGACGATCAGAAACGATTGGCTGGCGTTAAAACAGTTCGCGTTATGAGAGATCATCAAGTCGGAGAAGATCAGCCGAATGAGGAACAGTGCTTGCTAACCAAGCTCAAGCTACTCGATATGGGTAGAGACTGACTCTCAGATACTGGCAGTGGAGATTTGGTGGTCAAGCAGTTGACTAGGCGCGGGGATGAAGTGTTCCCTCACTATCCTGAGCTCATAGGTATAGACAAGGAGTTGACCGACATGAGGGGAGGATGAATCCCACCATTTAATTGAGGCTGGATGAAAACGCGTCAAGTCGAGGCGAGACACTGTGCCTTCTAGTGGCGACTTAAGGCTGGGTGGACTGCATCTTGGCGTCAGGTTGATTGAGTTCGGCCACTGATCCCTTCCCTCATCAGCGACACAATGCTGCCGCAATTCGCCAAGGCCACATAGTCCCGAAGGATGCTTAACGCTCGAGGGAGACACATTAGGGCTCGCCCATATGAGACTGCTTTTGCGCTGGGAAGTTCGGCAAAGCCATCATCACCCCCAGCCGTAGCCCCCGTCATGTTGCAAAAAGGCAGGGTCTTTATGCGTTTCTATGGGGAAACCATGGGACGAGTAGAGGGGATACGCGCCTATTGTCACGTATCACTGGATTGTTCGCATGTGAGACCCTTTTTTGGCAATCCGGGTATCGGCTCTAGATTCACATTCCCTTAGACTGCTTCGCTCGCCCATCCCATTCCTCACTTCGCCACCTGTTGCTAGGCTTATGTCGCCACCTCGTGCCGCCAACATGCTAGACATAAGACCCGTGTAGCTGGAGTAGGCTAAAATGGCGTGCGCAATGGATAGCAAAAGGGCAGGACATCGGGTCGGCGGCATTAAGTAGATGCTGGACTTATGTCATTAAGTTAACTGGGATGGTCGGATTGATCCCCTCATCACCTCTCTATACCGGAAGGTACTAGCCATCAGTCC
>JAHBYV010000023.1 GCA_019635795.1 Rhizobiaceae bacterium
GCAATCAGAAGTACGCGTGTATTTGTCCATTGCTCGGCGATATGCTGCAATGAGGTCTGCAAGACCTTGCTGTTCTGGATCTGCAACCGGGTTCGCGATGCACTCCTTTTACTTCTTTTGCGTCATGGCGCCCACAATACTGACCTCAATACCGGCAGTTCCGGCAAGCCGTGCGCCTAGCTCCAACGTGTGCTTGATCTCCTGTCGTAACCGATCAGCAATGTTGTCTGCCCGTTCGTCGCTTGCACTCAACGCCAGGGCGCAAACACTGAATAGAGAAGATAGTTCGAACACATTGTAAGACGGGCTCATGTTCTCACCGGGTATCCTTGTTGGCCTCCCTGATGGATTGCCAGCAGTGACCCTTTAATGTCGTCTGTCTCCGTGAATGACCTCAGCGACGTTCTGTAGGGCGTCTGTTTTTCGAATGTCGCCCAAATCAGATGCAGCCATCCAGATCGCTTCAACGAGTGAATCGATCCTGCCAAGCTGAGAAACCGCGTCTAAGAGGCTGGGTGGCGTGTTGCCGTCGGCCGCTATTGCCGCGATATCTACAGTGCTCATAGCGCCACCTACTTGTCTCTGCCGAGAATGGCGACGTAATTCTCATCAATATACCAGCCTACCGAAGCCGCTTGATCGCGGGCGAGGCGGGCAAGGGCCGAATCACGTTCCAGCCGAGCATCAGACTTCCCTTCCTAGCAGCATGGCGTTTCAAGCGCTGCGTCATTGAGAACGTCAAGCAGGTGATAGAGTTTCCAAATATCATTGTGGATGTCGTCAAGGCTGGGGTCGGCGTGCTCTGCCTTGCTCAGCGTTTCAGTATGAATGTCCATGTCTGTCTCCTTTGGCCGTGAAACCATAGGAACAAGATTCTGTTACCTATGGTGTTACCTAGGAGGTGAGAGGGACTATCCAGATACGAGCTAAGTTTTTGTTTTAATTGGTGAGCCGGGAGGGAATCGAACCCTCGACCACATGATTAAAAGTCACGTGCTCTACCGCTGAGCTACCGGCCCCAGAAAGTGGGCGGAACATAGGGACCGTACCTTGCGCGGTCAACCGGAAAATCTCATGTCCGGCACGCTTTTCTGACCAAAGCTGTGGACCTTGATACGCAAGCCGTTAAAGCGACGGGGTTTCTGATTGAATTATATTAGACTTGTCTGAATAAAAGACGTAAACGATGAACAATCGTGTTCATTGAGGCAATTTCGCCAATGGTCAGATCGTATCTGTTGCCTGTGCTTGTAGTGATGTTGGTTTCACTAGGGCTCATCAGTTTGAAGGGCATCGGGATGCGGCTTGGTTCTTACGAGTCGTTTTACAATTCCGGAACGCTTGCACTGGGCACCGCTGCACTTATGATTCTCGTGGCGTCAGCTTTGGGTTGGCTATACCTTTTATCCTATCTGGAAGTTAGCCGCGCTATCGCATTTTCCGCCCTGACCTTTCCATTCGTTTATGCGCTTTCCTGGTGTTTTCTTGGAGAGGTTGTGTCTCCGCGCCAGTTATTCGGAATGGTCGCCATTGTCGCCGGGGTTATGCTTTCTACCTAAACGGCGTCTTCGATTGCCCGAATATATCGCTCAGCTATGGATGCATAGGACAGTTGGGTGTCTGCATATTGTTTGCCCTTGCGCCCAATTTCCTGGCGCTCCTGATCAGAATACCCAACCATTCGCGTAATAGCTCGGGCGACATCTTCGGGCGCGTCGCTATCGGTCACAACCCCGCATCCTGAAAGCGAAACAGGGTCGCCTCTTGTAAAAAACGGCACGATTACCGGTAGACCGGCTCCCATAAAATCAACGATTTTGTTGAAGCTGATGCCGTATTGATAGACTTTGCGATGGTCGCGCGCGCCACTATAGCCAATATCGCAGGCAGCCGTGACATAGAACGCCTCTTCTTTTGGGATGCTTGGGAAAAACGCAATATTGGGAAGGTCTTTCGCCAATTCCTTCAAGTTCGAAGTTTCGGTGCCTTCGCCAAGAAGAACAACGGCAAATTTTGAATCAACATCTGTGCAGGAAAGCTTGCGGCAGGCGTTAATGAGTACATCCAGTGCATTCGGAATGCCTTGAGCGCCCGGATGTATGATGACTTTTCTGCCTTCCTGCTGCCATTGCCTGATGCGCTGATAAACGGTCTTCCCTAGTGGCGACGCAGGTTCTTTCACTGATTGCGGCTCATAGCCGTTCGGAACGTATACGAACGAGCCTCGCAAGCCGTGCTGGCGCATGAAATCTTCGGCGTTTCCCAAAAGCGAAGCGCACAGGTTAGCGTGCTTGTAACCGTAGCGTTCGCTAATCTCACTAATCGCAGTCAAGGGATGCAACCGGCTTTTGCCGGCGATTTCGGTGATGGACAGGGGCCACAAATCACGAATTTCAAACACAAGTTTAGCATTGAAATGCCGCGCCAGTCGATGAGTAGCAAATATGCCCATTGGAGGAGCGGAAGAGAGTATGATCGCTTGTGGCGCGCCAAATTCATCGCTGCGGTGCTTTAGTGAAGGTATAGCGCGACAATAATCAATAATATTCAGGAGGCGCTGAAAGCCATTTCCGCTATACTCGCGCGCAGGCAAGGGTTGATATTCCACACCATCAATACATGCTCTCTCCGACAGTGGAGCGTTCAGAAGATGATGATACCGGGCTGGAAATACTGTGCATCGGTGGCCCGCTTGCTGCCAGCGAGCCGCGAGGTGCTGAGAGCGCAGAAATTTTCCATAGCCGGGAACCGCGGCATAGTGGTTCAGATACCAGATATTCATAGATTTTTTTACTAGAACTATTTTCGATTTCTTGACCACATATTTCTTATATGTGATTCGACTTATATAAAAGAAGCTGTTCGCCTCCTTATCCGTTTTGCCCAATACAAGACCTTCAGGCAACGCTTTGGTGATTGGCAGAGGCCCATGAGTGCGTTTATAGCCCAGCCATATGACAGGAATCGCTTGAACGATGGCTATTGACGTTGGATATGCCACAGCTCTGGGCGCGGGTGCGCTCTCTTTTTTGTCGCCCTGCGTTTTGCCGCTCGTGCCGCCATACCTATGCTACATGGCAGGCGTTTCGGTCGAAGATTTTCGCGGAGACGGGAAAGCTGATGCCAATCGTGCGCGCGCGGCGCTGCTGGGTGCAGCCGTTGCGTTCGTTCTGGGATTCACCACGGTATTTGTGGCCCTTGGCGCTGGTGCCACGACGATAGGTCAGTTCCTTCGGGCCTGGCAGGAACCGTTGGCCGTTGTTGCGGGCGTTCTCATTATTTTGATGGGCCTTAATTTTTTGGGGCTTTTGCGCATTCCAATGCTGTCCCGCGAAGCGCGATTCCAGTCCAACGCGAAACCCGCGACTGCGGTTGGTGCATATTTGATGGGGTTGGCGTTCGCCTTTGGCTGGACGCCCTGCATCGGGCCTGTGCTCGGACCTATCCTTACTTTGGCCGGGGGAAGGGGAACGGTTGCCGATGGCGCGCTGTTGTTGGCAGTTTATTCACTTGGCCTGGGTATACCGTTTATAATAGCGGCGTTATTTTCGGGTGCCTTTATGCGATTTTTATCGCGCTTCCGTGTGCATCTGGGTCGCATCGAGAAGATCATCGGCGGCTTGCTCGTTGTCGCCGGCATTCTGTTTTTGACGGGCGGGATGCAGGCATCCGCATATTGGCTGCTGGAAACATTCCCGGTGCTACAAAGTCTGGGTTAAGCCTTGGGTTCGAATTTCAATGACTGAAAGAAGCTGCCTTTCCATCATTCTTGCCGCAGGCGAAGGCACACGCATGAAAAGCGCTGTGCCGAAAGTGCTGCACAAGGTTGCTGGCCGTTCGATGCTGGCACACGTCGCTGGCGCTGCTAAGGCGGCTGGCGCTGGCGATCTGGCGTTCGTGGTGGGGCATGGTGCGGAGGCTGTTACCAAGGCAATTTCCGGATTCGCTCCAGGATCTGCGAGCTATGCGCAGGAGCGTCGTCTGGGCACTGCCGACGCCGTTCTCGCCGCACGCGAAGCAATTGCGCGCGGCTACGACGATCTATTGATCCTTTTTGGAGATACACCGCTACTTGAGGCATCGGTTCTGGTCGATGCGCGCAAAAAGCTGGCTGAAGGCAATGCTGTGGTTGTCGTGGGTTTTCGCACGGAGAACCCGGCAGGCTACGGCCGCCTGATCGAAAAAGGCGGGGCGCTGATCGCAATTCGCGAGGACAAGGAATGCACCCCCGCTGAACGCGCAATCAATTTCTGCAATGGCGGATTGATGGCGATTGACGGGCGGCAGGCGCTAAGTCTGCTGGAAAAGGTCGATAACAAGAACGCTAAGGGCGAATATTATCTGACCGACATCGTTGAATTGGCAAACTTGGCTGGGTTGCGGGTAACGGCCATTGAGGCAAGCTTCGAAAGTGTGCTTGGCGTCAACAGCCGGATTGAGCTCGCTGAAGCCGAAAATCTGTGGCAGCAGCGAAAGCGCCGCGAGATCATGCTTTCGGGCGTTACCATGATTGACCCGCAAAGCGTGTATTTTTCAGCCGACACGGAGATTGGGCAGGACACCTTGATCGAACCGAATGTCTATTTTGGGCCGGGGGTAAAGATTGCTGCGAACGTGACGATCCATGCATTCTCGCATCTCGAGGGCGCGACGGTGGCTTCCGGTTCCGATATCGGCCCCTATGCGCGGCTGCGTCCCGGCGCGGAATTGCGTGAGAAGGCGAAGGTCGGCAACTTCGTTGAGATAAAGAAAGCCGTGGTTGAAGAGGGTGCGAAGGTAAATCACCTGACCTATATCGGTGACGCCAATATCGGTGCTGGCGCGAATATTGGCGCTGGAACAATTACCTGCAACTACGACGGCTATTCCAAATTTGTCACCAATATCGGCAAGGGGGCTTTTATTGGCTCGAACACCTCGCTGGTCGCGCCGATCAACATCGGTGATGGAGCCTATGTGGCATCCGGCAGCGTGCTGACAGAGGATGTCGAAGCGGATGCACTGGCGTTCGGCCGCGCGCGCCAGCGGAACCTTTCGGGAAAAGCGCGCGAGCTTAGAGAGCGGTTTGCCAAGGCCGCAAAAAAATAACCCCGTGCATGTGTGCATACGCCAGATTGGCTATGTGACATGAACCGTCATGCAAATTGATTTTTCAGCAATCGATGCGCTTCGTAGATAGTCGCGCGACGAACGCCATCATAGAGGCAAATGTATGTGTGGAATTGTTGCAATTGTCGGCCAGACACCGGTAGCGCCGCTGATCGTGGATGCACTCAAGCGCCTGGAATATCGCGGGTACGATTCGGCAGGTGTGGCGACGATTGATGCAGGAGCATTGGGTCGTCGCCGTGCCGAGGGCAAGCTCATAAACCTCGAAAAGCGACTGGGCGAGGAGCCGCTGGGCGGGACAATTGGCATCGGGCACACGCGGTGGGCAACACATGGTGTCCCCAACGAAACCAACGCGCATCCGCATTTTTCCAATGGCGTTGCGATTGTGCACAACGGCATTATTGAAAACTTCGCCGAGCTGCGCGACGAACTGAAAAAGGACGGTTACAATTTCAAATCACAGACCGACACTGAAGTTGTCGCGCATTTGGTAAGCCGCGAATTGGCCAAGGGTCTGCCGCCTGCTGAAGCGGCGCACAATGCTTTGAAGCGCCTCGAAGGTGCGTTTGCGCTCGCAATCATGTTTCAGAACGATGAAAACATGATCGTTGGCGCGCGCAACGGCCCACCTCTCGCAGTCGGGCACGGGGAAGGCGAGATGTTTCTGGGTTCGGATGCGATCGCGCTCGCACCGTTTACAAACTCCATCACCTATCTTGAAGATGGCGATTGGGCCGTGGTTCAACGCGATAAGGTCGAAATCTTCGATATGGCGGGCAAGCCGGTACAGCGTGAACGCCAGCGCTCCGTTGGCAGCAGCTACCTTGTAGACAAGGGCAATCATCGGCACTTCATGGAAAAGGAAATCCATGAGCAGCCGGAGGTAATTTCGCACACGCTGGCGCACTATATCGACTTTACGACAGGCCGAACCAAACCGCTGGAATTGCCTTTTGACTTCGCAGAGCTCGACCGGATCGCCATTTCGGCCTGCGGGACGGCGTATCTATCCGGGCTGATAGGGAAATACTGGTTTGAACGCTTCGCGCGCCTGCCGGTGGACATCGATATAGCCTCGGAATTCCGTTACCGGGAAATGCCGCTGGCGAAGAAAAGCGCGGCGTTGTTCATTTCGCAGTCGGGTGAAACTGCCGATACCCTGGCTTCACTCAGGTACTGCCGAAGTGAGGGGGTGCCGATTGGCGCCGTCGTTAATGTGCGTGGCTCGACGATTGCGCGCGAGTCCGATGTGACGTTGCCGACCCTTGCCGGGCCAGAGATCGGCGTCGCCTCAACAAAAGCGTTCACCTGCCAGCTCGCAGTGCTGGCCTCGCTGGCAATCCGTGCTGCTGCAGCGCGCGGAATGGTGAATGAAGAAGAGGAACGGAAGCTTGTCCGCGAACTGGCAGAAGCGCCGCGCCTTGCCAATCAGGTGCTGCGGCTGGATCGGCAGATCGAAAAGGTCGCGCGCGAACTCGCGCACTATAAGCATGTGCTCTATCTGGGCCGGGACACAAACTATCCGCTGGCGCTGGAGGGAGCGCTAAAGCTCAAGGAAATTTCCTACATACATGCCGAGGGATATGCGGCTGGTGAGTTGAAGCATGGTCCGATTGCGCTGATCGATGAAAACATGCCCGTTATCGTGATCGCGCCATATGACCGAATCTTTGATAAAACCGTGTCGAATATGCAGGAAGTCGCCGCGCGTGGTGGAAAGATAATTCTCATTACCGATGAGAAGGGCGCGGAGAAGTCGACAATCGAAACCCTGGATACAATCGTGCTGCCTCAGGTTCCTGAAATCGCTGCACCTATTCTGTACGCACTGCCAATCCAGATGCTTGCCTATTACACCGCAGTTTTCATGGGAACCGACGTGGACCAGCCGCGAAATCTGGCCAAATCGGTTACTGTGGAGTAGGCAGCAGGGTTCAATCGAAGCAATAGCGCATGGAACGACTCATCAAAGCCTGGCACAATTCCGTTCGCGCCTTTTCCTGGTTGGCAGGCCATGAGAAGGCGTTTCAACAGGAGCTGTTTCTGCTCGTTGCCGCACTGCCGTTGGCCTGGTTCCTGGCCGAAACCTGGACGATGTGGTTCGTTCTGGTTGGCTCGATTCTGGTATTGATGCTGGTCGAGGTGCTGAACACGGCAATCGAAGCGGCGTGTGACGCGGTAAGTCTTGAATTTCACCGCCAGATCCAGATCGCCAAAGATTGTGGTTCTTTGGCCGTTCTGATCGCGATTGTTCTAGTCGCTGGCGTTTGGCTTTTGGCCATTATCGAGCGCTTCTAGTCTGGTTCGCGCGGTTCTTTGCGGGCTACCCGGTGCGCCGCATAGCCCGCAATAATCGCAGCTCCGAGGCCTATTGCGATGCCAATCAGCAGACGATGGTGAGTGCGCAACGTATCACCTATGAGTGTTTCGGCTCCCAATCCAAAGAAATAGCCGAGTCCTACAAACACTGCCGACCAAAGGACGGACGACAGTGCGTTAAGAACCAGGAATCTCGGCAGCGGAATGTGCGCCATTCCCGCTGCAACACCCCCTACCAGACGCAGGCCATAGACGAATCGATTTCCGAGCACGAACAGGTTGGGATAGCTGTTGACCAGCCTGTAGGCGTGGCTGAACCCCCGTTTGTGTCTCAAGCGAACGACAATTGGATGGTCAGCGTAATGACGACCAGCCAGAAAGAACAGGCAATCACCGAGGAAGGACCCAAGAAAGGTGGCGATCAGCACGCCCTCGGCTGAGAGAATTGCCTGATGTGCAAGAAATCCTCCGAGGATTGCAAAGCTTTCACCCTCCGCGAGGCAACCTAAAAAGATCGCGGCTAGTCCATAGTGCTCAACGAGGGTTCTCAGTGTCTCCATCAAGTCCGGGACCGCGCCTTTCAATTTCCTTCTGTACCAATTCCGTCAGTTCGGAAATTTGACGGCATAGCAGCGCGATCTCCTGACTGCGCAAATCTTCAACCTTGGCGTGGAGTGCCATGATCTCGATCTCCGCTTTGAGATTGACTTCATAGTCATGGGCCGCGTCAAGTCGATCTCGCTCCGCCTGTCGGTTTTGTGACATCATGATGACGGGTGCCTGCAAGGCCGCGATCATTGAGAGAACCAGATTGAGAAACACAAACGGGTAGGGATCGAATCGTTCTTGTCCCAAGAACCATGCATTCATCGCGGTCCAGATAATGAGGAACAAGATAAAGCTCAAAATGAAGGTCCAGGAGCCGCCAACGCGCGCGATTGCATCCGCAACACGTTCGCCGGTTTTGGTTTTCTCGGCGTACCTTTTTCCTGGGTCTGTCGAGATTGTGTGACGATCAAGAGTGCTTTGCAGCACCCGGTGTTCAGCCTCGCTCAGATTATCGGTACTTCTACGAAGCCAGCGATCGGCGATTTCAGTAGCTGATTTATGCATGACAGACCCCATGCGCTTTAGCTGTCCAAAGAAATGCTGGAAACCAGAGCTGACCGCAAGCGCGGCGTGAAGAAACCCTTAGTCGAATCGCTCGTAGCCCGCGCGACCCTCTTCCAACAGCTGCCGAATGGCCGCCAGCCCGCGGCTAACGTCAGCTTGCGCCGAAGGTTGTGAGATGGAAAGCCGCACACGATGAAACACTTGCTCGCACCGACCGGCTTTGAATTCGTCCTCATCGTCAAGCAGAATGCCGCGCTCAAATGCGGCGTTCTTGAAAGTCCCGGAATTCCACGCTTCCGGCAGAGAAAGCCAGATGAAGGGAAGATTGTCCTGACTGTTGAAAGAGTGGCCCGCTAATGCAGTGCGCACCAGTTCGACACGTTTACGGATCTCGGCAATGCTGCGCGCCTCAATTCCATGCGCCTCGCCTGAATGCACCAGATGCGCGGCCAGTGCAGGCAGTATGAAAGGGCTGCCGCCACTTAGCAGTCTGTGCGCCACGCGGATGCGGTGGCGGTATGCGGGCGGGCACGATAGCCAGCCGCCGCGCACGCCTGCCGCAACGGACTTCGACAAGCCGGACGCGACGATTGTGCGTTCGGGGGCATATTCTGCGAGCAGGGGCGTAGTGTCACCGCTCAGCCGCCCGTAAAGATCATCTTCTATAAGAATCACATTGTGCTTGCGCGCCAGCTCAGCGATTCGTTCACGCCGTTCCCCGGACATTCTTACGCAAGTAGGATTATGGGCGGCGGGCATCAGAAACATCATGGCCGGATGTTTTTGGGCGCAGACATGGTCGAAATGGTCTGGGTCAAGACCTTCATCGTCCATGTTTACCAATGCAATCCGGCGACCGGCGAGCGCTGTGCTACGCGCTACCTGTGAATAGGTTACAGGTTCAAAAGCGACATAGTCGCCCGGATTTGTCAGTGCCACAATTGATGCAACTGCACCGGCGTGAGTACCCTGTGTTGGAACAATTGTATCGGGCTGCGGCCGAAAGCCGTTACGCTCAAGCCAGACGCTTCCAGCGGTGAACCAATCGTCTGGCGTTGCGTGCGTGTAGCTTGAGACATCCAATGGCTGCCGCTGGGCAATTTCCGCCAGCAGTCCGGCAATAATCGATCCTTGCCCGACATCGGGTGCCACCGTGGTGTCGAATCGCAATTTTCCAGCGGGTGCATCCAGCGGCCGTGTGCCGGATTGCTGCGGATTGGCATTCGTCAATGCCTTCGCCTTCTCCGATGCGGCTAAAACATATGTTCCTCGGCCCACTTCGCCGCTAACAAGTCCTCGCTCTCGCAAAAGGGCGTAGGCCCGTCCAACGGTGCCCACCGTGGTTCCGATATCATAGGCCAGATCACGCTGTGGCGGCAGCTTGGATCCGGCCGGTATTGCCCCTGCATCAATGTCCGACTCAATCCGATCAGCCAGACGCTGGTAGAGCGGGCCAACACCTTCCGAAAGATCAGGAAGCCAATTTGTCATCATGACAATTCTCTATATTGCAACACAAAATGAGTCAATTAGAAGGAATGTACTCATATCAATAGATACAATAGTCACAGGAAGGGATTTCCGGATGGCAATTGACACAATTCGGGCGGCGTCATGTCACCGTCCTGAACAACGCTACATCTCGAAGGTAATCCGGCAGGTGCGGAACTGGACTATGCGTCGGTTGGAAATACGCCGGAGCCGGATAGCATTGCTTGAGTTGTCCGAATCGCAACTTCGCGACATTGGGCTGCGCCGCGAGGACGCAACCGTTCAGGGGAATTTGCCCTGGTGGCGTTAAACGATGACGCGCGTAAAACGCCCATGCAGCATTCTATAGAACGGAACCTGACCGCCGGGTGAAAGGTCCGGATCTGCTTGCAGCCGCTTGTCCAGCTCTTGAAGAACGGTACGCGTGATGCCTGCCAAATCCATGTCGGCAGTTTCTGAAATCGGGATCCAGACCAGCTCTTCCAATTCGTCAGTGGGACCGCCGTCCGGGAGCGTAACGGCAACGTCGCGCTTCCAGGCGGCCAGAAAGCGGGTATCAAACCGCCTTACCCTGCCGGGCGGCGTGATAGCGCGGGCGACATAGCGGAGCGTCTCCAGCGATGGCTTGACGCTATGCTGGGCAAAACCCTGCCAGTCTTCGCGAGTTGTTGAGAATTCGCCGGGCTTGCCGATCAGCAAACCGGCCTCTTCGTAAGTTTCGCGCACGGCTGAAAGAGCAATTGCTCGGGCGCGGGCAGCACTTGCGCGATAGCCGTTGCCGACTAGCTTTGCTTCTTCTGCTGGATGAAGCCCCTCTGCTACCGCAATGCGACTGTCTGCAGGATCAGTTCGCCCACCGGGAAAAACAAACTTGCCGGGCATAAACGCATGACGCCGATGGCGTTTACCCATCAGCACATGAGTCTGACTGCCTATTCGGTCAAGCAATATGAGCGTGGCCGCATCTCGCGGTCGCATGGGCTGTCCGCCCAGTGCAAAATCTTTACTCTCGACTTTGTCGAGTTCTGATCGAGTCATGCCTTCCATGGCGCTTTACTATCAACGTTTAGGCGGAATGGAATAGGTCCCTGTCGCATGTGCGACCAAATGTTCAGTTTTTTCCGCAATCATTTCGATATCGAACACCAAAAGGCTTCGGCCAAGCTTCAAAATGCGACAATGACCATCGACAGGTCCTGCCTCCGCCTTGCGCATGAAATTGATGTTTAGATTCGTTGTGACTGCGAGCGCCTCCGGCCCAGCGTGTGAGAGAACGCAGACATAGCCTGCGATATCGGCCAGTGTGAACAGCGACGGCCCGGACACGGTGCCTCCCGGGCGCAGGTGTTTTTCACTTGCATTGAGGCGAACCGTGCAGCCTCCCGGACGGATGTCCGTAACCACAAGCGCGCCGTCCGTGTTCCACTGGGGAAACACTCTATCCAGCAAATCGCTGACTTCTGATACGGACATGACCGGCTGGATATCTGGTTGGGCTGGCATGGATCGTCCTTGCTGCTGTAAGATACAAATGAAAACGAACCGCGTATCGGTTGGAAGTCAAGGCGATCAATGCAGATTCTGCCTGACGCTACGGAGAGCAATATGGGCGATATTCTTGCAATGCCGCGTAGCGATCAGGCTGCGCCCTTGATCGTAGAGCAGTCGGAAGGGGTTTTGCGTCTTACGCTGAACAATCCTCCGGCCAATGCGCTGTCGATGGAATTGATTTCACGAATACAATCTGAGTTGAGCCGCTCTGCTGAGGATAAGACGGTTCGGGTGGTGGTTATTGCCGCTCAGGGCAAGGTTTTTTCCGGCGGGCATGACCTGAAGGAAATGACGGCCCACCGAAAGGACGGCGATGGCGGCGAAGGGTTCTTCAAGCAAACTTTCGATGCTTGCGGGCAGATGATGCAAAGCATTGTGTCACATCCGCGACCGGTCATAGCGGAGGTAAATGGCATCGCTGCGGCGGCCGGGTGTCAACTCGTCGCAACTTGCGATCTTGCGGTTGCGTCAGACAAGGCGACCTTTGGCGTCAACGGGATTGATGTCGGACTATTTTGCACCACGCCGGGTGTGGCGCTGGCGCGTGGATTGAAACCAAAACACGCCATGGAAATGCTGCTGACGGGCGAGATGATTGATGCTTCGGCGGCCCGTGAGTTTGGATTGGTCAACAGGGTTGTCCCCTCGGAATATCTGACTCAGGTTGTCAATAAATACGCGCAAGCGATTGTTTCCAAATCTCCTTCAGCGCTCGCGCTTGGAAAGCGCGCTTTCTATACGCAATCTCGGATGAGCCTGGCCGACGCATACGATTTTGCTTCCGGGATCATGGTTGACAATATGATGGGGCGCGATGCGCAGGAAGGCATTGCGGCGTTCATAGGCAAACGAAAGCCTGAATGGAGCCAGGAGTGATGGAGCCGCGCGTATCTATCATCACGATTGCCGTGGACGATCTGGATCTCATGGCGGGATTCTATCGCTCGATGGGGTTCAAACGCCATCGAATTAACGACGGCGTTGCGTTTTTCCAGATCGGTGGAGCGATATTCTCGCTATTTCCCAAAGTGAGCGCGCAGGAGGATGCGGGGATCATATTCGGCGATGGTCCTTCCCGAATCTATCTTGCATATAACACGCGCACCGAGTTCGAGGTTGAGGCGACATTGATGCAGGCGGAACGCGCCGGGGGACGCATCGTCAAACCAGCTGGTCGCGCATTTTGGGGAGGCTGGTATGGCTATTTTGCGGACCCGGAGGGAAATATCTGGGAAGTGGCGCACAACCCAGATTTTAAAATCGACGCTGACGGAACGATCTCGCTACCGGACTGAAACACCATGAATCATGATATGTATGACGATGATTATCTGGCCGAAATTTTAAGGTCTGTGCGAACGATTGCCATGGTTGGAGCCTCGCCAAATGAGGCTCGGCCCAGTTTCGGTGTCGCAAAGCGCCTGCTCGGCAGGGGGTATCAGGTCATTCCGGTCAATCCAGGACAGGCGGGTAAAGAGATCCTTGGGCAACTGGCCTATGCGTCGCTGGACGCAATTCCGACGCCAATCGACATGGTGGATATTTTTCGCGATTCTGCTGCGGCTCCGGCAATTGTTGACGAGGTGCTGAAGCTGGATCCGTTGCCTAAAGTAATATGGATGCAGCTTGGCATTCGCAGCGATGCAGCGGCAGCGAAGGCTGAAGCCGCCGGCATCAAAGTGGTCATGGACAGGTGCCCTCTGATTGAACTGGCGCGTCTGGGGCTGTAACCCAGTTTAAGCTGATGCGCGGCATTGGACGCGTCTCATCGGGTCATTCGATAGAATATTATTGCGTCTTTTGCCGATCACTAGAGACGATACAGGCTAAATGATGCTGTTTTGAGAATATCCGACGTTGCAACTGCTGCGGTTCATGCGCAAAGTCGCGCCCAATTTCATGTTACGCAATTCAGGAGAGGGCCATGTCACGTAACCCCGGATTTTCCACACTCGCAGTTCATGCCGGAGCAAAGCCGGACCCGACCACCGGGGCGAGGGTGACACCTATCTATCAGACGGCATCTTACGTTTTCGAAGATACAAATCACGCTGCATCTCTTTTCGGTCTGCAGGCGTTCGGCAACATCTACACCCGCATCATGAATCCCACGCAGGCCGCATTGGAAGAGCGGCTGGCGGCTCTGGAAGGTGGAACGGCAGCACTGGCGGTTGCTTCCGGACATGCGGCTCAAATGCTGGTTTTCCACACCATCATGGCGCCCGGGGAAAATTTCGTTGCAGCCAGAAGACTTTACGGTGGTTCAATCAACCAGTTTGGCCATGCTTTCAAAAACTTCGGCTGGGAGGTTCGCTGGGCCGATCCTGAAGACCCGGCAAATTTTGAGCAGCAGATTGACGACAAGACGAAAGCGATCTTCGTCGAAAGCCTCGCGAATCCCGGCGGCACTTTTGTTGATATCGAGGCCATTGCCAAGGTTGCGCACAAGCATGGCATACCTTTGATTGTCGATAACACGCTCGCCACGCCTTATCTCGTACGGCCATTTGAGCATGGTGCAGATATTGTTGTGCACTCGCTTACCAAGTTCATTGGCGGGCATGGCAATTCGATCGGCGGCGTTATCATCGATGGCGGCACATTTGACTGGTCGAAATCGGGCAAATACCCCATGCTTTCGCAGCCGCGTCCTGAATATGCAGGTCTGGTGTTGCACGAAACGTTCGGAAATTTCGCGTTCGCGATAGCTGTGCGTGTGCTCGGCCTTCGTGATTTCGGTCCCGCTATATCGCCGTTCAACGCATTTATGATCTTGACGGGCGCGGAGACGCTGCCGCTGCGGATGCAGAAGCATTGCGACAACGCGCTGACAGTGGCCGCCTGGCTCTCGGATCATCCCAAGGTGAGCTGGGTTTCCTACCCAGGCCTGAAAGGGGACAAAAACCACGCGCTGCAAACGCGCTACTCGCCAAAGGGCGCAGGTGCCGTGTTCACTTTCGGCCTCAAGGGCGGCTACGATGCAGGCGTGAAGTTCGTTGAATCGCTGGAGCTTTTCTCCCACCTCGCCAATATTGGCGACACGCGCTCCCTTGTTATTCATCCGGCATCAACCACCCACCGTCAGCTTTCCGACGACCAGAAGGTTGCGGCCGGCGCAGGTCCGGACACGGTACGTCTGTCGATTGGTATTGAAGATGTGAATGACATCATTGCCGATCTCGAACAGGCTCTTTCGAAGGTCTGATGCATGTCGCTCTATGTGCCGGTAGATACATCTGGTGAAGCAGAACGCGGCGAACCGGCGCAGGGCAGAACGATTTCCGGCAATCCACAATTCACAACGTGGAATGTGGAAGAGGCCGAAAATTGCCTCTATGCCGGAATTTGGGAATCAACTCCCGGCAAATGGCGGATTGAATATGATGAATGGGAGTTCTGTCATATTCTGTCTGGCGTTTCGATCATAACCGACGAACGCGGCGAAGCGCGCCGCGTGGTCGCAGGAGACAGCTTCATCTTGCGTCCCGGCTTCAAGGGAACCTGGGAAGTAATTGAAACGACTCGCAAAGAGTATGTCATTCGCCTCTAGCGGCGACGACGAGCTTTTGCAGTCCGTGAAAATGGTAAGTGTCGCCGAATTGCGGTGGCGCTGCCAGTTTCAGGTGAGGAAGGCGCGTGAATAAGGCTTGGAGTGACGCTTGCAATTCTATGCGCGCCAATGGCGCACCAATGCAAAAGTGCAGTCCGGCACCAAAGCTGACATTCTTCTGATCTGAACGTTCTGGCAAAAAGACCGAGGGCTGATCAAACGCGCTCGGGTCCCGATTGGCCATGCCAAGCAACAGGCCAATCTGTCCACCTGCGGGAACACGGATGCCTCGGCCGAAATCCGTGTCCTCATATACGTAACGTGTGAACATATGTAGCGGGGCGTCAAAGCGAAGACATTCTTCCACTGTGGCTGCGGTCGCTTTTGCGTCGCGGAAAAGTGAGGGCAAGTCAGCCCCGTTATAATCCCGTTCATTGAGAAGCACCCGAACTGCATTGCCTGTCTGATGAACAGTCGCTTCGTGCCCGGCATTCAGAAGCAAAATCACCGATGAAATGAGCTCATCTTCCGTGAGACGCTCCCCGTCTTCCTGTGCGGCGATCAACAATGACAAAAGATCATCGCCCGGCGCACGACGTCGTTCTGACACATATGATCGCAGAAAATCAGAGAATTCCCGGGCTGCACGATTGGCGATGACTTCCGTTTCATGCGTTCGCGCATGCATGTACATGGCGACCTGCTTGTGTGACCAGTCCAGCAATTGCGGTCCCATTTCCACAGGCACACCCAGCATTTCTGCAATGATCGTGATCGGCAGGGGCGCGGCGAAAGCGCTCAGCAAGTCAAAGGGACCTTCGGGAAATTGATCGATAAGGTTTTGCGCAAGCCTTTCGGCGCGCGGACGCAGGCGCTCGACTTGACGCGAAACGAACGCCCGATTGACCAGAGTGCGCAGCTTTGTGTGACTTGGCGGCTCCAATTCCAGCATGGAGTGCGCCTCTACGGCGTCGAAATCGATAAGGTGCTCGCGTCCCGCCGATAGTTCGGGGCTGCCGGGAATGCCTTTCGGATTCTGGCGGCCCAGTTTGCGGTCGCGCAATAGACGGTTCACATCATCAAAACCGCCAAAGCACCAGAATCCATAGTCCTGCCAGAAAAATGCCGAACCACGCTCGTGCAGCCAGGCATATGCTTCATAAGGGTTTTGCACGAATAGCGGATTATTAGGATCAAGCCGCAACTTGCGGGTGGTATGGTCGAACTGGAAATAGGGTAACGCTTCTTGCATCTGTGTTTTTCCCGCGAGCAGACATTAACGACTTTTTGAAATGGTTGCGCGGCAGGTTGCTTTGTTAGAAGAGCCGCACTTGCACACAGCCGAGTCGCCGTCCTATCTACACACAATAGTTCTGATTTCGATTCTGCCGCCCCGCGCAGATTGCTGAGAAGGTAATTCCATGAGAGACCCGATCGAAACCTACATGAATCTCGTGCCTATGGTGGTCGAGCAGACCAACCGCGGCGAGCGGGCATATGACATTTTCTCGCGCCTTCTCAAAGAGCGCATCATATTCATCACCGGACCGGTCGAAGACGGGATGGCAACACTGGTTTGCGCCCAGCTGCTTTTCCTTGAGGCGGAAAATCCCAAAAAGGAAATCAGCCTCTACATCAATTCGCCCGGCGGCGTGGTGACTTCGGGAATGGCAATATACGACACGATGCAGTTTATCAGGCCCGCAGTTTCAACGCTTTGCGTGGGACAGGCGGCTTCCATGGGTTCGCTGCTGCTGTGCGCTGGCCATAAGGACATGCGCTTCGCTACGCCGAACGCGCGCATCATGGTTCACCAGCCATCTGGCGGCTTCCAGGGGCAGGCTTCGGACATCGAGCGCCATGCCCAGGACATCATCAAGCTCAAGCGTCGTCTCAATGAGGTCTATGTCAAACACACCGGCAAAGACTATGAAACGATTGAACGCACGCTTGATCGTGACCATTTCATGACTTCCGAGGAAGCATTAGAGTTCGGTCTGATCGATAAGGTGATAACGACCCGCGAGGCGATGGAAACCAAATCCGCTTGAGTCGAAATGGCCGCCGACTGCGGCCAAATGACTAGGTCAGACAACAAAAGTTGATATCGCGCGGTTGCTCAGCGGTGGCTATATCGTCACATGAGAGGCTGCGGCTATCCTTGGTGTATGTTGAACTGAGCCCTTGACGTCCTACGTTAAGCTTCTGTTGATTTACCCATGGGTAGCCTCGGTCAGGGCAATCGCGAATCATTGCCACGTCATTCGAATTGTGTTTCGTACGAAAGACGTTGCAATATAAGCCGGCTCTTGGATGGACCGGATTCTCCATCGATGACCGCGCTCTGGTGAGAGCTGGAACGGTACTGAAAGGACGTATGAAATGAGCAAGGTAGGCAACAGCGGCGATTCCAAGAATACGCTCTATTGCTCATTCTGCGGCAAGAGCCAGCACGAAGTGCGCAAGCTGATTGCGGGACCAACCGTGTTCATCTGTGATGAATGCGTTGAGCTTTGCATGGATATCATCCGCGAGGAGAACAAGACCTCGATGGTGAAGTCCCGCGAGGGTGTCCCTTCTCCGCAGGAAATCTTGAAGGTTCTGGACGATTACGTGATCGGGCAGGGATACGCCAAGCGCGTTCTGTCGGTTGCAGTCCACAACCACTACAAGCGCCTCGCCCATGCAGGCAAGAATAACGACGTTGAATTGGCGAAGTCGAACATTCTGCTGATCGGCCCGACGGGATGCGGCAAGACGCTCTTGGCCCAGACATTGGCGCGCATTATCGATGTGCCATTCACGATGGCTGATGCCACGACGCTGACCGAAGCCGGTTATGTTGGTGAGGACGTTGAGAACATCATCCTGAAGCTGCTTCAGGCTGCGGATTATAATGTCGAACGGGCTCAGCGCGGCATTGTTTATATTGACGAGATCGACAAGATTTCGCGCAAGTCCGACAATCCCTCGATTACGCGCGACGTTTCGGGCGAAGGTGTGCAGCAGGCTCTTCTCAAGATCATGGAAGGGACTGTTGCTTCCGTGCCGCCACAGGGTGGCCGCAAGCATCCGCAGCAGGAGTTCCTCCAAGTCGATACGGCGAACATCCTGTTCATTTGCGGCGGCGCGTTTGCTGGACTCGACCGCATCATCTCGGATCGGGGACGCAAGACGTCGATTGGCTTTGGCGCGATGGTTGCTTCACCTGAAGAGCGCAGAACGGGCGATCTTTTCCGTCTGGTCGAGCCCGAGGATTTGCTGAAATTCGGTCTGATCCCGGAATTCGTCGGCCGTCTGCCGGTTCTTGCAACGCTTGAAGATCTCGATGAGGCGGCGCTGATCCAGATTTTGACCGAGCCCAAGAACGCGTTGGTCAAGCAGTATCAACGGCTGTTCGAAATGGAGAATGTCGAGCTGACATTCCATGAGAATGCACTGTCGGCAATTGCAAGGCGTGCGATCGAGCGCAAAACCGGCGCTCGCGGACTGCGTTCCATCATGGAAGCAATCCTGCTGGACACGATGTTCGAGCTTCCCGCTCTGGAAGGGGTGCGCGAAGTCGTTATCTCGGAAGAGGTAGTGTCGGGGAATGCCCGTCCGCTTTATATCTACTCGGAGCAGGGCGAGAAGAAGAGCAGCGCCTGACGCTTAAAAGGTTAGCTTATTCGAAGTCGGGCCATCGTTTTAAATCGGTGGCCCGCATTATTTTAGCGCCTTGCAGATATATTCGTCTGCCCAAGCTCTTGATCTTTGCCGGCTGGGCCTCCAATTAACCTGACAGGGCATTGGGCTTCTACCGCGCTTCTCAACCATTCAGCCAAAGAATGATAGGCGGATTGAACCTATGTCGCTATGATTGGGAATCGCGACCGGCCAAGTGCGGTCGTATGAAAGGTTCGACATGAGCAAGACAATATCGCCTTCTGGTCCCGGTGTGTTTGCGGTCCTGCCGCTGCGCGACATCGTGGTTTTTCCGCATATGATCGTGCCCCTTTTTGTGGGCCGGGAAAAATCCATCAAGGCTCTTGAAGAGGCAATGGGATCGGAGCGGCAAATTCTGCTTGCAACGCAGAAAAACGCTGCAGACGACGATCCGGAGCCGGATTACATTTTTGATGTGGGCACGCTCGCCAACGTCCTTCAGCTCCTGAAACTGCCAGATGGCACGGTGAAGGTGCTGGTAGAGGGTTCTGTGCGCGCGCGCATAACCAAATTCCTTGATCGCGCTGACTTCCACGAAGCCGAGGCAGAAGTTCTGGATGAGCCCAAAGAGGAAGAAGTCGAGATCGAAGCGCTCGCACGCTCGGTCGTGTCCGACTTTGAGAACTATGTGAAGCTCAACAAGAAGATTTCGCCGGAGGCCGTTGGTGCTGCGGGTCAGATCGAGGATTATTCGAAGCTGGCTGACACCATTGCTTCTCACCTTGCCGTCAAGATTGGCGAAAAGCAGGACATGCTTGCAACGCTGTCCGTTAAGGAGCGTCTGGAAAAGGCGATGGGCTACATGGAGGCCGAAATCTCCGTGTTGCAGGTGGAAAAGCGTATCCGCTCCCGCGTCAAGCGGCAGATGGAGAAGACACAGCGCGAGTATTACCTCAATGAGCAGATGAAGGCGATCCAGAAGGAGCTCGGCGAGGGCGAGGACGGGCGTGACGAAGCGGCCGAAATCGAGGCACGTATCAAGAAGACGCGACTCTCCAAGGAAGCGCGCGAAAAGGCCGACGCTGAACTGAAAAAGTTGCGCAGCATGTCGCCAATGTCTGCTGAGGCAACGGTTGTGCGCAATTATCTGGATTGGCTGTTGTCCATTCCGTGGGGCAAAAACTCCAAGGTCAAGCATGACCTCGCATTCGCTGAGGAAGTGTTGGACACGGACCACTACGGGCTGGATAAGGTCAAGGAACGCATTGTTGAGTACCTTGCAGTCCAAAGCCGTCAGCGTAAGCTTAAAGGCCCCATCCTGTGTCTGGTCGGTCCTCCCGGTGTTGGCAAAACCTCGCTTGGCAAGTCTATCGCCAAGGCAACCGGCCGTGAATTCGTGCGCATGGCGCTTGGCGGCGTTCGGGACGAGGCCGAGATTCGCGGCCACCGCCGGACTTACATTGGCTCGATGCCCGGTAAGGTCATCCAGTCGATGAAAAAGGCGAAGAAGTCCAATCCGCTCTTCTTGCTCGATGAAATCGACAAGATGGGCCAGGACTTCCGTGGCGACCCTTCATCCGCATTGCTTGAGGTGTTGGATCCGGAGCAGAATTCGTCCTTCATGGATCACTATCTTGAGGTCGAATATGACCTTTCGAGCGTGATGTTTGTTACGACGGCGAACACTCTGAATATCCCTGCGCCGCTCATGGACCGCATGGAGATCATTCGGATTGCAGGCTACACAGAGGACGAAAAGGTCGAAATCGCCAAGCGGCACCTGTTGCCGAAGGTGATCCGCGATCACGCATTGCAGCCGAAGGAGTTCAGCATTTCTGAGGACGCAATTCGCGCGGTGATCCAGACCTACACACGCGAAGCAGGTGTTCGTTCGCTTGAGCGCGAGCTGATGAAGCTTGGACGCAAGGCGGTCACTGAGATATTGCGGACCAAGAAGAAGTCGGTGAAAATTACGCCGGACAACATTCACGATTATCTCGGTGTGCCTCGTTATCGCCACGGCATGGCCGAGGGGGAGGATCAGGTGGGTGTGGTCACCGGTCTTGCCTGGACGGAAGTTGGTGGCGAGTTGTTGACGGTGGAAGGTGTGATGATGCCGGGTAAAGGCCGGATGACGGTCACCGGAAATCTGCGCGACGTCATGAAGGAATCAATTTCGGCAGCGGCGTCCTACGTTCGCAGCCGGGCGCTTGATTTCGGAATTGAACCGCCGCTTTTCGACAAGCGTGACATCCACGTTCACGTTCCTGAAGGCGCGACTCCGAAGGATGGTCCTTCAGCCGGTACAGCTATGGTGACAGCCATCGTTTCCGTGCTGACGGGTATTCCGGTTCGGAAGGACGTTGCCATGACCGGTGAGATCACCTTGCGGGGTAGGGTGCTTCCCATCGGTGGGCTGAAAGAAAAGCTACTCGCCGCTCTGCGCGGTGGCATCAAGAAGGTGCTGATACCGGAAGAGAACGCCAAGGATCTGGCGGACATTCCGGAGAATGTGAAGAGCGGCATGGAAATCATTCCAGTCAGCCGTGTCAGTGAGGTGCTGCAACACGCTCTGCTTCGCGTTCCAGAGCCAATCGAATGGACTGAGCCGGAGGCTACCCCGGCACCGGCAGATAATGTCGATGATGGTGGGAAATTCGTCGCACACTGAAGTCGTTGAAGCGTAATATCCAGCAGCCGGGCGAAAGCCCGGCTGTTTTGTTTGGAAAAAGGGGTTAAAAACCCTCAATTTCCGTTGTTTTCTATGGGTTCGTGCTTTGTTGGCCTCGTAACAAACCCTAATATCGGCCACGCATTAGCTGAGTCGCTGAATATTAAAATTCTCTCCTAGGAAGGAACCACTTCATGAACAAGAACGAGCTGATTGCAGCGGTTGCAGATGCCGCGAACCTCTCCAAAGCAAATGCACAGGCTGCAGTTGACGCGGTGTTTTCCACGATCACTGAAGAGCTGAAGCGTGGCGGAGACATTCGTCTGGTTGGTTTCGGCAACTTCAGCGCGGTCAAGAAAGCTGCCTCGACCAGCCGCAACCCACAGACTGGCGCGGAAGTTAAAGTTCCAGCGCGCATCCGGCCGAAATTCACGGCTGGCAAGGGTCTCAAGGACGCGCTCAACTGAGCAGACGAGATTTAGAGAGACATTCAAACGGTCGGGAATTCCCGGCCGTTTTTTTATGGTGCAGAAGCACCGGCAGCTGCAAAGCGGCGACAGCGTTGAACGCAAGCATATGCCGCTTTCAATGTAGCGCGCGGTTAGACGAGCATGTTGCGCAACAACTCGGAATGATCGGCGACTACCTTGCTGAGCAGGAACCGGGATTTTTCCGCATCACCGTCCGCTATCGCCTTGGCAATTGGCCGATAGTCGATTGGTCCGATGTCGGTCCGGCTTTTCTGACGCCGACAGAAGTACCACAGGCGCATTGCCAGATTGTGGTGCATTTCGAGAACGGGTTGGAGGAAAGAGTTTCGCGCCATGGCGTATATATGGCGCCGGAACTTTGCATCCCCGTTGATCTTTGCGGGTGACTCGGTCTCCAAAACGAGTTCCTCCGCGATCAGCATCAGGGCTTCCGCCTCTTCCTTCGTTCCGCGAACGGCTGCAAGCGCTGCCGCTAGCCCCTCCAGCTCAAAACGCACTTCCTTTATCGACTGCTGATCGGTGATAACGATCTCAGCCGCGAAAATACCCCTTCTCGGGTATATCGTAACAAGGCGTTCCTGCTCCAGGCGCCGCAGTGCCTCCCTGATTGGGGCGAGGCCTACGTTCATTCGCTGGCTGAGCGCGCGTTCATTCAAGGGCTCCATCGGCTCGAACTCCAGCGTGATCAGACCGTCGCGCAGACGCTTGTACGCCCTGTCGCTCAGGCGGTCGGCGCGTCCGCCATTCAATGATCCCTGATCCGGGACGCCATCTTCGAAATGCAACATTCGCTTTACACCATCAAATTCGCGTGGCGATGGCTGGTGATCCTGCAACACTCGGCCATCGTCCTGCTTTCGCCATAGCGCCGCGAGCGGCGCCGCGCTCTACACCAAAATGCAGCGCTCAGGCATCCATCTATTTTCTGTCGCCACTTGCATGACCGCGATCGACGTATTGTGACTGAACCTCTTTCGCGCGCACGGTGCGCGCAGACACAAACCAATGATGTCCTCGACGGACAAGCAACAGACATTGTTCCTTTCTGTCAAAAAAAGCGTTGACAGGCAAGAAAATTGCATTCTAGCATAACACTGAAATGTCAGTGTTATTGAACTTGCATCGATTGCGCCAGCGCGCGCTTGAATGCAGCGGAATCAATGGCTTAGAGTATAGGAACGCTCGGCGATGAAGCCCAATTATGATGTGAACCGGTTCTTTGAGTACCTGGGCTACTACCCTTCCAACTATACGCCGACTTGTCCTGGCCTTCGCTCGCTCTCAGTTTATGTTCGCGGAGACCGCAAACAGCTTGAAGAGCTGCTCGATCCCACCCCGTTCATCCTGAACGATGACCGTTTCGTTATCTCCGTGGCCGATTTCAGCAATCAGTCGCACTTCACTTTCTTCGACGCAGCAGTGCTTCTTCCCGTCCGTTTCGGCGATGTGGAGGGAAGCACCTATTATTTCGAATGGGAGGATGATCATCAGACGGTTGCGTCCGGTCGCGAGAAGTGGGGCTATCCAAAGAAGTTCGGAAACATCTCACTTCAGGATGACGAATTCGGCGCCCGTGGCGACGTCTCGCTGAATGGCGAAACCATGTTCCGCATCGCGGTTGACTTCGACGACACGACCGACAATAGCGCGTGGCAGGACTACAAGGTTTACCCGCACCTTCAGGCCCGGGCAGTGTCCGAAATCTACGGTCCTTCCTTTTCCGCTTTCGACATCATCAAGCGTGATACGAGCAAGGACTTCGAGCGCATCAGCAAGCGCTTCGGAAAAGCAACCGTGGAACTTGGTTCTGCGATTGGTATCAAAGGTAAGAAGCTCGATATTCTCGAGGTTCTGGGCGGCGAATATTCAGTTGGCAACTTCAAGTCGACCCGTGAGAACGGGTTTGCGCAGGTCATCGGCTCGCTTGTTTGAGCACCCCCCTAAACATGCCGACGACAGCGGCCACCCAAGAGTGATTTAGTTCAAGGATAGCATTCGCAATGTCACAGCAGTTGCTGGAAACCATCCCCCACCGTAGTCCGCTGTTCAAGCCGCTGCCGCGCCACTATGCGGAGTTTGAAAAGATCAGTGTCATCTGCCGGGCAAGCGAGGCGGGTGTAAGACGCGCTCTGCCCGAACCGTTCGAGTATGTTTCCGACATAATCGAAGTATTCGCCTATTACTGCCCAAAGGTCGTTGATATGGCCGTTCCGGGCGCGCCGGCGCGCAGCTATGTCGAAAGCGGCGTGGCTATCCAGGTGGCTGTCGACGGCGTTACTGGCGGACACGTTCTCTACGAATACGTTACAACCGACGACGCGATGGCTCCCGGCCGTGAAATCTGGGGCTATCCCAAGAAGGTGGCCGACGTCAGTTGGGACAAGAACGACAAAACCATCATCTCCCGCACTGAAAGGCGCGGCCAAACGCTGATCGACATCGAGTTCACGGAAGGTCCGGCTTCCTACGAGAAACCGGTTCTCCAGCCGCGCTTGCAGATCAAGAAAATCCCGCGCGCCGATGGTCTGGGCTATGACGTGCACCAGATCGTACTCAACAAGCTAGGCAAGTGGACGCTCCATGAAACATCGACCGGGACAGCCAAGTTAAAGCTTGGTGGTACCGAATTTATGGACCCGCTCTACGAGCTTGGCGTTGTCGAGGTCCTTGGCGCGGAGCGTATCAGGGCCGAGTTTGAGTTAGGATATGGCGAGATCTTCAAGGACTTGAACAAAGCCTGAAACATGAAATCGGACGACTGACAACTTTGGTCCCATTCGGTGACGAATATGCCGCCGAGATTTAAATTAAGCGGAGGGAATCCCATTATGACAAAGACGATCCATTCGATCCTGCGCCACAAGCGTCAGATACTTGCAGTAGCCGCAATTATGGCGAGTTGCGCCGCAGTGCAGGCGGCCGACGGTGCAGACCCATCGCTTCAGGCGCAGGTGCCGGAAGCATACAAGAACGGTCTGGTCGGAGTTTACGATCCACAGTATCCGCCGAGCTATTTCATTGATGATAGTGGCAAGATGGTCGGTTACGTTCTCGATTTCCAGGCGGCGTTAACAACGAAGCTTGGCATTGGCAGCACGGCTGAACAGGCAAAGTTCGCTGGCATCATTCCTGGTATTCTGGGTGGCCGCTACCACACCTCTTACTTCCATGACACACCCGAACGCCGCGAGAAGATGGATTTTGTGGACGTCCATCAGACCGGTACGGTCGTTATGGTCAAGGCGGGCAATCCCGATGGGCTGGACCTTAATGAACTATGTGGCCATACTGTTGGTGTCGTGTCCGGTGCTCATCAGCAGCTTGAGCTGATGCCAAAGCTCCAGAAGGAGTGCAGCGACCGTGGCGAGCCTGCGATTGAAGAACTGGCATTTTCCGGCTTGAATGAAGGTAGCCTCGCGGTGCGCACAGGCCGTATTCAGGGTTGGCTGGGTGATGCGCCGTCGGTCGGCTACATCATCAAGCAGACTGAAAATGTCTTTGCAACGACACCAACGCCATATCTCACCGGCTATTCCGGTTTTGCTTTCCCGAAGGGCGACCCGATTGCTCCGGTCATTCGCGATGCACTTGGTGCACTCATGAAGGACGGCAGCTACATCAAGATCCTTAAGGATTGGCACATGGAGTCCATGGCGCTTGATGCGCCTCTGCTCAACGGAGAGTAAATGTCCGTTTCTGATCAAATCACTACGCCGTTGCCCGCGCGGGCAACGGCCGACAGGCGAGATACAAACTGGAAGATTGTTCGTCGCCCCAGCTATGGGCGCTGGGCGGTAGACGCGCTGTTGGCGTTTGTCGTCGTCGGTCTTTGCTGGTTGAGCTTCACGAACCCAAATTTCCAGTGGGACGTGGTGGGCAAATACCTTTTCCATCCGGCCGTTCTTAATGGCCTTTGGACGACAGTCAGTCTTACCACCATAACGATGGTTCTTGGTGTCGGGATAGGCATCCTGTTTGCCATGATGATGCTGTCTCACGACAGATTTCTCAAATCATTTGCAGCCGCTTACATATGGCTGTTCAGAGGAACGCCGCTGCTCGTGCAGCTCATCTTCTGGTTCAATATTTCTGCGCTCTATCCGCAGATCAACATCGGCATACCCGGTGGGCCGTATCTGTTTTCGTTTTCGGGTAACTCGATCACGCCGTTCATGGCGGCTGTGTTGGGGCTTGCGTTGCATGAGGGTGCCTACATGGCCGAGATCGTTCGGGGCGGCGTGCAGGCGGTTGGTCGGGGGCAGAGCCAAGCGGCTATAGCGCTTGGAATGACGCGCCTCCAGGCATTTGGACGCATCACGCTTCCTCAAGCATTGCGGATCATCGTCCCTGCAACGGGTAACCAGGTTATCCTGATGCTGAAGACGACCTCGCTCGTCAGCGTGATTGCTCTGCCGGAGCTATTATACTCCGTGCAAAACATATACGCGCGAACCTTCGAGATCATCCCGCTGCTGATTGTTGCCAGCGTATGGTACCTGTTCATGTGCTCTCTTCTGTCGCTCGTGCAGTACTTTCTAGAGAAGAAACTTGGAAAGGGGCATTAAATGAGTGTTCCTGAAGCCATGGTTTTTGCCGAGGGCGTCACAAAATCCTTTGGCAGCATCGAGGTGCTAAAGGGCGTCAATATGGAGGTGGCCAAGGGGCAGGTCGTGTGCCTGATAGGGCCATCCGGTTCCGGCAAGTCGACCTTCCTGCGGTGCATTAACAATCTGGAGACGATCAATTCCGGCTGGCTGTCGGTGGATGGCGAGTTGGTCGGCTTCCGGCAGGAAGGAAACAATCTGATTGAGCTGCGCGAGAAGGAAGTTGCCGCTCGACGCGCCCAGATCGGAATGGTGTTCCAGCACTTCAATCTCTTTGCCAACAAGACGGCAATCAAGAATGTGATGGAAGGTCCGGTGGCCGTCCGTCGTATGAACAAGGTCGACGCCAAACGTCTGGCAGAGACCTTGCTCGACAAGGTTGGGCTCAAGCATAAGGGCGATGCTTATCCGAGCGAGCTGTCGGGTGGCCAACAGCAGCGCGTTGCGATTGCTCGTGCAATGGCGATGGAGCCAAAGCTCCTCTTGTTCGATGAGCCAACCTCTGCGCTAGACCCGGAACTGGTCGGGGAGGTGCTGGAAGTGATGCGCGAGCTGGCGCGTGGCGGGATGACGATGGTAGTGGTTACACACGAAATGGCTTTCGCGCGCGATGTCGCCGATATCATCTTCTTCATGGATGGCGGCGTCGTGGTTGAAGCAGGCCCGCCATCTCAGATACTAAACGCACCGCAAAGTCCGCGCTTGAGAGAATTTCTTTCCAACGTGTCTTAGAAGAATTTGGCGCTGGGGTAGGACGTTTGTGAAAACACCGCAACGCTGTGCCATTAGCACGTCATTGGACAGTTTACGCGGTGAATCTGCCGGAAGCCGCGTAGACACGGTCGCGCTCTCCAACAATCTACGCCAATCGAAGCGTCGATACTCTCACGAAAGTGCTTCAGTGGCTTTTTTGATCCGCTTTGCAGCTTCCAAAAGCTGCTGTGTGTCCAGCGCGAAAGATGCGCGAAAATGTCCGGGGGCACCGAAGGTTGATCCGGGTACTATCGCGACGTTTGCTTCGTCCAGAATATATTCAGCGAAGTCAGCGTCGCTGGCGAGCCGCTTTCCCTTCGGGGTGACCAGTCCTATGGCTGCTTCGCAGGACGGAAATACATAGAATGCACCGTCCGGCAGTGGGCACCGCAAATGCGGAGCCTGATTGAGACTTGCAACGAACAGGTCCCTTCGCTGGCGGAAAGTTTCTGCGAACGCGTTCCGGGCATCCTGTGGACCGGTTAGTGCTGCAACGGCCGCAGCCTGACTGATAGAGGATGGGCAAGAAACAGTAATGGAGGCAACGGTTGCCATTGCTTTTACGAGCCAGGCCGGCCCGCCTGCATATGCGATGCGCCAACCTGTCATACTGTATGCCTTTGAGAGCCCGTTCATTGTCAGTGTCCGGGAAGCGAGTTTTGGCTCGACCTGAGCGATTGTCGCGAATGGTTCCGGTGAGTAGAGCAGATGCTCGTAAATATCATCTGATAGCACAAGAACCTGAGGATAGCGCAGAAGGATGGCAGCCAGAGCGTGCAACTCGGCGCGCGAATATGCGCTACCGGTTGGGTTTGAAGGCGAGTTCAATATGACCCAGCGCGTCTTGGGCGATAGTGCTTTGTCAAGCGAGTCCGGCGTGAGTTTCCATCCCCCGCTTGCCTGCGTTTCGACGCCCACCGGTACGCCGCCACAGTAGCGGATAGCATCAATGTACGACGGAAACGTCGGCAGGCCGAAGAGGACCTCATCTCCCGGATCGACGGTAGCGCTCAGAGCATTGAAAATTACGTGCTTGCCGCCCGTGTAGACACCTACTTCGTTTTCATCGAAAGAAAGTTCGTTCTCTCTCAGAAACTTGTCACGTACCGCAGCCTTTGCAGCCTTGGTTCCGTCAACGAAGGTGTAATGCGTGTCTCCCTTGCGCATTGCCTCCACGGCTGCATCCTGTATGTGCGACGGCGTGTCAAAGTCGGGTTCGCCGGTAGCCAATGAAATCACATTGCGGCCTTGCGCCCTAAGGTCTGCTGCGCGAGCAGCGAGCATCATCATCGGAGAGGGTCCCGTTCCACTAAGCCTTGCAGCAACATGCACCGCGTTATTGCCGAGATTATTGTCTTGCATTCAATGCCGCTCTCTAAAATGTCTAACGGAAGCATATTCCGAACCGCACACAGCGGCTGGTCTGTGTTCGTTAGCTATCGCAAACCGTCGTTTTGTAATAAGGCATACCAACTAGGTAATGTTGTCAAGGCTCGTAAGTACTGCTTGCGTTGAATGCGTTCGCGAACTGAATAGGCAAAAACACCTGACTGAACGAGGATCAAAATGGCTGCAGGCGTGAAATCGGTTGGAGCGACGCTCGATGTCATCGATTGTGTAGCCAACGCTCCTGAAGGCGCAAGTTTGGCCGAAATTTCCGCCGCGCTGGAATTGTCGAAGCCATCGATATTGAGGCACCTCTCGACACTTGTTGATCGAGGCTATCTGATCCGCAACGCCTTGACGCTGCGATATTCTCTTGGACCAAGGCTATACGTGCTCGGCGAACTCGCGGCCTCGAGTATCGATTTGTTGTCGCTTGCCGATCCCGTCATGCGAAAGCTACGCGATGAGGTTGGCTTGACCGTCAACCTCGCTACCTTCGGCAAGACGGGCGTTGTGATCGTGAAGTCCATACTCGGTATAAACGCCACAGAAGTGCGTGTCCGAATTGGCGCGGAATTTCCATTTCACGCGACCTCTCAGGGCAGGGTGGCCCTTGCCTTCTCCAGACAGGACCTAATGCCAGCGGTGCGTGAGGTCGGTCTGGTCCGCTTCACCGAACACACGATCACAGACTTCGATGAACTTGCCGCAGATGTGGCGCGCGTTCGAGATCAGGGCTGGTGCATGGCTTCGGAAGAAACACGTATAGGTATCAACGCTTTATCCGCTCCCGTTTTCGATAGAACTGGCGAGTGTATTGCGGCAATCACCCTGGTTGGCTTGACGCACAACTTGAAGGGGGAGCCGGATCCGACACACATATCCGCCCTTACAGCCTTTGCTGCTCAACTTACGAAGCAACTGGGGGGAACCGCCCAGCGGTGATCCAGACCACATAAGTTAAGCCTGATATTGTGACTTTAGAGCATTAACGCGTTGACAGGTACTTTTGATGAAATCATAATCGCTACCAGTATTTTGCGATAGCTAACGAGTGAATATCGCTCGATTGGTTGCGGAGGGTGATTTCGAGTATGGCAGCGGAAGCAGCAAAAGCACTGGGTGGCACGTCACGTCTGGGTGTCGACATTGGCGGTACCTTCACAGACGCAGCTCTTCTGGTTGGCAGTAAGGTCTTCTCGACCAAGGTTTTGACCACTCATGACGCACCGGAGCGAGGCGTCCTGCAGTCTATCGACAAAGTTCTGGCAGACGCGTCCATGAAGTTGTCGGAAGTGGATATCTTTATTCACGGAACGACACTGGCAACGAATGCGCTGATCGAGCGCAAGGGCGCCAAGATTGCGATGCTGACGACGGAAGGTGCGAGAGATGTCGTCGAGGTGGCTCTGTCCTACCGATTTGACCTGTTCGACCTGACGATTGATCTGCCGACGCCTCTCGTTGAAAGAAGCCTGAGGCTCCCGATAAGAGAGCGTATCGGATATCGCGGCCGTACGCTGGTTCCTTTGAACGAAGAGGACATTCTTCGCTGCGTTGAACGTATCCGCGAAGAGAATATTGAGTCGCTGGCGATCTGCTTCCTGCACAGCTTTGAAAACGACGCACATGAGAAGCGTGCGCGGGAAATTATACGCCAACATCTGCCCGATCTTCCTGTGTCGATTTCAAGCGAAGTTGCTGGTGAGATCAGGGAGTATGAGCGCTTCACCACCACTACGGCGAATGCCTATGTTCAGCCTCTGATGGCGGCATATCTGGACCGCCTTGAGCAAAGGCTTCAGGAAAGCGGACTTAAGGCTCCATTCCTGCTGATGTTGTCAGACGGTGGTTTGACCGATGTCGGCACGGCCAAAAAATACCCAATCCGTCTTGTGGAATCCGGACCTGCGGGTGGCGCCATGTTCGCCGCGGCCATTGCGCGTCAGGAAAAGCTTGGCGACGTCGTGTCTTTCGATATGGGAGGGACCACGGCAAAAATCTGCATGATCAATAGTGGAGAGCCAGAGACTGCGCGCGATTTCGAAGTTGCACGCGTCTACCGCTTCAAGAAGGGGAGCGGGCTGCCACTTCGGGTTCCGGTTATCAACATGGTCGAGATCGGTGCCGGTGGTGGCTCAATCGCTCACAGGGATTCATTGGGCAGGATTTCTGTTGGGCCTGAAAGCGCAGGGTCGCAGCCGGGGCCGGCGGCCTACGGACGCGGTGGAACCAAGCCAACGGTGAGTGATGCGGATCTGGTGCTTGGGCGCATAAATCCCGCAGGCTTTGCAGGCGGACGCATGGCACTTGATCTGGATGCTGCCCGAAAGGCAATCAGCCTGGTTGGCGATACTGGCGGCCTTTCCGCCGACGAGGCTGCTGCCGGCATAATTGAGGTAGTCGAAGAAAATATGGCTTCGGCAGCACGGGTACACGCTATCGAATGCGGAAAATCGATCATTAGCCGCACCCTCGTTGCATTCGGGGGCGCAGCTCCGCTTCATGCCGCCGGAGTAGCGCGCAAGATCGGAATGGGCAGCTTTGTTGTGCCGCCTTCAGCGGGCGTGGGCTCTGCAGTAGGATTCTTTTTCTCACCAATTGCATTTGAATTGGCAACGTCTCGTCACAAGCTTTTGGCCGAGATCAGCACAGAGGATCTGAACGACTTACTGGCCTCAATGGAAAGTCAGGTATTGCCGCTCGTCGAGAAAGTGGCGCGTTCGGCAAAGCTGTATCGCAGATACCGCTGTTCAATGCGCTATGTGGGGCAGGGGCACGAGATCGAGGTGGAAATTCCTCTACCGCTGCCGAAATCAGACATTTCCGGCCATCTCAAGGAATTGTTCGAGGAGAAGTATCAGCTAGTTTATGGAAGAAAGCTCCCCGGCGCTGAGGTCGAAGCGCTGTCCTGGGCGCTGTGGATAGGCACCGCCTCTCCGGCACTCGACGCGGTTGACGCGCCAGATACCACATATGAGCCATCTCCAAAAAGTACGCGCAGGATTTACGACACCTATTCGTATGACTGGATCGAATGTGCGGTCTATTGGCGTGAAGATCTGAGACCGGGAGCCGTTCTGGCAGGGCCTGCCGTCATTGAGGAAAGTGAAACCACCACCTTCGTGCCTGGCGGAATGAGCGCCAGAATTCTAGGCACAGGTGCCATCTTTTGTACGGAACTGACGGAAAGTCGCGCTGCGGAAGAAGCGCGGGAGGTCATTCATGCGTAAGAGCGATATTGCAATGCAGATCATGTGGAGCCGTCTGGCCACGATCTGCGAAGAACAGGCCCAGGTCATGCTTCGCGCTGCTTTCAGCGCGGCCGTTCGTGAGAGTGGAGACCTGTCGGCAGGGCTTTTCGACATTGAAGGCAGGATGCTGGCGCAAGCCGTCACCGGAACACCGGGGCATGTAAACACAATGGCATCGGCTGTGGTGCATTTTCTTCGAAAATTTCCCCCACAGACGATGCGTCCGGGTGATGCCTTTGTGACGAACGATCCCTGGCTGGCCTCAGGCCATCTGCACGATGTGACCGTGGTTACACCTGCATTCCTGCAGGGGAGTATTGTGGGATTGTTCGCCGCGACCGTCCACCTCGTTGATATTGGCGGGCGTGGTTTCGGGCCTGATGCGCGTGATCTCTATGAGGAAGGCATACAGGTTCCCCACATGTACCTCGTGCGTGAGGGCGTTGTGAATGAGGTCCTGATGGAGCTCATGAGAGCAAACTCTCGTGAGCCGCAGCAGGTGGAAGGCGACATCTACGCCATTGTCGCAGCTGGCGAGGAAGGGGCGCGACGTCTTTCCGAGGTTATGACGGAATTCGGCGAATCCAGTCTTGGTCGTCTTGGTGCGCACATTCTTGAGCAGACCGAGAAGGCGACGAGAAAGGCCATCTCACAGCTCCCCGATGGGGTATATCGCAACCATACAAAAATGGACGGATACGAAAGCCCGATCGATCTGCGCGTGGCAATGCATGTTTCAAACGGCAGTATCCATCTCGATTTTGAGGGAACGTCCGGTATAAGCAGTTTTGGCATCAACTGCCCGCTGCCATACACTCAAGCCTACTCATTCTACGCTATCAAATGCGTGGTAGCTCCCGATATACCGAGTAATCACGGCGCGCATGAGCCGTTCTCGATCTCCGCACCCGACAATACTATCGTCAATCCACTACGACCTGCCGCTGTGGCTGCACGGCACGTCGTTGGTCATATGCTTCCGGACCTCATACTTGGATGTCTCGCGCAGGCCATGAAAGGGCAGGTACCAGCAGAGTCGGGCATGATGTGGAACCCCACAATACGCGGGTACCGGGATTTTGCTGGCAACGATCGGATGTGGGAATATTTCTGCCTGTTCGCCGCAGGCATGGGTGCGCGCCCGAAGCAGGATGGTCTAGATGGGACCGCTTTCCCTTCGGCCCTGAAAAGTATTCCAGTCGAATCTCTGGAAACCGGGGCCCCGCTGGTTGTCTGGAAAAAGGAGCTTCGCCCGGATTCCGGCGGAGCCGGAGAGTTCCGTGGAGGGATGGGGCAGATACTTGAAATAGGCGCCCTTGGGGAAGTGCCGCTCAGGTTCCAGGCGATGTTCGAGCGAGTAACCAATGCTGCCCGGGGCAGGGATGGCGGCAGTGAGGGTGCATGCGGCAAAGTCAGCCTGTCATCCGGCAAGCAGCTCAGGTCCAAGGGACAGCAGGACATACCGCTTGGCGACTGCATTGTGCTCGAACTTCCTGGAGGAGGTGGCTACGGCGATCCTTCCAAACGCAGTCTCAAGGCAATCGCTAAGGATGTCCGAAACGGTCTGCTGACAGAAGAAGCCGCGCGTGCGCAATATCCTCATTACGCGGGGTCTTCCAATGCTTGACCCGCGGCTGGAGAGGATTGAAATTGCTGTGCTGATGCGGAGCGCGCTATGACCAGCGCTCCCGCGCACGATAGGCATTTCTGGTTTGACTTCGTGAGCGATAACATCGGCGTCGTCGATCCCACGGTTATGAACCTTCTGACCGAGGCCAATACAGGCACCGCAAAGGCGTATGGGGAAGATCAGCTTACAGCGAAGCTGCAGGCTGATTTCTCCAAACTGTTCGACCGGCAAGTATGGGTTTTCCCTGTTTCGACAGGCACTGCGGCAAACTCCCTTGGTCTTTCTCTCCTCGCCCTGCCGTATAGCGCGATACTCTGCCATGAGACGGCTCACGTTTTTAACCGGGAGGCCGGCGCGCCAGAGTTTTTTACCGGCGGTGCCAAAATAGTGCCGGTGGGTGGCAATGAAGGTAAGATCGACCCAGATGCGGCGCGTGCGCGGATACTGGAACTCAAAAGCAACCAGCGCTCCAATACCCAACCTCGCGTTATTTCCCTCACTCAATTGAGCGACTGGGGCACGGCTTATGATCTGAGCGAACTTGAGCAGCTGGCCGCGCTTGCAGAAGAATGCAAGTTGTCTGTTCATATGGATGGCGCGCGCTTCGCGAATGCCGTCTCCGGTCTGGGGGTGGACCCCGGCAAGGTCATACAAGCAGGCCGCGTATCTGTTCTTTCCTTCGGCGGCACGAAAAACGGCCTGATGAATGTGGACGCAATCGTGGTCTTCGATGCGGAACTCGCCGCAGAGATGCGCCGCAGATATCGCGGTACAGGCCAACTGCTTTCCAAGATGAGATTCGCATCTGTACAGCTTTCTGCCTATTGCGAGGATGATCTTTGGTTGAAGCGGGCGGAGCGGGCTAATAACGCTGCGCGCCAGATCGCCTCTGCATTCGAAAGCGTTGACGGTGTTCGACTGGCGATGCCTGTACACGGAAATCAGGTATTCCCGATTATTTCAGATGATCTTGAGACATTCTTGAGATCGCAGGGCTTTCTCTTCTCCAATTGGGAACTTGGGGCGAAGAGATTTGTATGCTCGGCCGAAAGCCGAGTGGAAACGTTGCTTGAGGCATTGTTGCAATTCAGACAGGTGAGCCAGACCGGCTCATAAGCAAATATGTGTCTCTCGCGGCAAGGAAACGAAATGGGAGAAACATCATGAACTATGCGCAGAAAATGTGTCTGGCTATTGCTGCCAATCTGGCGCTGCCGACAATCGCCCTGTCGGCCAATTGGGACCTGCCATCTGCATTTCCGGACGGGAATTTCCACACACAGAATCTTCGCTGGTTCGCTGATCAGGTGGCGCAAGCCACAAACAAGGACTTGAATATTACAGTGCACAGTAACGCTGCCCTGTTCTCCGCAGACGAGATCAAGGTCGCAGTCCAGACCGGCCAAACGCCGATCGGCGAAATCTGCATCTGCCACTACGGCAACGAGTATGCGTTCTACGAAGCCGATGGCATTCCGTTCCTCGCGCAAGGCTATGACGAGGCATGGAAGCTCTGGCAGGCGCAACGGCCGGTGATCGAGGAGCGTCTCGCAAAAGAAGGCTTGATGGTACTTTATGCCGTCGCATGGCCGGGTCAGGGCTTCTATACAAAGAAGACGATAGAATCCGTGGACGATTTCAAGGGCGTTCGCATTCGCTCGGACTATCCGCCGCTGACAAGGCTGGCTGAGTTGGTTGGCGCTGAACCTGTCACTGTCCGTGGACCAGAAGTGCCCACTGCTTTTGGCACTGGCATGATCGAAGCAATGTATACGTCTCCCACAACAGGGGTAAATTCGCAGGCGTGGGACTTCGTTGATTATTATTACGACATTCGCGCCAATCACCCGAAAAATCTGGTCATCGTCAATCGTGCTGCCTTCGAAGCCCTTTCGGAAGAGAGCAGGACAGCCGTGTTGAAAGCTGCCGAGGAGGCAGAACGCCGTGGCTGGAAGCTGAGCGAGGAAAAATCCACTGAAGACCTCAATACCCTCAAGGAAAAAGGCATCAACGTCCTGAACTTCTCCGATAGTCTCCTCACCGCGATGAAGGGCAAGGGCAATGAAGTCATTGACAGCTGGCTTGAGCGGCTGACCCCTGATGAACGGGAGCGCATGAAGAACCTTCGCGGCCAATAAGAACCAATGCTGTGCGCCTGCCGCAGTTTCGGCGGGCGCGCAGATGCCGCAATGGTGTCGGCATCAGTCGACAGCAGACCACGTTGGGGAACGCCGGAGAGGGTCGCTATGCTAAATAGAATCTATGAGATCGCGATGGTCGGAGCCGCGTTGCTCCTTGCTACTATCGGCATTCTCGTCACCGTCCAGATTACCTTGCGGTTGTTTGGCTACGTCTTTCCCTATGCCGAACTGGCTCAATACGCCATGTCCGGGGCCATTTTTCTTGCCCTCGCGCAAACTCTGCGAACTGGCGGGCACATACAGGTGACGTTGGTGATCGAACGCCTGCCGGAATCAGTCCGCAGGCACCTTGACCGGGTGCTCTGTGCATTCGGGGCACTGATCATTGGATACGCCTCTTATTTCGTCGTTTTAAACTGTTGGGAATCATTCAAATTCGGTCGAGTTGCGACCGGAATGATCGCTCTCCCGCTCTGGATACCCCAGGGCGTGATGTCGTTGGGCATGGTTCTTTTCACAGTATCGCTGTTGGAGAGGGCAATCCTCGCCAATAGGGATGAAAAAGACCAGTCAGCGGAAGGAGCGGTGTGATGGTTGATATGTTTGTGCTTTCCACCATCCTGATCTTATCGCTGTTCGTTCTGCTCGCTGGCGGCCTTTGGGTCGCGGTGTCGCTTCTTGCTGTTGGCTTCATCGCAATGGAGCTTGCAACCTCGGCCCCCGTTGGCCGCGTTATTGCGTCGACGATGTGGGCGAAAAGCGCCGACTGGCCGCTGGTTTCGTTGCCATTGTTCATCTGGATGGGCGAAATTCTGTTTCGCACCCGGCTGTCCGAAGATATGTTCCGCGGCCTTTCGCCATGGTTGAGGCGATTTCCCGGTCGTCTCATTCATGTGAACGTGCTGGGGACAGGCGTATTCGCGGCAGTGTCCGGCTCCTCGGCTGCGACGGCCGCGACGATCGGAAAGATGGCGCTGCCGGAACTAGCTCGCCGCGGCTATGATGAAAAGCTCAGCATCGGCTCCCTTGCGGGGTCAGCAACGCTTGGCCTGCTGATTCCGCCGTCGATCATTCTGATCGTATATGGCGTGGTGGCAGAGGTATCGATCGTCCGCCTCTTCATTGCAGGTATTCTTCCCGGCATCGTGCTGATAATCATGTTCATGGCGTACATCATGGCCTATGCCCTGATTTTCCCGAGCAGCATTCCTGATGATCAGGAAGATATGCCATTCCGGAAGCGGATTTCGGAAACGCTTCGGCTGTTGCCGATATTTGTGCTCATCATTGCTGTGATCGGCTCGATCTATGGCGGCATAGCCACTGCTACCGAGGCTGCAGCCGTTGGCGTCGTAGGTTCGCTCGCTATCTCCATGCTGAGCGGCACTTTGACGTGGAAAAGCTTCAAGGAAAGTCTGATCGGCGCAACCTCAACAACCTGCATGATTTCGCTGATCCTGCTCTGTGCTGCGTTTCTTTCGGTTGCTATGGGATTTGTCGGCATTCCCCGGAGCCTTGCGATGTGGGTGGATGGCCTTGGTCTGTCGCCACTGATGATGCTTGTCATTCTGACTATCATGTTCACAGTGGTGGGATGTTTCCTCGACGGCATCTCCATCGTTGTGCTCACCGCGGCCATTCTGCTGCCGATGGTTCAGAGCGCCGGGTTTGATCTCATCTGGTTTGGCATCTACATCGTCGTCATTGTCGAGATGTCGCAGATCACGCCGCCTGTGGGATTCAATCTGTTTGTTATACAAGCAGTTACAGGAAAGAGTTTGTTCTATATCGCATATGCAGCTCTTCCATTCTTTCTGATCATGCTGGCGTTTCTGGTGGTCCTCGTTCTGTTTCCCGAATTGGCTACGTATCTGCCGGAACAGATGACACGACGCTGAGGCTGCGGCATCATTCGACCGCCGTTTCAATCGGCGGTCGATTTGCGGAACGCCCATCAGAAACACACCGAGCATTGTCCGTCGCGGCACTTGATCGTTGATTCTGCGATGGTGAAACTTTGCCAATAGGCACCTGTGGACGGCACTGCGTCGAAAGGCGCTTGATGGATAAGCGGCGAATAGGAATTGGTGCCAGCACGGGCGGTATTTCACTTGATGTCGCTCAAGCGAAGCCTGCAAATAGAATCGATCAGAACCAGCCCCAAAAGCGATCTATCTGCAGGTAGATCCATCTACCTGCTTAGCGACAGCCAATGCATGTCAGACCCATACAGGACGAAACAAAAAGCTGAAGTTCGTTCCTATAAAGAATTGAGAATCGTGGAGCAAAATCAAGTTACTACTTGAAATTAATGGCGCGAGTGACGGGGCTCGAACCCGCGACCTCCGGCGTGACAGGCCGGCACTCTAACCGACTGAGCTACACCCGCGCTTTGGCGACCCGATCTGTTTCGACCGCGTCGATGGGCGTGGAATTAAGCGGTTCGGGCGGAGGTGTCAAGGCGTCCGGCACAGGTTTTTCCAAGTAAATTTGAATGTTCTGCAGGAAAGTTAGAGTGGCTGCTCAAGCCTGTGAAACAATCTGAAAATCGTGCTTATTTTAGCTTGCGCTGCGCCGCCGAACCGCTTAAAGGTGCCGGCCTGTAGGGCGATTAGCTCAGTTGGTAGAGCGCTTCGTTTACACCGAAGATGTCGGGAGTTCGAGTCTCTCATCGCCCACCATTACCCAAATCGGGTATTGATTTCATTCACTTATTTGATCTCAATCCCGCACCCGGATTTGAGGTGCGGGGTATGATGTTCTCGAATTTGTCTTAAGCTGCGTTGCAGGTAGTGATATGTCACGATGTTTCTGTTTGCGGCAGAACAAAAGACGCTCAGCGCGGCTCTGACTAGAATCGCGCGCTTCGGCGCAGCTAGGATAGTTTTGTGAGGGCGAAGGGCAGAATGCCGCCCGCACGGAACCAATCTGCTTCGCGCTCCGTGTCTATACGGCACTTCAGCCGGGCTGTCTGAGTCGAGCCGTCAGGCCGCCTGATAATAAGCTGAAGGCGCTTGTTTGGGGATAGCTCATCGAATTCCGGAATCTCGAAAATCTCGCTTCCATTGATTCCCAAGGTTCTACGCGAGGCACCGTCGCAGAATTCCAGCGGTGCAACGCCCATGCCCACGAGATTTGATCGGTGGATGCGCTCGAAGCTCTCGGCTATCACAGCGCGTATTCCAAGAAGTCTGGTCCCTTTGGCTGCCCAATCTCTGGAAGAACCCGCACCATAGTTTGCTCCGGCAATCACGATGAAGGGGGGTCGTTTCGGACTTGTACCGCAGGGACGCATCATAAACCGACATTGTTTCCCCACTTGGCATATGCGTTGTGGTGCCACCAGCCTGCGAGGGCGCCAGTTCATTTATCAGATAGGGATTCGCAAAGGTGCCGCGAACCATCACGTCGTGATTGACGCGCCGCGCCATAAATGAGTCCAGCTCTTCGAGCGCTACGCCTTGGCTTATCAGGTACTTTCCAGCCTCGCTGTTCGGGCTGATTTTCCCAATCGGCGATATGTGGTCGGTAGTTACCGAATCGCCCAGTACGAGCAGGGCGCGCGCGCTAAGCCCGTTAGTCGGGGTTGCAGCATCCGAGGCCAGGTCGAGAAACGGAGGCTTGCGGATGTAGGTGCTTCCATCCGCCCACTCGAAAGTCGGAGCGTCCGATATGCTGATGTCGTTCCACAAATCCGGCTGGTGGAAGCGATCGATTTCCGAAAGGTACAATTCCGGGGTAACGTGCTTGGAAACGGTCTCGCTGACTTCGTCATAAGACGGCATCAAATCTGCGAGATAGATATCTTTTCCATATCCATCCTTGCCGATGGGGGAAGTTGTAAGATCAATTGTGACGGTGCCAGCCAGTGCGTAGGCAATAACCATTGCCGGGCTGACGAGATAATTGGCCTTCACATCGTTATGGATTCGGCCTTCAAAATTTCTGTTTCCAGAAAGAACCGCGCACACATCAAGCTTATTTGCGCGGATGTCTCGCGTAATCGAGTCTGCGAGCGGACCGGAATTGCCCATGCAGGTGGTACAGCCGAATCCGACGACGCTAAACCCTACCTCATCAAGATACGATTTCAGTCCCGAGCGCTCCAAATAGGCGGCGACGGCGCGGGAACCCGGTGCGAAGGACGTTTTGACCCACGGCTTAGGCCGTAGGCCGCGTTTTGCCGCGTTGCGCGCCAAAAGTCCGGCCTCAACTATGACCAAAGGGTTTGAGGTGTTGGTGCAGCTTGTGATTGCGGCAATGACAACATCCCCATGCCTCAACTGTGGGGTATCGCCGGATTCCTGATGCCCCCTGAATCGCGCAAATGATTCTGGGACCTGAGCGAGCGGAATTCTGTCTTGCGGGCGGGACGGCCCAGCGGCGCTCGGCTCCACGCTTGAAAGATCAATCTCCACCAACTCGCGATACCCAATTTCATCGGATGCCCAGATTCCCTGTGCCTTCAAGTATGCTTCGACGACTGCCTGCGCATTGTCGCTTCTGCCAGTCAGGCGAAGATAGCGAATCGTCTCATCATCGACGGGGAACAGCCCAATCGTTGCTCCATATTCCGGGGCCATGTTGGACAAGGTTGCTCGCTGTTGGGCGCTGAGGCTTGCAACTCCGGGACCATGAAACTCAACAAACGCTTCAACAACGCCATGGGCACGAAGCGTCTGCGTGACCAGAAGAGCCATATCTGTGGTGCTGGCATGTTTGGGAAGGGTGCCAGTCAAGCGGCAACCGACTACTCTCGGAGGCTTCAGGCCGATGGGTTCACCCAAAATGACGGATGCAGCTTCAATTCCTCCAACGCCCCAACCAACGACGCCGATGCTATTCACCATAGGTGTGTGACTGTCGGTTCCGACGACGGAATCAAAAAAGAGCTGCTGTTGTCCATTCACATTTCGGGTGTGAACGACGGTGGCAAGCTTCTCCATGTTGATCTGGTGGCATATCCCGTTGCCCGGCGGCACAACATTCATGTTATCAAGGCTTTGCCCTGCCCAACGCAAGAATTTGTAACGTTCTGCGTTGCGGGTCAGCTCTTGGTTCAGATTGTGATCGGCTGCCCCCTTGTGTCCGGCACTATCGACTACAAGCGAATGGTCAACGACGAGATCAATAGGCACGTGCGGACGCAGGCCAGTGAAGCTGCTTCCAAGCTTTGATGTTGCTGCTTCCTGAAATGCGGCGAGGTCGGCCAACACAGGCAGGCCGGAAGAATCCGGCATCAGGATTCTTGACGGATAAAACTCCACTTCGTTCGCCGTTGTAGTATCGCGCTGCAAAAGCGAATCGACAGCATTCAAAGCGCGGGTTTTATCCGTGGAATTGCGCAGAATGTTCTCAGCGAGAATCCTGATGGATACGGGCGCTTCTTTAAGCCTACCGCCAAGGTCAGCGTCTGCCTGCTTCAGATCAACGTAGCTATATTTGCTATCACCAAGCTGCAATTCGTTTGTGTATAGCATGTGTAACTCCAAATATTGCGCGCAGCCTAAGCAATGAACGTTGGGGAACTTCGGAATTGGGGGATATCCGGGCGGGATGGCCCAGTGACGAAGCCAACGCGCCAGGTTAGGCGCGTTCTGGCTTTCATGCGTCGAGGCGGGGAGAGGGCCTAGGATATTCGCGGGAAGCGCGGCGGGTTTCTCGACTTTAACAGGCGGTGCCTGGAGAGTAACTGCCACGCCCGTAGGTGAGGCCGGTCAGGTCGCTTTGCTTGATCGCGTCAACAACATTTCCGATCAGGATCAGATGCGTGGAATGTTCAATGATCTGGTCCAGCTGACAATCAAATGAAACGAGACCGTTTGATAGAATCGGCGCGCCAGTCTTTAACGTGGTCCAGGGCGCTGTGCGGAAGCGATCTTCTCCGCGCAATGGCGTTCGTCCTCCAAATATCTCAGCAATTTTCACCTGATTGGAAGCGAGGAAATTCACGCTGAATGAATTGGAGTCCTGTATGATCGCAAGCGCACTCGATTTGCGGTTGATGCATGCCAGAATGGAAGGGGGGCTATCTGACAGGGAGCAAACTGCTGTTGCGGTTACGCCGACGCGCTCGCCAGCGAATTCCGACGCAACGACAGTTACAGCATTTGTCGGGTGGCGCATTGCTGCCCGGAAGAGAGTCCCTTCAAACATGCCACGTGGCAGAGTTTCTTCCACAGCCGTCCCAACACTATCAGCTAGCATTTCGTCCTCTCCTGAAGTCAATCAAATTCATCTGCCGCTGAGCCGCCCACGGCCCAGCGTCGAACGGCAGAAATGTGTTTGC
>JAHBYV010000024.1 GCA_019635795.1 Rhizobiaceae bacterium
CCGGTGTCGATTGCGGCTTCTTCGAAAGGCACGTACCAAAAAGGCAATGGGTCCATATAGGTTTCAACCCTCGCCCGGTCAGCTTCCGGTGGCTGAATTGCGCCGTGCCCCCGCGCTGCCAACCGGAACTTTTGCAACGGCTCCGAGTAAATCTGGAAAACGATCGGTTGAGCGTCGGGCACGAAACCTACGCTTGCCGCGTAATCGAGATAGGAGCGGTTTGCCATCTTGTAGTAGCGCTGGTCAGGTGCCAGTTCATGATGCCAGAAGCCGCCATTCTCGATGTACCGCTTTAGCTGGTCGGGATTGCTCTCTCCTTTGCCGTCGGATTTTCCGTCAGCTCCGCGCCAGCCGGCAAGGGGACCGATACCGGGGGAGCGTTCATGGTTCACAATATAATCTGCGTAGTCAGCGTATTTCGCTGAGCCGTCTTCATTCACAAAGCCCGGCAAAGATAATCTCGCACCCAGATCAATCAAAACGCTTTGAAACGCGCGAACATCCCGGTCCGGTTCAACAACGGGATGACGGATTGCATCTCCTGGACCGTCTGCATGCCCTATCGGGCGATCCAGTATGCTGATGCAATCATATCGCTCCAGATATGTTGTGTCAGGCAAAACCAGATCGGCAAACGGCACCGTTTCCGAATAATAGGCGTCCGAATAGATGATGAACGGAATTTTATAGTCGCCGGTCGCCGTCTTGTCTGTAAGCATCGTGATCGTGTCGACAGTGTTCATCGACGAGTTCCAGGCCATATTGGCCATGTACATAAACAACGTATCAATCGGATAGGGATCGCCTGCCCACGCATTGCGAATGACGGTGTGCATCAGTCCATGCGCGGAAAGCGGCGCCTCCCATGTGAATGCCTTGTCGATCCGCACGGCAGTACCGCTCGCGTCAACGAGCAGGTCCTCCGGCCCATCCACGAAACCTAGCGGCATCCCGGCCAAGGGTGTCATCGGCTTGCCGCCATCCTTGCCGGCGGGTTTGGGACCCGGCGGAATAGGCTTCGGGTAAGGCGCCTTGAACCGGAAGCCTCCGGGAACCTCTACAGTGCCAAGCAAAAGTTGAAGAAGGTGAATTGCCCTACAGGTGTGAAATCCGTTGGAATGAGCTGAAATCCCTCGCATGGCGTGCATCGCTACGGGACGGCCTTTGATTGTTTTGTGCTGCCGTCCAGCCCAATCGGTCCACTCGACCTGCAATTCGATTGTCTCTTCGAACGCAACCCGAGCAAGTTCAAAGGCAATCCGCTTGATCGTTGCTTCGCTTACACCGCACCGCTCTGCCACCGCTCGCGGGGCATAACTATCATCGAGATAGCGTTGAGCCATCAATTGGAAAACCGGTGTGCAACGCCGGCCTTCGACAACATATTCGCCAGTCATGGCAAGATTGGCATTCGGGCTAAGTGCATCAACCGCGCTGCTCGAGGTTTTATCCCATGCCAGCGGCTTTCCGCTGCCGTTTCGCACAAACAGACCGTCGTCCGGCGCTCCGGGCTCCTGTATTACCAGTACCGGTCCGTTTGTGTATCTCTGAACATATTCGAGGTCGACTTTTCCGGCCTTGAGTAGCTCGTGGACAAGTGCAAGCACGAACAGACCGTCCGTGCCGGGACGAATGCCGATCCAATCATCCGCGATTGCATTGTACCCTGTCCGGCAAGGGTTCACGGAAACGACTTTCGCGCCGCGCGCCTTCAGCTTGCCAAGACCGATCTTTATCGGATTGGAATCATGGTCCTCGGCTACGCCGAATATCATGAAGTACTTGGTATGGTCCCAATCCGGTTCGCCAAACTCCCAAAAGGAACCTCCGAGCGTGTAAAGACCGCCCGCGGCCATATTGACCGAACAGAAGCCACCATGCGCGGCGAAGTTCGGAGTGCCGAACTTTGACGCCCACCAGCCTGTCAATGATTGCGATTGATCTCGCCCGGTAAAGAAAGCAAGCCGCTTGGGGTCTGTCGCGCGAATATGCGCAAGCCGTTCCGTTGCAATCGATAGGGCTTCCTCCCATTCAATCTCGCGGAACTCGCCCGATCCCCGCTCTCCGGTACGCAGTAGCGGCTTTTTCAATCTGGCAGGACTGTAGTGCTGCATTATGCCAGCGCTGCCCTTGCCGCAGAGAACTCCACGATTAACCGGATGATCCTTGTTGCCATTTATGTAGCGAACCATGCCGTCGGATATGTGGACGTCAATGCCACATCGGCAAGCGCACATGTAGCAGGTAGTCTTTGCGACGCGGTCCGAGACTTTCGGCGATGTCTCTACGCCGTCGCCCTCCAGCGGCGCTGCGCTGACAGAAAGCGCTCGCTGAGAAGGGGAGGAATTGGCACCTCTGACGTTGTCAGCTGCTACGTTTTTTTGAGTGCTCATTCTTGATAGTTGCCTTCGCCTGCGTCTTCGGGCCGGGTCCACGCATGTAGTGTCGTTCCGGCCGATAGCCGTCACGCGAAAAAAGATCACGGATTCCCAGAACCAGCCGTTTGAGCCGAACTTTGAGGTTAGCCATCGAAATTGCTTACAGCACCCCCTGCTGTTTTGAGTAATAGTGGGTGCAGAAATCTGGCGTGTCTAATGTCTTCTATATGTTAAAATGATCGATTTTATTTCTTAATCGTTCAGTATCCATCCAACGTCAGCCGACGCCACCCAAAGAACTCTCTGAATACTAGTTCCTGGAACGAGCTGACGCTGGAACAACAAAAATCAAATCAAAGTGGCGGGCGATCATAAGAGCTGCGGCAGCGAACGCATCAAAATCCAATCTTGATGCTTCAGTCGTTTCGAAGCTCGCAAAGGCACACACAATGCAAACGGGTTGACCACCCTCAAACATGATGCTATCGATCGATCGATAACAATTCAGGAGGGGATAAATGAGCATGAAATTCGGTTGTTCTCTGCGCCTTTGCGCATCAGCTTTCGCCATCATCGCCTCCACAGGCATCTCTGCTGCCCAGTCCGCCGCGGGCAAGTGCCACCCGGACGGAGGGCCGGTGGAAGGTCAGGTGGTTTTCAATTCGAGCGGCGGCACGTATGGAGAAAACATCGAGCGTATTTTCTTCAGCAAGTTCAAAGAAGAATGCGGCGTTGAAGTTCTTCACGTCACAGACGCTCGAACCTATGCGCAGCTCCAGCAGTTCGTGACTTCTGGCAATCTTCCCTGGGATATTGGAGGTACGCGTCTGGATCAGGAATTTCCGCTCGGTATTGCGGATGGTCTGTTCCATCGCCTGCCTGACGGCTTCTGGTCATCCATCGAAGCTGACATGGCTTCCGGCTCAGTGAATGAATACGGCGCTTGGGCAACTCCATATTCCGACGTTCTTGTCTATTCCACCGAAACATTCCCCAATGGAATGTCATCCTGGGCTGACTTCTGGGACGTCGAAAAGTTCCCGGGTGCACGAACGATGCAGAACGGCCCCGCGAGTCTCGTGATGGCACTTCTGGCCGACGGCGTTCCTGCTTCGGAAATTTATCCTCTCGATCTGGACCGCGCCTTTAAGAAAATGGACGAAATCCGTCCGCATATCCGCAGTTTCTGGACCGCCGGAGATCAATCCGTTCAAGGCATTGTGAATGGGGAATTCGTTGCCGGCACAGCCTGGAACGGACGCGTCTATTCGGCGGCCAAGGCTGGCAAGCCTGTAGGTGCTGCTTGGGATGGCGCACTGCTGCGCATATCCTGGAATTTCATCCTGAAAGGTGCCCCGAACACTCGCAATGCAGAAGCCCTGCTCTATTTCATGCAGCGACCCGAGCTTCAGGCCGAGCTGGCAAAGGCCTCGGGCTATGCAGGCGGAGCCAACATTACCCCATACATTGACGAAACGCTTGCGTCGTCTCTCGCCACAAGCGCGAGCCACGTAGAGGTGGCTTCCAAAGTCGATGCGGAATGGTGGGCCAAAAACAATTCAGACGTCCAGGCAAAATGGGACGCCTGGATGGCAAAGCAATAGCGAAGGAGAAGCCTGAATGGCTGGTCTGATTACAGTCGAAGAGCGTGATGGCGTTCATCTGATCGGTTTCAACGATCCGGAACATTTGAATGCCTTCTCAATGCCCCTTCTTGAGGAGTTGCATTCTGTTCTACAGAAAACCGCTGCCGAGGGGGCTACTCGCTACATATTTTTTGGGCACGGCCGTTCATTCTCTTCCGGCGCGCACATGCCGGACTATCTGGAAACATTGAACAACATTGCCGCAAACAATGCTGGCCGGTTCCATGAGTCCGAGCGCAAAATCATTGACATGGTGCGGATCTTACGCAGACCCTCCACCTTCTCCATCGCCGCGGTTCATGGTTGGGCTGTCGGCATGGGTATGGAAATTGCGGTAGCGTGCGATTTCATCGTTGGCACACCCGAGACCAAGTTCTGGTTGCCGGAAACTGCAGTTGGATGGAACGCAGGCATGGCGCTGACAACGCGTCTCCAACGTGCCGTTGGTGCGGGGTGGGCGCGGCGACTAATGCTTCTCGGAGACAAGGTCACCGGCGAGGAAGCTGAAAGAATCGGTCTGGTGGCCCGCCTCGCGCCAAGCGAAGGCGTGATCGATGCCGCACTCGAGTTGATGGGCACGATTACCGGGCAGTCGCCTCTGGCAGTCCGCTATGAAAAGCTTCTGATCGACATGCTTGCAAATCTCTCCGAAGAGCAAGCGATGGAGATGGAGATAATCACCGGGTACTGGTTGGGACATACCCACGATGTTCGGGAGGCTGCACAAGCTTTTGTGGACAAGCGCCCGCCTGCCTTCAAGGGCTGCTGACCGAAGCCGCGAGCCGGCACACAATGTGTCGGCTCAAACACCCGTGTCGTCCCCCAGGAGTCGCTGCATGATCCGGGAGAACAGTCCCGCACCATCCGATCTGTCTCACGCGTTAACGCGTCAAGCAGTCATTGGGTTACTTCTTGTCCTGCCTGCGATATTTCTGGTCGTAAGCATCGTTGTGGTGCCGACTCTTTACGCGCTTCTCGCCTCGCTGAAAAATAACGGCGAATGGACACTTGCCAATTACCTGACGCTTTTCACGACGCCGCCATACCCAAATGTGATTGCCAACACGATGTGGATTTCATTGATCGTGACGGCCGCAACCATGCTGTTGTCGATACCCTTGGCGATGTTCCTGTCAGTACAACCAGCCCGATCGGCGACACTCGTGCTCGTGCTGATTTCGGCGTCCCTATGGATCTCTGTTCTTGTTAAGATCTATGCGTGGCAAGTTCTGCTTGCCCGCAACGGGCCGCTCAACGCACTTCTGGTTGAGGCCGGTCTGGTTTCGGCTCCTGTGCCATTTCTCTATAGCAGGGCACCTGTCGTGCTCAGCATGATCCAGTTTCTTGTCCCTTATGCAACGATGATGATGTACGCGAGTATGCGCCGCGTGGACTGGGACCTGATAACAGCAGCGCGTTCGCTTGGCGGGCAAATCTGGTTTGTTGCCGCAGAGGTCTATTGGCCACAGATCAGGTTCTCCGTGGTCACAGCGGCGCTTGTAGTATTTATGCTGGCAACAAGTTTCTACGTCGCGCCGGCACTGTTGGGCGGCCCGGGTGACACCATGATCGGAATGCAGATGCATTCCGACCTTGTTAACAGGCACGATAGCGGGATGGCAGCGACTGCAGGTGTTGCGCTTTCGGCAATCCTTCTGGGTGTATCCTGGGTTGCTTTGAAAATGGCGGGCGTATCATTTACCCGAGCTGCCGGAGCTTTGAGCCGATGAGGAATTTTCGCACTCTCGGTATTTTCGGCTGGATATACACTTGGCTTATCGTACTATTCGTGCTGGCACCTGTTATAATCATGGTACCGGCGAGCTTCGGTGCATCTGACGTGCTGGAGTTCCCCCCATCGGAATACTCGTTGCGCTGGTATCAACAGGTACTCACCGAGCGCCAGTGGGTGGCTTCCGCCATGTTGTCGGGACGTATCGCATTGTTGGCCGCAGCCATAGCGACGATTTCAGGACTGATGGTAGCAATTCTGCATCTGCTGGTTCGCCCGGTCGGCGCGCAGATGAGAGCATTCCTCATGCTGCCAATTGTTGCTCCGAATATTGTCCTCGCAACAGGCCTGTTTTCGATCCTGTTGCTGACGCGCCAGCTTGGGAGCCCGCTGGTTCTCGCAATAGCGCACGCCTCTCTCGCGTTGCCATTGACCATGATCGTTCTGGTCAATGCGACCAATTCGATCGACCCGCTGCTCTGGACCGCAGCCAGAACACTTGGTGCCCCGTGGTGGACGGCATTCGGTAGAGTCATCCTGCCGCTCATGATCACCAGCACTGTGGTTGGTTTCGTTCTGGCTCTTATCGTGTCGTGGGACGAAGTCACATTTGCGATCTTTATCGGCCCGTCACTCAACCCGACCCTGCCAGCGAGAATGTTCTACTATTTGCGCGAGCTGATAACTCCCGCGCTGACTGCAGTCGCGACCCTGCTTGTGCTGGCAACAATCGCGGGAGCCCTGATCGTAGGGTTCGCCCGCAGGCTTGGAAGCATCCCTGCCGGGAATACAGGAGACAACTCATAATGTATGGAAGGGATGCCCCGAGCCTCGGACAGGTACTTGCGCGCGCCGCCGTCGAGCGCCCTGAAATGCCGTTCCTCTCCGATACATTCGGCACGACACTCAACTTCGTCGAATTTGAACGAATTGTCTGCCAGGCCGCCGGATGGTTGCAGGAAATCGGCGTCGGGAACGGGGATCGGGTCTGCTCGATAGCCTCGAACAGCATCTCATGGTTTGCGCTCACATTCGGCGCGTGGCGGTTGGGCGCAACAGTGGTTCCCCTGAACCACGAGTTGCGTGGCCGTATGTTGGCCGCGATGATCGTTGATTCTGATAGCACCGCGATATTCGCGGATGATGATGGCGATAAGGCCCTGCAATCAATAGACTCATCAAATTCTCCACCGCGCGACAAAGTATTCGCGCTGCACAAACTGCGCGAACATCAGGGGCCTGGGGTCCCACCCGGAGAATTCGATCCCGAAGCTCCCGCATTGATCCTCTTCAGTTCGGGGACCACCGGGGTGTCCAAGGGTTGCGTACTGTCACATGAATATCTGACATGGTGCGGAGAGGAGTTTTCTCGCGCCGGAGACCTCACGCCAGCCGACTCCGTATTCACATCAGGGCCGTTCTTCCACATCAACGCTTGGTGGGCATTTGCCGGTTCGATTGTGACCGGCATTCACCACACGTTTGACGTGCGCTTTTCAGCGTCACATTTCTGGGAACGCGCTGCCAAGGCAGAAGCAACCATATTTGACTATGTCGGCGTGATGATCTCGATCCTGCTGCGCAGAACCGAGCCACTTCCTGCAGAACTCAAACTGCGAGCCGGACTTGGCGGCGCTGCACGACCTGACGAGATTGAGCTCTTCCGGCAACGCTTCGGAATAGCTTTGCTCGAATGCTACGGACTGACAGAGTGTTGCCTTCCCATATTTCAGCGCGAGTCTGAATTCCGTCCTGGCTCCATCGGCAAGGCCTCAGAATATTTCGATGCCAGGCTGGTCGACAGCGAAAGGAACGAAGTGCCCGATGGACAGCTTGGTGAGTTGTGGTTGAAGCCACTCCAGCGCAGAGTAATATTTTCGGGGTATTTTCAACGCGATAACCTGACCAGCGCTGCCTTTGACGGACCCTGGTTCAAAACCGGAGACATATGCCGGCGCGACCGTGAAGGCTACTATTACTATGTCGACCGCAAACGCCACTTCATTCGGCGGCGCGGCGAGAACATCAGCCCGTTTGAAGTGGAAGGAACGATCTTCGAGCACCCGGACGTGGCAAATTGCGCGATTATCGGTGTGCCTGCGGAAATAGGTGATGAGGATGTGCTGCTTGCAGTGCAGCCGCGGACTGGCTCGACCATAAATCCAACAGAGCTCTTCTATTGGTGTGCGGATAGATTGGCCGCCCATCTTGTCCCCAGATACATACGCGTAATGGAGCTTCCACTGACACCTAGTGAAAGGGTGGAGAAGCAAAAGCTCCGAGACGAAGGGGTCACTCCCGATACTTTTGATGCCGAACAGTCCGGGCTTTCCGCCCGGCACAGAAAGAGCTGAGGCTGATATGCTTGCTGTCGGAATGCGCGAGGTCAACCAACCTGAACTCATTGAGCTTCCCGAACCGCCAATGCCATCCACCGATGAGCTTCTCATTGATATGGAAATGGTCGCCCTGTCGATTGCCGAAGTGCGCGCAGTAAGAGGTGACAGGTTTCGGCATTTTGGGCAGAAGATTGATCCCTCCGATCCGTTCATATTCGGATTTGCGGGCGTGGGCAGGATTCGAAAGTCGGGTTCCCCAAGTTTCGCGGAAGGCGGACGTGTCATCCTTTCCGGACTCGTCAGTTGTGGGAAATGTTCCCACTGCAAACGCGGTCTTGAAAATCACTGCGAGCAAATGCGGCTTGCTGGTATCGATGTTGGTTGCCCGGGCTATGGGCGCGGTCAGGTGCTTGTTCCAGCCCGATTGGCGCACCGTATCCCTGATACCTTCAGCCCCGAAAAAGCATGTGTCGTCTCTGAAGTAGCGACCGGTGTTCATGCGCTCCGGCGCGGACGGCTAAAGGCTGGCGAAAGTCTCGGAGTAATCGGCTCTGGCCGACATGGCAGGCAAGTTATCCGGCTCGCCCGCAGGATGGGGTGTCGGGTCGTCGCCATCGATCCGCAGGAAAGTTCGCGAGAACTCGCCTTGCTTGCGGGGGCTCATGAAGCCATTGGTCCGGCATCTGCCTCCGGGCTCGATCTCGACTGCGCAATTCATGCCAATTCCGACGAAAGCTCTCTCGCACTGGCCTGTAATGTTACGGGTCCACAAGGACGGGTAATCCTCCTCGGTACCCCTGCCGGCAAGGACGTCGAATTGCCTGACCCCTACGCGCTTGTTTCATTACCTGAGCGCGAGCTGATCGGGACTGACAGCAAAACAGCAGAGGGGTTCCGGGTGGCAATCGAGATCATGTCCACTGGTGAGGAAAATTGGGAAGTCTGGAACCCCCGTCGGGTTCCAATTCAGGAGGCACCGCAAGCGCTCAAGACCGCAGCGCAGTCCTGGCCACCGTCACATGATCTTTTCATAGACCTTTCGGGGAGCCGCTGATGCCCAACCATCTCGACAACGGTTCTGACATGCCTACCGTTCATCTTGCGTGGGCCTCGTCAAACGCAGCGACAGGTTCCCTGCCTGACGGTTCGCGTGTGCTGGTCCTCTCTGAAGCCGGCTGCGGCCGGTGCAACACATGCCAGCTTCGCGGCGACAATTTCTGCGCCTCACCTGTATTGGCAGGCAAGGACTGGACAGCGACAATAGACGTTGAACGCGCCCTTGTATTGCCACTCCCACCCCAGATAGCTGACGAGCGCGCCGTTCTTATTCCCTTCGTCGCCCGCATAACAAGAGCCTTGCGACGGTCCGCCGAGCAAGGCGAAGGACCTGTGGGGATCATCGCGGAGACCGAACTACATCCCCTGGCAGTGAAGCTCGGAGCGCATACAGGAATTGAGATTACAACCGTTCACGCGGCTGGCGAACTGAACCGCGCATTGCATCTGTCGTCTCAGCCACGGTCAATGGAACAGGCGCTTCTCGCGATAGGACGGATGGGATTTGTATTTACCTCAAGCCTGGGCGAACCTGCTTCGGCCCTCATTCCTGAATACTATCACCATATGATCGTCAAGGAGAGCGCCATAGTCGGCACTGGCCGGCCATCGCGCAAAGACGTTCTGGATGCCGTTGAATTTCTTGCGCGCGGACTGGTCGATCAGGAACTCGTTGCCTGCACCGCGATGCAGGACGCCACAAGCTCGAAGATCGCAGCGCAGAACCACCCAGCAAGCTTTCCTGTTTCGGTCACGAGATTGAGTTGAATATGACGGATCAAGCAATTTCCACATCGCCGCCCAAGCCCGCGCTGGAGCTTATCGGCGTAAGCAAATCTTATGGCGCGGTGGAAGCGCTGGCTCCGACTGACGTAACGGTTGGCGACCATGAGTTCGTAACGCTTTTGGGGCCAAGCGGCTCTGGCAAGTCCACATTGCTTTCGATTGCCGCAGGGATCACATCACCAACTACAGGCAAGGTTTATTTTCGCGGGCGGGATGTAACGAACGACGCAATCCATCAACGTGGCGTTGGAATGGTGTTCCAGCGTTATACGCTGTTCCCCAACAAGACTGTTGCGGAAAACGTGGCGTTTCCACTTCGCGTGCGCAAGATGTCTGCAGGGGACATAAAGCGCAAGGTGGCAGAGTATCTCGACCTTGTGTCGCTAAGTGCGCAAGCAAATAGATACCCGTCCGAAATTTCAGGTGGACAAGCACAGCGCGTCGCACTCGCTCGCGCATTGGTATTTGAACCCGCGCTCCTTCTCATGGACGAGCCGCTGGGCGCATTGGACCGGCGGTTAAGGCAGGATTTGCAGGCCGAGATCAAACGCATCCAGCAGGCAACTAAGGTGCCAACTTTGTATGTCACACACGATCAGGAAGAGGCGATGAACCTGTCAGATCGTATCATACTCGTGCGCGAGGGGCGAATAGCTGCAGCCGGACGCCCAGGAACTGTATACCAGAATCCAAGCTCAATCTGGGATGCGGCCTTCCTCGGCGACGTTAATAGTCAGCCGGTCGCGGAGATGACCGCACTTGAAGGAAATATGGTGCACGTAACCACTGCCTCAGGGGACGTACTCAAGGCACGCGCGCCTGCAAGGCCACAGGATGAGTCGGTGTATCATGTTGTCGTCCGTCCGGAGATGTGCTTAGTGTCGCGTGTGCCACCCGGCAAGGCTGGGAACGTGTTCGCAGGCAAAGTGAAATCTGTAGCGCATCTCGGCATGTTTCAACGTTTAACGGTTGAACTGGAAAGCGGCTGGATAATCGAGATTGCCGAGCTCGGGCACAATGAGAGTGTCGCGATAGGAGAAACTGTATTTTGTTCTTACGACGCGACTTCAGCCTTGGTCGTACCTGAGCGTTAAATCATGGAAGAAACAGCCGAAAATATCGGTGCGGATGTTCGAATAATGCGCGCCGCGGTGCGCCTTTTTGCCCGAAACGGTTTTCAAGCCGTAGGGATAAGGGAACTCGCGAAAGAAGCTGGGCTGTCGTCGGCTGCGCTTTACCATTACATGGGAACAAAAAATGATCTGCTTTTTCAGATCATGATGGAGGCGCTTCAGGCCTGGTACGAAGTCACGCTCGCAGCCTGTGAGGCCGAGACGGGCGCACCCGAAAAGCTGTGCGCGTTTGTCCGCTCCCACGTCATCAGTTCAGGACGTTTTCCCCTCGAATCGGTTGTTATCGATACCGAAATACGTTCGCTCAAGGGCGATCAGCGTTCAAATGTCGTGGCGCTGCGCGACCAGTATGAGGGATTGCTTGATCGTATCATTCAGCAAGGGATCGAAGAGGGTAATTTCAGCACCGGCGATCCGAAATTGGTGAGCCTTGGTCTGCTTGAAATGTGCAACGGTCTTAGCCGCTGGTACCGCCCCGAGGGCCGATCAACGCTGGAGGATATCGCCGATGGTTTCGCCGACATCGCTCTGGCTGCTGTCAACGCGAAGCGCGACGGTGTTCCCCTTCGGCTGAATTCGCTCAAAGTGAAACCAGCTTCGAATATCAACCATCAGGTCAGCGAGCGAGCATCTCGGGTCGCTTTCCTGGCACACACAGGGAAAGCGGAAAAATGATCGTGCGTCTTTGGCGGGGATACACCAAAGCTTCGAATGCAGCGGCTTACGAGGCTCATGTCGCAACGCAGCGGCCAAAGATTGCCGCATCAAAGGGTTACGGTGGTCTGACACTGATGCGGCGGGACGCTGGAAGCGAAGTGGAGTTCGTAACTCTCACATTCTTTGAGACTATGGACGACGTGAAGGCATTTGCAGGCGAGGACATTACCAAAGCGGTCATCCCTGGTTCGCTAAGCAGCCTGATTGAACATGCAGCCGATGAAGTGGAACATTACGAGGTATCCTCGACGGATATGATCGTCCATTCTCTGGCTTGATGGCAGCGCGTGCCCTTGGGGGAACAATAGCAGTTCCCACACAGGGCAGCGCCTGCAAACACCTCAGCGCAAAAGGTCGAACATCAGCTTGAAGAAGCGATCAGCATCGACCTCATACGCGATCCTGGCGTTGTCCTTCTCACCCCGCTCGCCCCAATAGTCAGCGACCGTAGCACCGAAAGCATAAGTTCCGCCCAAATCCACCCCGATATGGGCCGGTCGGGTGCGGATCAGCGTCGGATCAATAGCGACGGCCAGCGCAAGCGGGTCGTGCATCGCACCGCCCACACCCATGGAATTGCGGTGCAGTTTTTCATAGAAGAGCAGCCAGTCGTTCACCAGCTTGCCCAGCGGCGTGTCGATGGTGGCCAACTCGGCATACTGTTCCTTTTCCACCAACACTTGCATGGTGACGTCCAAACCGACCATCACGATGTCAATGCCGCTATCCAGCACAATCTTCAGCGCCTCGGGGTCGCAGAATGCGTTGAACTCCGTAGGCGTTATGATCTCGCTCTTGCGGAAGAAGACGCCGCCCATCCAGATCAACTGCTTGATCTTGGGCAATATGTCACGATGCTTGAGAATAAGCAGGCCGATGTTGCAAAGCGGCCCGGTCGCAACAACAGTGAGCGGTTCGGGATGTTCCCGTAGTTTGCGCGCGAGGAAATCCACCGCATGTTCCTTGACAGGCTCAATCGTTGGCTGCGGTAGATAGGGCGAGCCTTCCAGACCACTTGGCCCATCAGCAGTGCCCAAAACAAGCGGTCGCGCCAGCGGTCTGTAACAGCCCTGCGCCACCGGCACATTAGCAGCACCAATATACTCAAGGATTCGCAGCGCATTGCTGGTGGTTTTATCGAGTTCGGCGTTGCCACAAGTGGTCGTCACGCCCAGAAGCTCGATATCAGGCGAGCGATGCGCCATGACGAGGGCGATCGCATCATCATGACCGGGGTCGCAGTCGAACAGGATTGGTGTAGGCATGATCAGTTTCCCCGTTCGTAGCGCGCCATTGTTTCCTTGAACATTCGAAGGAAGCGCTTGCCATCAATTGTTTGCGCGATGCGTGTTGTCTTCGACCCGCCACCCGGCAGAAGCTGCCGTCCGCGATGAGCGACGGTCTGCCCGCGCGCAACACCCTTTTCGATAACCACATCTGCAAACAGCGGCTCAGTGGTCGTAACGAGGTCTGGAGCGATGGCGAGCGCAACCGTGATCACGTCGTCCATCGGGAAGCCTACGAGATCGAAGAATTCGCGCCAAATATCGATGTAGATCGGAAAGGAGTCGGCGATCATATCGACCACCGCATTCGCCTTCGACGCGGTAACCATGTCGAAAATATCGTCACGCGTCATCATGGAGTCAGCGCATCTGTTATCCTCGCACACATCAAGCGGCACGAGGATCTTGTTCACGTCCGCATTCAGGACAATCCGCGCCGCCTCCGGGTCTGCCCAGATATTATATTCTGACAGCGGGGTAATGTTGCCCGGGGTAATGAAATTGCCGCCCAGCACCAGCATGTCCTTAAGCGCACCGGCAAGCCTTGGTTCTTGCAAGAATGCGAGCGCCGCGTTGGTGCATGGACCCGTCGTGACCAGTGTGATTTCTCCGGGGTTGTCGAGCACGAGCCGAATGATTGCATCGACAGCATGTTCCGCGTTCGCCGGACGCTTTGGTTGCGGCGCGGGCGGGTTGAACTTCTTCAGCCGGTCGCCGAAGCGTGCAACGAGCCTTTTCTCAAAATGGACCGGCGCTTCCATATCCTCTTTCGAGTTTCCAACAATCGGACGCCATGCACCTGCGTAGACAGGAATGTCGTCGCGACCGGCCAGCGTAAGCGTGTTGAGCACAACGTTAGTCACCTGCTCGATTGGTCCAGCGGCACCCGTGACAGTGGTAACTGCTTCGAGTTTGAGATCAGGATGGGCAGCGGCAAATAACACCGCAAGAATGTCGTCGCCCGCTGAATCGACGTCGAGAATAATACGTTGCATGATTGTTATCTTGAACCCTCTGTGGGACGGGAGTCAGGTGTTTCCGCGCGCAGGAAGCGCCGCATGGAGTCGGCAGTTTCGCGGATCAGTTTTGGCCGCGCGGCGTAGGACAGTGCGAACAGAGCCGTCAGAGCCACCAGATATGGCACCGCCAAAATGAGGTATGACGGATAGCCGAATGTCTGGAGACGCAGCGAAAACGCATCGGCAAGGCCAAACAACAAGCAGCCCGCAAGCACCCGCAACGGATCGCCATTTGAGAAGATCAGGATGGCAACTGCCATGAACCCGCGTCCCGATGACATGTTTTCCGTAAACATGGTGATGTAGCCGAGCGACAGATGCGCGCCAGCAAGACCGGCAAATAATCCGCACAGCAGCGAAGCAATGTAGCGTATTCGGGTTATGGAAATGCCCAGCGCTTCGGCAGCTTCCGGCTTTTCACCCACAACGCGAATGTAAAGGCCAAGCCGCGTGCGCTTATAGAAAAGTACAAACAACGGAACTGACAGAAACGCGATATAGACGAGCGGAGTGTAGCCCGAGACCAACGGAGCCCAGGAACCCAACAGCTCCCTTGCATAGGGAATCTGGATCTTGGGTAGCCCGACAATCCCCTGACCGACAATAGAACCACGCGTGCCGAAGATCGCCTTCATCAGAGAAATGGTCATGCCACCTGCAAGGATGTTCAGCGCCAGGCCGACCACCACTTCATTTGCCCGAAAAGTCACGACCAGCAGGGCAAAAACATAGGCGAACACCAGCGCTGCGGCCACGCCGCACAACACACCACCCCATGCAGATCCGGTCCAGATCGAACCGAGTACTGCGAAGAACGCTCCGGCCAACATCTGCCCTTCCAGCCCGATGTTGAAAATGCCGGCCTTGGTTGTGAAGCTGCCGCCCAAGGCCACAAGCAGAATCGGTGCCGTCGTTCGCAGCGTTGCGACGATAAGCGCGACATTGATGAGACTTGTCAGAACTTCCATCTGCGCTCCCCGCCTTGCGCATCTCCACGCCGCCGAACAAGAAACTGTGCCGAAACGCTAAGGATGATGAATGCCTGAATGACAGTGATAATCTCGCGCGAGGCCGAGGTATCCGTTTCCAGCAAGAGTGAACCAGACCGAAGCGCACCAAAGAAAAGCGCCGTCGCGATTGTCCCGATAGGTGAGCCGTTTGCCAGCAGGGCCGCGATCAATCCGTCAAAGCCGAAGCCCGGCGCGAACCCCTCCATGAAACGGTGATGCACTCCCAGAGTCTCGACGCCACCCGCAAGGCCGCCGACGGCCCCTGAAGCGATAAGCACCCAGAAACCGCGCTTGCGGATATTGACCCCGCCGTACTCCGCGAATTTGGGTGCCGATCCTGTCATCGAAATGGCATACCCGCCGGGCGTATTGCGGAAATACCACGCAGCGCCGACTGCAAGCGCCAGACCGATAAGCAAACCCCAGTTCAGCCGCGAAAAATCGAAAAGTTCCGGCAAATAGGCCGAGCTTGCTATTGGAGGCGTTTCTGACCAGCCACCGGGCCGTTTGAACAGGAAAATCGTGAAATAGGATGTAAACAGAACCGCCACGTAGTTGGACAGAATTGTCGAGACAACTTCATTGGCGTTGAAGCGCACGCGAAACCAAGCCGGGATTGCCACCCACGCAGCACCAGCGCATATCGCAGCAATAAGCCCGGCTAGCATATGAATGCCTGGCGGCATGGGCAGCGCAAATCCCACCAGCGCCGCCGCGAAGCCACCCATAAAAAGTTGCCCCTCGACACCGACATTGAACATGCCGCCACGCAGCGCAATGCACGCCGCAACACCCGTTATGAGAATTGGGGTTGTCTGCAATAGCGTGCCCGCAATTCTTGTAACGTCGCCAAAAGCTCCGCGCATCAATGTGGAGAAAACGCGGATCGGGCTTTCATCGATCAGAAGAATGACGATCGAGCCCAGCGCAAGCGCAAACGCCACAGCTATGACCTGCCCAAGGATAGTGCGCATAAGCGGGCTCATGCTGCGTGCTCCGCCTGTTCGGGCGATACCCCGGCCATCATCAGGCCAACCTGATCCTCATCAGCATTTTCGCCATCGACTGTGCCCATGATCCGACCGTTAAACATCACCAGCAGTCGGTCTGCCAACTTGAGCAATTCATCGAGCTGGACGGAGATCAGAAGTATTGCCACGCCGTTGGCACGTTGCCGCATAATTTCGTCGTGGATCGCCTCTTGCGCTCCAATATCGACACCGCGCGTCGGCTGATCGATCAGGAGGAAGGAAGCTTCGTTCGTGAATTCCCGTGCGAGAACAACTTTCTGGATGTTGCCACCTGACAGACGGCGAACCGTATCGTTCGGCCCGCGCGCGCGTATATCGAACCGCTCAATCAGCCCTATCGATTCCCTTGCAGCGGCCTTCCAATCCAACAGACCTCTACGCTTCCACGGCGCGCGATCCTGACGCCCCATCATGAGATTGGACGCAATTGAGGCATTTCCATCGACGCCGCGCGTCATGCGGTCACCGGGTACGTGAGCCAGCCCGGCGGCGCGCACCTCCGCAGGCGACAAGGTCAGAATATCACGGCCGTTCAGAACAGCCGTTCCGTGGCTGGGCGGGCGCAGGCCTGAGAGGACTTCCGCAAGCTCGGTCTGTCCATTGCCAGCCACACCGGCAATTCCGACGATTTCACCCGCGCGCACCTCAAACGAAACATCGCGCAATGCTGGGTGACGTCGATCATCGCGCGCCCAAAGACCTTCAACCTGAAGTACCGTCTTTCCATCTGTGCGCGGGCGGGTCGGGCGCTCGAAACTGACATCGCGGTCGACCATCAACCGCACCATTTCAGCCTTGTTCAACTCTGCGGTCGGCCGCGTTGCGACCGCCTTGCCGCGACGCAAAACCGTAACGGTATCGGAAACCTCAATCACCTCTTCAAGGTGGTGTGAGATGAAAATCACCGTCATCCCACCTTCCGCAAAGCTGCGCATGGTCGCAAACAGCTCGCGGCTTTCCTGCGGTGTCAAAACGGCGGTTGGCTCGTCGAGAATTACTGTGCGCGCGCCGCGAACAAGAACCTTCAATATTTCAATGCGTTGCTCAATCCCAACTGAAAGAAGCGCGACGCGTTCCGTGGCGTCAACCGCAAGGCCGAAACGTTTTGACAATTCGGTTGTTCGCTCTTCCTGTGCCTGATGATCAATCAAGCCGTTGCGCCGAATTTCCATGCCCAGGAAGACGTTCTCGGCAACAGTGAGTGAGGGGACGAGCTTGAAATGCTGGTGGACCATGCCCAACCCCAGCTTAATGGCAACCGAAGGATCGTCCATAACAACAGGCGAACCGTTCAGCCTGATCTCGCCCTCATCGGGCTGGAGCAAGCCGAACAATATGTTCATGAGCGTCGTCTTGCCCGCTCCGTTTTCACCAACGATTGCGTGAATCTCGCCCCGGCGCACGCGCAGGTCGATCTTGTCGTTGGCGGTGAAAGTGCCAAACCGCTTGGTGATGCCTATAAGCTCAACGGCATAGTCGGCAGCGGTGGAAGAGGCCGTATCCGGTTCCACAAGACTATCCTTGGATCAGGAAGCGCCGGCGAAGAATCCGCCGGCGCATGATTGGGAAGTGCGTTATTTCGCCCTATCGATCTTGATCGAGCCGTCGATAACGCCCTTCTTCAGCTCATCAACCTTTGCGGTGACGTCGGCAGGAATTTCAGATGCGATGTCATCGCAAACCTTGAACTCAACACCACCGGAGGCAAGATCGAAGGTTCGGGTTCCGGGCGTGACCTTACGACCCTCAACCTCATCCTTGATAAGCGTGTAAACGGCAACATCGCCACGCTTGAGCATCGAACCAAGAACGTTACCCGGAGCGGTCCCGCACATATCTATATCAACACCAATCGAGTATTTATCGGCTGCGGCACTCGCCTGCATAACGCCTTCGCCTGTCGGCCCGGCAACATTGTAAACAATGTCCGTGCCCTGACCATAAAGGGCCATAGCAAGTTCACTGCCTTTGGCAGGATCGTCGAACGTGCCCGCGAACACAGAATTCACCTTCACGTCGGGCGCCGCAGCCTTCGCACCCTGCTCGTAACCGCCAAGGAAGTTACGGATCACCGGAATGTCGCGGCCGCCGACAAAGCCAATTGCCTTGCCATCACCCATTTTCGGGAATGCCGAACCCTTGTCGGCAATCATCCCGGCCAGCGCACCAGCGATATAAGACCCCTGCTCTTCTGCAAAGTTTGCATAAATCATGTTGGGGCTGTCGAGCACGCCATCGATGAACACAAAGCGTTGATCAGGATAGGCCGCACTTGCTTTGGTCAGCGCGTCGACGAGCTCCCAGCCCATAACAAAAATGAGATCGTACTGCTTGTCCTTCGCGAGGTTAGCGAACTGTTCCTCGTAGTCCAAAGCTCGGTTACCTGTATCGACCAGCTTGAGATCAATGCCGAACTCATCCTTCGCCTTGTTCAAGCCATTGACAATTGAAACTCCGAAACCCTGTGCGAAGTAGCCGGAAATGGCGGCAACTGACACTTTATCCTGCGCTGACGCGCTCGCAACCGTCGCGAGAAGTGCAACGCTTGCGAAAAGACCTTTTGTAAAGTTCCCGATCATAAAGGCACCCCTTGTTTGTTATTGGCATGTCAGTCGGCAACCGCACCGAACTGCTGACGTTTGTTTGTAGTCAAACAAATTATGTGCGGATTTGTAATGCTGTCAATCATATCAACATCCCAAGCGAGCATCTTTCTTGTGATATACCCGCTTAGATTGCGTCGGATGTTCAGGTTTCAGATAAGCCCATCCTCCCCCTTGACGTCCTGCTTGAGCAGACCGCCCACGCGCGGCAAAGGACGACCTGAATCCGTCACTCCCACAGCTACAACGATCTCATCGGCCCTTGGCGCATCCGGAATTCGCACCTCTATACCGTCGAAATGGCTGCGCACCTTGGCCGCGTCTTTATGACCAAGTGGGAGATCGAAGGGCGACCCCGGCGCGCAACGCTTTTTGGACGAGGGAATCAATGCCGCGCCCTTACCCAGCAATCGTCTGACCGGAGCACCGAGCCGCGGATGCATCAGCGCCGCCCCATGCTCAAGTTCACCATCCTCGCCAATAGCTGCGGCCTTTCCGAAGCTTTCGACTTTATCACCTGGAATCCCAAGCGCCTCAATGGCCCGAGCGGTCAACAACTCCCCCAATTCCTCACCGATTTCCATCAGAGGGGTCAAATCCTCAACATACTTCCCGGCAAATGGATTGGAGATAACGGCAGCAGATACCGCGCGGCGGGTCGCTGGCGACACGGCCTGTCCTGCCTCCGTATGCGTCTCCTCGACGAATGTCAGAATGCGACGGATCGAAGCTTTCATCTCAATCCATCCTTTCCGGAAATCTGCGAAGCTTCGAGGCCACCGGAACGCGAATGGATACGCGGACCTGTTGTCATGGCGAGCACAAGCATGAGTTCTCCTGCGCGCGGACCATCTGCAACGCCAACTTCGATGGCGTCAAAGTGGCTACGCACATACGACGCATTTGTATGTGTGATCGGAATGTCGATCCTCGTGCCCGGACCGCCAACTTTCTTGGTAGACGGCACGATGGCGCGGCTGCGTTCAGCGCCGAGCAAATCACGCATGGCATAGCCGCCCGGATTGTGCCAAAGCGCGCCGTGCTCAAGCTCGCCGGCTGTTCCAACGACAGCGCCTTTTCCGTAACCCTCAATCTTGCTGGCATCTCCACCAAGCGCATCGAGCAGCTTACGCGCCATCTTCGCACCAAGTGGTTTCAGATCCTCCATGAAGGGCTGAATGTCTTCAACATACCGACCGGCAAACGGGTTTGTGATTATCGCGATAACCGCCCCCCGGCGAACAGGTATGTCCGCACGAGGGCCGCCCTCATGAAAAACCTCCTCAACCTGAACCTGCATCTTTCTGACATCGACCTCGGGCATCTTCCGCCTCCATAAATTTTACCAGTTCATATGATTGGTAACAATCTGCACGTCGATTGCAAGTGCCTGTTGGGGTGAGGGATCGCGGTTCATAGGCGAAATTCGGCCCGCGCCGGACATTATATGCTCAAGTTTGCGGCATGAGCGTTGCATTTTTTCATCAATCCAACACCTCTCTGCATATTGATAAGGCTTTTTGCGAGGACCATCAAAAATGTATTGACTGTTTGTATTCACATGAAATGATCTTACACGCCTCGCTTGCACTGCGGGCCTCCACAGCACGTGGCAGAAACAGGGACCAGAGGGATATGCTATGACCGATTTCTCAAAAGCACTATTTGGTGGCCGCGCCACACGTCGGCGTTTTCTGGGCGGCCTTGGCGCTGCTGCATTAACGCCTATTGCGGCGACCCTCGGCGCGCCGAGTATTGCACGCGCGCAGGGCGCACCGTTCAAGCTTGGCGTTCTGCTGCCCTTCTCCGGCGGTCTGGAGCTATTCGCCGAGCAAGGTATGCAGGGCATTCAAATGGCGGTCGATGAATACAATGCCGATGGCGGCGTGTTGGGTCGACAGATTGAAATCGTGCAGGCCGATGACAAGACCGACCCGCGCACTGCCGTTGAACGCGCGACCCAGCTTATTCGCCGCGATCAGGTCAACGCAATCGTGGGTCCGGTGACCAGCGCCAATCGCGACGCCATAAAATCCACGATCGAACGCGGCGAGACGCCTCTGCTTTACGCAACCGATTATGAAGGCGGCGTGTGCAGCCCATGGATCGCCTGCTATTCGGCGGTGCCAGCGCACTTTGTCGAACCATTGATTCCGTTCCTGCTCGAAGCCAAGGGCGCAAAGAACATCTATCTGTTTGGTGCGGATTACACGTGGCCCCAGAAGATGAACGCGGCAATCCGGGCCAAGATAGAGGCGAGTGGCGCAAAGGTAGCCGGAGAAGAATATACGCCCTTTGGAACAAAGGATTTTGCGCCGACCCTACGCAAGATCGAAGAATCGGGCGCTGACTTCATCATTCTCACTCTGCCGGGCGCTGATGGCGTGACCTTCGTCAAGCAGATGGCGAGCTCCGGCCTGAAGGACAAGATCGGCATCTCCTTCCTTGGTTTCAACGAGAACTACCTGCCAGGCTTCAGCGGCTCAGAGGCAGAAGGCATTATCGCTCCGCTCCCGTTCATGCAAACGCTGGACAGGCCGGAAGCGAAGGAGTTCGTCGCCAAGCAGCTCGCCAAATATGGTGAGAAGGCGCGCGTCACGTACTACGCAGACTCTCATTACAATCTGACGCGGTTCTATCTCAACGCCGTGAAGAAGGCCGGAACGGACGACAAGAAAGCAATTATGGAAGCTCTGCCTGGCCAAACGCTGATGTCCGGCAATGGTGAAGTGACGCTGCGCGCAGAAGACCGCCATGTCGATCTCAACATCCTTATTGCTTCAGTGAAGGATGGCGGGCTGTCCATGGAAAAGTACATTGGGAAGGTAAACGCTCCCAACCAGTGCTCATTGTAGGTTCGACGGCTTATCCATGTTCCTGACAGTCAGGGAACTCAAGAAGAGCTTCGGCGGCATTCATGCCTTGCAGGGCGTCAGCTTCAAGCTGGACGCCGCCGAGATCAAGTGCATTATCGGGCCTAATGGTTGCGGCAAGAGCACCCTGTTCAACATACTGACAGGGGTGCTCGCGCCCGACAGCGGCACAGCGCATCTTGATGGAACGCAGATAAGCGGCCTTCCGGCGCATCGCGTCAGCCGACTGGGGATCGGACGCAAGTTCCAGGTCCCCGGCGTGCTGTCGGATCTGACAGTCATGGAGCATATGGAAATTGCTTTGGCTGCGCGTGATACAGATGGCCTGTTGTTGCGTACGCTGGGATGGCGCGGCGGACGCGCCGCAATCCTGAAGCAACTGGAGACTGCCGGGCTTACCGACTATGCTGGACAGATTGCATCGCAATTGCCGCATGGCATCAAGCAACGGCTTGAAATTCTTATGCTCGTGGCACGCGGCGCACGCCTTCTGCTGCTGGACGAACCCACTGCGGGCATGACGGCAGCGGAGACGCAAGCCACAATTGATCTCATCCGCCGGATTAACAAGGAAACCGGCATGGCGATTCTGGTGATCGAGCACGACATGGCGTTTGTTCGCAACCTGTCATGCCCTCTCATCGTCATGATGCGTGGTCAGGTGATACGCGAAGGCAGCTATGACGAAGTGAGGGCCGATCCTCAGGTCCGCGCCGCCTATCTTGGAGATCACCATGCTTGAGATTGAGGGCCTCATTTCCGGCTACGGCAAGGGCGCGTCAGTGCTGAAGGGCATAGACCTGAAAGCAGCAAAAGGCGACCGACTGGCCATTATGGGCCGGAACGGAATGGGCAAGACGCTTCTGGCCAAAACCATTATGGGTCTGGTACGGCCTTCCGCCGGGAAGGTCAAATTCGACGGTATCGACATAACCGGCCAGCATGCCCACAGTGTTTCCAACATGGGCATGGCATACGTGCCGCAAGGCCGGGAGATTTTCGGCGATTTCACGGTGCTTGAAAATTTGCGAATGGGTGTAATCGGCAAGCCCGGCCTGACGCTTGACCTTGATCGGATTTATGGCTGGTTCCCAATCCTGAAGGAAAGAGAGCGCCAGCGAGCCGGAACCATGTCTGGCGGGCAGATGCAGCAGTTGGCGATTGGCAGAGCGCTGATTGGACGACCCAAGCTTTTGCTTCTCGACGAACCCTCTGAAGGCATCCAGCCAAGTATCGTCCATGAGATAGCGGAAAAATTACGTATGATTTGCGCCGAAGAAGGGCTGACGGTGATAGTGATCGAACAGAACTTCGATATGGTCGAGATACTTGCCGAACGCGTGGCCTTTATCGAGAATGGCAAGATTACCGGCGAGGTTCCGGTAGTGCAACTTGCCGCTGATCCCGACCTCATTACCCGTCACATGGGGCTGTAAACAATGAGCGGATTTCTTCCCCTCGCGCTCGATGCGCTCAACTACACCTCAGTTCTTCTGCTGGTCTCCATTGGACTGGTGATCGTCTTCGGCATGATGCAGGTCATCAATCTTGCACATGGCGAATTCTTTCTTGTGGGCGCCTATGCGGTGCTTGTTTTGCAAGGGTTGGGTGTCCCGTTCTGGCTAACCCTGCCGCTTGCTTTCGCCGCGGGCGGGTTGCTGGGCCTGGTATGCGATGCCGCAATCCTGCGCTTCATCTATCACCGGCCCGCTGATACAATTCTGGCTACCTGGGGGCTTTCATTGGCAATCCGGCAAGCCATCGTGATTATCTTTGGACCCAGTTCCCAGCAGGTCGTCGCACCATTGACCGAGCCGGTTAATGTTTTCGGGATTTCCTATTCTTCATACCGGCTTGCCATCATCGCAATTGCGATTGCAGTTGCTGCGGTGGTCTTCGCTGTTCTTTACAAGACGGCTTTTGGTCTGGCGGCCCGTGCAGCGATGGCAAACAGGCCTATGGCGCAATGTCTCGGAATCAACACGCGCAGGTTGGATCGTGTAACCTTCAGCCTCGGTGCCGCGCTGGCGGGGTTCTCCGGTGCCGTTATGGCTCCGCTTATGAGCGTTGACCCGCAAATGGGTATGGGCTTCGTGCTCCCTGCCTTCCTGTCCATTCTCGTGGGCGGTGTAGGCAGCCCAGCAGGGGCAATATGGGGGTCAGTCGTGATTGGCGGATCAACAACAGCCGCTGCCTCAATATGGACGCCTGTTATCGCGCAAATCATCGTGTTCTCGCTTTCAATCGCTATCATCCGCTTCCTTCCCGCCGGACTTTCGGGACTACGCCGCAAATGAGCTACCGTCTGCTTCTTACACTTGCGATCTGGCTTGTTCTGGGCCTCATGCCTTTGGCGCTGGGCAGCTGGGAACTGGCGATGTTCGGACAGTTGCTCGTCTACGGCATCGCGGCTGCGAGCCTTGCATTTATCTGGGGCGAAGTGGGTCTGGTTTGCTTTGGACAGGCCTTGTTCTTTGGTACTGGTGCCTATGTCATGGCCCTCACATCCAAGGGCATGATACCGGGAATCCCGGATTCCGCCTGGCTCGGTCTTGTTCTGGGCATTATCGGCGGAGCATTGGCCGCGGCTATCCTTGGTGGATTGCTGTTTTTCGGTGTTGGTTTGCGTTCGGCCTATTTCGGTATTGTGACCATCGCAGCCGCCGTGATTGGCGAGCGACTGGCGACGAACTGGCGTTACATCGGTGGCTTCAACGGGTTGCTGGACGTTCCTCCGCTGCCCCTTCCGGGCGGCACTGATAGTGCTGATCCGCTTATGGGCTATTTGCTCGTGCTTTCCTTCGCCTTTCTGAGCTGGCTGCTGTTGCTCGCACTCCAACGTGCACCGTTCGGCACTGTTCTGCGCGGCATACGTTGCGACGAACGGCGCATGTTGAGCCTCGGCTTTTCCGTACCGGTCTATAAGCTTGTTGCGCTAGCTGTTTCAGGTGGGGTTGCTGGACTGGCAGGTGCGCTGTTCGCAATCCAGTTCTCGTTTGTTTCTCCAGCAGTCATCGGCCTGGCGCTCTCTACCGAGATTCTGATCTGGGCAGCGGTTGGCGGCAAAGCGGTGCTCATGGCTGCCTTCATCGGCGCACTTGGTGTGAAGTGGGTTGAAGGCGCGCTTTCGGAAAGTATCGGCGCTTATTGGCTGCTCGTAATCGGCCTCGCTTTTGTTGCGGTCATTGTTATCTTCCCGCACGGATTGCTGGGGCGGCTTCTCGATACTGGTTTACCGAAAAGACTGCGCCGCCCCTAGACCGTTCAGCGCTCGCCGGGCTTGCCTTTCAGGTGCCACGGGAAGGTATGCGTTGCAGGCGCGTTGGCCCACGATTGCAAGGTTTGGCCACCATCGATGAGCCAATCGACTCCGGTGATGTGCTGCGCTTCTTCTGAGGCAAGAAATGCTACAGCCGCCGCAACATCTTCCGGCTGGCCGATGCGACGCAATGGAATACGGTCAGCAAACCGCCTCACGCTTTCAATGTGGGCCTGTTTGTCAGCCGCGGGCACGCCCAGCGATGTTTCGATAACGCCGGGACAAATCGCATTCACCCGTATGCCATACCCTGCGAGATCGAGAGCTGCCGAGCGTGTCAGGCCGGTAACGGCGTGCTTGCTGGCGAGATAGCCGGGACTGGCGGACAACACATCCCAGCCGCCCATTGACGAGCCCATATTGACGATAGCGCCACCTTTCCCCTCGGCGATCATGGCGCGGGCAGCAGCACGCAGAACGACAAACTGGCTGCGCAAATTGGTGCGGATGACATGATCCCATTCCTGCGGGTCCAGTTCATGGATCGGCTTGACCGGTCCAGAGATCCCCGCATTGTTGAAAACGACATCAAGGCCACCGAAAGCCATCGCCGCCTCGACAGCGTATTGCGCGCCCCCATCCGACGCAACGTCGGAGCCAACGCCGATTGCATTGTCGAGCTTTGCTGCCATTTCACCCGCGCGCTCGGCATTCAGATCAGCAAGGACAAGCCGGGCACCTTCCTGAGAGAAACGTTGGGCGGCTGCCCAACCAATCGAACCGGCTCCACCTGTAACGAGGACCGTTTTCCCACTGAACCGCTGCATTACTTCTCTCCGCTTTCTGGATAATCGCGCCAGCTATGGCGTGGCTCAAAGCCAAGCTCACGCTTTGCCAGACTGGTGTCGATAAGGCTTGAATGGCCATCGATATTCATCTTCATAGTAATTGGGCCATCGAAGGCTTCAGCTATCAGTTCGCGCGTGGGGGTTTCCGAATATGTATCGGCTGCTGAAAGGTAGCATCGCACGTGCCCATCACCTTCCCGGTTCAAAGCTCCGATGAACGCGGCGGCGGCATCGCGCGCGTCGAGATAGGCCCACAGATCGGCTCGTGCCTCTCGTGTCTTGCGGCGCAGGCCAATATCACGAGCGAAACTTTCCGGTGTCTGTATCCATGGCATACGCAGGCTGACCGCGCTGAAGAGCTTTTGCCGGACATAGGATTCCACCAGCTCTTCTCCCAGCCATTTCGTCGTGCCGTAAATATCCTGCGGCCCGACCGGATGGGATTCATCTATGGGCAGAAAACGGGGCACCGGGAAAACAGGAGCAAACGGATAGCCCAACACACTAAAGGAGGAGGCGTAGACAAATTTACCTGCACCGCACAGACGCGCGCCTTCAGTCGCGGCGTACATCGCGGCCATATTCACCCGGTAAACCTCTGCAGGCGCTGCCCCCGTCGGCCGGGGAATCGCTGCACAATGAACTATCGCATCAGCACCCGCAAACAGCTGGACGGCAATCCCCAGATCGGTAAGGTCAGCAGAAATGCGGGTCCAGTCCCCGGCATGTTGCGGCGCTCGATCTATGCCGGTGACACTGTACCCGGCGCGAACACACGCTTCCGCAACATGGTGGCCCAAAAGCCCGGCGGCTCCCGTCACGACAACCTTCATCTCGCTTCTCCGCTGATGCATCTGCAAACTTGTTTGATATCCAACGATATGGCGCATACCTCAAGATCGAAATAGGGCAAATCAGCCATATAATGCACAAGTTCTCTTGACTTTGCACCGTCCGTCAATCCTTATGAATACAAACGATATGCACAAGGAAAATGGTCCCATGGACGTCTTTTCATCACATCGTCAAGCGGGCGAAATCATCCTCGACCCATCGAAGACAGCCGTAATCGTAGTCGATATGATAAATGAGTTCTGCAAGCCCGGCGGCCTGATGGTTCTGCCCGGCTACGAGAAGCTCGTACCGCAGCAATTACAGGTCATCGATGCAGCGCGCAAGAATGGCGTTCCGGTGATTTGGGTTCACGATGTGCATCGCTCCAATGTCCGGCAGGATCGCGAATGGCTGAAGCGCACTCCGCATTGCGTGGAGAAGACGTGGGGCGTCGAGATCATTGAGGATCTTGGCGCACGCGACGACGAAATACACGTCGACAAGCGGCGCTATTCTGCATTTTTCCAAACCGATCTGGACCTCACCCTGAAAGATTTGGGAGTGAACCAGATTGTTGTGTTTGGCGTCGTCACCAATATTTGCGTTCGTTCAACCGTGCATGACGCATTCTTCAACGGTTACGAGGTCGTGGTCCCGCAAGATTGCTGCGCGGCGACAGGGCCCCGTGAACAGGAAAGTTCGCTTTATGACATCGCGACGCATTTCGGGACTGTAAGCAACGCCGCCGCAGTGAGTGCCGCACTTGCTGGCGCGGGCGCGATCGAACCTATAGAGATCCCTGCCTGACAGAAGAGACTGCAATTCATGAAGTTTGGTGAGGGGATATGGCTGTAAAGAATGGCAAGGGCCGGAGCCGTAATATGGACGGCCTTTCGCGCGAGGAAGCGATCGTTCAGTTTGCCCATAGCGGCTACAATCTGGATGAGCATCCAGCGCATCTTGTGCGGCGTGTTCATCAACGTGCTACGCAGCATTTTCAGCAGGTAATGGAGGGCGACAATATTTCGCCCACCCAGTTCGCTGCGCTGGCGACCATCCTCAAGAATGGCGCCATCTCACAGAATCATCTGGGACGCCTGACCTCGATGGACCCTTCAACAATATCTGTCGTGGTACGAAAGCTGCTGTCTGAAGGGCTTGTCATGCGGGTCAAGTCTGAATCCGATCAGCGCCTGACCATTCTGACCCTCTCCGAACGGGGACAAGCCTATACGCTTGAGCGGTTGAAGAAATCCGTAGAGGTCGGCAAGCGTCTGCTCGCTCCTCTGGCACCTGCTGAACAGGGTCTGTTGCTTTCGCTGCTCATACGTCTTTGCGACGATGTTCCTGCAGAAAATGCCAGTAGTTGGGATGAAGCGCCTGCACGTAACGGCGCTGTAGCTGCGACAGTCTAGGAAGGAGTAATACGATGGCACATGAAGAAGCGCCTGCGTCCGCCAGTCAGCGGATCATTGTTCGCAATATCGGGCTTATGTTGAGCGGTGATCTCGAAAAGCCTGTTCTGGACGCCGACTCCATTCTGATTGAAGATGGCATCATCCGCGCAGTCGGTCGTGCGGCCGATATGCCACCCCCCGAAAAGGACGATCGCGTTATTGACGCTGATGGCTGCGCCGTTTGTCCAGGATTGATTGACAATCACATGCACCCGGTCGCGGGCGACTGGACGCCGCGTCAGAATCAAATCGGATGGATGGAAAGCTGCGTCCATGGCGGTGTGACCACGCTTATTTCTGCGGGCGAGGCGCATTATCCAAACCGGCCCCGCGATGTTGTGGGCGTGAAAGCGCTGGCGATTGCTGCCCAACGCAGCTTCTCCGGTTTTCGCCCGCTTGGCATGAAGATCATTGCAGGTGCGCCTGTGCTCGAACCCGGTCTTACCGAGAATGACTTCAAGGAACTTGCAGATGCTGGCGTAACATTGGTTGGTGAAGTCGGCCTTGGCCGAATCAAGGACGGCCCGACGGGTCGGATGATGATCGGATGGTCGCGTAAATATGGCATGACCTCCATGACCCATACAGGCGGGCCTTCCATCCCGGGTTCGGGGCGTATCGGCGCGGACGTCGTTCTCGAAGTGGATGCAGACGTCGTGGCTCACGTGAACGGCGGCCCAACGGCGCTGCCGGACGACGAGCTCCGCCGCATTTGTGAAGAAGGCACTCGCGCGCTCGAAATCGTTCATAACGGCAATCTGCGGTCCGGTTTGATGGTGCTTGAACTAGCCAATGAGCGGAACGAACTTCACCGTATGTTGCTAGGCACAGATGCACCTGCCGGTTCAGGCGTTCAACCGCTGGGCATTTTGCGAACGATTGCACATCTGGCGTCTCTCACTGATGTGGCACCGGAACTCATTTTCTGCTTTGCAACAGGTAACGTCGCACGTGTTCGCAACCTCGCAGACCGTGGGGTGATTGAACCCGGACGCGCCGCCGATCTGGTGTTCCTTGATGCTGCTGAAGCCAGCGCCGGAGATGATGTTCTGGATTGCCTGCGCGAAGGAAATCTTCCGGGAATTGGAATGGTCATGATTGACGGAGTTGTGCGCACCGGGCGCAGCCGCAACACTCCCCCTGCACGTCGAGTGCCAAAATAAGTTGCAGACCTTCTCCTACTGGGACGACCGGCTTTTTATAGCCGGTCGCATCCGTGATACAGTCGCATTTCTGAATTTTCCGAACACGCGCAAGGCCACGATTTTAAATCGAATCAGCCTATAGTTGCAGCACCGCAAGAGCGCCACACATGTGAGCCCACCACTAGATAACAACAGCTTTTTTGCCCAGATACGGCGCTTGTAATTCACATACTAGGCATATAGTATCCGCGCCGCAGAGTGGATTTTCTGCACGGCTTGGAGGAACTACGCCAACGGTGAAATTTGGAACCGGCCTGACATCGGTAAGGATGTTCAGTGCGGAACAATTCACGGATGGCATACTCCATCCCGGAATGCTGCCCGTCGCGGTGACGAGCAGCATTGGAGGAAAGTCAGGGAGGTTGGCGTGTCGGGATTACATGGCCATGAGAGTGCGCTGGCGGGCGTGCACCATGCATCCATGTGTTGGACCTGCCACGTGAAGCCTCAAATGAGCCTGTCACAAAAAGCGCTTCAGGTTGGGGTCTGAACTCTAACCAACATCAACAACGGTTTCCCTTGGTGGAGGGATGCCACTCAGGAATGTCTTTGCGGAGGAGTCATTTGCCGGAGTCACTTTCTAACCCCGAACGGCTGAAAGCCAGCGTCGCGGACATCATTACACGCAATGCAGAACTGTATCCCGATCGCGTCGCAATTGACGATTTGCTGTCCGGACGGCGCTTGACCTATGCCGAGTTGCAGTCACGCATCATTCGACTTGCGCGCGGCTTTTCGAAGCTGGGGATCGGTAAGGGCGACATCGTCGCCGTCATGCTTTGGAACGAGCACGCCATCGTCGAAACCATGATGGCGTGCGCGCATTTGGGAGCAGTGTTCGCACCCCTCAATGTTCGGTGGATTGCAGAAGAAGTTGCAGAATATGCAAACTATCACGAGTGCAAGGCTGTTGTGACACGCGAAGATTTCGCCGAGCGTTTCAGTGCTGTGGATGCACCGGTCAGGGTTATCTGCGGAAAGAAGGATGGCTGGCACGGTTTTGAAGATCTCATCGCGTCCAACGAAGACACTCCGCTGCCCGCTATAAGTTCTATGGAAGAACCCTTCCGGCTGATTTCAACCGGTGGCACGACGGGCATGAGCAAAGGCGTGGTGCACAGCCATGTCGGGACGTACTTTACCGTTCTCTCCAATATTGCGGAGTTTGGCCTCCGCCGTTTCTGGAGCACGATAATGATCGCTCCGGCATATCATGGTGCCGGGACGGATTGGGGAATGCTGCCTGTGCTTTGGCGCGGCGGAACTGTGGTTTTTCCGGCAGACGTTTCCTTCAATCCGCACAAATTCATCGCCGAGATAAGGTCCAGGAATATAGAGTTCCTTCTTCTCGTGCCTGCGGTCATCGATGCCATGTACCGGGTATGGGACGGCGTGCCGATGGACTCTCCGCGTACGGTTATTTCGACGTCGGCACCAACGCCACCGGCCTTGCGAAAAAAACTCGCCGAAATGTTCCCGCGCTCCGACCTGCTGGCAGGCGCGGGAATCAGCGAGAGCGTAAATATGATCATACAGAGTCCGGGAGACTTCCTGGACTTCCCGTTCAGCGCCGGACAGGCCCATCTCGATACACGATTGCTCATTGTCGATGAGCAGGACCAGTCTGTCCCGCGCGGCACACCTGGCCAGATCATACTTCGAGGCTTCAATACGGCCTTGTTGTACCACAAGAACGAGACGGCCGGTGCCGCCACATGGCGCCAGAGACAAGGGGATCCGGAAGGCTTGTACTGGTGCTTCACGGGCGACATCGGAGTCATGGATGCAGATGGTCGGGTTTCGATTGTCGATCGCTCCAAAGACATTATCCTGACTGGCGGTGAAACTGTTCCTTCGGTCGAGATTGAGACGGTCTATTTCGACAATCCGGATGTTGCCGAGTGTGCGGCAATCGGTTTGCCCGACGAACGTTGGGGCGAAGTCATAACGCTGGTCGTCGTCAAGCGTAACGCACAACGGGCGGATCACGAACTGGCCGAGGAGCTGTTCAGGTACGGGCGTGAGAAGCTCTCAGGCTACAAGATCCCGAAGCAGCTTGCCTTCATCGACGCTCTGCCGAGAAGCCATTTTGGCAAGGTTCTCAAGCGCGATTTGAGAACAGCAAGCTTTTCAATGCTTTATCGACCTTTCCGGGCGGAAGAGCCGGGGAAGGAGAAAATCGCGTAAGCGCAAACGGTTTCGCACTGACCTGCGAAAGCAACTGCAAAAAATCCAGTCATTTCCAATGGGAGTAAGAAATGCCGATTTCCAGATTATTCCGCGCCGCCGCTTTGGCGACGGCGGTTTTGGGCGCAGGCCCAGCCCTGAGTGCAGACAATTACAAGATTGGCTACCTGGTCGATTCTTCCGGTCCCGCTCAAGGCATTTTCAACCCCACCCTTGAGGGCTTCAAGCTCTACATTGACAAGGTGAATGCAGAAGGCGGCGTTCATGGTCGCCAGATTGAAATCCTCTCGCGTGACGTGCAGATCGATCCTCAGCGGTCTGTCCTTGCAGCGCAGGAGCTGATTGCTGAAGGCGCAATCTCGCTTGCAGGACTTACCCTGACCAGCACCCACATGCCGGTTTACACTGCGGTATCACGGCAGAATGTTCCGATCGTTGCAGGCTTCCCTGCAAATGTCGGCGCGATTCTTCCGCCAAAAGCGAGCAAGGGCTTCTACGGCGTCGGACTAGCCTTCGAAATTACCGGTGAAGTTGGTGGACAGTTGGCCAAGACCGCCGTTCCTGACGGAAAGAAGTTCCTGTGCGCAGTGTTTGAAAGCCCAGGTGGGTTTGTTGCTTGCGAATCCGCAATGGCTGGGGCACTGGCTGCGGGCTTTGAATCCGCCGAAATGGTGACGTTCCCCGTTGCGCAGCGCGATTTCAGAGCAATCGGCGAGCGCATCGCCCAGATGAAGCCTGATGTAGTCGTCACGATCATTGGCCGCGGTCGCACCAAGTCGTTCGTCCCGGCATTGGCACAAGCGGGATACGAAGGCGCACTGCTTTCCATGGAATGCGGTACGGGCGATGACGAGCTTATCGAAGTTGCAGAAGCTGCCCCAAAAATCGATGTATTCAGCTATTCGCGCTATGTCGGCAAAGATCAGGGTTCCGGCGAACAGTATGACGCCCTTGTAAAAGCGGCTGAAGCGGCTGGCATCAACCCGCTTGCGTTCCATTCGGGCGGCTGGGTTCTTGCGATGGTTCTGACCGATGCGCTGGAGCGCTGCGGACCAGATTGCACGCCTGAAAAGCTCGACGGAGCTCTGGAGCAAACTTCGCTCGATACAGGCGGCCTGACTGGCGCACCGGTAAAGTTCACCAGCACGGACCACTACGGCCCAACCGCATCGATCTTGCTGCACTACAATCGCGAGACCAAGAAACTTGATCGTATTGGCGACTGGCTGCAAAGCGACAGCACGCCAAAACATTACTCGATGAAGCGCTGACGCATTGCGATCCCGGCGGCCTGTCCGGCTGCCGGGATTGTTGACCGGAGAGTACCATGAACTGGCAATCGTTCATCTTTTCGACACTCGGAACAGCGGGCGTTTACGCAACCATCGCCTTGGGCGTCGTTCTGGTTTATCGCACCAACAAGGTTTTGCCCTTCCACGTTGGCGCATTGGCAATGCTAAGCGCCTACGTGATGTCCGACTTCTGGACAGCACAGACCCAGACCGCGAGCGCACTTCTCATGGCCTTGGCAACCGTGGCGGTTCTTTGTGCCGGATTCGGTTACGTTATGCACCTGCTGGTGGACCGCTTCGGTGCAAGATACGGGCATTTCGTTGGCACCGTAATCACGATTGCTGCCACCACTTTTCTGGGTGGCGTGATGAGCCTTTTCTGGCAGGGCGACGTTCGACGCATATCGTTCGTCGAGGGGAACGTAACCCTGTTCGGCACGCAGTATCCGGCTGATGGCCTTCTGGTTATCGCGGTCTCGGCGGCAATTATAGTTGGCGTACTGCTCGCCATGCGTGTCACATCGATTGGCGTACAAATGCAGGCAGTTGCGGCGAATGCGCGACTGGCCCAGCTCCGCTCGATACCGGTACGTACTGTCCTGTTGATCGTATGGATCGGATCAAGCCTTCTTGCCGCAGCAGGCGGAATTTTCATGGCCACTCTGTCTTCCGTGTCGCTGGAAGGTTCCGCCATTGGCGTGAGCGCCATCGTGGCAGCGGTGATTGGCGGCCTTTACAGTATGCCGGGAGCGGTTATCGGCGCGATCTTGCTTGCAGTCGGCGAAAGCGTTGTCACGCAATTTGCAAATCCCCGGTACAGCCAGGTCGTGCCCATTCTGATGCTGGTTGTCCTTCTCGCCATCCGTCCTTCGGGCCTCAGCGGCAGTGCCGAGCGCATTGGCCGTGTGTAACCAGAACCCCATTGCAGCCGGGTGATAAGTTCATGACAATTTCAAGCACATTGAGGACAGATCCGCCTGCCCCCACAGCGATGTGGAAAACAGGCTGGTTCTCTGCAGGATGGAAGCTGATTGTGCTGGTGGCGATAGCAGCCTGCGCGCCGCTGGTTCTAGGCTCATTCGGAATGCGTGTGGCCAATCTTGGCCTCATAATGGGTGTTTCGGCCATGGCGCTGACTGTGCTGCTCGGCCATGCAGGACTGCTCTCGCTCGGACATGCCGCATTCATGGCAATCGGAGCTTTCACGGCAGGCGTTCTGGCAACCAACTATGCAGTCGGATTCTTGCCATCATTGCTTGCCGCCGGCTTTGCAGGTGCAATTGTAGGTGTCGCCGTTGCGTTGGTAACGGTGCGTGCCTACGGCCTCTACCTTGCAATCGGAACCTTTGCACTCCAGTACGTCGTGGAGCTTCTTCTTACCGACGTCGAGGTGAAGCTCACATATGCCGTGGGCATGATAATGCCGATCCCGAGCATTTTCGGCTTCGAGCTCGATTCCGATACCCGCTGGTGGTTCTTCAACCTCACATGCGCATTGATAATCTATCTGGGAATACGATGGATATTGAGCGGACACATTGCACGGGCATGGATCAGCAGCCGCGATAATCCGACCGTAACGACGACACTCGGCATCTCACTGCTGCGCTGCCGCGTGAGCGTGTTCGCCCTGACCTCCTTCGTAGCTGGTCTGGCCGGTGCCTTGCATGGATATTACGGAAGCATCGTGCAGATCACCAATTATCCGCTGCATCTGTCTATCGTCTACGTGACCATCGTTGTGCTCGGTGGCCTTGGCAACATGCTTGGGGCAGTCGCCGCCGCATATGTCATTTTGTTGCTGCCACACATGCTCGAAAAATTGCTCGCAGTTTTCGGCGTCGATGTGATGAGCGGCGGAACTGCCATGGAGGGCATAGCTCTCGGCACTGTTCTCGTGCTCGCTCTCCTCAAGGCTCCCCAACAAACAATCGCCCGCTTGAGGAGGCTCGTAAATGTCTGAGACGGGCAACAGGCTTTCCATTAAAAATCTCAAGGTGAGCTTCGGCAACACCGTCGCTGTGCATGATGTGTCGCTTGATCTTGCGAGCGGCGCGTCCGTGGCTCTGGTTGGCAGCAATGGCGCAGGCAAAAGCACAACTTTGCTTGCTGTCGCCGGAGGCCTGGATATAGGCGCAACTACCAATGGAACCATACTTCTAGACGGAGCGCCTGCCGCGTCACGCAGCAAGGATATCTCTCTTGTTCCCGAACAGGAGAAGGTATTCATGACGCTGACAGTGGAAGATAACCTCAAATGCGTCTCCACGTATCGCAACGCCTCTGATCTGGGCATACCGGATGTTCTGGGCTGGTTTCCTCGACTTGCTGAGCGACGTTCGACCCTGGCAGGAAACCTCTCCGGCGGCGAACAGCAAATGCTGGCAATCGGAATGGCACTGATAGGCTCTCCACGCCTTCTCTTGCTTGATGAACCAACGCTTGGACTGGCAGTGCCAATCATCGAGCAGTTGTGTGAAACTCTCGCGAGGATCCGCAAGGAGATTTCGCTGACCGTTCTGGTCGCGGAAGCAGATTCGCATTGGCTCCCGCATCTGGCAGACAGCGCTTACGTTATCCAGCGCGGTCGCATCATTGCGTACATTCCCTCCGACCTTGGAAAACACGAAGCGGAGATTGGCGACATTCTGCTCGGCATCGCGCCCAGGAATGCATCAAATGACAGCTCTGTTTCGGAGGCGAAGGCATGAGCGAAGGCAAGCCGCTTATCGAGATTGCCAACCTGAGCCTGAGCTTTGGTGGCCTTACCGTTTTGAAGGACATCAACCTGTCGATCAACGCGGGCGAGGTTTTGTGCCTTCTGGGACCGAATGGTGCCGGCAAGACAGCACTGGTCAATTGCATAACAGGTGTCTACGCGCCTGATCCCAGCGCCCGCATTCTTGTTGAAGGCCAGCCCATCCATTCTGTACCAGGCCATGAGCGCCGCAAGATGGGCATATCCCGGACCTTTCAACACGTTCATCTGGTGCAGGAGCTTTCCGGCCTTGAGAACACTTTGCTGGGTCTGGCCCCCGAGTTTTCATACGGTTTGATGCGCTATCTCGCCCTGCCGTTCGGTGCGCGCCGAGAGGCTGTTGCTATGAAGGAAAAGGCGGAAGCGATGTTGCAGCGCTGCGGCGCGTGGGATTATCGCGACACGCCCGCATCGGCCATGCCTCTTGGCATTCGTCGGCGTGTAGACCTTGCCCGGGCGCTGGTGAGTTCGCCGCGCATCCTGCTGCTGGACGAGCCTGCCTCCGGTCTCACCCATGACGAACGTGATCTTATCGCAGAGCTCCTTGAAATCGCGCAGGCACAGGAGAAGTTGGCTGTGATCTGGATCGAACACGATCTCGATCTTGTGCTGGCTTCCGCTGACCGCGCGGCGATCCTTCATCATGGTCAACTTGTGCGACTGGAAGCGATTGAGCCAACGCCCGAAAGCCGCAACCGCATTGTGCAGTCCTACATGACTGGCCAATAGCCAAGGAATAGAAAATGCCAGAATGCCTTGCTCTGAGCCGCAATGCTCAACACGTCGTGCATGTGCGCCTGAACAGGCCAGCCCGTCGCAATGCGCTGGACGCTGAGCTCATGGACGCAATCGCCGAAACCTTCAATGATCTTTCCGCCGACCCTGATGTGCGCGCAATTGTGCTGGGTGGCAGTGGCGGGCATTTCTGCTCTGGTGCTGACCTTCAATGGATGGCGGGAAACGCTTCACAGATCGAGCGGGAAACAACCCGTCTGGCCACGGCAATGGAAGCTGTTTTGTCATGCAGCAAGCTGGTCATCGCCAAGGTAGAAGGCAGTGTTTTCGCGGGGGGACTTTCGCTGGTTGCGGCGGCTGATGTTGCTCTTTCCAGCAACGATGCGCGGTTTGCCCTGTCAGAAGTGCGTATAGGGCTGGCACCGGCACTCACGACACGCCTCCTGTTCGACAAAATTTCGCCCGGTGATCTTCGCTGGCTCGGTGCTACCGGTGCAATTATTGACGCACAGCGCGCATTGGCGATCGGTCTGGTTCACGCAATAGCAGATTCAGCTTCAGACCTGGACCTTCTCGTTGAGGACTATGTCTCCGGTGCCTTGAAAAGCTCGCCGCAGGCAATCGCCGACTTCAAGCAACTTATGCGCGAGCTGTTGGGGACCGGCAATTTGGCTCCCGGCACAATCGCCCATACCGCGTTTATGGAAGGTCGGCTTCGGCCAGCTGCCCTGTCGGGAATTTCAGCCATCCAGTCGCGCACAGCGCCGCCTTGGGTGCCTGATACAAACTGAATCTACGCATTGAAATAAAGGAACCTTGATGCTCACGGAATCGCAAAGAGAAATTCGCCAGCTTGCCGAAGAATATGCCGAGCGGGAAGTCCGGCCTTATGCCGACGAATGGGATAGAACCGCAACTTTTCCCATGAAGGCTATTACGGCGATGGCCGAAGCTGGTCTTTTGGGCATGACCGCTGAGGAAGAGTGGGGTGGCGTCGGTGCTGATAGCGTTTCCGTTGCCCTGGCCGTAGAAGCAATCTCGAACGCTGACGCGACCGTCGCGCTCGTGCTTAGCATGGCGAACTCGCTTTCGGTCATGACGCTCATGAAGTACGGCACCGCCAGCCAGCGCGAGCAATGGCTTCCTGCAATCGTCTCTGGCGAGGCAATCGCGAGCTTTGCGATATCGGAAGCCCATGCAGGCTCCAACCCCGTGAAGATGAAAACGCGCGCCGTCAAGGATGGCGATCGCTACATTGTTTCAGGCGAAAAATCATTCATTTCGCTGGGTTCAGTATCTCGCCTCTGCTTCCTGTTCGTGAAAACAGATCCGGACGCCGGTCCCAAAGGCATAAGCTGCTTCCTTGTCCCGACGGATACTCCGGGGTTCAAGGTTTTGCGCAGCGAAGACAAGCTTGGCATACGCGCTTCAGACACATGCCAGCTTGCATTTGAGGACATGGAGCTTCGCGCAGATCAGATGATCGGTCTGCCGGGCCAAGGATACCAGATTGCACTTCATGGGCTTGGTGCCAGCCGCATCGGCGTTGCTGCGCAGGCGGTCGGTGTCGCCAACGCGGCGTATAAAGCAGCCGCCGCCTATGCGCGGGAGCGCGAAGCGTTTGATCGCAGATTGGTAGACCACCAAGGCATAGGCTTCAGGCTGGCGAATATGGCGATGGAAATTGCGGCGGCAAGACACATGACACTTCACGCGGCGCGACTGAAAGACAGCGGAGAGTCTTACTCAACGGCGTCGGCTATGGCCAAAACCTACGCTTCGGAAATGTGCGAACGGGTCTGCTCGTCTGCCATTCAGGTATTTGGAGCCAACGGGTATATGTCAGAGAATCCGGTCGGCAAATATTACCGCGACGCTCGCGTTTTCCAGATCTACGAAGGGACGACCGAAATCCAGCGCATGATCATCGCCCGCGCAATCGCGGACGACAAGCTGGATCGCGAAATGAACCCGCTGTAACCCGGGTTCAGGAATCTGCGGGGGGGCTGCTTATCAACCCTTGCAAAAGCAGCGATCTCAACCCACGCGTGAGGGCCGGTCCGTCGATACGGTCCTCACGACGCATCCACTCAAGCAAGGTGCCATCCATCATTGCAATCAACATCGCGGCCTGTTCACGCGCCGGCGCTGCCTTGCGGATGACGCCCTGCCGATGACCATCCTCGATTATCCGGATAAGGGCCTCATAGACCCGACCATACATCCGATCCAGATGCTGCTCGATGTCTGTGCCCGTGCCGTTGAATTCAAGTGACATGAGAATTGGAAGAAACATCGTGCTGCGTTGCTCAATGCCGATGCGCGACCAGTAGTGCAGGTAGTCAATGATCTTCTGATCCGGGGTCCGGTTCGGATCTTCCAGTCTGACAAGCAACGGTTCGAGCACACGTTCCTCAGCACGATCAATCAGCGCAATGAGGACACCAGACTTGTCCTTGAAGTGAAAATAGATTGCGCCCTTGGTCAAACCAGACTGCGAGGCAATGTCCTCAACCGTAGTTATGGCGTAGCCACGCGCGACAAAGAGCTCTTCCGATGCCTTGAGCAATGCTTCGCGGCTTCTCTCTCGCCGCACTTCATTGGGTATTCGCTTCGTAACTTTATTCGCCGTGCTGCGCTTGGCGTTCTTCGTCGAGCTTTCTGTCATACTCGTTCTATCATACCTAGGCCGTACTGAAATTCCCTATCACCAGAATCCGACTGGTTAGTATGAAATACCATATATGCCCTGCCAGAGTTTGGCAAAGCGACACACGGATACGAATAGGTATCTCCACCGATTTGTGGAACAAGAGTTTACAGCTTCGCCTTAGCCGAGTTCATTGTATCCGAATTCGATCGGCTTTTGCAATTTCAATCCTTGGCCGCGAAGGATGACGCCCTTATCGGGCGGTCCTTTGGCTGACCTCAGGCCAGAAATTGCAGGCTTGCGTAATTCCGCGCTTGCGGAGCTCTGCCTTTTGCACCTTTCCAGTGCCCGTTTTCGGCAGTGAGTCGACCAGCTCAAATATGCGCGGCACAGCAAATCGTGGCAGCTGCTTCACGAAGTAGTCGAATGCTCCTTGCGGATCGAAGCTTTCAGAAGCCACCATAACTGCCATGATTTCTTGCTCTCCTTCTGTGAAAGGCGAGGGCACACCAATCACAGCGACCTCGTTCACTCCTTCGATCTGCAACAATACTTGCTCCACTTCATATGTGGAGATGTTCTCGCCGCGCCGGCGCACACAATCCTTCACGCGGTCAACAAAGTAATAGAAGCCGTTTTCATCAGCACGCATTACATCGCCTGTGTGGAACCACAGATTACGCCAGGCGGCAACGGTCGCCTCCGGTCGCCGGAAGTATCCCGCCATGAAGCCAAACGGGTTACGCGGCCTGACAACCAGCTCACCGACGGAGCCCACCGGAACCGGGAGATCGGTATCAAAGTCAACAATCGCAACTTCAAAGCTATCTTCAAGCAAGCGCCCGCATGAACCTGCAGGTCCGCTTCCGTCGACAGGCATGTAGAATGGGCTGGTGATTTCGGTCATGCCATAAAGCTCGACCAGACGCAGGCCGTAGCGCTTCTCAAATCGTTCGCGCAATGACTGCGGAATCGGCGCAGCAACGATATTCCGGAGGTTATTTTCCGCATCAGCCGCAGTTTCCGGTTGAGCAAACAGAAACTCCGTCATGCTGCCGAGCATGTTGGTGACCGTTGCCTTGCTGCGCTGGACATCGCCGAGCCACGAGCTGGCGCTGAAATGCCGCCTGAAAGTGAACGGGCAGCCCACGATGAGGCTCGCAAATAGCTGAAGCGTCAAACCGTTGAGGTGAAACATGGGCAAGGTGCAATAGATCGAATCTTCGTTCGTCAGGCGAAGCTGCTGCACATAGTGGATTGCGCTCTGATAAAGGTGTTCGTGCGGGAGCATCACGCCCTTGGATGGCCCGGTCGTTCCCGATGTATAAAGGATCGCCGCTACATCACTCATGGCTATATGTGGTTCTTCAAAGGAATGGTCGCTGCCAGATTTCAGGAAATCTTCTAACGTCTCAAACCCTTCTCCATCCGTGTCGATGGTGATGATGCGCGATACCGCTGGAACCTCTGCGGCAATGTCCTTAAAGCGCGCAGCGCTCTGTGCATCGGCAAACAGAATATTGGAATCAGCGTCCCGGCAAACATGCGACAGCATGGCACCAGCAAGTGCAGCATTGACCGGCACCGCAACACAGCCCGCACGCAGGACGCCGAGAATGACCCCAATGAACTCGATTGAGTTGCCCGCATTTATAAGAATTCTGCTCCCTGCTACGAACCCGTTCGCGGCGAGCGCAGATGCAACCAATGTCGCTCGACTATCGATTTCGGCATAGGTTGCGGCACGTCCATCAACGTCAGAAATCCAGTTGGTGGTGCCTTCGGTAGATGCACGATGGCGCAGATATTGCGAGAATGTCTTCATGTAGTAGGCAAACCTTGGAAAGTGAAAATTCCTGACAGTTTCCTGTCACGAGCGCGGAAGAAATTGGGGCGATCGCTTGTCCCTGAAAGCGAGCATCCCTTCTTTCGCATCGGGGTGCGTGGTTTCGTAAGTTCCGCAGTAATCTATCTCCAGCTTCAGGCCATCGGAGATCGAACCCTTCAGCCCCTCATTGACGAGATACTTTGCGCCCTTGCGTCCGGCGAAACTCAATCTGGAAAGGCTTTGAACTGTCTCCTGTACGGCCTTATCCAGCTCTCCTGCCGGCACGCACCGGTTTATCAGACCGAAATCGAGCGCCTCCTGAGTAGAAACAAATCGACCTGACAAGATCATATCCTTGGCTCGCCTCACACCGATCATCCGAGGCAGGCGCTGGCTGCTTCCTCCACCAGGTATTTGCCCAAAATTGAGATGGCCGTCGGAAAAACGTGCGCTTTCATCTGCGATGCACAGGTCGCAAGCCAACATCATTTCAAGGCCGCCAGCCACGC
>JAHBYV010000025.1 GCA_019635795.1 Rhizobiaceae bacterium
GGACATCCTGGGACTGATCGGAAAGGCTGGAGATCCTGCAGCTGTCGGTATTACCAACGATTCTGCGCCGGTTTTGCTCGGATCCTTCACCGGGGCCATTGGCGCTGGCGAACAAATTGAAGTTCTGCGCAATGGTGTAAAGATTGGGTCTGCCGACATTTCTGGCTCCACGTGGTCTTATGCAGACTCAAACCTTGTGGATGGAGAAACCTATGTTTACACGGTCCGCGCGATCGACGCTTATGGCAATGTCGGAACTGAATCGGCTTCGCGTTCGATCAAGATCGATACCACCGCGCCTTCCGTGGCAACAATTGCCCAAATAACAAATGACTACGGCACATTCGGCGATTTCAAGACATATGCCGAAACAGTTGTAGCTTCCGGCACCGCTGAGGCGGGTGCAGTTTTGCGCATCTTCAATGGTATGATTGAGCTGCACACAGTCACTGCGGATTCGAAGGGCATCTGGCAGTCTGAAAGCATCTCGCTGGCAGGACTGGCTGTGGGCGGAAAAATCAACCTGCGTGTTGTGGCGATCGATGCGGCGGGCAATTCTGCTGCTGGCGTGACGCAGGATATTGTGAAAACCGCGGCCCCCGCGGCCACCATCGCATCAATTGACACCTCCGCACTCGCGGCCACGCAGGGGTTATACATGTATGGTGTCAATACGGGGCTAACCAGTGCACTGTTGGGCTATAGTGTTGCCGGTGTAGGCGATATCAACAGCGATGGGATAGATGATTTTGCCGTGTCCGCCCCGAAAGCCGGCGCCGGTGCCGGGTCTGTATACTTTATATATGGAGGCCAATCCCTTGGATGGTCCTATTTAGGAAAGCAAGCTATTTTCCCCAATTCAATGAAAGCAACTGTAGGCTTCATCCTACAAGATGGTGTGGGCGGGACGTCCGAGATTGGCGATGGGACAACGTTGCCAGTCAATATCGGTGACATTAACGGCGATGGTCTTGCAGATTTTGCCGTCAGTGCGCCGGGATCTGACTATTTAGCTTCAAACTCTGGAGAGGTGTTTGTCCTCTTTGGTAAGACAAATGGTTATGGGACAGTCGATTCCCAAGGCGTTGCTCGCTTGGCCACTAACCTGATAAACGAGAATGTTGGTTTTACAATCGTGTCAAGGACGAGTGGCAGCTATCTGGAAAATATCGTGGGCGTGGGGGATCAGAACAATGACGGAATAAGTGATTTCCTCGTATCATCCTATCAATACACCTCAGATGGGGTTATCGCGGCGGGCCGGGTCTGGATGGTATACGGCACTACCTCGTGGGGCGGCTTGGCCGATCCTTACACTGGTCGCACCACTCTGGATATCGCAAATGTAACCGGAACACGCGGTTTTGTCCTGACATCCGGAAAAGCAGTGACAGAAGGTGTAGGGCATTCGATCTCAAATGTTGGCGACGTGAACGGAGATGGCAAGACCGACTTCATGATTGCGGACAATACTTCCAGCGGCGCGTCTGTACTTGTGTATGGCAAGGCAAACACTGCCGCTTTCGATTGGAGTGCACCTACTGTCGGCTCACAAACGAAGTTTCTGGGAAGCGGCACAGAGTACGCAGGCGTCAGGGTTTCTTCTGCTGGAGATGTAAACGGCGATGGCATATCAGATTTTATAGTTGGCGCATATTATGCGGGTTCGAGCCCTTCTGGGGCCGGTGCAGCCTATGTGCTGTTCGGTGGCGCCCACTGGAGCACCAAGGCAACATTCAATCTCGGCGACATAACTGCAACAACAGGGTTCAAAATCGTTGGAAGCACTTATAGCGGATATCTCGGCTGGTCGGTTTCATCGGCTGGCGATTTTAACGGAGATGGCATTGACGACATCATTGTTGGCGCCAGGGGGGAAGATTCGAACAGAGGGAATGCCTGGTTGATCTATGGCACAGCGTCGGGTTTCGGCACAGGAACTCTTCCCACCCTCACCGTCGCAACAATGCCGGCTTCCAAGGGATTTGCAATCCGGGGTGAGCAATCCGGCGACGGATTTGGCTACAGCGTATCGGCCGCAGGAGATGTTAATGGCGACGGCCTCGATGATCTTATCGTTGGCGCGCCATTAAATGATGATAGCAATCCTAATACTAACACAAACTCGGGAGCGGCCTATATCATCTATGGAACAGGCGCTGGCGGGCGTATCGCATCAGGTACCGCAGCTGCGGATTTTATAACCGGCACTGCATTCGCGGATCAACTGACCGGCGGCGGTGGCGCGGATACGTTGTTGGGCGATGGCGGCGGCGACAAGTTCTATGTCAGCGATACAACTTTTGCCCGCATCGACGGCGGCGCAGGTTCGGACACGCTCTTCCTCTCAGGTGCTGATCTTCACCTCAACCTGACTGCACTCGGTAAAGGCGTTATCACCAATATGGAGACGATCGATATTACCGGAACAGGCGACCAGACGCTTACGCTGACCGCGCAAGGCCTTCTGGATATTTCGAGCACAACGAACACGCTCGTTGTTGACGGAAATGCAGGAGACAAAGTTGTTGCTACAGGGTTTGCCGATAGCGGCACCGACACAACCTATCGTGGTGGTTCCTATAGCGTCTATACTGCGACCTTCGAATCCCACATCGCCACACTTTGGATCGACAATGAGATAACAGAGGTAATTGTTGCGTAGGGCTATTGCACGGTCTGAAAGATGGGGCGGCCTGCGGGCCGCCCTTTGCGTTTCAGGCCGTTAATGGAAAGGCATGGGCACGCACGATACGAACCGTACCTGTCTGTCCTCTGGACACCAAAGTTTCAGGCGAGACATCGAATTCCACGTCTGAGCCGTCCGCCAAGCGCGCCAAAAGGCGACGCCCATCGGGCCGATCTATGACGCGTGTGATGGTCGCAGGAATGTCGCCTTCGCCCCATTGCAAATCGGCGGGGCGCACATAAATCTCTGCTGTGCCGTCCTCGATTGAAGGCAATGAAACTGTACCGCCAGCCACATATGCGACGCCGTTTTGCACGTTGCCCGTAAGCCTGTGTGCGTCACCCAGAAAGCGGGTCACGAAGGGCGAGTTTGGCGTGCGGCAAACTTCCTCTGGCGTTCCCTGCTGCACGATCTGGCCCTGATCCAGAATAACGACGCGGTCGGCGAGGTCGAGCGCTTCTTCCTGATCGTGTGTGACGAACAGCGTGGTTATGCCCAGCTCGTCATGTATTTCGCGCAGCCACCGGCGTAGGTCGCGTCTTACATTGGCGTCCAACGCGCCGAAGGGTTCGTCCAGCAGTAGCACCTTCGGATCAACTGCCAGTGCGCGCGCCAGCGCAACGCGTTGACGCTGCCCGCCGGAAATCTGTCCAGGGAAGCGGTTGCCCAGACCGTCCAGTCGCACAAGCGCGAGCAATTGCTGCACTCGCGCTTCAATTTCGGCCTTGCTGCGCTTGCGTTTGGAAACTTCCATTCCGAAGGAAATGTTTTCCGCCAGCGTCATATGCGGAAACAATGCGTAGTGCTGAAAAACGAAACCGACCCCGCGCTCCCTCACAGGAATGTCTGTCGCGTCCTGATCGCCAAAGAATATCCGTCCCTCGTCCGCAAATTCCAGTCCGGCAACCATACGCAGGATTGTCGTTTTGCCGGAGCCGGAAGGCCCAAGCAGGGCGACCAGTTCGCCGCTCCCAATTTCCAACGATACGCCATGCACGGCGCGGAAAGTGTCGAAGGTTTTCACAACATGATCGAGGGTGATCTTCATTGATCTGCTCCTGCGTTCGCTGGACCCGCAAGCGACAGGCGCGATCTGCGCCCCGCGCCGCGGCGCTCCAGCAGTACCTTGGAAATTATCGTGACGACTGCCAGCACAGTAAGGACTGAGGCGGCAGCAAAGGCACCCGCTGTCTGGTAGTCGTGGTATAGCAGTTCAACATGTAGCGGCAGGGTGTTGGTCTGGCCGCGAATGTTTCCTGAAACGACGGAGACGGCACCGAATTCACCCATGACGCGTGCGTTGCAAAGCACAACGCCATAAAGCATTGCCCAGCGAATGTTTGGCAGCGTGACGGAAAAGAATGTGCGCCAGCCAGATGCCCCCAGCGAGGTTGCAGCTTCCTCAAGGTCGCGCCCTTGTGCCTGCATCAGAGGGATCAGTTCGCGCGCGACAAATGGCGCTGTTACGAACATCGATGCCAGCACAATACCGGGTAGGGCGAACAGTATTTTTATGTCGGCTGCCTCAAGCATCGGCCCGAACAGACCCTGAAGGCCGTAGACAAACAGATATGCGACACCGGCGACGATAGGCGAGATTGAGAACGGAATTTCGATGATGATCGTGAGAAGCCGTTTCCCCGGAAAATCGAACTTGGTGATTGCCCACGCGGCAGCCACGCCGAACGCTGTGTTCAGCGGAACTGCGACAAGCGCGGTCAGAACAGTCAATAAAATCGCGTGGAGTGTATCCGGCTCCGTTATTGTATCCTTGAAAGCTGCGATGCCGAGCGAAAATGCTTGCACGAAAATCACTACGAGCGGAGCGGCAATCAGGAACGCGCCTGCAAGCAGCACGAAGGCGAGCAGAGCTTTGCGCACGATCGGGGCGTCACCCACGCGCGGCGGCTTTGACCTGGAAGCGGTGACGCTCATTTTAGGACCTCACCGTGTAGCGGAGTGCGCGCGCTTGCAGATAATTCGTCACGGCAAGCATGACGAAGGCCGTTATCAGCAACACAGAAGCAATCGCCGCGGCTGCTTGATAGTCATATTCCTCAAGCCGAATGAAGGTGAGGAGTGCTGTGATTTCAGTTTCAAAAGGCTGGTTGCCCGCAATGAAGATGATTGCGCCGAACTCGCCAAGGCTGCGTGCGAAAGCAAGTGAAACGCCAGCGAGCAGCGCGGGTGTCAGCAAGGGAAGTATGACCTTGCGAAAGATTGCAGCATCGCTCCCGCCGAGGGATTGAGCGGCTTCTTCAAGAGAGGGGTCAAGGTCCTCCAGCACTGGCTGCACAGTGCGGACGATGAAGGGCAAGCTGGTGAAGGCCATTGCGATCATAATGCCCAGCGGCGTGTATGCGACCTTTATGCCAAGCGGCTCAAGCACCTGACCAAACCAGCCGTTTGGCGCGAACAAGGTGGTGAGAGCAATGCCGGCTACAGCAGTAGGGAGCGCAAAGGGCAGGTCCACGATGGCGTCAACCAGGCGCCTGCCCGGAAAAGAATAACGCACCAGCACCCACGCCAGCGCAAGCCCGAATATGAGGTTGAAAAGGGTCGCGGCGGCGGCGGACAGGACTGTGATCCGGTAGCTGGCCAGTGCTCGCCCGGACGAAACTATTCGCCAATAGTCTTCGGGGCCAAGGCTTGCGGCCTTAACGATTAGCGCGGCGAGCGGCAACGCGACGATAAGCGTTACGTAGAACAGGGTTATGCCGAGTGAGAGCGAAAAGCCGGGAAGTACGCGCCTGCGCAAGGGTCAGTCCTCATGAAAAAGCAAAAAGGGCCGGCAGGTTTAACCCGCCGGCAAAATCGGATCATGCGAGACGGTCAGCGTTCGCCGTAGATCTTGTCGAGCAGTCCACCTGAAGCGAAATGCTCTTTCTGAACCTTGTCCCAGCCGCCAAAAACATCTTCCACGGTAACGAGACGAACTTCAGGGAAGTTTGCCTTGAACTCCTCGGCGACTGCCTTGTCATTAACGCGGTTACCGTTCTCAGCAAGAATCTTCTGGCCTTCCGGCGAATAGAGATAATCCAGATAGGATTTGGCCAATTCCTGCGTACCGTGTTTCTCGGTCACTTTTTCCACCACAGCGACAGGGAATTCCGCAAGAAGGCTGACAGAAGGTACGACAGTATCGAACTTGTCAGTACCAAATTCCTTCTCGATGCCATGTGTCTCCGCCTCAAACGTGATCAGCACGTCGCCGATCTGACGTTCCACAAAAGTTGTCGTGGCAGCACGTCCGCCAGTGTCGAACACCGGAACGTTGTCAAAGATTTTTGTGATGAAGGCGGAAATCTTTTCCTGATCATCACCAAACTTCTCTTTCGCATAAGCAGTGGCTGCCAGATAGGTATAGCGCGCATTGCCTGAAGTCTTGGGGTTCGGGAAAACGACTTTCACGTCGTCACGAACGAGATCGTCCCAATCCTTGACGTTCTTCGGATTTCCTTCGCGTACCAGAAACGACGGAAGCGAATAATAGGGCGAGGCGTTGTCAGGGAATTTCGCAGCCCAATCCTGCGCTACGAAGCCGCCTTTCACCAAAGCTTCAATGTCGGTGACCTGATTGAAGGTGACAACATCTGCTTCGAGGCCTTCGAGAATGGCACGTGCCTGCTTCGACGACCCGCCGTGCGACTGGTCGATTGTCACGCCGGGGTGAGCAGCGATGAACCCCTTGTTTATCTGGGCGAAAAGTTCGCGAGAAATATCGTAAGATGCGTTGAGCAGCTTCTCGGCCGCCCTTGCCGGACTGATCGCGAGCAACGCGAGCGCTACACTTGCCAGAAGGAGTTTTTTCATAGGTTTTCCCCACAGGAATGAAGTTTTGCCAAACCTATGCGGAAAGTGTTGGCGGGCCGAGGGATGCACGCACCAACTTCCATTCAACCTTAGAAAGTCATTCTTATTTCTGCGGAAATGAAGGATTCAAATTTCCTTCACAGCCAGCCCGCCGCCGTGCGCTGCGAAGCGACGGGCTACCGGCGAGAATATTTGATCAGGCTGCGGAAGGGCCGGGGTCGTTGAAATCATTAGGTTCAACGTGGTGTGGTGCCTGCCCGCCGATCACTCGAAATCTGGAGCGCCGTTCCTCCGGGGTTACGAGCCGTTCGGCGGCCTGCTTCTCGCGACGAGCCGCTTCAGGCTGAAACTGGACTGCTTCAAGCAAAACATGTTCGCGCTGACCGTCGCGGTTCTCATATGAAAACTCCTGTCCCTCCATGAGACCCAGAAGAGCAAGTCCGCGCAGCGTGATGATGGGCAGGAATAGGCCGATTGGTGCGTTCATTTTCCCATGCGACAGAATTCGGCTGTGCGGCGGACCGCCATTGACGATGTAGCTGACACGGCTGCTGATCGTCGCAAGTGCAGGTGGAGCGTCGTCGCTGAATATGATCCTTGCCGATTTGAGCTTGCGCTCCAACAGAGGTCGCAAGGGGTCCTTAACGTCGACGCATCGGTCGCGCATGACTTCAATGATCGTGTAGTCCTTGGTTGTCAGGATGCATTCGTCCTGAGACATCGCAGTTCTCCCCAAAAAGCTGGTCAAAAGCGGAGAAACCCCTGCGCGTGCAGCGCAGGGGTCAGGTTCCTGCGATGAGGCAACCTCCTATATGGGGAAGCTTGGACTTGCCACTCATGATACGGCGCGGCTTGGCTCGTTCTGCTCGACCGACGTGACGGTGAGAAGCTGTTTGCGGCCGTCGCGCGTTTGCCATTCAATGGAGTGGCCAACGGACAAGCCGATAAGCGCCGTACCAATGGGCGTCAGAACTGAAATTCGTCCTTCGGCAATGTCGGCTTCACGGGGATATACCAGCGTTACCGTACGGGCCTCGCCTGTATCGGCCTCGTAGGTCAGCGTGGAGCCCATACGCACAACATTTCCGCGCATATTCGTATCAGGAACAACGTCGGCCCTGTCCAGCTCTGCCATAAGTTCGTCAGCCATTTCCGGTTGGGATAGAGCCCAAACATCGGCCAGCTTCTCCAGAGCTTCTTTCTCTGAGAGGGAAATGGTGATGGGAGGCTTGCGCCCCTCGAAACGGACAATCGCCATGGTTCTGCCTTTCATTGCACGCGCAATTTGGGCGCTGTGCGGTAGTCTCTGTTCAATTGGGATGTTGGAGTATTCGTCGCAGAAGGCTGATTGCTTTGGCTTTGTGCTTATAGCCAGCCTGTGCCCCTCGGCCGGGGCGCGACGCGACCGGGCCGGGGGTTAAATGCCCGCGATAGGGCAAACCCTGTTCAAGATGCGAATGATGCCGTCAGCGTAATTCATAGTAAATGCAACTTGGGAATTATCGCTGTGAAAGTCAAGGCCGCGATCCGATGCGGGTTGCGGCCTAGCTTAGTATCAAAATCAGGCGTGTGCCGGGGCTGTGTGGCCACCTTCCACTGGCTTGTGCTCGTGCTTGTGCGCCAGGAATGTATAGAACATCGGCACCACGAACAGCGTGAAAAGCGTGCCGACGAGAATGCCAGTGAAGATAACCAGACCCATTGAGTAGCGTGCAGCCGCGCCTGCTCCTGCCGCAGTGATAAGCGGTACAACGCCAAGCGCCATAGCGGCAGTGGTCATCAGGATCGGGCGCAGACGTACCCGTCCAGACGCAATGATTGCCTCTCGGATAGAAAGCCCATGCTCTTCCTGTTGCTGATTAGCGAATTCCACGAGCAAGATACCGTGCTTGGTTATCAGTCCTACAAGAGTAATGAGGCCAACCTGCGTGTAGATATTCAGTGTGCCTAAACCAAGATTGAGCGGCAGGATTGCGCCGAATATCGAAAGTGGCACCGCCATCATGATGATCAACGGATCGCGGAAGCTTTCAAACTGCGCCGCGAGGACCAGATAGATCACGATAATAGCCATGATAAACGCGATCAGGATGGTATTCCCCTGTTCCTTTTCAAGGCGCGACTGGCCGGAGTAGTCAATAAAGAACCCTTCCGGCAGCGTTTCGTTGGCAATTCGCTCCAGTTCTGCCAGCCCGTCGCCGGTCGTGATGCCGGGCAGCGGAAGCGCCGAAATGGTGGCTGAATTGAGCTGGTTGAACTGTTCGATAGCCGCTGGAGATGCATTGGTGGTGATGCTCACAACAGCCGACAGCGGCACCATCTCGCCAGTATCGCTACGCACAAAAAGCTCGCCCAACCTTGAGGGATTGTTCCGATACTCCTGCGGCATCTGCATGATGACGTCATAGCTGTCGGAATCACGGTCGAACTTCGAAATCTCACCGTCGCCGACCAGCAAGCTCATCGTGCGTCCAATATCTGCAATCGGAATATTCAAAGCTGCCGCGCGATCACGATCAACCGTGACTGTAACCTGCGGCGTGTCGTAAGACATCGAGTTCTGGACGACGATGAATTTGCCCGAGGCTTGCGCCTTCTGCTTGATTTCATCTGCTGTCTCGAACACGCGAGAAGCGTCCCCGGTCGTGCGCACAACCATGGTAATTGGCAGCCCGCCGCCCGCACCAGGAAGTGTTGGAGGCGCGAAAACGAATGCTTCAGTGCCCGCAACGCTCGAAAGCCTGCCCTGTATTTCTTCCTGCAATTGCTTGGAAGAGCGCGTGCGTTCTGCCCAATCCTTAAAAGCAAAGCCGACAAACCCCTGGTTCGTGGCCCCACTGGCGAAAGCAACGACCGAGAAAATCGCGCGGGTTTCAGGAATATCCGAAACCAGTTGGGTGATCTGCTTCACATAGGTCTCGGTGTAATCGGATGTCGCATAATTCGGCGCATTCACAATCGCCATCAGGAAGCCTTGATCTTCTTCCGGGGCAAGTTCCGTTGATGTTTTCATGAACATGAAACCCGTCGCACCAACCAGGGTAATAACGATGGCGAGAATGACGAGCCGCATGTTCAGCGCGCCTGTCACCATGCGTTCGTATACGCGCTCGACGCGTTCGAAGGCATTATCCACAAAGCGCTGGAAACGTCCGGGCTCACCACCTTTCAGGATGCGAGCTGACATCATGGGCGTAACGGTCAGAGCCACCAAACCTGAAATGACAACGGCCCCTGCGAGCGTGAAAGCGAATTCGCGGAAAAGCGCGCCTGTTAGCCCGCCAATGAATGCTAGGGGTGCAAAAACGGCAGCAAGCGTAATCGTCATAGCGATGACCGGAGCCGATATTTCCCGCATTCCGTTAAATGCGGCCTGCATAGGCGTCATGTGGTCATGTTCCATGTGGCGATGAATATTTTCCACCACCACAATCGCATCGTCCACGACGAGACCGATTGCCAGAACCATCGCGAGAAGCGACAGCAGATTGATCGAATAGCCCATGAAGTAGAGTACGAAGCACACGCCTACAAGCGAGAGCGGGATTGTCAGGATCGGCATAAGCACCGAGCGGAACGAGCCAAGGAAGAGGAGGATCACCAGAACGACGATCAAGACGGCTTCGCCGATGGTCTTGAAGACTTCGTCGATGGAAGCGCTGATCTGCTCGGTGGAATCGTAAACAATCTCCATTGACATGCCCTGCGGCAATGTTGCCTGCACGTTTGCGACTTCTTTGGTCACGTCTTCAGCCACATTCAGCGGGTTTGCCGCTGGAGTGGGGAAGATGCCAAGGAAAATGCCCGGCTTGCCGTTGAAGCTGACGCGCGCATCGGTGTTTTCCGCTGCGAGTTCGACCTTCGCCACGTCTCCGAGACGAACAACATTGCCTTCCGTCGTGCGTAGCGGAAGCTGCGCGAAGCCTTCAGGCGTTTGCAATGTGGATTTGACGGTGATTGTGTGAACCACAAATTCGTTCTGCGTATTGCCGGGCGCGGACAGGAAGTTCGCGTTGCTGATCGCGGCAAGTACTTCAGATGCCGTCAGACCGCGTGCGGCAAGCGCGACGGGATCGACGCGAACCCGCATGGAGTATTTTGCAGCGCCGAGTATTTGCGCATCAGCGACGCCTTCAACCGTAGACATACGTGGACGTATCACGCGCTCAATATATTCGGTGATCTGTTCCGGCGTCATATTCGGGTTCTGAAGCGTGATGTACATCAGCGCGAACTGTTCGCCGGTGCCTTTCACGATCACCGGATCCTGCGCATCGTCGGGCAACTGGCCGCGAACACCCTGAACCTTGGAGAGTACCTCAGTTACAGCTACGTCAGGGTTTGCTCCAAGTTTCATCTGGACAGTGACAACGCTGACGGATGAACGCGAAGAGGATGTGACGTAATCGACGTTTTCGGTTGAGGATACTGCCCGCGCAATAGGTGCTGTGATGAAGCCCTGAATCAAATCCGCGCTTGCGCCGGGATAGGCGGTCGTAATCGTCACGACCGTCTCATCTACCTTGGGGTACTGGCGGATTGGAAGCTGGAAAATGCTCTGCAAGCCCAGCAGCATGATGAGGAGCGCAAGGACGGTTGTGAAAACCGGCCTGCGAATGAAGAAATCAGAAAAACTCATTGGGCCACGCCCCCTTCATTGAGGGTGATGGTGTTGTCGATCTTGACCGGAGCGCCGTTCGAAAGGCGGTTCTGACCGGCAGTCACCACAATATCGCCCGCCTTGAGACCCGAAACGACCTCGATCGAACCTTCAGAGCGCTTCCCGGTTTGCACAAACACCTGCACGGCCACGAGATCGGGTTGTTTTGCCTCATCCGCTTTCGGCGCATCGGTCGCAGGCGCGGTCGCGCCTTCGGGCTTTTGCTCAGCAGGCTGCTTTGCCTCTGCGGCCGGGCGCACAACATAGGCGTAATCCCCGTAAAGGCTGGTTACGACCGCTGTCTGACCTACTGCAATCACGTTTGGCTGCTCATCGAGCAGAACGCGCACCTGCACGAACTGGCCGGGTGTCAGCCTACCGTCGGGGTTCGAGACTTCGCCACGCACCGATACGAGACGGCTTGAAGGATCAACGCGCGGATCAATACCTGTGACCTTGCCGGTGAAACTCAGTTGCGTGTCGCGCGGGCCGAGGCGGATCGCCTGGCCGATTTTCAGATCAGCAAGCTGCTGTTCCGGCAGGGTGAAATCGACGCGCATTGTGTCGAGGTCTTGCAGGGTAACAACCGTGGTTCCAGGCTGCAAAAACTGACCGTCATCCACACGGGGAATACCGACAGTGCCGGAGAAGGGTGCTTTCAACTGCTTCTGATCGAGAATGGCCTGCAAGCGGTTCACCTGCGCCTCTGATGCGCTTGCCGCGGCGCGAGCCTCGTCGAGAGTTGACTGGGAGCCAACGCCGCGCTGCTGCAATTCGAGCGCACGATTGAGAACAAGCTGGTTGTTGGCGGCAGTCGCCCTTCCCGCTTCCAGGTCAGCCCTTTCAACAGCATCGTCAAGCTGCACGAGGATTTGCCCCGCCTGGACCTTTTCATTTGCCTTGAACAGAATGTCCTTCACGATGCCGGTGGTTTCGACCGTGAGGTTGACGCCCTGATTGGCGTTTACCGTGCCGAGAGCCTCAAGCTCGGGCGTCCAGCTTGTTTCCTTCACTTCCTGCGTGGAAACAGTGACGAGCGGACGCGGCATATTGGCGAAGTAATCCGCAATCGCCTTATCGCGCATGAAGTTGAAGCCAACGATACCGGCCACGACGAGGCCGACGAGTAAAAGCAGCAAGGCTGCGATAAAAAAGCGCTTCACGATGTCCTCGCGGAATTTCAATCAGGAAATTTGTTCAGGGTAGGCTTGAATGCCGTTCCTATATACGGAGATTTATTAAATGGCAATGAAGACTATACCGTCTGGACGGTACTGTAAAGATGGGTTATCTTGTCAGTATGATGTCACCAGTCTTTCCCGTAAAAATGAACGCCCGTGACAAGATTCTCGCCGCTGCAAGCGAGATTTCTTTCGAAAACGGGGCGGCCAATCTTTCGCTGGATGCTGTGGCTGCCCGGGCTGGCGTTTCCAAGGGTGGACTGCTGTACCATTTCCCCAACAAGGCGGCCTTGATGCGGTCAATGGTGGAGGCGTTCATTGATCAGGCCGAAGCCAGCCTTGATGAAACCGTTGGCCGTGGTGGAAATTTGCTATCAGCGCTGGTCTGTCTGACTGGCACTGAGTGTCAGAAGCCTACCCCCGGCGCCGCGGGTGTGCTTGCGGCAATAGCGGAAGATCCAGATTTTTTGAAGCCTATAAAGGATTTCAAGCGCCGCTTGCTGGACAGGCTCTTTAAAAATGCCGAAAGCTCGGACGATGTGCTGCTGATATTTTTGGCTGCGGAAGGGTTGCGTAGCTTGAAGTTGTTCGAATTCGATGTTCTTACCGCTGAGGAGCAGGAGAGGGCGTTGAACGTCATGCTGGCGCGTGCAGAGGCTATCCGAAATTCCGGTGCTCCCGCTGCCTCTTCATAACGCCGACCTCACAAAATAGCCATTCTCTTGCACCAAATGTAAAATCCTGTAACCTTTGGTGAGCCATATAGATCGATGGATTGATCTTTGGCGGTGTCAGGTGCGCGTTTAACACGGAAATTTGGGTTTAATTTTCTTGAGGGGCCGGAAGCTTGGAACAAAATTGCAAGCCATAATCACGACTAACTCTATAGAGTAACGTGAATTCAAGGAGGCAGTTTCATGTTCAACAGACGCAGCTTGCTCATTACGGCCTTAGTGGCCAGTACAGCCCAATTTGCAGGATTGGGGTTTGCATTCGCTGACACGACAATCCTCAACGTTTCCTACGATCCAACTCGCGAGCTCTATAAAGAATTCAACGCCGCATTTGCGACCAAGTGGAAAGCGGACACTGGCGAGACCATTCACATTCAGGCTTCTCATGGCGGATCAGGCAAGCAGGCCCGTGCTGTTATAGACGGGCTGGATGCGGATGTGGTTACGCTGGCGCTTGAAAGTGACATCAATGCCATCGTCGAAAAGTCAGGCAAGATTGCAGCCGATTGGCGCAAGCGCCTGCCAAACAACTCTGCGCCTTATACCTCGACGATTGTGTTTCTCGTGCGCAAGGGAAACCCGAAAGAAATCAAGGATTGGGGCGACCTGATCAAGGATGGGGTGGAAGTAATCACGCCAAATCCGAAAACTTCAGGCGGGGCGCGTTGGAATTATCTGGCTGCATGGGCCTGGGCGCACAAGCAATACGCCGGAGATGAGGCAAAGGTTCGCGACTATATTGCCGAACTCTTCAGGCATGTGCCTGTTCTCGATACTGGCGCACGAGGGTCGACAACTACTTTCGCCCAACGCCAACTTGGCGATGTTTTGCTGGCATGGGAGAACGAAGCCTATCTTGTGGGCAAGGAATTCGGCGATGACAATTTCGACATCGTATTTCCGCCGTCATCGATCCTTGCTGAGCCGCCCATTGCGGTCGTGGACGCAAATGTCGATGCCAAGGGAACGCGCAAGGTTGCCGAGGCCTATCTGAACTATCTCTATTCTGATGAAGGGCAGCAGATCGCGGCTAGAAATTTCTATCGGCCATCGAAGCCTGAAGTCGTCGATCCTGAGCTCTTGAAGAAGTTCGAGAAGATCGACCTGATCAGCATTGATGATCCGGTATTTGGCGGGTGGGCCAAGGCGCAGCCATACCATTTCGGAGATGGTGGCGTGTTCGATCAACTCTACAAGCCGGCGAATTAAGCATGAGCAATGCCTCCACCGTATGGCGATTTCGGCAGCCGAGTGTCCTGCCGGGCTTCGGTCTGGCGCTTGGCTTCACCATTGCCTATCTGAGCCTGATTGTACTCATCCCGCTAAGCGGGGTGGGTGTGCGCGCTGCCGCGCTTGGCTGGGATGGCTTCTGGGCCATGGTGACGGATGAGCGCACAGTGAAGGCATTGCAGGTTTCGTTCGGAACCTCGCTTATTGCAGCTTTTGTGAATGTGGTATTCGGAACCCTCGTTGCATGGGTTCTGGTAAGGTATCGCTTTCCGGGCAGGCGTCTTATCGATGCAGCGGTGGACTTGCCTTTCGCTTTGCCGACGGCAGTAGCGGGCATCGCTCTGGCAGCAATTTATGCGCCAAATGGCTGGATAGGCAGTCTGCTCGCTCCTCTCGGGATAAAGGTGGCATTTACTCCGGTAGGCATTGTTGTTGCTCTTATTTTTGTTGGCCTTCCGTTTGTGGTCCGAACCGTTCAACCCGTTATGGAAGAGATCGATCGGGATGTCGAAGAAGCAGCAGCAACCCTTGGGGCAAACAGGTTCCAGACAATCACCCGAATTATCCTGCCCAGCCTCACTCCAGCGATTCTTACTGGTTTCGGATTGGCGTTTGCGCGCGCAGTTGGGGAATACGGGTCTGTGATCTTCATAGCAGGTAACATTCCCTACGTGTCAGAGATTGCGCCGCTGCTGATTGTTATCCGGCTTGAAGAGTTCGATTATGCGGGCGCCACGGCGATAGCTGCAATCATGCTGGTGATTTCGTTCTTTATGCTGTTTGCAATCAATCTGGTTCAAGCCTGGAACCGCCGGAGGTATGGCTATGGTTCTTGAGGCCACCGGAGACTTGATGCGCATGGAAGCAGGAGAAAGCAAGGCCAGAGCTGCACTTCACGGGGGCAAACGCCCAAATCCGGTAAGCGAGAGCACTGGAGCAAAGTTGGCGCTGATTTCCGTTGCCTTGGCGTTTCTTGCACTGGTGCTGCTCTTGCCGCTGGTCGCGGTTTTCTTCGAAGCTTTCCGCAAGGGGCCTGAAGAGTTTCTGCTCTCGCTCAATGATCCTGATACGTTCGCGGCAATCCGGCTGACACTCACGGTTGCGGTGATTGCGGTGCCGCTCAATCTTGTCTTTGGCGTTGTTGCGGCATGGGCGATTGCAAAATTTGAGTTTAAGGGGAAAGCGTTTCTGACGACCTTGATCGACCTGCCATTTTCAGTTTCGCCTGTCATTTCCGGCCTTGTTTACATCTTGCTGTTCGGGGCAGGCAGTGTGCTTGGTCCTTGGCTCAAAAGCTACGGAATAGAAGTCCTGTTTGCTGTGCCGGGAATTGTGCTGGCTACCATGTTCGTGACATTTCCGTTTGTGGCACGCGAATTGATCCCGCTTATGCAGGAGCAGGGTACGGGTGAGGAAGAGGCGGCGTTGTCTCTTGGAGCGTCAGGCTGGCAGACGTTCTGGTATGTCACCTTGCCAAACATCAAGTGGGGCTTGCTCTACGGCGTATTGCTCTGCAACGCGCGCGCAATGGGCGAGTTTGGTGCTGTGTCGGTGGTTTCGGGCCACATTCGCGGGCTGACAAACACCATGCCTCTGCATGTCGAAATTCTCTACAACGAGTATAATTTTGTTGCTGCATTCGCTGTGTCCACCCTGCTGGCAGGCTTGGCGCTGATTACGCTCGTTCTGAAATCCATCCTTGAATATCGGTACGGCGATGAGATCGCCGCGAGCAACAAGCACTAGGATCTGCAATGGACGTCTCAATCCGCAATGTGCGCAAGGAATTTGATCGCTTCCCCGCGTTGCGAAATGTTTCGCTGGATATTCATTCCGGCGAACTGATCGCTCTGCTGGGGCCATCCGGATCAGGCAAAACCACACTTTTGCGCCTCATCGCCGGGCTGGAAACCCCAACGGAAGGTTCCATATTCTTTGGCGCGGAAGACGCTTCAATGAAAAGCGTTCAGGAGCGCAATGTGGGTTTCGTGTTCCAGCAATACGCTCTGTTTCGACACATGACGGTTGCCGAAAACATAGGTTTCGGCCTGAAAGTGCGCAAGGGTAATGCCCGGCCTCCGAAGGAGGAAATACGCAAGAGAGCGCTAGAGCTTCTCGATCTCGTGCAGTTGTCAGGGCTGGAGAATCGCTATCCGAACCAGCTTTCCGGTGGTCAGCGTCAACGTGTTGCGCTGGCGCGGGCAATGGCGATTGAGCCACGAGTGCTGCTTCTGGACGAGCCTTTTGGTGCGCTGGATGCGCAGGTGCGGCGTGAACTGCGCCGCTGGCTGCGGGAAATTCACGATGCCACGGGCCATACAACTGTTTTCGTCACACACGATCAGGAAGAAGCGCTTGAACTGGCTGACCGTGTGGTTGTGATGAGTCAGGGGCGCATTGAACAGGTGGGCACGGCTGATGACGCCTATGACCGCCCGAACTCCCCGTTCGTTTATGGTTTCATTGGTGATTCATCAGAGTTGCCGGTGCGCGTTGAAGGTGGGCAGGTCTGGCTTGCCGACCGTACGGTCGGATTGTCTGTGGAGAACGTTCCGGACGGAAACGCATCCCTATATTTCAGACCGCACGACATAACTTTGCTCGATGGTTGCGGCGGGTGCATCGCTGGTACAGTCGCGGCGAGCCGACGCGTTGCCGGCACGCGACGTGTCGAACTGGAAGTGGGTGGCGCGCAGTATCGGGTCGAGATCGAACTGCCTGTCGATCATCCTGCGAAGGAGCAATCGCGCATTGCCTTTAGACCAAATCGCTGGAAGCTCTTTCCGGAGCAACAAGGCGCGTCTGTTCAATCGGGTTAAAGAAACCGCTGGCATCAGGGTAAGCGTCATGCGAAACAATGCCTTGCCATGTCATCCATTGCTTCTTCCGGTGATCGATTTGCAGCCTTTCGCCACGGGCCGTTCCTGCGGTTCTGGATCGCGCGGTTTTTAGCGACGTTCTGCACGCAGATCGTTTCTGTTGCCGTGGGCTGGCAGATTTACGATTTGACCCGCGATCCCTTTGACCTGGGGCTCGTTGGCATAATCCAGTTTCTGCCTTCCCTGTTGCTGGTGCTGGTTACGGGGGTGATTGCCGATCGGTTCGGGCGCAGGCTCATTATGGGCTTGTCGGCATTGATGGAAGCTGGTTGCGCACTGGCAATATTTTTGCTGACATGGCACGGGCTCACCAGTCCGCTGCCAATATTTGCAGTTTTGGCAGTGTTCGGCGTAGCGCGCGCTTTTTTCGGACCGTCGGCGGCATCGCTCGTTGCCAATCTCGTGCCAGCGCGCGACTTCGCCAACGCCATTGCCTGGACTTCGTCAGCCTGGCAAACCGCGACTATAGTTGGCCCGGTGGCGGGCGGTTTGCTTTATGGGTTGTCGGCACTTGCTGCCTATGGATCAGCCGCTTTCTTCATGGCCATTGCCGCCCTTCTTGTCTTCTCGATTCCAAAGCCTGTCCAAAGGAGCGAAGTCGAAAAGCCGACGCTGGAAACCCTGTTCGCAGGCTTCCGCTACATCTGGCGCGAGAAGGTCGTTCTTGGGGCAATTTCGCTGGATTTGTTTGCTGTTTTGCTTTCAGGCGCTGTTGCTTTGTTGCCGGTCTATGCGCGAGACATTCTTGAACTCGGGCCATGGGGGCTTGGCCTTTTGCGTGCTGCGCCCGGTATTGGCGCGATAGGTGTTGCAATATGGCTCACGTCGCACCCGATCAAAGATCATGCAGGGGCGATAATGCTATTCTTCGTTGGTATGTTCGGCGCATTTACGGTCGTGTTTGGTGTTTCGACCATACCATGGCTCTCGATACTGGCGCTCGCAATCCTGGGCGCGACGGATATGGTCAGCGTCTATGTCCGCGAAACTCTGATCCAGCTTTGGACGCCGGATGAGGTCCGTGGCCGTGTCAACGCAGTGAACATGGTTTTTGTCGGCGCTTCCAACGAGCTTGGTGAGTTCCGCGCTGGAACGATGGCCGCGTTTATCGGTCCAGTCGCCGCGGTGGTTGTCGGCGGCATTGGTGCGGTGGGGGTTGCCGGGCTTTGGTTTGTGCTGTTTCCGGCACTTGCTAAAGTGCGACATCTCGATCGGCGTAGCTGATAGGCTCCGCCCTGCGAGAGGTCGTGCCGAACACCATCTCCAGAAACTCGGTTACCCATCGCTTCAGGTGCATATCCCAGATAAGCCTGCCGCCTAAATGGTCATGGCCGGGCTGGGCACCAGGGAGCTCAAAACGGGGGGCACCGTGAACGACCCACCGGTGCATCATCACACGCGTCAGCTCGGCGTGAAATTGTATGCCCCATGCATTCTGACCGTAACGGAAAGCCTGGTTCGGGTATGCGCTTGCAGTTGCGAGAAGCGTTGCATCAGCCGGAAGCGAGAAGCCTTCACGATGGAACTGGTAGACCATTGTTGGCCAATCCATCAGCGATTTGCCTTCTTCAGTCGCTTCAAGCGGGTACCAGCCGATTTCGACGAGACCTTCCCTATGGCTCTCGACCTTGCCACCGAGATGGTTCACCAGCATTTGAGCACCGAGACAGATGCCGAGGAAAGGCTTGTTTTCCTTCAGAGGCACTGAAAGCCAATCCGTCTCGCGCTTGACGAACTCATCGGGATCGTTGGCTGACATCGGCCCGCCGAAAATGATCGCACCCTTGTGGCCGTCAAGAGTGGCGGGCAATTCATCACCCAATGGCGGGCGACGAATATCGAGGTCGAAACCTTGCTGGATCAGGAGGTGGCCAATGCGGCCGGGACTCGATGTTTCCTGATGCAGGACGATCAGAATGCGCGGGCGGGGCTTTGCCATTTATTCTTCAGATATTGTTCCTTTGGCCGCGGGCACTGCGCGCGCCGCCTCAATGCGTTGCGCGATCCTGTCACGACTATCGACACCGATCAATTCCGCGACGCGCCATAGTGTGTTGTCTTCCAGTTCGTGCACTTCGCCGTCTGCGTAAACCACATCCCACATCATACGAATGAAATGGATACGCTGTTGCTCGTCCAGATGGCGCTTCAGAACGCTGGTGAAAGCGTAGAGATCAATTGCTTCCTCATCGGCGCTCTTTCCTGCTTCAATGAGCCTGTCGAGTTCTGCGTTGTCGAGGTGATACTCACTCCCAAGGACAGCCTTGAGGCGATCCCATTCCACATCCTGCCTCAACCCGTCTGCGTCCATTACATGATAGAGAAGCGCAGCCGCAGCAACGCGCGGATCATCCTCGCGGGATTTCGCTGCTCCGCCGGATGGCAATTCTTTCAGAAAGGTCAGTACACGCTCAAACATAGTCTCGCCCGGGTTTCAAACATCAAAAACGCGAACAGCCGCCTGTCGTTCCGATGCGGGCCGAATGCGATACGAGGTCAAGTGGTTATTGGCGCGAAAGGTCCTGTGCGATGGAGAGTTGAAGGAGTTGTGCAAGTTCTGAGGCAGCTCTGTTCTGAGCATCGATTGCGGCACGCATTTCAGCAAATGATTGCCGCGGAACGTCGAAAGACGACATGATCCGGCGCGACCCTTGCCCGACTACCGCGCCATCGGACGCGCGGGTAAGGACATAATTGCCAATCATGGTGATGGTGGCTGCGGTGGGTTCGTTTTCACCACGAGTGACCTGACGCAATGCTGCCGCCTCGCGGATGGAGGTCACGCGCAGATCAAGCGAATAGCGTGGCGTGGCAGGTTCACCCTGTCCACCACCGAACAGGAAAACAAGCCGGTTGCGCACTTCCTGCGCATAGCGCGTCTGTACAGGTTTGATGGCGATGGATGCCAACTCGGCGCGCATGGTGGAAGATACGCCTGCCGCTGCGGGTGCTGTAACGGAATAAAGCGGTCGCGCGGTACAGGCGGACAAGACCATTGCCGACAGGGCAAATGCCGCAATTGAGAAGGCGCTTTTCGATCTCAACAACACTTCCCTCATCCCTACTGGCCTCTTACCTATTGGCCCACTCCGTCGAGCCGCGCGACAATATCAGGCAACAACGTTGACGATACGTTGAGGGACCACAATGACCTTTCGCGGCGGCTTGCCTTCAAGCGCCTTGATAACAGCGTCGAGGGCCAATGCTGCTTTTTCAACGGCAGCTTGGTCTGCATCACGTGCAATTGTCAATTCGCCGCGCTTCTTGCCATTGATCTGGATCGGATAAACAATCTCATTATCCACCGTCAAAGCAGTGTCGAATGCTGGCCAGGACTGGCTTGCAACGAAGCCTTCGCAACCAAGCGCAGCCCAGCATTCTTCTGCAAGATGCGGCATCATTGGGGCAATCAACACGCAAAGCATTTCAAGCGCCTGCCGGTAGGCTGCCCTAGTCTCGTCCGCGGCATTTCCGGACAGGATTTGCGGCAGGGCAGCCTGCAGAACATTGGCGAATTCATAGAGCCGCGCCACAGCCCTGTTGAACGCCAGCTTTTCAATGTCCTCGCCGATCGACTTCACCGACTTGTGCGCAGCCTTGGAAATAACCAGTGCTTCGCCTTCGCTTCCCGCTGCGCTGCTTACGCTTTGCAGCTGTGCAGCAGCCTCCGAAACAAGACGCCATATGCGCTGAACGAAGCGATGAGCACCTTCAACCCCTGCCTCGGTCCAGATAACGTCTCGCTCCGGCGGTGAGTCGGACAGCATGAAGAAGCGCGCCGTATCTGCGCCATAACTGGCCAGAATATCGTCTGGATCGACGACGTTCTTTTTTGACTTCGACATTTTTTCAATGGCACCGATTTCAACGGGCGAGCCATCGGAAAGCATGGTTGCGCTGCGGTTCCCGTCCACTTCTTCCAACCTGATTTCAGCAGGAGTGACCCATCCGTTCGGGCCGCGATAGGTTTCGTGAACAACCATGCCCTGCGTGAAAAGCCCCTCGAAAGGTTCCTTGACATCATTCAGGTGGCCGGTCGCCTTCATGGCGCGCGCGAAGAAGCGCGAGTAAAGCAAGTGCAGGATCGCGTGCTCAATGCCGCCAATATACTGGTTCACAGGTAGCCAGCCATTCTTTCCGTCTACAGCGGAAAGGGTGGTTGGCTCCGTCTCGTTCCACGGATCGGTGAAGCGCGCGAAATACCAGGATGAATCAACAAAGGTGTCCATCGTGTCGGTATCGCGACGCGCGGGCTTGCCGCAATGCGGGCAGGCTGCATGCTTCCATGTAGGGTGATGGTCCAGCGGATTGCCGGGCTTGTCGAAGGTCACATCCTGCGGCAACTCCACGGGCAACTGGCTGGCAGGAACGGGCACTGAACCGCAATCCTCACAATGGATCACAGGTATAGGGCAACCCCAGTAGCGTTGGCGCGAAATCAGCCAGTCGCGCAGGCGGAACTGTACCTTGCGTTCCGCCATTGGACGGTTGCCGATGGTCACTTCGGCCAGCCGGTCGGCAACAACGTTGAAGGCGTCAGCGGGCTTCATACCGTCGAGGAAGCGAGAGTTAATCATAACGCCGTCGTCGGTATAGGCCGTCTCGGTGATCTGGAAGTTTGAAGCGTCAGCGCCTTCCGGCATAACCACCGGTACCACCGGCAGACCGTATTTATTTGCGAAATCCAGATCGCGCTGGTCGCCGGAAGGGCAGCCGAAAATAGCGCCTGTGCCGTAATCCATGAGAACGAAGTTTGCGACGTAAACGGGCAGGGTCCATTCGGCATCGAATGGGTGAACGACCCGAATGCCGGTGTCGAAGCCCTTCTTTTCAGCGGTTTCAATCTCGGCAACCGAGGTTCCGCTGCGTTTGATCTCCTCGATGAAAGCAGCGAGCGCCGGATTGTTAGCAGCAGCCTTCTTCGCCAACGGATGATCGGCTGCAATTGCCATGAACGACGCGCCGAAGATTGTATCCGGGCGGGTGGTGTAGATTTCCAGCTCGCTCTCGCCCTGCGGTGCGGTGTCTTTTGCCAGAGGCCACCGGACAAGCAAGCCTTCAGAACGGCCAATCCAGTTGGCCTGCATCAACTTTACCTTTTCCGGCCAGCGGTCCAGCGTGTCGATGCTGTCGAGCAGGTCCTGACTCATGGAGGTGATCTTGAAGAACCACTGCGTCAGGTCGCGTTGCTCGACGGGGGCGCCGGAGCGCCAGCCTTTTCCATCGATGACCTGTTCATTGGCAAGAACGGTCATGTCCACCGGGTCCCAGTTGACCTTGGCAGATTTGCGCTCCACCAGACCGGCTTTCCAGAAATCCAGGAACATCTTCTGCTGGTGCTTGTAGTAGCTGGCGTCACAGGTAGCTATCTCGCGTGCCCAATCCAGCGACAAGCCCATTGTCTTCAACTGGGTGCGCATGGTGGCAATGTTCGCGTAGGTCCACTCTCGTGGGTTGACCTTGTTGTCACGCGCGGCGTTTTCCGCCGGAAGGCCGAATGCGTCCCATCCCATCGGGTGCAGAACGTTGAAACCATTGGCGCGGCGATAACGCGCCACAACATCGCCCATCGCATAGTTGCGAACGTGCCCCATATGGATGCGCCCGGATGGATACGGGAACATCTCGAGCACGTAATATTTCGGACGCGGATCATTATTGTCCGTTTCGAACAATTTGGCTTCGGCCCATGCCTTCTGCCATTTGGGTTCTGATGCGCGCGGATTGTATCGTTCGGTTGCCATAGCCGGATTTTTACATAAAAGACGGGCGGTAAGCCGCAATATGCGACAATGTTCGGTTCGGGTCTTCACCATGCTTTGGACCGAGCGTCAACCTTAACCGCCGTTGTGAGGCATAATTGGTATGACTGACGCCGTTCAGCAACTCGAAGCAGTCAGGGCGAAAATCGCCAGATCGGAACAGATGGCGGATAGAATCGCCGGCAGCGTCCAGCTCGTTGCTGTTTCAAAAACCTTTGATGCAGAGGCTGTCGTGCCGGTTCTTGAAGCTGGGCAGCGCGTTTTCGGCGAGAATCGCGTGCAGGAAGCGCAGGGCAAATGGCCAGCGCTTCGGCAGAGATATTCCGGCATCGAGCTTCATCTTATCGGCCCGCTTCAATCCAATAAGGCAAAGGAAGCTGTGGCGCTTTTCGATGTGATCGAGACCGTCGATCGCGAAAAGATCGCTGCAGAACTCGCCAGGGAAATGAAAGCCCAAGGCCGCGCCCCGCGACTTTATGTGCAGGTCAATACTGGCCTTGAGGAGCAGAAGGCTGGCATTGATCCGCGAGAGGCTACAGCCTTTGTAGAGCGGTGTCGTGATGTGCATGGGCTGAAAATCGAGGGCCTGATGTGCATCCCGCCGGTCGATGAAAATCCGGGCCCTCATTTTGCTTTGCTCGCAAAAATCGCCCGGGAAGCGGGTTTGCAGAAACTTTCCATGGGCATGTCCGGAGATTATGAAACTGCCGTTGCCTTCGGCGCCACAAGTGTTCGGGTTGGCAGCGCAATATTTGGAAGTCGCTGAACAATTTGGCTTTTTCGTCCGGGTGGATTGAAAAAGGCTGCTTCGCAGAGTATCGGCTTTTTATTGGCGGATGTAGTGGACGGTTTTGGAGATGTGCGGCAGCCCGCCACACGAATCCAACGTCTAATATTGTTTGCTTCCGTCACCTGTTAATAGACTGCGCTATGAGCGCCGCGGTTTGCGGGGTTTGGTGCGTTTTCTGGGAGGGAAGCAATGTCAGAAGGTCAGGTCTACAAAGTCAAGGCAGCGTGGAAAAAGAATGCGCTGATCGACGATGAGACTTATCTGAAATGGTATGCTGAGAGCATCAAGAATCCCGACAAGTTCTGGGCGAAACACGGCAAGCGTATCGACTGGTTCAAGACTTACACCAAGGTCAAAAACACCAGCTTCAAGGGCAAGGTGTCGATCAAGTGGTTTGAAGACGGCCTGACCAATGTTTCCTACAATTGTATCGACCGCCATCTCAAAAAGCGTGGCAACCAGGTCGCCATCATCTGGGAAGGCGACAATCCATATGACGACAAGAAGATCACATATAACGAGTTGCACGAGCATGTTTGCCGCCTCGCCAATGTGATGAAAAAGCACGGCGTCAAGAAGGGCGACCGCGTAACCATTTACATGCCGATGATCCCCGAAGCGGCTTACGCAATGCTGGCCTGCACGCGTATTGGCGCCATCCATTCGATCGTTTTCGGCGGCTTCTCACCGGATGCTCTTGCCGGACGCATCGTCGATTGCGAATCGACATTCGTGATTACGGCGGATGAGGGTCTGCGCGGCGGCCGCACCATTCCGCTGAAAGAAAACACAGACAAAGCCATTGACCTTGCCGCCAAGCAGCATGTCATGGTCAAGAATGTCGTGGTGGTGCGGCGCACAGGCGGCAAGATCGGCTGGGCGAATGGCCGTGACCTTTGGTATCATGATGAAATTCGCACAGTGGACGCCAAGTGCGCCCCGGAAAAAATGAAGGCGGAAGATCCGCTGTTCATTCTTTACACTTCAGGTTCGACCGGAAAGCCCAAAGGCGTGTTGCACACGACGGGTGGTTATCTCGTGTTTGCCTCAATGACCCATCAATATGTTTTCGACTATCACGATGGCGATATTTACTGGTGTACCGCCGACGTGGGCTGGGTCACCGGCCACAGCTACATTGTCTATGGGCCGTTGGCGAATGGTGCGACAACGCTCATGTTTGAGGGCGTACCAAATTACCCGTCACAGTCTCGCTTCTGGGAAGTGGTAGACAAGCACAAGGTCAATATCTTCTATACCGCCCCAACTGCGATCCGCGCCCTCATGGGTGCAGGCGATGAGCCGGTAAAGAGAACGTCGCGCAAGTCCCTGCGCGTTCTGGGTTCGGTTGGTGAGCCGATCAATCCGGAAGCTTGGGAGTGGTATTACAAGGTAGTTGGCGATAGCCGCATACCAATCGTTGATACGTGGTGGCAAACCGAAACCGGAGGCATTCTCATTACGCCGCTTCCGGGCGCTACCAATCTCAAGCCCGGCTCGGCAACCCGTCCATTCTTCGGGGTTCAGCCCCAACTGGTTGATAATGAAGGCTCTGTTCTGGATGGCCCGGCAGACGGTAATCTCTGCATCACCGATTCATGGCCAGGGCAAATGCGTACGGTCTATGGCGACCATGAGCGTTTCGTTCAGACCTACTTCTCCACCTATAAAGGCAAGTATTTCACGGGTGATGGCTGCCGGCGCGATGCGGATGGCTATTACTGGATCACTGGCCGCGTCGATGATGTTATCAACGTCTCCGGTCACCGAATGGGGACCGCGGAAGTCGAATCGGCGCTTGTCAGTCACGACAAGGTTTCAGAAGCCGCCGTTGTTGGTTTCCCGCACGACATCAAGGGACAGGGCATTTATTGCTACGTCACGCTGATGTCTGGCGTTGAAGCGACAGAGGATTTGCGCAAGGAACTGGTTGCGCATGTGCGCAAGGAAATCGGCGCTATCGCATCGCCGGATAAGATCCAGTTTGCGCCGGGGCTGCCGAAAACACGGTCCGGCAAAATCATGCGTCGCATTCTGCGCAAGATTGCCGAAGACGATTTCGGATCGCTCGGCGACACCTCGACGCTTGCCGATCCGGCTGTTGTCGATGACCTGATCGAAAACCGGCAGAACAAGAAATAATATTGAATGTTTGACTTTGTCTCCCTCGCCATGCGGCGGGGGAGATGGTCCAACCCTCGTTTAGTGCCGGAAATGCCGGAAGCCGGTGAACACCATCGCGATGCCATGGGCGTCGGCGGCAGCAATTACTTCTTCATCACGCATTGAACCGCCTGGCTGAATCACAGCCGTTGCGCCGGCCTCGACCGCAGCCATCAATCCATCGGCGAACGGGAAGAAGGCGTCGGAAGCTACGACCGAACCTCTTGTCAGCACCTCTCCATTGCCTGCCGCTTCGGCGGCGTCCTGTGCCTTGCGCGCGGCAATGCGTGAAGAATCGACGCGGCTCATCTGGCCTGCGCCGACGCCAACGGTGGCCCCGTCCTTCACATAAACAATCGCATTCGATTTCACGTGTTTCGCAACGCGGAAAGCAAATTTGAGGTCGGCCATCTCGCGCTCGCTTGGCGCACGTTTTGTAACGACTTTAAGCTCCATCTCGTCCACAACAGCGTTGTCGCGGCTTTGAACGAGCAGAGCGCCTGCAACCGACTTTACGGTCTGACCCGTCGCACGCGGGTCTGGCAAACCACCCGTTATCAACAAGCGCAGGTTTTTTTTCGCTGCAATAATCGCCGCCGCTTCGGGCGTGGCCGAAGGTGCGATGATGACTTCGGTGAAAACTTTCACGATGGCCTCTGCGGCCTCGGCGTCCAGCTCGCGATTCACAGCGACTATGCCGCCAAAGGCGGATACCGGGTCACAGGCCAATGCCTTGGTATAGGCTTGCGCCAGCGTTGTTCCGGTCGCCACGCCGCACGGGTTTGCGTGCTTGATGATCGCAACTGCTGCGGTCCTGGCAGGGTTGAACTCAGCTACCAGTTCGAACGCGGCATCCGTGTCATTGATATTGTTGTATGAAAGCTGCTTGCCTTGAAGCTGCTTTGCCGTGGCAACGCCGGGCCTTGGTTCACCGGTAAGATACAGGCCAGCGCTCTGATGCGGGTTTTCACCATAGCGCATGACCGAATCGAGGTGTCCGCCAAAGGCGCGCCATGTCGGATGTTCAATTTCCAAAGTATCTGCAAACCAACCGGAAATGGCGGAATCATAGGCTGCTGTTCGCGCGAATGCCTTGGCCGCAAGCTTTTTCCGGAATTCGTAGGTCAGGCTTCCCGCATTCAATTCCAGCGCATTTAGAACCGCCGCATAATCGCCGGGGTCAGTCACAATTGCGACGTAGGCATGGTTTTTCGCGGAAGCCCGCACCATCGCAGGGCCACCAATATCGATGTTCTCGACGATGGATGCGTAATCAGCGCCTGACCGGCGCACTTGTTCAAAGGGATATAGATTTACGACAACAAGGTCGATTGGGGCGATGCCATGTTCTTCCATGGCCTGCACGTGCTCGGCGTCGTCGCGAATGCCAAGCAATGCGCCGTGGACCGATGGGTGAAGCGTTTTCACGCGACCATCCATTATTTCAGGGAAGCCGGTGATTTGGGACACGTCCTTGACGCCAATGCCGGCAGCGGCCAGCGCTTTGGAGGTTCCGCCTGTTGATATGATCTCCACGCCGCGATGAAAAAGCGCTGACGCAAATTCCTCAAGGCCGGCTTTGTCGGAAACAGAAATCAATGCGCGCCGGATAGGCAAGAAGTCCGGGGCTGGAATTTTTTTGGAGACAACGGCCATGGCACACATTCCCGACGGGCATTTTTGGAGTTAGGCGGGGCCTATCACACAAAGCCGGGAAATCAAGTATCGGGCTGGTTGTGCGGTTGCGTTTCTCGGACAAATCGCCAGCGTATGGCGGGTGTCATGGACACAAGGACCGGAAGCACGATCTGGAATGTCCGTCGTGCACCTCCAGTGCTGGCAAAGAAAACTGACTCTTCAAGGCGGGCTGAAATGTCCGGTGAAAGAAACACCCAGCATTCGCCCGACTGGCCGAGAAGATAAATTTCTCCATTTGTGCCCATTTCCGGTCGCACGCCGGGGTGAAGGTGGAATCGGATTGCGGCGTTGTCCTTGGCTCCCGGAAGGATCGCCATGCCGTTCCGGCCAAAAAAGCGTTCTATACCGTCAAGCAGGGTGCCGTTTTGTGAGAGCTGCATTTCGCGCTCGTGGCGTATGCCAAACCTTTTCTCATAAGCATCATGACTGGCGATGAAGCCTTGCATGCCATCCTGATCGATCCGCTTGCAATCGACCTTGGTTGGCCCGTTGGTCAGTGGCGCACCAACGATGTTTTGTACCGACCGATGATGAACAAAGCGCGCTTGTGAAGTCTCGTTCAAAGTAACCGTCGAGTGGGCCGCAGTGGCACGCGCAAGCGGTCGCAAATCCGCAGGCCCGTAATTGTCGACCCCGCAATTGACGATATAGCATTGATTGCCTGATGACATCTCAAACGACAGGCAGCCCGCGTGTGCAGCCCCTGACAGCGCGGAAGGCGGCGGTAGGCCTGTGTCGGCGATGACAATCGTTTCGCCCATATCAAGACGATCATAGCCCGAATGCGGCGCGTGAAGCAGAGGGGTGGCCAGCGAATCGTCATGGCGCAGTGTGGCGGCTACGCGCTCATGGAGGGTAACGCCCATGCCGTTGAAGCGCGCCAGCGACCCGTCGCGGTGCCGAAAAAAGCGGACTGCGGGAATCATACGATCGATACTGGCGATCAGATTCGCCGGAGGTTGCGAGGCGTTGTTTGTGTAAAGTTGGCGCAGCGGCACGAGATCGGCAAGGATCTCCAGCAGGGTCAGCGGATTACGGGAGATGTGGCCCCCGTCTGGCAGTATTTGCATTTCCAGTTCGGCATCAAGGTAACGCGCGGCATTGCGCAAGCTTGAGGCAGATGCGGGCAGGGCGTGCGAAACGAATGCCAAGGCGGCGCGGGTGCGAAGCCTCTCCTTCCCCGGCGGCATTTCGCCTGCAACCGCGCGCAGGTATCTCACCTGAACGGCGAGGCTTTTGAGAAAGGCGCGCCTGAAACCCGGCTCCGCATCATTCAAAAGGAATGCGGCATATTGGAGCCAGGCAATTATTCTCTTGGCTACAGTTCCCGGTTCCCAGGCCGGTCCTGCGATAGCCGAGCCGCAATGCTTGATCCAGTCGACTACCAGCGCTCGTGCGTTGGCTGAAGAAAGATCAGTAGCGGCAGCGCGCAGGTGCCGAAGCCAGCGGAAGCCATGCAAAGCTTTCACCCAACCGATATCGGCAACCTTTACCTGAAACGGCGATAGCCCGCCTGTATCCACTACATGACCGGAAAAGTGAAAACGTCCATAGTAAATCTCCTTTGCAAGCAAAGGGTCAGCCAGCCGCAGGTCAGACGGAACCAGAAGCAGACGATCGGGCGTGCGCCCGGTAAACCGCCAGCGATGCAGTGGACCGCAGCGGATGCGCCGTCGCGCGCGCCGCCACAGCTCGGCGGCAACCAATGTTCCAGTTCCAAGATTTCGGCCCGGTCTCTTGGCCAAAGTTCGAATCCTCGTTCCCCGCGCGCGGAATCTAGATCAACGGCGCTCCGCCTCCAATAGTTTACGTCACCCAATGCGCCGGAAACGCGCGGCAAAAAAGCCATCCATGCCCGATAGTGCAGGATCGCCAAGATCCAGATCGGCAGGCGTCGTTCTGAGCCAGCCTTGCGCTGTCAGGTATGGGGCTGCCCATGCAAATTCTGACGGTGTTACCGGGTCTGGTTGAATGCGGGAATCCTGCTCAAGCAGGCTTGCCACCATGAGTTCGCCCTCTGCGGGATCTAGTGAGCAATTCGAAAATACGAGCCTGCCGCCGGGTTTCAGCATTTCAATCGCACATTCAAGTAGTCTACGCTGTACGCTTGCCAACTTTTCAATGTCGGCGGGGCTTTTCGTCCATGGAATATCCGGGTGTCGACGGATAGTGCCTGTTGACGAACATGGAGCGTCGATCAGAATTGCGTCGAAGCGCTCCGCGGGCTTCCATGTAGCAATATCGGTCTCAATGATGGTGGCGTTCAATCCGAGGCGTTGCAGGTTGCCTTCCAGCCGACGAAGGCGGTTGCGAGAGGCATCAACGGCGGTGACGGATGCGCCTGCCAGCGCAAGCTGGGCAGTCTTGCCGCCGGGGGCCGCACAAAGGTCTGCAACCGAACGACCGGCGATTTCTCCCAGCAAGCGCGCTGGTAAGCTGGCGGCTGTGTCCTGAACCCACCATTGTCCGGCCTCGAACCCTTCCAGTTCGGTAACGGGGCCGGAAAGCTTTCCGAGACGTACCGAGCCTGTTGGCAGCACCATTCCCCCAAGCTTAAGCGCCCATCCATCTGGGTCTGATTTTACGGTCAGGTCCAGCGGTGCCTCAAAGCGGTGCATGGCGAGTATCTGCGCGGTCTTTTCCGCGCCATAGGCGGCAATCAGCCTGTCCCTGAGCCAATCCGGAGCATCATCTGTTTCGCTCAGGACTGCGGGAAGGGCGCGTTCCTTTCGCCGCGAAATTTCCCGCAGAATAGCGTTGACCAATCCGGCAAAGCGGACGGTGCGTGGATCGGATTTGGCATGATTGACGGCCAGATCGACAGCGGCGCTGTCTGGCACATCGAGGAACAGAATTTGTGCTGCGCCTACATGCAGGAGATGATTGAGTGCTGCGGCATTGGCAGGCAAGGGGCGATCCAGGCGCGAGGAAATCAATTTGCCGATGGTTATGCGATATCGCAGGGCGGCATTCAGTATTGCTTTGACCAGCGCACGATCCCGAACGTCGAGGCCGCGGAATTGCGGATGTCCGTTTTCGGCATCTGTCAGCCCGTCTAGTGAGGTTTTCGTGTCTATGACTGCCGATAGAAGGCGCGCCGCGGCCATGCGGGCGGGTAGGCCAGGAATATTCTGAGGGCTTGGATGCTTGCGGGGCGATTTCATTGTCGCCCCTTATCGTGGTGCCGGCGATCTGGCAATCATGACCAGGGATCGTTGTTCTTCTCCGGCTTTCGACCCCACGGGCCGTTATTTGCCTGCGGTTGGGAACGCGGCGCGCTCCATGGCCCCGAAGGCTGCGCTACCTCGCCGTACTGGCGCCCGCCTGGCGCTTGTGCGGTGGGCGCGAAATCGCCGGTTTGAGACATCCTTTCAAGCGCTGCAATACGGTTCACCACGTTCGGGTGCGTGGAGAAAAGGTTGTCCATTCGCTGCCCGTGCAGCGGGTTGTAGATGAACATATGCGCCATTGCAGGGTTGCGCTCGGCTGGCGGGTTCTCGATCCGCTCGGCACTTTGCGCAATCTTGGTAAGCGCAGAGGCCAGAGCCAGCGGATTGCCGCAGATTTGCGCGCCGCGCAGGTCAGCTGAATACTCGCGCGTACGGCTCACAGCCATTTGAACAAGCATGGCTGCCAGAGGCGCAACAATGATGGCAACGAGCGTGCCGATTGCGCCGATCTGGTTATTGTTCCACCTGTTTCCGCCAAAGAACATGGCATAATTGCCAATCATGGAAATCGCGCCTGCTAGTGTCGCGGTAATTGTCATGATAAGCGTGTCGCGGTTTTGAATGTGGGCGAGTTCATGTGCCATCACGGCACCGACTTCCTCTGCATTGAGCCTTTGCAAAAGTCCGGTCGTGGCCGCAACGGCTGCGTTCTGTGGGTTGCGCCCCGTCGCAAAGGCATTTGGCTGCGGCTGGTCGATCAGATAGGTTTTTGGCATGGGCAGGCCGGCGCGTTGCGCAACATCGGCCACGATTGCATGAAATTCCGGCGCGTTCTGCGCATTAACCTCAACAGCACCGTTCATGCGCAGCACCATCTTGTCTGCGTTCCAGTAGCCGAACAGGTTCATGGCTGCTGCAACGAAGAAAGCTGTCATCATGCCACCGCTGCCTCCGAGCAGATAGCCGACGCCCATGAAAAGAGCGGTCAAAGCCGCAATCAGCATTGCTGTACGCATTACGTTCATGCATTCGCTCCACGCTGGTCGCGTTCTGCGACCTTATGCTCTATATGATGGTGGATCATGTCCCGCGTTTCAATGACTGGCAATCAATGACCGACACAACAGGCGAAAACGACGTTCAACAGACTGAACCTCAACGGAAATTGAGTGAAGTGGCGCAGCGCGCATTGGCCGAGGCCGAGCAGAGGCGCAAGCAATATCTTGAGGCCGAGTCAAAGCTGCCTACTGAAAAAGGGGGGCGTGGCGGACTGGAACCGGGGCGCTATGGCGACTGGGAAGTGAAGGGCCTTACGAGCGATTTTTGATTGCTACCGGAACCAGCCGGGGCAGTCGGCGTTAGTCTTTGACGAACCTCATAAACGATTGGGAACGCCGATGCTCATCCGACTTGGATACGAGATCGAGGTGACTTGCGAGCATGCAATGCCGCTTGTTTCTCTTCTGGAAATCCATCCCGAAAGACAAAAGGACATCAAGAGCCGCTCGGCGATTCAAACCAGTCCCAACATCAAGGGTCAGGCTTACAAAGACCTTTATGGCAATTTGTGCCGCAGATTTTACGTGCCGACAGGTGATTTTCGTGTGCGATATGACGCCGTGGTCGAGGACTGCGGTGAACCGGAAGAAGTCAATCCTCTTGCGCGGCAAACGCGCGTGGAACATCTGCCCCCGGATGTGATCTGTTATCTTCTGGGCAGCCGCTACTGTGAGACTGATCACCTCTCGGATCTTGCCTGGTCGCTGTTTGGCAATGTTCCTGAAGGCTGGGCGCGTGTGCAGGCAATCTGTGATTATGTGCACAATCGTCTTTCATTCGGCTACGGCTATGCGAGGTCCACACGGACGGCGGCGCAAGCTCATGACGAACGCGTGGGCGTGTGCCGTGATTTCGCGCATCTCGCGATCACATTTTGCCGATGCATGAATATCCCGGCTCGCTATGTGAACGGTTACCTCGGAGATATTGGTGTGCCTGCGGACCCTGCGCCGATGGATTTCAGCGCGTGGTTTGAAGCCTATCTCGATGGCAAGTGGTACACATTTGATGCCCGGCACAACATTCCTCGCATTGGCCGCGTGGTAATCGCGCGAGGCCGGGATGCGACGGACGTTCCTCTTCTGCACACTTTTGGTAGCCACAAACTCAAACTTTTCAAAGTTTGGACCCACGAGGATAGGGGCGTGCCAGATTTGGGAAGGCGGTTGCGTATTGATCGTACCCAATCAGCGCAGATTCTGGCGTGATGTATCTGTTTGATACGCGTCGCCCTGTCTAAAATTGGCACAAATGCGAGACTGGCACGTGCCAGTCTCGCCGGTTGCAGTTGTGCCGATGCAGGGTTGAGATGCCGGCTGGATAATACAACCCAATAAAATCATATACTTGCGTATTTGGTCATTCGGTTGGCACAGCTTCGGGCCGGACTGGCCCGGTTCCTGCATTTATATTTTCAACCGCGGCACGGGGCGCTGCGGGGCAAGTGGAAGCGGGGTGTCACCTAAGCAGCATGGGGCGCTGCAACGGTGAAAGGGCAAAAGGGGCA
>JAHBYV010000026.1 GCA_019635795.1 Rhizobiaceae bacterium
ATAGGCCGACGGCTTCCGACAATTCATGCGCCGTACGCCGCGTGTCAGTTTGCATTAGGTTGAGAAGTTTCCTGTCAAACGCATCCAGCACAGTCGGCGCTCCAATTTTGCGATTACTCGCAAAAGTTGCAAAATTTAATCGCATCAGCAACCCATTCGCAAAAAAAAGCGAAGCCAGCCTCCTACTCTGCACCTCGAGAGCGTTGCTCTGCACCATATAGATTCTGGAGTTCGTAAATGTCTGGAATGCAACTGTCGCGTGATGAACTGCTCAACGCTTACAGAACGATGCGAACAATCAGGGTATTCGAAGATAGGGTAAGCGCCGAGATGGCGAGCGGCGATATTCCCGGCAACACTCACCTTTATGCAGGGCAGGAAGCTTCGGCGGTTGGCGTTTGTTTCAATCTTACGTCGACAGATTCAATTGCATCAACCCATCGCGGCCACGGGCATTGCATAGCCAAGGGCTGCGACGTGGATGGCATGATGGCTGAAATCTTTGGCAAGGACACTGGCATTTGCAGAGGTAAGGGCGGTTCCATGCATATCGCCGACCTTTCGAAGGGCATGATCGGGGCTAATGGCATTGTGGGCGGTGGCCCGCCTTTGGCCTGCGGCGCTGCGCTCACGGCGCAAATTCTCGGTCGTGACGATGTTGCAGTCTGCTTTTCAGGCGACGGGGCAATCAATCAGGGTACGACTGCTGAAAGCATGAACCTCGCGCAGATTTGGAAGCTGCCGGTGATTTTTGCTGTCGAGGACAATGGATTTGGCGAAGCGACCGCTAAATCATTTGTCGTTGCCGGAGAAATCACCAAGCGTGCAGAAGCGCTCGGCATGGCGCACGCTATGGTTGACGGTGTGGATTTCTTTGCAGTTCACGATGCAGCGCAAGAAGCTATTGCGCGTGCTCGGCGTGGCGAAGGTCCCACGCTGCTGCACATCGAGACACCGCGCTATTACGGGCATTTCAGCGGCGATCCGGACAACTACCGGACTGCTGAAGAGAAGGCGGCCATGCGACTGGAGCGTGACTGTTTGACGGTCTTTCGTCGTCGGGTACTCGAAGCAAAGTTGCTGAATGAATCTGATCTGGATGCGGTGGATGCAGAGGTGCAGGAGCTTATCGACGGCGCTGTGAAGGCCGCTCGGGCTGCGCCTCAACCGGGGCTCGAGACCCTGACCACAGACGTCTACGTCCGCTACGTATAGGTGAAGTTGTTATGTCTGTGAAATCCTACCGTCAGGCGTTGAATGAAGCTTTGCATCAGGAAATGGCGCGCGATCCGCATGTCATTGTCATCGGCGAAGATATTGCAGGGGGTGCGGGTGCCTCTGGTCAGCAAGATGCATGGGGTGGCGCGTTTGGCGTGACCAAAGGCTTGCTGGGTGCATTCGGTCCAGCGCGTGTGCGTGACACACCTATCTCGGAAAGCGCCTTCGTCGGCGCCGCAGTAGGTGCGGCCGCAACGGGCTTGCGACCTGTTGCTGAAATCATGTTCGTCGATTTTCTTGGCGTCTGCTTCGACCAGATTTTCAATCAGGCGGCAAAGTTTCGCTATATGTTCGGCGGCAAGGCGGTCACACCGTTCGTTCTTCGCGCGACGTTCGGCGCGGGCACAAGGTCGGCGAGCCAGCACAGCCAGGCACTTTATCCGATATTTACGCACATTCCCGGCCTGAAAGTTGTCATACCTTCAAGCCCATACGATGCAAAAGGGCTGCTGACTCAGGCCATACGCGACAACGACCCCGTTATATTCCTCGAAAACAAGCTTCTCTATGACACGGTTGGTGAGGTGCCTGACGGGCCGTACGTCATTCCTTTCGGCGAAGCCAATATCCTGCGCGAAGGGAGTGACGTAACCATCATAGCGTTTGGCCGGATGGTACACATTGCAATGGATGCAGCGAATGCGCTCGCCAAAGAGGGGATCGATTGCACAGTAATAGATCCACGCACCACATCGCCGCTCGATGAAGACACCATTCTGGAGTCGGCTGAGGAGACGGGACGCGTCGTTATTGTCGATGAGGCCAATCCCCGCTGCGGTATGGCGGCAGACGTCTCGTCAATCATAGCTGAAAAGGCCTTCGGCGCTTTGAAAGCACCGATCATGAAGGTGACGGCGCCTCATACCCCTGTCCCATACGCCCCAAACCTTGAAGCTGCATATCTGCCGGACGCAACACGCGTAGCTGCGGCTGCCCGTGCAGCTTTCACATACGGGAAATAGATTTATGGCCGACACGATCCAACCGATCACCATGCCCAAATGGGGCATGACAATGACTGAGGGACGTCTCGCTTCCTGGCTGGTGCAGGAGGGGCAGCAGATTAGCCAGGGACAAGAGTTCGTGGAGGTTGAGACCGAGAAGATCACCAATGTGGTGGAAAGTCTTGTCTCGGGCAATATCCGCAAGATCATTGTGCCTGAGGGAGCGACCGCGCCGGTCGGCGCGCTGTTAGCTGTGGTTGCCGAACCAACCGTTCCTGACAGCGAGATTGAGCAGTTCATTAACAGCTATGCTGATCGTGCCGGCAAATCTGATGATGAAACAGAAGGGCAAGCGGCACCACGGGTCGTTGCTGCCGGTCCTCATAGCCTTAACATTCTGTCCATAGGTGACGGAGATGGGCAACCTGCCATCCTGGTACACGGATTTGGCGGCGACATCGGAACGTGGCTCTTCACTCAGGATGCCCTGGCGCAAAATCGCAAAGTTCATATCGTGGACTTGCCTGCGCATGGTGGTTCTGCGCCAAGTCTGGAGAAAGGGAGCGTTGAAGAACTGGCCGCGGCGCTGCTCATGGCCATGGATGCCCTAAGCGTTGAGAAGGCGCATCTTGTCGGGCATTCGATGGGTGGTGCGGTTGCTCTGTCGCTCGCGCAAAGTGCGCCCGGTCGGGTAGCTTCCCTCGCTCTGATCGCGCCAGCGGGCATCGGTCCGGAAATTTCCAGTGAGTATATCGAAGGTTTCCTGAACGCAGACCGACGCAAGCCAATGAAGGATGTGTTGGCACGCCTTTTCGCGTCCAGCGAAGCGATGAGCGCCGGGATGGTGGAAAACGTTCTGCGATTCAAGCGCCTCGATGGAGTGCCGGAGGCGCTAGGTGCCATTGCCGCCAATATTGCGGAACAGGGCAAGCAGAAGATCGATCTGAAGCCGGCTCTAGAAGGGGCTGGTGTTCCAGCTCTGGTGATCTGGGGCGAGCAGGATGCTGTCATTCCTTCCAGTCAGGCAACCGGCCTTCCTGCTGGTGTCCAGGTCGAGATAATTTCCAATGCCGGCCATATGCCGATGATGGAAGCGTCTTCGACGGTCAATCGCCTGTTATCATCCCACTTGGCAAGCGCGGACGCAAAATAATGAGCAATGGCCTGCCGGGTCTGCGCGGTGCAGAGCATATCGGCATTACGGTGCCGGATTTTGACGCCGCGATTGACTTCTTCGTTCGCGTGATTGGCTGTGAGTTCATTCTGGACGGTGGCGAGTATGCCGATCCGGATTTCATGGAAAATCAGATAGGCGTTCACAGAAGCTCAAGATTCAGGTGGGGCTTTGTGCGGTGCAAGGCTGGGCCAAATTTTGAAGTGTTCGAGTATGCTGCGCCTGATCAGGCTGCCGCTCCGCCACGAAACAGCGACATTGGCGGGCACCACATCGCTTTTTACGTAGACGATATTCATGAAGCGATTGCGCATCTGCGCAAACACGACGTGACGGTTCTGGGGGAGGTTCAGCACATCGATAGCGGCCCGGCGCTAGGTTCGCTCTGGATTTACTTCCTGGCCCCATGGGGTTTGCAGATGGAACTTGTCAGCTATCCGGAAGGCAAGGGTGCTCCAGACTCTCCAGCTCGCCGCCTTTGGCATCCGGCTTATCCAGATCGGTAGGGATCATGCGACGTTCCCGTAAAGAGCCATGCCGATGATCGATTTTGATTTTCTTCGATCGCTCGATTTCAGCGTAGTCTGGACATATTTGCCAGTCCTGCTGAGTGGCTTGCTGACCAACATCCTGCTTACGGGCATCGGGTTCTTCTGCGGCGGCGTGGTCGTGGGTACGTTGCTGGCGTTGGCCAATCTTTCGTCGCGCCGCCTCATTCGCTGGCCGGCGCTGGCTTTTGTGGAGTTCTGGCGTTCAACACCATTGCTGGTGCAGGCGATCTGGGTTCATTTCGCGGTGCCGGTTGTTACCGGTATAGCGACAACGCCGTTCCAAAGCGCTTCAATTGCGCTGATCTTCAACGTTGCCGCCTACTGTAGCGAGATCATCCGGGGTGGCATTCTGGGCGTTGGCAAAGGTCAGTTCGAAGCCGCTAAAGCGTTGGGAATGCGCACCTACGCGACCTGGAGAAAGGTTATATTGCCGCAAGCAATTCGCCTTATGCTTCCGCCACTCGTCGGAACGGCGATAAGTATCTTCAAGGCAACGGCAATCCTTTCAGTTCTGGCGATCAACGACCTTCTGAGAACCGCAAGCCGTCTGTCCACGTTCACGTTCCAGCCCGTTGAGATCTACACCGCCGCGGCGTTGCTGGCATTTGTGGTTGGTCTAGGCATCAGCATGTTGGGCTACTATGCCGAGCGAGCGCTCCAAAGGGGAGGCGCGCATGGACGTTGATCTCGTTCTGCGCCACAGCGGCGCACTGATTGATGGAGCGCGAATTACCCTTGCGATAACGCTCGTGGGCGCGATTATTGCCATCAGTGGAGGAAGCGCGATTTGCGCAATGCGCATTTCCTCATATCGTACGCTAAGAGCTTTCGCGCGCGCCAACATTTTGTTCTTCCGCGTAACTCCAGAAGTCATTCTGATTTTCTGGGCCTACTACTGCATCCCGTTAATATTCGACACTACGGTGTCTGGCTTTTGGTCGGGCTCGGTCGTTTTGGGGCTCATCGGAGCTGCCTATCTCGCTGAAATATTCCGCGCTGGTATTGCCGCGGTTCCGAGAGGACAAAGCGAGGCTGCAGAAGCCCTTGGTTTGAAGGCATTTCCAAAATGGACCTTCGTCATTCTGCCGCAGGCGCTCAAATTGGTGATTGCGCCACTCGTCAATTACTTCTCCGAGTTCCTGAAGAACACAACCTTGCTTTCCGCGATCGGGGTCATGGACCTGTCGCTTCAGGCTTATCTACTTGGTGGGCAGACGTTCCAGTATCTCAGCTTCTTGTCCGCAATTGCGATCATCTACTTCGCAATGATCTTTCCCGTGACGCTCTATGCGCGACACCTTGAAGCAAAGCTTTCCGACAGGTCGGCTCGCCCTGCTGGCAAGCGAAGCTTTTGGCGCCGTAAAGCGCCGCCCGAAGAAGTTACCGCCAACCCATAAAAACTAGCAAAGGGGAATAACATGACATCGCTGCTGAAACGGCTCGGCATCTTAAAGATCCTGTTCGCGATAGCATTGGCCTGGTCAGTCTCGCCGTCTTTGGCGGATGATCTGATCAAGGAGATCAAGGATCGCGGCGTATTCAAGGTTGGCATGGCTGAAAGCCCGCCTTGGCAGTCGCAAAACCCGACGACTGGTGAGTATGAAGGTTTCAACGTCGATCTGGCAAATCGGGTCGCCAACATCCTTGGTGTGAAGCTGGAGATTGTGCCCGCCACCTGGGCAACGCTCATCCCTGGGCTTGAAGCCAAACAATACGATACGGTTTTCGCCAATCTCTTCGCGACACCTGAGCGCGCGGTCGTTGTGGATTTCACCGAACCTTATTCAACCTACGGTTTCCACATTGTCACAAATGCAAAGAAAGACATCAAATCAATCGATCAGCTGAACACGCCTGAAATCACATTTGTTGGACAGAGCGGAACGGTCGAAGAAAGCTACCCCAAGGAGCTTTTCCCGGATGCAAAGGTTCGCGGCATAGTCACCAACGATATTGCTGCATGGATTGGCGAAGTCGCGTCCGGTCAGGCCGATGCTGCATTCATCGACCCCGGCACACTCATGCTGCTCAAAGTGCGCAGCCCTGCGCTTACCGAACGTATCACGATCCTGAACAGTGAGGATAACCTCGTAAAGCCTGTTGGCCTTGCCTATGCGGTTCGTCCGGGCGATTCCCACATGCTCAATTTCCTCAACACCTTCATCCGCGATGTCGTTCGCAACGGCGAGAATGTGAAGTTGCGCGACGAGTGGTTCGCGAAACTTGCAGGCAAACAATAACGAAAGACCAGGCACAGCCGGGTCGGCTGGCTGTGCCTGAAACCGGTTGGGAGATACGAACCCATGGAAGTAAAGCGCTTTGATGTCCGTGCGATCACGAATACCAACGCTGACCGCCAGCGCCCATACGGCGCGCAGGAGCGGTCAGTAATCAGTCTTGAAGGCTTGGGCAGGGCGCTTGACGAAATCTCTACCTGGCCGGGATATTCGCGAACCCCACTGGTGAACCTTGAAGGGCTTGCCGCGAGAATGGGAGTGAGCAAACTCTACTACAAGGACGAGGGCAAACGCTTCGGTTTGAAGAGCTTCAAGGCTATTGGCGGTGCCTACGCGGTACTGGCAATCCTTCAAGGCTATCTGGCGAGCAAAGGCATCGCCGAAAGAATTTCAGCGGCCGATCTCATATCCGGAAAATATCGGGATATGATAGCTGATGTTGTGGTCGCGGCTGCGACCGACGGAAATCACGGAAGGTCTGTTGCATGGGGAGCACAAATGTTTGGCTGCTCCTGCATCATATACCTGCACGAGCATGTGAGTCAGGCGCGTGAACGCGAAATAGCCAAATATGGCGCGCGCATTGTCCGCGTTAAAGGCCACTATGACGACTCTGTCCAGCAGTGCGCGGTGGATTGCGAGGCCAATGGGTGGTTCCTTGCGGGTGACACCTCGGATGCGGCTGGTGCCCATGTTCCCTCGCTCATCATGCAGGGATACACAATAGTCGCTGAAGAGATCACAGAAGACCTTGGGGATACCTTACCTACGCACGTTTTCGTTCAGGCGGGAGTTGGCGGGCTGGCTGCTGCGGTCGCAGCATATTACTGGGAGAAGTTCGGACCAGATCGGCCAGACATAATCGTTGTAGAGCCACACCGCGCGGATTGCGTTTACCGCAGCATAGCGGCAGGAAGGCCGACATCCGTTCCTGGCGACACAAATACAGTTATGGCGTGCCTTGCCGCAGGTGAGGTTTCCGCGCCTGCCTGGATCATTCTCAAGCACTCCGTCGACGGGGTAATCACGCTGCCGGAAGAGGCTGCTCCGGAAGCGATGCGCCTTCTCGCCACAGGGGTTGGTTTCGACCCTGCAATTGTTGCAGGCGAGTCCGGATGCGCCGCCGTCGCCGGATCGATAGCAGCCGCGCTGAATCCACAACTAAAGGCGCTTTTCAAGCTGGACCATAGCTCGCGCATCGTAGTGATCGGCAGCGAAGGCGCGACAGACGAAGACGCATATCAACGCATTGTAGGCCGGAATTCCGAAACCGTAGCCGCCTAATCGAGGGGTTAAACACATGGACGGCAATTTATTGGAAGGAAAGACCGCGTTCATAACGGGCGGCGCGCAGGGCATTGGTCTTGCTGTTGCAGAAGCGTATTTGCGGCAAGGCGCACGTGTCATAGCAGCGGACGTTAATCCGCAGTCATTGGAAGAGGCGCAAGTCCATCTCGATGGAATTGCCAGCGGCCGCGCAAAAACGGTCAAGCTCGATGTTACCGACGAGGAAGCGACAGAGCGTTGCGCAGACGCTTGCTTCGCAGAGGGCAAGGTTGACATTGTGGTTCCAAATGCCGGCGTTCTTGTACTGAAGAATGCGATCGACACCGACCTTGCAAGCTGGCGGCGTGTTATCGATGTGAACCTTACGGGCGCATTCATTACGGCTAAATCATTCGCCAGCCGCATGGCGAAGACCGGCCAGCCCGGACGTATCATTTTTACAGCTTCGCTGTTCGGTGTAAGGGGTGGCCGCGAGAACGGAGCCTATTCGGCATCGAAATTCGGTATGGTTGGCCTGATGCAATGTATGGCTGCCGAGCTTGCCGGGAAAGGCATTCTCGTCAATTCGGTCTGTCCCGGGCAGATCGACACACAGATGATCCAGCAATTGTTCAGGGATCGGGCGCTTTTGCGCAACGCCAGCCCGGAAGCGTTGCGAGCCGAGTTCGAGTCAAAAATCCCGATTGGTGTTCTCGGCCCACTTGATCAACTCGCAGGAGCTTATGTTTACTTGGCCTCCAATCTGGCCCAGTACGTTGTGGGACAATCTCTGGTCGTCGACGGCGGGTGGCAGGTCGCCTGATGTTGAACTCAGCATTGCCGATTGAGGCGATTCAGGCATTCGCACAGTCTCAGCGGCAAACACTGTTGAAATTGTGCGCCGAACTCGTTTCCGCGCGCAGCCCGCAGCCCGAAGGAAATACCACCGCGCCTGCAAAAGTGCTGGTGTCTTTTCTGGTTGCGCAAGGTCTCAATCCTGTTTTGCGCAGCGTGAAGCCTGAAAAGCCCAACCTGATATGCTCGTTCGATACAGGATTGCCCGGACCGCATCTCATTTTGAACGGGCATATAGATACGCTCAATCCGGGCAATGACGCCGATTGGTCGGTTCCCATATATGAATTGGCACGAAACAACGGTCGGCTCACCGGTCTGGGTATCGGCAATATGAAGGCTGGCGTTGCGGCTCTCGTGGTTGCATTCGTTGGGCTTTTCAAAAACAAATCCAGCCTGCGCGGCCGTGTGACACTCGCGATCGTGGCGGATGAAGTCGTGTTTGGTCCAGATGGAGCGGCATTCCTTCTGAAGCAGGACACTGATCTTCACGGTGACGCGGTGATAAATGCTGAAGGTCCCGGCAGCATGAACCTCGCAATAGCAGAGAAGGGGCTTTTGTGGGTGGCCATTGAAGCGACTGCTCCGCCGGGGCAGGGAATGCTTACCAGGAAGGGTTCGTCTGCGATTGCTCGTTTGGCATCCATTCTTACGGAAATCGATAAATGGAATGAAGAACAGGCAACACCACCGGAAGAGGTTGCAATTCTTGCCGAAGGCGCTGGTGACACAGGGCTGAGACTGTCCGTCAATACGGGAACAATCAAGGGCGGAAGCTTTGTAAGCCAAGTGGCGACAAGTGCAGTCGCCGAAGTCGATTTCCGGGTGCCTCCCGGTATGACAATTGAAGAGATCGAGGCCCGACTAAACGAGAAGGCGGCGCAGATCGGCGGAATTACGGTGCGTCGCATAAAGGGTTGGAACCCCAATTGGACAGCGGTCGATAATCCTCTTTGCCAAGCCGTTCTCGATGCGACGGATAAAATTCGAAGCAAGCGCGCTGTTCCGGTTGTGAGGCTTCCTGCAAGTGATGCTGCAAGGTGGCGGGCCTTGGGAATTCCTGCCATCTGCTACGGACCGCAGGCCGAATTGGCATCAGGCGTAAATGACTATGTCTACGAAGATGACGTTGTCGATTGCGTTGCGATTTATGTCGCCGCGTCACTTAGTCTGTGCGGTTATGACAATGCTACAGGAGAGTTGCCATGGCAGTCGTTCTGATTGCGGGCGGTTCATCCGGCATAGGTTTGGCGGCGCTCCGGGCATTTCGTGAGCGCGGCGATGACGTGTTCCTTGCGGATATAGACGAAGAGCGCGCGCGCATTGCCATAGGTGAGCCGGGGGCTGGAAGGGCAGACTGGTTGAAGTGCGATTTAACCAGACCTGATGCCTCCAAGGCGGCAGTCGAGGGGGCGCTGGCCGCCTTCGGCAGAATTGATTGTGTGTTCGCGAATGCCGGGATTCTGGAATCCGCCCCGTTGCAGGAATGGACGCCAGAGCGATGGGAAAAATCCCTCGCCCTCAACCTCTCCATGCCTTTCTATCTGGCACAGGCAGCCGCGCCTGCGTTGGCGAAATCCGATAACTCCAGCATCATTTTTACGGCTTCAACTGGTGCGCTTCGCGGTCATGCCGGGATGCCCGCTTACCACGCAACCAAAGCGGGTTTGCTGGGACTTTGCCGAGCGCTGGCAGATGAACTTGCGCCTCAGGGAACACGCGTAAACTGTCTGCTGCCGGGTTGGATCGACACGCCCTTCAATGATGGCTTCTGGAGGTTCCAGAATGATCGAGCCGAAGCCGAACGTGCTCTGTTGCGCCAGATACCAATGGGCAGGCAAGGCGCGCCGGAAGACGTCGCCGGAACGGTTCTTTTTCTCGCCTCCTCTGCTGCCCGGTACATTACCGGCACCTCAATAGTCGTGGATGGCGGTTACACCGCTGTATAGAAAGGCTGACCAATATGTTGGCAGATTCGTTTGCTTCGCGTGCAAGGCCCGTTCTGACGGGGCGTGGAGGCGCGGTATCCGCTGCTGATCCCTTCGCAGCCTCTGCGGCGCAAGAAATCCTATCCCTCGGTGGAAATGCAGTCGAGGCAATGATCGCTGCGCAGGCCGTCCTCGCAGTCGTCGCGCCGCACGCATGCGGTTTGGGCGGCGACATGCTATGCCTGATCCGCGAACCGGGCGGGCGCACCCGCGCTATAAATGGTACCGGGGCTGCTCCATCCCGCCTCGAAAAAGTTTCGACCGATGGTGGCGCGAGCGTGACGGTTCCAGGCATGGTAAGTGCCTGGTCTTCAGCTCTTGCCCTCTATGGCCGCATGCCGATGCACACCATCTTGCAACCCGCTATACGGCTCGCGCGACTCAAGATGCCAGTTACCCCATCGCTCATGCGCGCCGTACAGGAACAGAGGTCACGACTTGAGCGCAATGGCGCGGCCCAATGGCAATTGCTTTCTGCAAGGGCGGGTCAGTTGATGGCGCAGGAAGAACTTGCGATGACTCTGGACCGGATCGGCAAGGAGGGAGTGCACGCGTTCTATTCAGGAATATGCGCTCGAGCCATTGTCGATGCCGTTCAGCGCCATGGCGGAACTCTTGATCTCGATGATCTGGAAAAGCATGAAACGGTAGTAGCCGAGCCCATAGCTATAGACTTCAGTGGGATGCGGTTGCTAGTTCAACCACCTGTTTCACAGGGCGTCCTGCTGGCGATGGCAACCCAAGGGCTTTTCAGGATCAAGAATATTCCTGAAGACAGATTGGATCATGCTGGTATCGAGCTAACGGAAGCGAGTTTTGCATACCGAAATCAGGTGTCGCTTGGAAGAGAGCTTCTTGAAAAGCCTCTCGAAGTGGATCTGGATCGGGCGGCCAACAGGGGTGGCCCGCGCGCCTATCTGCATACTGCTGGTGTTGCGGTGGCTGATCGTCACGGAACCGTTGCAAGCTCATTGGTTAGCGTTTTCGATGATTTTGGTTCGGCGGTGTACGTTCCAGAGTTCGGCTTCACGCTTAACAATCGGGCCGGCGGATTTACGGCTGCTCCCAATGATGCTGCGCCGGGCAAGCGACCGATACATACGCTCGCACCAATTATTCTTGAGACGCCACACGGACCGCTTGGTCTGGCTACGCCCGGCGCGGATGGGCAGGTGCAAACTCTGCTACAGGTCATCACCGGTCTAACCCTCGAAAGGCTTGATCTTGCGACTGTAGTCGACCGTCCCAGGTGGCGAAGCGAAAACGGCAAGCTGCTGGTGGAAAGAAGTCACCGCCACAAAGATATTCTCTCCAAACTTGGTCACAAAGTTACCGAGATGCCCGATGGCGACATGCGCGCTGGTGCCGTTACCGCTGCCGGCATGTTTGATGGCGCACCGATAGCAGTTGCCGACTGGCGTCGTACGACTTGGGCAGGTATTGTATAATGACCAACAACTTCCGACCATTTCTTGATGCGGAAATCACGGCGCGGGCATTTGAGCGAGTGCGGTCCGCGCTTGAGGAAATGCTCCGAAATGCGTTTGCTGGTCGTGCAGGGTTTGCGGTTGTTGTTAGCGGTCTGCAAGAGCTGGTGCCTGTCAAACCTGATGCGCAATTCCGCGAAAATTGCCTGCTCGTAACCTCGATTGGTGACCTGTCAAAATCTCCCTATCCGAACATGGAAATTGCGCTTAGCAAGGCCGAGATTTCTGTGAGAACACGAATGCCAAGCTCACGGGTGCCGCAGCACTTTCTTCGCGCTGGAGACACGGTTTACTCTGGGAGTGCGATACTCGATGGGATTATTGTCGCGTGCGCAGGGTTGGAACCCAGGGACGACGAAATGATCTCGTACTGGATTGCAGCGGCCATTAAGTCGGAGGTGGCTGGCGTGGTCGCGCAACGCATGGCGGCCAACCCATCCGCAGATTTTTTCTCTGAAGCTTGATGCTATCGGCGAGAGTTTCAGCACGCGCGATAGCGCGGCGGGCTTTCCATCATCTCGATCAAAAGCTCTTCTGCGCCAAATCCAGAACGCGGCAGGGTCAGCGCGCGCTGCCCATCATATCCTATGAGGCGGCGTACGGTAGGGTCCATGTAATACGCGCCGGCGACGACCTGAAAGAGTGTTTCAATATCTTGCGTATTCAGGTCGGCCAAGGTCAGGCTTTCGGGGCTGGCGAGCCGCAAATCCAGTAATTTCCGCAGTGGCTCGACCAGATCCGGCCGCGATTGCAAAACTTTGTCGACCAGCGTGTTGGAAAGGTCCAGATCGCTCGCTGAAGGCATTTCTGGCGTTCGGGGCAGAATCTTGTCCGCAACTACGGCAAGACACTCTCGCTGGTGCGACGTGAGTATTGGCTGTGCTTCCAAATCTTCCAAGATCATATCGCACCTCGTAGTTATTTGCGGTTCTTTATGATGCTGTCTGCCGCTCGCAAGGCGAGGGCCGCAATCGTTGCTGCAGGGTTTACGGAGGAGCCAGTAACAAAAACGCTCCCGTCAACGATGTAAAGGTTTTCAACGTCGTGCACCGCGCCAAACTGATCGACCACAGAATTGTCGCTGCTCGTTCCCATGCGGCAGGTCCCCAATGGGTGCCAGCCATATTCCGGCATCACGTCATTGCTTATTGTCTTGTACGCGCCAGACGCTTCCAGCGACTCAGTGGCTCTTGCCTTGTTGAACTTGAGGATAGCTTCGGAGTTTGGGGAAATTTTGTACGTCAGCTTGGGCGCTGGATTGTTATCGGCATCAACCAACTCTGCATCCAGGGAAACAGTATTATCTTCCTCTGGAAGATCATCGCAGGAAATGCCCCAGATGGCAGTCCGCCCCACCCATTCCTTGACATGGCTGTGGAGATCCTCTCCTGCTTTCAACCTGCCATCTGCGCTGAACATTGCGGCATGAAGAGGCCCACCAGAGGGGCCAAGGTTCCATTTTGCGCCTCGTATGAAACCAACGTCGGCGCGTGTTTCTGCAAATTCAAGCGAATATAGGCTCTGGCCCCAATGGCCCTGCCAACTCTCCATCGGTTCATCAAAAAAGCCAACAACTCTCGTGAACGGATGCATCATCAGCCGTTTTCCGACTAACCCTGAAGCATTCGCCAGTCCTGCAGTGTATTTGGCAGAATGCGACATAAGCAGCAATCTGGCGGTGCCGACAGCGTTGGCTGCAAGTATAGTGGTGTTCGCGGCTACACTGCGCTCCACCCCATCCGCACCTTTGTAGATTGCCCCCGTGGCGCGACCATATCGGTCATGCGTAATTCGGCTCACGCGCGCCTCAGTAATGAGTTGCGCTCCCAACGATTCGGCTATCGGCCAGTGTGTTATATCAACCGACGCCTTTGCACCTTCATTGCAGCCATATCCGCATGTGCTGCGTTGTACGCAAGGGTACCTCCCTTGGTAGGGTCTAGAGGCAATCGCGTTTGACCCCGGCCACCAGTGCCACCCAAGTCGGTTGTGACCGGCAGCGACCTTTTCGCCCCAAATGTTTATCGGAAGCGGAGGCATCGGATAATCCGGGTGTGATGGATAGGCCGGGTCGCCCGCTATACCAGATGCGCCGAAATCAATATCGACCTGATTATAATAGGGCTCGATATCGCTGTATGTGATTGGCCAGTCATCTGCCGCACCATCAAGGCTTCGAACCCTGAAATCAGACGGTAGGAAGCGCATCCAGTGCGCGCCGTAAAGAATTGTGCTTCCGCCAACACCGTTAAACATCAACGGTTTCATTGCGGACTCGGTATCGTTGATAGGGTAATCTGCCGGATTGCGTCGAACATTAGGGCTTGCGTGCCAAGGGCCGAGCGCGGCTATCTCCCAATCCCGATGGCGCCCGCGATAGTCCTCCCTGTTATGCCTAACGCCCTGTTCAAGGCATATGACTTTGATGCCATTTTCAGAAAGTCGCCGGGCGACAACGGCACCTGAAAGACCCGCGCCGACGATCAGAACATCAGTGGAAAGATCGGCCATATTCGCAATCACCTGAAACGTTGCAGACTGAAATTCGAGTTCTATCGCCGCTCGGCATCGTAAGGCTGCATCAGGGCTGCAGGGCCAGCGGTGCGGCGGCCATTGAAAATCATCGCAACCAATGTCGCAGCATAGGGAAGCGCCAGGAACAATTGGTACGGCAGGTCCACCGAGCCGCTGGTTTGCAGGCGCAATTGAAATGCATCCACCGCTCCAAACAGCAATGCTGCCGCGGCGCAGGCGAAAGGGTTCCATCTCCCCAAAACAACAAGCGCAAGGCATATCCAGCCGCGCCCCGCTACGATCCCAAATGTGAATGATCCGAACGCGGCGAGGTTGAGATAAGCCCCAGCCAGTCCCGCTAAGGCTCCCGCAAAAAGCAGCGCGAGAAAGCGGACGCGGATTGGATTTACCCCAGCCGCAGCCGCCGCTTGCGGGTTTTCGCCGACTGAGCGCAGTGCAAGCCCTGCCGGTGTGCGATATAGAAAGAATGCCAGCGCGGGTACCATGAGATAGGCGATGTAAGTCAATGCGTACTGGTTGAAGAACACTGGACCCAGAAACGGAATTTCCGACAAATACGGTATCGCGATTGTGCTGAAGGGCGTGATGGAAGGCGGGGTGCCAGTCTCCGTAAATGCAAGCCGGTAACTGTAAAAAACCAGCCCTGTAGCGGTCATGCTCACGCCAAGACCAGTAACTGTCTGGTCGAGACGCAGAATTAGCACGAGAACGGCCATGATCGCGCCGATTGCGGCACCCGTGGCAATCGCGGCGAGTACCCCCAGCCACAGCGAACCCGTTGCAGCGGCAGTGCTGAAACCTGCAAGCGCGCCCGCAAGCATCATGCCTTCAATTCCGAGGTTGAGTGTTCCCGAACGTTCGGAGGTCAGCTCGCTCAGCGTGCCGAGAAGGAGCGGAATTGCCAATCGTACTGCCGCAGCAAAGAAGCCGATGTCTATAATATTCACGATCGGGAAGCTCGCTCAAAAGAGTCGAATTTGATTTCGTAGCGGGAGAGGGTCATCGCCACCAGAACGGCAATAAGCGATATGCCCTGCATGGCATCGGCGATGAAGAAGGGGACGCTTGTTTGCCTCGACATTTCATCAGCCCCGGTCGTCAAGGCTGCCAGAAACAGCGCTGCTGGTATTACTCCAGCCGGTGACAGCCGGGCGAGCATCGCAACGACAATTCCGGCATAGCCGTAACCGGAAGAAATTGAGGCGATCACCTGAAATTGTGTGCCACCTACTTCGCCGGCTCCTGCAAGCCCGGCAAGCGCGCCTGATACCAGCGCAGCAAACAGCGTGACCCTCGCAACATTCAAGCCGGCATGTTTTGCTGCCTTCGGGTTTTCACCCACGATTTTCATAGAGAGACCGAAGGTAGTCCGGCTAAGCATCACGCCAATTACCACAACTGCGCCAAAGGCAATCAGAACGCCAAGATGCAGGCGCGTTCCGCGCCAGAATGTAGGAAATTCAGCGGCAGGAAGAATGTCCGGGCTGTCCGTCCAACCCGTAAGCGGGTCTTTCCAAGGGCCAGACAAAAGCGCCATCATCACATACATGACGATGAAGTTGAGCATGAGCGTGCTGACAACTTCGTCCACCCCCAGCTTCAATTTCAACGTTGCCGGAAGCGCAGCAAGCGCCGCACCGGCAAGAGCTGCTCCCACAATCATGCACGGGATTAAAAGAGGCGCGGGTAAATTTGGAAGCGCACCAATCCAGGCGGAGGCCATGGCTCCAGCGAGGATCTGGCCTTCACCGCCAATGTTCCAGAAGCGTGTTCGCAGGGCGACGAGTGCAGCCAGGCCGGCGAGTATCAAAGGTGCAGAGCGGGCGAGTGTCTCTGTTAGTGCAAACTTCCCGCCGAATGCCGCAGATACCATGATCCCAAATGCGCTGATGGGATTGGCACCGGCAATCAGGATCAGCAAGCCGCAGATCACAAGACTTGCCAGCACCGCCGCAACGGGCAACATCGCCTCACGGACGCGGGAAGTCTTTCGTGTGCGTGCTACGAGCCTCATGCGGCTGCATCCTGCGTCGGCAAACTTCCATTCATGGCGAGGCCGACTGTGGACACTGTGGCGGTTTCAATTGGCGTTTCCCAGACGACCGAGTTTTCATACATCACAGCAACCCGGTCGGATAACTGGAAGATTTCATCCAAATCGTCGGAGATAAGCATAATTGCACAGCCCGAGTCGCGCAGTCGCATCAGCGAGCGATGGACAAAGGCAATGGCCGAAACGTCCAGACCCCGAGTTGGCTGGGCGATGATAAGCACGCGCGGCTCGAACGCCAGTTCGCGCGCCACGATCGCCTTTTGCTGGTTGCCACCGGACATCAGTCCAACGGGCATCCTGGGATCGGGCGGCCGAATGTCGTATTCGGCAATCTGCATGTTTGCGAAATCCAGAATATTCTTCCAGTTGATCCACCCTTTCCTGGAAAATGGAGCGTCGGAAAAACGGGATAGAACCATATTATCTTTAAGGGCCATCGGCCCCACGAAACCCGCGCCTATGCGATCTTCAGGAATGAACGCCAGTCCGGCCTTTTGCATTACCGCGGGGGAGGGGTTGTCAATTGAAACACCGTCAATTGAAACAGAACCGTGGCGCGGCAGCTTCACGCCCGCGATGGCTTCAGCGAGGGCGACCTGACCGTTGCCAGAAACACCTGCAATGCCAAGTATTTCACCTGAGTGAATAGTAAGATTAATCGGAAGCGGAGATTGCGAGCCGTGGCTATCAAGCTCGATGCCTCTAGCTACCAAACGAGGATCACCTATCTGATGAGGAACGCGAACCACCCTCTCTGGTTCATGACCGCACATCATTGTTGCCAGCGAGAGATTGGTGACCGTGTCGTCATTATCCACGCCAGCGACAACCTCTCCTCGGCGCATGACGACCACGCGGTCCGTGATGGCTCGAACCTCATTCAGCTTGTGACTGATGAATATAATTCCTACGCCGTCTGCCTTGAGCGCGCGAAGCGCTGAAAACAGCCCCTCCACTTCCTGCGGCGTGAGCACGGAAGTCGGTTCGTCCAGAATCAATACCCGCGCTCTTCTGAACAACGCCCGAATGATGTCGAGCCGCTGCCTTTCACCCACCGCGAGCGTGTGGACTGGTCGAGCCGGATCGAGACGCAGCCCGTAAGCGTCGCCAATTTCCTTGAGCCTTTGCAGCGCTGAGGTTTTGTCCAGAAGTCCGTTGCTGCCGGGTAAGCCCAGCAAGAGATTATCCAGAACCGTGTGGCGCTCCACTGCATGGGAATGCTGCTGGACCATGCCGATGCCAAGTGAAATCGCATCCGCAGTTGAGGTCACATGTATTTGCTTTCCTTCAACCAGAATGGTGCCTTCATCAGCCCGATACAGGCCAAAGAGAACGTTCATGAGGGTAGTTTTGCCGGCTCCGTTCTCGCCTAGGAGGCCCACAATCTCCCCACGTCTCACTTCAAGAGTGACGGCATTGTTCGCGATGACGTTGCCAAAAGTCTTTGTGATACCCGAGAGTACCAATACGGGTACTTCTTCGCTCATTGGCTAGACTTTCAGGTTCCGGATCAATCGGATTTCGTTTCACTTTCATCGTACGCGACCTTGAATTCGCCGCTGGCAATCGCCTTGGATTTGGCCTCAATGGCAGATTTCAAATCGCCGGGGATTTTTGAGTCGAATTCCTTGTACGGCGCGAGGTAGTTCACGCCATTCGCAATGTTTTCCAGCACGCTGTAGTCCTTGGCGGCGATATTCCCGCTTGTGACGGCTTCCACCGACGCGGCAATCACCGGGTAGGGGTCCCAGATAACGCTGCTGATAACTGTCGCCGGATTGATGGCAGATTGGTCAGTCATATTTCCGATAGCAAGCATCTGGCGATCGGTCGCAGCTTCAATGACCCCGATGCGTTCAGCGAAAACAACGTCCACGCCCTGGTCAGCCATCGCGATGGTGGCCTCCTTTGCCTTGGGGGGATCGAACATGGACCCGATATAGGCGGCTTTAAGCTGGATATCTGGCCGGTACTCTTTGGCACCCGCATGATATGCATTCAGAAGCCCGTATGTGGTTGGAACTGCGATCCCTGCCACGACGCCGATCTTGCCGGTCTTCGACATTCCGGCGGCCAGCATTCCTGCAAGATATGCCGGTTCGAAATTTTGGCCATAGAACGTGCTTACGTTCGGATCTGTCGGTCCCATCGCTGATCCAAGAGTGAATGCAGTCTCTGGGTAGGAGGCCGCTACCCGGCGGCATATTTGTTCCGTGCCGTAGGCGTCACCGACAATCAGCTCAATTTCTTCTTCGCACCACTGGCGCAGAACTCTTGAAAAATCAGCGGCTTTCACCGATTCCGAGTATTTGTAATCAAGGCCCTTTTCTCCCGCGATGCGCGTCATCGCCAGATGTAACTGGGTTACGAATGGTTCCTCCATCGGAGTCTCGAATATTGCTCGAATGCGCGGCGCGCTGGTTTGCGCTCGCGCCGATTTCGTGCCAAACGCAGCGATACTGGCACCCATTGCCGCCAGGGCAAGAATTTCCCGTCGATTGAGCATCATCGGACTCCCCTTATTTTTTGCGTTATTTTTATTTGAACCGACTTTACGGAGTGCGGTGCGCGAAATTTTCGCAAATAATTCGTGAGATTGCTAAAATTTCGCGAGAAAGTGCAAATTCTGGAAAATTGCACTGCAGAGTTGAAGTTGTAGTGTGAAGATGGCAGCGAAACGGGAGATTTCGTCGTGACATCTGTAAAACGGCTTACGGTTTTGCTTCTGGGATATGAGATTATCCCCAAAACGGTTTCGACACGCGACCGCGGCGCGCGCTTCGTCATGGCCGAGCCAATATGTGCCTATCTTCTCGAGACTGATCGCGGATATGTTCTTTTCGATACCGGAGTTAACGTCGAGAACATTACCGACCCGGGCAAGCGTGATGCTTACTTCATGAGTCGAGGGTGGCTCGCGCCGCCAATCGTATTGCCTGAACATGACTTCCTCACGCAATTGGCAGCGTGTGGCGTCGCGCCGGAAGACATCGGGGATGTCATATTAAGTCATGTCCATTGCGACCACACCGGCAATTTGAAGTATTTGCGTCACGCCCGGATATGGATACAGCGAATTGAACATGAGTACGCTTTTTCAGATCATGGCAATCTGGCTGTATTCAACGACGATTTCGATTTCCCCGATGCCAAATGGCACATTGTAGACGGCGACTGGGAGATGATGCCCGGTCTACGTGGTGTTTTCACACGAGGTCACATGCCTGGACATCAATCGCTGGTGGTCACTTTGCCAGAAAGCGGCGTGAAGGTGCTGACGGCCGATGCTGGTGATCTGTGGGAGAATTTTGAACAGGAAGTCATACCTGGCGAAAGCTGCGACGATGTGGCCGCGCTTGCATCCATTCGCAAGCTCAAATCAATCGCTGCTGAAACCAATGCGGAAATGATCCTCCTGCACGATCCGGTGAAGGTTCAATCAATTCGGCTTTGCCCGGATTATTATGATTGAGGACGGATGCGAACGCCTGATGGGGCAACCAAGTTTCCGAAAAAACCATTGAAATCGCTAGAAAAAATGGTGGGCGATGCAGGGATTGAACCTGCGACCCCACCCGTGTGAAGGGTGTGCTCTCCCGCTGAGCTAATCGCCCGTCAGAGACGCAAGCGCCTCGGAACGGGCGGCTTATACGAGAAGCACTTTCGACAAGTCAAGGACGCCCGACACCATTTCCGGCGGCAATCAGTCTGTCTGCCAGATGGATGGTCAATTCATCATAGTGCGAAATGATAACGGAAGGCTCAAACGCGCGCACATGCTCGTCAGTATAGCCGAAATCCACGGCAACAACGGGAATTCCTGCTGCTTTGGCCGTGTCGATATCTGTGCGGGAATCGCCAATCATTAAAGACAGCGAAGGGTCTCCGCTAACCATCTCAATCGTTTCCAGCAAGTGCCGAGGGTCGGGTTTGCAGTGCATGAATGTATCCACGCCGCAAATGGCTCCGAATCGTTGCCTTAGCCCCAACCCCTCGATGAGCTTGTGTGCCATCGCTTCTGTTTTGTTTGTGCAAATTGCTAACCGGTAGCCGGCGGCATCAAAGCGATCCAGCGCGTCGAGCACACCGGGATAAGGCTGCGACTTTCCCGGAATATTGTCCGAATAGTGCTGAAGAAAAAGGCGGTAAAGACGCTCCAGTGCTTCTGGCGTGAGTTCACGATTCTGCTTCCGGTGCGCCGTCTCGATCATCGCCTTGCCGCCGGAACCGAGGGCGCGCCCGAATCCAGACTGTGAAACAGCTGCAAGCCCGTCTGATGCCAGACTATGATTGAGCGCATCCAACAGGTCAGGTGCGGTGTGTATCAAGGTTCCGTCCAGATCGAAAACCGCCGTCTTGCGCGTCATTTGCTTAATTTTCCTCTTTCTAGAACCGATACCCGGTGCCTTTTCACACCACAAGGCCGAAAGGTCCCAGAATTTCTTTGCCGATGCCTCGAAAAATGGTACGAGCGCGGCCATCGAAGGTTTGGAATGGCTGATGGACGCGAAGGCACTTAAAATCGAGGCTGCACGTGCAGCGCTTGGCTATGTCGAGGAAGGTATGCGGCTCGGCATAGGTACGGGGTCTACAGCCGAGGAGTTCGTCCGCCTGCTCGCTGTCCGGGTGCAGAAGGGCCTGAACATCGTTGGCGTCTCGACATCCGAACGAACAGAAGCGCTGTGCCGTGAGTTGGGCGTTCCGATGTCCACATTGGATCAAACGCCTGAACTGGACCTTACGATTGACGGGGCCGATGAAATTGATCCGGAGCTGTCGCTCACCAAGGGCGGAGGCGGAGCGTTGCTGCGCGAGAAGATTGTGGCTTATGCATCAAAGCAAATGATCACAATCGCGGACAAAACAAAGCTCGTGAAGGATCTCGGCGCTTTTCCATTGCCTATTGAGGTCAACAAATTCGGCCTCAAGTCCACCATTGATGCAATCCATAGTCAGGGCGAGAAGCTCGGCCTTTCTGGTCCCCTCGCACTGCGCTTGCGCGATGGCGAGCCATACGTGACGGACGGTGGCCATTTCATTGTTGATGCATCTTTTGGCCGCATTCCCGATACAAGAGCGCTTTCGAGCGCGTTGCATGCCGTGCCGGGAGTGGTTGAGCATGGATTGTTCATTGGCTTGGCCGACCTTGCTATCGTCGCGGACAGTAACGGTATAGAAACCCTTCGCCCTGTCAGTGCATCATAGGAATCTCAAGGAGTTATAATCGCTATGACCTTGCTATCGTTCGCCCGCGCCACGCTGGTTACGGGTGTTATGACTGCCCTGACATTGCCCGCATTTGCGCAGGACATCTCAGAATCACACCTTAAAGCTGCACGTGACGCAGTCGCGTCGATCGAAGCAACAGCAATGTATGACAACATCCTGCCGCAAGCGGCTTTCGCTCTGAAGCAGGAGCTGATCCAGCAGAATCCTGACAAACAGGAAGTCATCAGCAAGACCGTCGATGAAGAAGTGTTGAAGCTGGTCGCCCGGCGCACAGATCTGGAGCGTGAGGCCGCACAGGTGTATGCAAAGGCGATGTCCGAAGAGGACCTTCGCAATATTGCCAATTTTTACAACTCCCCGACGGGCAAAAAACTGCTCGAAACCGCTCCTATCGTGACACGCGAAGTTATCAAGGCCGCCGACATCTGGCAGCGCGGTGTTGCGCGCGACCTCGCACAAGCGGTTGGAGAAAAGCTTCACGCGATAGAAGGCACAACCCCGAGCGCGCCCGTAGAAGAAGTTCAGCCGCAGAACTAAGGGCATCAGCCCAGTTTTCTAAGCGCTTCAAGGACTTGATCGACGTGCCCGTTTACCCGCACTGACGTCCACAGGGCAGCAATGCGACCGTCCGTGCCAATCAAGAATGTTGAGCGATTGACGCCAAAATGCCGATGGCCAAAGGTCTTCTTCTCGACCCAAAGGCCATAGGCTTGGATGGCGTCTTGGTTCTCGTCGGAAATCAGGTCTATCGCCAGATTGTGTTTGGCCTTGAACCGCTGGTGTCGTTCTATGCTGTCAGGTGAAATTCCGTAGACAGCCGCGCCTTCAGTGTGAAATCGGTCGGCGGCCTTGGAGAAAGCAATTGCTTCCGACGTGCAAGTCGGTGTGCCGTCCTTCGGGTAGAAGAATAGAACCACGGGCCGACCCCGCAATTTTGACAAATGCACATGCTTCCCCTCAGTGGAAGGTAGCTCGAAATCGGGTGCAAGTTCATTGGCTTTCAATGCGATATCCATAAGTGCAATGCTCAATTTCTGTTGCCTGTCGGCACAATATCCTTCGAATAATTGTGCGCTTGAACATTATCTACGAATCATCGGTCCTCAAGGATAGAGGCGTTGAAGGAGGAACGAGCAGTTAAAGGTAATCCGGCGCACGAAAAGGTTCGCTTCGGGAAGGAAGATATGGTCGATCTTTCGGCCATGCCTTCCTCTGATGGGATTCCATTTGCGTCGAGAAAGCTGCATAGGCGCAGTCGTACAAAAAGATGGGGCATACGCTTTGCCGTTCTCGCCGCCTCTCTTTTCATTGGCATTCTGGCGATTCTGCAACTGGTCAGCCTGTCCGGATTTGGTGCGCAGCGGCTGACGGATTTGGCGCAGACTGAGCTGAGAGCGTTCTTCGGCCAGGATATCGACGCGCGTATCGGCGATGCCAAATTCTCCGCGCATGGGTTCGGCACTTTGGCGCTTGATCTTAGCGACGTCGAAATAGCGAAGGCAAATTCGAAAGATGTTGCTGTTTCGGCCAAAACGCTGAGCTTGCGGTTGAACAACTGGTCGATTCTGACCGGTAAGCCCAGGATCGGTAGCGCCAGCCTGGAAGATGCGCACATACTCGTAGGCGCGATGCCAGGGCAGGGCGACATGTCATGGGTAAACGGTTTGCTGGACGCAAATGGCTTGCTGGACCCGGACAAAGTGCTTCAGTTTGTGTTCGATGCGGCTAACAATGCCTCTCGAATGTTTGCCAGCCACAGGGCACCCCGTGTTGATATCAGTAACGTAGAATTTGAGCTGCCAGTCGGCGCTCCATCACGTTCCATCGTGGTCGATAGCGCCACCTTCCACCGCACTCCAACAGGTGTAAGCTTGAGCGGCGTTGCCAAGGCGGATGGAACAAAGGCTTACTTTGGTGCGGATATTACATCGAATGCGCACGACGGCTTGGCAGATGCGTTCAACCTGACATTCAATACAGAGAGCCAAGCGCATGAAAACAAAGGAGTTTCTCTGGGTACTACAGCGGTAGCGCTTTCGGGGTCTCGCGCCCCCGGCAATGGCCCGGAGCGGTTGGAAGCCACGATATCTGGTGACGGTCTTTCTGTTGATTTGGGAAAACGCGGACGTTTGGAAGGAAAACTCGACCTCTATACCGTATTGTCAGACGGTAGCGGCAAATTAAGCATTGAACGTCTGGACACTTCGATAGGGCGCTCCAACATCCACATGTCGGGTGCGATTGTACCGGGCAAAGGTGACAATGGTGCACCAGGATATAATTTTGATCTGACCAGCAGCAATTCAACTTTAGGTCCGCAGGACACGAACGAGCCGGATATGCCGGTAGAACTCAAGCTGTCTGGCCAATATATTCCCGACCAGAGCTTGATTAGTATCGGTGACATTGGAATCAGAAATTCGAGCGGAACAGCCTCGGGGCGGGCAGCGGTCCGTTTGGCTGAACAAGGGCCGCCGGGAATAATGCTCTCACTTGACGTGGCGGGAATGTCTGTCTCGCACGTCAAGCAATTGTGGCCGTGGTTTGCTGCTGAGCCTGCACGTCGCTGGGTCAACCAGAACCTTTTTGGAGGAACTGTTCCATCAGGCTCAATCCGCTTCGAGGTTCCTCCCGGTCGTCTTGGAAATGGGCAAAAACTTAGCGGTGATGAGGTTTCTGGCAAATTTGAAGTTTCCCAAACGAGGTTTGACATTGCCGGGTTGCTCCCACCTGCACGAGAGGCAATAGGGACAGTCAGCTTTGCGGGCGATGATGTTGAAATCACTATGGAAAGTGGAAAGGTCTTTCTCGAAAACGGAAAGAGCGTTTCCGCTAGCCAAGGTCGGCTGGTGATCGACAATGCTGATCAAAGACCTGTAATCGGTACTTTGGATATCAAGGTTGCTGGTGACGCGTCAGCAGTTGCAGAGTTTGCTTCGCTTGATCCTATCAATGCCATGGATCACACCAGCATACTGCCGCAATCGCTATCCGGTCAGGTGGAGGGGGATGTCCATGCTCGAATTCCGATGCACAAGGGCATCGATCCTGAATTGCTGACCTGGGATGTCTCGCTTGCTTTCAAGGGACTGGCGATCAATCAGAAAATCGAAGGTCACACCATCTCAAATGCGGACGGAACTATACGGCTAGATAAGACGAAGGCAGTTATTGAAGCTGGCGCAGAGATAAACGGCGTTCCGGCTCAATTAAACCTGACTGAGCCGTTTGCGAAGAGCGCAGTCCAGCGCGAGCGAGATATCGTCTTGGTGCTGGACGAAAAGACGCAGCGCAAAATATCAGGTTCAATTAATGACTTTATCGGAGGCACAGTTCGTTTCGATGTGAGGCAAAGCGCGCCGGGCAAACAACGCTTTGAGGCTGATTTGACAAGCAATAAGTTGAGCCTTCCGGTGGTTGGATGGTCCAAGGGGGAAGGGGTGCCTGCCCGGCTCAAGTTCGAGGTGGACAGCACTGCGTCCGAAGCCATTCGAGTCGCGGATTTCGAACTGAGTGGGGCATCGTTCGCTATTAAGGGCCAACTGGACGTGGCGTCCGGAGAATTAAAGGCGGCAAGGTTCAGTCAGTTCCGTCTAACGCGCAACGACGAAGTTTCAGTCACGATTGAGCGCTCTGGTAAGGGTTATGCGATTGCAGTCGATGGTGAGTCGCTGGACGCGCGCGCATTGGTCCGTCAGTTTGTCGGGAAGGATAAGGGTGGCCAATCTGCCGGGAAATCACCTCCAATCTCCGTGAAGGCAAAGGTTAAGAAGGTAGCTGGCTTCAACGATGAAAGTCTGAACGGGGTCGTTCTTTCCTACTCTGCGGCAAATACAATTACCGGACTCTCGCTGGAGGCCAGCACGAATAATGGCGGCGCAGTCAATGCGTCGAATACGCCAGATGGCGCAGGACGCAGATTGCGGGTCACAGCACAGGATGCAGGAGCCTTGCTTCGCTTCGTAGATGTTTACGGACGAATGCAAGGTGGAACTGCCGCGCTTTCAATGGCTTCGAGTGGCAACAACTTTGCCGGACAGCTCGACATTCGCAATTTCTGGATCGTCAATGAACCGAAGCTTGGGTCGATAGTGTCGGCGGCACCGTCTGGCGGTCAGCGCAGCCTCAATGAAGCTGTGCGCGGACGCATCGACACGAGCAGGGTTCAGTTTGAACGCGGCTTCGCTGATCTGGAAAAGGGTCCGTCCTACTTGCGTATCAGCAATGGTGTGCTGCGCGGCCCGGCGGTGGGCACAACATTCCGCGGGACTGTATACGACGAGAATAATCAAATCGATCTGAGCGGCACATTCATGCCTGCTTATGGATTAAATCGCATCTTTGGCGAGTTGCCGCTGATTGGGGAAATACTTGGCAACGGTAATGATAGAGGGTTGATCGGTGTGACGTACAAGCTCGCGGGCGATTACAATTCGCCAAAGCTCCAAATCAACCCGCTGTCGGCGATTGCTCCTGGAATATTCCGCAACATTTTTGAGTTTCAGTAATTACGTGACGAAAAACGTATTCCGGGCCAGAAAACGAGGTTAAACTCAATCGCCACGGGTGATTTGCATGAGCACTGAAAGCGTCCGATTGCTGATAGTAGACGATCACCCTTTATTCAGGGATGCCTTGCACAGCGCAGTGCAGGTTGCCTACCCAAAAGTTGAAACGGTAGAGGCAAAATCGATCCGGGAAGCGCTTTATGCTCTGGAGCGCGATGGCACGTTTGACCTGTGTTTGCTTGACTTGAATATGCCTGACGTGCAGGGCTTTGATGGCCTGTTGCGGTTGCGAACCGGACATCCAAGCCTTCCGATTGTGGTGGTTTCCGGTCATGAGGAGCCCCGTATCATTTCCGAGGTGCTTTCCTTCGGTGCGGCGGGCTTCATTCCAAAATCGGTTAGAAAGGCAGATTTGGCGAACGCAATTCGATCCGTGATGGACGGAGAAGTTCACGTTCCCGAAAGCTACCGGCCTCAGCCGCCGGATGCTGAACGCGAAGATCGCGCGCGTCTGGTTCAGCGCCTGGCAACGCTCACGCCTCAACAATTGCGAGTCCTGCAAATGTTGCGTCAGGGGCTGCTTAACAAGCAGATTGCATACGAATTGCAGGTGGGGGAAACCACTGTAAAGGCTCACGTTTCTGAAATTCTTAGAAAGCTCAACGTCTATAGTCGTACGCAGGCTGTTATTGAGGTTTCAAAACTGGACAACTCAGAGTTCTTCCGTGATCAGAGTCCGTTCTAGTGCTCAATGGTCGATGGCGCGAAAGTAGCAAATTCCCCTTTTCGTCCTGCTGTCGGAATTGTTACCCTGCCGGTCTTTGCGCAGAAGAAAATTATTCCTTGAAAGGGCGTGGTGCGACCCATAGTTTCGCGCCAAAATCCACGAAGGTTATGCCTGATGCTTCAGTCCGTTATCAATGCCATCGGCAATACGCCGCTTATTCGTTTGAACCGAGCATCTGAAGTTACTGGCTGTGAAATTTTGGGCAAGGCAGAGTTCCTGAACCCAGGCCAATCAGTAAAGGATCGTGCCGGTCTTTTCATAATCCGTGATGCAGAGAAAAAGGGCTTGTTGAAACCCGGCGGGGTGATCGTTGAGGGTACGGCAGGCAATACTGGAATCGGCCTGACTGTCGTTGCCAAGGCGCTGGGATATCGGACTGTTATCGTTATCCCTGAAACTCAGAGTCAGGAAAAGAAGGATGCGTTGCGGCTGCTCGGGGCTGAGCTGATTGAAGTTCCAGCCGTGCCTTACAAGAATCCCAACAATTATGTGAAAGTGTCGGGTCGTCTCGCGGACCAGCTCGCGCAGACTGAGCGCAATGGGGCGATTTGGGCTAATCAGTTCGACAATGTGGCAAATCGAGAGGGACACATTCGGACCACTGCTCAGGAAATATGGGACCAGACAGACGGCAAGATTGATGGATTCGTTTCTGCTGTTGGCACAGGTGGAACCTTGGCCGGCGTATCATATGGGCTACGTAAGAAGAAAGCGGATATCAAGATCGCGCTTGCGGATCCCCACGGTGCAGCGCTGCACAGTTACTACACTACCGGCACGCTTGGTGCTGAGGGTAGTTCAATTGCTGAGGGCATAGGGCAGGGGCGAATAACGGCTAATCTGGAAGGGTTTACGCCAGATTTTTCATATCAGATTGATGACTCGGAAGCGCTGCCAATCCTCTTCGATTTGGTGCAGGAAGAGGGTCTATGTCTTGGCGGCTCGACGGGTATCAATATTGCGGGGGCGGTGAAGCTGGCGCGCGAACTGGGGCCGGGGCACCGAATTGTCACCATTCTTTGCGACTACGGAACCCGTTATCAGTCAAAGCTTTTCAACCCGGATTTTCTTCGCGACAAGGGCTTGCCGATTCCGGCCTGGATGGACCAAAAGAGTGCCATCAGAGTCCCGTTTGAAGAGGTCGCGTAGTGGCATGGCAGACTGAGACGGTTTTTCGGGAAGACTCCTACATCAAGGAATGCGATGCTGAAGTTGTTGCCGTGAATGATCGCGGCGGCATCATTCTCGACCGAACCATATTTTACGCTACTTCCGGCGGCCAACCGGGAGATACGGGCAAGTTTGTCCGGTCCGATGGCTCCGAGGTATTGATTGCAGCGACAGTCACCGGAGAAAGCAAGGAAGAGATTATACACGTTCCTTCCAAAGACGCAGTGCTGCCTCAGGTTGGTGAGCGTTTAAGTTTGGTCATTGATTGGCCGCGCCGCTACAGTTTGATGAAGATGCACACCGCATGCCATCTGCTTTCTGTTATATATCCATATCCGATCACAGGCGCTGCTGTGGCCGAAGACGATTCACGCGTTGATTTCGATTTTCCCGATGTCGACTATAGCAAGGAAGATGCAACAGCGCGGCTGCGGGAATTGGTCGAGGCGAACCATCCTGTTTTCACGCGCTGGATCACCGAAGAGGAGCTTGCTGCTAATCCGGGATTGGTAAAATCCAAAAACGTTCGTCCACCCTCGGGGACAGGTCGGATCAGGTTAGTTTGCATTGGTGAGAATGCGATTGTGGATAGCCAGCCCTGCGGCGGAACACATGTCGCATCTACGGGGGAGATAGGGCCTATACATATAGGCAAAATCGAGAAAAAGGGTCGCGAAAACCGCCGTTTTCGTATCAGATTCGGTGATCAGCCCGCGTGAGGAACGACATGACCGACAATCCCGCCTTTGTGAGTGCAGAATGGCTTGAGCAAAATCTTGGCAAGCCCGGGCTGAAGATCGTCGATGGCGCTTGGTATTTGCCGTCCCAGAATCGCAATGCGCGCGCCGAATATGATGCGGGCCATATTCCGGGTGCCGTTTTCTTTGACCATGATCTTGTTGTCGAGCCAGGATCGAAGCTGCCTCATGCGCTGCCGTCGCCGGAAAATTTCGCTCGTTTTGCCGGAGCAATGGGCATAGCCGAAACAGATACCATTGTCGTTTATGACGGTTTCGGGCTGTTTTCTGCACCAAGAACGCGATGGATGTTTCGTGTCATGGGGGCCGAGAAAGTTTTCATTCTGGATGGCGGGCTGGATGGCTGGAGGAAGGAAGGGCGGCCTTTGACTGCCGCGCCAACCCGCATCGCACCAAACTTGTTCAAGGCTGAGTACAAGACCGAAGCCGTTGTTACCCTTGGCCAAATGCGTGAGATTGTGGATGGCGGCTCAATACAGATCGCTGATGCGCGCCCGGCGGGTCGATTTAATGGCGTCGATCCTGAGCCGCGTCCCGGCTTGCGCGGAGGCCATATGCCGGGTGCCAGAAATATTGCGTTTTCGAATTTTTCGAAGGACGGCCACATTGTGAGTGCGGATCAGCTGAGAAATATTCTTGAAAATGCAGGCCTCGATCTATCGAAACCCATCGTTACTACATGTGGCTCAGGTGTTTCTGCAGCGATTATATCGCTGGCCCTTGAGACCGTGGGGCACAGTCAGAACAGGCTGTATGACGGCTCTTGGGCTGAGTGGGGCGGGTTGCCGGACACTCCTGTGGTTGGGCAAGAATGACCAGGGGCGCCAGCAAGCCGCAACCGATACCAGTTACAATCACGCATTTGGAGATGACGGCGCCGCCGGCTCATTATCCAACGTTACCGCTGGGTCAGAACGTTGCGCTGTTGTCTGCACACTCTATGCCAAACCATTTCTATCGCTACCTGGTTGATCGAGTTGGTCGTCCTTGGCATTGGGTGAATATGCTCACCCTTAGTGACGTCGAACTGGGAGCCAGATTGGCTGAACCAGGCCGCATCATCTCGACACTTTATCTCGATGGCGCGCCCGCAGGCTTCTTTGAGATTGCGCCTGTCGGAGACGGTCGAAATGAGCTCGTGTACTTTGGCTTAATGCCCCATGCGGTGGGTCGGAGATTGGGTCGATGGTTTCTGGGTTCTGCAATATTTACAGCATGGTCCACACATCCAACCTCGGTCATCGTTCAAACGTGCACATTGGATCACCCGGCTGCACTGCCACTTTATCAAAAAATGGGCTTCGCCCCGGTTGGGCAATCGCGCGGTGAGGTCTTGCCACTCACAAAGTCGCAACGTAACGCTGTCGTTATGCGGTAATCACTCGCTATCATTGAAATTCTAGCGCCGGAAACCATATTTGAGCTATCCCCGCATGATGTGGCGCACACTAGGCAATGAATGTTGTGTTGAAAGAGCTTGTGTTTTTTGCCCTTTCTCGCTAATCGCCCCGCATCGCTGAAAAACCCGGCAACGACTGCCCAAGGAAAGAAACG
>JAHBYV010000027.1 GCA_019635795.1 Rhizobiaceae bacterium
ATCCATCAACACTTTGCTACTGTTAAGCCGCACCTTACTTCGGCAGAGCCGGGGGAGACCTGGGAGCAAACTCTGGTCAGGGTCGAACGGGCGATCGAACTGGAAGTCAACGCTCGCGGCGAATGACTGAGGCAGCGATCAATAAAGTCGAAAAGTTAGCGGCGAAACAATTACATAGCAGTTCCCAGTTTCATCCTCTCTGGCGCGCCAAATTTCCACCATTCCGGAACAAAGCTGGGCACTCAAAGCCACCGGTTCCAACCTCCAACCGGTCGAGTGCATTCCGAATGCAAGACGACGGCCTTTGGAGATCAGAACTGGTTTTGATCGCAACGATGCCGCTCCTGCCCAGTGGCGTCAGCCAAGCTTTAATCCACGTAGTCGCAACGCGTTTGCAATGACGCTGACTGATGAAAGCGCCATGGCAGCAGCGGCAATGATCGGTGAGAGCAGGAGTCCGAATGCGGGATACAGAATGCCTGCTGCCACCGGAATGCCCGCAGCATTGTAAATGAAGGCAAAGAACAGGTTCTGACGAATGTTGCCCATCGTTGCCTGCGATAGAAGCCTCGCTCTGACAATCCCCAGAAGATCGCCCTGAAGCAGGGTGACGCCTGCACTCTCGATAGCGACATCAGTGCCTGAACCCATGGCGATGCCGACATCGGCCGCAGCGAGTGCCGGAGCATCATTCACCCCGTCACCAGCCATCGCCACCACGCGGCCTTCCGCCTTGAGGCGGTTCACCACGGCGCTCTTCTGGTCCGGCAGAACGTCCGCCTCAACCTCATCTATGCCGAGCCTGCGGGCGACTGCTTCCGCCGTCGTCTTGTTGTCGCCCGTCAGCATGACGATGCGAATGCCTTCCGCATGCAATGCCCGGATCGCTTCGGCCGTCGTCGCCTTGACCGGATCGGCGATGGCAAAGATGCCGCCGGACACACCGTCAATGCCGATATAGATGGCCGTCGCGCCGTCGTGGCGCAATGCATCCGCCTGCGCCGCGAGCGCCGATGGATCTATGCCATGCTCTTTCAAGAAAGACGCGTTGCCCAGTACGACAGCCTTGCCCTCGACGCTGCCAAGTGCGCCCTTGCCGAGCGGCGAGTCGAAGTCGGTTACTGTCGGAATGGCAATACCCCTGGCAGTCGCCGCCGCCACGATAGCAAGCGCCAGCGGATGCTCCGAAACCTTTTCAACGCCGGCGGCCAGCCGCAGGATTTCGGTTTCATCGAAACCATCCGCAGTAACTATTGCCGTCACAGACGGCTTGCCTTCGGTGAGCGTGCCCGTCTTGTCGACAACAAGCGTATCGACCTTTTCCATGTGTTCGAGCGCTTCGGCATTCTTGATCAGCACGCCTGCGCCTGCGCCCTTGCCGACACCGACCATGATTGACATCGGCGTGGCCAGTCCCAACGCACAGGGACAGGCGATGATCAGCACCGAAACCGCCACGACCAGCCCATAGGCGAAGCGCGGTTCCGGTCCCCAGATACCCCAGACGATGAAAGCGAGAATGGCAATGACGATAACCAATGGCACGAACCAGCCCGAAACCTGGTCGGCCATGCGCTGGATCGGCGCGCGCGAGCGTTGCGCATCGGCGACCATCTGAACGATGCGCGCCAACATGGTGTCGCGACCAACCTTTTCCGCGCGGATTACCAGCGCCCCGGTCTGGTTTAACGTGCCACCAATAACATGATCTCCAATAGTACGCGTGACTGGCATGGATTCGCCTGTGACCATCGCTTCATCGAGTGATGAGCGCCCGTCCTCCACGACGCCGTCAACCGGCACAGTTTCCCCAGGACGGACGCGCAGCCTGTCATCCAGCGTGACATGTTCGACCGGCACATCTTCCTCCGACCCGTCGTCGCGGATGCGTCGCGCTGTCTTAGGTGCCAGATCAAGAAGCGCCTTGATCGCGCCCGATGTCTGCTCGCGGGCGCGCAGTTCCAGCACCTGGCCGATCAGCACCAGAACGGTGATGACCGCTGCCGCTTCGAAATAGACCGCGACCGTGCCATCCGCTGTGCGGAAGGCTGCGGGGAAAATGCCCGGCGCAATGGCGGCAACGATGCTGTAAGCCCAGGCGACGCCGGTGCCCATGGCGATCAGAGTGAACATGTTGAGGCTGCGATTGACCAGCGACGCCCAGGCGCGCTCGAAGAACGGCCAGCCACACCACAAAACCACCGGCGTCGCCAGAACAAGCTGAATCCAGATCGATATCCGCATTGGCACCAGATGATGCAGGGCCGGAAAAAGATGACCGCCCATTTCGAGCACGAAGACCGGGGCGGCGAGAACCAGTCCGATCCAGAAGCGCTTCGCCATGTCGGCAAGTTCAGGGCTGGGGCCGCTATCGGCGGTCATGATCAGCGGTTCAAGCGCCATGCCGCAGATAGGGCAACTTCCCGGCCCGTCCTGCCGGATCTCAGGATGCATCGGGCATGTCCAGATTGCACCCTCGGGCGCGTCCGGAACGGGCGCTGCGCCTCTTTCAAGATATCGGCCGGGATCAGCCTTGAATTTTGCCTTGCAGGATGCCGAGCAGAAATAATGGGTGCGCCCCTCGTGGGTCAGGCGATGCTCCGCCGTATGCGGATCGACCTCCATGCCGCACACAGGATCCTTCACCTTATGGGCGTGGCCAGAATGGTCATCACTGTGGGAATGGTGAGAGTGATCGTTGTGTTCTTGCATTTTTCGACCTGCTATATCACTGAGTGATTTGAAGATATTATTGAAAGCTATTTCCATAATACATGGCGTTGTCTCTCTATTGCCTCAAGCATCATCAACCATATCTATGCGCCGAACAACCGACTATAGCCACGGATGACATGTTGCCGGCAAATTGCCGCGCGCTTTTCATAAACCGGCTCGCCAATGCCGGTGGTTCATTCGATAGGCCGGACCTAGTCGATGCCATTTGCCCGCTGCAACTCGCGCACATACGCAACGATCGTTGCGATATCGGCTTTTGTCACCCCCGGCTGAGGCGGCATATTGCCGAATTTCCAGTGATGTGCCCGTACCCCGTTGGCGACGGCCATTTCGAACGCATAGTCTGCGTGGTGCGACGGTTCATAGATCCGATGCACGAGCGGCGGGCCAACGTCCGTTCCGGCCGCATCCTTGCCATGGCAGGTAGCGCACACCGCGTTGAAGGCCCTCTCGCCCATTTTTGCCTCATCTGAGAAGGTCGCAGGGATCACAAGCTGTGCCGTTGCTTCCTTTCCGGACGCATTGACATGAGGGGTGCTCGGTCGGGTGATGTTCCAGAGGGCGACGGCAGCAATAGCTGCAATGGCAGCGCCGGCCATGATTGTTGTTCTTTTCATTTTCGATTCCTGCATCCTGGGAAACGGGGCCATGGTTGGGGATCGGAGGCCACGAGAGTGTCCGTGGCCTCCGCGTTCGTATCAACGGCGTGAGATACCTTGCTGGTAAGCGGCCTCGCGTTCCGGCCAGGTGCCCTTGATGTAGAGGAGCACCGCCCGGATTTCGTCGTCAGTCAGGCTACTGCCGAAACCCGGCATGTCGCTTTCATAGCCATTGCCGACGACCGCCGCCGTTCCGAGTTTTGTGATCGCGAACAACTGCTCATCGGCATGATGCCAGGTATGGCCGCTCTCATCATGTGGCGGTGCCGGCAAGCGGCCATTCGGCCCCGGCATCTTCCAGCCAGGTTGTCCCTCAAGGTTGGCACCGTGACAGCTCGCGCAGTTTTCGGCGTAGAGCTGGCGACCAAGGGCAATCTGGCCTGCCTCCGTGGGCGGGGCCATCTCGTCGTTTGCGCTGCGCCAGAACCAGACTGCGGCTGCTGTCACGATAACCAGTGACAGCAGAACCAGCTTCCTCATGTCGTCACTTGAAATTCAGTCATCATGCCGGTTTCCAGATGCGGCATGTGATGGCAGTGGAGCATCCAGCGGGCAGCCTCACCCGCATCAAGAGCCACCGTCACCATCGACATCGGAGGCACGTAGACAGTGTCGCGGCGCGCGCCGTTCACCTTGCGGCCGTTGATATCGACGACCTGGAAGACGTGGCCGTGCAGATGCATCGGATGCCCCATCATCGACATGTTGTGGAAGCCAAGCAGGACGCGCTCGCCGGTTTTCGCCATGATCGGGCTGTGCTTGCCCCAGACTGCCCCGTTGATGGTCCAGACATAGGGCTGCATCGTGCCGCCCAGCATCACCATCTGGCTGTGCTCGACTGCGCGTTCGGGCAAATTGTCCAAGGCCTCGAAAGTCAATTCCTGTGACAGGTCCGTATCGAAGGCCGGGGCATCCTCGTCGGCCAGCTCCGGGATTTTCACGACTTGCGCGCCGGTTGTGGCGAGAACAATGCCTGTGCTCTCGCGCGCGCCCTCGCGCAAGGCCAGAACTGGCCATGTGCCAGCTTCGTCCGGCAGGTCGATCTCCATGTCCAGCCGCTGGCCCATGGCAAGGCCGAACCGGTTGCCGGTAACGGGCTTGACGCCATGGCCGTCGACGGCAACCACCCGGGAGGGTGCCGCGCCAGTGTCGATCCAGAACACGGTCGCAGCGGCCGCATTGATAACGCGCAGTCGGATACGCCCGCCGCGCTCGACGCGAACCACCTCGGGATCGGCCAAGGTCCGGTCATTGGCCAGATAGGCGTCCCAGTCATAGTCGTTGAGGTCCATCCCCATGCCGGACATCATCCCCGACATGCCGTCTTGGCTACCGCCGCCATGGCCCATCGCGGCGTGATCCATCGCTCCGGGATCGGCGGCAGGCATTGCGTCGCCTCCTCCGTGCCCGCCGCCATGACCGCCGCCGTGGCCCTGGGCGATCTCGGCCATGACCTCTTCAGGCGTCTTGAAGGCAAAGTCGTGCAGGAAAAGCGTAACTTCCTGGCGGTCGGCCACGACATCTTCGGCGCTGCGAACGATCAGCGGGGCCGCCAGCAGGTTGATTTCCTGCATCGGTACGTGGCTATGCATCCAGAATGTGCCGGGAAGCGGCTCGAAATCATAAGAGCGCGTCTCGCCGGGCTGGAGCATCGGCATCGGCATGTCGGGAACCCCATCCTGTTCGTTCGGCGGAATCTGTCCATGCCAGTGAATGAGCGTGGAAACCGGAAGGTCGTTGGTCAGCTCAACCCGGAAGCGTTGGCTTGGGTCGAGGACAAGTCCCTGACCGCTAGGGCCAGTAAGGCCGAAAACAGTTGCGGCACGGCCATTGATGTCAAGTGTACGCCGCGTCGCGGTCAAGGCAACCGGTGATGTCGCCGCTGTTGCAAAACGCGGCATATGTATGCTTGCCAATGTGGCAGCGCTTGCGGCGAGAAAGCCGCGTCGTGAAATCCTGTTCATGATCAATCTCCTCGGAACGTCGTGTCCGATCCAAAGGTCTGAATATCACGGGCCGAAGCCCGGGCGTCGTCAGAGGAGATAGGATATGGGAGGCCGGTCGTTGCGACCCTGATCGTGGCCGCGAACCGCCGTCATGTCAGGGCGTTTGAAACTGATCGAGCGTTGCTCGAAGGTGGCAGTGCCCTGATCCGGAAAAATGAAACTCAGCCCGCCAACACACACGAATGCGCATAGAGCAGCGCTTGCCGGACCACAGGATTGTTCATCGCCACAGGCCGGACCGCTGCTCGCCTCGGTGGTAATGATCTGGGATGTGTGCGTAGCGTGGCCAGCATAGCCGTCCATGCGTACGGCATGGCCGGTAGCCACCGCTGTAACAACGGCGACAGCAACTACAACAAGCATGGCCATTGCGCGTCGGATCATGACTCAGCACTTAATATCTCGCAGCGAAGATGTCCAGTTTTCAACGAAGTGCAGTGAGAAAATTGCGTGTGCCACTATGAAGCCGATGAGACGTCTGAACACGCAGGCTGTACAGCGTCACTCAAATTAAAGAGCGCCAACAATAATATAGCGGTGCCCAGTTTCATTCTGTCCGGCGCGCCAAATCTCCACCATTCCGGAACAAAACCGGGCACGAAGGTCGGCTATCGACCCCTTGTGCGCTTCCGGACTGGTCTCACCCAACCCGGAAGCGATCATTCTTGACGCGTTGCGGAGGCAGCCATGCCTCATCGCGTACGGCAGTCCGGCGCATGAGCGGTCAGGGTCTGTTCGTCTATGATTTGAGGGCCGCAGCCACCGCATCCGACAGCCGGGTAGTCGGACGCCCGATCAGCGCCGAAAGCTGGCCTTTGTCGTCGAACAGCGCTCCATTGGAGGCGTCGATGTCGAAGGCGGCCAGAGCACCGGCGAAATCTGCAGGTATACCCACACCCTTCAGCACGGCGGCATATTCATCCTGCGGCAGGTTCTTGTAGGGGATGTCCTTGCCAGTCTGTTTGGAGATCTCCGCCGCGAGATCAGCCAGCGTATAGGCGTCGTCGCCAGCCAACTCGTAGACCTTGCCGTCATGGCCCTCGCCAGTCAGCACGACGACGGCGGCCTCGGCCAGATCGGCGCGCGTTGCCGACGAGATGCGGCCCTTGCCCGCGCTGCCGACAAATGCGCCGGCCTTCACCGCGCCGGGGACCGAGACCGTGTAGTTTTCCGTGTACCAGCCATTGCGCAGAACAGTGTTGGCGATGCCCGACTGTTTCAGGAGGCTTTCGGTTTCTACATGCTCGGGTGCAAGGCTCAGTGACGACGTATCGGCATGGAGCAGGCTCGTATAGACGATGCGCCTCACGCCGGCCTTTTTGGCGGCGTCGATGATATTCCGATGCTGCGCGGCCCGCTTGCCGACCTCGCTGGAGGAAACCAGCATCAGCGTCTCGACGCCTTGCAGCGCCCGGTCGAGGGTTTCGGGCTTCTCGTAATCGGCTGCGCGCACTTCGACGCCGAGGTCGGACGCCTTCTCGACGCTGCGCGCCAGCGCGACGATCTGGCTGGGCTCAATCTTCTGCTTGAGCTTCTGGACGATGAGGCGGCCCAACTGGCCCGACGCTCCGGTTACGGCGATGGTCATGGCGAGTGACTCCTTGTCTTGATGATCCAAAGCCATGATATAGGCTCATACTAACGCAAAGTAAGTACGCACAGGAAGGTAAGTATGAACATTCACGATGACGGCACGGCGATCGGGCTTTCCGACAAGGTGCATGGCGAGCTTCTGTCGGCAGGTTGTCCTTCGCGCGACGTGCTCAAACATGTGACCAGTCAATGGGGTGTTCTGGTGCTGATCGTGCTGGAAGGAGGAACGCACCGCTTTTCTGAACTGCGCCGCAAGATTGGCGGCGTGAGTGAGCGCATGCTGGCGCAGGCGCTGCAATTGCTGGAGGCGGACGGGTTCGTCTTGCGCCGCGCCTATCCCGTTGTGCCGCCCCATGTGGAATATTCATTGACCCCCCTTGGCGAAGAAGTCGCGGAGAAGGTACGGATTCTGGCCGATTGGATCGAAATCAACTTCCATCGCATTCATGCAAGCGGAGGGAATGCTGAACCGCCGGGATAGCCTGCGGTGGCAGCGTACTGAACTCTGCCGTTTTGATGAATGCCGCTTCGCTGAGACTCTGGACCAGAAACAGGCGGTCTCGCCCCCAAACGCTGGTCACTGCTACAAGAATTATAGAGCGCCTACAATGACATAGCGGTGCCCAGTTTCATCCTCACCGGCGCGCCATTTCGACTTCAGGGGACAAAAAGTCCGCTAAGACCTTTGCGGTTCGAAACCCTTCTCCACGCACATAAGCCAGCTTGTCCGCAAACGTCAGTTTGAGGCACAAACGCTTGTCGCTGAAGCGTTCAGAATTCCAGAGCTTCCAAGGACTTGCGAGAAATTCAACGGCGGTTCGAAGTGTTTCGTCATAGTCACGCGCAGGACGCACGCAACTTGCGGCTCGCTCAACCGTGACGGCCTTTTCCCGCTCCAGCTTTTGCAGCCTCTTTTCGTAAGCCGAGCGCGCTGTGTCCGATTCCGTCTCGATCATCAGATCGACGACTTTATCGATGTCGCGCTGAAGTTTGGTGGTGTGCCCCCTGAAAAGTGATCCTCCCTTATGTATGGCTTTTGAGCCTTTGGAGGACTGAAGCGATGCCAAGAAAGAGACATAGCACAGAGGAGATCGTCGCGAAGCTGCGGCAGGTTGATGTACTGACTTCGCAAGGCAAATCGGTTGCCGAGGCGATCCGATCGATAGGCGTGACGGAAGTTACATACTATCGTTGGCGATCTGAATACGGTGGTTTGAAGGGCGATCAGGTTAAGCGGCTGAAAGAGCTTGAGGCGGAGAACGCACGTCTTCGGCGTGCCGTTTCCGATCTGACCTTGGACAAGATGATCCTGGCGGAAGCTGCACGGGGAACCGAAGGTCAGCGAATGCAAAACTTCCAAGCCCCGCACGTCGTCGTGCCTGTGTGGATCATGTTGTTGCTGAGCTTGGCGTTCGCGAACGACGAGCGTGCCGGGTTCTCGGTCAGCATCGTTCCACACAGCGCAAGATTCCAACGCCACCGAATGATGAAGCGGCTTTGACAGCCGACATCATCGCGCTTGCCACTCAATACGGCCGCTACGGCTATCGGCGCATCACAGCGATGCTGCACCGTGACGACTGGGTGGTGAACGTCAAACGGGTGGAACGGATCTGGCGACGTGAGGGGCTGAAGGTTCCACAAAAGCAGCCCAAACGAGGCCGTCTGTGGCTGAATGACGGCTCGTGCATCCGACTGCGGCCGGAGTATCCCAACCATGTCTGGTCTTACGACTTCGTCGAGGACCGAACCCACAACGGCGGTGAAATCGCTCGGCCTCAGGATAATACAGCGGCAGGTAGTGGGTCAGGATGCGGTGCCGCCTGCGGGGATAGAATGCATTTACCAAATGATGGCACGCAATTTTCGGTTATAGTTTCAGCATGATTGTTCGCGCTTATTACAATAAAAAAGTTTCAGAGTTTCTCCTAGAAAGTCCGGAACAAGTGTTGGGAGCATTGGCTCAAAACAACACATTTCCGCTCACGATCGAGCAGCGGAATGCCTGGCTCATTCAGATTACGAATTTGCAAAAGCAATTGGTCCGTTTTCCAGAAGGAGAAATTTTCTTCGAGTTCGCCATCCCAAGGATGGGAAAGCGTGTGGATGTAATTGCTGTAATTGATGGTTTGATCTTTGTTATTGAATACAAAGTTGGAAGTACTGAGTACGATCAGCACGCTAAGGATCAGGTTACTGATTACGCGCTGGACTTAAAAAATTTCCACGAAGGAAGTCACGAAAGGTGGCTTGTACCCATCGTTGTTGCGACCAAGGCCGTGCCGAGCAACACAGGTTTGATATGGCAAGCGGACCGCGTCGCGGAGCCGCTTTGCTCGAACGGTGACAACCTCTCCGATATCATCGATTTAGCTCTTCAAGATCGAAAGCAAGGACAATCACCCGCGGCTAACGGCAGTGATGGAAGCGACTGGGCACGCACGGGCTATAAACCCACTCCCACGATCGTAGAGGCAGCGCAGGCCTTGTATGAGGGGCATAATGTTGAAGACATATCCCGCTCAGGCGCCGATGCAAAAAACTTATCTATAACGTCTGAATGCATCTTCGAAATCATCGCGCACTCGCGTCAAAATCGACGCAAATCTATCTGCTTCGTCACTGGTGTTCCTGGAGCTGGCAAAACGCTTGCGGGCCTGAACATTTCAACGCGCACGCTAAACGTTGGGAATGACGAACACGCCGTTTTTTTGTCCGGAAATGGTCCTCTAGTCCTTGTGCTGCGTGAGGCCCTCGCTCGCGATGAGGTCAATCGCTCGAAGGCGGCTGGTACGAAGATCAAAAAAAAGGCCGCGCTCCAAAGCGTTAGTGCCTTCATCCAGAATATCCATCACTTTCGTGATGAGTATCTTCGTACAAGCGAGCCACCTGTGGATCATGTGGTCGTATTCGATGAAGCGCAAAGGGCTTGGAACAGGCAAAGCGCAGAAAAATTTATGGTTCAAAAGCGTGGCGAGCCATCGTTTGAAATGTCTGAGCCAGAGTTTTTGATAAGCGTAATGGACCGACGCCAGGACTGGGCTACCATCGTCTGTTTAATCGGTGGTGGTCAGGAAATTAACACGGGAGAAGCTGGGCTTGTTGAGTGGTTTGACGCGCTACAACGCAAGTTTCCCCACTGGGACGTCTATCATTCTGGGCAGCTGTCGAATCCAACTTATTCTTGGGGCGAGGATCTGTCCGCAAAGTTGGGTGAATTGAACAGCGTCGAGCGTCCTGATCTTCACCTTTCAGTTTCTGTTAGGTCGTTTCGAGCTGAGCAACTATCCAACTTTGTTGGCTGCGTCATCGATGGCGACGAACTCGCTGCGAAGCAGATTTTTGAGCACCTGGCGCATTATCCACTCGCTGTTACGCGGAACTATGCAACGGCACGCAATTGGATACGCAGGCATGCTCGCGGTTCCGAGCGCACTGGCGTAGTAGCTTCTTCCGGCGCCTTACGCCTTAGACCGGAAGGCATCCACATTAAGGCCGGCATTGATCCTGCCGCTTGGTTCTTAAACGGCAAAGACGATGTTCGATCGTCATACTACCTTGAGGAGGTAGCGACGGAGTTTGACGTCCAAGGCCTGGAGCTTGATTGGACCATCGTTTGCTGGGATGCGAATTTTAGAAGATTGGCCGATGGCTGGGGGTATTTCGACTTCGTCGGTACAAAGTGGCAGAACGTGAGCGACCGTTTCAGGAAGGTCTATCTCGCTAATGCGTATCGGGTACTGCTTACCAGGGCTCGCCAAGGCATGATCATTTTCATGCCAGAAGGGCAGGAAACTGACCAAACTCGGCCACCTCATTTTTATGACCAAACCTTCGAATTCTTAAAGGCCTGCGGGGTGCCTGTGGTCGAATAGAGAAAGTGCAAGATGTGCGGGGTAGTACCCGCAATCTTGGCAAGGGGGCTGCTGCGCGCCCCCGTTGCATCCCCCAGGCGAGATTACTGTCGAATGTTGGCATTCAGCGGCCTACCCAACTGCATCCCTACCGATTCTGCTCGGTACGCAGTGGCCAGACACTCACCGTCGCCAACTGTGACGCCAGCGCCTTTAATCGACGGATAAACAGCGACGGGCAGTCGATGGCAAGCGCGGTGACCGACTGGATACAAGTGGAGGCACCAACGGTGCCAGCATAGCAAAGCCGATGCAGGAGTTTAAGCAGGAGGGCGACGTTAGAAACGACCTCGAATGGAGAGTTGACAAAAACGCGTTGTACAAGTCCCGACGGCAATGCTCCAACTTCGGGCGGGCTTCGTCAAATGTCAGGAACGAGCGCTTTTTCAGACACTTCGCCCAGAACTTGCCGTTGAACGGCGCGACCGGCCCGGACACAGCGGCGGCGGTCAGTTAGCCTGGCCGTGCACCATGAGAATCTCGATGCGGATGCCATCGGGATCAATGAGTTGCGCCCAATCCGCTTCCGGATGGCGGATGACCTCCGACACCAACCGCCCACCGAGGGCGGCTAGTTCGGCGCAAGTCGCGTCGATGTCGGCGACGCTGAAGGCGAGGTGCGCATTGCCGATCTGCGAGGGGTCGGGATCGTTTTCGCGCGGCTGCCGGAACGCAATCAGCTCCAAGACGAATCCGTCCCGCCGCATCTGAACAAGTTCGATGTCAGACCCTTCGACGCCGAGACCCCTTGCGCAGAGTTCGGGCCCTTCGCACCACCGCGACGCGACCACGAAGCCGAGACACTCGTAGAAGGCGATTGAGCGATCGATATCACTGATGGTGAAGCCCACGTGATGGAGCGCGCCGAAGGGGGCTTTGGAGAGTGAGTTTTCCATGGCGGGCTCCTTGTTCTTCCGCGCTAGTGCTGGATCGGGGAGGTGGGATTGATGATGGGCGGATTGCCCGAGCTGCGCCGCCGCACACCGACCAGCAACAAGCCGAGTATGGTGGCGACATAGGGTGTCATCAGCACGAACTGGACGGGCAGACCGCTCGATTGGAACTGGGTGGCGAAGGCGACCGAAAGCCCGAACAACACCGCCACCAGCGCGCTACGCACGACCGACGCGCCCGCGAAAATGACCGCTGCGAGCGCGATGAACCCAAGGCCGCCACTCATATCGGCGGCAAAGACGCCGAGAGCGGAAATCGCAAGAAAGCTGCCGCCAAGACCGGCGGTTGCCCCGCTGATGGCCAGTGTCGTCGTGCGAAGCACTGTCGGATTCAGTCCGGCGGCCACCACAGCCTCCAGATTGTCGCCCACCGCACGGATGTGACGACCAAACCGGCTGCGGCTTTCGACGATCCACGCCAGCACCACCACCGCAAGGATGACAAGGACCAGCACGCTCTGCCCATGCAGGAACAATCCGATGAGTGGCGTATCGGCATAGGCGCCGAGGTCGATGCGCGGCAGCAGCGGCGGCCGCGTCGGGGCCCAGGTCCCACTCTCGCCGTGGAAGACGTCGATGAGCAGCAGCGTCACCCCCGAGACCATCATGTTGAAGCCGATACCGGCGATGATGATATCGCAGGTTAGTAGATGGACCGCCACGCTGAGGAAGACGCCGCCGAGCGCGCCGACGGCGATGCCAGCGAGTAGCCCAAGCCATGCGCTGCCGCTGATGACGGACACCGACAGCGCGGTGAACGCTCCCATCAGCATCATGCCTTCCATGCCGATATTGGTGCAACGCGCTCGCTCGGCGAAGGCACCGCCCACGGCGGTCGCCACGATCGGAGCCGAGGCGGATACGGCGGTTGCGATGAAGGTGTCGAGCCCAAACATGTCAGCGACCTCCGAACAGGCGGCGTCCAACCGCAGCGAGGTTGCCCGTCATCAGAAACACCAGCACCCCCTGCAGGACGAACAGCAGCGCGAAAGGGACGTCAGAGGCCGTCTGCATCTTGCCGGCGCCGACAACCAGCGCACCGTATAGAAGCGCTGCCAGGATGACGCCGAGCGGGGACAGCCGGCCTATCAGCGCCACCGTGATGCCAAGGAAACCGTAACCGGGCGAAAAGCTCTGGATGAAGCGATGGTCCATGCCGACGCTGACAATGGCGCCTGCCAGACCCGCCAGTGCACCACTCGCGAAGAAGGAGACGAGCAGAACCCGCTTGTTGTCGATGCCCATCGTTTCGGCGAAGCTGGGCTGCTGGCCCACCAGCTTCATGCGCATGCCAAGGCGCGTGCGTTCCAGCACGATCCAGTAGGCGACGACAAGCGCGAGTGCGATGAACAGGCCCCAGTTGGCGCTGGAGGGGCTAAGGATGCGCGGCAGGCGCAATTCCGGCACCAGCCTTACTGTTTCGGGCACGCCGGCATTGGGGTTGCGAAGCCCGCCGTTCATCAGCAAATAGATCGTCAGCAGCGGGGCGATGTAGGATGCCATAAGCGTCGTCACGATCTCGGCGATACCGAGGTAGACCCGCATCAGCGCAGGGACGAGAATCCAGATCGCGCCAGCCACCATGCCGGCCATCAGGGCGGCAGTGATGGCCAGCGGCGGCGGCAACGGGGCCGCCTGCGCGACGACCACTGCCATCAGCGCGCCGACATAGATCTGGCCCTCTCCGCCGGCATTGAACGCGCCTGCCCGAAAACCGACGGTGGCGGCGAGCCCGCTCAGTATTAGGATCGTGGCTATCGATAGCATGCTGCCGAACGAATAGACATTCTCGAACGCGCCTCCGAGGAAAGTGCGGAACGCCACCACGGGCTGTTCGGAAACAGCCACCACAATCACGAATGAAATCGTCAGCGAGATCGTGATGGCAAGCAACGAGGGGCGGGAAACTGCCCATGCCGACACGCCCGCATTTCTTAGGCGTTCAAGCATGCAGCGCATCCATGCCGAGCATCACGCGCCCAACCTCTCGCGGGCTGGGCCGCCCAGCGCCGTCGAATTCGCCGGCGATGCGACCGTCATGCATGACAAGTATACGGTCCGAAAGGCGCAGCACCTCGGGCAATTCGGTCGACACCAGCAGGATCGCAGCGCCGCGATCGCGGTGTTCCTGAAGCTGGCTATAGACGAATTCCGCTGCCCCAATATCGAGACCGCGCGACGGCTCACAGCAGATGATCATAGGCGGCTCCGGGTCCAACTCGCGCGCCACCACCAGCTTTTGCATGTTGCCGCCCGACAGACGCCCCGCATGTGTGCTCAGACTCGAGAGGCGGATATCGAACTTGCCGACCAACCGCTCGGCGAACTCGTTCATCGCCTTGCGGTCGAGCAGCACCGTGCCGAATCGACGATCATCGATTTGGCCGACAACGAGATTGTCCACCACCGAGCTCCACAGGCTGACGCCCCGTCCAAGCCGATCTTCCGGTATGTGCGCCACACCGCTACGCCTGATGCGGTGTGGGTCGGACTTGCCGACCGGAGCGCCCGCGATAGCAATCGTGCCCGAAACCGTACGTCGCAGCCCCGTAACGGCCTCGACGAGTTCGGTCTGCCCGTTGCCTGCCACGCCAGCGATGCCGACGATCTCTCCCGGCCTTACCGCAAAGGACACGTTCTTGACTGCCAACACACCTTGATAGCCTGAGACAGTCAGGTGGCTAACCTCCAGCATGGGTTCGCCGGTGGCCCTGCCGCCGCGCCACTTATTAGACGCAAGTTCACGCCCGATAATCAATTCTGCAAGCTGTCTTTCGCTGCTTTCATCCGGCTTCACACTGCCAACCATTCTGCCCGATCGCATCACCGATATGCGGTCGGCAAAGCGTAGCACCTCCGCTAGCCGGTGGCTGATCAGCACGACGGCAAGGCCGTCGGCTACCAGCCCGCGCAGCACCGAAAACAGCATTTCACCTTCCTGGGGGGTGAGCACGGCCGTGGGCTCGTCCAGCACCAAAACCTTCACCCGCTTCGACAGAGCGCGCAGGATCTCTACGCGTTGCTGCGCTCCTACCGACAGTTCCGACACTATTGCGGCGGGATCGATAGCGAGCCCGTATCTGGCCGACAGTTCGGCGACACGTCGCTCCTGCTCGCGCCTGTTGACAAGCCCAAGCCCGTTGGAGAGCTCGTGGCCGAGGAACACGTTGTCGGCCACGGTAAGGGTAGGCACCAGCTTGAAATGCTGGTGCACCATTCCGATCCCCATCGAGAGCCCCTGCCGGGGGCTCTCGATCGCTACTTCCTTGCCGTCGATGCAGATCCAGCCGGCTTGCGGCCGGTTGATCCCGAACAGGCAATTCATCAGCGTTGACTTGCCGGCGCCGTTTTCGCCGAGCACGGCATGAACTTCGCCCCGATGGATATCGAGGTCGACGCCATGTAGCGCGATGAAGCTACCGAAACGCTGGACGATTCCCCGCATCGTTACGATGGGGGAACCGTCAGCCGAATTCGGCAGGCCGGAGCCGGTCACGCCGTCGCCTACTTAAACTCTCCGTCCGGCACGACGGCGCCGGACACAATCTGCTTGCGGATCTCCTCGATCTGGGCCGCAATCTCCGCGGGGATCACGTTGCCCGCCAGAGCGATGTCGACGCCGCCATTTGCGAGGTTGCCTACCCGGGTCTGGCCCATTTCCAGCTTCCCATCCATTGCGTCGGAGATAGCTTGGAAGATCGTGTTGTCGACGTGCTTGATGGCGCTAGCGGCGATGAAGCCAGGGTGAAGGTCGTTCTGGTCGGAATCTTGGCCGATGCCGTAGCGACCTTCGGACTCGGCGGCGCGCAGGACGCCCAAGCCCGTCGGCCCAGCAACCTGATAGACTACGTCGGCACCGTCGCGGAACACCGCGGTCGCGGTGTCGAAACCCTTCTGTGGACTGCCGAAATCATTAGTAAAGCGAACGTCAACAACAATCGCAGGGTCAACATGCTTCACGCCGCTCTCGAAGCCCTTGATGAAGTCGCGGATGACTGGAATGTCGATTCCGGTGACGAGGCCGACCTTGTTGCTGCCCTTAGCCTTGGGAAACTTCTCCGGGTTCTTGGTGATGAGAGCGGCCACCGCGCCCGCGAGGAAAGCGCCCTCATTCTGCGCGTATGTGATGCCGGTCACGTTAGCCGCACTGGAGGGGGCATCGAAGATGACGAACTTCTGGTCCGGAAATTCGGGGGCGACGGCTTCCAGCGTCGAGCTTATCAGGGTACCGCCCGTCACGACCAAGTTTACCTCTGATGCCGATGCCGCCTCGCGAAGGTTGCGGTCCCATGCGCTCGGGTCGTTGGCCGAGGCCGGGATCACCTTTATCTTGACGCCGCGCTCGGCGGCGGCGCGCTCCACACCGCGGTTCGCGGAATCGATGAAGCTGCGGTCACCAAGCGGGCTCGAGAAAGGCGCCCACACGGTGAAATCCTGTGCGAACGCAGGCTGCACGGAGGCGGCTACGCTTATCGCAATGGCCAGCAGCGGACTACGAAGTTTCATTATTGCAACCTCCACATCGTTGAGACACGGGTGCGACCAGATCACGGCCCGGCCGCATCTTGTACGATCACCTACAATCCAGATGTGCACGAGGCCGATAGCGGGTCAAGCCGGGATAAACTGATTTCGGGACCATCTCGACGGAAGATAGCCCTATCTGCAATGGTGCTAGCGCATGCAAATCTAAATCTACCGCCCGCGACCCGGCCTCGCTCATCTTCCGCCTGTTGGTGTAAATTGGGCCCAAGGCTGAATATCATCCGTAGAGATACAAAATACGGATTCCTGCCAAGAACAACCTTTCACCGCTTTCCGCGCTCCGGCTATTTCGCGGCATCTTTCTCAAATAGCCGCCGCGCCTGTCGACCCCCTCAGGACGAATGACATTGAAGCAATTGTCGTGGCTTGCTCGCCTGAGTGAGGGCCAAGCTATATGTAAAAGCCAGCATGAGCGCCATCTGTCCATGGGTGTCGATATAGCCAATCCGTCTGCTAGGTTGTCCCGCCCGTGCTCGATGCTTTCCCGCATCGCTCGAACATTCCTGCAATTCCCTGTAACGCCAGATAAAATTCCCTGATAGGGCAAATAAAATTCCCTGTTCCGATGTGCAGGGAATTTCTCGCCAACTGTTTGAAAATTCCTGAAAAATTCGGCCCAAATGTCGCCTGAAACAATCGAATTTCGGGATTTTCCCTGTTACTTCCCTGTTATTAGGGAATTTCGTTTCGGAGACTGGTTCGCTACGAACTGACATCACCACCATTCGAACAATAACTTAGCGGTAACGTACGTAGTGGTCAGTAGGTTCAGGAGAACCTGCAACCGTGGTCTTGCCCTATTTTTCATGCTCCGGCGGCTGCGCCAAAGCCCGCGTCCCGTTGGGATAAATTCAATATCCCGGCGCGCGAAGTAATATCTGAGAGAAGTGGGCAGGTTGAACACAGCGGTGAGTATGAGGGCGACCATCCATAAAAAATGTGGAACTACGCGGAATGTCGCTCGTTTTCGGTGAGCAAACGGTATCGCGAGGGACAAATTGGATCAGTTTTCTTTAGCGTTTCAATCTGACCACTTCGACATCATTCCGCACATCGTCGCACTTGGCGTAGCATATGTTCTCGCATTTCCCATAGGCTGGCACCGCGAAAAAACAGAAAGAAGCGCAGGGCTTAGAACGTTTCCGTTAGTGGCCATGTCCGCCTGCGCTTTCATTCAAGCGAGCGAGACACTGATGGCCGGGAGCGCTGAGGCAACAGCAAGAATTGTCGAAGGCGTGATTACCGGGATGGGTTTTATAGGTGGCGGCGCTATTCTTAAGGTCAAGGATTCCGTTAAAGGCACCGCGACAGCCGCGAGCCTCTGGGCGACCGGGGCCATCGGGATTGCTACAGGCTTGGGAGCCTTGGACGTCGCAGTGATAACTTCACTGGTCACGATCTTGACGCTGCTCGCCTTCTCTCGAAAAGAGGGTGATCTCGGTGATGAGAAAGCGGGTCCAGATGCCCCCGACTGACGTGCTGGACTAGCTGGTAGGGAACCGGACCGTGATCGTTACGCCAGCATCGTTCGAACTGACCTGCAAATCTCCTCCCAGTTGCTCTGCGAAAAGCCTCATAAGGCGGTTGCCCAGTCCCTGCCCTGACGCATCCCCAAGAGGAACACCATCATTGTGGATCGACAGTTCAGCCATATCATCGCTCACTGACGCGAGACTGATCGACAATATGCCCTTCCGTCCGTCCGGATAGCCGTACTTGCAGGCATTCATAATTGCTTCAGCGAGAAGCTGCCCGATTGGCATAAGCTTCTCGTCTCGCAAATGAATATCAGCCAAACTAAATGCAACCTCATGGTTGGCGGAAGTGGAGAACAAAACCTTACGAACGATAGAGACAATAAACTCCCGAGCGCTCGTATCCGCGAACGTTTCGTTTCTATAGATGTGCTCATGAACAGCAGCCATACCGGCTATTCGTTGATTGAGCTCTGTCGCAACATTCGCATCCTTTACATGCAGGCGAACAAGAGAAGAAACGGACTGCAGATTGTTTTTGATCCGGTGATGGATCTCAAGAAGCAAGCCCTCATTTCGTTTGAGACTTCTTGCAAGACGGGCAGATGCCAGGTCGTTTTCCTCAACTAGCGTTCTAACTTTGCGGGCTGCGTAGAAGAGAAGCGCAAGCATCGGCAAAAGCAGAACGATATTGATTTTGACTTGAAACCAGAAGGGCTTGAGATGTTCTGATCTGCTAAGTCCAACAACTGCAATCAATGGAGTATTAGGAACCTCGGCATAACCAAGAACACGAGCTATGCCATCTATTGGTGATGGCTCTGCCAAGTATGCCCCCCGTGCACCAGCAAAACTTTGAACGAATTCTTGCGAGACTTTCGTATCGTAAACGTCACTGTCCACGGGCGGCAATCTTGCGCTGATCCAACCATCTTTATGGACCAGAAAAGCATTGGATTGCCTGCCACTGGCCCCCAGCCAGGCGTCAGCAAGAACGCTCATCGGCGCATAAGCGACAATGGCCCCGCTAAATCGCTCTTTCTGCTTCAAAGCTATAGCGACCGCAAATGTTTTGGACCCGGTCAAGCGATCAACAATCAGGTTTGAGATTGACCAGCTTTTGCCTGCCTTGATGTCAGAAAAGTACTGCCGGTCAGCAATCGATATCTGTTCGGCATTTATTGGATATGGTCCTACCGATATGCCCTCCTCATCGTAGACCATGATGACGACTCCCAGAGGCAAATCCATCGCGTTACTTGCCAAAAGCGATTGTATTTGCCCATGCGGCAAGTCCTGGACGGTCTGGGAAATACGGCCAAGCGTTTGCCTCGCAACGTCAACATA
>JAHBYV010000028.1 GCA_019635795.1 Rhizobiaceae bacterium
ACGAGCACCGGAAACTGCAACCAGAGCCGCAGCTGAGCCGAGAAGAAGGCTCTTGATGTTCATTTTCTGACCTCCAGTCAAAAGTTAATTATTGGGTCGGGGTCTAATCTTGGCTGAAGGACAGCATTCCCTGCCCCATCCCCACTTTTGAAAAAGACGCGTGAACGCCCCTTCTTCGATGCAGAGATTTACCGAACCCCGCGGGCAGTTCAACAGCCGTCGCACCATATTCGTCACCCCGCTCCCCCCTTCACTGTTCGCTGTTGCACAAAGGACACGCTTTGCCCGTCCTTGTTTAGAATTCGGTAACCTAAACCCTCTCGAAATGGCGGCATCGTGGAGCGGGAAATACTGAAAAGCCCTCGAAAATTGGCTTTTACGCGCGAATACGAGGTATTTCGATTCTGGAAGCCACCCGTCCTGGCGGCCTGTTCACATACTGATTTCCACGATTCAGCATAATTTCCGAATTACCTTATTGATTGTCAGAGACGATTTAAGTATCCACCGCGCACCGGAGAGGTGGCCGAGTGGTCGAAGGCGCTCCCCTGCTAAGGGAGTAGAGGTCAAAAGCTTCTCGAGGGTTCGAATCCCTTCCTCTCCGCCATTCCCGTTTGGTCGTGACTTTCCGAAAACGGTCGTTCTTCCCTGATCTTAGATAAAAATGGCAATTTCTGCCTGAAACGCGGCTTTTCGTTCGATTCTGACTGGAGGTCAGAAAATGAACATCAAGAGCCTTCTTCTCGGCTCGGCTGCGGCCCTCATCGCAGCTTCCGGCGCTCGCGCTGCTGACGCTATCGACGTTGTGGCTGAACCGGAGCCAGCAGAATACGTTCGCGTTTGCGACACCTATGGCACAGGCTACTTCTACATCCCGGGAACCGAAACCTGCCTGCGCATCGGCGGCTATGCTCGCTTTGACATTAGCGGCGGCGATGGTGAATACGGCGGCATCACGACTGCCGACCGCATGGACCAGAGCGAATCCGATACTTACGCGCACAAGGCTCGTCTCTCGTTGCGCACTTGGACAGGTTCGGAAACTGAGTTCGGCACGCTGTCGACTTACACCGAGACCCGTTTCAACTACACCAACGCGCGTGCCGATGACGATGCGCTATTGGGAATCGGAAATAGCACATCGTTGAACTTCGCATGGATTCAGCTCGGCGGCTTCCGCGTTGGTAAGGACGAATCGGCCTTCACAACCTTCACCGATTATGCAGGCGGCGTTATTGCTGACGATCTGATCGCTTACGGTCCGTTCGACACCAACCGTCTCAGCTACACCTATGACGCTGGCAACGGCATCTCCGCGATCCTGTCTCTCGAAACCGGCGAAGCTGCGAAGAGCAGCGAAATCGACAGCTACATCCCGTACGTTGTTGCTGGTGCCAAGTATGCTGGCGGCTGGGGTGCTGTATCCGGCGTGTTCGGATATGACAGCAATTATGAAGAATATGCTGGCAAGGTCCGCGCTGACGTAAACGTCAACGATCAGATCTCCCTGTTCGTGATGGGCGGTTACGGCACAGACGAGAACGTCGCCAAGAGCTACTACAAGCCTTGGAATGGAGCATGGGCTGTTTGGGGTGGCGGTTCTTACAAGCTGAACCCAAAGACCACCTTCAACCTGCAAGGTGCGTATGAAGAAGGCATCACCGATGCAAATCTCGGTGTTGCTGCCAACGTCAACTACGAGTTGGTCAAGGACTTCAACGTAACGCCAGAAGTCACCTACTACGACAATGCTGCTGCTGATGAAGCAGACATTGGCGGCATGGTTCGCTTCCAGCGCAACTTCTAATTCGATGAGCGCTGTTTCTCGAAATAGCTAAATCGATCCGGAGGCCCGGCGCTTTTGCGCTGGGCCTTAATCTTTCACCCCGCGACGACGTCAAAGAAGGAAGAAAGTCAGAGTTAGGCACAAGAAAGATGCATCCGACACGCGTCGGAAGAAATGTTTGCAACTCAGGGTCATGGAATATGCACGGATTGGAACATAATTGCGTTCTAATATGAGACATTCCGAAAAAACGGTCGGATTTGAGTGGGACGGAGGCGTTAACTCCGGTCGCGCAAGCTATGAATTGCGCTATTCAAATCAGAAAATCCGGCAGGTTGAGCAGTTCTCCATTTCAGAACTTTTCGACCGCTACAAGGACCTGCTTTGGGCGGAAGGCCGCCATAAATACAATGTCTCCTCCTTTATTGGCGAGATAAACGAGATATTGCACAGCAAACGATTCAGCACTTTCGATCAGGAGACGGTGGACAGTCTTATCATTGCTTTGCGCCAGCGCGGCAACAGCAACGCGACCATCAATCGAAAGATGGCCGCCTTGAGCAAGTTGCTCCGCAAGGCCAGTAAGATGGGTACTATTCATAATTTGCCGGAATTTAAACGCCAGAAAGAGGGCGCGGGGCGAATCCGCTTTCTCGAACTTGACGAAGAAGATCGTCTGTTCAACGCCATTCGCGCAAAAAGTGAAGACGCTTATCGTCTTTGCATATTCCTGGTAGATACAGGATGCCGGTTGGGCGAGGCTATCGGCTTGATCTGGAACGACATTCACGATCACCGCGTAACGTTCTGGCTCACAAAGTCTGGACGTAGTCGCACCGTTCCCCTCACCGAACGCGCTGTACAATCCCTTGTGGTTCCAGCACCGGTTGACGCAAGCCATCGTCGCCCGCGCGGTCCGTTCGCCATGCTGGATCAGGCACGTTTTCGCGCGATATGGAACGAAGCGAAGCTTGAGATTGGCCTCGGCTATGACGATCAGGTTGTTCCGCACGTGCTACGCCATACCTGCGCATCACGACTCGTTCAGGGCGGAATTGATATTCGCCGCGTTCAAATGTGGCTTGGCCATCAAACCCTGCAAATGACCATGCGCTATGCGCACCTTGCCACCACGGACCTTGATCGGTGTGTAGCTGTGCTCGAACGCCAAAATCTAGCGCCGCACTACGCTGCTGCGTGCGCATAAGCCCGACTAAATCAGGCCAGATGCAGCAACCAGCTTGCTGCACGGCTTCAACAAGCTTTCGAGTTGGTGTAACGGCCATTGCTACCGCAATCAGCCGAGCAATTACATGTCTGTCGCAAAGCCCCGCTTTACAAAAATTGCCGCCTCGCTCCCCTCTTCTGTTCCATTTGTCGGGCCAGAAGCGCAAGAGCGCGCAAGAAAAGCTCCGTTCCGCGCCCGGATTGGGGCGAACGAAAGCAGTTTCGGCCCAGCGCCGTCAGTGATTGGCGCGATGCAATCCTCGGCGGGCGAAATGTGGAAGTACTGTGATCCGGACAATTTCGATCTCAGGCGCGCGCTGGCTGGACACCTGAACCTCAATGAACAGAATATCGTTGTTGGCGAGGGCATTGATGGATTGCTCGGCGTTGCAGCGCGGCTTTTTGTTGAAGCAGGAACACCCGTCGTAACTTCGCTTGGCGCCTATCCAACGTTCAACTTTCATGTTGCCGGGTGTGGGGGACGACCCGTTTTCGTCGAGTATGAGAACGACCGGGAAAGCCTTGACGGTCTGCTGGACGCCGTGCGTCGTGAGAACGCGCCGCTAGTCTACTTGTCAAATCCAGACAATCCGATGGGAAGCTGGTGGTCTGCCGGTGAGATAGCGCGTTTTATCTCGGCACTGCCGTCTTCCGCGGTGCTGCTGCTGGATGAGGCCTACGGTGAAACCGCGCCGGCAGGAACTTTGCCGCCATCTGATTTCATCTGGCCGAACGTTATCAGGCTGCGGACCTTTTCCAAGGCATATGGGCTGGCAGGAATACGTTGCGGCTACGCATTTGGTGATCCCGATGTGATTTCGAGCTTCGAGAAAATGCGAAACCACTACGGCGTCAACAAAATGGCTCAGGTTGCAGGCTTGGCCGCCTTGAAAGACCAACAGTATCTCGCTGTCGTTCTGGCCCGGATCGAAGCAGCGCGAAATCGAATCAGTGAGCTGGCGCGGCAGAACGGGCTTGAACCTTTGCCTTCGGCAACCAATTTCGTGACAATTGACTGCGGCTCAGACGGCGCTTTTGCCAAGAAGGTACTGGATGGTCTACTCGAGCAAGACGTTTTCGTTCGCAAGCCAATGGCACCCAAACTCGACCGGTGCATCAGAATCAGCGTCGGTCTACCGCACGAGCTGGACATCTTCGCCGCGGAACTCCCAAAAGTGCTCGCTGCGGCGCGCAGCTAATTCCTATATTCACACAGGGAGCTTGTGACGCCGATTGACAGATTTGGCGCGTCCGGGAATTGAGAGTGTCGTATCGCGCTTGTCCTTTTCGGCAACAACCTTGCCTTTGGCAATGACGCACAGCCGGTCGGGGCGCAGCCGGATCGCTTCTATCGGGTCTCCAGCGTCAAGAATGACAAGGCTCGCGGTCTTTCCAACCTGCAATCCCAGATGGTCCAGCCCCATGATTTCAGCATTGACGTTGGTGACCATATCGAAACAACGCCGCATATCGTCGGGCGAAGACATTTGGGCTACATGCAGCCCCATGAACGCCACGTCCAGCATATCTGCCGTTCCGAGTGAATACCAGGGATCAAGCACACAATCCTGCCCCCAACCCACACGAATTCCGTGTTTCAACATCTCCGGCACGCGGGTCAGACCGCGCCGTTTGGGATATGTATCATGCCTGCCCTGCAACATAATGTTGATCAGCGGGTTTGGTATTGCAGACACGCCAGCCTCTGCCATGAGAGGCAGAAGCTTTGAAACATAGTAATTATCCATCGAATGCATCGATGTGAGGTGAGAACCCGCAACTCTGCCGTGGAGACCCAGCCTTTGCGTCTCAAAGGCGAGCTGTTCGATATGTCTGGAGAGCGGGTCGTCCGTCTCATCGCAATGCATATCGACCATCAATCCGCGGTCCGCAGCAATCTCGCAAAGCTCCGTTATTGAGCGCGTGCCGTCGGCCATCGTGCGCTCAAAATGCGGAATCCCGCCAATCACTTGAACACCCATGTCCAGCGCGCGAATCGTATTCTCGCGCGCCGTCGCAGAGCGATAAAATCCGTCCTGGGGAAACGCGACCAACTGTAGATCGATGTAGGGTGAAACTTCTTTTTGTACTTCGAGCAAAGCCTCGACGGCCAAAAGCCGGTCATCGCAAGTGTCAACGTGCGAGCGAATGGCAAGCAGGCCCATGGAGACGGCCCAATCGCAATACGCCAACGCGCGTTCCTTCACAGCTTCGTAGGTCAGCAGGGGTTTCAACTCGCCCCAAAGGGAAATCCCTTCGAGCAAGGTACCTGACGCGTTGATCCTTGGGAGTCCGTAGGAAAGCGTAGCATCCATGTGGAAATGGGGGTCCACAAACGGCGGAGCGACGAGGTTCCCCGCCGCTTCGATCATCCGACCAGCCTGGCCTGCAATTTCCCTGTCGATTGCAACGATCTTGCCGCCAGAAATCGCTATGTCGGCCACCCGTCCATCCGGCAGGGTTCCGCCCTTTACAATGATGTCGAATTCCATGGTCATTTCCCGACTATCTCTTGAGGCGCGTTTATCAGCTTACAACAACAGTTGCGCAATCCAAATCAGGGTGCGGGATGGATCCACGCATAGCTGAAATTGTACACGTCGCCTGGCCGCCCGTAGTTGTACGGTGGAGCAACGATGCCGGACGTCCACTGCGCATCTTTCAATCTCGGATCGGTAGCCAGCCATTTTTTCAAGGCGACCGGTATTTCAGGTTCAGGCGCGCCGTCCGTACTTCTCCACATGGCAAGCCAAGGGTGGCTCTTGTCGAACGCATAGTCTGCCAGATTTGGAAGATAGCTGGTGGCGGCAACGGGAATGTGTGGCGCGTGGAGCCGGATATTCCCCGGCAAATAGGACTCGTCTGTTATGATCAGCGCAGGAGGGGTGCTGCTCATCGCCAAAACTTCATTCACCGCCGCGCCATAGGGCACATGCTGCTTGCCATAATGTTCGAGCGCCCCGATGCTGGTGCTGCGCGCGAAAAGAACTGCAGGAATAATAACCATGACCGCAAGCGCGATTGCCAACATTCTGCGCGGAGCCTTGGTTGTTGACATGCCTGCTGCTTCCACCTTGAGACACAGATACAGGGGAAGCAAAAAGAAGAACGGTATCAACCAGCGGCTTTTCACATTGCTTACGCCGCCAAAGACAACCATCAGCACCAAAGCGACGACCAGCCCGACAAACATGCGTTCGATCAGGCGCGTCCACTGGCTGTGGTGCCGCCAGGCGGTGAGGAACCCCTTGCCGAACACAAGAAGGAAAAGCAGCAATGTAGGGGCTGCCATTGTCACCATAGCTTCAACAAGCGAGATCAACCCCTGCCCCACTTGCACGAGCCAACTGGATGCAGCGTCCTGCGTCAACTTCCCAATCGTCCGATCAGTGGCCCTTGACCAATTCGCGATAAACCAGAATGCGTGAGGCGACACCACCAACACTGAAGCAAGCGCCGTTAGTGCCAATTTCCAGTCCAGAATACGCTTGCGCCATTCTGATTCCGGTAATGTTGCCAGAACCGCGACGATGGGCAGGAGGATGAAATTATATTTTGAAATTGCGCCAACGCCCGCCGCGATGCCCGTTAACGCGTAGTTCACCAAGCTTGGTCGCTGCAACGTTCGTATAAAGCAATAGAAGAAGAAACATGCGCCAAACAGCGCCGCAACTGTGTGCGTAAGGTCGCGTTGCGTTTCGTAGCTGATAGTTGGAACGGTCAGCATTCCAAGCGTTGCAATCGCCGCTAACCCATTGTCTTTCAAGAGGCGCCGTGCAGCCAGGGCGTAAAGCACATAGCAGCCGAAAAGCATGAGATTCTTGAGGACTGACAGCGAGGCAAGCGAACTGCCGAAAACATGCACAACTGAATATTGCAGCCAGTTGTAGAACGGAGGCTGTGAATCAATACCGGCAAACAGCCATTGGGAAAGAAAAAGCTGATGTGCCTCGTCGTATTCCAGCGATGCCGGCTGATTCAGGCGCACCACGACATTGGCCGCAAAATATGCGGCCAGAAGCAGCAGAACCGCAGTCTGGCTACGGCCCAACCTGTCAAGAATTGCCATTTTCGACTTCGTAAACTTCGCGCACGAGATAAACGTCCCCGTCACCACTCGAACGGACCAGCATTTCTGCCACAACCCCGGTCGTGATCATCTGAATGGCGCCAAGGAACAGCATGATTGCCATAAGAAGCATTGGACGTGTGCCAATGTCTTGTCCCACGACGAAGCGCACGACGAAAAGATAAAAGAACATCGCCGCGCTTATTGCGCCCAGAACAAGCCCGATTGTTCCGAAAAAATGACCCGGCCTTTGGCGAAAGCGCATGAAGAACAGCACTGAGAACAGGTCGAGAATCACACGCGAAGTGCGAGAAATCCCATACTTTGACTGACCGAACTGGCGCGCGTGATGGTTTACCACCATTTCGCCGATGCGTCGCGTGGGCGTGACGCTGGCAATCCACGCTGGAATGAAGCGGTGCATACCGCCCATTATGCGCACCTGCTTGAGCACCTTTGCGCGATAGACCTTGAGGCCGCACCCATAGTCATGGATGTGAACCCCAGTCACTTTCCGTATCAGCCTGTTGGCAATCCATGATGGAATCAGTCGCAACATCAACCCATCCTGCCGGTCCTTGCGCCAACCGCACACCATGTCGAGGTCCTGCGTTTCCAACATCTCGATCATACGCGGAATGTCAGCCGGGTCGTTCTGGAGATCACCGTCCAGAGTGGCAATGAGGCGGCCACGAGCAGCGTCAATGGCGGCTTGCAGCCCTGCCGCCTGCCCATAATTTCGTTGCAGCTCAATGACTTTCAGCTGAAGTCCGGGGCGCGCAAGCTGGGCGCGCGCACGAGCCAACGTGCCGTCGGTTGAGCCGTCATCCACAAGAATGAGCTCCCACGATTTACCAGAATCCTTCAGCGCAGCGCTGATGCTCTCAACGAGAGGTACGATATTATCCTCTTCGTTGTGTACCGGCACCAGAACGGAAAGATCAACGGTCTCAAAGCCTTGATCGCTGGGCACAACGGGTTTCGATTGGACTTGCAAAGTCACTCCGACAGGTTCGACATTCGGCGTTTCGTGTTAATGCAGCGTCGAGCCGGACGCAACCACGCGCAGGGTTCAGATTTGCCGCACCATTCACGAGGCCGATGTTGAAAAGATACTCCATCACTCTGCTCACAGTGGCTTTGGTTCTTGTCTATGTTGGCTTCGTCGAGTGGGCGTTCGGCTGGAAAAGCATAATCGATGGTTGGAAAAGCGTCGGTGAAGGTGCCGTGGTCGGCGCAATACTGGCGCTGGTTGCTACCTATTTCGTGCGTGCGCACCGTATTCATGATTATTTTCCCAGCGAAACGAAGGGCCGTTTCATCTGGTTGTTCCGTGTTACGCAGGTCCACAATCTGCTGAACACCATGCTGCCATTCAGACTGGGGGAAACGAGCTTTCCGCTGCTGATGCGGAGCGAATTTGCCATCCCTGTTGCGCGCGGCGCGGCGGCGCTTTTCGTGATGCGCCTTCTCGATATGCAAGCACTTCTGGCCGCTTCGGCTGTCGGTCTGGTGGCACATACAGGTTTTGTAATCTGGGCCTGGGCCCTGTGGTTTATATTCCTTGTTTTGCCGCTTCTTCTCTTTCCCATGCGGGACGCATTTTTCCGGCTTTCGGGCCGCTTGCTTCCCAACCGGCTTTCGCCAGTTGTGGAACAGATTTCCCTTGGAGTGCCCCACACATGGGGCCAGTTTCTCCGCGTATGGTTTCTGACGGCAGTAAACTGGGGCGTGAAAATGGCCGTGCTCGCATGGGTGCTATGGATAATGGGGCTCGCTCCCTTTGCCGCAACATTCGGTGGAGCACTGGGGGGTGAGCTTTCCTCTGTCCTGCCCGTGCACGCGCCAGCAGGTGTTGGAACCTATCCTGCCAGTATTGTGGCGGGTGCCGTTGCCTTCGGCGCTTCAAGTGAAGCCGCAAATTTCGATCAACTCGCGCGCGCAGCAATCAACACGCATCTGCTCATTGTAGTATCTGCTTTGGTCGGCACGGGGCTTTCCGTAGCACTTGCTGCGATCTTGCAGGGGAAAAAGTGAGGGCATGCCAGGACGCCACTTGAATTAATTGAACGTTCGTTTTATTAAATCCTCCGTATATTGGGAGACAAGTCCGTGGCGCGAACCGCAGGTTCCGATGGCGAAAAGACAGATGCGGCGCTGCGCGAAGCTGCGCTAAATCTTATCGCGCGCTATGGATATGAAGCCATGTCGATGCGCCGGCTGGCGCAAGAGGTCGGTGTGCAGGCCGCAGCGCTGTATCGGTACTACGCAACGAAAGAAGACCTGCTTTTTTCCTTGCTGACAGAACACATGCAAAACCTTGCAGACGCTTGGGATGCGACAAAGCCTGCCGACTCCAATCCGCGTAAACAGCTCGCGGAATTTGTACGTCACCATGTGGCTTACCACGTCGCACGCCGACATTCGACGCATGTTTCAAACATGGAACTGCGCAGCCTGTCTCCCGAGAAGCTGACTCATGTTCTCAAAATGCGGAACGCCTATGAGAAGGAACTGAGGCAGATACTGCGTGCGGGGGCAGAAGCCGGGATGTTCGATGTCGAAGATCCGGGGCTGACTGCAATGGCGATCATCCAAATGTTGACCGGGGTTATTGTCTGGTTTCGGCCTGACGAACGGCTCTCGGTTGAAGAAGTAACCAAAAACTACCTCCAGATGACAATGCGACTGGTCGGTGCTGATATGCAAGCAGCTCAGCCTGCTGCCCGGCGGGCCGGTTAAGGGAGCCAAAAATGTATAATAACAGCCTGAACTTCGCGCTTGGCGACGATATCGAGGCGCTACGCGATATGGTGCGCCGTTTCGCGCAGGAAAGAATTGCGCCTGTCGCTGCAGAAACCGACCGTTCAAACGAATTCCCTGCTCATTTGTGGGAAGAGCTTGGAGCGCTCGGCCTGCTGGGGATCACGGCCAATCCCGATTTCGGCGGGTCCGGCATGGGCTATCTGGCGCATGTTGTCGCCATGGAAGAAATTTCCCGCGCATCCGCCTCGATCGGGCTCTCCTATGGCGCGCATTCAAATCTCTGCGTCAATCAGATCAACCGTTGGGGCACGGCTGAACAGAAGGAGCGCTACCTTCCCAAACTTTGCAGCGGCGAGCATGTCGGCGCATTGGCAATGTCTGAGCCGGGTGCAGGCTCGGATGTCGTTTCATTGCGGTTGGCAGCGGAGAAACGCAACGACCATTACGTGCTGAACGGCACGAAAATGTGGATCACGAACGGGCCAGATGCGGAAACGCTCGTTGTGTACGCAAAAACAGATGCCGAGCGTCACTCGCGCGGTATCACCGCCTTTGTGGTCGAGCGGAATATGCCGGGCTTTTCGGTCGCCCAGAAGCTCGACAAACTTGGAATGCGGGGCTCAAACACCGGCGAACTTGTGTTCGAGAATGTAGAAGTGCCCTTCGAGAACGTATTGCATGAGGAAGGACGCGGCGTTGAAGTCCTGATGTCCGGTCTGGATTATGAGCGCACCGTGCTTGCGGGTGGACCACTTGGCATCATGGCCGCATGTCTGGATGTGGCAATGCCCTACGTGCACGAACGCAAGCAATTCGGAAAAGCAATCGGCGAATTTCAGCTGGTACAAGGCAAGCTGGCGGATATGTACACCACGATGAACGCTTGCCGCGCCTATGTTTACGCGGTGGCAGCGGCCTGCGACCGTGGCGAGACCGCGCGCAAAGATGCTGCGGGCTGCATCCTCTTTGCTGCGGAAAAGGCCACATTAATGGCACTTGATGCGATCCAGCTTCTCGGCGGCAACGGCTACATTAACGACTATGCAACTGGCCGCCTGCTGCGCGATGCAAAGCTCTATGAGATTGGTGCTGGAACCAGCGAAATCCGCCGCTGGCTGATCGGGCGCGAAATGATGGCCGAAGGCTGATAACAGCAAATGCGAACGGGAGGAGCCTGCCTCAAATGCCGGTAATTCAATCTCAGATTTCTCCGTCTTCCGAGACGTTTAAAGCCAACGCTGAACGCATGAAATCCCTTGTGGGTGACATTGTGGCAAAGGCGGGAACAGTAGAACGGGGTGGCAGCGAGGAAAGCCGGCAAAGGCATGTGAGCCGAGGCAAGCTTTTGCCGCGTGACCGGCTCGCGCAATTGCTCGATCCCGGCTCACCGTTTCTCGAAATCGGGCAGTTCGCAGCCTATGAAATGTACTCGGGAGACATTGCCTCGGCAGGTATGATTGCAGGCATCGGGAGAGTGGAGGGACGCGAGGTCATGGTGGTTGTCAATGACGCCACTGTGAAAGGCGGTACATACTACCCGATGACCGTAAAGAAGCATTTGCGTGCGCAGGAAATTGCTCTCCAGAACAATCTGCCATGCGTTTATCTGGTGGACTCCGGCGGTGCAAACCTGCCGAACCAGGACGAGGTGTTCCCTGACCGGGACCATTTCGGGCGCATCTTTTACAATCAGGCAAATATGTCAGCGGCGGGCATTCCGCAGATTGCCTGTGTCATGGGGTCATGCACTGCAGGCGGAGCCTACGTGCCGGCCATGTCGGATGAATCCATCATGGTACGCAAACAGGCCACCATCTTTCTTGGCGGTCCGCCACTTGTAAAAGCAGCGACCGGAGAGGAAGTCTCTGCGGAAGATCTGGGCGGTGCTGACGTTCACACACGCGAGTCCGGCGTTGCCGATCACTATGCGATGAACGATGAACATGCGCTGGCGATCACAAGGCGCATCGTCAGAAACCTGAATCGCAAGAAGCAGATAGGGCTGGACCTTCGCAAACCGATTCCGCCGCTTCACGCACCAGATGAAATCTACGGTGTCGTTCCGACCGACCTTCGCCATCCATACGATGTGCGCGAAGTTATAGCTCGCATCGTGGACGGCTCAGAACTGGATGAATTCAAGCAGAGCTACGGGACGACGCTCGTAACCGGTTTCGCCCACATTTATGGAATGCCAGTTGGCATTATCGCCAACAATGGAGTGCTGTTTTCGGAAAGCGCTGTAAAAGGCGCGCATTTCATCGAACTGTGTTGTCAGCGCCGTATCCCGCTTGTGTTCCTGCAGAACATTACGGGCTTCATGGTAGGTCGCAAATATGAGGCTGGCGGCATCGCAAAGGACGGTGCGAAGCTCGTCACCGCTGTCGCAACCGCTCAGGTGCCGAAGGTCACGATGATTATCGGCGGTTCGTTCGGCGCTGGAAACTACGGCATGTGCGGCCGCGCCTATTCTCCACGCTTTCTCTGGATGTGGCCGAATGCTCGCATCTCTGTGATGGGCGGCGAGCAGGCGGCAATGGTGCTGGCGCAGGTCAAGCGCGAGGGTATCGAGCGCAAAGGCGGCGCGTGGTCGGCAGAAGAAGAAGCCGAGTTCAAGCGCCCTACCCTCGAAAAATACGAGCGCGAGGGTCACCCGCTTTATTCATCCGCGCGCCTTTGGGACGATGGGATCATTGACCCGGCCAGAAGCCGAGACGTTCTTGCGCTTAGCTTGAGCGCTGCCCTGAACTCCGAAATCCCGTCCACCCGCTTCGGCGTATTCAGGATGTAAGGCCAGCTAGGCGACGCACTCGCAGATTCTTTTGAACGACGTTCAGATTTTTCTTGAACGTCGTTCAAAACGTGCTATTGTTGAAAATGAACAAGGTTCATATCAACAAAGTTCTGGCGGAGGGTGTCGTGAGCGAGCGCTACACGGTCGTTGAAGACCCATGCGGACTGTTTTTCATCTGGGACGAATTATTGCTCGAACCAGCAATGATGGGTGATGAAATCCTTGCATTTGTTCGGCCCGATTGCGCGGACCGAATTGCCCGTGTCCTAAATGCTCGCGCAAATGACGAACCGTCCCGGCGACCCATTCAACCTTTGGCAAGCGCTCCAGCCGTTCGCAGAAGAGTTGTCTCGATTGATGCCGTGCGCGCAGTTTCCTTGCAGCGCTGAGCGTCACGCGCGAGGCCAGTTGGCGGGCTGGCCTCGCGCGATATAATCAGGCAGAGTGGACGTCCGTGTAGGAGCCTGCCCCAATGAAACCATCCAAGCTTTTCGCCCATTTCGTTGCGTTTATCGGTGCTGGTGCAATTTTCATGCGCCACCGCAATGACGGTCCTATGCCCCAGGCATTTGGATCAGAACCAAAAATTCCAACAGCGCGACCTCAGGGTATCCCTACTCTGAAAATGCCAACTGCAAGAGGCTGGGCACCGGGTCAGACGCCAGTTGCCGCCAATGGACTCAAGGTCAATGCCTTTGCCACCGGTCTGAAGCATCCGCGCTGGCTCCAGATAATGCCGAATGGAGACGTCCTGGCGGCTGAATCGCTTTTTGTGCCCGGCGGAATTCGTTCAATTTTCGACTATGCAATGGCTTCGACCATGGCGCGCGCAGCCGCACTTGGCGACAGCCCGAACCGCATCATTCGGATGCGAGATGCCGATGGCGATGGCGTTGCTGAAATAAAAGAGACCTTTTTGGAGGGTCTCCACCAACCATTTGGCATGGCTCAACTTGGCAGCACTTTCTATGTCGGAAACACTGACGGGCTGATGGCCTATTCATTCGCCGATGGGAAGGCATCCGGCGAAGGCAAGCGCCTTGCAAGCTTCAAACCCGGCGGACACTGGACCCGCTCGATCCTTCCAAGCCCGGATGGCACCAAACTCTACATAGGCGTGGGATCGCTGAGCAATATCGGCGACGACGGCATGGAGGCCGAGGAAGGCCGCGCCTGCATCTATGAATATGACATTGCCAGCGAAGAAATCCGCATCTTCGCCGCCGGTCTGCGCAATCCCGTTGGGCTTGCCTGGGAGCCAAACACCGGCGAATTGTGGACGGTGGTGAATGAGCGCGACGGCCTCGGTGATGAAACGCCCCCGGATTATTTGACTTCGGTCAAGGACGGCGGCTTCTATGGTTGGCCCTATTGCTATTGGGGCAAAATTGTCGATGACCGGGTTCCGCAAGATCCGGCTCTCGTAGCAAGCGCTATCCAGCCAGACTTCGCCCTTGGCGGGCATACGGCCTCACTTGGCCTGTGCTGGATGCCTGCCGGAACTCTTCCGGGCTTTCCCGAGGGTATGGTAATTGGTCAGCACGGCTCCTGGAACCGCTCAAAGCTGTCCGGTTATCGCGTTATTTTCGTTCCTTTCGAGAATGGCCGCCCATCTGGGCCATCGAGAGATATTCTAACCGGCTTTCTCTCTCCCGATGAACGCGCCTCCTACGGTCGCCCTGTCGGGGTCGCCATCGGGCCGGATGGTTCCTTGCTTGTAGCGGACGATGTCGGCGATGCGATATGGCGCGTAACCGGAGCCTGACACACTGATCTTCATCCGCCCATGCAACCAAACCGGCATTCAGAGAGTTAAGGCGCGCGGGGAGGGCTCACATGGCGAATGGGAAGGTTGACCAGACGGTTCATGAGAATGGTTTCGGTCGAGAGGGGAGGCATTTACCAAGCATAACAATTCCGCCCGTCGTTTCGCTGGTCGGCATCACGGCCATCCTCTATCTCGGGCGCGATGTTTTCTTGCCGCTAGCGGTAGGACTGCTGCTGACATTTGCTCTCGCACCCATTGTTTCGGCGCTACGAAAGCTATCAATCCCGCGTACCGCCGCAGTAATTCTGACTGTGACGGTGGCGTTTGCAGCAATCGCGCTATTCAGTCTGGTCGTGGCTACGCAGGTTAGCTCGCTGGCGCAAAACATCCCGACTTATCAGAACAACATCATTGAAAAGGTTCGCTCTATCAAGGACTCGGCCAATTCCGGCGGGTTCGTAGAGCGCATCACGAAAGCCGTGGAGCGCGTTGGGGCGGAAGTCAGCGCGCGCACAGATCAACAAGGTGCCAGCGAACGAGAGCCCTTGCCGGTGGAAATCGTCGATCGGCAAAATCCTATCGATCTTCTGGTCAATGTTATTGGCCCTTTACTCAGTCCGTTCGCGACGGCTGGCCTTGTGATCGTCGTGGTCATTTTCATGTTGCTGGAGCGGGAAGACTTACGAGACCGATTTATCCGATTGGTCGGAACGGGTGACCTTCATCGAACGACACAGGCCTTGCAGGATGCTGGCTGGCGTGTCGGCCAGTACCTGCTGATGCAGCTCATCATCAACACGAGTTACGCAATACCCATCACTATCGGGCTGTGGTTCCTTGGCATACCCAACGCGCTTTTGTGGGGCCTGCTGGCGCTGGTTTTGCGATTTGTGCCGTATATCGGCCCCGCAATCAGCATGATGCTGCCGCTGTTCCTGGCCTTTGCGGTTACACCCGGATGGACAATCGTCATGTGGACGGCAGCTTTGTTCCTCGTCATGGAGCTTTTCAGCAACAATGTCATGGAGCCTTGGCTGTATGGCTCACGAACCGGCCTTTCACCTCTGGCAATTATCGTTGCCGCCATCTTCTGGACATGGCTTTGGGGGCCAGTCGGACTGGTGCTTTCCACACCTCTTACCGTGTGCCTTGTCGTGCTTGGCCGGCATGTGCCGCAGTTTGAATTTCTGGATGTTCTATTCGGCAATGAGCCGGTTCTTGAACCCCATGCCCGCCTTTATCAACGCCTGCTTGCGGGCGATCCTGACGAGGCGGCGGACCACGCCGAATCCATGCTGGAGGACAAATATCTTGTCGAATATTACGATGAGATAGGTATCCCCGCCCTCCTTTTGGGAGAACATGATCGCGAGCGCGGCGTACTGCAGGACGGACAGTTGCGCCGTTTCTCGGCAACGGCACTTACGTTTGTCGACGATCTGGAAGAAGCCGCCGACGAGTTGCGCGAGGATGAACAAGCCGACGAAGAACCGGTTGACGAGGATGGTGAACGCCTTGCGCTTCCCGATGGTGATGGCTTCCGGCTGGTAATGATAGGCGGTCGTTCAGAGCTGGACGACGTGGCCGCTGCAATCCTTGCGCAGGTAATTGAGGGCCAAGGTGCCCAGACTTCAACAGAGTC
>JAHBYV010000029.1 GCA_019635795.1 Rhizobiaceae bacterium
GTGCGCGGCGGCGTGAGCTATTCCGGCGCGCCCGTCTGGATTGTGCTTGATCCGATCCGCAATCGTTTTTTTCGCATCACATATGAAATGTTCCAGCTCCTCTCGCTTTGGAACCGCGCGGGAAGCGTGGCGAGATTGATCGTGCTGGTAGCGCAAACTTATGGCCGCGCATCCAGCCCCGATGAGGTGAACGCGGCAACGCGTTTGCTCGACAATGGCTTTCTGTTCGAAACACCGGTGTCTGGCTCGTGGCGAACGCTTCATGCGGCTTCGCGGCCCAGACACTCGCTCTTCATGCGCGTCGTTCACAACTACCTGTTCTTCAAGATTCCACTGGTGCGGCCTTCCGGCTTCCTGAAGAAGACCTGGCCTTTCGTAAAGCCATTGTTTTCCCGTACGTTTCTTGTTCTCACGCTGCTGGCGGGTTTGCTCGGCCTCTACCTCGTGTCGCGCCAATGGGAGGCATTCAAGGGCACGTTTCCTTACGTGTTCACGCTGGAAGGTGCCGTGATCTCGCTGCTGTCTGTGGCGTTCATTAAATCGCTGCATGAACTCGGTCATGCCTATGTCGCGCACCGATATGGCTGCCGCGTGCCAACAATGGGCTTTGCCATGATGGTGCTCATGCCCCTGCTATACACGGATGTTTCCGACGCCTGGCGGCTGAAGGAGAGGCGCAAAAGGTTGGCCATAGACTCCGCCGGTATGCTGGTGGAGTTTGCAGTTGCGGCCTACGCGCTGCTTGCGTGGTCGTTCCTCCCGGAAGGCCCCTTGCGCAGCGCCGTTTTTGTGCTTGCTGCTGTTGGATGGGTGCTCAGCCTGCTGGTGAACACAAACCCTTTCATGCGGTTCGATGGCTACTATATCCTCGCTGATGCTGTGGGGATTGAAAATCTCCAGCCCCGCGCGTTCCGCCATTTAAGGTGGCGCATCAAGGAACTTCTCTTCGGTCTCGGGTCAGAACCGCCAGAATACTTCCCGCGCCGCGTCGACCTGTTTTTGACCGCTTATGCAATTGCCACGGCAGTTTACCGGCTGGTTCTCTATCTGGGCATTGCGCTGCTGGTTTATCACTTTTTCATCAAACTCGTCGGCATTTTGCTGTTCGCGGTCGAGATCGGATTTTTCATTATCCGACCAGTCTGGGCCGAACTGAAGGAATGGTTCGCCATGCGACATGAGATACTCGCCAGCCCCCGAGCCTATGTTTCACTTGCCTTGCTCGCGCTAGGTACCGCCCTGTTTTTCATTCCTGTTTCAGGGCGAGTTGCCGCCCCGGCAATTCTGCAACCTCAGGCCTTTGCCCGGTTGTACCCCCAGGAGTCCGGCGAAATCGTCTCCGTAAACGTTGCGCGCGGGCAGGATGTTCGCGAGGGCGATATTCTGTTCGAAATCCGCTCTCCGACAACAAGTCATGAGCGCAGGCTGACCGATATTGAAATTGCACTTGCCGAAGTCCGCCTCTCCAGAATGGGCGCAGAAGCAAACGATCTGGCGCAAAGCGGTACATTGCAAAGCCAGCTCGCATCTTTGCGCGCGCAACGGTCCGGCCTTGAAGAGCGCGAGAAGAAAATGACGGTTTATGCGCCATTTGACGGGCGCATGGCTGATATCAAATCCGGCATTTCTAAGGGGCGCTGGGTGGGACGGTCCCAACAATTGGGCTACCTCGAAGCGACCGGCGTATTGGCTGTGCGCGGCTATATTGAAGGCGAAGACCGCCCGCGCGTGGAGGCCGGCGCAAAAGCGGTGTTTGTCCCCGACGATCTGAGCCGCGCCAAAATTCCAGCGAAGCTGGAACATGTCAGCGCTTACGGTGTTTCAAGCCTTGATCTGCCCGACCTTGCGTCAATCAACGGTGGCCCGATTGCTGTCTATGAACACGCGAACCATCGCCTCACACCTGCAACCGCACATTATGCAGTGCGTGCTGCTGCCGAAGAACATGCAGACCCGATCATGCAGACCGTCCGCGGCACACTTCTGATTGATGCGCGTCCGGAGAGCCTCGCATCGCGTGTATGGCGCTGGGTCGGCCGCGTTTTGGTCCGGGAACTGGGATTCTGATGCACCTGATGAAGTAACGACCCGCAACTCGAAATAAGACGGTGGAACACGATCTTAAATTAAGATTCTCCTAATATTAATGTTGCACTTTTTTCAGCCATGTCCGATTGAGCGGTCGCCAATTGAGACCCCATTGGTTTACCATAGACAAAGTGTAATCTGGCCTTGCTAGCAGGGAGCAAGCACAGGGCCGGAAATCCCACGGGAGGGAACAGATGGACGCAAAGCCAGCAGCGGCATCACCCAAGGCTACAGAATCCAGGGGAGGCAAGCGCCAGCTCACTGACTTCATGTCTCACCTCATCGACCGCGCGTCACCCGAAGACATCGCGGTTTATGACCAGAATGCGCTTGCTCGCGCTTCGGAGTTGGCTGAACAGGCACTGTTGCGCCATCAGCGCGGCGGCTCAATCATCTCGATTGATAGCGACCCTGCTGTAGTGCTGAACGGCAAGCCGATCACGGTCGTCACAGTCGTGAATGACAATATGCCGTTCCTGTTTGACTCAATCCTCGGCGAGGTCACTGACGCGGCGGGTCAGCCGCATTTCGTGACCCATCCTGTGCTTACGGTCGAACACGGCAAAGGCGGCGTTGAAAAGATCACAGGCGAAAATGGCTCTAAGTCGGAAAGCGCCGACAAGGTTAGCGTGATCCATATTCACGTGAACCGCCTCAATGCGGACCAGGCGGACGCACTGAACCAGCGGCTGGAGAAGCTCATCAACCAGATTCACGCCGCTGTCCGCGATTGGAAGCCTATGCTGGCGCGCCTTGACCAGGCGATCTCGCTTTTCCGCTACACGCCGGTTCCACTCGAAAAGAAAGCTGTAGACGAAGCAATCGCCTTTCTCGAATGGCTCAGGGACGAGAATTTCACCTTCCTTGGAATTCGTGAGTTCAAATACTCGGGAACCGAAGAAAGCGGCACGCTGTCTCGTGTAAAGGAGCCCGGGCTGGGCATTCTCTCAGACCCGGAAGTAATCATTCTTCGCCGTGACACCCATAGCGACCCGGAAACAACCGAAGAAGTCAGGGCGTTCTTGTATGGCCCTGACCCGCTGATCGTGACGAAGGCAAACACCAAATCAGCCGTGCACCGACGCGCCTATCTCGATTACATCGGAATAAAAGTATTCAATTCAAAAGGCGCGCTGACAGGCGAACTGCGGATCGTCGGCCTGTTCACATCGACTGCTTACACCAGCTCCGTACTGAAGATTCCTTATCTGCGCTCGAAAGCGGAAACGGTTCTTGCAGAGTCCGGTTTCGACCGGGCAGACCATTCGGGCAAGGCCCTGCTCAACGTTCTGGAATCCTATCCGCGCGATGAGCTGTTCCAGATCTCCGTGCCTATTCTGCAAAAAAATGCGGACGCAATTCTCGGCCTTCTGGATCGCCCGCGCGTCCGTGCGCTGGCGCGGGTTGACCGGTTCGACCGGTTCGTGTCTGTCATCGTGTTCGTACCGCGCGATCATTACGATTCTCACGTTCGCGAAAAGATCGGGAACTATCTTAAAACGATCTATGAGGGGCGTGTGTCCGCATACTATCCGGCCTTCCCCGAAGGCGGACTGGCGCGCGTACACTTCATTATCGGCCGGTCCGGCGGAAAGACGCCGAAGATAGATTCCGCGACCATCGAAGCTGGCATTCTCAACATTGTCCGCACCTGGGAAGATGCTGTTCGTGAAGCGTCAACGGGATCGGAAAACGATTTGATGCTCGCCAGCATGGCAAACCGTTTCCCTGAAAACTACCGCAACAGCTTCACGCCCGCTGTTGCACTGGAAGACGCCAAGCATATTGCAGCGCTCAGTGAAGCCCATACAATCGACACCGATTTCTATCGGGCCGACAATCAGGACGCGACCGAAGCTTCGCTCAAGATTTACCATTTCCGCGAGCCGGTGGCGCTATCGCAGCGCGTTCCCCTCCTTGAGAATATGGGGTTCCGTGTCATCAGCGAGCGAACCTTTGAGGTGTCCGACGAGAATGCCGATCCGGTTTTCGTGCACGACATGCAGCTCGAAAGCGCCTACGGCAAACCACTGGACCTTGCGGATGAAGGTTTGTTGTTCGAACAGACTTTCCTTTCAGTCTGGCATGGCCAAGCCGACAATGATGGATATAACGCGCTGGCACAAACCGCAGGCCTGACGCCATCCGAACTTGGCATTCTGCGCGCCTATGGCCGCTATCTGCAGCAGGCGGGAATTCCGCAAAGCCAGGACTTTATTGCCGCCGCGCTGAACCGTTATCCCGAGATAGCGCGTGGGCTGTACGGCTTGTTTGTGGCCCGTTTTGACCCAGCCGCCAAAGATGGCGACGTGACCTTCAAACACCTCAAGTCCAAGATCAAGGACGCGCTGGACGATGTGCCGAACATCGACGACGACACGATCATTCGCCGCTATGTGAATCTGATTGAAGCCTCCCTACGCACGAACCATTTCGCGCCGCTGGAAGAAGGCCAAATCCGCTCGCTTGCAATCAAACTAGACCCGCGCGCCATTGATGGCTTGCCGGAACCAAGGCCATGGCGCGAAATCTTCGTGTACGGACCGGAGGTCGAAGGCGTCCACCTGCGCTTTGGTCCCGTTGCTCGCGGTGGCTTGCGCTGGTCTGACCGTGCACAGGATTACCGGACCGAGGTGCTGGGGCTTGTCAAAGCCCAACAAGTCAAGAACGCCGTCATTGTTCCCGTCGGTGCAAAGGGCGGCTTTTTTCCCAAGCGGTTGCCAGCAGGCGGCACGCGTGACGCAGTGTTCACTGCTGGCACAGCAGCCTATGTCAACTTCATATCCAGCCTGCTGTCGATTACCGACAATCTCGACGGCAACGAGGTGGTTCCGCCAGCCAATGTCGTGCGACGCGATTCCGATGACCCATATTTTGTTGTCGCAGCGGACAAGGGAACCGCAACCTTTTCAGACACAGCCAATGGCATCAGCGCAGCGCATCAATTCTGGCTCGATGATGCTTTCGCGTCCGGCGGCTCGGCAGGTTATGACCACAAGAAGATGGGAATCACCGCCCGAGGCGCGTGGGAAGCCGTAAAGCGCCATTTCCGGGAAATGAACAGGGACATCCAGACAACGCCGTTCACCGCGGTTGGTGTAGGCGACATGTCAGGAGACGTGTTCGGCAACGGAATGCTGCTTTCAGAGCAGACCAGTCTGATCGCCGCATTTGACCATCGGGACATTTTCATCGACCCGACTCCCGACCCGGCAATCTCGTTCGCCGAGCGCAAACGCATGTTCGAATTGTCCCGGTCGAGCTGGCAAGATTACGACAAATCCAAGCTCTCTGAAGGCGGCATGATCATTCCGCGAGCGCAGAAATCCGTGACCCTGTCGCCGCAAGCCGCCGCTGCAATCGGATTGGGGAAAACGGTTGCATCGCCCAATGAAATCCTGAACGCGATACTGAAAGCGGAAGTAGACCTGTTGTGGTTCGGAGGCATCGGGACTTATGTCCGTGCGTCATCCGAAACCAATCAGGAAGTGGGCGACCGTACCAACGACTCGATCAGGGTAACGGCTGCGGAGGTCCGGGCCAAGGTCATAGGCGAAGGTGCAAATCTGGGTGCGACCCAGCGAGCCCGCATTGAATTTGGCCTGTTGGGCGGTGCCTGCAATTCAGACGCCATTGACAATTCCGGTGGCGTGAACTCCTCAGACGTCGAGGTAAACATCAAGATTGCACTAGCAGGTGCCATGCGTCGCAACGCCCTGACGCGACCAGCCCGCAACAAGCTACTCGCGGAAATGACTGACGAGGTAGCTCAGCTGGTGCTGTCGAATAATTACGAACAGACTCTGGCAATCTCAATCGCGCGAAAGCGGGGTCTGGCCGACCTTGGCCATCAGGCACGCTTTATGAGCATCCTTGAGTCGCGCGGCCTGCTTGACCGCACGGTGGAAACACTACCCTCGCCAACCGCGCTTGCTGAGCGCGAGTCACGTGGAGAAGCCCTCACACGCGCAGAACTGGGTGTGCTGCTGGCCTACGCAAAGATTGTGCTTTTCTCCGACCTGGTAGCCAGCGATGTGCCAGACGACGGCCATTTTGAGCGTGACCTCATGGCCTACTTCCCGGACAAGATGGGCAAGAAATACCGGGAGGACATTCTCGCTCACAGACTGCGCCGCGAAATCATCACGCGTGTTCTGGCAAATGATGTGATCAATCGCGGCGGCCCCTCCTTTGTCACGAAGTTGCAGGAAGCAACCGGTCGAACACCGCGTGAAATCGTGCGCGCTTTCGCTGTTGTTCGAGACGGTTTCGCCCTTCCGGCCTTGTTCAGAGAAATCGATGCGCTCGACAATCGCATTGATGGGCAGTTGCAGCTTGATCTGTATGCAATTGTTGGCCGCCTGATCCATTCGGCCAGCGCCTGGGATCTCAAGAATGGCGATGATTCCTCGCCTCTCAGCGTCCAGATTGAGAATTTGCAGGAAGCCCGTAAGGCCCTTGAGCCAAAGCTTCTGGACCTCTTGCCGGACTACTCCCGCGAGCGCCTTGTGCTCAGACGCGATGGCTACATCGAAGCAGGTGTGCCTGAAGCCCTTGCGCAACGTCTCGCCCTCACAGAGGTAAGCGAACTGATCCCGGATATCGCATTGGTTGCCAAACAGTCTGGATCAGACATCATCGCGGCCGCAAAAGCGTTCTTTGCGCTAACAGACGCCTTCCGAATTGGCCGCATCGAAGATGCATCGCGCTCGATTGCTACAGCGGATTATTATGATGGGCTTGCACTCTCGCGTGCGCTGGATATGACCAGCGCCGCACGGCGAGGTATGGCTGTCAGCGCCTTGACGCGATATGAAAAGGCTGGCGATCCTGTCGGTGCATGGCTGGAAGCAGGCGGGGAGCGCATCGCGCGCCTGCGCGAACGGCTCCAGACCTTGACGGAAGGCGGCGAATTGACGGTTTCCCGCCTTTCGGTCGCGGCGGGTTTGATGGGCGACCTGACCGGCTTGTGAGCCGGGGAGAAGGGAAGGCATGGCCGCATCGGTCGAAGGTCGGGCCTCGCGGTCCGGCATATGGGGTTGGATGCTGTTCGACTGGGCAGCCCAACCCTTTTTCACAGTTGTCACAACATTTATCTTCGGCCCCTACTTCGTCTCACGCATGGCGAGCGATCCGGTTACGGGTCAAGCCGCGTGGGGATACGGTGTCGCGCTGGCAGGTTTCGTTATTGCCATTTTGTCGCCCGTACTTGGGTCCGTGGCTGACCAGACGGGCAGGCGAAAGCCATGGATCGCTTTCTTTGCGGCGATAAAGATTGCCAGCCTCATGCTCTTGTGGTTCGCAGCGCCCGGCTCGCCCCTCGCGCCAGTTCTCCTGGCATTTTCACTTGCGTCAGTGGCCGCTGAATTTTCCACTGTCTTCAACGACTCCATGATGCCGCGCATAGCGTCCAAGGAAGAAATCGGCCGGATATCCAACATCGCGTGGGGTCTAGGCTATCTGGGTGGCATGATCGTGCTGATCTTTGTCGTGGCGTGCCTTGCCGGATCGCCCCCTGAAGGAAAAACTATCGTGGGTATAACGCCTTTGTTCGGGATTGACCCGGCGCAAGGCGAGGATGCCCGCATCACAGGGCCGCTCGCGGCTGTATGGTACCTCATTTTCATCCTGCCGATGTTTTTCTTCACGCCCGATGGGGCGCGGGGGAAATCGCTTGCACCGGCGGTTCGCGACGGACTGAAAGAACTGAAATCCACGCTGGACGAAATACGTGAACGAAGCGGGATATTGCGCTTCCTGATTTCCCGCATGATCTATCAGGACGGCGTGAACGCGCTTCTCGCCCTCGGCGGCGTTTTCGCTGCGGCCATGTTTGATTGGTCCATAACGGAAATCGGCCTGTTTGGCATAATCTTGAACGTGATCGCCATATTCGGCTGCCTTGTCGCGAGCAAGCTCGACACCACGCTTGGATCAAAGACCGTCGTTATTGTCTCCATCATTCTGCTTGCCATCGCCACGTTAGGTATTGTCTCAACAGGCGAGAACTACACGCTGTTCGGAATGCTCACATTCTCGACTTCTGGCGGCGAAGGACTTTTCAGTTCGCCTGCGGAGAAGGCCTACATCGTATATGGCCTGTTGATAGGAATTGCCTTTGGACCTGTCCAGGCATCTTCACGTTCCTATCTGGCACGAAGCGTGGAACCACATGAGGCAGGCCGCTACTTCGGGATTTATGCTCTTGCGGGGCGCGCGACGAGTTTCCTTGCACCATTCCTTGTTGCAACCGTCACTGCCCTGTCGGGGTCAACACACCTCGGCATGAGCATGATCCTGCTCTTCCTCCTGTGCGGCTTGGTCATTCTGCTGAGAACGCCATATCCCGCCAATCGCACTCAATAAATAAAAAGCTCAAAAAAAGCGCAGGGCCACTTCCTCCCTTGGGAAGAAGCGGCCCCTTTGCTAGGTCCGTAGTCAGCGCGCCCCTTTGCCCCAAAAACGCGCGACATTCGTGGCCCTAGTTGCTACCCCGAGTACCCATCCATCTCTGCAGCGCCCCATGCCGCTTCAATGGCACCCCAATCAACTGTCGCCTCGCAACGCCCCTGTCGCTTCAGCGATACCCCTTTGCCCTTTCACCGTCGCAGCGCCCCATGCCGCTCAGGT
>JAHBYV010000003.1 GCA_019635795.1 Rhizobiaceae bacterium
TCAAGAGCGAAGTTAACGCCATCGAGCGCACCGGCCAGCAGGTATCGGCAGTGATCCTTGACGATGGCCAACGCCTCGGCGCTGGCACGATTATCAACGCGGCCGGGCCGAATGCGGGCAATGTGACGGCCATGGCCGGACTGTCTCTACCGGTCGAACCGCGAAAGCGTACGGTTTTTGTTTTTGAAGCACGCGATCAATACAAGGACATGCCGCTGCTTGTGGACACGAACGGCATTTATGTCCGACCCGAAGGATCGGTCTATATTACGGGCGGCGCAGAATCCGAGGACGGCGAGCAAGCCGCAGACCCGAAGGATTTTGAACCGAACTGGAGCCTGTTCGAAGAGCATATCTGGCCCACGCTCGCCAACCGGATTCCAAGTTTCGAGGCAATCAAGCTGACACGCGCATGGGCAGGCCATTACGACTACAACACGCTGGATCAGAACGCCGTAATCGGGTCCCATCCAGAGGTGAGAAACTTCATTCTCGCTAACGGTTTTTCCGGCCATGGGCTTCAGCAAGCACCCGCGGTTGGCAAGTCGCTGGCAGAATTGATAGTGCACGGCAGCTACCGGACTATCGACTGTTCTGCCTTCGGTTACGAGCGCATTGCGGCAGGACGCGCATTCTGCGAATTGAATATCATTTGAAGCCTTTGATTTAACCCGCAGTTTGTGTAAAGCGAAGCCCAGCGAATGACAGGGTAAAGCCAATGGACAAATTCACAAAGCTCACCGGCGTCGCGGCGCCATTGCCGATCGTCAATGTCGATACCGACATGATAATCCCCAAGGATTACCTCAAGACCATCAAGCGCACGGGTTTGAGCAAGGGCCTCTTCGCAGAAATGCGTTTCAACGAGGATGGCAGCGAAAACCCTGATTTCGTTCTGAACAAACCGGCCTATCGCAACGCGCAGATTCTTGTTGCCGGCGACAATTTCGGTTGCGGGTCCAGTCGTGAGCACGCGCCTTGGGCGTTGCTGGATTTTGGCATTCGCTGCGTCATCTCCACCAGCTTTGCGGATATTTTCTACAATAATTGCTTCAAGAACGGCATTTTGCCGGTCATCGTCAGCCAGCAGGATCTTGAGATGCTTATGGACGATGCGGCTCGCGGCGCAAACGCAACGCTGACCGTCGATCTGGAGGAGCAGGAGATTCGAGGTCCGGACGGCGGCGTCATCAAGTTCTCGATCGACGAGTTCCGGCGTCATTGCCTGCTCAACGGGCTCGACGACATTGGCCTGACGCTGGAAAAAGCCAGCGCTATCGACAGCTTCGAAAAGAAGACTGCCGAAAGCCGCCCCTGGGCTTGATCGCAAGGTTACGCATCAACGTTTATGGCGCACCGGACCGGCGCGCTCTTCATTCACGCAGGATATGAACATGGCAGCGCGCAAACTTTTCCTCCTCCCCGGTGATGGAATCGGCCCCGAAGCAATGGCCGAAGTCAAGAAGATCATCGCATCCATGAATGCGAACGGCGCGGGTTTCGAAACGGAAGAAGGTCTGGTTGGCGGCAGTGCTTATGATGCGCACGGTCAGGCCATTTCTGAAGCCGATATGGAAAAGGCGCTGGCGGCGGATGCGGTATTGTTTGGCGCGGTCGGCGGGCCCAAGTGGGACAGCGTTCCCTATGAAGTACGGCCAGAGGCTGGTCTATTGCGTCTGCGCAAGGATCTGGCGCTGTTTGCGAACCTTCGCCCGGCCATTTGCTATCCCGCACTGGCGGAATCTTCCTCTCTCAAGAAAGACGTCATCGAAGGCCTGGACATTCTGATCGTCCGCGAACTGACGGGCGGTGTTTATTTCGGTGAACCGAAAGAGATCATCGACCTTGGTAATGGGCAGAAGCGCGGGATTGATACGCAAGTTTACGACACGTTCGAGATTGAGCGCATCGCCGGTGTTGCCTTCGAGCTTGCACGCACTCGCAATAACCATGTGACCTCCATGGAAAAGCGCAACGTGATGAAGTCAGGCGTTCTGTGGAATGAGGTTGTGACCCAGACGCATAAGGCCAAATATCAGGACGTGAAGCTTGATCACATGCTGGCAGACGCAGGCGGAATGCAGCTCGTACGCTGGCCCAAGCAGTTCGACGTTATTGTGACCGACAATCTGTTCGGCGACATGCTGTCCGACGTTGCGGCAATGCTGACCGGTTCGCTGGGCATGTTGCCCTCTGCATCACTTGGTGCGCCCGATGCAAAGACGGGCAAGCGCAAAGCGCTCTATGAGCCAGTGCACGGCTCGGCGCCCGACATTTCAGGCAAGGGCATTGCAAACCCGATTGCCATGATTGCATCCTTCGCCATGTGCTTGCGCTATTCTTTCGGAATGGTGGAAGAGGCCAACAAGCTTGAGGCTGCCATTTCGGCCGTGCTGGATGACGGATTGCGCACAAAGGACATTATGTCGAGCGGAATGACGGAAGTCGGCACCTCTGCGATGGGGGATGCGATTCTCGCGAAGTTCATTGCTTGACTCGACGCGCAATCCGCGCGATAGCGCAAACGCGAACGGAGCGTGAATTTTGAGCCACAAGGCCCATATATTGGTTGACCGTTCCGGCGATGGACAACCAGTCCTCAGCCGGAATGCGAACCAGCGCGCCCGCTTCACGAAAACCACGGCCAAAAAAACCACCATCACCACGGTTTGATCTCCCTTGGCCCACCCGCTCTCTCCCCGGTAAGGCCGGCGGGAGGCGGAACCCGCAAGGCCGGCGGGTTCTTCTCCAAAACCAAGCGGAGAGCGACAGGAGACTTTTACGATGGGTTTTAAGGTAGCTGTTGCGGGCGCGACGGGAAATGTCGGCCGCGAAATGCTGAATATTCTGGAAGAGCGCGGTTTTCCTGCTGATGAGGTGGTGGCGCTCGCGTCGCGCCGCAGTCAGGGAACCGAAGTATCTTATGGCGACCGCACCTTGAAGGTGAAGGCGCTGGACAGCTACGATTTTTCCGACACTGACATTTGCCTGATGTCCGCAGGCGGCAATGTATCGAAGGAATGGTCGCCCAAGATCGGCAAGCAGGGTTGCATCGTCATCGATAACTCGTCTGCGTGGCGCTACGATGCAGATGTTCCGTTGATCGTGCCGGAAGTGAACCCGGATGCAGTCGACGGCTTCACAAAGAAGAACATCATTGCTAACCCCAACTGCTCGACCGCGCAATTGCTCGTAGCGCTGAAGCCACTGCACGACGCAGCCACCATCAAGCGCGTTGTCGTTTCGACCTACCAGTCGGTTTCGGGTGCGGGCAAGGAGGGCATGGATGAGTTGTTCACCCAGTCGCGCGCCGTGTTTGTCGCAGACCCTGTTGAAGCCAAGAAGTTCACCAAGCGCATTGCGTTCAACGTCATTCCCCACATCGACGTCTTCATGGAAGATGGCTACACCAAGGAAGAGTGGAAGATGTTGGCCGAGACCAAGAAGATGCTTGATCCCAAGATCAAGCTGACGGCCACTTGCGTGCGCGTTCCTGTTTTTATCGGACATGCCGAGGCAGTGAACATCGAGTTTGAAAAGCCGATCACGCCTGATGAAGCGCGAGAAATCCTGCGGGAAGCACCGGGATGCCTTGTGATCGACAAGCGCGAGAACGGCGGATACATCACGCCGATCGAAAGCGCTGGCGAGGACGCTACCTATATTTCGCGCATCCGCGAAGACGCTACCGTTGAAAACGGCCTCGCAATGTGGATCGTTTCCGACAATCTGCGTAAGGGTGCCGCTTTGAACGCGGTGCAGATTGCCGAACTTCTGATTGCTCGCGGATTGATTACACCAAAGAAGCAGGCGGCCTGATCGCCATTTACCTCTCAAATGAAAAGGCGGGCTTTTGACCCGCCTTTTTTATATCTACTCATTCTCAACGATGACAGCATCAGAGCTGGAAGCAGGCAGTTATATAATCCCAGAACCCTCTTTGAGGTGGGCCCATAATTTGAGAATTGGTGAGCTGCGCAAAGCCCGGTTCAAGATCGCCCAGATGGGGCTGCTGCTGCATCCCGCGCTGCACGGTATTGGCTACAGGCCCGAACGGTCGGCGCCGCACAATTCCATCGTCGAATACCGGGGAATCTTGCTGAACCGGTCTTTGTACAGGCTGTTGGTAGCCAATCCTTTGAGTTGCCTGGGTTTGAGCCGGAATCTGTTGAACTAGATTTCCCTGCACTTGGCTATTCAAGCCAACCTTAACTTTAGCTTGGCGCTCATGTCCTATAGGGGACGCTCGATCTCGTTTCCACGAGGTCAAGACCGTGAGCTTTGAAAATGAGATTGTGCTGGCAGTGCCCTGTGCTTCCCGTCTCGTGCCAATAAAATTAGGCGCCGTTCTATGATCAACAGCAGGTATATGTATCATCTCCACCTGCACCGGAGCGAAGGGGTGCGCGGAATTCACCGCGCCTTGTCCAATTGCGCTCTGTTGCGGAGGTTGTGATACGTAGCTCCCACTCGGCAGGTTCGTAGTACGGAGACCGTCAACTACGAATTCTACACTGACCCGTGGCATTGGCTCAACTTGTTTGGCACCGCCAAAGCGCGGCGTCACACTGCCGATTTCCAAATCCCGTTCTTCGTTATAGCCATCAATGCCGCTCCAATGCGCCAGGCGATACCTTGAGCCAGCCTTTTCACCGTTAACACCAAACCAGGCATCAAGGTGTCTCGTGAAATAATCGTAGAAATTATTGTCTTCATTAGCGGGTTGAGGCTGGAAAAAGTCTGAAGGAATAAAGCTTGCTCGCTCCTGCGCCACTGCGTGCCAATCAATACGATTTATTGATGAATCTCTTTCATAATCCACCAAATTTCGATAGTCGTTTCTATTGGTATTATTATTAAATACATCAATCTGTGTTATAACATGCATACTTGGCATTATATACGCTTCACCTGTTCTTATTAGGCACCTATACTGGGTGCAATTCGTAGTATCTGTGGCTAGAAGACGCAGCTTCTATCCGCTTTTTCTAAGTTCTACTTATTTGAAAAAGTTAAAGAACGTAGAAAAAGGCGACATAGGGACCATCTGAGGAACAGGAACAGGCGCATACTGATGAACATTGTTCGTAGCAAAGTTTTGCGAGACTTTGACTGGCACAGGCGCCGGGACTGGCTGCAAAACAGGTTGCGGGACAGTCGCGATTTTACTCACAACGATCTGCTGCTCAAATACGCGTCCCGGTGCCCGGACGGCGATGTTTTGGAAAGCGGGAAGCTCACTAGCATCATCTTCTAATATAGAGTCGGAACCATCTGAAAGGATTTGGCTATTTTGTAGTTGCTGACTTTGAAATCCAGGAACTTGCAACTCCTGAATTTGAGAGACAACAGTAACGTCTACGATGGACGGCCCAAAGTGCGGCACCTGCGATAAATCTCCTTGGTGCAACGTATCGTGCTGGCCCAGTCCCTGCCAATAATAACCCGAGGGGGCCTGCGCGTGCAGGATCAAGCTAGTGTCCAATGCGGAGCGATCGTTAACCTGCACCATCCTGGCAGGCGGATTTTCAGCCTCATATCTCAGGTATTCTTGTCTTTCCCTCGATATCTGATAATCGCGTTTCGCGTTTGTCATATAGTTATTCTGATAATCCAAAACCTTCTTCTTCAGTTGCCACTTGGCCCGCATTGTCTCAAGGCTATCGGCATTGTTGTCTATCGAATTGATCTGTTCCAAGGCTTGTGTGAGCCAATCATTTTGGCTCACAGACTGCTGAATCTCGGTTTTGATGACCAGGCTGCCGCCCTGCTCGGCGGACGAAGTCGTGATGTGTGTCGTTTTAATGACCTGCACAGGCTGCGGTGCCTGATTTTGGGGCTGCACCATATATCTGTTCCATAGCGCGTTATACCCTTCTCTCGTTGGACGAGCGAGCATTTCGGCTCTGCTCATCTGGGAAACGAATTCAATCTTATCCTCAGGCTCTGACACAAACTCGACCCTTTGGACCGCAAACTGATTCAAATCTCTCTGAACCACCTGGCTGTCATCGAAGACTTGACTCTCGTAAAGATTATCGTCGCTGCCCAAGCCAGATTGGACCTCCACCTGCACCAAATTCTGTTGAGCCACCGGAAAAACAGAGTCTTGCATCGGTCCCGTCGGAACTGGTGCCGTACCTGGTACGTCACCATAATATACAGGTACGTTCTGGCGCACCCCGGGGCCCCAAGTCCCGGAGTTCCTGAACAGCGGTCGCCCTGATTGGCGCTTGCCCGGTTGGGTTCTGCTGTTGAGTTATAGGCAGTGTGGACGAATTAGGTTTCAAATTATCGAAGCCCGGCATTGTTCAAAATCCTCGCTGCTTAAATATTAGTCGCTTAAATACTATCTGAGAAAAGCCTTCGGCATTTGCCCACTGCGACCGTGCTATGAAATGGAAACTCAATAGCAGGGCCTCGCTCGGGCCCTGCGAATATATTCGAAACCTGCCATCAACCTTGCGTCAGGTGCTGAGCCATGTCCAAGCCCTTACGTACCAAGGGGCTTTGGCCCCCAGATACTCGGCGAGCCGCCCCGCATCAGCGATCTGCTGAACCGGCCCCTGATTAGGCACATACCCTATATTCATGTGTGTGCTGACCAAATTTGGCTGCTGGCTCTGCGCGCTGATAAGACTGCCCTGCCCCGCATCATATAACGGTAATCCCCCGCGAACGACTCGCGTTTCTTCAACAATGATAGAGCCCTGACTTGGTTTGAGCGGACTATTGTAGTTTGTACCAACACCATGCTGGCTCGACGTGTAAGACACAAAATCTGACCGGTAACTATCATTGGTTCCAGAATAGCGCGGACTAAGCAGGTCTTTTTCAACATCAGATTCATATCTGCCGATCGCTGACAGATTCATCAGCGGCGGAATTTCCGGCGGCATCTGATGGATCTGCGCACCACTGATCTCACTTTGGTAGCGCCCCACCCAAGATGCCCATGAATCGGTTGAACCCCTATCACTTTCAAAACTGTCGTCACTGAAAATCGACGAAACATCTGAGGACACCTCAAATGGATCATCCGAGAAAGCAATAATCGACTCTTCCATATCTGAAGAATCCCCAAAATAGCTCGAACGATCTGCAACGCCCCTTCCCGAAACAGACGACTTGACTATGGAAGGTTCATAAAATTGAACAATTGAAGCTTCATTCACCCAAGAGGTGTTCGACAATTCCGGACTCACTATGTCCCGTGGCAGTACGTTGAAGTTCGCGCCTGTATGAGGCTCGACGAAATGCAACCCTTCGTACTTCAGAGCATCTTCTTCCTTTGTACGAGCAATTGATAGAAAAAGCTCCTCCCCATAACTTCTATCAATCAGGGACTGTTGCAACTGGGGAGGATCCAAGTCCTGAGGCCACCGATACCCTTCAAAAACTTTATTATTTTTTTTCAATAACGCTACATCTTTGATATCGTATCTCTTTTGAAAGTAATACTCTCTATAATTTATGATCTTCTTTTGACGGATTTGCTCATCGGTGAGTTCACCAAATCCAAGGTACGCTTCTAATGCAGCATCCTTTTGATCCAAATTACTGGCTGGCCTCGATTCAAGTACATATTCAGGAGCTAAAGAAAGATCGACACTATATACCTGACTAAATTGTGCAGGATTGGCAGCTTCGCCGAACTGATCGCCCTCTGAAACTCTACTACCCTCTGTCCAGACCATTGCCGCGTATTGCGAATCTGTGACCCCCCACTGCCATCCATTTCCCTCCCCCAAGTCGTATAAACTTATCCCTGGGCGGCCAACATTGGGACCATGGTTCATCGGCCATAGAACAGAAGGAGTCATTTTTCGTATTTTAACTTGAACAGGATCTTCCAAACCACGTAGCGACCCAAAGCTATCGATTTCGGATAGCGAAAGCTCAGCAAATCCCGTAAACGGAACATGGAATGACCCGCCCTCTTGATAAGAACCTTCCAGAATCTGACTTTCCACCTCGGAAAGATTGTCAAAAAACGTACCTTCCCCCTCATCATCAAACATAATTGAGTCGTCAGCTTGAACGCCGTTCGACTGTTCGCCAGACACACTCATCCGACGCGGAAGTGGGCTATCATTTGTTGGCATAATCAAGTTCCCCAATATCAGCGAGCGCCGGACATCGCCAAATATGCGATGTTTCGCTGCATCTCGCTTCCCCAAGCCACGTTGCAGTGGCTTATATATAAGTGCTCGCTAATATTTTTACAACATATATTTTTATGTGCCTGATTGGCCTGTCAGGGCGGCCGAAATGAAAATGGCGGGGCTGGTTCTCGCCCCGGCACTTTATTCTCAATGCAGGATTAGCCGCAGAGCCAGGTCACAAACCTGTCCCAGAAGGACGCGTTTGCCGGCAACTGGTTTCCTAACGGCCCGACGACTTCAACCCTTTGGACTACCACACTGTTTCGCCGCCCCTGTGCGTTGATCTCCTGGCTTTGCCTGATCACGCTTACGCTCGGCTGCGCCTGGGGATTTGGCTGTATCTGATTTGGTTGGCCGGATTGCCCCCCGCGAAGACCAGTTTGAAACGCCGGGACCGCGATAGGATCGCGGACTGAGTCGTTGATTTGACCAGAAATTATGCTGCTGCCGTTCACCACCTGCTGCTGAAACTGACTGTTGCCAGGCCTAATTCCGGATTGCCTTACGGGCTCCTGATTAAACTGAACAACAACCTGCGAGTCAGTGAGAGTGCCATTTGGTTGCTGCACGATGGGCTGCCGCAAAATCTGGCTCACGTTGGGCTGGACCGCTGGACGAGTTTCACCCGCGAAAAATTGGCTCCCTATGATGCCCGGCCATGTATCAGGAACATCTCCAATTTGAGACTGCACGATGGACTGCCCCGAAATGCGGCTCACGTTGGGCTGGAGAACTTGAGAAGCTCCACCCGCGGGAATGTGGCTCCCTGTGTTAGGGACACCGCCAATTTGAGACTGCACGACAGGCTGAATGAGGGGAGCTGAATGCACCATTTTGTCCGGATAGGCCTCGCCCCCCTCGCCGTCTCCCAGATCCAGTACATGGCGCAGCACATGCTGTTCGAATGCCAGCAAGAAGCCTTCCTTCTCAGCGCCAATCTGGCCGTTCCAGCCGAGAATTCGCGCCTCCACATAATCGTTGAAATTACCGGCGAAAGTATTTGGGTTGTCGACATCAAAGCGCTCATCGACACCGGCCCGACGCCAGAATAATTGAGCATGCAACGGCCATTCATGCCGCAGCATTTCAATATCAACCAAGCCGTCCTCAGCCACCTGGACAGCCCCATTGTGTGTGCGGAATTCTGCCAGGTCAGTCGGCCTTGCTTCCGTGTAAGAGGCCGGATCGGCAACATTGTGCCGCACTCTCAGGTTCATCGGCAGCTGCCGCTTTGGGATTGCATATCTATAATTTGCGTCCAATCCATCTCGGTTATAGCCATCTCTGTTAAATCCTTGTCTGTCATACCCATCTCTGTTGTACCCGTTTAAGTCAAACCCGCTTGCGCTGAACTGTTGTTCGGGCAGCGGAATGGGATTGATGGACTGGCTGAGTTCATAGCTAACCGTCTGGATGACACTCGTCCGCACGGCGCCGCTACTACCGCCCATTCCTTGCGGAATTACGGATGGGATTCTGTCGCCGGGAATAACCTGAGAAACAACCAGCGATTCAGTGAGAGTGTCACTTGGTTGCTGCACAATAATGGGTTGCTGCAAAATCCGACTTGGGTTCGGCACGTCTGGCCAGAATCCATATCCGGAATTGAAGCGCACCTGACTTTGCGCCAAGACAGACTGTTGTGGAGGTTGCCCAACGACACCCTGGTCTACTAGCCCCGGTTCTTCCGGGATTGAAGGTAGCCTTTGGCCTTCTTCAAATGGTAAACTCTGGCGAATTCTCGGGTCGATTGTGTTGTAAGATTGGGAAAGCGCGGCCTGCTCTTGAGATGCCTCATTGCCCCAGTCACCCAAATAGGGCGCATATGGCTGACCATTCGCGGCAGAGATGGCTTTGAAATTTTCATGCCCGTAAGTGTTCCAATCTTCGATACGGCGGCTCACATAGTCATCAAACCTTTCTGAAGCCTGCGGCTCCTCGAAAGGAAACCGCTCGTCAACGAGTTTGCGACGCCAGAATAGCTGAGCGTGCAACGGCCACTCATACCTGAGCGCGGCCATTGGGACCGCTTCGCCTTTTTGAAGTCCGTAGTCTGGATATAGCTCCACGAACTTTGCAGGATCTATTGGCACCGCTTCCGTGTAGTTTCGCGGTTCCATAACATCGTGCATCTGAACCCGAAGCGCGGCCGGCAACACCGGTTCAGGAAGGGCTTCTGGCTGGATGATTTGCTGCGGGGCATTAACATAGCCTGCCATGAATTCATTGCTGGGGATCAGATTCCTTCCCATTATCTGCGAAGAATATAACAAATTATACTTTGACGCCCGGTCAACTTGCGGCACCTGTTGCACCCAGCTTCTGAGAAGTGTTTGCTGGGTTGCAGCCTGTCTGACCTGCATAATTCTTGAACCTTCGTTCAGGTGGACCGACTGTGGTTCCTGTAGAACGGGCTCCTGATTTTCGAAGCCAGGCCAGGCTATTTTTTTAATATCATCGAGGGAGAGCTGATTTTCTACGGCTGGATCAATCGGCTGCTGGTCAATGTTGATCATCCAAGCGTTGTATTTTTGAAGCAGGTGTTCTTTGAAGGAAGTCGGTTCTGGAACATATCCCGCCGAACCTGCATCGGAACGAACGTTCGGCACCCCTAATGGTGCCAGATACCGCCATTGGGCAACGTTCCACTCGTCCGGCAAGTAGTCAATAGCAACTTCCGAATTTCCATTGACCAGACCAAGCTCCCGCAAAAGAGCAACGCGCCGGTCACCTCCATCTGCAGGCACTTTGACGACAAGCGCATCAATTTGTTTATCAGCGGGCCTGAAGGGGCCGGCTGCGGTGGTGTGACCGGCACTGAGCGTAACCCCACGATTTTCAGTCGGAACCGTTGACGCCGGCTTCAGAACAGGAATTCCTGCATCTTCCAAGCGGCGCACGGAGCGGAACAAGGCACCTTCATCGCCCTTCCAAGCTTGAAGCATGTCCCATGTGAAGTCAAATTCCGTATCATATACGATACCTGCAGCCTTCTGGGAAAGAGTAAAACTATCAATGAAACCCACATCCTTTGGCCCAAGGTATTCCTCAAGTAAAACACCAGTGTATGGACGCGTAACATACCTCGCAAAATTAGGCAAATTCTCTTTAAGATAAGGATTTGTATCCAGTTTGTTTACCAATTCGGCGGGAAAGCCGTGGCTTAGCAAAATCTTCTTTGTCAAAACTGGCCAACTCGCAGGATTCAGATTCCCTTCCGGATCTATCCTATAAATATCAGGGGCTAGGTTCGGGCGCGTTTTTCTGATCAGATTAAACTGTTGCGCTCGCGTCTTTTCGGCTTCGAAAGCTGCCTGCAAGAGCCTTGTGTCAGTGCCCGGCGCCAACACACGGGTGCCCTCGTTATCGGTCATGGATTCCATGCTCATACGCCCGTGACCTGCCGGCACGAAAATGGTCGCACCAATTTGGGCTACCGGCTCACGAGTTATTACTTTGCCAATAGATGCTCCACCATTAGTCAGAACTCTGTTAGCTCGGAACAAAGCACCCTCTTCTCCGCGCCAGGCGTCCCAAATCTTGTAAGCATATTCCTTGAAGTTTGCTGGCTGGCGTCTCTGCATGTCAAATTTCGCAGCGATTGCCTTGAAGAAGGGCACTTTGTCCTCTCCCAAAGTATCGCTATAAAAACTGACGGCCAGCTCGCCCCATTGGTGCCGCTCGAAGCCGTCGCCGGTTGGCATATCGGTTTCATCCAGCCGGGCATTGACCATGCTTGCACGCTGCGTTGCCATCTCAGCCTGAAGCCTTGGGTTTCCAGCATCTGATTGAATGACAGCTTTAGCAGGTTGACCTCCGATGCGGGCATCAAGCAGCAGCGCGACCGGCTCACCTGGCTTTGCAGGTTCTATTGAACGAAACCGATCAGACCGAACATCCGTTCCGGCTGGCCCCCACCAATTGCCGAAATCGGCATTAACGTATGCCTCCAACGTGCCATAGTCCGCCAAATTCGGGCGCTGGAATGTGAGCGGGACACCAAACAATTTCCTGTATTCATCAAGCTGATCCGACCAAGCGCCCTTGTAAGAATTGACGGCGTAGGTGATCCACGATTCTTCGCCCGGAACTGAATAGTTCTCTATCTTGACGATAGGTCGGGTCGAATTCGCTATGTTTGCGCTAAACGCTCCGTGGTTGTAAGCCTTGCCGAGCGGACCAAGCCAGGATTTCAGGTAATGGTCCCGATAACGGTCGAAGCTCCCATGCGCCGTAGGCTCGGGGATGCCTAAATCTGCCGGAATGTTGAACTCCTTTTGCAATTCGCGAAGCATCGCGGGCCAATTAGCACGGTTGGCGCTCAGCGGCGAATTCGTCTGCTCCTGATACAGATCGCTGGCCCTGATCTGACCCAATGTCAGATTCGTGGCGTCATTTGCACCTTGATAGTTTGCAAGACTCGCAGAGATAACGCGGTCCATAGGCCGATCTAACCACGTCCTCAACGCGGTTTCCTCAGGTTTCGGCGGAATTGCGAAGAAGAACGTGTCTCCACGCTGCTGGGTAAGCTGGGGGACTGGTAAGCCGTTGAGAGTATCCAGCTCAACAACTTGCGGAGCGGTCCTGTTTTGCGGAATTTGAACTGAATTAGGCATTCGTCTTTCTCTACTGATTAAAGGAATGTTCTGCTGTGCAGCAGACTGAACGTGCTGGACAAAAATCTGGCTGTGTGAAGTTTCGATCCCCTGTAAACGGGAGGGATCGGGTTGATCCTGGTTGTCTGGTCTTGGGTCAGAATCTGGAACCTTGCAGCCCATTCGTGACGAGAATCTATCCGGTACGCGCGAAGATCGACGTTTTAAAATGAGCTCTTAAAATCGAGAACGGCGGGGTCCCTTCGTTGCGAAGAAACTCCGCCGCGCTAAATCAAGAAATCCAGGCCACGAACCGGTCCCAAAGGGATACATTTGCTGGCGCGTTATTTACCAACGGCACCACCCGTGACGCCCACGAAGGCACCGCGTCTGGAATTTGCCCCGGCATCCCCCCACCATTGATCGACCCGATTCTGAATGAGCGCCTGCAAGGATTGCGGCTGGCCGGGATAGAACTCTTTGAAACCGAAAAACGGCGGAATACCCAGATTCCCCCAGACAGTGTTTGCAGCCCAATTCCACAATTGTGGAACGTCAGCAGCACGGACGTAGCCGTTCGCATCCGCATATTTTTCCAGAGCCTGCGCATCTTTCTTGTGGATCGCTATCCCGTCAACAGGAACGAACTGCGTGGGAATGACTTGTCCTTGGGAGAAAACCGTGTTCAGCGGCACCTGGTCGAGACTTGGCTTTGGCCCAAACTGAAAATAGCGGTCAGCATCCTGTTGCAGATCCCATTCAACGACCTTGCCATCTGGACCCTTCTTAAAAAATGCAGGCCGTTGCACTTGTGGCTGCTGAAGCTGAACCGGCGGTTCAACCTGAACCGGTTGCTGAAACTGAACCGGCGGTTCAGCCTGAAACTGGCCCAAATGATCACCGCTTCCTCCATACATGGAAGCGATCAGCCTTTGATTTGGCAGAATGTCACGTCGACTTGGTAGGATGTCACTTCCAGGCATTATAAGATGTCCCCAAACTGAAGGGACGGCACGCGCAATACGCCAGCTCACCCCTCACGAGATGAACAGACGACCCCCACATTGCAGCCCCATGCAATATTCTATATTTCTAATATATAACCTATTATTTGGCTGCGAACAATACTGAATATTGCGGTCACCATCGGGAATGCAGACGCGCACAACCGCCAAGCAGGATTTGTTTGCGAGCACGAAATGAAACGGGCCGGACAAATGCGTAAAAGATGCGCGCCGGTGTCGGCGCACATCTCATTTAATCACCGGCCTGAGCTGGATAGCCCTAAAGATCGAAGTAGCTGCCAAGCGACTGCCGGAAGCCCCCGTAAGGCCCATTGTGCTGATGCAGGTTAGAATGAATGGATTTTACGAACTGCTGACGCGGCAACGACACTCCGCTGCCGTAGTTGTTCGCGTACTCATCCTCTACAGTCCAGTTCTCATCATCGTAGTAAGCCGGCACATGCTGAGCGCCGACGGCGTTTCCTTCTGCATACACACTCTGAACCGGGCTGTATGCGCTGCTACCGCTATCTATAGACTTAGGCATGTCGTAAGCAGGAACCAGGGGTTCGTCCGGACGATACATATAAGGCATTTGATCACGATAAGCCCTACCTTCCGGACCCGCCCATCGTTGCCAGGCGCCATTCAGATAATCACGGAATGAACCAAAGCCCTCCGGGTCAGGAATACCAAATTCATCCGGGATATCGAAGAAACGGCCAACAAACGCCTTGTGTGCCACCGTGCGCCAGGTAGACCGATCATCATGGTTGTGAAATAGCCCAACCGCCTTTTCGATCACGCCAGGATTGAGCTCCTGATCATTTATCATTGCGCCTCGCCAGATATACTCAACCTTTGGCAAACGATTGTTTTGAAATTCCTCCGGCGACATTAGCCCTGCTGGCCCGGGGAGATTCGACTCTGCAAATTGTGATTTCGACATTTCAGCGCGCTCCTCAGGTGACAAAGGAAGCCATCCCCCGCCCTGCTGGCGCGCAAGATCAATCCCGCCGAACAAGTGGTGACGTAAAGCCGTTTCCGGAAATAGATATGCTGGTTGCATAGACTGATACATCGAACCTCCCGATTTATCTGCCTTGCTAATAGTAGTGGTCTTTTGACTAACTGCATTGCTAGTTGGCATAAACTTCGAACCTCAACGAGGATTGAACTTTATGAAAGCGGTCCCTCCAACCCTCTTCCAAACCCAGGAGATTTACCTGGGACTGAAAATATATATATGTATATAATTAAAATACAATATATTTCTTACACTGGCTGCTCCGCGCAACATTATTATCCACCGAAACATTTCGCTTCGCCTTGGAGCGCTTCAGACCAAGTTATAGCTTTCGAATTGCAGACAAGGTGGAGCCAAGCTTTTTGCTTACCTATGCGCTTAAGCCCAGCAACAAAAAAGGCGGGCACGAAGCCCGCCTTTTCGCAAACAGCGAGTCTGCTTGAGCTTATTCGGAAGCAGCAGCTTCTTCAGCAGGCGCTTCGGCCGCCGCAGCAGCAGCCGCTGCCGCAGCTTCTTCAGCCTGCTTCTGCAACGCTACGCGTTCCTGTGCCTTCTTGCCCGGAACACCCTTGGTCGGGTTGTTGCGGGAAGGACGCTTGGCCACGCCAGCCTGATCGAGGAAGCGCAGAACGCGGTCGGTCGGCTGTGCACCCTGAGCCAGCCAATGCTGAACGCGGTCAGTGTCCAGCTTCACGCGCTCGGCATCCTTGGCCAAAGTCGGGTTCCACGAGCCAACTGCCTCGATGAAACGGCCATCGCGCGGCGAGCGAGCGTCAGCAACAACGATGTGGTAGTATGGGCGCTTCTTCGCGCCAGCGCGCGAAAGACGAATTTTCAGTGACATTCTATTCTCCTAAAAGACTTGATCCAGTTGTTTCTTATTCCGCTCTCATCGGTTGACGAGATCGGCGTCTCTTCTTCCTTCGTTGACCGCCTCGTGATGCCGGATCACATTGGCAATCAGGAAATTGAGGAACTTCTCCACGAAGTCCGGGTTAAAGCGCGCATCCTCGGCTAGCCGCCGCAGCCGGGCAATTTGCTCAGCTTCGCGAACCTTGTCGGCAGGTGGCAAATTGTGCTGCGTCTTGAGATGGCTCACGGCTTCAGTGCAACGAAACCGTTCGGCCAGCATATAAACCAGCGCGGCATCAATATTATCGATCGAAGCGCGGAGTTCTTTCAGCAGCACCCGCGCACGTTCCACATCGTCTTGCTCAGCCGTCATCCTTACCCCTCACTTCTTTTTGCCGAGGCCCGGCAGACCACCGGGGCCGCCAAGACCCGGCAATTTCATTCCACCCGGCAGGCCCGGAAGCCCGCCACCACCAAGGCCGGGCAGCCCGCCAGGCATACCTTTGCCCAAGCCTGCGGCCTGCGCCTGCTTCTGAAGCGCTTCAAGCTGCTTGGGGTCCATTTTTGAAAGGTCCGGCATACCACCCATGCCGCCCAGACCCATTTTCGAGGCGAGGCCGCCCATCATCTGGCGCATCATGCCCCCGCCTTTTCCTTTGCCGCCCATGGCTTTCATCATGTCAGCCATGCCGCGATGCATCTTCAGGAGGCGATTGATTTCGGCCGCATCCGTGCCGGAGCCTGCAGCAATGCGCTTTTTGCGGCTATGCTTGAGAATATCCGGATTGGCCCGTTCAGCTTTCGTCATGGAAGAAATGATCGCCAACTGGCGCTTGAACATGGAATCATCCAGCCCTGCCGCCGCCATCTGGTCCTTCATCTTGCCCACACCCGGCATCATTCCCATCAAGCCGCCCATGCCACCCATTTTTTGCATCTGGCTAAGCTGGTCGGCGAGGTCTTCGAGATCGAACTTTCCCGACTGCATTTTCTTCGCCATCGCCGCCGCTTTTTCAGCGTCGATGTGTTCGGCAGCCTTTTCAACAAGCGAAACAATGTCGCCCATGCCGAGAATGCGGTCGGCAATGCGCTTGGGGTGGAATTCTTCCAGCCCATCCATCTTTTCACCGGTGCCGATGAGTTTGATCGGCTTTCCTGTCACTGCGCGCATGGACAGGGCAGCACCGCCGCGCCCATCGCCATCCATACGCGTCAACACAAGGCCTGTGATGCCAACGCGGCTGTCGAAATTGGTGGCAAGGTTCACCGCGTCCTGACCGGTCAGCGAATCTGCTACCAGCAGAATTTCGTGCGGGTTCGAGGCCTTCTTGATGTCGGCCATCTCGACCATCAGCGGCTCGTCAATATGCGTGCGGCCAGCCGTGTCGAGGATTATGACATCGTGTCCACCGAGCTTGGCAGCCTGGACAGCCCTGCGGGCAATCTCAACCGGTCCTTGACCGGCAACGATCGGCAAGGTGGCAACCCCGATCTGTTCGCCGAGCTGGCGCAACTGCTCCTGAGCGGCAGGGCGACGTGTATCGAGAGACGCCATCAGGACCTTCTTGCCCTGCTTCTCGTTCAGCCGCTTCGCAATCTTGGCGGAAGTCGTCGTCTTGCCGGAGCCCTGCAGGCCAACCATCATAATGACGACCGGCGCAGGTGCATTCAGGTCTACAACCGCGCTTTCCGCACCCAGCATCTCAACAAGCTCGTCATGGACGATCTTGACGACCATCTGCCCCGGCTTGATGGATTTCAGCACTTCCGCGCCAACAGCCTTGGCGCGCACCTTGTCCACAAACGAGCGAATGACGTCTATCTGGACATCGGCCTCAATCAGCGCACGCCGCACCTCACGCAGGGCAGCAGAAACATCGGCCTCGGAGAGCGCACCGCGCCCCGTCAAATTGTTCAGGATAGAGCCCAGGCGTTCCTGAAGTGATTCAAACATCCAAATCTTCCTTGTCTCTGGCGCAAGCCCGAGAAGTAGGGTTCCCGACGAGCTAGGACAACCAGACGCCAAAACCAAAAAGCACCCGGGGGCGCATCGCGCTGCCGGGTGTTGGCCTCCGGGATCTTTTTATACCTTTACGGGTCCCGGTCGGCGGCTCGGAGTTTTAACTCGTCGCTGAATTGCCGTGCTTACATAGCAATTCGCCTCGAAAGTCAACTTCCGTTTGATATTCTGAGTGGCGAGCGCGCGTGCAGAAGAAGCAGCGCCGTCAAACTCACGCAAACAACGCCAATTGCCACCAGCGAGAAAGCGAACCAACCGCTCATGCCCGGTTCATTCACCGGAACGCCGCGGAACAGTGCGAGACCGGAAAACTCTTCCTGATGTGCGACCAACGCAAAGCTGAACAGATTATTGCCCATGTGAATGCCGAAGGCCGCGCCAAGATTGCCCGTGAGCCAAACCGTAAACATCATCAGAGCGGTTAGAATCCCGATGCTCACCGTTACCAGCAGGATTTGTGAAGCTTGCATTCCCGGCGACAAATGCAGGCAAATGAAGGCGACGCTCGGCAATAGCGCCCAGACCCAGGGGCTACGGAAGCGGTTTGCCAGATGGCGAGGCAGATAGCCTCTGAACAGCAATTCTTCAGCGGACGTTTGCACAAAGCAAAATGCCAGAACGGGGATAGCAAAAATCAGCCATGTTGCAAAAGGCAGATCGGTACGTTCAAAACGCGGTTCAAGGCCGTAGATCAATATTTCGGACAGAAGAGAGGTAATTGCGACAGCAGCAAACCCCTTCGCAAAGTCGCGGTAATTCAGCCGTCCGGTTGCCCCAAGCACATCTGCGAGCGGCTCTTTGTGGATGAGGCGGCTTGCGATCCACACGCCAATCCAGATTCCCGCAAAACTTGCCAGTGTAATCAACGTTCCAAGTCTTGAAGCAAAGTAAGTCGCAACATCTGTATCTGCACCAAGAAGAGCTGGCAGACCGGCAAGAACCGAAGTTGCAAGCCAACATACTCCAATTATCAGCAAACCCAGCAATACCCGCCAGATCGTCACGGGTCGCGTCTGACTGGAGCGATACACTTCGAAGGCCGGGCTTTTCATGCGTGGATGATCCAAATTTCGGCGTATCAACGATTGTTAGACGAATTCAGGTTACTGACAGGTCAATCAGGTCTGGACGAGTTGCATGGACAACACTCTCAGCGAATTGAACGCGTTTGATCCCGTTAAACCGAATAAATCGCTTGATTGTGGCCAGCTTCTTCGATGTAAGCCATGCGACGACGTTGTGTGTGAACCGAACAATACGGCCTGTGTGCCGCCATATTCGACAAGAGCATCTAATTTCAGGAGACGCAAAATGGCAGTACGTGCCAGAAGCATGATGTTGGCCGCCGCAATCCTGGCCGCCACGGGCCAAAGCGCGATTGCAGCCGAATGCGGCAATACCGGTTCCGGCTTTGAACAATGGAAGCAGGACTTTGCGCAGCAGGCGGCAGCGCAAGGCGTTGGCAATAAGGGCCTGTCTGCCCTGGCTGGTGCCAGCTATGCGAAAGCGACCATCAACGCTGATCGGAACCAGAAGAGCTTCAAGCTTTCATTCGAAGCCTTCATGCAAAAGCGCGGCGCTTCGGCAATCATTTCCAAGGGCAAACAGATGAAGCGGAACAACGCTGCCCTGTTTGCAAATCTGGAGCGTCGCTATGGCGTTCCGGCAGGGCCTCTCGTTGCTATCTGGGGAATGGAAACCGGATTTGGGGGATATATGGGCAAGCAGAACACCATTTCTGCAATTACGACGCTTGCCTATGATTGCCGCCGTCCCGACTATTTCAAGCCACACGCAATTGCCGCGCTAAAGCTCGTGGACAAGGGTTCGCTGAGCACCTCGTCGGTAGGCGCCATGCACGGCGAAGTTGGTCATACGCAGTTTTTGCCCGGAAATGTGTTGCGCTACGGCGTTGACGGTGATGGCGATGGCCGCGTTGACCTTCGGAACAAGGCAGATGCACTGGCATCAACAGCCAATTTCCTGCGCGGCCATGGCTGGCAGCCAGGAGCGGGTTACCAGCCGGGACAACCAAATTTCGCAGCGATTCAGGGCTGGAACGCAGCCAGCGTTTACCAGCGCGCCATCGCTGTTATCGGCGCTGAGATAGACGGGCGCTAATCTCGGGCACTTTCGACAAAAAAGCCGGCACGAAGCCGGCTTTTTTCTATTGATTGGCGAAAAAATCAGCCCGCGTACAATACCTCCAAACCCGTCATTCTCGGGCTTGTCCCGAGAATCTACGGCATTCGGTGGCTATCATCGGGGCCCTCGGGACAAGCCCGAGGGTGACGCTCATACAATTTTGACCTATCAGCTATTGCGGTCACGAGCAGCCAAGGTGCGCAACCGAAGCGCATTGAGGCGTATAAAGCCTGCAGCGTCCTTCTGGTCATACGCACCGCGATCATCCTCAAACGTTACCAGCGCGTCGCTATAAAGCGATTTCGGCGAACGTCGGCCCGTCACGATCACATTGCCCTTGTAGAGCTTGAGGCGAACTTCGCCTTCAACATCTTGCTGGCTCTTGTCGATCAGCGCCTGCAACATTTCACGCTCAGGCGAATACCAGAACCCATTGTAAATCAGCTCTGCGTAGCGCGGCATCAGCTCATCCTTGAGATGGGCCGCACCACGATCCAGCGTGATCGACTCCATCGCGCGATGCGCCACCAGCAAAATGGTGCCGCCCGGCGTCTCATAAACACCACGCGACTTCATGCCGACGAACCGGTTTTCCACGAGGTCAAGACGACCAATTCCATTGTCGCGACCGAGATCATTGAGCGCGGCAAAAAGCATTGCCGGAGACATTTCCTTGCCATTCAGAGCGACCGGATCGCCATTCTTGAACGTCAAGGTAATTTCAGTGACCGCGTCAGGCGCATCCATTGGGGAAATGGTACGCTGGTAGACATATTCCGGAGGCTCCTGCCACGGATCTTCCAGCACCTTCCCTTCAGACGAGGAGTGCAACAGATTGGCGTCAACCGAAAATGGCGCTTCGCCCTGCTTGTCTTTCGCAATCGGAATCTGATGGTCGCGCGCAAAATCCAGAAGGTCCGTTCGGGACTTGAACGACCAGTCGCGCCACGGAGCGATAACCTTGATGTCCGGGTTCAGAGCGTAGGCCGAAAGCTCAAAGCGCACTTGATCGTTGCCCTTGCCGGTCGCACCGTGCGCAATGGCATCGGCGCCCGTATCTCTGGCAATCTCAATGAGATGCTTTGAAATCAGCGGACGCGCAATTGAAGTGCCCAGCAGATAAACGCCCTCATATTGCGCATTTGCGCGGAACATCGGGAACACGAACTCCCTGATGAACTCCTCGCGCACATCGCGGACATAAATCTCCTTGATGCCAAGCAGCTCGGCCTTCTTGCGCGCCGGTTCCAGCTCACCACCCTGGCCCAGATCAGCCGTAAAGGTTACGACCTCCGCTCCGAGTTCTGTTTGCAGCCACTTGAGAATAATGGAAGTGTCGAGCCCGCCGGAATAGGCAAGCACCACCTTCTTGACGTCTTTTGGCTTCGCCATTCTTGAGACCCCAACAAATCTGGAAACTATAGTGTCCGCGCTTTAGCGATTTACGGACAAAGGGGCAAGTTGCCAGTCTGCACTGGACCGCAATTCCCTGCGCTGTGCCAAACATATCAGCTATGCAAGCGCGGCTTGCATGTGGCATAGACCGACAAAATTTTCCACGGGCACTCAAATGAGTTTCATTCCCGATCTACCGACCATTCTGCAATTCGCCGTCGCGACCTTCATTATTTCGATCACGCCAGGTCCGGACATGACCCTATTCGTTGGGCGCGCCTTGTCAGAAGGACGCTCCGCCGGTTTTGCGTGCCTGTTCGGCGCGCTAACCGGCATTGTCATTCACACCACGCTTGTCGCGCTGGGCCTGTCAGCGTTGATTGTCGCGTCCCCTCAAGCCTTTCTGGCGCTCAAGATCGGCGGTGCCGTTTACCTCGTGTGGTTGGCTTGGCAGGCGATACGGCACGGCTCGGCTTTTGCACCTGATGCCACACCCCGAGCCCCGCGTTCGCTCTATCGCAATTGGGCGACCGGACTCGGCATCAATCTGATGAACCCTAAGATCATCCTGTTCTTCATGACGTTTCTGCCGCAGTTCATATCGGCGCACGATCCGAACGCACCGGGTAAGCTATTCTTCCTTGGTATGATGTTTATCGTTCTTTCACTGCCGGTAACGATTCCAATCGTCATCGTGGCAGACAAGTTCGCCGCCCTGCTGCGCAAAAGCCCGCGCGTTACCCGTATCGTTGATTATCTTTTTGCCGGCGTGTTCTCGGCATTCGCAATCAAGATTCTGACCACACAGGCGAAGTGACTAAGCTTCGCCGTGGTTCGCGATCATCATTGCTTCGAGCGCGAGACGCTCGTGCTTCTTGAGACGCTCTGATTCAGATTTGAGCTGGCCGCACGCAGCCAGAATATCGCGCCCGCGCGGAGTTCTGATGGGCGAGGCATACCCGGCATTGTTGATGTAGTCGGCAAATTTCTCAATCGTTTCCCAGTCCGAGCATTGGTAGTTTGTGCCCGGCCACGGGTTGAAAGGAATGAGATTGATCTTTGCCGGAATACCTCTCAGCAGATTGACCAGCGCCCGAGCATGATCGAGCGAGTCATTCACGTCCTTCAGCATCACATACTCAAAAGTAATGCGTCGGGCATTGGACAGACCCGGATACTTCCGGCACGCATCCATCAATTGCTCAAGCGGATACTTTTTATTGATCGGAACAAGCAGATCACGCAGATCGTCATCTGGCGCATGAAGCGAAATTGCCAGCATGACACCGATCTCTTCGCCTGTTCGGAGAATTTCGGGCACGACGCCGGAGGTCGAAAGAGTAATGCGGCGCTTGGATAGCGACAGGCCATCGCCATCTGACGCGATCAAGAGCGCTTTCTTGACCGCCTCGAAATTATAGAGCGGCTCGCCCATTCCCATCATGACGATGTTCGAAATCTTGCGGCCCTCGGCCGGAACGATTGCACCGTCAGGCGTATCGCGCTCCGGAAAATCACCCAGCCGATCACGCGCTATCAGCAACTGCGCCAGAATTTCTTCCGACGTCAGGTTTCGCACCAGCTTTTGCGTGCCCGTATGGCAGAATGAGCATGTAAGCGTGCAGCCAACCTGCGAAGAAATGCAAAGCGTCCCGCGACCTTCCTCGGGAATGTAAACCGTCTCGATTTCAACCGGACGACCAGCGCCGCGCGGCGGAAAACGGAACAGCCATTTGCGCGTTCCGTCATTGGAAATCTGTTCCTCGACAATTTCCGGGCGCGCGATGTTGAAATGCCTGGCCAGCGTTGCCCGCAAATCCTTAGAGATGTTGAACATGTCGTCAAATGACGAAACACCCCGAACATAGAGCCAGTGCCACAATTGCTGAACGCGCATCTTTATCTGGCGCTCAGGAATTCCAATTCCTGAAAGCGCCTCCGCCATTTCTTCGCGCGTTAATCCGACCAGCGATTCCTTAACCGGCATAGAGGCACGCGCACCAAGCGATGCGCGCGTAGATTCGTCTTTGATGTCGAGCGAAAAGGTCATGGCAGCAGCAATATGGGAAACAATGTTCGATTTGTCGAACTTGCGCGGCCAATATCACGGATTCTGCAGAACGTCACCACCAAGGATGCAACTGTTTCGGCAGGCAGAAATGTCACGCCTATGCCACCCACAATACTCTGCATCCAGACGGCTTTGGTTACCGTCGGATGCCAGAATATCGTGATCGGTCGTGCGGCAGTCGTATGCAACCAAACCCTAAGCGTCGAACAGAGTGATGTCGCTGTCACCAATTGCAGGAGACGGCATTGTCTGGAACAACGCCCTTCCTGGCATCTCGCGTGTACCAATTTTAGGCTGAGCTTGTGGAGCGTGGTTTACGATTGGGCTCGACAATGTCTCCTCGTCGCCGAACAATTTCCAGATCAGCGACCCATCAGCTGGGCTAAGCTTCTGGAAAGTAATGTTTGCATCCGGGATTCTTCCGTCGGCCAACAGTCTTTCGTAATACTTTCCCTGCCGGAATGAATAGCCGTCGGGACCCTCCCAGCGCGCCAATGAGGCATCAAAATAATTCTGGAAAGACTGCCCTTTCTGAGGTGCCGGCAGTGGAAAGTCATTGCCGAGACCATAGCTGTAGTACAGCACGTCGCGGGCTGCCTCCTCCCAGTTGCGTGCATTCTGGTTAACCGGCCTGACTTCGCCGTTATCAAGCTGCACTTTTGCAGGCAACCGCCATTTCGCTCCCTGCTGCGCCGCGAACTCCAGATACTGCGGGAAATCCTTGAACGCACCGAAGGTCGGTTTCGCAAATTGGGGCGGAAGATCGGCACCGCGTTGTTCCAGGTAATATTTTGCCGCACGTTGCCATTCGTCCCGAGCATCTTGCAACCGGACCCTGTAACCCTCTTTGGTTTCCCACATTTCATCCGGTGCAAAGCGGATCGGGTCGATTTCACTGCCGCGCCTCGCACGCGGCTCAATTGCCGTAACAATTCCGCCGGGCGCTTCCCGAAGAACAGGTTCAATAGGGACCATTCCAGGCGGCAGTTGCAACATGCCAGGGCCCGTCAAAATGGCGGGAGCCTTATCGAGATTGCCGAGATGTGCAGCGAAGTTGATCGCTGGCGCATTGCCATGAATGACGCTTGCAGGCGCCGGAGCGCCATAGAGATTCTTATCGTCCAGTCTTCCAATCAATGTTTGCGAGTATGACCAGCTCTCTTCCAAATATGCTGGCGCCTCTGCAGGCACATCCAACTGCTTTGTTGGAGCCACTGCGTTGTATGTCTCCAGAGGCCACCATTCATGGGCAGCGACTCGCACAAACGGGCGGTTCGACCGTTCGAGCACTACCCTTTCCTGAATGGCGAGCAGGTCCGGCGTTTCAGCTCTAGGCAGCGGTGCTTCCTGATCCCCCGAATAGACATAGTTTCCAAGATAAAAGTGCCCCAAAGCAGAGCCTATTACCTCGCCTTTTGGTGCGGGCTGCACGTTCACCAGCTCGGCAACTTCGGCTTTCTTCAGCGCCCCTCCATACCTGAGTTGATTTTTTTCTGCGAGTTCAAGGTTGTTCTGATACTCGCGCCCCCGGTCGCCTTTCCAGTCCTTCCGCATCTGCGTAACATATTTGCGAAATCCTGAGAAATTATCCTCATAATAACGGTTGTTTGAATTTACCGGCAGCAAGAAATCATCAAATGATTCGGGAACAAAGTTCTTTAGAGCATCCTTGAAACGGACTCTATCAATATCAAAAATATCAAAATACTCACCATTCACCTGATAATATTTTTCGTTCTGAAAAATTCTCTCAGCGTCAAGCAACTGATCGATATAGGTTCCACCCCGCAACTGATCATATTCTGGCAATTGCCTGTCCAGATTATCAGTATCAAATTCCGCAAATATATTGTTCTTCGGCATGACTACCCCAATAGTCCATCATTCCGAAACAGGGAGATATCCTGTCGGGAAATATGCATTCATTTTCAAAGACATTTGCCCCAAGCAAACGATCTTAGTATATTAGATTATAAGAATATATTTGCAACAATTATTTCATCGTGAGGTGGGGCGGAAATGTTGACCCCATGATACTGCAGAGCAACCGAACATAAAAACTTGGCCAGCAGCCCTCCACAGACTGCTGGCCTGACCCCGGCGAACGACTATGCGGCTGGTGCCGCTAGCACATACTCAAATATGAATGGGCTTGAAGAATGTAGCCAGGGCAGCCTCTCGCACTGCCTCTGACATAGTTGGATGCGCGTGGCATGTGCGGGCAAGATCTTCCGAAGACCCACCAAATTCCATGAGGACCGCAGCTTCGTGGATCATTTCGCCAGCGCCGAAACCCAGAATATGCACACCGAGCACACGGTCGGTCTGTTTGTCGGCCAGAACCTTCACAAAACCATCTGTGTGAAGCATAGCGCGCGCTCGGCCATTGGCCGTGAACGGGAACTTTCCAACCTTGTAGTCCACGCCTTCGGCCTTGAGCTGCTCTTCAGTCTTGCCTACTGATGCAATTTCCGGGCTGGTGTAAACCACGCCGGGAATGACGTCATAGTTCACATGACCCTTTTGCCCGGCAATTATTTCAGCGACGGCAATTCCTTCGTCCTCGGCCTTATGGGCCAGCATCGGTCCGGCGATAACGTCACCGACTGCATAAATCCCCGGAACATTTGTGCGATAGTGACCATCGGTCTTGATGCGGCCGCGCTCCATCTCGATGCTTTGTTCTTCAAGACCAAGACCATCGGTATAGGGGCGACGACCGGTTGAGATCAGAACCACATCGGCGTCGAGCGTAACCGCGTCGCCGCCTTTAACCGGCTCGAACGTCACCTTCGCGCCCTTGGATGCCCTTTCAACCGCCGTAACCTTCGCGCCAAGCTTGAACTCGAACCCCTGTTTGCCAAGCATACGCTGGAACTGCTTGGATACCTCGCCATCCATTCCGCCAAGAATGGAGTCCAGATATTCGACGACAGTTACTTTTGCGCCGAGCCGTGCCCATACCGAGCCCAGCTCAAGCCCGATAACGCCACCACCAACAACGACCAGCTTTTCCGGTGTCTTTTCAAGAGAAAGCGCGCCCGTTGATGAAACAACGACCCTCTCATCAATATCGACCTGAACGCCGGGAATACCCGCAACATCTGAACCTGTTGCCAGCACGATATTTGCCGTTTCGATTTCCTGGGTCTTTCCGTCTGCATCGGTGACGCCAACGCGGCCTTGTCCAAGCACCTTTCCGATTCCCCGGAAGCTGTCGATCTTGTTCTTCTTGAACAGGAACGCCACACCACCAACATTGGCACTTACTGTTGTGTCCTTATGCGCCATCATCTTCGGGAGATTGACTTTTGGCTTTCCAACTTCGATGCCGAGCGCATCGAACGAATGTTCTGCTTCTGCCAGCATTTCAGATGCGTGGAGCAGCGCCTTGGAGGGAATGCAGCCGACATTGAGGCAGGTGCCGCCAAACGTGTCGCGCTTTTCCACGACAGCTACTTTCAAGCCAAGTTGCGCAGCTTTGATTGCACAAACATAGCCACCCGGTCCCGAACCGATCACAACAACATCATAAGCCATAAATCACCTTCTCAATCGATGCGCAGGCATGTCGGACCGCGCTATTCCTGACAACCCTTCAACTCAAATACATCAAAGGGAACTTTCGTAAATTTTTGCTCGCCGAATGCTCTCGACGCTCGAAGCGCGCCTCCGAGATCAGCGAAAATCAGGTGCTTCGGTGCAGGGACCCCTTCCAGCGGCAAAAGCCCGACCTTACCCAATTCATCGACCGAATATACGACACCCTGCCACAATGTGCATGCGGCATACTCTTCTCCTGTCACGTCGCCATCCGGGCAATTGTGCGAGACAATCGCATTGGGACGCGCTTCTTGTTCAGTCCACATCACCTGACCGTCGAGCACAACACCTTGATCCATAACCATGCGAAACGCATTGGTCACCACTGCGTTCTCGCCAGCCGGACGAAAATCTATCCCCGCTGCGCCTGTATTGTCTGAGTAAACCGCGAGTTCCATCGGACAGGCGGCGAACACCTGCCCTGTCATAGCGCAAATGGCCAATGCTGTGAGCGTCAGTTTAGCAAGGCAGCCTCTCACGCGCTCACTCCAGCAATCGATAAAGCATAAGCAGCAACCCGAACAGCGACACGGACCATATCACCGAGCGCAGATACGGAACGCCAAATGCATAAGCCGGAAGATATGCTACCCGTGCACAAAACCAGATCGCAGCACCAGTTGCGCCCAGCCCGCCGGACTTTCCGGTGACCTGAAGCGCAAGGGCAAGCGCTACAAATGCGGCATAAGTTTCGAGGAAGTTGCGAAGAGCGCGCGTCAGGCGCTCTGTCATAGCTGACGTCCGCACCGGTTTATCGCGGGCGCCAGCATTGTAGGAAACACCATTGTCATTCGACAACGACATTGCCTGCGCAAAAATATGCGCAAGCAGAAGAATAACGCTCCAGGCTAGCCAGGTGATTTCGGCAGACAGAATGCCAGCGTCCAACCAACCCTCCTTGCGCGCAGTAACTCGCGCACCCAACGGAACGATCAGAGATCGAGAACCAATCGCTCCGGATCTTCAAGGCTCTCCTTGACGCGCACAAGGAACGTCACCGCTTCCTTGCCATCAACAATGCGATGGTCGTAGCTGAGAGCCAGATACATCATCGGACGGATCACAATCTGCCCGCCGACAACAACCGGACGGTCCTGAATCTTGTGCATTCCCAGAATGCCTGACTGAGGCGCATTCAGGATCGGAGTGGACATGAGCGAGCCATAAACACCACCGTTCGAGATGGTGAACGTGCCGCCCTGCATATCCGCAATCGACAGCTTGCCATCCCGTGCGGCAATACCAAGCCGGCCAATTTCCTTCTCGATTTCGGCAATCGACATCTGGTCCGCATCGCGCACGACAGGAACCACGAGTCCCTTGTCCGTACCGACGGCAACGCCGATATGCGCGTAGTTCTTGTAGATAATATCCGTACCGTCGATTTCCGCGTTCACCGCCGGTATTTCCTTCAGCGCGTGCGTAACCGCCTTGGTGAAGAACCCCATGAAGCCAAGCTTCACGCCGTGTTTCTTCTCAAAGACGTCCTTGTACTTCGAGCGCAGTTCCATAACCGCTTTCATGTCCACCTCGTTAAAGGTGGTGAGCATTGCGGCCGTGTTCTGAGCTTCCTTCAGCCGACGCGCGATAGTCTGGCGCAGCTTGGGCATACGGACGCGTTCTTCACGCACGGAGTCGCTTTCGCTCGAAGGCGCACGAGCAACAGCCGGTGCCTCGGTGGCCTGGGAAGGCGCGCCCTTTGCAATCGCATCCAGCACGTCACCCTTGAGAACCTGACCCCGCTTCCCGGAACCCTGGATCTGGGCTGTCGAGATATTGGCCTCGGCGGCAATCTTGGCAGCAGATGGCGCGGCGGGCATTCTCTGCTCGATCGGGCCTTCGCCTGCAATGTTAGCGGTCTTGGCTTCGGCTTCTTTCATGGAACCGGCACCGGCAGCACCAGAAGCCTGAGCCACGGCGTCGGCCTTCTTAGGTTCCGCGCCGGCTCCTGCCGCTCCTATTGTTCCGAGCAATGCGCCAAGACCAACGGTCTCGCCTTCTTTCGCGGTGATCTCCGAAAGAGTGCCGGCGGCAGGGGCCGGAACCTCGACTGTCACCTTATCGGTTTCGAGTTCAACCAGCGGCTCGTCGGCCTTGATTGCCTCGCCGATTTTCTTGAACCACTTGCCGACCGTCGCTTCGCTGACGGATTCTCCGAGGGTCGGAACGCGGATTTCGGTTGCCATTGTGGATTTCCTGTCCGTTCGAGATTTCGTTCTGATTATTCGCCGAGCGCGTCGTCAAGGAAAGCCTGAAGTTGCGCCAGATGCTTCGACATCAGGCCCGTCGCAGGCGATGCAGCGGCCGGACGACCGGCATATTGCACACGCTGATGCTTGGCTTCGATGTGTGAAAGCACCCATTCGAGATACGGGTCGATAAACGACCAGGCTCCCATGTTTTTCGGCTCTTCCTGACACCAATACATCTGGGCACCGCGGAATCGCGACAACTCGTTGATCAGCGCTTTTGCCGGGAACGGATAAAGCTGTTCCACGCGCAGCAGATAGACATCGTTGATGCCACGCTTTTCACGCTCTTCATAAAGATCGTAATAGACCTTGCCCGTGCAAAGCACGACGCGGCGGATCTTGGAGTCCTTGACCAGTTTGATCTTCTGATCCGGCAGCAGTTGCGCATCGTCCCACAGCAGACGGTGGAAAGAGCTTTCACCGGACAGTTCAGCCAAGGTTGAAACTGCCCTCTTGTGGCGCAGCAGCGACTTGGGCGTCATAAGGATGAGTGGCTTGCGGAAATCACGCTTCAGCTGGCGCCGCAGAATATGGAAATAATTTGCGGGCGTCGTGCAGTAAGCCACCTGCATATTATCCTCCGCGCAAAGCTGGAGGAAACGCTCCAGACGAGCGGAAGAGTGTTCCGGACCCTGGCCCTCATAGCCATGCGGCAGCAAGCATACGAGGCCGGACATGCGGAGCCACTTGCGCTCGCCTGAGGAAATGAACTGATCGAAAACCACCTGCGCGCCGTTGGCGAAATCGCCGAACTGGGCTTCCCACAGGGTCAGAGCTTTTGGTTCGGCCAATGAATAGCCGTACTCGAAGCCAAGAACCGCCTCTTCAGAAAGCATCGAGTTGATGACTTCATAGCCGGCCTGAGCAGGCGAAAGGTTGTTCAGCGGGATGTACCGGTTCTCATCGCGCTGATCGTAAAGCACCGAGTGGCGTTGCGAGAACGTACCGCGCTCCGAATCCTGTCCCGAAAGGCGGATCGGGTTGCCATCGAGAAGGATTGAACCGAAAGCCAGCGCTTCAGCAGTTGCCCAATCGATTCCCTCACCCGTTTCGATTGCCTGTCGCCGATTGTCCAGGAAGCGGGCAATTGTTTTATGGACTTCAAAATCCTTCGGAATTTCAGTCAGCTTCTTGCCGATTTCCTTCAACGTCTTGACCGGAACCGCAGTCTTGCCACGTCGCAATTCGTCTTGCTGGTCGGCCGAACGCAAGCCTGACCAGGCACCATCGAGCCAATCTGCCTTGTTGGGCTTGTAAGCCTGCCCTGCTTCAAACTCCGTTTCGAGATGAGTGCGCCAATCGGCCTTCATCTTCTCTACTTCATCTTGCGTGACAAGACCTTCGGCGATCAGCTTATCCGCATAGATCTGAACGGTCGTCTTGTGATTGCGGATCGTGCGATACATGATCGGCTGGGTGAATGCCGGCTCATCGCCCTCATTGTGGCCAAAGCGGCGGTAGCAGAACATGTCTACAACTACCGGCTTGTGGAACTTCATGCGGAATTCTGTCGCCACCTTTGCGGCATGGACAACAGCTTCCGGATCATCACCGTTCACGTGGAAAATCGGCGCTTCAATCATCTTCGCAACATCGCTTGGATAGGGCGAAGACCGTGAGAAGCGTGGATTGGTTGTGAAGCCGATCTGGTTGTTAATGATGAAATGCAGCGTGCCCGCCACCCGGTGACCGCGCAGCCCGGAAAGGCCGAGGATTTCCGCAATAACGCCTTGACCGGCGAATGCCGCATCGCCGTGCAACAACAGCGGCATAACCTTGGCGCGCTCTTCGAGCGGAACAATTTCACCACGCTCACGGCCAACAAGCTGGTCCTGTTTGGCGCGCGCCTTACCCATCACCACAGGATCGACGATTTCAAGGTGTGAAGGGTTTGCAGTCAGCGACAAGTGCACCTTGTTCCCATCAAACTCACGGTCTGACGACGCGCCAAGGTGATACTTCACATCACCCGAGCCTTCGACATCGTCGGGGGCGAACGAACCGCCTTTGAATTCATGGAAAATCGCGCGATGCGGCTTGGCCATGACCTGAGACAACACGTTCAATCGTCCACGATGGGCCATGCCCAGCACGATTTCTTTCAGGCCGAGTGCACCACCTCGCTTCACGATCTGCTCAAGCGCCGGGATCAGGGACTCGCCGCCATCAAGGCCGAAGCGCTTCGTGCCCTTGTATTTTACATCGATGAACTGTTCGAAGCCTTCCGCCTCTATCAGCTTCTGCAAGATTGCTTTCTTGCCCTCAGCCGTGAACCGAATTTCCTTATCAGCGCCTTCAATGCGCTCTTGAATCCAGGCCTTCTCCGCAGGATCGGAAATGTGCATGAACTCAACACCCAGCGTAGAGCAATAGGTGCGGTTCAGGATTTCCAGCATTTCGGGAATGGTCGCGTATTCCAGCCCCAGAACATTGTCGATAAAGATGCGACGGTTGTAGTCCGCCTCCGTGAAGCCGTAGGAAAGCGGCGAAAGTTCATCATAATCTTCAATGGGCTGTGCAATTCCCAAAGGATCAAGCTGGGCGTGCAAGTGACCGCGCATGCGATATGCACGGATCATCATGATCGCTCGAACAGAGTCGCGCGTCGCTTGCAAAACGTCCGTGTCTGAAACCGCAGCGCCATTGGCCGCGCTCTTTTCGCGAACCTTCTTTTCGATATGCTTTTCGACCAGACCCCAATTGCCATCCAGCGCGGAAACGAGCTCACCATTGGCCTGGATAGGCCAGTTTGACTTTGCCCAGGATGCGCCGGCCGCGCTTTTCTTTACATCTGCCGGATTGTCCTGAAGGCTCGCGAAGAACTCGCGCCATTCTGGGTCCACCGATGCAGGATCTTCTTCATAGGCAGCATGCAATGCTTCGATATAGTCAGCATTCCCGCCATAAAGGAATGACGTGATGGAAAGCCGCTCGTTGGCCTGATCGTTACGTGCCATCTTCCCTAACGGAGCTAACCCCGTCTCCTCAATCTTGCGCCCGCAGCAATGCTACGGGCGCTAATCCTTACAGGCCGTTTACGGCCAATTTTGTCCGCTTTGCGGACGGCTCCTCAACCCTTGATCGCCTCGACAAGTGTCGTGCCAAGACGGGCTGGCGATGGAGAAACACGGATTCCAGCAGCTTCCATCGCAGCAATCTTGTCTTCAGCGCCACCCTTGCCGCCGGAGATAACAGCGCCTGCGTGACCCATGGTGCGTCCGGGAGGGGCCGTACGGCCTGCGATGAAACCCGCCATTGGCTTCTTGCGACCACGCTTGGCTTCATCGCGCAGAAACTGGGCTGCATCTTCTTCCGCCGAACCGCCGATTTCACCAATCATGATGATCGACTGAGTTTCGTCATCTGCCAGGAACATCTCCAGCACATCAATGAACTCTGTACCCTTAACCGGGTCGCCGCCAATGCCAACGGCAGTAGATTGGCCAAGCCCGACATTGGTCGTCTGGAACACCGCTTCATAGGTAAGCGTTCCCGAGCGCGATACAACGCCCACGGAGCCTTTGCGGAAAATGTTGCCCGGCATGATGCCGATCTTGCACTCATCCGGCGTCATAATGCCCGGGCAGTTCGGTCCAAGAAGGCGAGATTTCGACCGGTCAAGGCGTGCTTTCACCTTCACCATGTCCATCACCGGAATGCCTTCGGTGATGCAGACAATGAACGGAATTTCAGCCTCGATTGCTTCAATGATTGCAGCGCCTGCACCTGCTGGCGGAACGTAGATAACCGAGGCATTTGCCCCGGTCGCATCCCGCGCTTCGGCAACGCTGGCATAGATCGGCAGGGTTTCACCCTTCGATCCGGTCCATTTCTCTCCACCCTTGCTTGGATGTACGCCCGCAACCATCTGCGTTCCGTGATAGGCAAGCGCCTGCTCGGTGTGGAACGTGCCGGTCTTGCCAGTGAGACCCTGCACGATAATCTTGGTATTCTTATCGACGAGAATTGACATATCGAACGGGACCCCCGTCAGTTTTCTTTAAACGGATCGGCGCGCGGTAGCCCGCAGCGCCGGTTGCTAAACTCAGAACGCCGCTCAGCCCTTTACGGCCGCGACGATCTTCTTCGCTGCATCATCCAGATCGTCAGCCGGCGTAACGTTCAGGCCCGACTCGCGCAGGATTTTCTTGCCTAGATCGACATTTGTACCTTCAAGGCGAACGACCAGCGGAACCTTCAGACCGACTTCCTTCACAGCAGCAACGACGCCTTCAGCGATGACATCGCACTTCATGATCCCGCCGAAAATATTGACGAGAATACCTTCGACAGCCGGGTCGGCGGTAATGATCTTGAACGCCGCGGTGACCTTCTCCTTTGTAGCGCCACCACCAACGTCAAGAAAGTTTGCAGGCTCCGCACCATAGAGCTTGATAATGTCCATGGTGGCCATCGCCAGACCGGCGCCGTTCACCATGCAGCCAATATTCCCGTCGAGCGCGACATAGGCGAGGTCATACTTGGAAGCCTCGATTTCCTTTTCGTCCTCTTCGGTCGTGTCGCGAAGCTCCACCACATCAGGATGGCGGAACAGGGCATTGTTGTCGAACGAAACCTTGGCATCCAGAAGACGCAGGCGTCCATTCGTCATCACGATCAGCGGGTTAACTTCGAGCAGGCTCATGTCCTTTTCGACGAAGGCCTTATAAAGCGCGGGGAAAACGGTCTCGCCGTCCTTCGCCGCATCTCCGGTCAACTTAAGCGCCTCATTGAGCGCGCGAACATCCGCGTCGGTCACGCCTTTTTCAGGGTCGATTGCGACGGTGATGATCTTCTCTGGCGTGTCATGCGCAACGGTCTCGATGTCCATGCCGCCTTCCGTCGAAACCACGAATGCCACGCGGCCAACAGAGCGATCGACCAGGATCGACAGATAAAGCTCACGGTCAATATCCGCGCCATCTTCGATGTAAAGGCGGTTGACCTGCTTGCCAGCCGGTCCCGTCTGCTTGGTGACCAATGTGTTGCCAAACATCTCTTTGACGTTGGCAACAACTTCCTCGACGGACTTGGACAGACGCACGCCGCCCTTTGCTTCGGCACCAAGCTCCTTGAACTTGCCCTTACCGCGGCCGCCGGCGTGTATCTGGCTCTTGACCACATAAAGCGGTCCGGGAAGCGCCTTTGCCGCAGCTTCGCCCTCACCTGCGTTGAGCACCGGCACGCCCTGCGCGACCGGTAACCCAAAGCTCTTGAGAAGCTGCTTGGCCTGATATTCGTGGATGTTCATTGCTTGGCTCCCGAATTGCTGGCTTCGGCTGTTACTTGAGTTGCGGCGCGATGCCTTCGCAGGCTTCGCAAAGAGATTTCACCGCACCGACTGATTTTTCGAACATGGCTTTCTCGTCCTTGTTGAAGTCGAGTTCGATCACGCGCTCAACGCCGCCATCGCCGATCACAACCGGAACGCCAACATACATGTCCTTCACGCCATACTGGCCGCTGAGATAAGCGGCGCAAGGCAGCACACGCTTCTTGTCCTTCAGATAGCTCTCAGCCATCGCAACCGCGGATGCTGCCGGAGCATAGAATGCCGAGCCCGTCTTGAGCAGTCCGACGATCTCTCCGCCGCCCTTGCGGGTACGTTCAACAATAGCGTCCAGCTTTTCCTGCGAGGTCCAGCCCATCTTCACCAGATCGGGCAGCGGAATGCCGCCAACGGTTGAATAGCGAACCATAGGCACCATGTCGTCACCATGACCGCCAAGCGTCATGGCCGAAACGTCTTCGATCGACACATTGAACTCCTGAGACAGGAAGTAGCTGAAACGTGCAGAGTCCAGCACACCAGCCATGCCCACCACATGGGTCTTGGGAAGGCCCGAGAATTTCTGAAGCGCCCACACCATCGCGTCGAGCGGATTGGTGATGCAGATTACGAATGCCTTCGGCGCATATTTCCTGATGCCAGCGCCAACCTGCTCCATAACCTTGAGGTTAATGCCAAGAAGATCGTCGCGGCTCATACCCGGCTTGCGCGGAACGCCTGCGGTCACGATGCACACATCGGCACCTTCGATTCCTGCGTAGTCGTTCACGCCCTGATAAGAAGCGTCAAAACCTTCGACCGCAGAGGACTGCGCGATGTCCAGGCCTTTGCCCTGAGGCAGGCCTTCCGAAATGTCGAACAATACCACATCGCCAAGTTCCTTCAGGCCGATGAGGTGAGCGAGCGTGCCGCCAATCATGCCCGAGCCGATAAGCGCTATCTTCTTACGTGCCATGTCAGGAGAATTTCCTTCGATCTGTCGCCATACTGTGGCCTCAGCCACCGCGAGTTAGGAAAAATGCAGGCCTACCCTGCGCCGAAATTCGGGCACTGCCATAGACTCGCTCCAGCAAAAATTCAAACAATTATTTTGAGCCCAATATTTTCAATCGTTTAGATTGATTTTGATTTACGTAAACGTCAATAAATTGCATAAAATCCAAGCACAATCTGACTCTGCCCGCCGCTGAATCAAGCCCGACATCGCCATCATGATACGGCTGCAGCGAGATTATTGACTCTTTGCTCATATGCTTCAAGCCATTCCCTGCTCTGCATTTCGATAAGCCGGGATACAGTTCGATCAAACTCGAATGCTTCTGTAGTTCCTGCCCGTCCGGCATAAAGCTTATCGGGCGAGACCTCGGCGCTAAGAACAAGCCGCGCCTTGCGGTCATAAAGCGTATCAATCAGCAGTATGAACCGCTTTGTCGCGTTGCGCAAAGTGGGGTCGAGCAGGGGAACATTGTCCACGAATATCGTGTCATATTGATCGGTGATCGCCATATATTCCCGCGCTGCCAGCGGCTTTTCGCAAAGGTCTGCAAAGCTGAAGCGCGCGGACCGACCTGCGGCGACGGGAATTTCAATCTTGCGGGTTTTGACAGTGATGCTGGTTGGCGAGCATGCGGCCCCACCGGTTAGAGCACTCCACATATCGTCCATCTGTCTGGCGGATTTTTCGTTCAGCGGTGTCAGGTAGACAGACCGTCTATCCAGCTTCTCCATCCGGTAATCCGTCGGCCCGTCCAGAGTCATGACTTCAGCATTGGCGACTAATGTCTCGATGAAAGGCAGGAACAGGCCGCGATTCAATCCATCGCGGTAAAGGTCTTTAGGCGCGACATTGGAAGTAGCCACAAGCACGACGCCTTCCGCAAACAGGGCCGAGAAAAGCCGCGACAAGATCATTGCATCCGCAATATCCGTCACCGTGAATTCGTCGAAGCAAAGAACCCATGCTTGCTCGGCCAGCGCTTTGGCAACTGGCGGGATGGGATCATCTTCCTTGACAGTACCTTCCTTGCGCGCTTGCCGGTGACGGGCAATGCGGTCATGCACATCGCTCATGAAATCATTGAAATGCGCCCGACGCTTGCGTCGCACAGGCAGCAATTCATAGAACACATCCATGAGCATTGTTTTGCCACGGCCAACGCTACCGTAGATATAAAGTCCCTTCACCGATTGTTTCGTCTCGCGCCTTCGCGCGAAAAGCCACCCCAGAGCGCTGGATTTTGTGGCAAGACGGCGCGCGAAAATTTGCTCAATCAGACGGTCAAGCGCTCGTACCACGCGCTCTTGCTCGGGATCGCGCGAGACGGCCCCGGTATCTATGAGATGGTTATATTTTTGCGTAACCGTCGGATGGGGCTGCAGCCCGTCGCGCAAATGCATCAGGCCGCGCCTCGTTTCCTCAGCGGCTCAGAGAAACAGATTGGCCGCTCGACGTTTGTCCGTCGAAGCGATTCGCTCCGCTTGCATAAACGGACGCAATCTGATTGCCGCCCTCATCAAACATCACGACCTGCTTGCCCTGAACATCCCAACTGCGCATTCGCTGCATATCGCCGGTGCAGCCGCGCGAGCCGCCACGGGAAGCATTTCCGAACTTGGTCAGGGAGAGGAAAACCTGACAGCTTGAACCACCGACGCTGGTGTTCCATGAGCCGAGCATACTGTTCTTCGTCACGTCCGGCGCATTGGCGGGCGGAGTTGCCGGGCCGGGGGTAACAGCAGCGACTTGCGGATTTTGCGGCGCTTCAGGAAAGCCACCCGGCGCGGCAGGCGGCGGCAACTGGCCACTGGTAACTGTGCCCGATGGCGCTGCTGGCAATGGCTCGGGCTGGCCGCCCATTGAACTCATGCGCGAGCTTTGACACCCGGCAAGTGCTGTTGAACCCAGCACGACTGCAATTATTGCCGATTTTGCGAACGTCATATCAAAACCTCCGACCCACGCCATTTTTATGGAACGACGCTCCAAAACGAAGAAAGCTCCGTGTTTTCAACTGTCCATGGTTAAGAAAGCATTTTCAGGGCAGAACTGTTGCAAAAATATCTCGCAAAGGAACCGGGCCCGCTCCACTGCGTTTCCTTCAAAAGCAGGTGTGGAGTGCCGGTCATGCTAAAATGGATTCTGATACTGCTGATCGTAGCGGCGGTGGCCAGCTTGCTTGGTTTCAATTCGCTTGCAGGCGCTGCGGCAACAGGTGCGCGCATATTGATCGGTATTGTTTTGGTGCTTTTTCTGCTTGTTCTTTTTGGACTCGTGGCAGTTGCGTAAGCGAACACTGGAAATTGCTCGATAATTCCGCCATATAGCCGAAAACCAATCAGGACTTTCGAGCGTAATGGCAAAGGCCGCGCAATTTGCGAAGATGAACGGGCTTGGCAATGAGATAATCGTTGCCGACATGCGTGCCCGCGCGGACCGCGTTTTGCCGCCGGCGGCAATCGCTCTCAACGCCGATCCCGCGACCCGATTCGATCAGATCATGGCGATCTATGATCCGCGAACACCCGGTACCGCCAACTATATTGAGATCCTCAATTCTGATGGGTCAATGGCTCAGGCTTGCGGAAACGGTATGCGCTGCGTGGTTCGCGCGCTTTCCGCCGAAACCGGAACGCAAGAATTCACCTTTGAAACAATCGCCGGAATTCTGAGCGCGGAAGAACACGCTGACGGACTCATATCGGTCGATATGGGTAAGCCACGGTTTGATTGGCGTGATATTCCGCTCGCCGAAGAATTTCGCGACACACGCATGATTGAATTGCAGATAGGCCCGATTGATGCGCCTGTTCTGCATTCGCCATCAGTCGCGTCAATGGGCAATCCCCACGCGATCTTTTGGGTCGACTACGACGTATGGTCTTACGATCTGGAACGTTTCGGACCAATGCTGGAGAATCACCCGATTTTCCCCGAGCGCGCCAACATCACCATTGCGCAGGTAACGGGACCGGACAGCCTTATCATGCGAACGTGGGAGCGCGGCGCGGGATTGACGCGCGCTTGCGGCTCAGCAGCCTGCGCGGCAGCGGTCAGTGCGGCCAGAACCGGTCGGACGGGTCGTATTGTGAATGTGACGGTGCCCGGCGGGACGTTACGAATTGAATGGCGCGGCGACGATCACGTTGTCATGACGGGGCCGGCGGAGTGGGAGTTTTCCGGTAGTTTCGACCCTGAAACGGGTGTCTGGACGCGTGACGCGGAAAGCGCGGCCTGATGGCGGTCGAAATCGTCACATTTGGTTGCAGGCTCAACACCTATGAGTCGGAAGTGATGCGCCGCGAGGCGGAGAATGCCGGACTGGCTGAATTGCGCGACGGTGCGATCATCTTCAACACCTGTGCCGTTACCGCGGAAGCTGTGCGACAGGCCAAGCAGTCGATTCGCAAGGCTCGGCGCGAAAATCCGAACGCCCGGATCATCGTTACCGGCTGCGCCGCCCAAACCGAACCTGCAAGCTTCTCCGAAATGGGCGAAGTTGACCTCATTCTAGGCAATGAGGAAAAGCTGAAGGCCAATTCCTATCGCGCCCTGCCGGATTTCGGCGTCAACGACACCGAGAAGGTGCGCGTGAACGACATAATGTCGGTCACAGAAACCGCATCGCACATGGTCGATGCGATTGAAGGCCGCGCCCGCGCCTTCGTTCAGGTGCAAAACGGCTGCGACCACAGGTGTACGTTTTGCATCATTCCGTTTGGACGTGGCAACTCGCGCTCGGTGCCAATGGGTGCCGTTATCGATCAGATCAAACGCCTGACGGGCAACGGATATGCAGAAGTAGTGCTATCGGGGGTTGACCTGACCAGCTACGGCGCGGACCTTCCCGGCGCTCCCCGGCTCGGCACACTGGTAAACAAGATACTGCGTCAGGTACCTGAGCTTGCAAGGCTTCGGCTCTCTTCGATTGATTCGATAGAGGCCGACGAGGCTCTGTTCGAAGCGTTGGCGAATGAAAAGCGGCTTATGCCGCACTTGCATCTTTCCTTGCAGGCCGGCGACGACATGATTTTGAAGCGCATGAAGCGGCGCCATCTGCGCGACGATTCCATTCGTTTTTGCGAAGACGTAAGGCGACTTCGCCCGGACATTGTATTTGGTGCCGATATTATCGCAGGCTTTCCGACCGAGACGGAAGACATGTTTCAAAACTCGCTACGCATCGTCGAGGAGTGCGGATTGACTCACCTTCACGTCTTTCCGTATTCGCCGCGTAAGGGCACGCCGGCAGCGCGTATGCCGCAGCTTGATCGCAGCACTATCAAAGAACGCGCCGCGCGCCTTCGCACCGCAGGAAACGCCGCTTACAAACAGCATTTGCAAAGTCTTGTCGGCTCGCACCAATCTATTCTGGTTGAACGCGAAGGTCTGGGCAGGACCGCGGGGTTTGCACTCGCGTCCATTGATTGCGGCGAGCCCGGCGAGATCATTCCTGTGCGCATCACGGGTCACGACGACGAGCGGTTGATAGCGGCACGGATTACCAATCCTAATCATGTCAGGGCAGCCTGATGGCCGGTTTTCTGAAGCGTATTTTCTCCTTCGGCAAGAAGGAGGTTGTCGAAGCACCGGTCGAAGAAGAACCGCTGACACCCATAAACTGGGAAGCACTCAAAGAACTCAGGGTGGAGGTTCCTCCTCCTGCTGCTGCAGAGCCGATAGCCGATGAGGTAGCACCGGAAACGGGCGAGCACCAGCCCGAAGTTCAGGCAGAACCCGTCAAAGAAATAGTCGTATCTGCTCCGCCGGAACCGGAACTGCCGCCAGAGCTTCCGCAGGAACCTCTACCGCCTGCACGACCTGAGCCGGAAATCCCGGCTTCACCTGTCCCTGACGCCCCCCGTGATGAACCGGTCAAGCGGAAAGAGCCTGAGCTGCCGACTGAGCCAGCACCGCAGCCAGAACCTGTTGTTGCAACCGAACCGGTGGCGTCACCGGTACAGCCTGCAGAACCGGAAGTGGCACAACTGCTTCCCGAGCCGGAGCCAATAGCGGAAACGGTGCCTGAGCCAACGCCTCCAACGCCGGCTGAACCGCCGCTGGCTGGTAAGGTCACAGTCACCCGGAAAGTCGAAGCCAAGTCGGAACCGACGGCACCTGCCGCAGAGGTCCAGCCTCGGCTGTCATGGTATCAAAGACTGAGGCAGGGTTTGGCCCGCTCTTCGCGGGAGTTGTCGACTAATATTGCGGGTGTTTTCACTAAGCGAAAGCTCGACGACGACACGCTGCAGGAGCTTGAGGATGTCTTGCTTCGCGCCGACCTTGGCCTAGAAACGGCGGTCCGCGTGACAGATACGCTGGCGTCGGGACGTTTCGGTCGTGAGGTCAGCGATTCAGAAGTCCGCGCCATCATGGCTACAGAAGTTGAGAAGGTGCTGACGCCGGTAGCGCGAGCACTGGAACTCGATCTTTCGCACAAGCCACATGTCATTCTCGTCGTCGGTGTCAACGGCACCGGCAAGACGACCACAATCGGAAAGCTGGCAGCAAAACTTACCGCAGGCGGGCTTTCGGTGATGCTGGCCGCAGGCGATACATTTAGAGCGGCAGCAATCGAACAGCTAAAGATTTGGGGCGAGCGCACGGGTTCTCCCGTCATCGCGTCCAAGCTTGGAGCGGACGCGGCGGGCCTGGCCTATGATGCCTTTGAAAAGGCGAAGGAAGCCGGGTCTGATGTTCTTATCATCGACACTGCCGGGCGTTTGCAGAACAAGGCCGAACTCATGGCCGAGCTTGAGAAAATTGTCAGGGTACTGGGCAAGCTGGATCCCGATGCGCCGCACACCGTTTTGCAGACAGTTGACGCCACTACCGGACAAAACGCACTCAATCAGGTCGAGATTTTCCGCAACATTGCGGGCGTAAACGGTCTGGTCATGACGAAACTTGATGGAACCGCACGCGGCGGCATTCTCGTTGCCATCGCTGCAAAGCATAAGCTGCCGGTTTATTTCATCGGCGTTGGCGAACAAATAGACGATCTTGAACCATTCTCGGCTGGCGATTTCGCCAAAGCAATCGCGGGAGTGGGATAACAAATGCAGGACAGGAAGCAATGAGCAACCCAATCCTTGAAACCGGACCTTCCGATCCACGTCAGAGAAAAATCAGCCCCGGTCTGAAATTTGCGCTCGAAATGGGCCCGCTGCTGATTTTCTTCCTCGCTACTTTCAAGGGGCATTGGCTTGCATCTGTATTTCCTGCTCTGGACTTACTTGGCAAACCACTCTTCATCGCCACCGCCCTTTTCATGATTGCCACGATTATTTCGCTCGGCGTTTCATGGATACTCACGCGTTCAATCCCGATGATGCCGCTTGTTTCTGGTGCCGTAGTCCTGGTTTTCGGTGGCCTCTCGATCTGGCTTCAGAACGATACCTTCATCAAGATGAAGCCTACCATCGTCTACGCGCTATTCTCCGCGGTGTTGCTTGGTGGACTTGCGTTCAATCGTCCGCTGCTCGGCTACGTATTCGATCAGGCGTTCCAGCTCGACAATGATGGATGGCACAAACTCACACTACGCTGGGGCATATTCTTCATCTTTTGCGCCGCTCTGAATGAAATTGTCTGGCGCGGGCTTGCAGCTATTTATCCGCCCGACATTGCGGATGAATATTGGGCTGCATTCAAGCTGTTCGGCTTCACGGCTCTCACGTTCCTGTTCGTCTTTTCGCAAATGCCCCTCATCATGCGACATTCTATTGAGCAACACGGAGAAAAGTGAGCTCTGCCTCTTTTGTTACCAGATGCCCAAGCCCTGCATAATTTGCATGGCTATATTGCCTGAATCGATCTGGCATAAACATAAGCGAGAGTTTATTTAACGGGCATAACAAGAAGGGGGCTGGCGGTGGCCAGCCAGAAGAAAATGTTCAATCGTATGATCGCTCACTTCGCTGCAGACCGTAAGGCTCCGGCAAAAAACAAAGAATTTAACGCGCTTGAAAGCCGCTATGTTGATAGCTTGGCCAAGATTTACGCGCGGGTTTATGGCCGCTGAGCAGCCATCTGAAATTCCGCTGATGTGACGGCCAGTTCAGCAAGAGCTGGCCGTTTTCATTTCCCAAGCACTGTTAGCCATGCAAATGGCGCAATACTGCAATGCACAATAGTATTTTGCGTTGCACAATACCGGACATATATTTGGGTTGTTCCAAAGGGAGGAAACTGGCAACCCTGAGAGGAACTTGAGATGTTTGAACGAATCCGCAAATCAATCGCGAAGCGCGCGCGTTATCAGCGCATGGTAAGTGAGATCGACGGACTGACCGATCGCGACTTGGCAGATTTCAACGGCAATCGCGACGAAATGCTCCGCGCAGCTTATGAAGCCGTATATGAACGTTGAATAATGGGGGCCGCGAAAGCAGGCCCCTTTTGCTTTTCTAGTTCGCCAATGCCCGCTCAATCTCGGGCATGAGGGTCTTTTGAACTGCTTCAGGCGTTAAAGGCCCAACATGCTTGAACCGAATGGTTCCATCCTTGCCGACCACGAAAGTTTCCGGCACGCCGTAAACACCCCAATCGATTGCCGCGCGTCCCTTTTCATCAACACCGATTGCAGCGTATGGATTTCCGAGATCTCCAAGGAAGCGCCGCGCGTTGGCTGATGCGTCCTTGTAGTTCAGCCCGGCCAGATCAAAGCGGTTGTCTTTTGCGAGTTCGACCAGCACGGGATGCTCTTCCCGGCATGGCGCGCACCATGATGCGAAAACGTTGACGAGCGTTACCCTGCCCTGAAATTTGCTGGTATCCAGACCCGGCAGATCAACCCCTTCCAGCGGTGGAAGATTGGTTGCAGGTGCCTTCGCGCCGATCAGGGCCGACGGAACGACCGAAACGTCCTCACCGGAGATCAACTGTCGAAAGAATATTCCCGCAAGCACAACAAAGATCAGCAGCGGCAAGAGAACGAGCAAACGGCGCGGTCCGCCTGTTGCAGGTTTGGCCTGGCTCACGAGGCATCTCCCCGTTCGGCGCGTCGACGCAACCCCTTTGCTTCCAGCTCCGCGAGTTCACGCTTGCGCGCGCGCTGGTCGGCAAGAATTGTGACTGAAAGCCCCGCAAGCGCGAGAACGGACAGGCCGTAAGCGGCGGTTACGTAAATATCATGCGTGGTCATGACTCGACCTCGGCACGACGCGCAGCAAGCTGGCGCATGGTGCGCACACGCCGCCGCCAGATTTCGGTTCGCATAGCCATCAGGTGCAAGGCGAAGAACAGCAGCGTGAAACCCACCGCCATTATCAGCAACGGCCACAACAGGCTGGAGTGTATGGTCGGTCCGCCCATGCGGATCACACTGGCGGGTTGATGCAAGGTGTTCCACCAGTCAACCGAGAACTTGATAATGGGGATATTGATGAACCCTACCAGCGTCATGATCGCCGCTGCACGGGCAGAGCGCGAGGGATCATCCATCGCGCGCGTTAGTGCTATAATTCCAAGATAAATCAGGAACAACACGAACACGGAAGTCAGGCGGGCGTCCCACACCCACCACGTGCCCCACATCGGCTTGCCCCAGATGGAGCCTGTAACCAGAGCCAGCGCAGTGAATGTTGCGCCTATTGGCGCAGCAGATTTTAATGCCACATCGGCGAGCGGATGCCGCCACACCAAAGTTCCCAGCGCTGATATCGACATGATCGTGTAGCACATCATGGAAAGCCAGGCGAAAGGCACATGGATATACATGATGCGAACAGTCGTGCCCTGTTGGTAATCCTCGGGCGCCGAAAAGCCGAGATAAAGACCGATGGCCAGAACGATCAGCGACAGGGCGGTCAGCCACGGCAAAAGCTTATCCACCAGCGCGATGAATCGCGTTGGATTGGCAAGGTCGATAATCTTGCGCGCAGGCGCGATGGTTTCAGACATGCCCGTTCAATAAACACACCGATTGTGGCGCGCAATTGATCTTTCTGACGCGCATCAAACACCAGACTGACGGGAAAGCGCCCGCAACCGCGCCAGTGCCTCTGCCGCATTCTGTTCCGCGATGAAAAGATGATCATGGTAGAAAGCCGAAATCGGGTTCACGCCCATGCCTGCTTCAGACAGGCAAGCGGTGATTGCAGCAAGAAACCCGACCGCTTCGAGCGATGAGTGTACATTGAGCGTTATCTGCCGGCAGCGAAAGCTGTACGCCACGCCAGCGGCTTCAAGTTGGCCAATATCGGCAATGATCGTGATGCCTTCCTTCTCGCGAAAGCTCATCAGCGGCACGATGGTATCGGGAATGCCGTCGACCGTCGCGAAAGCAAACTCCCCGTCGATAAGCACAGGCTCCATGCTGGCGAGCAAATCTTGAAGGCTGGTTTTGCCCGTCATCAGTCGCTCGCCCATCTCAAGGATAGAGCTGCGGCAACAGGACCGACGACCGCCAGAAAGAGAGTAAGAGCCGTTAGCATCAAAAACGGAGGCAGGAACGGGTCAGGTTCAGCAACCGCGCCATAGCTTGCCGAAACTCCGAAGATAAGAACCGGAACGACCAGTGGCAGGATAAGAACCGAAATCAGCACGCCGCCGCGTGGCAGCGCAACCGCAACCGCTGCCCCTGCGGCGCCAAGGAAGGTTATTGCTGGCGTTCCAACCAGCAATGTCAGGGCGGTCGCTCCAATGCCAACTGCCGACATGTTCATCAAAAGGCCGAACAAGGGCGCGGCAATAACAAGCGGCAAAACGCTCACCACCCAATGAGCAAGGCATTTCGTGACGACAGCCAGAATGAGTGAAATGCGATCCGTGCCGAGAACCAGCAGGTCCAGCGAACCATCTTCTCTATCGGCCTGAAACAAGCGGTCCAGCCCGAGCAGGCTGGCGAGCAACGCGCCAATCCACAGAATTGCCGGACCTATGCGCGAAAGCAGGTTAAGGTCTGGCCCGATAGCAAATGGCATCGTGGCAATTACCGCGAGAAAAAACAGGACCCCGGTCAAGCCACCGCCGCCGCTGCGTAAGCCAAGCCGGATGTCTCGCAAGAACAGCGCTAGCATGGGAAATCTTTGGTCAGGTCTTGCGAACCGGGATATGCAATCCTCATCCGCCCATCCTCAATTCTTTCGCCCCTTCCAGACCAAGGGGATGGTGCGTTGCAGCCAGAACCATTCCACCATCCTCAAGATGCGCTCGCATAAGACTGGCGAATTGAGCTTCAGATGCGCGATCCAGACCCGCAGTCGGTTCATCGACGATCCAGACAGGGCGATAGGAAACCAGCAATTTTGCAATGGCGACCCGCCGTCTTTGCCCGGTAGAAAGATAGCCAAACGGCAAATGGCCTACGTCACCTAAACCAACCATGTCGAGCGCCTCGCCGCTTTCCATATGCGCGTTACCAAAAAACGCCTGCCAGAAGCCGAGATTCTCAACTACGGTCAAGGAGGGCTTCATTGCATTCTGGTGTCCAAGATAATGACACGCACCAGCAACCTCCCCGAACTCATCATCCCCTTCGAATCGCACAGATCCAGCAACCGAAGGTAGAAGGCCTGCGACCGTTCGCAGCAGGGTAGATTTCCCAACGCCGTTGGGGCCGGTCACAACCAGCCCTTCCCCGCTTCGCAGAACAAAGGAAACGTTTGAGAAAACCGTTTCTCCGCCGCGCTCTGCAGCCAAATTCACGGCCTCAAGCAGCATTACCTCTCCTTCACCGAAAGTCTGATCAGATTCGATCTGCACAGCGCAAAATAGCCAAAACTCTGTCTAGAACTATTCTACGAATTTCTCTATATGCGGGTTACCAACTCCAGCGGTCGGAGAAGGCAAACATTAAATTGCGCCGAACCAGCGAACGCGCCGCCTTTAACGGCTCGGGTTGCTTGGGAGCGGACAGCGGAAATGGCCGTACCCGCACCTTTGCGCGTGATTGCATGCCCATCGGAGTCCGTTCCCTTTCAGGCTGAACAGACTAAGGATGTATCGCACGTGGCGAAATCTCTCGACAGTTTCAATTGCAAGCGCACTCTCACGGCTGGGGGTACGGAATATACGTATTTCAGCTTGATCGAGGCGGAGAAGAACGGCCTCACCGGCGCATCGCAGCTGCCCTATTCCATGAAGGTGCTGCTGGAGAACTTGTTGCGCAATGAAGATGGCCGTTCCGTAACCAAGGAGTCCATCAAGGCCGTTGCCAACTGGCTGGTGGATAAGGGTACGGCTGGCGTCGAGATCGCCTATCGCCCGGCGCGCGTGCTGATGCAGGATTTCACCGGCGTTCCTGCCGTTGTAGATCTCGCGGCAATGCGCGATGGCATCAAGGCGCTCGGGGGCGATCCCGAGAAGATCAATCCGCTCGTTCCGGTCGATCTGGTCATCGACCACTCGGTGATCGTCGATGAATTCGGCACGCCGATGGCTTTCGCCCGCAACGTCGAGCTGGAATATGAGCGCAATGAAGAACGCTACAAATTCCTGAAGTGGGGTCAGCAAGCGTTCCGCAACTTCCGCGTCGTGCCGCCCGGAACTGGCATCTGCCATCAGGTTAACCTCGAATATCTCGCGCAGACCGTTTGGACAAACACGGAAGACGGCGAAACCGTCGCCTATCCGGACACATGCGTCGGCACCGACTCGCACACCACCATGGTCAACGGCCTCGGTGTTCTGGGCTGGGGCGTTGGCGGCATCGAGGCTGAGGCAGCAATGCTCGGACAGCCAGTTTCCATGCTGCTGCCTGAAGTGATCGGGTTCCGTCTCACCGGCAAGCTGAAGGAAGGCGTGACGGCAACCGACCTCGTGCTGACCGTGACCCAGATGCTCCGCAAGAAGGGCGTCGTCGGCAAGTTCGTAGAGTTCTTCGGTCCCGGCCTGTCCAACATGACGCTGGCCGACCGCGCAACCATCGGCAACATGGCACCAGAATATGGCGCGACTTGCGGCTTCTTCCCGGTCGATTCCGAGACCGTTCGTTACCTGAACATGTCTGGACGCGCAGAAGCACGTATCGAGCTGGTTGAGGCTTACAGCAAGGCGCAGGGCATGTGGCGCGAGGAAGACAGCGCTGACCCGGTATTTACCGACATGCTTGAACTCGACCTTGGCAGCGTTGTTCCATCCATGGCAGGCCCGAAGCGTCCGGAAGGCCGCGTTGCGCTTGAAGGCATTGCAGAAGGTTTCGCGAAGGCTCTGGAAGCCGAGTACAAGAAAACCGTCGATGTGCATAAGCGCTATGCTGTCGAAGGTGAAAACTACGAGATCGGCCACGGCGACGTTGTAATCGCGGCCATCACTTCCTGCACCAATACCTCGAACCCGTCCGTTCTGATTGGCGCTGGCCTGCTCGCCCGCAACGCCAACCGTCGCGGTCTCAAGCAGAAGCCGTGGGTGAAGACCTCGCTGGCTCCTGGCTCGCAGGTTGTTGCCGAATACCTGGAAAAGTCCGGCTTGCAAAAAGAGCTGGATCAGATCGGGTTCAATCTGGTTGGCTTTGGCTGCACCACCTGCATCGGCAATTCCGGCCCGCTGCCTGAACCGATCTCCAAAACCATCAATGACAAGGGTATCATTGCCGCTGCGGTGCTTTCCGGCAACCGCAACTTTGAAGGCCGCGTTTCCCCGGATGTGCAGGCGAACTATCTTGCCTCGCCGCCATTGGTCGTTGCCCATGCTCTCGCTGGCACGGTGACAAAAGACCTGACAACCGAGCCAATTGGCGAGGACAAGGACGGCAACCCGGTTTACCTGCGGGAAATCTGGCCGACCGCCGCAGAGATTCAGGAGTTCATCGAGAAGAACGTGACGCGCGACCTGTTCGCCCGCAAATATTCGGACGTCTTCAAGAGCGACGAGCATTGGCAGGCTGTCAACGCGCCGACCGGCCAGACCTACGCCTGGGATGATACATCGACCTATGTGCAGAACCCGCCTTATTTCGCAGGGATGAAGCCGCAGGCTGGTCATGTCAGCGACATCAAGGGTGCGCGCATTCTCGGCCTGTTCGGCGATAAGATCACCACCGACCACATTTCACCGGCCGGCTCGATCAAGGCAGCTTCGCCTGCCGGCAAGTACCTGATGGACAATGGCGTTGCTGTCGCTGACTTCAACCAGTACGGCACACGTCGCGGCAACCATGAAGTCATGATGCGCGGCACTTTCGCAAACATCCGCATTCGCAATCATATGCTGGGCGAGAATGGGCGCGAAGGCGGCTACACCATCCACTATCCTTCCAAGGAAGAAATGCCGATCTATGATGCGGCGATGGAGTACCGCAAGGAAGGCGTGCCGCTGGTCATCTTTGCTGGCGTCGAATATGGCAACGGCTCCTCGCGCGACTGGGCAGCGAAAGGCACCAACCTGCTTGGCGTCCGCGCTGTTATCGCGCAGTCGTTCGAGCGTATCCACCGTTCCAACCTCGTGGGAATGGGCGTCATTCCGTTCGTGTTCGAAGAAGGCACGAGCTGGAAGACCCTCAATCTCAAGGGCGACGAGGTGGTGGAAATCGACGGCATCGAGAACATCAAGCCGCGTCAGACAATGACGGCCAAAATCACCTATGCCGACGGTACGGTGAAGCTGGTTCCGATCCTGTGCCGCATCGATACGCTGGATGAGCTGGACTACTACAAGAACGGCGGCATCCTGCAATACGTGCTGCGCGACCTCGCAGCATAAAGCGTCCTTGTGAGAAGCATTACGCTCCGATGCAAAACAACTCCCTCCCCCTCGTTGGGGAGGGCATTTTTCTGGGCCGACGGGTTGCGCGCACCACGACAGGTTTCAGGCCCACCAATAGTTTTTCACCCCATCGTTACTTCGCTTTGAAGCACACCTCTGGCACAAAACTGGCTGAGAAATCCCAACTGCTACAAAGACAATATGAATCTCGGGCATTCGGCATATAAGGCATTTGCTCTCGCATTTGGCCTGTGCATCGCAGCCGCATCGGCAAGTGCCGAAACGGCCAAGCCGCTTGGCGTGGTAGAGCTATTCACCAGTCAGGGCTGCAATTCATGCCCCCCTGCCGACACCTATTTCAATGAGCTTGTCCAGCAAGGCGATGTCATTGCGCTCGCCTATCACGTCGATTACTGGGACTATCTCGGCTGGAAAGATACGCTCGCCAAGCCCGAAAATACCGAGCGGCAATATGCTTATATGCGTTCGTTTGGCGACAGGTCTATCTACACACCGCAGTTGATCGTCAATGGCCGCGAAGATTATCAAGGCGCGGATCGTAAATCCGTCGAGAAAGGGCTGGACACGCTCGATACGAGCGGCCAGGGCATGGTTGTAGACCTTGCAGTGTCGGAAACGAAGGATAGCATCATTATAAAGGTGGGGCCCACTGCCCAGCCGCCTGCCGAAGCAAATCTGATGTTGGTCTATTTCGAGCCACCCCGTGCAATTGACATAGACAAGGGCGAGAATATCGGGCGCAAGGCGATTTATCTGAATGCCGTGACCGGCGTTCGTGCAGCCGGCGTGTGGCATGGCAAGGCAGCTGAATTTGAGCTTCCAAAAAGCGAATTTCAGAGCAAGGGCGGGTGCGCAGCGCTGCTACAGAGCGTGACAGCAGACGGCAAGCTCGGCCCGATACTGGGAGCCACCATCGTTCGCAGACCCTGACGGTGAATTTGTTTTCACCCTCTTTTATTTTAGAATATCGTGGAATATGGTCGCGCCGTTCGGCCATCTGGTCGAATCTCGGGCTTCGTAACCCCGTACACGCGGTCAATGTCGACCGGAACGACATTTCCTCGGTTTATGGCCGGGGGGGCCTCCGTGCATGTCCAGAGCTTCGGCTTAAAGACGGAGGCGGTCGGCGTGTACGACTTACGAACCCCCCGGTCACCAGGGAAATTGTCCCCGGTGGCCGATCACAACGGGGAATTCGATGGAACAGTATAATTTCTGGCAAGATTTTTTCGCGAGCTATCGCTCATCGTCCGACGCCATCAAGGCGTTGTGGCTCATCAGCCCGCCAGCTTTTATCGTAAGCCTGGCATGGGTGGTGCTGAACGCGCGTCGGAGGAAAGCCAAATCCGGCCAGACTTTTCAGTCAGCCAGTCATGTTCAGGATTATTCGGAAGGGGCCTGATTCGATCCGGTAAGGCTCGTGGGCGGGGGGCTTGGGGTTACGAGCAAAACCGGACCGAACCGTCTCAGGCAACGGTCACACCGTCGATTTTATTTTAGGCATCAACTTGGATAAATTGCGGCAACAATGTGTTCATTGATCACCAATCATTACAAAGTATTTCAGTTCGTGAACAAATAAATGACCTGATATACATTCACCATCGGCTAACACTTGCATTTCGTTAATGAAAAGGCGACCCTGTATTTACCTTTATGGCAGGGCTGTGGAATGAGGGATCGCACGACCGGATCGAAGGGTGAGGACGAGTCGGCAATACTTATTCCATTCCCGGAAAGGCACGCGCGTTCCGCGCAGCGCCCCGTCGCGTTCGACAGGCGCGAACTTGATTCGATATTGCGATTATATGGACGTATGGTAGCAGCCAATGAGTGGCGCGATTATGCGATTGACCATACCGCAGATCGGGCCGTGTTTTCTGTTTTCCGCCGTGCAAGCGAATCGCCATTGTTCCAGATCGTCAAAAATCCGTCCCTCGCCCGCAAGCAGGGTGCCTATGCTGTCATTTCCGGCAGCGGGCAAATTCTCAAGCGTGGCTATGAGCTTGGCCGCGTTCTTGGCTTTTTTGACAAGAAGCTGCGCCTGATCGAAGGCTGAACAACGTGCAAATCACCTCGTCTGCCGAGGCGCAAAAAATCACTGCCCTGCGTCGCACGAAATTTCTGGCGACCTCATCCCTTGTCGTTTGCGTTGCAGTGTTTGCGGCCGCAAAGTCGATGGAAAGCAGCTACCCGTGGTTAAGCTATGTCGCCGCCTTTGCCGAAGCCGCCACTATCGGCGGGCTTGCTGACTGGTATGCCGTGGTTGCGCTATTCAAGCGCCCGCTCGGCCTTCCCATACCGCACACAGCCATCATCCCGGCAAATCGTGAGCGCATAGCAGACAATCTGGGGCGCTTTATTGAAGTGAATTTTCTCGCAGAGGGCCCTGTACGCGAAAAGCTCAATGAAGTTGATTTCGCGAGCCTCGTAGCGGACTGGCTATCGGACCCTCAGCGGTCCGAAGGTCTGTCACGCTTCGTTACGCGCCTCGTTCCCAAAGCGCTGGCGGCGGTGGATCAGTCGGGCCTGCGCGGTTTCATCACGCAGCGCGTGGTGGATCAGGTGAACAAGGTGGAATTGGCACCCCTCGCCGCCGATCTGCTTGCCGCATTTACCGAAGATCGCAAACACCAGAAAATCTTCGACGAACTCACACTGGCAATCGAACGCTTCCTCAAGGATGAAACTGCCCTCGAAACCCTGCGCGATAAGATCAGGGCGGAATTGCCAAGCGTGTTCAATCTGTTTCGCGCTGACGCATATCTTCTCAAGCGTATTGTCAACTCAGCGGGCAGCCTGCTTGAGCAAGCGCGGAAGGATAAGGACCATCCCCTGCGTGCAGAATTTGATTCCTTTATCGATGGCTTCATCGAAAAGCTGCGCCACTCAAAGGATTATGCCCGCCGAGCCGAGCGCATGAAGCAGGATTTGCTTTCGCGACCTCAGTTCAGGGAACTTGCCGATGACATGTGGACCAGCCTGAAAAACTTCATCGAGCAGGACACATTGTCCGAAGCCTCTTTGACCCGGAAGCACCTTGCGGGAATGTTTACCGAGATCGGCCGTCACCTTGCACAGGACCCGGCAATTCGCGCCGACATGAATCAGGGCTTTGTCGTTGCACTTTCCGCCTTCGTCGAAAGCCAAAAAAGCGGCGTGTCAGGCTTTATCGCCCAACAGGTAAAGCGGTGGGACTTGACCCAACTGACGCGCGTCATAGAAACCAACATCGGGCGCGACCTTCAATATATCCGTTTTAACGGCATGGCGATTGGCGGGCTGGCCGGTCTTACCCTGCACATTCTGGAGCGTCTGTTTCTGACGAATTGACGGACTTCCTGTTTGGAATATCCTGAGCATATGGCCGCAGGAGGACCAAATGGCGAAGCAACCTGAAACTCCCGACTTTATGGAAATGTTCTCGAAATTCGGCAAGGACCTGAAAATGCCATCCGTCGATGTGGAGGCTATCCTTAGCCATCATCGCAAAAATCTCGAAGCCTTGCAGAAAGCTGCGTCTGCAAGCGCAAGCGGGGCGAGTGACGTATTGGCCAGGCAGCGCGATGCCCTTCAGGAAGGTATGCGCGACATAACCGATATGGTTCAGAATTTGCGCGGCACGAGTGCGCCGAAGGAAGCTATAGAAAAGCAGGCAGAATTTGCCCGCAAATCTTTTGAGGCTGCGGTAAAGCACGCTGGCGAGGTGGGCGAAATCATCCGCAAGTCAGGCGAGGAATCCACCGAAATCATGAAGTCCCGTATCAAAGCCGCGATGGATGAAATTCGCGAGGCATACGAGAAGAACAAGGGCTAATACGTTAAACTCAGCTCACGCAAGGGTTCGTCGATAAATGCGCTCCGGAACGGAATCCGGGTCGGGCGGGCTCGTATTGCCGCCGTTGAGTTCAAGCTGCATCAATACAGTATCAAGCCACTTGCCGTGCTTGTAGCCGGATCCAACCAGCACACCGCAATGATGGAATTGCAGGCTTTCATGCAAGCGCACAGACGGACTTGCAGCGCTGCCATCTCCTATCACCGCAACGATCTGGCGGTAGCCGCCAGCCCTGCAAGCCTCGATCAAAGCCTGCATCAGCGCCTTGCCAACACCTTTTCCTTTAGCGTGCGGCGATACATAGATCGAATTCTCGACAATGAAGCGGTAGGCCGGTCGCGCCCGAAACGGACCCGCATAGGCATAGCCGATTACCTCACCCGCTTCTTCCGCAACAAGATAAGGGTACTCAGCCGCTTTCAACGCGCTGTATCGCTGCTGCATTTCGCCGAGCGTTGGCACTTCAAGCTCATAGGTCGCCGTACCGTGCGCCACGGCATCGGCATAAATCTCGGTGATAACGGGCAAGTCAGCGTCGGTCGCGATGCGAATGTGGAAACTCATGTTTTCTCCGGCCAGCAGCAGCACCTCGAAAATCCATAAGCCCAAACGAAAAGGGCGACCAGATGGCCGCCCCGAATTTCGATTATTGCCTACCGCTTATTCACGGTTACCCATGAAATGAAGCAGGAAGGTGAAGAGGTTGATGAAGTCGAGATACAGCGTCAGCGCGCCCATGATGGCCTTACGACCTGCCACGAGCACATCGTCGCCCTCGAAATACATTTCCTTGATCTTCTGGGTGTCATAGGCCGTCAGACCTGCGAACACCAGCACGCCGATTGCCGAAATGGCGAACTGAAGCGCTGACGATTGCAGGAACAGGTTAACCAGCATCGCGATGATAAGGCCAAACACGCCCATAATGAGGAACGAACCCATCGCCGTGAGATCACGACGCGTGGTGTATCCATAGAGCGAGAGCGCGCCGAACGCGGCTGCCGTCACGAAGAAAGTCTGCGTGATGGACTGGCTGGTGAATACCAGGAAGATCGTGGACAGCGAAACGCCAACAAGAGCGGCATAGATCCAGAAGGTCGCCTGCGCTGCCGAAAGGCTCATACTGTTAACGCGGAAGCCCAGGAAGAACACCAGACCCAGCGGAGCGAGCATGACGAGCCACTTGAGCGGCGAAGCAAAAAGCGTCACGCCAAATGACGTGAGCATCTTGCCGTTGGGCAGCGTTGCAGCAGCCAGCGACGGATCACTTGTCGTTGCAAGGCTGAAAATACCGAACGCGGCAACACCGGTAATGACCATTGCCACGGCCATGAGATTGTAAACCTTGAGCATATACGCGCGAAGGCCTTCGTCGATATCGACGCCAACGCGTGTGCCCACTTGAGACTGATAATTCCTGAACTCAGCCATTTTATCCTCTGTTGCTTCCGCCCCGTCGGGTGTCAGGCAAATAGCCTCGGCGCCGCTGGCGGGACTTCCAGCATGCCTGCCCGAAATATGATGATTCTTGCGCTCAAGAACAAGACCTTTTGCGCCCATCAGTCGCGCGCGTGGCGCGATTCGATGCGATTTTTTTCTAACATTTCAGTGAAGTGGCGCAGTTCAAAGCTCTCTCAAAACCGGCGCCGCCTTCTGCCCAAGCACCCGCCACGTTCCAAGAAGCCCGAATCCAACTGTCAAAACCAGAGACAGAACCACAGTCGCAATCGCGACTTCCGGCAGAAAAACGGATGGCAACTTCATCACACGCGCGACCACATACCAGGCAGCCAGACCGCCAGCCAACAGCGCAAAGACCGCCGTGGACAGTCCAATAAGCAGATACTCGATGCTGAACGCGGCAATGAGCGTGCGCCGCGTGGCTCCCAAGGTTTTCAGCACAACTGAATCATGAATTCTCGCACGGTTTCCTGCGGCCAAAGCCCCGGAAAGCACCAGCACCGATGAAACCAGCGCAACAGCCGCAGCAGCTCTTATTGCGGTGCCAAGTTGCCCGACCAGCTGATTTACGACGTCGAGCGCGTCCTTGACCCGCACGGAGGTAACCGCAGGGAACTGGCGCGTAACCGCATTGAGCAATTTTGCTTCGTCAGCCGGTCTGGCGTTTTCTTCGCGCAGGGTTGCAAGCCAGCTATGCGGAGCACCGGCGAAAGTGTTCGGCGAGAAAACCATCACGAAATTTATGCCGAGAGACTCCCATTGTACGCGGCGGAGATTCGCAATTCTGGCAGTAATGTTCCGGCCAAGCACATTGACGGTCACGGTATCCCCGAGTTTCAGGCCGATCTGCCCAGCTTCTTCCGACGAAAACGATACCAGCGGCTCCCCGGAATAATCCGCGGGCCACCACTCCCCTTCAGACACGACGGCATTTTCTGGAATCGTTTGCGAATACGTTATGCCCCGATCACCGCGCAGCACCCATGCCCCTTCCGGCGGAACCTTCACCGTTTGCGCGTCAACGCCGTTGAGCGCGACCACGCGGCCTCTCAGCATCGGCACGCGCTGCATTTTTCCTTGTGGGGATTGTGCTTGAACAAACTGCGAAAACTGGTCGATCTCGGAAGGCTGAACATCGACGAAAAAGAAATTCGGCGCGCGCTCCGCAATTGTTCCAGAAATCTGACGTCGCAAATTCCCGTCAATAAGCGCCAGCGTCACCACAAGGGTTAAGCCCAGCCCCAATGAAAGAACAACAGAAGGCGTAAGCGCGCCGGGTCGATGGATATTGCCAATCGCTAGCCTGAGCGGTGTTGAGCGCACCACCGGCGCACGGCGCGCAAGACCCTGGACCAGCCAGCCCACAGCGCGCAGCACGAGGAATGAGGCCACGGCGGCAGCCACAAATATCGTTGCGATGCGCTTGTCACTCGAAAACAGCACAGCCAGAACCGCCAGCAATATGCCCACGCCCACAGCCGTTGCGACATAGCCCCAGCGCGGCAACCCTTTTGCATCGATCCCAAGCTCTCTGAAAAGTGCCGTCGCCGGGATGTCTCGCGCCCGGCCAAGAGGAAGAACGGCAAACGCAACCGTCACCAGAACACCGAACAGGATCGCTATAGCCAGTGCCGCCGGATAGACGCCACCTTCGGCCGGAACAGGAATGAAAGATGTGAGAGCAGCTTTGGCCCCCAATGGCATGAGAAGCCCAAGCACCAGCCCCACCGCGATGCCGATGGCCGCAATCAGCAGTATTTGCAGGAAATAGACCTGAAAGACAAAGCCCCCGGAAGCGCCAAGGCTTTTGAATGTCGCAATAACACCGCGCTTTGAATCGAGATAAGCGCGCACCGCATTGGCCACACCCACACCGCCAACGACCAGCGCGGTAAGACCAACCAGCGTCAGGAACTGAGAGAAGCGCTCAATGTTGGCAGACAAGGCGGGCGCAGCATTTGTACGGCTGCGAATGCTCCAGCCCGCCTGCGGAAATTCTGTTTGCGCACGCTGGCGGATCGCCTGCAAATCCGACTCTGAGGACGCGTTAGCGAGTCTGATCTTGTAAACATGCTCAACGAGGCTTCCGGGCTGCACAAGGCCGGAAGCCCTTAAACCGTCCAGCGACATCAACAGGCGCGGGGCAAAGCCGAATCCGTCCGAAACAGCATCCGGTTCGCTGACCAGAAGGGCGCGCAACTGAACAGGCTGACTGCCAAGCTCAATCACATCCCCAACTTTCAGCCCAAGCCGATCAAACAGGATTTGCGGTGCCGCGGCTCCAAACTGCCCGTCTTTCAGGCTGAAAAGCTCTTCGCGAGCCAGGGCAGGTTCAACTTCGAGCGCGCCAAAGAGCGGATACGCGCTATCGACTGCCTTGACCTCCACAAGCGCCTGATCGGAACCGTCTGGGAGGCGCGCCATGGAGCGCATTCCTGCGCTTTGCACCAATACGCCGAGACTGCTCAGGAAAGCCCGCTCTGATTCGTTTACCTCGCGCTGATTGAGCTCAAATCGAAGATCCGCGCCAAGAAGCGTCTGGCCTTGATCTGCCACGCCGTCAGCAATTGCCCGCGCTACCGAATTGACGCCTGCAATAGCGCCGACGCCAAGTGCGATACACGCGATAAATATCATGAAGCCTGAAAGACCCGCTCGCATTTCACGCATTGCAAAGCGCATAGCCAACGCGAAAGGGGCCAGGCGCTTGGGCGGATCATATGCAAATGGAGAGCCCATCGCGTTCATGTCAGGCCGCCGAAATCTGAGCCGGTACTTCAATACGCCCGGAACGCATGGAAATCTGCCTGTCGCATCTTTGCGCCAGCGCCGGATCGTGCGTCACAAGAACCAGTGTCATCCCCCGCTCGCGAGCCTTTGAGAAAAGCAGGTCGGCAACCTGCTTGCCGGTGGCCTGATCGAGATTGCCAGTCGGCTCGTCAGCAATCAAAATTCGCGGCTCTGGCGCCAGCGCCCGGGCGATGGCAACCCGCTGCTGTTCGCCGCCGGACAATTGCCCAGGATAGTGCTTCAGGCGCTCTGCCAGACCCACTGCCGTCAGTTCTTCTGCCGCGACGCTGAACGCATCGCGATGCCCCGCAAGTTCAAGAGGCACGGCAACGTTTTCGAGCGCTGTCATATTCGGAATGAGGTGAAACGATTGGAATACGATACCAACGTTGCGACCGCGAAAAGCTGCAACCGCATCCTCGCTCAGGCCGGTAATATCCGTTCCGGCAATCTTCACCGTACCCGCATCGACCCGCTCCAGCCCGGCCAGAACCATAAGCAATGTGGACTTTCCTGATCCGGAAGGGCCAACAATACCAGCCGCCTCGCCAGAGGAAACTTCCAGCGAAACGCCTTTCAAAACATGGACGGCAGACGCACCCTGCCCCAGCGTCAGCGAAACATCTGTCAATTCGATGACGGGATTTGTCACAAGAACATCCTATATGGAGAATACGTACGAAGGCTCATATGGGAATGGAAACATGGCAATAAAACCGGTCTGGTTCGCGCTTGCGGTGATGTTTTTCGGCTTTGCTGCCCATGCGAAGGCCGATCCCTACCAGATCGTCGGGTTCGGGGACAGCCTCATGGCCGGATACGGCCTTCAAAATGGCGAGAGTGTTCCTGACAAGTTGCAAACTGCCTTGCGCGCAAAAGGTCACGATGTCGTGATAACCAATGCCGGCGTTTCCGGCGACACAACCAGCGGCGGCCTCTCGCGCCTCGACTGGTCCGTGCCGGACGGAACCGATCTGGTTATTCTCGAACTGGGGGCCAACGACATGCTACGCGGCGTTGCCCCGGACCTGACAGAGAAAAACCTCGACGCCATGCTGGCAAGCCTTCAAAAACGCGGCATTGCGGTACTTCTCGCCGGAATGCGCGCGGCCCCAAACCTCGGTGCGGACTATCAGGCGAAGTTTGATGCCATCTATCCCCGCCTCGCTGCCAAATACGGTGTTCCGCTCTACCCGTTTTATATGGATGGTGTCGTGGCCGACCGGGCCTATTTACTTGAGGATGGAATGCATCCCAACGCTGCGGGTGTGGACATAATTGTGGAGCGAATCCTTCCTATGGTGGAAAAAGAGATTACATCAGGCAGCAGGCCAAACTAAACACAGCCGCGAAAAGCGCTTGCCGCTTGGGGCAAAGGGTGATTCGCTCCTGTTACACGCTGATTCGAGAAAGGGAGCCATATCATGCCCCGACTATTCACCGCTCTCGAAATTCCCCGTGATGCTGCGCTATCCCTGTCTCTGCTCCGTGGCGGGCTTCCCGGTGCTCGCTGGATCGACGTTGAAAACTACCATCTGACATTGCGCTTTTTCGGCGATGTTGAAGGCCACGTCGCAGACGATATCGCAAATGCGCTTGATCGGGTGCGGCGACCCGCTTTTCAGCTCACGCTTTCCGGTGTTGGCGCGTTTGGCGGCAAAAAACCGCACTCCATCTGGGCCGGGGTGGCAGCCTCTCCCGACCTGTTTGCTTTGCAAGCGGAGATTGATCGCATTTCGGCAAGGCTTGGCCTCCCCTCGGATGCGCGCAAATTTACTCCGCATGTGACGCTGGCGCGACTGCGGAACGCGTCGCCGGATGCGGTCGCGCACTACCTTTCCGCTCGTGGGAACTTCTCAACGATGCCGTTCAAGGTTGGGCGCTTCGTCCTGATGTCATCGCGCGATTCGACGGGCGGCGGGCCCTACATCGTGGAGGAAGCTTGGCCGCTGGGTGCAGACAACCGCTCAGCCAGCTTTGTCGCAAGCGCGTCGGATGCCTCAAATATCATCCGGTAAACGACTTCAAACCCATCAACTTCGCCGTAATAGGGGTCCGGAACATCGCGCGTTAGTCCAAGCGCGTATTGATTGAACAGATGAATACGCTCCTGGCTCGCGTGCCCCGCGGCGCGGCGCAGATCATCAAGATTTGACCGGTCCATCGCCAGAATCAGATCGAACGATGTATAGTCGCGGTTTGTGACCTTGCGCGCACGCTGATCCGAAATATCGACGCCGTAACGAGCTGCAACAGCCACCGACCGCGGGTCCGGCGGCGCGCCTTGATGCCATCCGCCCGTGCCCGCCGAATCAATGATGATGCGATCTTCCCGCCCGCGCTGCTTCACAACGTCGCGAAACACACCCTCGGCAAGCGGAGAGCGGCAAATGTTGCCAAGGCAAACGAAAAGCACGGAAATTTGATTCTGAAGTCTCATAAACACCCTCCGGCTCTTCTTTTTGTGCCACGATCTTGCAGTGGGCGGCAATGCGTACCAAATAATTGACAAAACTTTGCGAGGTTGGATGGCATCAGCGATGCAACGCAGGCACACCGCACAAGGCGAACATAACGTCAGGCGCAATTTCTGGCGCACAGCGCGCAGGGCTGCCAAGAGCATTCCCTTCATGGAAGATGTTGTATCTGCTTACTATTGTGCGATGGATCACAGCACTCCGACACGTACAAAAGGCATTCTGCTGGGTGCGCTCGCCTATTTCATTTTGCCGACAGATGCCATTCCGGACATTTTTGCAGGTATAGGCTTTACCGACGATATTGCCGTCCTTTCGGCTGCGATTGCGGCTGTGCGGGCAAGCATCACGCCGGCCCACCGCAGCGCCGCGCGCAAATCCATAGCAGACTGGTCATAATCGGCAGTCAAACTCTTGCCGCTTTCATGCTTTGTCAGTGAACCTGGCAAACGGGAAGGCGGCGCTAATGCCGTTCATTGGTCAGTGAGCCTGTGCAAAAGGTCGTCGGGTAAACGGTTTGGTAACTCTGATTAAGTCAATATGAACCAAATTGCCTAGCCCGTCAGGCACGGCGCATATTCATTTTCAGAACGGGAAAAGTCTCAGCAATGTACAAATTAACCGCCTTGGTTTCGAGTCTTGTGCTGGCGGTAAGCACGGCGCCCGCATTGGCGCAGTCGGCGACTAAAATCGGCCAGCATAATGCATGGGGAACTTACAGCTATCAGGCGCAGAACGGTAAGGTCTGTTATGTCCTGACCGTGCCTACTGACAAGCAGCCTCCAACCCTCGATCACGGTGACATCTTCTTTTTCGTCAGCCAGCGCCCCGGCGCCAAGCCAAGCTATGAGCCGCAGTTCATCGCGTCCTATGAGTTCCAGTCGAACTCCAAGGTGCAGGTGTCTGTCGGCAATAAGTCCTTTTCCATGTTCACAAAGGGAAAATCCGCCTGGGTTGAAAATCCGTCCGACGAGCCGGCACTAATTGCCGCTATGCGTGGCGGTGCTGACATGAAGGTTGCTGCCAAATCGAAGCGTGGCAACCCCACCAATTATACCTTCTCCCTCAAGGGAATCTCGGCTGCGCTCGGTTCAATCGCGCAGTGCAAGTAATATCAGGTCAGCGGGCCGCACCATTGGGCGGCCCGCTACTTTTTATCACCGCCTGATCCACCCGGCGAAAACATGCCACCCATCACATCCCGCATCCAGTCGGTGTTCTGGGGCATCGAAGAAAACCACGTTTTCATGAGATTTTCGGGCGAGAAGCGTTCGACTTCCGCCATCATACGGGTTTCGATCTCTTTCATCATAGCCTGCTGAAGGGGCTGCACATCGGGCAATCCCATAAACTGGCGCGCCTCCTCTGGCGTGCAGTCAATGCTGATATTTATCTTCACCTGGCTCTCCACTCGCTGCGCTGGCCGCGCCTAGCATTGGACAAGTTTGTTCAAATCACCAGCGCAAAAACTCGCACAACAAAAAGGGCGGCACATTGACCGCCCTTCTGTCATCGAAGTGAGCTGTTATTGCGCCGGTGCTGGCGTAGCAGGCGCTGGCGCCGGGGCGGGATTTGCCTCTGGCGCTGGAGCAGGATTTGCCTGCGGCGCTGGTTCAGCCGGTGCAGGGGCAGGCGCTGGTGTTGCCGGCTCCGTAGTTGCAGCTGGTGGCGGTGCCTCAGCAGCCGGCTCATTCGGCGCCTGAGACGTGCCCGGCGCAAACATGAAGTAAGCGATTACAGCAAGAATCAATACGATTGCTGCAATCACGGCTCCATTGCCCATGCCGCGTTGCCCGACAACTTGTGGATTGTTATATGCGGGATCCGGATTCGTTGCACCGCGCGGATCCAGCGGATCAATGGGGCGCCCCTGTGGGTCGTTCAAATGTCTTGGATCGTCCGCATGTCTGCGTGTTGGTTCAGCCATAGCCGTCCTCCTTTGTTCGGCCCCGAGACTGATTAATGAACGCAGAAGCAGGGTCGAAGTTCCAGGATCACTGTCCAACCGGCAACATATGAACCTGTATCAGTCGCCTGGTGACTGAGATTGCACAGGTTTCACAGGCTGCGCATCGGCAGAGGCTGACAAGTTTTGCTGTTCCGACGAAATGCTGGCAACCGTCGTCATGTCAGGTTTGGCTTCAACAGAGCGCTTGTACTCGCAGGCCGAAGCAAGCGGCACAGACAATCCAAGAAGCGCAAGGGCAAGAACGAGTCGTTTCATTTCATGCTCCTTTCATTAGAAGCACGAAGGATAGCAAACCATCGCTATATGACAAATCACGCTTTGCGTGAGCGATCAGCGCGTTGCAGCTATCGAAAACACGACAATGAATGAAATCAAAAACAGCAGGTTCAGCGAGGCAAGCAACTTCATCGCAGGCAATGCGAGATGTTCGGCAATGGTGACGGCTGTAGCTGTTCTGGTCATGCACTCAAGCTAATGGCCAAAGAACTGCAATTCGTTAAACCGATGGTTCGAATTGCAAGTTCTTACGCGCGCGGATGGGCCGCGTCATATATGTCGAGCAAGCGCGCTGTATCCACCCCTGTATAGATCTGCGTGGTCGATAGGCTGGCGTGTCCCAGAAGCTCCTGAATTGCGCGCAAATCCCCACCGCGACCCAGCAAATGCGTTGCGAATGAATGGCGCAAAGCGTGGGGAGTAGCTGTATCTGGCAGGTTTAGAGCTGAACGCATACGCTGCATTTCGCGCTGAATTATCGCGGGATTCAGCGGCCCGCCCTTGGCACCGCGAAATAGCGGCCTATCCGCATCAAGTTGATATGGACACAATTTGCGGTAAACAGATACAGCCTCTCTTGTAACAGGCAGGATCGGCACGAGGCGGGTTTTTCCGCCTTTGCCCGTCACGCGCAGAACACTCTCTTCAAGTGCCGCAAGGTCGGCCCCTTGCAGCCCAAGCGCTTCGGAAATGCGCATCCCGGAGCCGTAAAGCAGTGTGAGAACTGCCGCGTTGCGTGCGGCAATCCACGGTTCCTCGGCCAGTTGCTCTCCATAATCGACAACCTTGCGCGCATCCGAAACACTTAGCGGCTTCGGCAACGACTTTGGCTGTTTCGGCGCGCGCAGTGCTGTCGCGCCCGCAGCATTCGCCAAACCTTTTCTTTCAAGGAAACGAAGAAACGACCGCACACCTGCCAGCCCCCGCCCAAGCGTTCGAGCGCCCGCGCCATCGGCCCGCCTCGCGGCCAGAAATCCGCGAATGTCGGCAGCCCGCAGTGCGCTGACATCTTCAATTCCGGGCGCACCTCCGCAATGCCCGGTCAGGAACTGCAGGAACTGGCGCGTATCACGCTCATAGGCCTCCACGGTCTTTTTTGACAATCGCCGCTCACTGGCCAGAGCCGTCAGCCAGTTCTGTCGGGCTTCGGCAAGATCGGGTCGGGCAGAGATAAGAAATTCCTGCATGGGTCATCCTGACGTGCTGTCCAAACATTGAACGATAACATTCTTAAAGAGCTGAAAACGGCTTTCGCCCGGGACCTCCGCTGTGAACGACATTAGACAGGTTCATTGACAAAGACAGAGATTCATCGCTACTGGAAAGCGGAATCGGTTCTGCCCCAAAAAGGCGGATGAAAAGGGAACACGGTACGGCCTTGGCCAAATCCGTGACTGCCCCCGCAACTGTGACCGTTGAGTCCTCCCGGTAAAGCCACTGGATGCAATCGCATCCGGGAAGGCGGGTAAGGGCGATGACGCGGAAGTCAGGAGACCTGCCGGTTTCAGTCACCCATGCTTGATCACGGGGTGTGATCAGGCGCGGCTCTCCGTGGCGGTGACATAAGTGTTGCTGCGTGGCGGAACCGGGATTTTGGTGCATCTTACCCGTTCTCGTTTCATGTCTTTGCAGCTCGTCATTCGCACTGCGAGCAGCCTTGTCTGCTCGCCGAAAACCGAGGGGACTATGGAACAGAAATTATTTCGTGCAGCTATAGCGGCAACGTTGCTTGGCGCCAGCATCTCAAGCCTTCCACACAATGCGGCAGCACAGGAACAGGAGGCCACCGAGCTTGCGCCCGTTCTGGTTACAGATGGCCTGACGCCAGTTGAGGAAGAAAAGTCAGGCCGCGCATTCACCGTTTTGACAGGTCAGGAACTTGAGCAAAAGCAGGTCCGGTACGTGGCCGACGCTCTTCGTCAGGTGCCAGGCTTTGCCGTATCCCGAACCGGATCATATGGCGGGAATACGCTGGTTCGCGTACGCGGAAATGAATCCAATCAGTTGCTGGTCATGATCGACGGCGTTGAGGCGAACGAACCTTCAAGCGGCGAGTTTGATTTTGGCGGTCTGCTGGTTTCGGACATTGACCGCATCGAGATTCTTCGCGGCCCGCAAAGCGCGTTCTGGGGCGCAAATGCTTCTGCCGGGGTTGTGAACATCATAACCAAACGCGGGGAACGAAATGGTTGGTCGACCAAGACGCGCGTTGAGACGGGTACAGACGGAACGGTCCTTGGCGCGGCCGCGCTCTCCGGTGGCAAGGAAAATTTCGATGCAGCCCTTTCTGCCGCTTTCCGTCGCAATAAGGGGTTCAACGTCTCCGACTACGGCGATGAAAAGGACGGGGATCGAAACACGACATTGACCGGCAAATTCAACGCTGACATTTCGGAAAACCTGGCTCTGGACGGAACGCTTCGCTTCGTTGACCGCAAGAGCGACGTTGACCCGCAGGACTTCGTCTGGGGATCCCCGACTTATGGGCAGGTAATCGACGGAGATGACTATACCGCAACGCGTGAGTTCTACGGGTCGCTCGGCGGAACCCTCGTGTCTCTGGATGGTGCGCTGACCCACAAGGCCCGCTTCACTGGCAGCGACACCCATCGCGACAATTTCGATACTGGCGTTCTCTATTTCGATGATTCGAACCGCTACAACGGGACCTATCAGGCAAGCTATCAGTTCGATACGCCCGGAGCACTCAATGCCCACCACCAGATAACCGGGGGGTATGAGTGGCAACGCGAAACCTATGCGCCATCTCACATTAGCGAAACGTTTGAGCGCGACACGAATTCGATCGTCGGCGAATATCGGGGCGACTTTCTTGATCAGTTCTTTCTCAATGCCGCAATCCGGCAAGACTTCAACGACGCGTTTGCGGACGCTACGACCTATAGCATCAGCGGCGCGTGGAAGATTCCCGATACGGAAACGCGGCTACACGCTTCTGTCGGGACAGGTGTAACTGCCCCCACTTTTTATGAGCAGTTCGGCTATCTGCCATCCACATTCACGGGCAATCCGGATCTCAAGCCTGAAAAGAGCTTTGGCTGGGATATCGGCATCGAGCACGGCTTCTTTGATCGCGCTTTGGTGGTCGATGTAACATATTTCAACCAGAACCTGACCGACGAGATAACGACCGTCTACGGCGGTCCGCCCAACTATGCCAGCCGTCCGGTTAATCTTGATGGTGAAAGCAGACGGCAGGGCGTGGAAATTGCCATGACCCTGAACCTGACAAACGGCTTCTCGGCCAGCGGAACCTACACTTACACAGACGCTACCCAGCAGGATGCGTCAGGCGGAGAGCGCGTTCAGGAGCTTCGTCGCCCAAAGCATTCAGGGTCTGTGTCCGCAGCTTACACATTCTATGAAGATCGCGCCCGCGTCTTTGCGGAAGCGGTGTTCAACGGCAAGATGACCGACAATTCCTTTACCACGGGTGCTCCTACGCCGGTGACGCTCGACGCTTATACGGTTGTCACAGTTGGCGGCAGTTACAAATTCAACGACCGCTTCGAAGCTTTTGGCCGCATCGAGAATGTGCTGGACGAAGATTATGAAGAAGTTTTCGGCTATAATACGCCGGGCCGAACTGCATTTTTCGGGTTGAAGGGAACATTCTGAGGTGCGCGCCGCCGCCTGGTTGTCAGCCATCATGATGGTTGCTCTTGGCGTTTCCGCCCCGGGCACATATGCACAGGACAAGCCCCAGGCGCGGCGGGTCGTTTCCATGAACCTTTGCACTGATCAGCTCGCATTGCTGATTGCAGCGCCTGGCCAGCTTCATTCGGTTTCGTGGCTGGCCGCCGACCCTCAAAGCTCCGCTCTTGCTGATGAAGCGCGGGGCTTTGCACTGAACCACGGCCTCGCGGAGGAAATATTCCTGATGCAGCCGGATCTGGTTATAGCCGGAACCTACACAGCACGCTCAACCGTCGAACTCTTGCGCAAACTGGGCATTCGGGTTGAGGAATTTGCCCCGGACTCCTCACTTGAAGACATACGCCAGAACATTGCCCGCATGGGAGAGATTCTTGGACAGCAGCAGCGCGCCGATGCCCTCGGGGCTGCATTCGATTCTGCAATTGCCAATAGCAAGGCCACGAAACTTTCTGGCAAGCAAGCCGCAACATACTATCCAAACAGCTACACGTCGGGCGCAGGAACCTTGGTGGATTCAATCATTTCCGCTTCCGGGCTTGAGAACACCGCAGCAAAGCTGGGATTTTCCGGCACCGCAAAGCTTCCCCTCGAAGTCTTGCTCCTGTCAGCACCGGACGTAGTGATCAACGATAGGGAACAGCCTGCTTCGCCTGCATTGGCGCACGAAAACTTCACCCATCCAGCCTATCGGCATCTTGCTGCAAACAGCGCAAATGCGGCCATTCCGGCCAAATACACCATATGCGGCGGACCGTTCACCGCAGACGCGATCCGGCTCTTGCGTGATGCCGCCGAAAAGGCTCCGCTATGAGGCCGCATATACGGTACCGGCTCACTTTAAGTGCGCTCGGCATTCTCACTCTTGTTCTTTTCCTGCTGTCGCTCACCGTCGGCCCTGCCGCTCTCACATTCAGGGCGAGCATTGCTGCTCTATTCTCAGACAAGGCTGACGTAATTGCGCTTATCATGCAGGAAGTGCGATTGCCTCGCGCGCTCCTTGGACTGACAATCGGTGCTACGCTCGGGCTATCCGGCGCAGTCCTTCAAGGGCTGTTGCGCAATCCGCTGGCGGAGCCAGGTCTGATAGGAATAAGCGCTTCCGCCTCTCTCGGCGCGGTAATTGCTATCTACACGGGCATAACACTGGTGTTTCCTCTGGCGCTGCCGCTTTCCGCCTTTGCAGGCGCTCTTGTTGCAGTCCTCCTTGTTCAGGCCCTTGCGGGCGCGCGCGGTTCCATTCTCACGATTATCCTTGCCGGAGTAGCTGTCTCCAGCTTTGCGGGCGCCATGACGTCGCTCGCCCTGAACCTCTCTCCGAACCCATTCGCTTCGCTGGAAATCATGTTCTGGATGCTGGGTTCGCTCACCGACAGGTCGATGCTTCACTTCTGGCTGGCCGCGCCTTTCATACTGGTCGGATGGCTGATGTTGGGAACGCTTGGAAAGGCGCTTAATGCCCTGACGCTCGGAAACGACGCAGCCGCAAGCCTTGGCATAGACATGCGCCGGATCCAGATGCAGGCTGTGCTTGGAACCGCCGCCTCGGTAGGGGCTGCAACGGCAGTAGCCGGTGCGATCGGCTTTGTCGGGCTTGTGATTCCGCATCTTCTTCGCCCGCTTGTCGGAAACCTTCCCTCTCGCCTCTTGCCGGCCAGCGCGCTTGGCGGGGCGTGCATGGTTCTTGCCGCAGACATTCTTGTGCGCATCATCGCGCCTGAACGTGACCTCAAGCTCGGTGTCCTGACGGCCATAGTCGGCGCGCCGTTCTTCCTCTGGCTTGTTCATGCCGAGAGGCGGAGGCTCGCATGAACCTGCTTGCACTCGACAATGTTCACATCAAACTTGGCAGTCGCGATGTTATCAAGGACATCTCTTTCACGGTCGCTCCGGGCGAGTTTGTCGGGCTGATCGGCCCCAACGGCGCAGGCAAATCCACATTGCTGCGCGCAATCACTGGCGGCGTTCCGTACTCAGGTTTCATAAAGATCAAAGGCAGCGAATGCCAAAACATAGCCGCGCCAGCGCGGGCCATGGAACTCGCCTTTCTTCCGCAAGAGCGCGACATTGTCTGGAACATATCCGTAGAAGAATTGGTAGGATTGGGCCGCTCGCCATACCTCACGCCTTTTGGCTCGCTTCGCTCAAATGACTTGCACGCCGTTGACGCCGCTATGAAGCGCATGGACATAGCCGCATTTCGTACACGCCCGGTTTCGGAACTATCCGGTGGCGAAAAGGCGCGGGTGTTGGTAGCCCGCGCTTTGGCCCAGGAAACCCCTTTGCTGCTGGCAGACGAACCAACGGCGGGCCTTGACCCTGCACATAATCTGGCCCTGATGCAGATTCTCGCCGGACTTGCAGAGGAAGGCAAAGGCGTCATCGCCTCAACGCATGATCTTGGCTTTGCCGCAACATACTGCACTCGTCTGATCTTGCTGGACCAGGGCAGGATCGTTGCCGATGGCAAACCGCAAGAAGTGCTTACGAAAGAGCGAATGCGTACCGTCTACGGTGTTGAGGCATACCTTGCGACAGTTGAAGGTCGCACAGTCTTGCAACCCACAAGCCTCGCAGCAAAGCCGGGCTAACTATTTCGCAATAATCAGGCCGTGGCTGGTGGATCAAATGCCCGAACCGGTGGCAATTCCCCCTCAAAGCGCTCAATCCTCACCGTCGTAAGCTGCCCTGTACACCCTTGAGCGAGGGATGAAGTGCCCACATCGCGCGTCAACACATTGGGGTTGCCGTGCACACACACGGGTGCGTCACCGGTCGGTTCGTAGGGATCATACCATGCGCCTGTCGAGAGGTTCAGCACACCCGGCCTGACCGCGTCGCTCACCTTTACCGCTGCAAGACATGCCCCTCGGTCATTGTAGAGCCGAACAATGTCTCCGTCCGAAAGACCTAGCCGTGCAGCGTCCTCCGTACTCACGCGCACCGGCTCGCGTCCGTGAATTTTCCCTTCAACACTGAAGTTCCCAAAATCCAGCTGGCTATGAAGCCTGCGGGAAGGCTGGTTGGAAACCAGAACAAACTCGCCGGTTTCACGCGGCAAGTCGCTATGCTCAAACCATTTCGGATGTGCGCCACAATCGGCGTATCCGAATGAGCCAATCTTGTCTGAGTAAATCTCGATCTTGCCGGATGGCGTAGGTAATGGCGAGCCAACAGGATCGGCTCTGAAAGACCGCAGGATACCGCCATCGTCCGGTTCTTGAGGCAGATCGATTTCCCCGCGTTCCCAGAACGCATCAAAGTCAGGAATCTCGTGCCCAGTGGTCTTCAGCGAGTCTTCCAGGGAACCATACATATGGCGCAACCACTCTTCCGCAGTTCGCCCCTCCGTGAAGGATTGCGCCGCACCCAGCCGCTCGGCAAGGCTTGCGAAGATGGAATAATCGTCGCGCGAAAGCTCATATGGTTCCATCAGCTTGTGCATTGCCAGAAGCACCGGATCGGTTGGACCGCCCGCAATGTCATTGCGTTCGACCGTCATGGTCGCCGGCAGGACAATATCGGCATGGCGCGCCATCGGCGTCCACGCCGTCTCGTGCACAACAATCGTTTCCACACGGTCAAACGCCGCCCGAAGCCTGTTTAAATCCTGATGGTGATGGAACGGGTTTCCTCCGATCCAATAGACGAGACGAATGTTCGGATAGGTCAGCGTCTGGCCGTCGTAGGAAAATTTCCCGCCGGGATTGAGAAGCATGTCGGAAATACGCGCAACCGGAATAAAGTCGCGCACGGCGTTGGTGCCTTGGGGCAGGGCGGGCAGCGAAACACCGGTCTGGCGGCGTCCGTAGTGAGCGAGTGAACCCAGCCCATAATTATAACCTCCACCGGGAAGTCCAAACTGCCCAAGCATCGCGGCCAGAACCGCTGCCATCCAGACTGGTTGTTCGCCATACTCTGCACGTTGAAGTGCCTGGGCGGTAACGATCAGGGTGCGACGACCGACGAGACTCCTCGCCAGAGTCTCGATCAACTCAGCGTTCAAACCGGTTATCCGGGATGCCCACGCCGGCATCTTTGGCACACCGTCCACCTGCCCGAGCAGATACGGTTCAAACTTTTCGTAGCCTTCGCAATATCTCTCAAGAAAGGCCTTGTCGTGCAGTCCCTCAGTGGCCAGCACATATGCCATGGCGAGCATCAGGGCGGTATCCGTGCCGGGCCGCAGCGCCACCCATTCAGCCCCGGCTTCTTGCGGTAGGTCGTCCTTCAGCGGGCTCACCAGAATGAAGCGTACGCCGCGCTTGCGCGCAGCGTCCATGGCTCCACGCTCGATATGCGCGCTGATTCCGCCTGACGCGACAGCGGTGTTCTTCAGCGGCATTCCACCGAAAGCCATCACCACATCTGTGTGCTGTTCAATCTGCTCCCAAGTAACATTGCGACGCGCGACGGCCTCCATGGGGCCCATAATGTGCGGAAGCAGGACGAGTGCGGCACCGGCGCTGTAATTGTTCACCGAACGGACGTATCCACCCAGCGCGTGGTTCAGGAAGCGATGCAGCTGGCTTTGTGCATGGTGAAAACGGCCTGCGGACGCCCAGCCATATGAACCACCGAAAACAGCTTGAGGGCCATGTTCATTTTTTACCCGCGCAAGCTCCGCGGCAAGAATATCCAACACCTCGTCCCAGGGTAGCGAAACAAAGTCATTGCCGGACCTGCGTGTCGCAACCCCATGCTTGTTAAGCCACCCCTTGCGAACGACAGGGCGCGCAATCCTGGCAGGATTGCGGGCGGCGTTTTCAAGATTCCTGAGTATTCCCGAAGGATCGGGGTCGCCCGCTCGGGGCGACACGGAAAGTCGATCGCCATCTACGGAGGCCGTGAACGCTCCCCAATGAGAGCTGTGGAAACGCCTGTCGTTCATGAGCCTCCGTTGGCGCTAACCTGCAACAATCAGTGATGCAGCTCTTGATCGCGCCTCAATCGCTTCTTCATCCCGCCCGAGATTGTGAAGTATTTCACCGTAGTTCTTCCAGGACCAGCTTGAATGCACCTTGTAAGCAAGCCGCTCGGCAAACAAGGCGCGCGCCTTGAGTATGTCCTGGCTGGCCTTCGTGACATCAAGCAGGATCATATGGAAAACGTCGCGCTGTGCACGGCTTCCGCCGATACGATCCAGCGTGTAACGGACTGGCTCCATGAGCCGGGCAGCCTCTTTATAGTTTCCTTCCCGCGCGAGCTTCAGCCCTTTTGCGAGCGCCAGACCTGACTCTGCGCAAATCTGTGCCTGCGTGCCGTTCAGAGTTGACCACTGCTGTATATTCGCAATCATGCGGTCTGCAGCATCCTTATCTCCCGCAGCAACGAGCGCCATCAGATAATGGAGCGAAACGAATATGAGGTCGGTATCCTCAACGTGCTTGCGCGCCACTTCCACGAGCTTCGACCACCTGTCTCCGATGTCCACGCCGAACATTTCCAGACGCCACAGGAGTGAAGATGCGTTGCAAATATCGAGGTAAAAGTCCGACTTGATGTCAGACACGATCTGCTGATCGTAAAGCTCAAGCACCACATCAAACTCGCCGCGTTCGAGGTGGTAGAGGCAACGGTGCCAATAAAGGTGGAACCGGAAATTGTTGACGGTGGACCAGTCTTGCTCCAGCCCGTTTACCCAGGCGATCCCCTCTTCCATGCGTTCCGTCATTTCGAGCACATGCGCAACAGAATGCACTGACCAGGCGTCGGCGGGATTGCGGGCGACGGCCTCGCGACCATAGTGCTCGGCCTTCGCATATTCGCCAGACTCTTCGAGTCCGAAAGCATACATGCCGAGGAGGAAGCCATAATCGCGATGGTTTGGTGACCACAATGGAAGAATCCTTGCGATCGAATCTCTCATCCTGCGCGGATCGCCTGAATAGAAATGCGTGAAATGCGAAAGCCGCAATGCCAGTCCGTCCATAGGATCGTCCAGCAAAATACCTTCCCAAAGCTCGGTCGTCTTTTCGAGGTCACCATCGCACCAGGCGGCAAGCGCGGCAGCGTGCTGCTTCTCGCGCTCATTCGCGCCAACCTTTCGAACGAGGTTTTCCAGATCGCCTGAAATCACCTTTGCGCGGGCGGATTGATTGGTGCTGCCAAATAGCTTGGCGAGATAACCACGCGCGCACAAAGCCATCGGCATATCAGGATCGGCCTCGGCAAGATTCTTGACAATCTCGCCGGTGTTTCGACGAAATCCCATATAGGACGAGGTGAAGTCAGAAAACTGACTGGCGCTTTCGGCTGAACTTGCCGTAAACTTCAAACCGTCTGCGTTCTCGAACTGGGCCATAGTAAATTCCTTCCCGTGAGATGCCGATATTTCAACCAGCCGCGCTCGAACGATTACGCGACGCGTCGGATGCTGCTTGCCGCGCATAACCATCGCGCGTCTGCGGCACCTTGATCCCGAGGATTGTCGATGCGACCTGCGTTCGCAGGATCTGCGCCGTGCCACCTGCAATGGTAAACATGCGCGCATCGCGCATTGCGCGCTCCAGCGGAAGATTCCGTGAGTACCCCATTGCCCCATGTATCTGCAGAGCGTTGCTGGTAACGCTCAAAGCAGTCTCAGAGGCGAGGATCTTTGCTTGCGCTGCAGCACACATATCCGGGAACCCGTCCACGAGATTGGAGGCTGCGCTGCGCAACAGTGCGCGCGAGGCGTTGAGTCCGATAGACATGTCAGCAAGCATCCATTGCAGACCCTGGAATTCGGCTATAGGGCGGCCAAATTGTTCGCGTTCCAGCGCATAAGCCACAGCATGTTCGAAGGCACCCTGTGCAATTCCCAAAGCCACGGTCCCGGCACCGACACGCTGTGCATTGTAGGCCCGCATAAGGCCGGCAAAGCCGCGCTCAATACCTTCCGGCGGAACGACGATCATATCTTCAGAGATTTCCATGTCCTCGAAGATCATTTCGGTTTCGGGAATCCCGCGCAAACCCATCGCCGGTTCGCGTTTGCCGACGATCAGGCCGGGGGTCTTGTCGCGCTGCGCGATAAATCCCGCGATGCCGCGCGGCGTGCCGTCCTCGATAAGACGTGCAAACACGAGGTGAAGCTTGGAAACGCCGCCACCGGTAATCCAGTGCTTCTTGCCATTGATAATGTACTTGTCCCCGCGCTTGACGGCGGTCGTGGTCATCTCGGTCGCTGCACTGCCAGCGCCCGGCTCTGTGATACAAATCGCAGGCTTGTCACCGGAAAGCACGAGGTCTGCCGCGAGGCGCTTTTGCTTTTCCGAACCGTAGCGCATGATCGCGCCAACCGCGCCCATATTTGCTTCGACGGTTATGCGCCCCATCGCGCCGCAGCAGCGCGCCATTTCCTCAATGACCGTTACAGCCGCGAGGTAGGACCAACCCTTGCCACCATACTCGGTCGGAAGGGTCATGCCCATGAAGCCAGCTTTGCAAAGCTTGTCGATATTGTCCCAGGGATATTGTTCCGAGCTATCGACATCGGCAGCACGCGGACGAAACTCGCGCTCCGCAAGCTCGCGGGCGCTGGCAGCGATTTCGATCAGGTTTTCAGTTTCTTGCCTCATGGCCTGCGTCAATCCTCAATCTTTGCGAGTTCACCGGGTTGGAGCCCGAACTCCTGCAGAACTTCCTGAGTGTGCTCTCCGCAACGCGGCGGATGGCGACGGTAACTAACCGGTGTGCGGCTGAACTTGATCGGGTTGCCAATAAGGTTGACCTGACCGGAACCCGCCGCCGGATGGGGAATCGAAATCTTCATTTCCCGTGCTGCGACCTGATCGGAAGAGAACACCTCTTCCAGATTGTTAATCGGGCCGCCGGGCACGCCAGCAGCTTCCATCGCCGCAACAAGCGTTGATTTGTCTATCTGGCGCAGCGTCATTGCGATGTCCGCAACCAGTTCTTCCCGATGCTCTATCCTTGAACCGTTGGTGCTGTAGCGCGGGTCAGAAGCCAGATCATTGCGTGATATAGCCTTGCAGAAGGCACGGTACTGCGAGTCATTTCCAACGGCGACAACGACATGACCATCCGCCGTTTCAAAAACCTGATACGGCACGATATTGGGATGCTGATTGCCCAGGCGCCTCGGCAATTTGCCTGATGCGAGATAATTGGTGCCAGCGTTAACCAGCCAGGACACCTGCGAATCCACGAGGGCCAGGTCAATGTGCTGTCCTTCACCGGTTTGATCCCGGTGCCTGATTGCAGCAAGGATCGCAACAGTCGCGTAAAGACCGCAAATGACATCCGCGACCCCGACCCCAACCTTCATCGGCTCGCCTTCAGGTTCACCCGTGATGCTCATGATCCCGCCGAAGGCTTGCGCCAGCAGATCATAGCCGGGTCTGTGCGCGTTTGGTCCGGTCTGGCCAAACCCGGTTATCGAGCAATAAACGAGGTCTGGCTTGAGCTTGCTCAGGCTCTCATAGTCCAGTCCGTACTTCTTGAGCCCGCCAACTTTGAAATTTTCAACCACCACGTCGCACGACAACAGAAGTTCGCGAACCTTCTCCGCGTCTTGCGGCTTTGCAATGTCCAGCGCTACCGATCGCTTGTTGCGATTTGCGGAAAGGTAGTATGCACTTTCGCGCGTAGGGTTTCCTTGCACATCAACCACATAGGGCGGCCCCCAGGTTCGGGTATCATCGCCCTCGCCCGGCCGCTCAATCTTGATTACATCGGCCCCCATGTCGCCAAGCAACTGCGTGCAGGTGGGGCCTGCAAGGATTCTTGAAAGGTCCAGAATCCGCAGGCCCGACAGGGCGCCGCCCGACCTTTGAGAGTTAATCGCGCTCATGCTTGCTTTCCCTTGCCCGCCCGCATCTCGGCGCGCAAACAGGCGTCAACAATCGCTTCGGCTGAAAGGCCGTATTTCTGGAACAGATATGCTGTTGTTCCGCCCTCGGCGAAAACGTCCCTTATGCCAACTCTTTCGACCACGGCCCCAAGGCCAGCTTCCGCTACGGCTTCACAAACAGCTGAGCCGAGCCCGCCAATGATCGAATGATTTTCCGCCGCGATTACCAGTCGGCGGTCCCGCACCAGCGACGTCACGAATTCCACATCGAGCGGCTTGATCGTATGAATATTCGCGACCGCGGCTGATATCCCTTTTTCCTGCAAGAGCTCAGCGGCCTGCACTGCCAGCGAAACCATCATGCCACTCGCGAAAATGACAGCATCATTGCCATCGCGCACAAGCTGACCTTTTCCGATCTCGAATTGACGCGGCTTCTGTGTCTGGATCGGCTGCAAATCAGCCCGTCTCAGCCTCAGATAAACCGGACCATTCATCTTCGCTGCTGCAAAGAGAGATGCACGCAGCTCATCCGCGTCAGCCGGTTCAATAATGGTCATATTCGGCAATGCACGCATCAATGCCACATCATCAATGGCCTGGTGCGAGACGCCAAGCAGCGTCGTCAAACCCGGCAGGAAACCGGCAAGCTTCACGTTGGTTCGCGGATACGCCACTTGCATCGCAACCTGATCGTAAGCACGCCGCGTCAGAAAAACGGAGAAGGAATGAACCACGGGTATGCCGCCGCTGCGCGCGATGCCGCCGGCAGCGCCGATCATATTCGCCTCGGCAATGCCGAAGTTCAAAAAGCGTTCGGGAATCTGGTCGCGGAAAAGGTTAGCCTCGGTCGCGGGCGTCAAATCGCCGGACAGGCAGAACACGTCAGGGTTTTGTTGCCCCAACTCAACCAGTGCCTCGCCATATATCGGACCTTGCACGACAGGTGCCGTCACCGCAGATGTGGCGAAATCACGATCGATATTTTCAACGCTGTTCATCACGCAAGCTCTCTCAAGGCGCTTTCGGCCAATTCCGGCGACATCCGCATAAAATGGCTGAGCTGGCCTTCGATTGCAGACACACCCTTCCCCGGAACCGTGCGCGCTATAATCACGGCAGGTTTATCCTTGACGGAACGCGCCGCCTCGAATGCGCCAAGTATTTCCGGTATTGAATGGCCATCGATTTCCAGAACCGACCATCCGAAAGCTCGCCACTTGTCAGCAACCGGGGCCATCTTCATGGCGTTGTCGGTGTGGCCTTCCACCTGCATGTGGTTGAGATCAACCACAACGCAGAGATTATCCAGCTTGTAGTTGGCCGCAGACATTGCAGCTTCCCAAACCTGCCCTTCCTGCATCTCGCCATCGCCGAGCATGACATAGCACCGATGTGAAAGGCCGCGTCTTTTTGCGTAGACTGCTGTGCCGACTGCTACGGACATACCCTGCCCCAGCGATCCGGAAGTCGATTCAACGAGCGGCCCAAGTCTTTCCGACACGTTGATTTCGAGGGTTGAGCCGTCCTTGCAATAAGTCTCCAGCGCACTGCGCTCGATCAGGCCGCGCACCGCAAGCGTTGCATGAAATGCAGCCGAATTGTGCGCAGTTGACAGGAAGAACCGGTCTCGCCCCTGCCAGGAAGGATCCGCGGGATCGAGCCGCATCTCTGCGAAGTAGATTGCCGCGAAGAGGTCGGCAGCACCAAGGCCCTGTGCAACATACCCTTGCCCCTGCAGCGCAATCATCCTCACAACCTCGAGGCGAATGTCGCGGGCATAGCGCTGAATGTCAGCAACATTGTGCAGTCGGCCTGCGCTGCTCATATCGTTAAAACCCCGCCAAGATTTTCATCGCGCAAACTAGCGGATGATGCCGTCTACATATGCAGCGCCGATACCCACTTTTTCGTAGTGCTCGCGCGCCTGTTCAATCTTCGTGTGAACATCGTCATATCCGGCGAGTTCCCCTTCCGGCCCCAGATAGATCATCGCGCCATTCACCTGAAAAAGCGTGATCATCTCATCAACCCCGTCACCCATAACCAGTGTGTGGGTTTCGCCCGGCGGCTCATAGACATAGCCACCCTCGGTAGCGATCCAGTCATGTTCCAGATAGCGCCAGGTTCCCTTGATTACGTATCCGTGCACCGGCTGGGGGTGGCGGTGCCGTGACAGGATACCGGCCTTCTTCGACCGCAAAAGCGTGACCCAATATCCGCGACTTGCGCACAGCAGGAGGGGACGAATCCAGAGATTCGGCTCTTGCGGAATCCAGAGACGATCATCCAGCGGAACCGCGTCGGGGATCACCACCTCGCGAGCTGCGTCGATCGGTCCGAAATTAAGCGGCTGCAAACCCAGCTTCTTTTTGAATGCGGCCTCAGACGCGTTTGTCATGGGTTCCATTCCTCCTTACGGGTACGACTATTCGAAGATTTCCTCCGGCGGCGGACGCTGCCAGCCGGGCGGATTGCTCCAGACTTCAAACGTTGTGCTTGTCGCGTCTTCAGTGCTGAAATAGCCCCACGGCGTAAGGTCAAGCCAACGACCGGACTGAATGAGCTTGAAGCCACCCTTTTCAAAGCCGGCTACCTTTTCTTCCCAGCTCACATTGTTGCAATCAAAAGCAACGTGGTGGATCCCCTCGCCATGTTGATCGAGGAAATCCTGCTGAACGCACGGACCTTTGAGCGGCTGGATAATTTCCCATATCATCGAGCCTGTGGTTGCGAAGCAAAGCTTCATCGCGAAGTCGGCAGGCTGGTCATAGTAACGAAGCTGGGTACAGCTCGTGGAATCGAAGGTGTACGTGGTCCATGGGCCGATGCCTGCCCGAAGCATACCCTGCACCGTCCGCTTGTAATCGGCGGTGACGATGCAGACCTGAATCACATTCCCGAGAAAACCTCTGGGCATCCGGTCAGGTATCTTGATGTCGGGCAGGATCATGGGTTGTCTCTCCCGATGGCTCTCAGCGCTTTGCAGCCGCTTCACGAACCGCATTGACCGCGCCCGTGAAACCGTTCCGCAATGTCACGACATCAGCCGTTGCGGCGAAGAAGTCGCAGCCAAGTTCTGCAAGGCGCGGCGGCGTCATCGTGCCGAATGGAGCTGTGCCCATCATCTTGCCCGCCCCTCGCGCTGCCTTTTCGATAGCTGCGTAAGCGTCGAGCATTTCCTGGCTACCCATATCGATACGCCCTGCCTCGAAGCTGTAATCGCTTGGGCCGAAGAACAGTGCATCTACGCCTTCGATCGCTGCGAGTTCGGGTGCCAGCGCGACACCCGCGCGGCTTTCGATCATGACGATCAGGATATTTTCTTCATCCGCGCGCTTCACAGCGCCGGCCGGATCGGCACCATAACGGGAGGCCCGGTTCACATAGGACGCCAGACCGCGCTTGCCGCGTGGACCGTAGGTCATATCCTCAATGGTCTTCTTCACTTCCTCGACGGATTCGACGTAGGGAAGGACAATACCGACAGCGCCAATGTCGAGCACGCGCTTGGTCAAGCCGGTAGAAACTTCAGGCAAACGGACCATGGGACGCATCCCGGTGCCCTTCATTGCCATCATCATGCGCTGTGCGCTCTCCAGCGATATCGCCGTATGTTCGAGATCAATCACTGCTGCCGGAAAGCCGCTTTCTGCCGCAACCTCAGCAATTTCCGGAGAAGGAAAGTTCAGCCAGCAAACCGGAACCGGCCCCGGGCCGAACACGCGATCAGCTTTCTCTCTTGCACTCAGCGCCATGATTCATCTTCCTCTAAAAGGGGACTTTGCCAACTCAGACCGGATTGACCTTGCACACCGGGGTGCCGACTTCGATTTCGGACCCGGCAGGCGCAAGTATTTCAAGCAACACGCCGTCGCCTTCCGCCTCAATGTCGGAGGTAACTTTTTCGGTCTCAACCGAATAGAGAACATCGCCCTTGCGGAATGTCGCGCCTTCCTCAACGCCCCAGGAGACCAGTGTTGCCTCAACCATGTTCATCGAGATGCGCGGCAGTTTAAGAGTTATCGCCATTGGTGTACTATCCTGCCTTGTATGAAACGAGTTCTCTGATCGACGCCTCGATCTTTTCCGCATCGGGAAGAACGGCCCGTTCAAGCGGGGGTGAATACGGGATAGCCAGATCAGGCACGGTCAGGCGGCGCACCGGCGCCTTCAGATCGCTAAAGCCTTGATCTGCGGCAACCGCTGCAATCTGACTGGCCGCAGAGCAAAGGTCCCGCGCCTCGTCCACGACAACGAGCCGGCCCGTTTTCGTCAGAGATTTGAGGATCAGGCTGGTATCCAGAGGAACCATCCACCGGGGATCAATAACCTCAACCGATATCCCTTCCTTGGCGAGACGCTCAGCAACGGTCAGCGTTGGTCGCACCATGGAGCCAATGGGCACAACAGTTATGTCCGTTCCTTCTCGCGCGCAGAATGAAACGCCGATAGGGGTGGTTACATCCTCGTCAGGAACATCCCCCGCCGAGCCACCGCGCCCGCCAGCGGTCAGATAAATTGTCGGGTTGTCATCACGGATAGCGCTCTTCAGCATCCCTTTTGCATCTGCCGGAGTACCGGGCGTTGCGACATGCACACCGCCGAGGTTCATAAACATTGGATGCGGCGAGTCAGAGTGCTGGGCAGCCGACGACCGACCACCACCGCAAGACGCCATGAATACGATAGGCAGCTTGATCTGCCCGCCCGTCATATAGCGCAACTTTGCGGCCTGATTGGCGATTGCATCGAAGCCGGTGTAGAGGAAGTTCGCGTACATAAGGTGAAGCACGACACGGTAACCGGCAGCGGCAGCGCCGACCGCCATACCAGTCAGCAGCACCTCACTGATCGGCGTGTCGCGCACGCGATCCGGTCCAAACTCCTCAAACAATCCCTTGGTGTCGCCGAACAGGCTCATGCGGACATCCTCACCGAAGAGGATAACCTTGGGGTCTCGTGCCATTTCCTCCCGGAGGGCGGAATTGATGGCTTGAATCATACGTAGACGCGCCACAGCTTATCCTCCTTACGCAAACATGTGCTTGAAAGCAGCTTCCGGATCCGGCCAGGGATCGGCGGCAGCTTCTGCCGCAGCCTCTTCAACCAATGCTGCGATTTCCTGCTCGATAGCCTCCAGCTCCTGCGCGGAAGCAATTCCGTCGCTGAGCATCGCAGCGAACGCCTTGATAGGATCGCGTTCACGCCATGCTTCAACTTCGCTTTCCTCGCGGTATGCTTTCGGCAAGAATGTGTGTTCTGACTCAACATGGCCGTGAAGGCGATAAGTGCGCGCTTCCAGGAAAGTTGGCCCCTCTCCATTGCGCGCCCGTGCCACGGCGCGGCCCGCGGCCCGCCACACTTCCATGAAATCGTTGCCGTCCACCTGTTCCGAAGGAACCCCATAGGCCTTGGCGCGATCGGAGAGAACACCAGCGGTAACATCGGCGGCTTTCGAAAATTCGGAATAGCCGTTATTTTCGCAGACCAGAATTAGTGGCAGCTTCCAGAGGGCCGCAACGTTCATCGCCTCGCACATGACACCTTGATTTGCCGCGCCATCACCGAAGAAAGCGATTGCGCAGCGACCCTTGCCATCCAGCTGGGCAGCCAGCGCCGCACCTGTTGCAAGAGCGATGCCGCCGCCGACAATACCATTTGCGCCGATTATGCCGCGCGAAAAATCCGCAACGTGCATTGAGCCGCCCTTGCCGCCACAGATGCCGGTTTCGCGGCCATAGATTTCCTTCATCAAAGCCGCAGGCGTGCCGCCCTTGGCAAGAAAATGGCCATGCCCGCGATGGGTCGAAGTGATCCAGTCATCATCGGTCAGTTGGGCGCATATGCCGACCGCGACTGCTTCCTGACCAATATAGACATGGACGGGTCCGGGCAGAATTCCTGATTTGGATTCCGCCGACAAACGTTCTTCAAACTGACGAATCGTTACCATCGAGCGGTAAATCGAAAGCAGTTCGTCCTTGGAAAGATTCTTGTTGCTCACGCTCTTCTCCTGACTCGTCCGTCAGCCGACTGATCGTACGACTGCAAGCTGCTCGGCCTTCTTCGAAAGCTCCATGCCAAAACCGGGTTCAAGCGGTACGGCGAAGCGTCCGTTCTCCGGCTGCAGATCACGTTCAAAAAGGCTGACATTGCAATCCTTGAGTGCATAGGTGTGATGCTCATGCACTATGAAGTTGGGGATAGCGGCTTCCACTTGCAGCGCAATCGCTGTGGAGAGCGGCGAACCGCAAACATGGACCTGCACACCGACATCATAGATATGTGCAAGGTCGGCAATCTTTTTGGTTTCAGAGACGCCACCGGCCAAGCCAATATCCGGCTGGATCATGTCCACCGCGCCAGCTTCGAGGTAAGGCTGGAAGCCCCACCGGGTGTAGATGCGCTCTCCCATTGCCACACGCACGGGCGATCTCTGAACGAACGCCAGATGCGCACTTGGCGAATTATAGTGGGTCGGCTCCTCAATATACATGATATCAAGGTCCTGAAGCAGTTCCGCAATCTGCACCGCAGTACCGGTCGACGTGAACGAATGAAGCTCGACGATTATATCGCAATCATCCCCCAATCCTTCGCGCATAGCTTCCATACGCTTGCGGAACATCTGGCGGCGTGAAGGCTCAAAATACCCACGCAGATTGGTTTCGCGCGTTCCATCAGGCGCTACCATCAGTGGATCAACCTTTATGCAATCGTAGCCCTGCTCTCGAACCTGCTGACCAACCGTCCGGTACTCCTCCGGATCGGTAAGGTTCTTGACCCTGTCTGACCAGTCGAATTGAAGCTGGCTCGCATAAGTCCGCAACGGAGCAGGAGTTTTAGCGCCAAGCAGGCGATGAACCGGCAGCCCCGCCGCCTTGCCCTTGATATCCCAGAGAGCAGAATCGAGAGCGCTCATGGCGCCGAACACTATAGGACCGCCTCCTTCCGCCCAGAACGAACGGCGAAGCATCGTCTCCCAAATCGTTTCGGTCTCCAGCGCATTCTGGCCGATCAAGAAGCGCTCAGCCAAAGCGAGAATCATATCGGGTCCGGCCTTTGCGCCTGACCCATACGCCATTCCAAGCTCGCCCAATCCGACGATGCCATCCTCTGTCGTGACGCGGGCAAAGACCGGGCACCACAATGGAATTCCATCAGCACCGGACAAGTCAATGCACAGCGACTCGACGCTTTTGATCTTCATTGTGTGGCAAGCCCTCTTCCGATTTTCAGTGTACTGTATACCGAATATCGATTCATTGGCAAGCGCGGAAAAAAGAAATATTCTGTAGTCGGGTCGACTCGCGATCACGTGGGGATGGAAAGAAAAATGCAGAAGATAGAGAAAAGATCGTCGGCGGAAGTGGTTGCCGACCGGTTGCGGGAGGCAATCGTTTTGGGTGACCTGAGGATGGGTTCCGTCCTCTCCGAGTCAGAGCTTGGAGACAGACTTGGCGTAAGCCGGACCCCCGTTCGGGAAGCTTTTCGGCAGTTGAGTCAAGAAGGTTTGATCGAGATCACACCTTACAGGGGCGCATCGGTTTTCAGCCTGAGTGACAATGAACTGGTTCAGGTCATCGATTTTCGTGAGCTGATCGAGTGCAAGGCGCTTGATATGGCAATGCGGGAAAACGCGGAGGTGCTGACAAAGGCGATGTCCGCCGTCATCGACCGTATGAGCGAGGCAGTAAAGGCAGGCGATGTGAGATCGTACCTTGCTGAAGATGCCGAGTTCCACCTTACGATCGTGCGGTCTGCTGGAAACGCATATCTGCTGGGTGCAAATAATTTGATTGCTTCCAAGATGGCAGCTATCCGCACCGTGCTGGGCGGCGACAGGGATATGTTCTCCGGTTCGTGGAAGACTCACAAGGAGATATTCGCACTCATCAAGAAGCACGATATCGAAGGCGCGAACGCCAGGCTGCGCAAGCACATTCTGGATGGCAAGGCGCTATTCGCGCCCTGAGCGCATCTGCCTCTATTGCCTGTAAGCTTGCGATACGAGCCGTGTCACCAGGTACGGCTCGATGGCCTCAGCCCCACCCTCGCTTCCGTAACCGGATTCCTTGATGCCACCAAATGGCACTTCCGGAAGCCCAATGCCATTGTGGTTGATGGTCAACATCCCTGCCTCAATATCGCGCCGCAACAGATGTGCAACATCTTCCGAGCCGGTGAATGCATAGCTGGCAAGGCCGAAGGGCAATCTGTTCGCTTCCGCAAGAGCATCGGAAACTGAATCGAACGAGTTCGCGATTGCAACCGGCCCGAACGGCTCCTCATTCATAATCCTGGCATGTGTAGGCACGTTCGCCAGAATGGTCGGCTCAAAGAAAAAGCCTCGGTTCCCGATCCGTCTGCCACCGGTCACCACCTGCGCACCCTGATTGACCGCATCTTCGATCAAGGCGGTCAAAGCAAAGATTCGACGCTCATTGGCCAGCGGACCCATGGTCGTTCTGGTATCCGATCCGTCACCGACAACGAGGTTGCCGGCAAAGCCCGCGAACTCTTCGACAAAGCGTGAATAAGCTGCCTTCTCTATAAGAAATCGCGTCGGTGCCACGCACACCTGGCCGGCATTGCGGAACTTGGCCGCACCGAGCACAGCAACGGCTTGATCGATATTTGCATCGGCAGTGACTATGGCTGGCGCATGGCCGCCCAGCTCCATGGTGGCCGGTTTCATATGCTGCCCGGCAAGTGAAGCCAGATGCTTTCCTATCGGCGTTGAACCGGTAAAAGACACTTTGCGTATTATCGGGCTTGCAATCAGATATTCCGATATTTCGGATGGATTGCCGTACAACAGGTTGAGGACGCCAGCAGGCAAGCCTGCGTCAACGAACGCTCCGATGAGCGCGGCCGGCGAAGCCGGCGTTTCCTCAGCCGCCTTCACAACGATTGAACAACCGGCAGACAAAGCGGCGCAAACCTTCCGCACCACCTGATTGACAGGGAAATTCCACGGCGTGAAAGCTGCAACCGGCCCGATCGGTTGCCTCAGCGACATTTGCGTTACAGCAGGACTTCTTGAAGGAATGATCCTGCCATAAGCACGCCGTCCCTCTTCCGCGAACCATTCGGCAACATCCGCAGCAAGGCCCACTTCCGCCATGGCTTCCGCGATTGGCTTGCCCTGCTCAAGCATCATCAGCCCTGCGATCTTTTCGCGACGCTCGCGGATATTGGCCGCTGCCCGGCGCATGATTTGCGATCGTTCATATGCGGACATGGCGCGCCAAACCCGAAACGCGTTGTCAGCCGCAGCAAGCGCCAGGTCCATATCCGATTTGTCGGCGTGCGATACAGCGCCGATTGTTTCGCCCGTTGCCGGATTCAGAACGTCCAGCGTCCGTCCCGATTTTGAAGGACACCATGTGCCCGCGATATGAAGCAGGGTATCGGGATAGGTCGAATGCATGGGTTTGGCCGTCTTAATTCTTCAAGCAATCACAGAGCGTTGGGAACCAAGACCCTCAACACCGAGGGTCATGACATTTCCCTTCTGGAGGAAAACTTTCGGCTCCAGATTCGATCCGACCCCTGCCGGGCTACCTGTCAGGATTATGTCACCCGGAACCAGCGTCATGTGCCGGCTGGCAAAACTGACAAGCTCATCAATCTTGAAGATCATGCCGCCCGCACGCTCACGCTGGAAGGGCTTCCCATCAAGTTCCAGATGCAATTCGAGCTCATATGGATCGTTGATTTCCGAGGCGCGAACAAGCCACGGACCAATCGGCGTGAACGTGTCGAAGTTCTTACCCAGCCACCATTGGCCGCTTTTGTGGCGACCAAAGGAAACCTCGGTCAGATCGTTTGCCGTGAGATAGCCGGCAATGTGTGACATCGCCTCGCTCTCATTGACGTTACGAGCGGTCTTGCCGATCACAACGCCAACTTCGACTTCCCAGACCGTTTCGGTCAAACCTTCCGGCAGCACGACAGTATCGGTCGGACCACAAAGCGTTCCCGGTGCCTTGAAGAACAGGATCGGCGTTTCAGGCGTTCCCATTTTTCTTTCGGCGACCATCGAGTGATAGTTGACACCAAAGCCGATGACCTTCGTAACCCCGGCGACCGGAGGACCAAGCCTTTCTCCCGCATCGACGACTGGAAGATTCTTTATCGCGTTGTTGTCCAGTTCAGCAAAAATCTTTGACGCGAGGAACTCACCATCAATATCAGAGGTGAGGGAGCTCAGATCACGGATGACACCATCATTGTCCAGAGCACCCGGACGCTCCTTGCCCGGAGCGCCATATCTTACAAAGCGCATTCAAACTTCTCCCAGAATTTTGTCAGACGAATGCGGACGCCGTCAGGCATCAACCACACTGGTGTTCTGCTCGATAAAGGCCGCGATTTCCGGCTTCAGGATCATGCCAGCGTCCAGATCTTTTTCGAAGGCTTGCTCCAGCGCCAGCAATTGCGGAAGCTTTTCCGAAAGTTCTGAAGCCCTGTCCGGCGAAACAATGACCACCCCATCAGGATCGCCGAAAACCATGTCGCCCTGATTCACGATCACGCCGCCGATGGAAATCGGGAACCCTATGGCTGCAGGCGCTGCACGACTTGGCGCATTCGGGGAAACCCCGCGGCAATAGATGGGAACGGGCACCGGTCTCATTCCAACTGAATCGCGGATAAGGCCGTCCGTCACTATTGCTGCTATGCCGCGATTGCGCGCCATCATCAGCATCAGGTCGCCCATCAACCCTGTGCCTGTGTAGTTGGTTGTTGAAATAACCAGCACATCGCCTGGCTTCGCGTTATGGATCGCAGCATATACGCCGAGATTATCTCCGGGCGATGCTTTGACGGTCAGCGCCGGTCCCAGATAGCCGGTCTTTTGCCCTGCTTGCCCGGCGAGCGGCTTGATTGTGTAATCAAGCGCGGTCTTTAGACCAAGGGCGTCCAGAACCTGAGCAACACCGGCACCAGCAAAGGCGTCGGTATTCACCCCCTCGGGACGATAAAGGTTTGAACTCAGCGTTATCAGCGGTGCCATATCGTCAAGCCTTCTTCGCCTGCCGTTCCCGGCGAGCCAAAGTCGCTTCCATATGAATCCAGATAATCCTGAACAGCGGCATTGGCAGGCCAAAGGCTCGCCCGCGTCGATAGAAATCCCCAATCAGATGATCCGCCTCAATGGCATTGCCTGCTTCAAGGTCACGCAGAATCGACGCGGTCAATTCAGATGCAGGGTCAGAAAGCTGTTTGAGGAAGAATGAATAGACACCGGGAGGCGAAGTGTGGCCAGCCTGATGAGCGACACCGGCAGCCTCGCTGAAAAGGTCTGCAAGAAAAGCGCGTCCTTCCATAGCCGAAGCGATGCACCCGATCGGAGCGCGCATCAGGCAGGTAGCACCTGCGAGAGTCACCAGCGTGTAGAACTTCTCCCACATAGTCTGATCGATATCAGGCGATACGCTGAAATCAATTTTCGTCTTTGCAGCGAAAGCCTTGAGACCATCGAGAATATTGTCGCCGCCCTTGCCGCGCTTGCCAAACACGTAGGTGTGACCCGCTCCCAGGTGCCGCAACGTGCCATCAGCTTCCTGAACCATTGAAATGCGGCATAAACCGCCGAACACGGTTTCGCGCCCGAAAACGGCATCAAGCCTGTCCATATGCTGCATACCGTTCAGCAATGGAGCGACATAGCAGCCGTCGCGCTTTGTCTTTGCCAGGTCCTTCAGCAAATCGTCCGTGAGGTGATATGCCTTGGTTGCCACCACAACTAGATCATAGTCGGGCCCAAGATCGGCGGCTCCGATGGTTTTCACCTTGTTGGTGAAATCGCCAAACTCGCTTCGTACCACGAGGCCTTTTTCGCCAAGTTGCTTGCCGCGTGCCTCGCGAACAAGAAATGTAACGTCAGCACCGGCTTCGATAAGCCTTGCACCGAGATAGCCGCCAACTCCGCCAGCACCTGCAATAAGTATTCTCATCGTCTACTCTCCCTGCGGTTTGATCGACCGCCGTGTTCCAATTAGGTTTCGCACCAGACTGAAAATCTGGAAGCTCCACAAAATACCTACGCAGACCGCCAATGCCGTCGCTGTTGGCCGTGTCAAAAGTCCGAATGGGTCACCGCCATACTTCTGGAGCGACGCCACGAAATATTGCTCAAGCGGCCTACCGAGAATGAAGCCCAGAACAACCGGTCCAAGCGGGATCTTGTTGGATTCAAGGATCCAGCCAAGAATGCCGAAAACCACCATTACCCAAATACCAAAGCTGTCATTGTCTGCCGCATATGCCCCGACAACACAGACTGTCAGGATCATCGGTACAATCGCATAGCGCGGCACCTGCATCAGAAGGTTCATTGCACGCACACACATCCAGGCCATCGGCAGAAGCAGGATGTTTGCGAGGATGAAGATGATGAAGATGGCGAATACTTCCGGCCCGCTTTCAGTGAATATTGAAGGTCCGGGCCGAATGCCCTGAACATAGAGAACACTGATCACCAGCGCCGTGAGTGTATCGCCCGGAATGCCGAATACCAGTGCAGGCACCCACGCACCGCCAAGCGCAGCGTTGTTGGCGGCAGAAGCATTCGCCACGCCCTGCAAACGCCACTCTGTGGTTTCCGGCTTGAGCTTGGTAAAGCGACGCGAAAGACCGTATGTAATCCAGGCGGCAACGTCCGAACCCGCGCCCGGAACAACACCTATGACTGCACCAAGATTGGAGCTGGCCAGAATTCCGCGCTTGTAGCGCCACACATCCGCTATGCTGTCCAGGAACAGTCGCCCTTTGACTTTGACGATGCGCGCGGCATTGTCGGCGACAGGGCGCGCCATCTTGATGAGTTCGGGAACCGCGAAGAGTCCGATCAGCGCAGGAATCAGCGGAATGCCGCCCAGCAACTCCGTATACCCGCCGGTGAATCGCGGAACGCCGCCCTCAACGCTGAGACCAACCGTGCCCAATCCAAGCCCAATGAAAACCGCTATAGCGCTGCGGATTGTTGAGCCGCCACCGATCAGCGTCGTGCAGCTAAGCCCTAGCAGCGTCAGCCAGAAATATTCATCGCTCGAAAAGTAGAACGCAACTTCTGCCAATGTCGGGGCGATCAGCATGAGATAGATCGCGCCCAGAATGCCGCCAAAAGCGCTGACTATAATGCCAACACCCAGTGCCCGGTGCGCTTTGCCTTCAAGGCCAAGTGTGTAGGAGTCCATCGTATAGGCGGCAGATGCTGGCGTACCCGGAACACGCATTAGAGCGCCTGGAATATCGCCTGCGGTCATGGCCATGGCCGATGCGGACACCATTGCAGCGGCTGCCGCAACAGGGCTCATGTAGAATGTGAACGGAAGGATGAGAGCCAGCGCCATGAGGGCGGTGAGGCCCGGTATTGCTCCCATTACAATTCCGAGAAAACTCGACGCGATAACGGTAAGCAGTACCTCACTGGTGAAGACCAGTCCGACTGCTGCGACAAGGGTTTCCACTACAAATCTCCCCTTTATTTCAAGGCCGCGTCAGGGCAGCGGAACCGCAAGGAGCGTTTTGAATACGACGTAGACCACGGCAACAACCAGTACGCCGGTTACAATCGAAGCGATGATGCGCCGTGATTGCAGATAGGCCAGCGCAACCGCGACAGCACCGCAGCTTTCGATAAATCCTAGAACATCAAAAGACAGGGCAAGCAGGATAAGCACCCCGATCAGGGCGACTCCTGTCATGAACTCCGACATTCCCATATTGGCCGAGGCATCTTCATCGGCAACCGGCTGCGCTGTTTTGCGAAAGGTTCCGATCAGGAGCAAAAGCCCACAAACCATGACCCCGGCAGCAAGGAGCGAAGGGAACGTACCCGGATCAACGGGCGAGAACATGGATTTCGGATATGAGCGCGCAGTGTAGAAGGCCATCGCGCCGGCGCAGATCAGGGCAATGGGAAATACTCGCTCCATAGCAAATACCTTTCCGCCGCGATGCGCCGTCTCCCCGGACAGGGAGACGGCATCGTGTCGAGTTTATTTTACAACGCCAATCTGCTTGAGAGCTTCGCCAGCAGCAGCTTCTGACTTGTCGACAAATGCCTCAATCTGGTCTTGCGGCACTGTGAACACATCGAAGCCCTGAGCCGACATCAATTGCTTGAACTGGTCCGTCGCATAGGCCTCGGCAAAAGCCGTACGCATTTTCTCCAGCACCGCAGGATCGGTGTTCTTGGGCGCTGCTACACCGCGCCAAACGCCGAACTGCCAATCAACATCCAGCGCTTCCTTGGCGGTTGGCAGGTCTGGCATCGCAGATGCCTTTTCCTGACCCAGTACAAGCAGAGGACGAACCTTGCCCGAACGCATCAGCGCATCGGCTTCAGCGAGAGCGGCCAGCGAGAAATCAACAGCGCCAGCTGCAAGTTCCTGAACGCCGTTGACGGCACCCGTGCCGGTTACAGTCGGAACTTCCGCAGGATTAATGCCATAGGCCGCAGCAATACCGACAAAGCTGATGTGGTAGCTGTTGCCGATTGAGCTGCCGATATGCAGTTTGTACTTCTTCGGATCTGCCTTGATCGCGTCAAACGCTTCCTTGGCGGTCTTGAACGGCGAATCTTCTGCCACCATCAATGTCGGGAACGCCATATTATAGATACCGACCATCGCAACGTCACGATAGGTCAGCGTGGTCTGGCCGAACCACTTGAATGTGCTCAGATCGGCCGATGTCACGCCGATCACGCTGCCATCCGCCTTTGCGTTGACCAGAGCTTCCAGGCCAACAATACCACCGCCACCGGTGCGGTTTACAACGTTGAATGGCTGGTTGAGCTTTTCCTGAAATACCTGAGCCAGAAAGCGAGCAGTCGCGTCTGTACCACCGCCTGCAGCGTAAGGAACAATAACCTCAACAGGACCGCTCGGCCAATCCGCAGCCTTCGCCGCACCTGACAGCCCCACTGCCAATGTAATAGCGCCCAAAAGCGCCTTGCATCCACGTAGCATCTGAATCCTCCCAACTTGGATAGGGAGATGTATACCGCATTTCGTATGCAAGTCAATTCACCTTATGAGTGTTTCAGGTGCCCTATAACACAGGCGAAGCACTGGTGTTTAATTGACTCGATTTGATCACATTAAACATTGCTTGCTAAAATAATCGACCTGAGCTATTGTATGCAGTACACAATTACCAGAAAGATGAGGTGTATGAAATGGAAGAGCTCAAAGCCGGTCGATTCCCCATTCCGGACCTCGCCGAAATGCCCGACGATATTCGAGAGCGAATTCTGGCGGTGAACGAAAAGTCCGGCTTTATCCCGAATGTGTTTCTTGTGCTGGCTTACAGGCCGGATGAGTTCAGAGCGTTCTTCGCTTACCACGACGCATTGATGGAACGGCCGGGTAATCTGAGCAAAGCCGAAAGGGAAATGATTGTCGTTGCGACTTCCAACGCAAATCAATGCCAGTATTGCGTGGTAGCCCATGGCGCTATTCTTCGCATTCGCGCCAAGGATCCTTACATCGCGGACCAGGTCGCAATAAACTATCGCAAGGCAGACATCACCGAACGCCAGCGCGCAATGCTCGATTTCGCAATGAAGGTTTCGCAAAGTGCCTATGCGGTGAACGAAGATGATTTCCGCGCGCTTGGCGAATATGGATTCACGCAAGATGACTGCTGGGACATAGCCGCAATTTCTGCATTTTTCGGCATGTCAAATCGGCTGGCCAATGTAACCAACATGCGCCCCAACACCGAATTCTACTCCTTGGGCCGCTCCGCACAGACTTGATCGGGAAGCGGCTCGTCGCTTTTGATACAAACGAACTCAGATCCAACGTAGATACGCCTACTTGAGACCGATGATAGCCTAAGCATCTTGGTCGCCTCACGGGGAGGGGGACAAGAAGCGCACTACGTGATGCCGGTATGCGGTATTGGATACAAACGGAAATCCTGTTCACACACCCAAGTCGTAGACAATTATGATTGCAATCGCTGTTTGCGACGGGAATATTAGCAGAACATACATAATCTTCTGCTTCGAGGTGATGGTGAACTCCACGAACAAGGGCGATGTGCTGGAGAATGCGTTCTACAGCTATCTTACTGACCAACAGAATCGTGGAGAACTCGTTTTTGACACCCACCCGCCACAGAACTGCAAGATCTACAAAAAGAAACGATACTACTGCCGTGAGCGGCAAGGATACGTTGAATTTGATGTTGTAATAGAGGTTTACGGTACGCGCAGAACGTCACCATCTATCTACGTGATATTTGAGTGCAAAAACCACCGCGCCAGAATTTCAGAAAGTCGCGTCACTGACTTTTTACACAAAATCGGTCGGCTCTTCCCTCACAATTCGAAAGGCATTCTAGTTGTAACCTCTAAGCTGCAAGCTGGAGCAGAGAATATAGCAAGAAATGCCGGAATAGGGATAGTAAAATACAATGAACACGGATTTGAAATAGTCGCTGATCGTAAAGAAAATACCCCCTTCGATCAACGCTTCGTGCACTCCCAGATATTCCAAGTTGATAACAACACAAAACCGTTGAAGTTTTCAGGGTTCCACGACGGAAAGTATTTTGCTTCCATAGCAGATTTGATTAATAGCTTAGATGGCAAAATAGCCGAAACGCCGAAACGTGAGCGCTCTTCAAAAAGACAGAGTTTGCCATTCCTGTCATTCGATCAAATAAAGCTGACCGCGACGCAATTACTTGAACAGCTAGGCTACACGGCCGGCGCTGTGGACGTTAGAAAGATTTGCCAAAACTTATCCATCGACTTGCAATTCTCTGATCGCAAAGTGATAGACGCTGCTGGAGTTGCGGTATTAGGGTCGGCAAACTTCGCTAGAAAAACAATCATTGTAAATCCGCACTCATATGAGGCACGCGAGCGATTTACGATTGCTCATGAGATAGGTCATTTCGCTTTAGGCCACGGAAGATATTTGCGCTTCGAAACCATTGCCGAAGAAGACCTTTTAGTTGCGTCCGAAAAGCCCGACGACTGCGACTATGGACGTTTGGAGTATCAAGCAAATACGTTCGCAGCTGAGCTGCTATTGCCTGACCAATTTTTTCTGCACAGAACCTCGCAGATTCGTCGCGATCTAGAATTTAAGGATAGAGGGCATGGCTATATATTCGTCGACGATGAATATTGGAACTATATACCATACAATGAACTAATATCGCGCCTGTCGACATATTTTGAAGCTTCAAAGCAAGCAATTGAATATAAGCTGAAGCGGTCTAATCTAGTTACCGACCATAGAAGAAAAAAGGGCTTTAGCTAAACACCTTTGAATAAGATGAATTGCACGAAACGGTCAGACAGGAACTTGGGTTAGAACAATTCCTTCACAAGACAATATGGCCGCTTATTGGACCGACGCTGAAACAATTTACACACCCCTATCCGCCTCAGAAACACAAAAGCCGCGTGGGAACGCGGCTTCGGACTGGTTGGGAAAACTGGAGCGGGCGATGGGATTCGAACCCACGACCCCAACCTTGGCAAGGTTGTGCTCTACCCCTGAGCTACACCCGCTCGTGCGGCAACGCCGCAAGCCGCGCCTATATGGCCGAAGAGCCGGGACTTTGCAACAGGGAAAATCGCGAAATTTAGAGCTTTCTTTCACAGCCCTGCTTTGCGCGATTTTTCTTGTTTCCAGCCGCCCCTTTGCTAAGACCCCAACAGGATAAGGACTGCAAATGACGGCAACACCCGAACAGCTTTTTGCTTTTCTCGAACGACTCGGCATCAGCGTGAGCACTTTTGAGCACCCGCCGCTGTACACCGTGGCCGAATCACAGGCCCTGCGCGGCAAAATCTCCGGTGCGCACACGAAAAACCTGTTCCTGAAGGACAAGAAGGACAATTTCTTCCTGGTAACAGTGGAAGAATCAGCCACCGTCGATCTCAAGACGATCCACCATGCCATTGGCGCGGCCAGCAAGGTGTCGTTCGGAAAGCCGGAAGCCTTGATGGAATTGCTTGGCGTTGTGCCGGGTTCGGTCACAATGTTCGGCCTCATCAACGATAGCGCGCACAAGGTGCAGCCATTCATTGCCGCAGACCTTCTGGAGAGCGAGGTTGTGAACGCCCATCCGCTCGTTAATACTGCAACCACCTCAATCAGATCAGCCGATCTCGTCCGGTTTGCCGAAGCGACCGGCCACAATCTGCAGGTCTTGAAACTTTAACCGGGATCGCCACATCCCGTGCAACCAACGCGGCCGTTCTTGCCGCAAACAGAAAGGCTGGTTCCATGAGCGATCAAAGCAGCTACGGAGCAGGCAGCGGCTATACGTTCAACGCGCCTCAGTATTCAAACACATCCGAGGATGCGCCCGCGCCCGAAGGCCTGATCAAAGACACCACTACGTCCGGCTTTGCCGCAGACGTTATACAGGAATCGCGAAAGCAGCCGGTTCTGGTTGATTTCTGGGCACCCTGGTGCGGACCCTGCAAGCAATTGACGCCCGTTTTGGAAAAAGCCGTTCAGTCAGCCCGCGGCGCGGTGAAGTTGGTCAAGATGAACATTGATGAGCATCCTGCCATCGCTGGACAGCTCGGCATCCAGTCCATACCAGCCGTGATTGCGTTCAAGAACGGCCAGCCCGTCGATGGCTTCATGGGAGCAATTCCCGAAAGTCAGGTTCAGACATTCATCAGCAAGCTGGGCGGGGACAGCGCAAAGGCGGAGCTCGAGGAAGCGATGGCAGCAGCGGCCGAAGCGCGCGCGTCCGGCGACAAGCAAACCGCAATGCAAATTTACGAAATGGCGCTCCAGCACAGCCCGGAATCTGTTGACGCACTGGGCGGCCTTGGTGAGCTTTTGCTGGAAGCGGGCGAAACCGACACCGTCAAGCAATTGCTGGAGAACGTCCCGCAATCGAGCGCCGATGCAGCACCCATTGCTGCCCTGCGCGCTCGGATAGCGCTTGCGGAACAGGCTGAAGCACTAGGAGACGCTGCCCCGCTGGAAAAGCGGCTGGCCGAAAACCCGAAAGATCATCAGGCAAGGTTTGATCTTGCCATGATTCAAAATGAACGCGGCGACCGCGAGGCCGCCGCTGACAATCTGCTGGCGATCATTAAAGCGGACCGGACCTGGAATGATGATGGCGCGCGCGCGCAATTGCTCAAACTGTTCGAGGCGTGGGGCCCCACCGATGATGCAACGCTAACAGCGCGGCGCAAGCTTTCCTCGATCCTGTTTTCATAGGCGCTTTGCGCCACATCCTGAAACAAAAAAGCGGCCCATGCAGGCCGCTTTTTCCTGGAGAAACTTTCGCCGATCTTATTCGGAAGCGCCAGCCTCAGCAGCCTTCTTTTCAGCAGCTTCCTGTGCTGCCTTCTCGGCGGCCAATGCCTGTGCTGCGGCAACCTTTTCAGCTTCAAGACGCGCCTGCTCCTGCTGGAGGGCAGCGCGCTCGTTGTCGTTCAGCTTGCGCGCGCGAACGCCGGTGTTCTCGGAAATGCGAGCTGACTTGCCGCGACGGTCACGCAGATAATAGAGCTTCGCGCGGCGAACCTTACCGCGACGGATAACTTCAACGCCCTCAACGAGCGGAGAGTAAACGGGGAAAACGCGCTCTACGCCTTCGCCATAGGAAATCTTGCGAACGGTGAAGCTCTCATGAATGCCAGCGCCCGAGCGAGCAATGCATACGCCTTCATAGGCCTGAACACGGGTACGGGTGCCTTCAGTCACGCGCACCTGAACGCGCAGCGTGTCACCGGACTGAAATTCGGGAAGCTTGCGCTTTGCTTCGATGCGGGCGGCCTGCTCGGCCTCAAGCTGACGGATGATGTCCATCTCAAAAATCCACTTCTTGTTCTTTCCGACAGTCAGAGCGCCCTACTCTCGCCGTTCAGTGAACCCACCGCCCGACTATGCCTTTCCTGTGATGGTCCGGCAGAAGCGAATATACCGCCATTGTTGACGGGACCGGGACTTTGCCCGATTTCGAGCGCGCCGATACAACAGTTTTGCACCTTTGTCACGCCTTGGCAGGCATTTTTGTTGAATTCCCGGCTCTTGCGGGGGGAGCACCAAGCTTGTAAACGCGCAATTGTGTGCGGGGGAAATAAAATTGAGCATCTTTGACGCAGTACTTCTGTTTGTTGCGGCATGGCTGGGTGGCGTCGTCAACGCTATTGCGGGTGGCGGAACCTTTCTCACCTTCGGCGCTCTGACGCTCACAGGCATCCCGCCAATCGTTGCCAATGCGACCTCTTCGATCACACAGTTTCCCGGCTACATTACCTCTACATTGGCCTATTGGAGCGACATCAAAACTTTCTGGCGTGAAGCACTTCTGCTCAGCCTTGTTTCTGCCATCGGTGCTCTCGTTGGTGCCATTGTCCTACTGGCGCTGGACAATCCTTCGTTTCGTGCGCTTGTGCCTTGGCTGCTGATTGCGGCCACCGCGCTTTTCGCTGCCGGTCCATGGCTCAAGCCAAATCCGAAACCCGGCGCGCCTGCTCACTCAGGAACTCTGACGGGAGCAGTCGTGCAATTCTTTACATCCATATATGGCGGCTTTTTCGGCGCAGGCATGGGCGTCATGATGCTTGCCACGCTGGGCCTGACGCAAAGCGGCGACTACCACCGCCTGAATGCACTGAAAAACATGCTGTCCATAGTGATCGCAGCCGTCGCGATTCTTGTTTTCGTTCTTGGCGGCGTTGTCGCATGGCCACAGGCGATCGTCATGATTCCTGCCGTGGCCCTTGGCGGTTATTCGGGCGTGTGGGCGGCCAAGCGGATGCCGCTCGTCATTGTGCGCGCCTTCGTCATCGCGGTCGGAATTCTGCTGGCGATCTATTACTTCGTCACAGGCTGAATAAGGTCCGGGCGGCGTTCAGCGGTCAGGCTCTCTGACTGTTCACGCCGCCAGGCCGCTATCTTTCCGTGATTTCCACTTGTCAGGATTTCCGGTATCGCCACCCCCTCAAACTCCGCCGGTCGGGTATAATGAGGATGCTCCAGCAAGCCGTTCTCAAAGCTCTCCTGCACTCCAGATTCCTCATTGCCCATCACGCCCGGCAGAAGCCGGACAACCGCGTCCAGCAGCACAAGCGCTGCTGGCTCTCCACCCGACAAAATGTAATCGCCGATAGAAATTTCTTCGAGGCCCCGCGCATCTATTACGCGCTGGTCGACCCCTTCAAAGCGTCCGCAAAGTATCACAGCTCCAGGCCCGGCCGCGAGCTCTCGCACACGCGCCTGCGTGAGAGGCTTGCCTCGCGGGCTCATCAAGATACGCGGACGATTGTCTGTTTCAGGCGAGGCATGGTCGATCGCGCGAGCCAGAACATCGGCACGCATCACCATGCCCGCGCCACCGCCAGCAGGCGTGTCATCAACGGTTCGATGCTTGTCCGTTGCGAAATCTCGAATCTGAACCGTGTCGAGCGACCAGCTACCCGCTTGCATGGCGCGCCCAGCCAGCGAATGCCCGAGCGCACCGGGAAACATTTCCGGATAGAGCGTCAAAACCGTGGCGTGAAAGCCGGTCATCGGTTGCCCCCGGCTTCTTTCGGCCCACGGTTGCGCCGGCGCACTTTAAGGCTCTGCAAATCGTCTCCGGGTTCGGATTCGTCGGTGTCGATCAGGCCCGCGGCGACCGTATCCACTTTCAGATAGCCATCCGCTACCGCAATTTCCGGTACAGCGGCATGGGTGAAAGGAATGAGCACCCCTTTGCGACCATGAACACGCAGTTCCAGCACATCGCCGCCGCCAAAATTCTGCACCGCCGTAACCTTGCCGATGGTCGCTCCACTCTCGTCACGCACATTCAGCCCAACCAGATCGTCATGGTAGAATTCACCATCTTCGGCTGGCGGCAGACGCGAGCGATCAACAAACAGTTCGGTACCGTTCAGGCGCTCGGCCTGTGTGCGGTCGGAAATGCCCTTAAGACGAACGACAACGACTTCCTGCTGAGGACGTATGGATTCGACTTCATACGAATTGCCGTCGCGGTCAAACAATAGTCCGTAATCAGCAAGCGCAAGGGGATCGCCAGTAAAGGTTTTGACGCGCAGTTCTCCCTTAATGCCGTGCGCAGCGCCAATCACTGCAAGCATTACTGGGTTTTTTGGTTGATCCATGCGGTTCGCGCCTCTTCAATTTCGCTGTCCGTTTGCCACTGATGGACTCCTCTGGGCAAGACAGCAAATTAATGTTCTCCGACTTGCCAGGAATGAAAAGACTTTTCATGGCACGGTCTTTCTTTCATGTTATCCACCCAGTTGGCGAAGCGCTGATTTTGCGCCACGATAGGGCTGTAACGACGAACGCTTGGTTCAGACCTGCGTTGGTTCTTCTCTGCGGGCGCTGTGAGTGCTATTTGATCCGCTGATTGCGGTTACCGCCGATGTTGGGCCCCTTCGATATGGGCAATGAAGAGCGATGAGAGTGATTTCGACAACCAGACGTGAATTGCTGCAAGGCGCAGCGTTGGCCGCAGTAACAAGCATTGTTCCGCGATTTGCTTTGGCGCAAAGCGCGCCCCGACGACTGATCGTCGCGGCTGATTCCGAGCCGCGAAACATGAACCCGGCAATGGTTGCCTCGAACGGCGTTTTCTTTGTTGCAAGCAAGATCGTCGAGCCTTTGGCAGAGGCGTCTTTCGATGGAACAAACGGGCTGGAGCCTCGCCTCGCCGTGAGCTGGACCGGCTCGGACGATGGCCTGAGCGTGACTTTCAAATTGCGTGATGGCGTTAAATGGCATGATGGCAAGCCCTTCACATCCGCAGACGTTGCTTTCTCGGCCATCGAGATATGGAAGCCGCTTCAGAATCTGGGACGCATCGTGTTCAAGGATCTGGAAGCGGTGGAAACGCCAGACAATCTGACCGCAGTTTTCCGTTTTTCACGGCCAACGCCTTTCCAGCTGGTGCGCAATGCCCTGCCCGCGCTCACCAGCGTCGTTCCCAGGCACATCTACGAGGGCACCGACATTGCCGCCAATCCGGCCAATACCGCTCCCGTTGGCACTGGCCCGTTCCGGTTTGGAGAGCACAAGCCCGGCGAGTATTACAAGCTGGTTCGCAACGAAGACTACTGGCACAAAGACCAGCCCAAGCTGGACGAGATACTCTACCGCGTTCTTCCTGACCGCGCAGCGGCAGCGAACGCTATCGAGGCAGACGAGATTCAGCTTGCGGCTTTCTCTGCCGTGCCTCTGGCCGATCTCGAACGCATCTCGAAGATAGAAGGCATCGCGGTTGTAACTACCGGTTACGAAGCGCTGACATACCAACTCATCGTCGAGATAAATCATCGCCGCAAGGAACTGGCGGATCTCAAGGTGAGACGAGCCATCGCCCACGCGATCGACCGGGATTATGTCGTCCGCACGATTTTCCTCGGCCACGCCACGGCATCAACTGGCCCGGTTCCGCGCAACGACACGCAGTTTTATACCGGCGATGTGCCTTCCTATCCGTATGACGTTGCCAAGGCCAATGCCTTGCTGGATGAAGCTGGCTATCGTCGCGATACAAATGGCCGTCGTTTCACGCTGAAACTTCTGCCGGCACCCTATTTCAACGAAACCAGACAATTTGGCGATTATCTGCGTCAGGCGCTGGCAGAGATTGGCATTGATGCGCAACTCGTCTCCAATGACGCTGCCGCTCACCAGAAGGCTGTCTACACCGATCACGAGTTCGATCTGGCTATCGCCCCGCCCGTGTTCCGCGGCGATCCGGCGATTTCCACCACGATTCTGGCCCGCAGCGGCACGCCCGATGGCGTTCCATTCTCCAATCAGGGCGGCTATGTGAATTCCGAACTGGACAACCTGATCGACCGGGCAGCCGTCACGCTGGACGAGCAGGCGCGCATTGCTCTCTATCAGGAGTTTCAGCGTAAGGTCGTGGATGACCTGCCATTTATCAATGTGGTCGAATGGAATTTCATCACGGTTAGCCGCTGGTCGGTCAAGAACGTATCGAACAATCCCCGTTGGGCAGTTTCCAACTGGGCCGATACCGCGATCGAACCCTGATGCGGCGAGGCCGAACCGCCCGCTGATGAATCGCGCCCTTCGCCTGATCGGTCGCAGGCTGCTTGGAGCCATACCGGTTCTGGCAATCGTCATTGTCGGAACCTTCCTGCTGCTGGAACTCGCACCGGGTGACGCGGTGGATGCCTACATCGCTTCCACCGGCGGGGATGCGGCCATGATTTCGGCCCTGCGCGAGTCGTGGGGGCTGAACCAGTCAGCATCCGCCCGCTTCTGGCTCTTTGTTTCACGGTTGGCACAAGGGGACCTTGGTTGGTCCGTCAGCTTTTCTCGGCCCGTGCTTGATGTCATTCTCGAACGCCTGCCGCGAACCCTTTTGCTTATGGGATCGGCCACCGCGCTTTCTTTCGCGCTTGGTTCACTGTTCGGGGTTATGGCTGGAGCGCGGCCCGGCAGCCTCAGAGACCGATTCCTGTCTGTGACCTCTCTAGCGCTTTATGCCATGCCAAGTTTCTGGCTGGGTTTGGTCCTGAGTGTCATCTTCGCTGTCAATCTGCGCTGGTTCCCTCTCTCAGGCTTTGAAACCATAGCATCAAACAGGGTCGGGCTGGACAGGGCGAGCGACATTGCGATTCATCTCGCCCTGCCCGTCATTGCGCTCGGCCTCGTCTACATGGCGCTTTACATGCGCGTCATGCGTGCGGGCATGGCTGAAGTCTGGCGGGAGGATTTCGTGCGAGCGCTGATTGCGCGTGGCTTTTCCCATGGTCGCATTGTGCGGCACATTGCGAGAAATGCGCTCTTGCCACTTACCACCATGCTTGGGGTGCAAGCAGCGGTCATGCTTGGTGGATCGGTGGTAATCGAAAGCGTTTTCGCCATTCCCGGCCTCGGTCGGCTGACACAGGAAGCAGTCGCCGGTCGCGACACTCCGCTCCTGCTCGGGATCATTCTGGTCAGCGCTCTTTTCGTGGTTGCCGTCAACCTTGTCATCGACCTCGTCTATGCATGGCTTGACCCGCGCATTGGCGCCAGCGGGGAAACGCTATGACCGGCGTGAAGCGCTTCCTGTCAACCGGCGAAACACGCGCGGGCCTTGCCCTGCTCCTGCCATTGCTGGCCTTTGCTCTACTTGCTCCGGCAATGTTTCCCGGAGACCCGATGGCAATCGTCGGCGAACCGCTACTGCGCCCGTTCCAGAACAGCGCTTTCCCGCTCGGTACGGATCGGCTCGGTCGCGATGTATTGGCAGGGCTGGCGCATGGGGCCCGCACCTCTCTCCTTGTCGGTCTGGCCGCAGCCCTTTCCGCGCTCTGTGTCGGTGCCGTTATCGGCACGATCGCAGGTTTCGGCGGCAGGTTGCTGGATGAAACGCTTATGCGCCTGACAGAAGCGTTCCAGACGGTCCCCGCCTTTCTTCTTGCCCTCGCTTTTGTAAGCGTCATCGGCCCCTCGCTCTCGTCGGTCGTTCTTGCAATCGCTCTTGGCGCGTGGCCCGCGCCTGCCCGTGTTGCACGTGCCGAAGTGCTCTCCATTCGGGAAAAGGATTACGTTGCCGCAGCGCGCGTGGTTGGAAAGCGGCCTGCCCAGATTGCATTCATCGAAATACTTCCCAATGCTCTTCCGCCGGTTCTCGCGCTCTCGTCGGTCATTGTGGCGAGCGCGATTCTGATCGAGGCGGCGCTCTCTTTCCTTGGCCTTGGTGATCCCAATCGCGTCACCTGGGGCGGCATGATTGCGGAAGGACGCACGGTGCTTCGCAGCGCCTCATACCTCTCCATAATACCCGGCGTCGCGCTGGTTATCACGGTTCTGGCCATCTATCTGCTCGGAGAAGGCGCGGCAAAGGCACGGCTGGCGAAACGGAGCTACGTTTGATGGCGCTGCTCAATATCGAAAACCTGACTGTGAGCTATAACGGTAAGCGGAATGCAATCGAGAACGCGACACTGAGCATTTCGCCCGGCGAGCGCGTCGGGCTGATCGGTGAAAGCGGGTCCGGCAAGAGCACGCTGGCGCTGGCGACGGCACGCCTGCTGCCCGCCACGGCAACGCAGTCTGGCACAATCAATTGGCTTGGCGGGCAAGCAGCTCCGCGCAACGGGCTTGATATAGGCTACGTATTTCAGGACCCCGCAGGCAGCCTCGACCCCGTGCAGCGGGTTGGCGATCAAATCGCAGAAGCTGTGTCCGTACTACGCGGCAAGACCAGATCGGAATCCCGGGCAATTGCCCTCGACCTGATCGAGCGTGTGGGCTTTTCAGAAACGGAGCAAATCGCCCGTCGTTATCCGCACCAGCTATCGGGCGGGCAAAAGCAGCGCATTGCGATAGCCTGTGCGCTTGCCGGGCAGCCACGCCTGTTGATTGCTGATGAAGCGACCAGCGCGCTCGACACAATTGTTCAGGCTGGCATTGTGAGGTTGTTGAATGAACTCGTTTCGCGGCAAGGCGTCGCCCTGCTCTTCATCACGCATGATCTTGCGCTAGCCAGTACACTGGGCGACCGGCTCATCGTTTTGCGTGGCGGAAGAATCGTCGAAAATGGCACGCCACTGCAGATCATAACCGAGCCGAAGCACCCTTATGTGGCGGAACTCGTCGCTTCGCACCTTTCGACTGAAATGCCTCCATTGATGGAAACCTACGTTGGAGGCGATTCGTAGTGGTCGCTGTTTTGTCGGTTAAGGGCCTCTGCAAGTCTTTTGCCAATGTGCGAGCGGTGGATGACGTGTCATTCGATCTGCCAGCGGGCGAAACGCTGGCACTTGCCGGTCCTTCAGGCAGCGGAAAATCAACAATTGCGAGATTGGTTGTCCGGCTGCTCGAACCGGATGCGGGACAGATCGCATTTATGGGCAAGGACATAAGCCGCCTGTCCGGTGAACCGCTTCGCGTCTTGCGCCGACAGTTTCAGATGGTCTTTCAGGACACGAATTCTTCGTTCAATCCGCGCGCAACAGTCGGTTCTGCACTTCTCGACCCACTCAATGCTTTTGCTATCGGAAATGCGCGCGCGCGTCCCGAAGAAGCGCGGCATCTGCTGGAACGTGTCGGCCTTGATGCAGACCTGTTTGATCGTCCTATCCACGAGCTTTCAGGCGGACAAAGGCAGCGTGTGGGCATTGCCCGCGCTATCGCCAGCCGTCCTGCCCTGATCGTACTTGATGAAGCGCTTTCAGCCATTGATGCGTCTATACGGATCGACCTGTTGAAGCTTCTGATTGACCTGCAGCGTGAACACACAATTTCCTATCTGTTCATTGCGCACGACCTTGGTATGATCAACGCAATTGCCCATCGCATTGCGATCCTCGACGGTGGCCGTATCGTAGAACAAGGGCCAACACACCAGATTATCCAGAATCCGAAATCGGAAACCGGCAGGCAACTTCTGGGCGCTGCCGCGCGTTTGCCGGCAAGGAGTTCTTCATGACAGACAAGACCCCACGGATTCAGCGACTGAGAGCAGAACTGGAAGCAGCGTTTGCAAATCGCGGCGACCTGTACCGGCTGGTTCTGGATCAGCTTGAGGAGGCGCTGGATGCAGAGCAGGCAGAATCAATTCTTGCATCCGCAATTGAAATGCGGGGTCGCGAGGTTGCCCGCACCGCTTTTGCCCGGTTCGGTGCCGAAGACGCGCTTGCAATAGGCGAAGCGTTTCTCGATGTAAGCCCGGATGAGGGCCAGATGTACCCTGCGGACGTTACCCGATATGACAACGGCATAGAGTTCAAGGTTCGGCGCTGTCCTTTGAAGGATTCATGGGTAAATGCGGGACTGAGCGAGGAGCGGATTGCGACTCTGTGCCGAATCGCAGGGGCATTTGATCGGGGTCTTTTTGAAGAAACCGGCGTGAGATTTGAGAACTGGACCTGGCAGCCGGGCGATGGTCCGGGATGCTGCCGCATTCGATTGCTCGACAACCCCGCCTGATTACTGATACCCACCCGAAATGGCCCAGAAGAAAGCGCATGAAGTTGAGGGCTGGCTCGCCAGACCAGAATCGAACCGGAGCATCATCCTGCTTTACGGTCCTGACCACGGATTGGTTTCAGAACGCGCTGCCCGCTTCGTGAAATCGACCGGCCTGCCTCTCGACGATCCGTTCACCGTGGTGCGCCTCGATGCGAGCGAAGCGGATGAGCAGGGAAAGCTGCACGATGAAGCAAACACTGTCTCGATGTTTGCCGACAAGCGCCTGTTATGGGTGCGCAACGCGCAAGGCCAACGGGCCCTGGCGGAAGAGGTGAAGGCATTATGTGCCGAGCCGCCAGCAGAAACGATAATTGTCATTGAAGCTGGCGATTTGAAGAAGGGCGCCCCATTGCGTACGGCAGTGGAAGCTTCCGCCAGCGCCATGGCCCTGCCCTGCTATGCCGATGCTGAGCGCGACCTTGATATGTTGATCGATCAGACGCTAAACGCTTCCGGGCTGTCGATCTCTCTGGAGGCCCGCACGGCCTTGCGCCGAAATCTCGGCGGAGACCGGCTCGCAACGAGGGCCGAACTGGACAAGCTGGCGCTCTACGCGCATGGCAAACAGCGGATCGAACTGTCAGATGTTCTGGATTTGACCGGCGATGTAGCCGAATTGTCTCTCGACGACGCAGTTGACGCCGTTCTCGACGGGCGTCTGGAAGCATTCGATATGCTTTTCCAGCGCTATACGCGCGCCGGATCAGCAGCATTTCTCATTGCAAATGCCATGATGCGGCAATTGCAGGCATTACGCGTTTTGCGCGCGGAACTGGACATAGGAAAGCGCAGCGCTACAGAAATCGTTGCCTCCGCACGACCACCTGTTTTCTTTTCCCGCAAACGCATAGTCGAAAACGCTGTGAGAAAATGGTCCCTGCAGGCAATAGACCGAGCTTTGGAGCGACTTCATCACGCGGTTTTGGAAACGCGGCGGCGGCCTGACCTCGCAAACGCGGTCATAAGCCGCGCTTTAACCGCGATCGCTGCCGAATCCTCAAGATTTTCGAGAAATTAGCCGGCAAAATGAACGTATTTGCCGGCTATTGTTATTAATTTTGCAATCGCCTGCAAAGTGCGTCTAGCTGATCGAGCGTTTTGTAGAAAATGCGGACTTCACCGCCCTTTTCTTTATGATTGATCGAGACATTCAAACCGGAGATATCGGAGAGAAGTTTTTCCAATGCGCGTGTGTCGGGGTCTTTTTCTGGCGGCTGACGTTTCGCAGAAGGTGCCGAATCCCCTCGTTCCGAAGGCGGCATTTGAGCCAAAGCTTCCGCCTGGCGCACCGAAAGCCCCTCTTCCACAATGCGCTTGGCTAACCAGGCAGGGTCCTCAGCTGTTACGAGGGTACGCGCGTGGCCAGCCGACAGAACCCCATCCACCAGCATATCGCGTATGACAGGCGGAAGTTTCAGCAGTCGCAGTGTGTTTGCTACGTGGCTGCGGCTCTTGCCAATAACCTGTCCGAGATCAGCCTGCGTGTATCCATGCTCGTCAATGAGTTGCTGATAACCGGCAGCCTCTTCAACAGGGTTCAAGTCAGAACGCTGCACGTTCTCGATAATTGCAAGCTCAAGCGCGGTCCGGTCATTCACCTCGCGCACAATCACCGGGATTGAGGTCAATCCCGCACGCTGCGCCGCGCGCCAACGGCGCTCACCGGCAATGATTTCGTAATGGCCGCTTTCAGCACCGGGACGAACGACGACGGGCTGGACGACCCCGTGTTCGCGAATCGACTGCGCCAGATCAACCAGATCATCCTCTCCAAACGTCCGTCGCGGATTGCGCGGGTTTGGAGAGATCAACTCTATTGGAACAGTTCCATCTGCCCGCATAGCAGGCGCAGCCGGCGCAACAGGCTTGTCCATCTCGCCAATGAGGGCGGCAAGTCCACGGCCCAGTCGCTTCTTTGTCGTATCATCGTTCATCTGATATTTCCTGTTCCGGCTATGCTTAAGCGGCTTTCAGACGCCGTTCGCGGCGAATGACCTCTGACGCGAGTTGCAGATATGCCTGACTTCCTGATGACTTCAGATCATACAGGATTGCTGGCTTCCCGTGAGACGGGGCCTCTGAAACGCGGACATTCCTCGGTATAACGGTCTGGTAAACAGCATCACCCATATTGGCGCGCACATCCTCAACCACTTGATTCGCAAGGTTATTTCTACCGTCAAACATCGTCATGACGATGCCCTGGATAGAGAGCCCCGGATTTATCGACGCCCGAACCTGCTCAACTGTCTGCAAGAGCTGGCTGAGCCCTTCAAGTGCAAAGAACTCGCATTGCAGCGGTACAAGCACTGAATCTGCTGCTGCCATTGAATTGAGCGTCAAAAGATTGAGCGACGGCGGGCAATCTATAAGCACATATGTATATTCGCGAGCCGCAGCGCTGCTCAGCGCGTTCCGCAAGCGCAACACACGATCCGGAGCAGCCGAAATTTCCATTTCCAGACCCAAAAGGTCGAGGGTCGAAGGAACAATAGCGAGTCCGGGTACTGCCGTTTCAACAACAGCGTCACCAAGCGATGTTTCACCAGTCAAAACATCATAGGAAGAGTGCTCACGGGACTGACGATCAATTCCAAGCCCTGTGCTGGCATTGCCCTGCGGGTCAATATCTACGATCAGAACTTTCTCGCCGATTGCAGCTAGCGCAGTCGCCAGATTGATCGCCGTTGTGGTTTTGCCAACGCCGCCTTTCTGGTTTGCTACGGTAATAATCCTGGGTCCGCCAATCATTTCATCACCCGGCATTTATGCGCGCCACGTCTGAGACTTCCAGAATAACGCTGTCAGCGTCAATCCGGCTCCGGTGTTCTATCAAATTGAACCGCCAGTTGGCAGTGCTTTCTTCTATTTCACGGTGGTAATCCCGGCCTTTATGAAAAATCCCCCGCGAACCGGATGTGAACCACGGCTCTGCAAGGGCAAGGAGTGTGGACAACGAAGCCAATGCTCTCGCAGTGATTATCCGTGGGGCAGGGGTGGTCGAAACGGCCTTTTCAATCCGCTCGGGCAATACTTTTGCAGGCAATTTCAGTGCTCCGACAGCATTCTGCAGGAAACTTGCCTTTTTCCGGTTGCTTTCAACCAATCGAATTGAGCCACCGCTCTTCTGCTTCAGCAAGGTTGCCAAAACAAGTCCCGGAAATCCACCACCAGACCCAAGGTCCGCAAGATCCGCGGCTTCTCCTATCAAAGGCCAAAGCTGCGCACTGTCGAGAATGTGACGCTCCCACGATTGGCCGATAGTTGATGGCGCGACAAGATTTATTGATGCATTCCACCGGTGAAGCATTTCATCCAAGTGCAATAATGATTCAAATGTTTCACGTGAAACTTCTCCCGCAACAGTACGGAGAGAATCATAACTCCGTTGGGTCAAGCTGCACCCCGTGCGTGGTCGCGTTCATGCTGCCTGATACGCATTAGCAGAATTGCCAGCGCCGCAGGTGTCATACCATCAATACGCTTGGCTTCACCGAGGGAAGCTGGACGGCGCATTGTGAGCTTCTGTTGAAGCTCCATAGACAATCCAGGCACACTGGTAAAATCCATATCCGCAGGAATGAGCCTGCCTTCCTCTTTGCGCAACTCGACGACATCGGCAGACTGCCGCTCTAAATAAACTGCGTAGCGGGCTTCCGTCTTCACGGCTTCTAACGCGATCTTTGGATGGGATGCAATTTCAGACCATAAAACTTCCAAGTTAGTTTCATCAACATCTGGATAGGAAAGAAGCTGGAACCCCGACCGTCGAGCACCATCGAGATTCACAGTAATTCCGGCGCGCCTTGCTTCGGTTGGCGAAACCGAAACCGTCTTTAGAAAATCCCGCGCCGATGCAATATCTTGCTGCTGTTGTTCAAATGCGGCAACTCGTTCACTGGAGGCGATTCCAAGACTTATCGCAAGCGGCGTCAGTCGTTCATCGGCATTATCAGCACGCAGAGATAGCCTGAATTCTGCCCTCGATGTAAACATGCGATATGGTTCCGAAACGCCCCTGGATGTTAAGTCATCCAGCATTACGCCAATATAGGAATCCGTTCGAGCAAATCGGACCTTCTCCGATCCGCCAGTGATTCGAGCAGCGTTCAGACCAGCAACCAACCCTTGAGCGGCCGCCTCTTCATATCCGGTCGTTCCATTGATCTGACCGGCAAGAAACAAGCCAGAGATCTTACGTGTCTCCAGAGTGACATCGAGTTCCCGCGGATCGATATGATCATACTCAATAGCGTACCCCGGTTGCAGAATCTGCGCACACTCCAAACCCGGAATAGTCTTTAGAAACTCGTGCTGAACTTCCTCCGGAAGCGAGGTCGAGATGCCATTCGGATAAACAGTATCATCGTCAAGCCCCTCCGGTTCCAGAAATATCTGGTGTCCGTCTCGATCACCAAACTTGACAATCTTGTCCTCGACAGAGGGGCAGTAACGCGGTCCAATTCCCTCGATGGAGCCGGAATACATCGCGGAGCGATGTAAATTTTCTCGAATAATTCTATGAGTCGCCGGCGTGGTTTTAGTAATACCACAATCAATCTGCGGGTTCGTGATCTGGCTAGTCAGCAGTGAGAATGGCTGCAATTCGTCATCGGCCTTCTGCGTATCCAGACTTGCCCAATCTATAGTTTTGCCATCAAGCCGGGCAGGGGTTCCCGTCTTGAGACGGCCGAGCTTGAACCCATGCCTCGCGAGCGTTTCCGACAGGCCATCGGATGGCTTCTCGCTCATGCGTCCCGCGCGAATTTTCCGCTCACCTATATGTATCAAGCCGCGAAGGAATGTGCCCGTGGTGAGAACCACAGCACCGCATCGATACGCCCCTTGATCAGTTATAACAGCAGAGATTGCCCCGCTACTCACTTCCAGGTCCAACGCTTCGCCTTCAATCACCGTAAGGTTCGGGTGCTCGTTGATCGCCGCTTGCATCGCCAAACGATAAAGCTTTCGGTCGGCCTGGGTCCGTGGACCCCTAACAGCTGGGCCTTTGCGCCTATTGAGCATCCGAAACTGGATACCCCCGGCATCAGCCATTCTTCCCATGAGACCGTCGAGAGCGTCTATTTCTCTGACCAAATGTCCCTTGCCCAACCCCCCAATGGCCGGGTTGCAGGACATGACCCCAATGGTACTGGCGTTCAGCGTCAAAAGCATAGTGTCGGCACCAGCACGCGCGGACGCGCTTGCTGCTTCACAGCCTGCATGGCCGCCACCGACTACTATAACGTCGAACTTCATATCACTGCTCATTTGCGGGCGCTGACATACTGAATCCAGCGAGTCAAGTGTTTCACGTGAAACAATAACACAATTTCACAATGCCAATGTTTCACGTGAATCATTTTCCGATGCAAAACCGCGAAAAGATTACGTCAAGAATATCTTCTACGTCCACCCTTCCAGTTACTTTACCAACTTCGTCAGAAGCGTAACGCAGTGCTTCAGCCTGTAGTTCGACAAGGCCGCCATAGCCACCCAGCGCATCCCGCAGATGTCCAACGGCGTTCTTTAGCAAACTAATGTGCCGTTCACGCGAAGGCAGGAGATCACCTTGTCGGCCAAGCGCGTCCCGGGCCCGTCGCTCAATCAAATCTAATAGGGCAGATATACCCTGACCGGTCTGGGTCGAGATCACCAAATCACCCGATATGGCGTCGAACAAATCAGCTTTTGTACCGATCTTCACTGCGTCGGGAAACTCATCGATGGGTCCAGCTGACGTTAAATCACGCAGGTGTAGAACCAAATCCGCCTTGCTCGCGCGCTCTTTTGCACGCTCAATGCCCAGCGTTTCAACCTTCCCAGCGCCTTCGCGAATTCCCGCAGTATCCGTCACCCGAACCTTGATCCCGTTCAGATCAAGCGCTACTTCAATAAGGTCTCGCGTGGTACCAGGTTCGTCGGAAACAAGCGCAACATCGCGCCGAGTGAGCGCATTTAGCAAACTCGATTTGCCTGCATTTGGCGCGCCTACTATGACGACATCAAAGCCGTCACGAATGATTTCTGCCCTATGAAAAGTCGCAATGTGTTCTTCGATCGAGCGAACCAAGTGTGATAGGTCGGCCAGCACTGAATCCGATACAGAACCGGGCACATCTTCTTGGTCTGAAAAATCGAGTTCTGCCTCCAGCAGAGCCCGTGACGAAATCAATTGAGTGCGCCAGCTTTCATAAAGCTCTTTTTGGCCACCGCCCGCATTCAACAGCGCAAATCGCCTTTGGGCCTCGGTCTGCGCTTCAATTAGATCAGCAAGCGCCTCCGCTTCCGTGAGGTCAAGCTTGCCGTTTAGGAATGCACGTTTGGTAAACTCCCCTTGCTCGGCCTGTCTTACGCCTGAAAACGCTGCCAACACATTGAGCATCCTTGCGACTACGGCACGGCCCCCATGCAAATGCAACTCTGCGACGTCCTCACCGGTGAAGCTACGCGGATTCTCGAAGAACATCACCAAGCCGCGATCAATCTCGTCACCTTCGGGCGAGCTGATCTTGCAATAATGTGCCAGTCTTGGTTGCGGTACTAAACCACAAATGGACATCAGTATGTCGCGAACACGTGAACCAGAAACTCGGATCAACGCCACGCCTGAAGGCAAGGCTCCGCTGGAAAGCGCAAAGATCGTATCGGTCATTGCCGCGAGCTTCCTACAGGCATAGTCTTACGAGCTATGGAACAGACTGACTTCAACTTTGTACCTCGCAACCTGCTCGACAGGGAAGCAAGCCCCTATCTTTTGCAACACGCCTCGAACCCCGTCTTTTGGCGACCTTGGGGCAAAGATGCAATGGCTGAAGCGCGGCAACGTGATTGTCCGATCCTGCTTTCCGTTGGATATGCCGCCTGCCACTGGTGTCACGTGATGGCGCATGAGTCGTTTGAGAACCCGGAAACCGCCAATCTTATGAACTCTTTTTACGTAAACGTAAAAGTTGATCGCGAAGAAAGACCGGACATCGACCAGATCTATATGGCAGCATTGTCGTCTATGGGCCAACAGGGCGGTTGGCCACTTACGATGTTTCTTACACCTGACGGCAAGCCATTCTGGGGTGGCACATATCTCCCGCCGACGCCGCGCCACGGCCAACCGTCATTCTCACAAATATTGTTTGCAGTCCACGACGCCTGGAAAACAAAACGAGCAGATATTGAACACAATGCAACCGCACTCGCCGCGCATGTGCAGACGCAGTTGGCAAGGGCAGGAGTGCCATCAGAAGTTGATCTTCATGAAATGCTGGCAGAAGCGCTTCTGCCGCGAATCGATGAGGAGCGTGGCGGAATGTCGGGTGCTCCAAAATTCCCGAACGCTCCCTTTATGTATGCTCTGTGGCTGAACTGGTTGAAGACCCGCGATCCTCGGTATTGTGAAGCTACACTCAATTCACTACGCCACATGCTATGCGGTGGAATTTACGATCACATAGGCGGAGGTCTTGCCCGCTATTCGACCGACGCGGACTGGATGATCCCCCATTTTGAGAAGATGCTCTACGATAATGCCCAGATGATCAGGCAAACAAATTGGGCATATTCTGCCTGTGGAGATAATTTGTTTCGGTCACGAATCAAACAGACTGTCCAATGGCTTTGTAATGAAATGCTCACGCCGCAAGGGTTTGCATCAAGCCTGGACGCCGACAATGCCGGTGAAGAGGGACAATTTTACTGCTGGACAGCCCATGAGATCGAAGCAGTCACGGGACTGAATTATCACCAGTTTTCGACGTTCTTCTCACTCGGTAGCAATCCGCATTGGGAAGGCTCGCCAGTTGTGTTTCAAACCCGGGAGCAGTTCAAGGCAGAACAGAATGATCCCGAGCCGGCGAATCTGATACGCCAGAAGCTGCTAGAGTTTCGTAACGACAATCGCGTCAAGCCTCCGCGTGACGACAAGGTTCTCACTGACTGGAACGGCCTAGCTATTCAGGCGCTCGCTGAGGCAGGACGCAGTCTTGGAAAGCCGGACTGGATAGAAACGGCGGCTTCGGTTTTCAGCACGATCGCCGGCTCAGGTCAGGCTGATGGCCGGTTGCCACACTCAAATCTTGACGGCCGAAAGCAATTTCCAGCCTTTTCCAGCGACTATGCGGCAATGATAAATGCTGCCGTTTCGCTATTCGAAGCGACGGGTAACGCGAACTACCTCAATACTGCGCAAGAATGGGTAAGCCTGCTGGATAGGTGGTATGCTGATGACCCACGCACAGGATATTTCCTGACAGCGTCAGATGCGCAGGACGTTCCGCTCAGGCTGCGCGGAGACGTGGACGAAGCAACACCTTCGGCAAATGCACAAATAATTGAGGCGCTAACGCGCTTGGCATCCGCGACGGGTAATCAACATCTCGCGTTGCAAGCGCAAAAAATTGCGAGCGAAGCAATCGGTCGTGTGAGCAATCAAAGCTATGGTCAAGCTGGAATAGCCGTTGCTCATAATTTGGCCGCCAACCCATCAAAGCTGGTCCTGGTTGGTCCAGAAAATTCCGAACTCGTTGCGGTAGCGAATCGAAACCCCGACCCGCGCCGCGTTGATGTGGTTCATGTTCTAGGGCAGGGCGGGAGGATTGAAGCACTCCCGGACGGCACACTTCCATCATCAAACAGCCCCGGTGCATGGCTTTGCACAAACCGGAGCTGTCGTCCTGTTATAACGAACCCGAGCGAGCTCGAACGAGCTCTTCAAGAATGAAACCTTTATCAGGTGTTCATTGAATCGAAGAAGTCGGCATTCGTTTTTGTCTGCTTCAACTTGTCGATCAGGAACTCGATCGCGTCTGTCGTTCCCATCGGTGCAAGAATGCGGCGCAGAACAAATATCTTCTGGAGGTCCTGCTTCTGGACGAGCAGGTCTTCCTTACGCGTACCAGACTTGAGAATGTCCATCGCCGGATAGATGCGCTTGTCAGCAACCTTGCGGTCGAGCACAATTTCACTGTTACCGGTGCCTTTGAACTCTTCAAAGATCACTTCGTCCATACGGCTGCCCGTATCGATCAGCGCAGTGGCGATGATTGTGAGCGAGCCACCTTCTTCAATGTTACGGGCTGCGCCAAAGAACCGCTTCGGGCGTTGCAACGCATTCGCATCGACACCACCGGTCAGAACCTTACCGGATGAAGGCACAACCGTGTTGTAGGCGCGGCCGAGACGGGTAATCGAGTCGAGCAGAATGACGACGTCACGCCCGTGTTCGACCAACCGCTTGGCTTTCTCGATGACCATTTCAGCCACCTGAACGTGACGCGCGGCCGGCTCGTCGAATGTCGAGGAAACAACCTCGCCTTTCACTGAACGCTGCATGTCCGTGACTTCCTCGGGACGTTCGTCGATGAGAAGCACGATGAGATAGCATTCAGGATGATTGGTCGTGATTGAATGCGCGATGTTCTGTAGCAGCACAGTTTTACCCGTGCGCGGTTGAGCAACAATCAGCGCACGCTGCCCCTTGCCGAGCGGTGCAACAAGATCAATCACCCGCGGAGAGATGTCCTTGCCCGTTGGCACAGCCATTTCCATCTTCAACCTTTCGGTCGGATAGAGCGGCGTCAGATTGTCAAAATGGATCTTGTGCCGGATTTTTTCCGGGTCATCAAAATTGATCGTGTTGACTTTCAAAAGCGCGAAATAGCGTTCGCCTTCCTTGGGGCTGCGGATCGGGCCTTCCACAGTATCGCCGGTTTTCAGGGAGAAGCGGCGAATCTGCGAGGGCGAAATATAGATATCATCGGGACCCGGAAGGTAATTCGCGTTGGCGGAGCGGAGGAAGCCGAAGCCATCCTGCAAGACTTCGACAACACCGTCGCCGATAATTTCAATATCCTGCGCTGCGAGCTTTTTCAAAATCGCAAACATCAATTCCTGTTTGCGCATGACACTGGCGTTTTCGACTTCAAGTGATTCGGCGAACGCGATCAGATCGGTCGGCTTCTTGTTCTTGAAATCCTGGAGTTTCATTTCCTGCATGAGTTTAGCTCTGAATATAGGGGAGGTCTGCCGGCTATGCTTTGAATGCCGAACGCGGTCGGTTTGGAGAAACCTGCAACGCGAAGTAAAGGAAGGAAGGAACCCTCTTTACGACGGACACGTTAAAAGAGCAAGAGGTGCTAATGTACCAAAAGCACTAAAACGGCTTTACGATCACCAGAATAACAATCGCAATCATAAGGACCGTCGGCACTTCATTGACGATCCGCCAATGGCGCGCTGGCTTGATGTTCTCATCATTGGCAAAGCGTCGCACCGCGCCTGACAGATAGCCATGCACCCCTGACAAAACAAGGACCGCAGCAATCTTGGCGTGAAGCCAACCGCCCATAAAGCCGAAACCTTTCCAGGCGAGCCAGAGGCCAAAAGCCCAGGCAACAATCATGGCGGGATTTATGATTCCATGCAAAAGCCGCCGTTCCATGACCTTGAAAGTCTCCGATTGAACGGAACCCTTCTCCGCGTCCGCGTGATATACGAACAGGCGTGGCAGATACAGCATGCCGGCCATCCATGCGATGATCGCAATCACGTGTATAGCCTTTGCCCATAGGTAAAAGCCGTCACCCGCGCCGAAAAACAGAAGCAAGGTCGTTGCCGCAAGAATCGCAATCGCAACGAACATGCGCATATATGCAACCTTTGGCGTTGAAGAGGACGGCTTGTTCATCGCGACCAGCTCCTGACTTGCTCCAGCATTGCTTCAACATTCGCTATTGGAGTCGGAGGGGTAATACCGTGACCGAGGTTGAATACCAATGGTCCCGAGCCGAGATTCTTCAAAATTGCCTCGACGCCTTCTTTGAGAGCACGACCACCAGCGACAAGCCGCAGAGGATCAAGGTTGCCCTGAACTGCGCCTTCGCTCTGAAGAGAGCGCGCCTGTTCCAGTGGAACAGTCCAATCAAGGCCCAGAGCCGTAGCACCGGTTTGTTGGCGATATCCGTTATACCTCGTTCCCGCTCCTCGCGGGAATGCAATGATTGGAACATCAGGATGCGCGGCACGGACACGGCTTACTATTTTGGCCACCGGTTCGATTGCGCAAGTCTGGAAACTCTCCTCATCCAGCACGCCAGCCCAGGAGTCGAATATCTGCACAACATCGGCGCCTTCTGCGATCTGCCTGATAAGATATTCTGCAGATATTTCAGCAAGCAGGTCGAGAAGCTGCCGCATTTCATTCGGGTATCGGTAAGCGAATTCCCGGGCAGGGGCCTGATCGCTCGTGCCATGTCCGGCAATCATATAAGTCGCGACCGTCCACGGCGCGCCACAAAAGCCGATAAGCGTTGTTTCCTGCGGCAACTCTTTTCTCAATCGCCGGACAGTTTCATAAACCGGTGAAAGATTCACGTGAAACGCTTCGCTATTGAGCGCCGCAATTTCCTGCGGCTCAATCGGCGTCATCAAAGGCCCACGACCTTCCTCAAACCTCAGATCGCGCCCGAGTGCGTGAGGCACCACCAGAATATCAGAAAACAGGATCGAAGCATCAAAGCCAAATCGGCGAATAGGTTGAAGGGTGACTTCGACGGCCAGATCAGGATTGTAGCAAAGGTCGAGAAAGCTGCCCGCCTGCTTTCGGGTCTCCCTGTATTCGGGAAGATAACGACCTGCCTGGCGCATCATCCAGACAGGAGGCGTCTCAAGCGTCTTTCCCTTCAAAACCTGAACAACGCGACGTTCGGAAGATCGAGTCATAAATAATTAATCTTTTAATAAGAGAGTCTTTTGATTCTTAGACTCTGTTGGAATCGGGATAGCAGCATTTTTCACAGAGGCACCTTCGGAAGCCAGAACACATAGTGTCGCGCAACTTCTGAAAACCGCCTGTGAACTTTGTGGATACGCCGATTTCGCCAATCATGCCAGACATTTGCCGACCCCCTCGCTGAGGGCGGTTCGATAAGTCTGCGTGGGCGCTCTGAATTTCACATTTTCCTCCACAGGCGTGGACTCCGCCCCTTGCGCATGTGAATTGTGGACAATTCACGATCTGATACATAGGTGTCTGAACGGGGAGGACCTTTCTCCAGCTTTTTCCACAGTTGCCCACAGGGCTGGGAATAACCATTGAACAAGTCGCAGAATTTCTTCCACCTTCACCTGATTTCAGACGCAACAGGCGAAACATTGCTTGCTGCTGGCCGCGCTGCATCCGCGCAATATAAGGAAGCGCGAGCGATTGAGCACATCTATCCGCTCATTCGCACGGAAAAGCAGCTGACCAAAGTTTTCGAAGACATCGAGGATGAACCCGGAATCGTCCTCTATACGGTGGTCGATCAATCACTGAGCCGTCGCATTGATGAACATTGCGCGGGCCTTGGTCTGCCATGCGTCTCTGTGCTTGAACCGGTATTGCTTGTGTTTCAAACGTTTCTCGGTGCACCAGCCGGTCGAAGGGTAGGCGCACAACACGCTCTTGATGCTGATTATTTCAAGCGTATCGATGCCCTGAACTATACGATGGAGCATGATGACGGTCAGCTTCAACATGACCTTGACGAGGCTGACGTCGTATTGATCGGGATCTCTCGCACATCGAAAACCCCGACCAGCATCTATCTGGCCAATCGCGGCATAAAGACTGCCAACATTCCTATCGTGCTCGGCGTGCCATTGCCGCAAAGTCTGATTGAGACAAAAGGACCGCTGATTGTCGGGCTCATAGCGACAGCCGAACGCATTTCGCATGTGCGCCAAAACCGGCTATTGGGCGCGACTTCCGGTTTTGATTCGAATTCATATGCTGATCGCGCGCATATTTCGGAAGAGCTTGCCTATGCCCGCCAGCTTTGCACACGCTATGGGTGGCCATTAATTGATGTGAGTCGTCGTTCCATTGAAGAGACTGCCGCTGCAATCGTTGCCCTGCGGCGCAAGAATAGGTAGGTCAGGCCATGGCTGAAAAACTTGTCCTTGCTTCGGCAAGCCCTCATCGCAAAGCGCTCCTCCAGAATGCAGGAATAGATTTCGATGCTGTAGCGGCTCAGGTTGACGAGCGCGCAATCGAGGCTCCGTTGAAAGACGCAGGCTTGTCTGCTGAAGACGTTGCTCTGGTTCTTGCAGAAGCCAAGGCTGCGAATGTGAGTGAAAGACACGGCACCGCTCTGGTGCTGGGTTGTGACCAGACCTTATCCCTTGAAGACGAGGTTTTGCACAAACCTGCCGATATGGAAGCTGCGCGCCGTCAACTGCTTCGTCTTTCTGGAAAAACGCACCATCTCAACAGCGCCCTGGTGCTAGTGCGCAATGGCGAAACTTTGTGGCGTCATGTCTCTGTGGCTTCGCTGACAATGCGTGAGCTTCAACCGGCCTTTGTCGGTCGCTATCTGGCGAAGGTGGGTGAAAAAGCCCTGACGAGCGTTGGAGCCTACCAGATCGAAGGTGAAGGCATCCAACTTTTCTCTGACGTGGAGGGTGATTTCTTCACGATTGTTGGGTTGCCGCTGATCCCATTGCTCGAAGAACTTCGCCGCATCGGGGCAATCGATGGCTGAAACTATACGTCGCGCATTCGTTTGCGGTCATCCGATCGCCCATTCGCGCTCTCCGATCATTCACGGTCACTGGTTACATGTGCATGGGCTGAATGGCACTTATGAAGCCATTGACGTTGCGCCGTCCCAGTTTGAAGCTTTCATCAGCACTCTTTCGGAGAAGGGTTTTGCCGGCGGCAATGTCACCATTCCACATAAGGAAGCTGCATTCCGTCTGGTACAGCGCAAAGACCATGCCGCTGAGGAAATCGGCGCGGTGAATACGCTCTGGATGGAAGACGGGATACTCAACGGTACGAATACAGACGCTTACGGCTTTGCTGCAAACCTGGACGATCACAAGCCGGGTTGGGACAAGGTCGACACCGCCATTGTGCTGGGAGCAGGGGGTGCGGCACGGGCCATCATTCATGCTTTGCTTGAGCGCGGCATTGGTGAAGTTCGCATTCTCAATCGCACCCTCGCACGCGCCCGCGAGCTTGCAGACACATTTGGCGCACGGACCAGCGCTCATGATTTGAGCGGAGCTAAAGAGTTGGTTTCCGATGCCGGCTTGGTGGTGAACACGACAGCGCTTGGCATGGATGGAGACTCCAACCTTCCGGCTGATCCCGAGCATATGCCGGACCGGGCGCTGGTGACTGACATTGTATATGTGCCCCTTGAAACGCCTTTTCTGCGTGCTGCCCGCCGTCGTGGACTGGCGACTGTCGATGGTCTGGGAATGCTGCTTCATCAGGCAGTTCCCGGTTTCGAACGCTGGTTCGGCGTTCGGCCGCGCGCCACACCACAGCTTCGTGAACTTGTTCTCAAGAGCATGGAAGATCATTCATGATTGTGCTTGGCCTTACCGGTTCGATAGGCATGGGCAAATCGACTACCGCAAACATGTTCGTCGAGGCCGGGGTGCCGGTTCATGATTCCGACGCAGCGGTGCACCGTCTTTATGCGGGTAAAGCCGCACCGCTGATCGAGGAAGCCTTTCCGGGAACCACAGTTGATGGGGTTGTTGATCGCACATTGCTTGCATCAAAAGTGCTGGGCGATGCCGCAGCGCTCAAGCGCCTGGAGGCTATTGTTCACCCGCTGGTGCGCGCCGACGCTGATGCATTTCTCCAAACGCAACGGCAGGCGGGTGCAAAGATTGCCGTTCTGGATATTCCGCTCCTGTTTGAGACAGGCGGGCGCGAACGTGTAGACAAGGTTGTGGTAGTTACGGCCCCAGCTGAAATTCAGCGCAAAAGAGTTCTTGAACGCCCGGGGATGACCTTCGAAAAATTCGAAGCGATCCTCGCAAAGCAAATGCCAGATTCCGAAAAGCGCAAGCGCGCCGATTATATCATTGATACGGGATCAGGCATGGAGGCGGCCCGCGCTGCCGTGACTGAAATAGTCGCCGATATCCACCGCAATCACTAAATATTGCCGCGACGGGATTCCCCCCGCGACTCAAACGCTCTACGATTCACGTGAAACAGGGCGGCATAAAACATGCGTGAAATAATCTTCGATACGGAAACGACCGGGCTTGATTTCAAACTGGATCGCGTAATCGAAATCGGTGCAATCGAAATCGTAAACCGCTTTCCGACGGGCCGTGTTTTTCACGAGTATATTCATCCGGATGGTCGCGAGATCCATCCCGACGCCGAAGCAGTACACGGCATCTCGCTTGCATCCCTCACCGGGAAGCCTGTTTTTGCTGCGATTGCGGACAAATTTCTCGAATTTATCGAGGGAGCAAAGCTGGTCGCACACAACGCAACATTCGACATGAACTTCATCAATGCCGAGTTTGCGCGGTTGGGCTTCCCGCCTGTGGAACCTGATCTCGTGGTGGACACACTGGTTCTGGCGCGCCGGAAACATCCAATGGGTCCAAACTCATTGGATGCCTTGTGTCGCCGCTATGGCATAGACAACAGCAAGCGCACCAAACACGGCGCGTTGCTGGATTCTGAACTGCTGGCGGAAGTTTATGTAGAACTCATCGGCGGCAAGCAGGCGGCAATGCTGCTCGATAGTCCGATAGGTGCAAGTCAAGCAAATGGTGGTGGCAACAACCTGGCTGTAACAGTGCGCCCACGTCCGGCACCTCTGGCTTCGCGTATCAGCGCCGAAGAGAAAGAGGCCCACAACCGTTTGGTCGCGGGCCTCGGAGAAAATTCGATCTGGTCGAAAATCGAAGCCGGAGCGAATCCGGCTAAGGAAGAAAATCAGGCGTTGGCGGGCTGAACCTTGGCGCGTGCCTGATCTTCGGCAATGCGCTGCTGGAACATCTGAACGAAATCGATCGGGTCAAGCATCAGTGGCGGGAAGCCACCATTGCGTGAGGCGTCTGCGATGATCTGCCGTGCGAACGGGAAAAGAAGTCGTGGGCATTCGATGAACAGAACAGGAAGCATGTGCTCCTGAGGGAAATTCTCCACGTGGAACACGCCGCCGTAAACCAGCTCGACGTTAAACATCACGTCGTTGTCGATCTGAGCCTTCGCATTGAGCGAAAGAACAACGTCAAATTCGGTATCCGAAAGTGGATTGGCGTTCACATTGACGCCGATATTGATGTTCGGAGCCTTTTCACGGGCGCGAAGAGAATTGGGTGCGCCAGGGCTTTCGAAAGAAAGATCCTTCAGATATTGCACCAGCACATTCAAAACTGGCGGCTTTCCATTTCCAGCGGGAGCACCCGTATTCTGTGTAGCCATCTGGCACGTTTCCTTATTGCGACTTACAACGGCCAAACGGCCATCAGATAAAACTGCGCCTCGCTAGCACGATGCTTGAATAAGCACAAGCTTATCTGTCTCTCTTGTCGATTCTGCGCCAGGGAGAATCAGGGTCGGGCTCGGATTTGTAATCGTCCTCGTCAAGGTCGATAGTTTTTTCCTTTCCGGAGCCGGAGCGAAAGCCGCGATTGACCACCACGGTTGAGAAATCGACGTTTCGTTTGATGAACGACCATGCCAGATCGCGCACTGGTGGTATGAAGAGCGCCAGGCCGATCACATCGCTTACAAAGCCGGGAATGACGAGCAGCAGGCCAGCGACGAGTATCATCAGCCCGTGTGCAACTTCCCTTCCGGGATCACGACCGGAATTTACTTCGGCCTGAATGCGTGAGAGCACGCCAAAGCCCTGATAGCGCAGCAGCGCTCCGCCCAGCAACGTCATGGCAACAACAAGCAGAATCGTGCTGAGCACCCCGATCTGGCTGCCGACGACAACGAAACCGGCAATTTCAACCAGTGGCCAAAGAAGAAGCAAAATTCCTGAAAAGCGCAAAAGAGGGCCCTCAAAGTTGGAAATGTTATGAAACTGGCGACCTGAAACGCATATAGGGACAATATTGCTTGATTTGAATGATGTGTTGATGCGTTCTATATGCGATGGCAAAAGAGCGCGATTGCGCGATTGGCGTCAACAAGGATAATTGAAGCGTGGAATTCCTGGATTTCGGCACGGTTATATTCATGGTCGCGGCTGTGGTGATTTTCTACCAGCTGCGCAGTGTGCTTGGGCGGCGCACAGGCAATGAGCGTCCGCCATTCGATCCGTATTCCCGGCCCAATGGCAATGGCGGGAAAGATTCCGCCCAGTCTGATAATGTTGTTTCGCTGCCGCGCAAACGCGCGCCGGGCGAATCCGAGATTGCCTATCTCGCTATCGATTCCGTTGCAAAGCCCGGCACTGATCTGAACAAGGGCCTTCGCGCCATACGTGACGCAGACCCTACATTCGATCCAAAGGCTTTTCTTGAAGGCGCTAAAATGGCCTACGAGATGATCGTGACCGCCTTCGCCTCCGGCGACCGCAAGACGCTGAAAAACCTGCTTTCGAAAGAGGTCTATGATGGTTTCGTTGCCGCCATCAATGATCGAGAAAGCCGGTCTGAGCAGATTCAGTCCTCATTCGTTGGTATCGACAAGGCTGACTATGTTTCCGCCGAATTGAAAGGCACCGAAGCTCACCTTACGCTTCGGCTTATAAGTGAGTTGATCTCTGCCACGCGTGACAAGTCCGGCGCCGTCATCAATGGCGACCCGGAGGCCGTTGCTGAGGTGAAAGACGTTTGGACATTCGCTCGTGACACCCGCTCCAAAGATCCGAACTGGAAGCTGGTTGCGACCGAAGAGGAAGAGTGATCGCGGGAAAGGAAGGCGCACATGCCTTTTCCTCCCGGCTTCAGGCCAGTTTCGTTTGACGATTTGCCCGGCTGGCGACAGGACAATCCTCAACAGGCCTATGAGGCTTTTCGGCGAAGCGCCGGTCATGTTCAGCACAAGCCATACAAGACCGGCGAACTGGGTGTAGCCTTCGAAAGTTTCTGCGACCCATATGCCGAAGCGCAGCGCATTCCGTCCATGGACGAACAGGGCGCGCGGAATTTCTTTGAGCGGCATTTTGTGCCCGCCGTGGTGGCAGGGGAGGCAGGCGAAACTGGGCTTGTCACGGGATATTACGAGCCACAGGTCGCTGCGTCCTTGCAAAGAACCGAGAAATTTACGGTTCCGTTGCTTGCCCGTCCTGCTGACCTGGTCGATGTGGATGATAGCAATCGTCCTGCAACATTTGACCCGTATCTTGCCTTTGCTCGCTTCACTGATGGCGGACTGGTTGAATACTATGACCGCGAAGCAATTGATCGAGGTGCGCTTTCCGGCAGAAACCTTGAAATTGCTTGGCTAACCGATCCGGTTGATGCCTATTTCATTCACGTTCAGGGGGCAGCTCGCCTTGTGCTGCCCGATGGTTCAGTTAAGCGCATCACCTATGCTGCCAAATCTGCCCAGCGCTTCACAGGTGCAGGTAAGGTTCTTGTCGAGCTTGGAGAAATTCCCTTCGAGCAGGTAACGATGCAATCCATCCGTGCCTGGTTTCGTAAAAATCCTGAAAGGGTGAACGAGATTCTGTGGCGCAACAGGTCTTACATCTTCTTTCGAGAGGAGCCGGTGGATGATCCGGCGCTCGGCCCTGTCGCTGCCGCAAAAGTTCCGTTGGCACCGGGACGCTCTGTTGCTGTTGATCGCAGGCTCCATACGTTCGGTACGCCGTTCTTTATCGTCTCCGAAAGCCTTACGGCATTTGACGGCAAGCCTTTCGCTCGCCTTATGATCGCTCAGGATACAGGCTCTGCTATTGTTGGTGCTGCACGGGGCGATCTCTTTGCAGGGTCTGGCGACGCTGCCGGAGAAATTGCAGGCGTGGTGCGAAACAAGGCCACGTTCTATGCTTTGTTGCCTCGCGCACTTGTTGAGGGGCGGCAATGAGCAGGGGCAAAGGCAAAGCGCTTTCCGAAGAAGATCGCATTTTGTGGGAAACGATTGCGCGCTCGGTGACACCAGCGCCCAAGCCCAAGCGTTTGGCTATTGCAAAGCCCGTCGCCAGCACTCCTGTCGCGAGCCCTGAAGCAGAAAAGCCGAAGAAAAGCAAAGAAGTCGCTACGGCTCCACCTGCACCGGCGGTCCAGCCTCCGCGTCCAGCGCCTCGCCTGCATCTGGATGCTCAAACGGTCGGCAAGCTTGCGAAGGGGCGGTTACAACTCGAAGCGCGTGTTGATCTGCACGGCATGAGGCAGGACGAAGCCTATAGCCTGCTGCTTTCCTTCGTCGCACGGGCTCACGCTCGCGGCGTTCGCTACGTTCTTGTCATTACAGGGAAGGGGTCTTCGTCAGGTGGTGACGGCGTGCTGAAGCGGTCTGTTCCCGGCTGGCTTTCAACCGCGCCCTTCCGACCGTATGTTTCGGCTCACGAAAGCGCGGCACGTGGCCATGGCGGTTCTGGTGCGCTCTACGTTCGGTTGAAACGGATACGCAACCCATGACTCCCTTTGGGTTGCGAATTCGCGAACTGCGCGAGCAAAAGGGCGTCTCGCAAAAGGAAATGGCTTCTGCACTTGGCGTATCACCAGCCTATCTGTCAGCGTTGGAACATGGGCGTCGTGGAACCCCAAGCTGGCCTCTGCTCCAAAAGATGATTGGGTACTTCAACATTATTTGGGATGAGGCCGAAGAGCTTGGTCGGCTCGCACATTCGTCCGATCCGAAAGTAGTCGTCGACACATCAGGATTATCGCCCAAGGCGACCGAACTGGCCAACTTGCTGTCGGAGCGTATTTCGGCTCTGGATGAGGCTCTGATGGATAGTTTTATAGCGCAAATTCGAGAAAATACGGCCATAAAAAAGTAAAATGCCGAGATTCTGCGACGAGAAACGCCCTGTTTACATCAGAAAAGTTTGTTCAATTCGGGCATTTTCTCGTTCACCAGCCAGCCGTAGTAATTTTCTTCCGGTAACTTTTCTGGCTCGCCTGCTGCCTTTCGCCGTTCGTTTTCGTCACGAAGTGCTGCCGCCCGTGCTTCGGGATTTCCGATGTTATACAAGGTAGCGGTGACGCCCGGATTCTGCGAAATGTCGAAGTCTGCAATATTGCGATAGGCGTCTATAGATTTCTTCAGCGTTGCTGCGACGTAAGGTATTGATTTATCAGGGTCCATGATTGTTTCATAGACCTCGTTCGGGTCAGAGGGATCCAATCTCGGAAGTCCAGAAACCCTGCTGACGAGATCGCTCATTTGCAGCGCGGTGAGCGGGTTGAGCTGACCCAGACCGAAAGTCTGCCCGGCATAAAAGGGCTGGAAAAAAACCGCGCTGAACCGATTGTTCGGATAGGGACGTCCATCCACCGTTTTGCCCCGGAAAGTGCTGTTCCAAACTTGCTCACGGCATGTCCACAATGAATAACTATCTGATTTTCCAGAGCAAACAGAAAATTGTGGTCGCTTGATAAAGTCAGATATGTCCTCGCCCTGGTAGGCAAACTCCAGCCTGTTCCCGAGATAGGCAATGGCTTTTACGTAGTAGGTCTGGAGGCGGTCATATGCATCTACGTTGTATGTATGCTCGCCGACAATTGCTCCGACAATATGCATTGGACTGATGCCATAGGCACCTGCCACCTGCCTGATTTTGGAGCGGAGCTTGGCATCACTCGCCAACAGGTTGTAAACTTTACGATATTTCCCTTCGAAGGTTCCGTTTGAAGCCTTTGTTCGCTTTATTGAAGCACCCGGAATTGCCGGCTGTTCTACGTTCCGGTTGCCCGGCGGAACAATACTCGCAGCATGAGCCGGAACCTGCGAAATGGTAAGGGCTACAAGCAACCCTGCTAGAATGGTTCTTTTCATGGCTTTCGTGGACGTTGGAACCTTACAAGTTCTCTAAACGGTCAGACGGCGAAAGTCACCCTTCGCCGCCTTGCACGCTGAAACCTTACAAGATAAACCTTGAAAGATCCGTGTTCTTTGCTAGTGAACCGACCTGCTTGCTCACATAGTCCGCGTCGATGGTGATCTTCGATTCGGATTGATCGGGGGCAGTGAATGAAATTTCATCCAGCACCCTCTCCATCACCGTTTGAAGTCGCCGTGCGCCGATATTCTCAACGGATGCGTTCAGGTCCACAGCGATCCCTGCGAGCGAGTCAATTGCGTCATCAGTGAAGTCCAGATCAACGCCCTCGGTACCCATCAAGGCGATGTACTGCTTGATGAGGCTGGCTTCTGTTTCCGTCAAAATTCGGCGGAAATCGTCCTTTTCCAGCGCCCGAAGCTCCACCCGGATGGGGAGGCGACCCTGCAATTCAGGCAACAGATCGGAAGGTTTGGCAACATGGAATGCACCGGACGCGATGAATAGAATGTGGTCAGTTTTGACCGGACCATACTTCGTCGCAACCGTCGTTCCTTCGACAAGCGGCAGCAGGTCGCGCTGCACGCCCTCGCGTGACGGCCCGCCGGATATATCACTCCGGGCTGCGATCTTGTCGATCTCATCGAGGAAGACAATGCCGTCGTTTTCCGCAGAAATCAGGGCCTGCCGAATAACCTCGTCCTGATCCAGAAGCTTGTCGGATTCGTCATTGAGCAGCACGTCATATGATTTCTTGACGGTCGTCTTGACGGCCTTTGTCCGCATACCGCCCATCGCCTTCTGCATCATGTCAGAAAGGTTTATCATACCTACTCCGCCGGGCATTCCGGGTATCTCGAACCCCGGCATGCCGCCTGTCCCGGTATCGGCTATCTCGATTTCGATTTCCTTGTCGTCCAGTTCGCCTTCGCGAAGCTTCTTGCGAAATGAATCGCGAGTGCCGGGGCTAGCGGCCTTGCCTACCAAAGCGTCCAGGACGCGTTCTTCCGCGTTGATGTGCGCTCGGGCCTTAACATCCTCGCGCATTTTATCGCGCACGAGGCCAATCGCGACTTCGACCAGATCGCGAATGATCTGTTCAACATCGCGGCCGACATAACCAACTTCCGTAAATTTGGTAGCTTCAACCTTGATGAATGGCGCGCCTGCCAACTTTGCGAGGCGGCGCGAGATTTCTGTTTTGCCGACGCCCGTGGGGCCAATCATCAGAATGTTTTTCGGCATGACTTCTTCACGCATCTGGCCTTCAAGCTGCTGGCGCCGCCAGCGGTTGCGCAGCGCGATTGCAACGGCGCGCTTTGCATCCTTCTGCCCGATTATGAAACGGTCGAGTTCGGAAACGATCTCGCGGGGGGAAAAATTACTCATACTGTTCTCAAGACTCCGGCTCAATTTTCCGACGCATCGAGTGTTTCGACCACGACATTATGGTTGGTATAAACGCAGATATCGGCTGCAATCTGCATTGCTTTACGTGCGATTTCTTCGGCATCCGCATCCGTGTCTATCAAGGCTCTTGCTGCGGCCAGCGCGTAATTCCCGCCTGACCCGATAGCCATGACGCCATGTTCCGGCTCAAGCACATCGCCCGTACCGGTAAGCGCGAGCGTTACTGTTTTGTCAGCAACCAGCATCATTGCTTCAAGACGGCGCAAATAGCGGTCAGTTCGCCAATCCTTGGCAAGCTCCACGCAAGCGCGCGTCAACTGGTCTGGATATTGTTCGAGCTTTGCCTCAAGGCGTTCCAGAAGGGTGAAGGCGTCTGCGGTCGCGCCCGCAAATCCAGCAATTACGTTACCTTTTCCGATGCGCCGAACCTTCCGGGCATTGCCTTTCATGACAGTCTGGCCGAGGCTGACCTGTCCGTCGCCCGCGATCACGACCTTATTGCCCTTGCGCACGGTCACGATTGTTGTGGCGTGCATACTCTGTTCATTAGCCATACGCTTCTCCGATGACGCGCGGCCCTGAAAGCAGCCGCGCGGTACGAGTTATGAAGCGATATGTAGGCCGCTGTTGCGCGATTGCAAACTGCTAATCCAAAGGCTTCAGATTGGCTTCTATTTCGGCGCGGCGTGGTTCAAGGAAAGGCGGAAGGGCGAGCCGCTCGCCAAGGCTCTCCAAGGGCTCATCCACGGCGAAACCAGGGCCGTCCGTCGCAATCTCAAACAGATTGCCGCCGGGCTCGCGGAAATAAAGAGAACGGAAATAATAGCGTTCAACCTCGCCAGAATTTGGAATGCGCAATTCGGAAAGCCTCTTCGCCCATTCGTGGATCGTTTTGGCATCGGGCGTGCGAAATGCGACATGGTGTACTCCACCCGCCCCTTGCTGCGCAATTGGAAGCCCGGGTTGAACAGCAACGTGCAATTCCGAAGCTGGACCTTCTCCGCCCATTTTATAAACGTGAACTACTCCTTGTCCGTCCGGCGAGGCATATTCACGAATTTCGCTCATGCCCATGACGCGGGTCAGAACGATGTCCGTTGCATATTTATCAGGTATCGAAATCATGACGGGACCTAGCCCCTTGATCTGATGTGCGGCTGGTACGTCGGTTCCGGCCCAGGGATTTTGCGGCGCGCCGCCTCCGTCATCGACGAGGCGGAACCGCTGGCCTTCAGGGTCCTCGAAATGCAGGCTGGCGCGACCATCTATATTTTCAATGTCGGAAGTGGTGGCACCAGAGCCGGACAACCGGCTTTTCCAATACTCGAGGCTTTGCTCCCCGGAGACGCGAAGTCCGGTCAGATTGATGGAATGCGTACCGCGTTTTTCCTGCCCAACAGGCCAGTCGAAAAAGGTTACATCCGTTCCCGGCGTGGCGCGGGCGTCAGCATAGAAGAGATGGTAGGCGCTGGTGTCGTCCTGATTGACCGTCTTCTTGACCAGCCGAAGGCCAAGCGTCTGTGTATAGAAGTGCTTGTTGCCTGGGGCGTTCGCGGTAATCGCGGTCAGGTGATGTAGGCCTTCGAGTTGCATGCACTGTCTCCCGTTTTTCAAACTGTAGCTTATATCTGGCGCTAAAGCAGGCTTGAAAAGGAACCTGGGCGGTTACGCACTGTCATTGGAATGCGAATGGCAAACTACCTCCAAAGAGGTAAATTTGGGCTGGAAAAGTTGTAATTCCAGCTACGCCTAACGCTGTGAATTCTTACACCACTATCTACTAATTAAGGCCGGGTCACACTGAACGTCCATCGCTTCAAACGATTCAAATTGCATCATGCTGCAATCTGGCGAACTTAGGGGCGTACGATGAAGACGATTGGCAAGCGCCAACTCATCAAGAAGAATGCCACGGGGAAAGCGGACTCAGCGGATAAGAGCTTCCGATATGCTTCGCAACAGGGCGAAGCTGCTCACACTGATGCCGGATCGGGATCGTTTATTGTTGCGCAAACAAGCACTGCGCAGCCGATATCAACGACCAATACAACGCCATCTTCCGGCGGGCAAGCCATACGCAGCTTCACTGTTGATGCCGCAACATTCGTGACGGTCGAAAGTCCGTCCGTGACAACGAACGCGTCTTCCAGCGCGTCAAGTTCGACAACCAGCGGCCTCGATAGCACAGCCGATCTTTTGTCTGCGGTCGGCTCCCAAAGCTTCTCGACCTCGGCTGGCGCGACGATTACGCCGCGCACCGAAGTCGCATCTCTGGAGCCGGATGCAGGGACTGAAACTGTAGCTCGTAGTGCCGCATCAAGCACATTGGATAGCGCCTCGGATGGTAATGGACCCGCGCTGATGGCTGCGGCGGTACCGAACAAAATCGTTCTTGAAAACCAGAAGCAAGGCAATCCGAAATCAGAATGGGGCATTAACGGCGACGGTGATCCGACGATCCAGGGCTTTGCCACCCAGATCAGCTCCAATACTGGCGATACGGTCGATTTCAAGATCGCAACAGATTCAACGAACTATCGCATCGATATTTATCGTATGGGATACTACGGCGGAGATGGTGCACGTAAAGTCGCCACCATTGACAAGGAGATGACGACGGCACAAATCCAGCCGCACCCTCTTGTTGATTACACGACAGGTCTGATCGACTGCGCCAATTGGGAAGTCTCAGCAAGCTGGCAAATTCCTCAGGACGCAACCTCGGGAATATATTTCGCCCGACTGGTGCGCGAGGATGGCGGCGGCAGCAATGGCGGGGCCAGCATTATTCCCTTTATTGTTCGCGAGGACGGCTCGACGAGCGACATCGTTTTCCAGACGTCAGATACGACTTGGCAGGCGTATAACGCATGGGGTGGAGCAAGCCTTTACGAAGGCGACTTGCCCGTTGATCCGAACAAAATGATCGGCTGGGTGCCGCCGAATTGTAACTGCTCGGTTAATGCGATCGGCAAGGCTGTCGCAGTCAGCTACAATCGTCCATTCGTTACCCAGACGAGCGCTATGGGCGGCACATGGGATTTCGTGTTCGGACCCGAGATGGCTGCGGTCAACTGGCTGGAGCAGAATGGCTACGATGTCTCCTATATTTCCGGCGTCGATACCACCCGCAACGGTACCCAGCTTTTGAACCACGACGCATTTCTGTCGGTCGGTCACGATGAATACTGGTCGTCCGAGCAGAGGACGAATGTTGAGAATGCAAGAGACTCGGGAGTGAATCTTGCATTCTGGAGCGGCAATGAAATTTACTGGAAGGTACGCTGGGATGAAGATGCGGACGGCAACGCCTACCGCACGATGATTTCCTACAAGGAGACTTGGGGGATCAAGGAAGATCCAAGCGGCATTTCCACCGGTACCTGGCGCGACTACCGTTATGCCGATCCGGGGCAGGAGCCTGAAAACTCGCTTACAGGCACGATGTTCACTGTGGACAGCTATCGCGTTGATACAATTACGATTCCTTACGACATGTCGAATTTCAGGTTCTGGCGCGATACGGCAGTTGCCGATCTGCAGCCCGGCCAGACACATTCACTTGTCCAGAACCTGCTGGGTTATGAATGGGATTCGGACGTTGACAATGGCTATCGTCCGGCAGGCCTCATCAATATGTCCCTTTCGACAGTTGACGTTAACACGTATCTGCGGGACTGGGGTTCATATGTCACCAGCAAGGACGCTGTTCCGCACAGCCTGACAATGTACCGCGCTGAGAGCGGCGCATTGGTGTTTGGTGCGGGAACCGTCTTCTGGTCGTGGGGCCTCAGCAGCAACCATGCAGGTACGCCCACGCCGACCGATCCCGCGGTTCAGCAGGCAATGGTCAACATGTTTGCCGATATGGGCATTCAGCCGCAGACACTTCAGGCCAGTCTCGTTCTGGCAACTCAAAGCACCGACAATGTGAAGCCTACTTCCACTATTAACTCGCCGATCATTGGTGCCAGCTTTGTTGAAGGCCAGAAAGTAACAATCACCGGCACTGCTTCCGACGCGGGTGGCGGCATGGTTGCGGCGGTCGAAGTTTCTTACGATGGCGGAAACAGCTGGTGGCGGGCGGCCGGGCGTGAGAATTGGACCTACACGTGGGCAGTCCAGGCCGCGGGCAACTACACGATCATGTCCCGCGCTGTCGATGACAGCTTGAATCTGGAAACGCCGGCTACAGGCTACAGCGTTACGGTTGAGGTACCGGACACTTCGAGCCTGTTCAGCTTTACCACCAAGCCACAAGAAGAGGCAGTGAACGACCGCGACAGCGTGGAGCTGGGCGTAAGGTTCAGATCATCCACCGCTGGAACTGTGGAAGGTATCCGCTTCTATAAGGGTATACTCAATACCAGCCCTCATCCTGTGAGCCTTTGGACCGCAGATGGCCAATTGCTTGCCCGCGGCATGTCAACCGGAGAATCAATCAGGGGTTGGCAAGAAGTTGTGTTCGACACGCCGGTCGCCATCAGCGCCAACACTGTCTATGTAGCATCCTATCACGCTGATGGCTTCTACTCATCGACCACGCAGTTTTTTGGTGAGGGTTATTCCAATGGCCCGCTGTCTGTTGTGGAAGGTGGCGGCGTCTATGGCTACGGGACGAGCCCGGTTTTCCCGACGGGCACATACCACAATGAAAACTATTGGGTTGATGTCGTCTTCCAGCCAAGCAATGCGAACTTAGCGCCTACGGCTGGAAACGACGGCGGGTTTACCACTTTGCAGGGCCAGTCGCTGACTTTGGCCTTCTCTGCATTGCTGGCAAACGACACAGATCCGAATGGTGACGCCCTGAGCATCACCGGTGTGTCCGGCGCTACAAATGGAACGGTCGCCATAAACTCGCAAACCGGTATGATCACCTTCACGCCGACGGCTGGCTATACGGGCGCGGCGAGCTTCAAATACACGATCTCGGATGGTCGGGGCGGAACGTCTGAAGCCACGGTAAATCTGTCCGTGACGACTGCGCCGACCGGCATATCGTTATTCGGACCGGGGCAAGGCCCTACCGGCAACCCCTACGATGACGGTACTGGTGTTGAACTCGGGATGCGGTTCCTGAGTGCTACCGCCGGCACTGTGTCGGGAATGAAATTCTACAAGGCGGTGGGCGAGACTGGCACTCATGTAGGATCGATCTGGAAGGCGGACGGAACGCTTCTTGGGACAGTGACGTTCGGCAACGAATCTGCAAGCGGATGGCAAACGGCTTCCTTTGCCGCGCCGATTGATATTGTAGCCGGCCAGCAATACATCGTGTCTTACTACTCCAACGGTAAGTATTATGGCACTGGCGGCTATTTCAGCAGTTCAATAACCAATGGCCCGTTGACCGCGCCTGCCTCCCAAAGCGGCAGTGCGAATGGTCTTTACGCTTATGGAAACTCAAGCAGGTTCCCGACCCAGACTTACCAGTCGGCGAACTATTGGGTGGACGTGATCTTTAACGAACCCGGCGGTCCGGTGAACATTGCGCCTGTGGCGGTGAACGACAGTGGCTATTCAACCACCCAGAATACCGCATTGTCACTTGCAGCTGCCTTGCTCCTGTCAAATGACTCAGATGCCGATGGCGATACGCTCAACCTCACAGGGGTCGATCAGGCTGTAAACGGCACCGTGGCGTTTAATGGCACGACCGGAATGGTCACCTTCACGCCAACTGCAGGTTACACCGGTGCGGCCAGCTTCCAGTATACTGTCTCGGATGGCAAGGGCGGAACATCCAGGGCAACTGTCAGCCTGAACGTTACCGCACAGCCAAACTCGGCTCCGGTGGCTGTGGGTGATACAGGATATTCAACCAACCGGAACGCTGCACTTTCCCTTTCTGCAGCGACGCTTCTGGCCAATGATACTGACAGCGATGGGGATACACTCAGCATCACCGGCGTAAGCCAGGCGGTGAACGGAACGGTCTCCTACAACAGCACGACTCGAACGGTCACATTCACTCCCGCCACGGGATACACAGGCTCTGCGGGCTTCAGCTACACAATATCCGATGGGCGCGGCGGTACGTCTTCGGCGACTGTGAGCCTGAACGTCGTGACTCCGCCGAATTCGGCTCCGGTAGCGGTAAACGATAGCGGCTACACGGTCGTAGAAGGCAATGTGTTGTCGCTTGGCGCTTCCACACTTCTTGCGAATGACAATGATGTTGACGGCGATCCTCTCAACATTACGGGCGTGGATCAGGCCGTTAATGGCACTGTGTCTTACAACGCAGATACAAGCACCGTGAGTTTCACGCCCACGTCAGGTTATACGGGGTCGGCGAGCTTCCGATACACAGTGTCAGACGGCAATGGCGGCACTGCTTCAGCGACGGTGAGCTTTTCGGTAACGCCGGACAACAGCAATGCCATCTCGCTCTTCCCGAACGGTACACCAGCACAGCCCTCGACCAACGACCCATCGGGCGTTGAGTTGGGAATGCGGTTCACCGTATCACAGGCCGGTGCCATAACCGGCATCCGGTATTACAAGAGCGCGGCAGACACTGGAACGCACACAGGATCGTTGTGGACCTCAGGCGGTACCTTGCTGACTACCGGAACTTTCACCAACGAGACGGCTAGTGGCTGGCAGACATTGAACTTCACCCAGCCAATTTCAGTAGCGGCGGGAACTTCTCTGGTCGTGAGCTATCACTCCAATGGCAACTACGCCATCACGCCCGGCTATTTCACGTCTAGCGTGACAAATGGGCCGTTGACTGCGGCCGGGTCGAATAACGGCGTTTTTGCTTATGGCAACACTTCACTGTTCCCGACCTCAAGCTGGAATGCGTCAAATTACTGGGTCGATGTTCTCTACCAGCCTGCGGCACCCGCGCCGAATGTGGCACCGGTCGCCGTTGATGACACCGGGTTCACCACCGGTTTCAACACGGCAAAGGTTATTCAGGCCAATCAGCTTCTGGCGAACGACACTGATGCGAATAGCGATATCCTGACGGTCACCGGCGTTTCCAATGCCGTCAATGGATCAGTCGCGTTTAACAGTACGACAGGTGCAGTGACCTTCACGCCCACTGCCGACTACACCGGGACTGCGAGTTTCGCCTACTCTATTTCTGATGGAAAAGGAGGCACAGCCTCCGCTACCGTGAGCCTGACAGTGAACAGTGGCGCGCCTCAAGCGCCAACACAGAGCTTGTTCTCGGCAGCAGATGTTCCAACCATAGTGAACGAGAACGATCCGAACCCGGTGCAATTGGGTATGAAGTTCCAGACCGATGTGGACGGCTGGATTACCGGATTCAGCTTCTACAAGGGATCACAGAACACCGGAACGCACACCGCGAACCTTTGGACATCGACCGGCACCTTGCTGGGCACTGCTACCTTCACGAATGAAACGGCAAGCGGCTGGCAATATGTCGATCTGTCTCAGGAAGTCGCTATTGCAGCCGACACAACGTATATCGTTTCTTACAATGCCACGAACAGTTACTCGGCGACGCCTAACTATTTCTCAACCGAACGGGAAAGCCAGAACTTGACGGCGTTGTCCTCGGCGGTGTCTGGTGGGAATGGTGTTTATGCTTACGGTTCAGGAACGTTGTTCCCGACGAGTACCTATCAGAACACAAACTACTATGTGGACGTAGCATTCCGTCCGCAACTGGCGGCATAGGCGGAACAGATAATGGAAGGCCATCGGGCGGATGGGTTGCTTCCAGTGACAGTTCTGGCCGGGTTCCTCGGAGCCGGCAAGACGACACTGCTCAACCATGTTCTTCGCAATGCGGGCAACCGCCGCATTGCGGTGATCGTCAACGACATGAGCGAAGTGAACATCGACGCCGATCTCATTCGCGATGCGGATGTCACGCGCACCGACGAAACGATGGTTGAGCTTTCCAACGGCTGCATTTGCTGCACATTGCGCGAGGATTTGCTGGTTGAGGTTCGCCGCCTCGCACAGTCCGGAAAGTTCGATTACATACTGATCGAAGGCACGGGCATTGCTGAACCCCTCCCGATAGCCGCATCCTTTTCGTTCAGGGACGAAGAAGGACGTACCCTGAGAGACGTTGCGCGGCTGGACACAATGGTTTCTGTCGTGGACGGTGCCAATCTCCTCAAAGACTTCAGCAGTCAGGATTTGCTGAGTGACCGTGGCGAAGTGCGCGATGATGAGGACGAGCGCAGCCTTATTGACCTGCTGGTCGACCAGATCGAATTCGCCGATGTCGTGATCATAAACAAAGCCAGCGAAATCAGCGCACAAGAGCTCGCCGAAGTCCGGCGCATAGTCAAATCGCTGAACATAGATGCCAGATTGATCGAAACCGATTTCGGCAAGGTCGATCTGCCTCAGATCATGGATACAGGACTGTACAGCGAAGCAAAATCAGCAACGCATCCGCTCTGGCACAAAGAGCTTTACAGCCCTGCCGATCACGTTCCTGAAACCGAAGAATATGGAATTTCCAGTTTCGTTTACAGGGCACGGCGGCCATTCGATCCGGCGAAGTTCCACGCCTTTACCCAGCGTAAATGGGATGGTTTGCTGCGTGCAAAAGGCCATTTCTGGCTTGCGACCCGCAAGGACTGGATAGGGCTTTATTCCGTGGCAGGTGCGCAGACAAGGGTTGACCAGCGCGGGTTCTGGTGGGCGGCAGTGCCGCAGCTTTATTGGCCCCGGCATCCGCAATTTGCGAACATGCTGAAGCGGCATTGGAGCGAGGCCTGGGGCGATCGACGGCAGGAGATCGTTTTCATCGGCGTTAACCTACCAAAAGAACAGATCGTGGAGGCGCTTGACGCCTGCCTTGTCGGGACGGATGCTGGCTTCGGATCTTTCGACGCCGCCGCAATGCGCGACCTGTTCCCGGAGTGGCAGAGGCACGATCACGCAGCGGCGTGAGTTGGATTGAGTGGCGGAGAGTGAAATGGCGGACGAACTATATACCGACGGAATCAGCGAAATAACGGTGACTGGCCCCATCGTCCGCATCGACCTGATGAGCCTTTCTGCGACTGAACGAGACGCCAGGGGCAACCCCAAACCAGTCCTTCGCCAGCGCATCATCATGCCGGTTGACGCCTTTGCGAACTCGGTGGATGTGATGAACAAGGCGTTGAACAGTCTCGTTGAGACGGGTGCGGTTCGCAGAACGAATGAAAGCGCTAATGCGGCGGCGGCTTCCGATGCGCCTGAAAAGCAGCGACATTCCAAAGCCGCGCCTGCCAAGAATACATCGCCCAATTTCAGCTGAATCGGCCTGTGATGGTGGGGGCATGATGTCCGATGTCGATGCAGGACCATACAAACATTCAATGTCTGGCGCTGGTCGCCAGACATCACGGCGTGGATGTAACCGCTGAGCGCCTGGCTCATGACTATTCGGTGGGCGATCAGCCAATCGCCACGCAAAAGCTGCTACGTATTGCCAAGGACAGGGGCCTTCGGGCGCGCGCCGTCAACATCAGCTTCGATGGTTTCGGAAAACTTCGCGACGCATTTCCCGTTCTGGCAGAATTGAACAATGGCAATTGGGTGGTTGTCGCAAATGTTGTGACAATGCCGGACGGGCAGCAGCGCGTTGGGGTAATAGACCCGCTGGCCGCGCGGCCGGAAGCGCTTATGCTGGATCGTGAGCAGTTCGAAAGAAGCTGGAGCGGAAATCTGGTTTTGCTCAAGCGGGTGTTCAAGCTGCGTGACAGCGAGCAACCCTTTGGCATTCGCTGGTTCCTTCCGGAAATCTTGCGTCAGCGCAGCCTGTTTCGCGATGTGGCGATTGCCGCACTGGTGCTCTACGGGCTTGGTCTTGTCACGCCGATCTTCTTCCAGCTCGTGATCGACAAGGTGCTTGCGCACCAAAGCTACGCGACCCTGACCGTTCTTACCATTGGCATCATTATAGCTCTGATCTTCGAGGCCATATTCACCTATTTGCGCAGATATTTGTTGCTCTACGCCACCAACAAGATTGATGTGCGTGTTTCTACACGGACGTTTTCGCATCTCCTGAATCTGCCCATCGCATTGTTCGAACACGCTCCGGCGGGTTTGCTCATAAAGCATATGCAGCAGGCAAGCCGCATCCGTGAGTTCCTGACTGGCCGCCTGTTTCTCGGCTTGCTGGACGCTCTGTCTCTGGTCGTATTCGTTCCGGTACTGATGCTATACAGCGTAAAGCTGACGATGGTGGTTCTCGGCTTCACCGCGCTGGTTGGCCTGACGGTATTCATGCTTATCGGTCCGTTCCAGCGGCGACTTCAGCGCTTGTATCAGGCGGAAGGTGAGCGGCAGTCTCTTCTTGTTGAAACTGTTCACGGAATGCGCGCAGTCAAATCGCTGGCCCTCGAACCACGCCAGCGCCGGGTCTGGGACAATCAATCGGCAGAAGTGATTTCAGAGCGGTATCATGTCGAGCGGATCTCGGCATTGGCGCAATCGCTGACGGGTCTTCTTGAAAAGCTGATGGGCGTGGCAATCATCGTAATAGGCGCGCTGGATGCTTTTGCGGGCGCAATGACTGTTGGCACGCTGGTCGCTTTCAACATGCTGGCAAACCGCGTTTCAGGCCCGCTCGTGCAGATAGTGACAATGGTTCACGAATATCAGGAAGTTTCACTTTCAGTTCGCATGTTGGGCGAAGTCATGAACCAGCGCCCTGAGCGCTTTGGCATGGGCAGCGGCCTGCAACCAGAGATCAGGGGCGAGATCGAGTTTAGCGGCGTGTCGTTCCACTATGGTCCAGACCGACCAGCGGCACTGGATGATGTGTCGTTCAGAATTGAAGCGGGCATGGTGTTTGGCCTCGTTGGCCGGAGCGGTTCTGGCAAGACAACTATAACGCGTATGATTCAGGGGCTTTACCCGGTTCAGCAAGGTCTGGTGAAAATTGACGGCGCGGACTGCCGCGAAATCGACCTCGTTCATCTGCGCAAGAGCATTGGCGTCGTCTTGCAGGACAGCTTTCTGTTCAAGGGAACAGTTCGCGATAACATCGCCATCGCCAAGCCCGATGCAACGATGGAGGAGATAGCAGCCGCGGCGCGCCTGGCAGGGGCTGAAGAATTCATCGAAAGGCTGCCGCGTGGTCTGGAAACTGATCTTGAGGAAAACGCATCGAACCTTTCCGGCGGACAGAAGCAGCGTCTGGCGATCGCACGCGCCCTCATTACCGATCCGAAGCTTCTCATTTTCGACGAGGCCACCAGCGCACTTGATCCGGACAGCGAAGCAATCATTCGCCAGAATCTGCGCATGATTGCGGAAGGGCGTACCGTTATCATCGTTTCGCACCGTCTTTCGACGCTGACTGATGCGGACGCAATTCTGGTCATGGAGCGCGGAAAAGTTTCCGACATCGGAACGCATGACGAGCTTGTTTCCCGCTGCATGACATACCGTCACCTGTGGAACCAGCAGATGAAGCAGGTGGCGTGATGGACCTGACCCGTCATTCCCCCCAGGAGCCTCTGGAACAGCCCGAGGCGCGACAGCCGGAACAGGATGCAGCCGCGACTGCGCCAATTGTTCCAGCCGTTCAGGAGAAGGCAACAAGACAAGTCATCTCGGAGTTCCAGCCGGACGCCATCGAGCTGGAGGAAAAGCTTCCGCCTCGTGTAGCGCGACTGACTCTTTACACGATTACGGCGTTGATACTGGCAGGCATAGCTTGGGCCTCGCTGGCATCAATAGACGAAGTTGTTGTTGCGCGCGGCAAGCTGGTCACGACAAAGCCGACCATAGTGGTTCAACCGATCGAAACCTCGATTGTTCGGACCATCGAGGTTCAGCCTGGCGATATCGTGAAGGCGGGCCAGACGCTGGCAACGCTCGATGCAACGTTCAGTCAGGCGGACGTTGACCGCAGGCGCACGGAATTTGCGGCGCTGGACGCTCAGGTCAAGCGCATGGAAGCTGAGCTTTTGGGGCAGGACTATGCCGCGAAGGCCGGGAACACGCCGGACGATATGTTGCAGGTGCAGGTGTTCACCCAGCGCAAGGCGTTTCATGACGCCCAGATACAGAACTTCGATCAGCAAATAGCCGGGCAGCAGGCCGCGATTGTCGCAAGCACCGACCAGCAGAAGATACTGTCCGAGCGACAGGAAACACTGACGCAGATCGAGCTTGCGCGCGAGAAGCTTGCTAAGCAGGAAACTGGCTCGTTGATGAATATGCTCACGTCACGCGATGCGCGCCTTGCGGTGGATGCGAGCTTTGCGCAGGCCGTTGGCACACAGGCAACCGCGCAGCACGCGGTTGCGAAGCTTCAGGCAGACAAGCAGGCGTTTATCGAGGATTTTCGTCGCGTTACGATGGAAACTCTCGCCGACAAGCGCAGCCAACGGGACTCCATCGGCGAAGAATTGAAGAAAATGGAGTTGCGTCGCGACATGGTGAAGTTGACGGCTCCGTCTGACGCGGTGGTTCTCGATCTTGCTCAGCGTTCAATCGGCTCTGTCGTACGTGAGGCCGAACCGGTGATGACGCTTGTGCCTTTAAACGTTCCACTGGAAGCGGAAGTGACGATTAACGCGGGCGACATTGGTCGCGTTTCGTCCAACGAGCAGGCGCGGCTGAAGTTTGATGCGTTTCCGTTCCAGAAATTCGGCACGGGCTCCGGCGCTGTGCGCACTATAAGCCACGACGGGTATTCGAACGAAAATTCCGCAAATGGACAGGGCGCAAGTCCCGAAAATGGCTCGGCACCCTATTACAAGGCACGTATCACAGTGGAGAAGGCAGACCTTCGCATACCCGCTGAGGACTTTCGGCTTCTGCCGGGTATGGCTGTGACCGCAGAGCTGAAAGTTGGTCAGCGCAAGGTGATCTCATATTTCCTCTATCCAATCCTGAAAGGTCTGGATACGGCAATACGTGAGCCCTGATTGAAAGGCTGGAGTTAAATGAAATTGGATGACAAACCTGTGCGCGTGGTCAAGGCCGTCCATGGAGCGGCAGCGCCCGTTGAGGACCCGGCCTTTGAGGCCGGCTTATCCGATGCGTTGAAGGCCGACTACAGTCGCGATGGTTTGGTGGAGCTTTATGGCCGCTTCGCCCAGGGCGACGGTAAGCTTGATACGCTCATGCGCCGCGCAATCATTCGCGCATTGGCGGTGCGGTGTGGGCACGGCCTCAAAATCGGTGCCGGTGCCTGGTTCAAGCACGCAGAGACTTTCTCGATCGGCAACAGTGTGTTTGTGGGTGCAGGCGCTCAGATTCAAGGTCGTTTCGACGGTAGTTTCGTGATCGGCGACAATTGCTGGATCGGACCGCAGGCATTTCTGGATGCACGCGATCTGGTATTTGGCGATTATGTCGGCTGGGGACCCGGCGCCAAGGTTCTCGGCTCCGCTCATAATGCCATGCCTGTTGATGTTCCCATTATTCGCACGGATCTGGAAATTCGCCCGGTCAGAATTGGCGACTGGGCCGACATCGGGACCAATGCAACGATATTGCCGGGTGTTACGATCGGTAAAGGCGCGATAATCGGCGCGGGTGCGGTGGTCGTGGACGACATTCCTGATTTCGCAATCGCAGCCGGTGTTCCAGCGCGCGTCCTGCGCATTCGTTCGAATGATGATGTTCGGGGTCGCTCCATACATTCAGACTGACAAGCGCGCTTCCATCGAGCGCTGATTCAGTTTAGAAGCCCGCCTTGAAAAGCGAGGACCATTTGCCATGGCTGGACGCAGCGCTGAAGTGAGCCGCAAAACCAGAGAAACGGACATTACCGTTTCAGTGAACGTTGATGGTACGGGGAAGGCCGACATATCGACGGGCGTCGGATTTTTCGATCATATGCTGGACCAGCTTTCGCGCCACTCCCTCATAGATATGACTATCACGGCGAAAGGTGATCTTCATATCGATGACCACCACACGGTCGAGGATACAGGAATCGCGATTGGTCAGGCATTGTCCAGAGCGCTGGGCGAGCGCCGTGGCATCATGCGCTACGCATCGCTCGACCTTGCGATGGACGAGACATTGACCCGTGCGGCTGTTGACGTATCGGGCAGGCCGTTTCTGGTGTGGAAGGTGGATTTCTCGGCACCAAAGATCGGCACATTCGACACGGAACTGGTGCGTGAGTTCTTCAACGCTCTGGCGCAAAATGCCGGCATCACTTTGCATGTGACGAACCAGTATGGGGTGAATAATCACCACATAGCCGAAACCTGCTTCAAGGCAGTTGCTCGCGTGCTGCGCGCGGCGCTGGAAGTTGATCCGCGCCAGCCCGATGCCGTGCCCTCGACCAAGGGCAGCTTGAAAGGGTGAGTCATGACAAGTTTTGTTGTGATGGAGCCGCCTGCTGGCAAAAAGGCTGAAACTGTACTCGTAAAAGACGCATTCGCGGTCTTCGGGTTCCTGATGCCGCCTCTTTGGCTTGCCTGGAACAAGCTATGGCTTGAGGCAATTGCGGTTGCCCTTGTACTCGCTGTCCTGGAGCGTCTGGCCGCAATGGGCAGCTATGGGGTCGTCGCAGCTCTCTTGTCTTTCGCCATGTGTGTTCTGGTCGGACTGGAAGGCTCGCGGTTGCGCATCGCGCGGCTGGAGCGAAAGGGCTGGCATCAGGCGGCTCATATAGATGCAAGCAACCGCGACGAAGCCGAAGCGCGCTTCGCGTTTGCCCGGTTTGGAGGCGCTGCATAATGCGTGTTGCGATTATTGACTACGGCTCGGGCAATCTGCGCTCGGCGACGAAGGCGTTTGAACGAGCTTCGCGTGAATCCGGCATCGATGCAGAAATCATTCTCACCGACGATTCTGAAATTGTGCGCCACGCTGATCGTATCGTACTTCCCGGAGTCGGGGCCTATGCGGATTGCCTTTCAGGGCTGCTGGCTGTTCCGGGAATGATGGAAGCCATAGACGAGGTGGCTGTTCGGCGTGCGCGGCCCTTTTTGGGCATTTGCGTCGGTATGCAGCTAATGTCGGAACGCGGATTGGAAAAGAAGGTCAGCAAGGGTTTCGGCTGGATCGCAGGCGACGTAAAGGAAATTGTTCCATCTGATCATTCATTGAAGGTTCCGCAGATCGGCTGGAACACGATAGACCTGAAACGCGAGCATCCGCTGTTCGATGGCATTGCGACGGGACCGGACGGGCTGCACGCTTATTTTGTCCACTCTTACCACATTGACGCGACGCGGCCCGAACAGGTTCTGGCAACCACTGATTACGGTGGGACGGTCACGGCTGCGGTCATCAATGAAAATCGCGCAGGTACCCAGTTTCACCCTGAAAAAAGTCAGGCGCTCGGCCTCGCGCTCATCGCTAATTTTCTGAAATGGAAGCCATGATCCTTTTTCCTGCCATCGATCTGAAAGACGGCCAGTGCGTTCGCCTCAAATTGGGCGATATGGCGCAAGCGACCGTCTACAATGAGGACCCCGCTGCACAGGCGAAAGCGTTCGAAGATCAGGGCTTCGAGTGGCTTCATGTGGTCGATCTGAACGGCGCATTTGCGGGCGAAAGCGTGAATGGCGGTGCGGTTGAATCCATTTTGAAGGCAACCCGTAATCCGGTGCAGCTCGGCGGCGGTATCCGCATGCTGGCGCATATCGAAAGCTGGCTTGAAAAGGGATTGGCAAGAGTCATTCTCGGCACGGTCGCAGTGCGTGACCCGGCGCTTGTCATTGAAGCCTGCAAGAGATTTCCGGGCAAGATTGCCGTTGGGATAGATGCCAAGGGCGGCAAGGTTGCAGTGGAAGGCTGGGCTGAATCCTCCTCGTTGGGCGTGGTCGAGTTGGCGCAAAGATTTGAAGGCGCTGGCGTCGCCGCTATAATCTACACTGACATCGACCGTGATGGTGTCCTGACTGGTATAAACTGGGAGTCCACCATAGCTCTGGCCGATGCGGTGAACATCCCTGTAATCGCCTCCGGCGGCCTTGCCTCAATCGCCGACATTGTGCGCATGACAATGCCTGACGCGAAGAAGCTTGAAGGCGCTATCTCTGGCCGCGCACTTTACGATGGCCGGATCAACCCGGCTGAAGCGCTGGAGATCCTTCGCGGCAGCCATCAGCCCAAGGCTGCGATGTTCGAGGAAAAGATATGACCCTGAAAGCGCGTGTCATTCCCTGTCTGGACGTCAAGGACGGCCGGGTGGTCAAGGGTGTAAACTTCGTGGATCTTGTCGACGCTGGCGATCCTGTTGAAGCAGCCAAGGCTTATGATGCTGCTGGCGCCGACGAGCTTTGCTTTCTCGATATAACGGCGTCGTCCGATAATCGCGAAACGATCTTCGATGTGGTCGCGCGTACAGCAGAGCAATGCTTCATGCCGCTTACCGTTGGCGGCGGTGTGCGGCAGGTAGCAGATATTCGCAAGCTGCTGCTGGCGGGGGCCGACAAGGTTTCGATCAATACCGCTGCCGTGAAGAATCCGGATTTCGTTGCCGAGGCCGCGGACAAGTTCGGCAATCAGTGCATTGTGGTGGCAATAGACGCAAAAAAGGTTTCACAAGACAGTGAAGCTGACCGCTGGGAGATTTTCACCCATGGCGGGCGCCAGGCCACCGGTATTGATGCGGTGGAATTCGCGCGCAAGGTCGTGGACCTGGGTGCGGGCGAAATCCTGCTGACCTCAATGGATAGGGACGGCACCAAGGCGGGGTATGACATTGCGTTGACGAGAGCTGTTGCGGATGCAGTGCGTGCTCCGGTCATTGCCTCAGGCGGGGTTGGCACTCTTGACCATTTGGTCGAGGGCATACGGGATGGCCATGCGACTGCTGTGCTGGCGGCCTCGATATTCCACTTTGGAACCTATTCGATAGGCGAGGCAAAAGCCTATATGGCAAAGGCCGGATTGCCGATGCGTCTGGACTCTGTCGCCATGTCGTCATAAACGGCGCAAATGAGCACGTTTTCTTTGAACGACCTCGAAAAGATCATCGCCGAGCGCGCGCGCTCCGGCGACCCGCAATCGTGGACGGCGAAACTGTTTGCGAAGGGTATGGACAAGGCATCGCAGAAACTCGGAGAAGAAGCGGTTGAAACTGTCATTGCGGCCGTCAAAGGCGACCGCAGCGCAGTCGTTTCAGAGAGTGCGGACATGCTCTACCACTGGCTGGTCGTGCTCGCGCTGGCGGATGTACCATTGTCGGAAGTATTGGGCGAGCTTGAGCGGCGAACCGGGCAATCCGGAATTGCCGAAAAAGCAGCGCGCAGCTAGCTCAACCGTCGGGAGGAGAGATGGACCAGTTTGCGCCCGACGAAAAATATTCGCCGTATCGCTTCTTTTCGGCTGATAAATGGTCCCAGTTTCGAGCCGATACTCCGCTCACTCTGAGTGGTGAGGAAATTGACCGGCTGCGCTCGCTGAACGACCCGGTTGATATCGAAGAAGTCAAACGAATCTATCTTTCAATGTCCCGATTGCTTTCGATGCATGTCGAGGCAAGTCAGTGGCTTTTTAACCAACGTCGCGATTTTCTCAACGTTGAGGACGTCCACAAAACGCCATTCATCATCGGTGTTGCGGGCTCGGTTGCCGTGGGTAAATCCACCACGGCCCGCGTACTCAAGGAGTTGTTGGCGCGCTGGCCGTCCAGCCCGAAAGTCGATCTGGTGACGACCGACGGTTTCCTGCTGCCGAACGAAGTTTTGCGCGAACGAAACATGATGGATCGCAAGGGCTTTCCTGACAGCTATGATGTTGGCGCGCTGCTTCGCTTCCTGTCAGCAATCAAATCCGGCAATGTGAATGTTCCTGCGCCCGTATACTCGCACCTGACCTATGACGTGGTTCCCGGTGAGTATGTGACAATTGACCGACCGGACATTCTGATCTTCGAGGGGATAAATGTATTGCAGCCGGGCAAGCTGCCCCCTGATGGCAAGTTCGTGCCGTTCCTGTCGGATTTCTTCGATTTCGCGATTTACATCGACGCGGATGAGGAGTTGGTCCACCAATGGTACATCACCCGCTTTATGAGGTTGCGTGAAACAGCCTTTCGCAACCCGAAATCATTCTTCCATCGTTATTCGCAACTATCTGCAGATTCTGCGCGTGCGATAGCAGAAGGTCTTTGGGAGAACATCAACCTCAAAAACCTGCGCGAAAACATTCTGCCCACCAGACCTCGTGCAGATTTGATATTGCGCAAGGGAGAAGATCATCTGGTCAAGGAAGTAGCCCTCAGAAAGCTCTAAGGGCTTTGAACCTTGCCGCGATCTTATGATCTGCCAGAAACCGTCAGCAAACGGGTGCGCTTGGTCAGCACCAGGGCGACCAGATAAAGAATACAGCCTGCCGCGAACAGATAGATTTCAATCCGATCAGTCAGAACCCACTGTTGCAGGTCTTGCCCTTTAACACCAAGGTCGAGGATGGATTTCGCACATAGGAAAGCGGATACAATCGCAAGCAGCCCATGATATTCGCGGCGCACAACTGTCTTGAATGAAAAAGACAAGTCAGCAGCTTTCCAAAGCGAGATGTTGGGAATGAATGCTGGCGTTACCGCGCACCATTTATCGTAGGCGGCACCAAAGCGTTTGGCGAGAAAATCTTCCTCAACCCAGATGATCCACTCAATGTACAGCCAGTACATAAGCACAAATGCCAATACGAACCACCACACCATCAGCGACATGACGATGCCCAACATCGCCAGAAAATTGCCCAGATAAGGCGGGTTTCTGACAATGGAGTACATTCCCGTTGTGTTGAGGCATTCGGCGCGCTGCTCCTTTGTGCCACGTCCGGATGTTCCCACAGGCACATATCCAACCGTTATGCAGCGGACTAGCTGGCCCGAAAAAGAGACAAGAATGCAGAAGTAAACCCAGGCGCTGAAAGCTTCATCACCTACCCAGGCTTCCATTCTTGCAGATTCTGCAAATACAGGCGCGGCTATGAGCAGCAGCGCCAATGGAAGGTAGCTGCGCCACCGAAAGAGAAACTGGCCATGATAGACAAGGCGATCGTTGAGACGCATCCGGAGGCACCTATATTAGAAAACCGTAATACGTCTACCAATAATTGTACAAGAATTCAAAGATAGAAATCTGTTCGCGCCAAATTTATGGCGAAGGCTTCACAGCCCTCGCCGGATGCGGTCAGGCATCGTTATGCTACGTCTATATCGGGAATACGAAGAACCTGACCCGGATATATCTTGTCCGGATGCTTGAGCATTGGCTTATTAGCTTCAAAAATGATCGTGTGCTTTGCACCTTTGCCCTTGCCGTAATTCGCTTCGGCGATTTTCCAGAGATTGTCACCCTTCTTGACCGTGTAAAACTTCGGCTCCTTTGCCGGGGTGGCGGCCTTCACCAACTCGGTGAGATCGACGTTTGAATCCAGTTTTATGCCAGAATCCGGCGCGACGACTTTCAACTCGCTGGCTTCGACCTTGGAGACGCCGAGCGTATTGCCAACCGCGATAATCGCCTTTTCGAAAATGGATTGATCGGCGACTACTCCCTTAAGAATAGCCTTGTCGCCCTGAACCTCAATCTGCACATTTTCTGTGCCGAGCTTGTTGGATTCCAGTTCCTTCTTGAGCGCCTCAGCGTCGGGGGTTTCTTCATCGTCGCCAATGCCGAGCTTTTGGCCGACCTTCTTCACAAAATCAAAAATTCCCATGCGCTGTAGCCTCCTGATGCTCTGCAATGAGTGGATTTTGGCATTGCGAAAGCACAAGAGCAAGTTGTTCCGACTATTCGCGCTCAACCCTGCCGCGCATTCGCTTGACATTGGAGCGCCCTGCCTTGGCCTTCAGGCGGCGTTCTACAGAACCTTTTGTAGGCTTCGTCTTCTTGCGCGGCGGTGGTGGTGGTTTCGCAGCATCGGCTATCAATGCCACCAAACGCTCCAGCGCGTCTGCCCGGTTGCGCTCCTGCGTGCGAAAGCGGGCGGCTTCTATCACGATAATGCCATCGCGCGTTGCGCGTTGTCCTGCAATCTTCAGTACGCGTGTACGCACCCGCTCGCTTAACCCCGGTGCATTTGCCGCGTCGAAGCGAAGTTGAACGGCGGTGGCGACCTTGTTGACATTCTGCCCGCCCGGTCCCGAGGCGCGAATGAAATTCTCGGTCAGGTCGCCCGGATTTATCTCCGCCTCAGCGCTGATATGTATGATTTCGTCGGTCATCGAAGACTTGATGCCGCGAGATGGACAAAAAGAAAAGGCCGGAACGTGTCCGGCCTCGTCCAGTATTTCTTCAGCCGAACTTATTCGGCGGCCACTTTCAGGCCGGGTGCGGCGTCGCGAACGCGATCATCCACATGGCTTTCAAACTTGGCGAAGTTCTTCACGAACATATCAACGAGCTTGTTTGCCTGAACGTCGTATGCGCTGGCGTCGGCCCAGGTCGAGCGTGGATCAAGAATTTTGCTGTCCACGCCGGGGACCGAGACTGGCACTTCGAAGCCGAAATTGGCGTCTGTGCGGAACTCGGCGCCTTTCAGCGAGCCATCGAGCGCGGCCGAAAGCAGGGCGCGAGTTGCCTTGATTGGCATACGGTTTCCAACGCCATAGGCACCGCCTGTCCAACCGGTGTTGACCAGCCAGCAATCAACGTCGTGTTCGGCAATCAGTTCACGCAGGAGGTTGCCATACTCCGAAGGGTGGCGCGGCATGAATGGAGCACCGAAGCAGGTCGAGAAAGTTGCTTCCGGTTCGGTGACGCCTTTCTCCGTTCCCGCAACCTTCGCGGTATATCCTGAAAGGAAGTGGTACATCGCCTGGGCAGGCGTGAGCTTTGCAATGGGTGGCAGCACACCGAACGCATCCGCCGTGAGCATCACGATGTTCTTTGGATGTGGTGCGCGACCTGTCTCGCTTGCATTTGGAATGAAATCCAGCGGATAGGCGCAGCGCGTGTTTTCGGTCAAAGAACCATCATTGAAGTCCGGCGTGCGCCGTGCGTCCATGATCACATTTTCAAGCACGGTACCGAAGCGCTGGGTTGTTGCGAAAATCTCCGGCTCGGCCTCTGCCGAAAGGCGGATCGTCTTTGCGTAGCATCCACCTTCGAAATTGAAGATGCCTTCCGGTCCCCAGCCGTGCTCGTCGTCGCCAATAAGTGTACGCGACGGATCGGCGGAAAGCGTCGTCTTGCCAGTGCCTGAAAGCCCGAAGAAAACCGCAGAGTTACCAGCATCGTCCGTATTCGCCGAGCAATGCATCGGCATGACGCTCGCTTGCGGCAGAAGGAAATTCAGTGCGGTAAAGACGGACTTCTTCATCTCGCCGGCATAGGACGTGCCGCCGATCAGAACGATCATGCGGGTCAGGTCCACGGCAATTACCGTTTGAGCGCGTGTGCCATGCCGCGCAGGATCAGCCTTGAAGGATGGCAGATCGATGATTGTCATCTTTGGCACGAAGGTCGAGAGTGCCGCAGCATCCGGCCTAATTAGCAGGTTGCGGATGAACAGCGAATGCCAGGTATATTCGGTAACAACGCGAACGGGCAGATTGTGCACAGGGTCTGCACCACCGACCAGATCCTGCACGAACAGATCCATTGAACCGGCCTGTGCCAGAAAATCGCCTAGCAAGACTTCAAAATGCTCTGGCGAGATTGCTGCATTGTTGTCCCACCAGACAGTGTTCTCAGTGGTAGCGTCGCGCACTACAAACTTGTCCTTGGGCGAACGGCCCGTGTGCTGTCCCGTATAGGCGACAAGCGCACCCTGAGCGGTGATCTGTGCTTCTCCGCGCCTTACGGCCTCTTCATAGAGTTCTGGCGCACTGAGATTCGCAAGCACCTTGCCTGTTGTTAAAAGTTCTTTGCCCGCAAGCTGTCCTACCAGCTTGTGCTCATTCGATGCCATTCGACGTTCCCTTATTTATCGCCAGCTTCGGTTTGACCGCACGCCACCCGCTGCTCGCATCCACGACGTGAAATACCCGAACCAGAAAAGCCAAATGAATTCAAATCATTAATCGATTTAAAAAAATGCCAAAATATTTAAATCGTTTAAACGAGGACCCGCAATCGTTTGAAATTCAAACGGCCAGCCAGATATAAGCGCTTGCCGGTAGTAGCCGCGGCAGAACTTCCTGTGACATCTGCCGAAAACTGTGCCACATTTTGTACCTAATTTGTTTTGCATGAGCCTTTCACGAACCGAAGGGACTCAAAGCGAATGAAGGAGCCGCAGGATATGGCGACAGTCGCCCTGGTTGACGATGACAGAAACATTCTGACGTCTGTCTCGATCGCCCTGGAATCGGAAGGTTATAGGGTTGAGACCTATACGGACGGCGCATCGGCGCTTGAGGGCTTGTCGGCCCGTCCGCCGAACCTTGCAATTCTGGACATCAAGATGCCGCGCATGGATGGCATGGAATTGCTGCGCCGCTTGCGGCAAAAGACCGACCTGCCGGTGATTTTTCTCACCTCGAAGGATGATGAGATCGACGAGCTTTTCGGTTTGAAGATGGGGGCGGATGACTTCATTCGCAAACCATTCTCGCAGCGCCTTCTGGTCGAGCGCGTCAAAGCTGTTTTGCGTCGGGCCAGTGCGCGTGAAGCGGGCGCCAAATCACCGGCGCAGCAGGCACGTTCGCTGGAACGTGGCCAGCTTGTCATGGATCAGGAGCGCCATACGTGTACGTGGAAGGGTGAGCCGGTCACACTGACTGTCACGGAATTCCTAATTCTGCATTCTCTTGCGCAACGTCCCGGTGTCGTCAAAAGTCGCGATGCGCTGATGGATTCTGCCTATGATGAGCAGGTTTATGTTGACGATCGAACCATCGATAGCCACATCAAGCGCCTTCGAAAGAAGTTCAAGGCCGTGGATGAGGACTTCGAAATGATCGAAACACTATACGGCGTGGGCTATCGCTTTCGCGAAGCGTGACAGGGCGGCCGCGGCCGCTCTTGGACAGGACGCAACGGACCCTGAATGAATGGCAATTGAGGCGCAGTCGAGCAAGCCCGCCGCGGCACGATCACGGCGCCGATTCACGTCGGGGTTCGTCTTCCGCGCGCTGTCGCCCGTTACGACCTTTCTTGAACATCACCTGTTCTCAAGTCTGACACGGCGAATCCTGATACTGAACCTTGCTGCGCTGGCGGTTCTGGTTGTCGGGGTCCTTTATCTCAATCAGTTCCGTGATGGGCTGATTGATGCGCGCGTAGAGAGTATGCGCACACAGGGTGAGATCATCGCTGGCGCGATTGCCGCCTCTGCGTCAGTCGAGACCGATTCGCTGAACATCGATCCCGAAAAGTTGTTCGAGTTGCAGGCGGGTGCAAATATCGGCCCCGGCTCAGACCTTGGCAGTCTGGATTTTCCGATCAACCCTGAAAAGGTTGCTCCGGTCCTTCGCAGACTGATCTCTCCGACCCGCACCCGGGCGCGCGTCTATGACCGTGACGCCAATCTGTTGCTGGATTCGCGGCACCTTTATTCGCGCGGGCAGATCCTTCGCTACGATTTGCCTCCGGTCGATGATGAGGAAGGCGGCGTGCTGGAGCGCGTCGAACGCTTCATCTTTGATATGTTCCGTAACACCGACCTGCCAGTTTATAAGGAACAACCCGGTGGCAGCGGTGCAGGCTTCCCCGAAATCATGACAGCGCTGACCGGAAGCCCGGCCACACAGGTCCGCGTCAATGAACAGGGCGAGCAAATCGTTTCTGTTGCTGTGCCCATCCAGAGATTTCGGGCCGTACTCGGCGTGTTGATGCTCACGACTGAAGGCAATGACATTGACAAGATTGTTGCCGGCGAGCGCCGCGCGATTCTGCGTGTGTTTGGCGTTGCTGCGCTGGCGAACGCCGTACTTTCCGTTCTGCTGGCCTCGACAATCGCCAATCCGCTACGGCGGCTTGCCGCGGCAGCGGTACGCGTTCGCCGTGGCGTCAAGAACCGCGAGGAAATACCGGACTTTTCAGCCCGTCAGGACGAAATTGGCAATCTTTCAGTTGCCGTCAGGGACATGACGAACGCCCTCTATGCGCGAATTGATGCCATTGAGAGCTTTGCCGCCGATGTGAGTCATGAACTGAAAAACCCGCTTACCTCCTTGCGCAGCGCGGTGGAGACATTGCCGCTCGCCAAATCGGAGACGTCTCGCGATAGGCTGATGGCTGTCATTCAGCATGACGTTCGCCGTCTGGACAGGCTGATTACTGACATTTCCGATGCTTCGCGCCTTGATGCGGAGCTGGCCAGAGAAGACGCCCAGCGCGTTGATTTGCGCAAATTCCTCACCGATCTCGTTTCCGCCTCGAAGGATGCAAGTCGCAATAAAAAGCAGGTCGAGATTGAGTTCATTGCGGAAAAACTGCCGCAGGGAATCAAGGGTTTTTATGTGAACGGTCACGAATCCCGTCTTGGTCAGGTTATGACAAATCTGATCGAGAATGCCCGCTCTTTCGTGCCGGAAGAGGGTGGCAAGGTAATTGTTCGCCTCGCACGCACAGGCAAACTGAATGTCGTTTCTGTCGAGGATAACGGGCCGGGTATTCGGGTCGAAAACATCGACCGAATATTTGAGCGATTCTATACAGACCGACCGTCAAATGAGGCGTTTGGCCAGAATTCGGGCCTCGGCCTTTCGATCAGCAGGCAGATTGTTGAGGCGCATGGAGGCAGGCTGGTTGCAGAGAATATACCGGGTTCCAAGCCTGGCGAATTACGCGGCGCCCGATTTATCGCAAGCTTTCCTGCAGAAAGCTGATGTCAAATAATCTGCATGGCACCGCGATAATTGTTGCTGATCACGGCATTTTTATCCGTGGCGATTCCGGCACCGGCAAGACGGCGCTGGCGCTCGAACTGTTGTCGCGCGCGTTCAATGCCGGGCTCTATGCGCGTCTGGTCGCTGATGATCAGCTATTTGCCGCACAGCATGACGGAAGGTTAGTGCTGACGGCACCCGACCCGATTGCCGGCCTTGTCGAGATTCGCGGGCATGGGCCCAGCCCAATAGCCTATCAGCGTCAGGCTGTGATCGACCTTGTGGTGACTTTGGTGGCTCCAGCGCAGGCAGAGCGCTTGCCGGACCCGGCATTCGCGACAGTTTGCGCGGTTAAGGTTCCTGAGCTGCGACTTGCCGCAAAAAGCACCGTAAACGCCGCCAGCGCGTGCGCTGCGTGGGTAGGGATTGGCCTATTTGATGCTGTGCACATGCGGCAAAATGGCTAAGCAGGCATCAAATTGGCACTTGTAAACGCGCCCCGCCTCGACAAGATAGCGCTCCACCGGTCGCAGGGGTTGCCGGGATCAGTTTGGTACGGCCAGAAGAACGGCCTTACAGGAGTCAGTACAGTATGATCGGACTCGTGCTCGTCACGCACGGTCGGTTGGCCGAAGAGTTCCGCAACGCGGTTGAACATGTTGTCGGGCCTCAGGACCATTTGGCCACGGTATCAATCGATGCCGACGATGATATGGAGCTGCGTCGTCAGGAAATAGTTGACGCGGTTGGCGCGGTAGACAGCGGGTCTGGCGTTATAGTCCTGACGGATATGTTTGGTGGCACCCCTTCCAATCTCGCAATTTCAGTAATGGAAGCCGGGAGGGTTGAGGTCGTTGCCGGAATGAATTTGCCAATGCTTATCAAGCTGACCTCTGTGCGCAAGACGGGCGATCTGGCGCGCGCCATTGAGGAAGCCCAAACGGCGGGCCGCAAATACATTAATGTCGCCAGTCAGCTCCTCACCTGCAAATGAGCCATTCAATGCCGTCCGGCGAAGATGATGTCCGCGAAGTGACCATTATCAACCAGCGCGGTTTGCACGCGCGGGCGTCTGCCAAATTCGTGCAGACGGCCAGTGCGTTCGATGCTGAAATTTCGGTTGAAAGAGATGGCATGAAGGTGGGCGGAACCTCGATCATGGGGCTGATGATGCTAGCCGCCAGCCCCGGCTGTACGATTCGTATTTCGGCAAACGGGCCGCAGGCCCAAGCAGCGTTGGCCGCGCTGGAAGAGCTCGTCGCTGACAAGTTTGGCGAAGAAGCTTGAGCGTATAGAGAGATAAAGATTTCTTTATGTAACATTGCCGGTTTGGTTGCGATCTGGTAGGACGCCACCAATCGCGCTGGCGTGAAGCCGGCCCAAACCCGTATTCAAGCAGGACACTAAAATGGCCGCTCAAAAAGACTTTGTTGTATCCGACATTTCGCTGGCAGACTGGGGCCGCAAGGAAATCGAAATCGCTGAAACCGAAATGCCGGGCCTCATGGCCTGCCGCGAGGAATTCGGTACAAGCCAGCCGCTCAAGGGCGCCCGTATCAGCGGCTCGCTTCACATGACAATCCAGACTGCCGTGCTTATCGAGACGTTGAAGGCGCTGGGGGCGGATGTGCGCTGGGCCTCCTGCAATATTTTTTCGACGCAGGACCATGCAGCCGCCGCGATTGCAGCAACAGGCACCCCGGTTTTTGCCGTAAAGGGTGAAACGCTGACTGAGTATTGGGAATACACCGACAGAATCTTTCAATGGGCCGATGGCGGCACCACAAACATGATCCTGGATGATGGGGGCGATGCCACCATGTACATCCTTATTGGCGCGCGCGCTGAGGCGGGCGAGGATGTTTTGTCAAAGCCGGGAAGCGAAGAAGAGGAAATTCTGTTTGCCCAGATCAAGAAGCGCATGGCGCAGACGCCAGGCTTCTTTACCGCGCAGCGCGACGCGATCCGCGGCGTGACCGAAGAAACAACGACTGGCGTGAACCGTCTCTATCAGTTGCAGAAGAACGGCCTGCTCCCGTTCCCGGCAATCAACGTGAATGATTCCGTCACCAAGTCCAAGTTCGACAACAAGTATGGCTGCAAGGAATCGCTCGTGGACGGCATTCGTCGCGCGACCGACACCATGATGGCCGGCAAAGTGGCTGTGGTCTGCGGATATGGCGATGTGGGCAAGGGCTCGGCGGCATCACTGCGGGGCGCTGGCGCGCGCGTGAAGGTCACGGAAGTTGATCCGATCTGCGCCTTGCAGGCCGCGATGGACGGTTTTGAGGTCGTAACTCTGGAAGATGCGGCGCCCAACGCAGACATCATCATAACGACGACCGGCAACAAGGATGTCATAACCCTCGATCATATGCGCGCTATGAAGGACATGGTCATCGTCGGCAATATCGGCCACTTCGATAATGAGATTCAGGTTGCTGGGTTGCGCAATCTGAAATGGACGAACATCAAGCCGCAAGTAGACATGATCACCTTCCCTGACAACAAGCGCTTGATACTTCTGTCCGAAGGACGCTTGCTCAATCTCGGCAATGCCACCGGACATCCAAGCTTCGTCATGTCGGCATCATTCACCAACCAGACACTTGCTCAGATCGAATTGTGGGCCAACCCTGGCAAGTACGAAAATCAGGTTTATGTGCTGCCAAAGCACCTCGATGAGAAGGTCGCGCGCCTTCACCTGGACAAGCTGGGAGCTAAGTTGACCACGCTGAGCGACGAACAAGCAGCTTATATCGGCGTGACACCGCAGGGCCCGTTCAAGGCTGACCACTACCGCTATTAACCAAGTGTAAATACTACACTAGATATTGTGGCCGAGCGGTTGACTTTTCGCTCGGCCTATATTTTTGCCTCGCGCCGCCTTCACGCCGATTCGCCCATTCGGTATCTTAGTGATTCGTAGCGCTTTGTTTGTATCGGTAGTCCAGCGCGAAGCACCGTTTGCGGCGGAGAGGAAAAAGAATGCCGGGGGAACACCCGCGCGAGGCTGAAAGTACAGCATCGGGCGGAAAAACGGATTCCAGATCAGAGCCGAGGACGCCTGTCCGGGCAGTGGCTTTGCGCGCCTGTGCGGCAACGATTTTCGGTGGAATAGCAGCGGTACCCGCCATTGCGCAGGAGCCCGAAGCGGCAATGCCAATGCTTCCCGCGATTTCCGCACCTGAGGTTTTGCAGGCTGCAATTGTTGCCGGCGTCCTTTTTGCAACGTTCCTTACAGCGATATTTCTGATCCGCGACCGGGGTCGTGTTGCTTCCGAGAACGCCGCGCTGAAATCGCGGCTGGCGGAAACCTCTGCCCGTGCGAGGCGCTATGAAACGCTTATGAGCTTTCGCGACCAGCGCACGATCCTGTGGTCTTCCGACACGAAAAAAGCGGACATTGTGGGAGCCTTGCCGCTGGAAAGCGGAGCGCCGGAGGATCGGGCCCAGTTTCTGGCATTTGGCCGCTGGCTGACGCCACGTTCCGCGGCATTGCTGGATCAGGCATCTGCTGCCTTGCGCGAGCAGCATCGCGATTTCAACCTGATGGTGGAAACCCAGAATGGCTCGGCCCTGGAAGTTCAGGGCCACTACACACCTGCATCCATTCTCGTGCGATTCATCGCACTATCGGCTGCGCAGCAGATGCAGGCGCGGCTGCGGCTGGAAAACCAGAAGCTTGCAGCCGACTATGACGATTTGCTGTCCATGATGGACGGGCTGGATATGCCCGCATGGGTGCGAGGGCATGACGGAAAGCTGAAATGGGTAAACCAGGCCTATGCCGAAGCGGTTGAGGCGAAGGACCCGGAGAGTGCTATTCATGCCGGGCGCGAACTGCTGGGCACTCAGGTTCGCGAGGAAATCGCCGCGCATCACCGTCAGGCGGCTCTGTATCGCGATGACGTTTCAACCGTGGTTCGCGGCGACCGCCACATCATGTCTGTGGTGGACTTTGCCAGCAGGAATGGCGCAGCAGGCGTTGCGCGCGACATCAGCGACCTTGAATCGATGCGCGACAAGCTCAAGCGCGCCGAGCAAAACCATGTCGAGACGCTGAACAATCTCATGACCGCCGTCGCGATATTCGATTCGCAACAGAAGCTTCGGTTCTACAACAATGCCTTCCAGCTTCTGTGGGACATTGATCCCGGCTATCTCGATAGTGCTCCGGAGAACGCCCTGTTGCTTGATCATTTGCGCAGCCTTGGAAAGGTCGGGGAGCGGCCCGACTGGCGCGGCTGGGTCGAGGGGTTGCTCAAGGACGCTTACCGGACCGTTGGGCCAAAAGAAGATCTCTGGCATCTGCCCGACGGGCGCACATTGCGCGTCGTTTGCAGCCCGCAAGCCAATGGCGGGGTTACATGGGTTTTCGAGAATCTGACAGAGCAGATGAAGCTTGAAAGCCGCTACACAACCGAAGTGAGGGTTCGCGGCGAAACGCTGGACAATCTCGCCGAGGGCGTTGCCGTGTTCAGCCGCGATGGCAAGATCAAGCTGTTCAATCCTGCGTTCCTGCGGTTCTGGAATATCGAGCAGGGCACCCTTCAGATCGATACCCATATTTCTGCATTGCGCAAGCGTTGCGAGGTGGTTGCAAAAGACAGCCCATGGGCTGAATTGATGGCGGACATCACAGGTTTTGACGCAGAGCGCCACGACCGTCAGGGGCAAACTGAACTCATTGACGGCAAGGTTTTGCGATATGCGGTAATTTCGCTGCCAAATCAGCAGGTCATGCTCACATTCATCGACATGACCGACAGCGTGAATGTGGAGCGGGCGCTTCAGGAAAAGAACGAAGCGCTACAGCGCGCCTATAAACTCAAGAATGATTTCGTGCAGCACATCTCCTATGAGCTGCGTACGCCGCTAACGAATATACGCGGCTTTGCCGAAGTGCTTGCGATGGGGCAAACCGGCGAGTTGAACGAACGCCAGCGAGAATATATCGACCATATCAATGCGTCATCGGTCATTTTGTCCGAGACCATTGACGACATTCTTGATCTTGCAACGGTCGATGCAGGGTTCATGCAGCTTGATATTGGCGAAGTGCCTGTGCGCGAGACCATCGACGCATCCGCGGCACTGGTTGCCGAGCGCCTTGCCGAGCATCGCATAGCTCTCAAACTGGACACGAAATCCGCGCCGCGCACTTTCTTTGGCGACGAAATGCGTATCAAGCAGGTGCTATACAACCTGCTCAGCAATGCCGCGAATTTTGCACCACCTGAAAGCACAATTACGTTGGCTTGTCGTCAGATTCACAATGGCGTGGAATTTTCCGTTCATGATGACGGGCCAGGCATGTCGGAAGAAGTGCTTGGTGTCGTGTTCTCGCGATTTGAATCCCGGGCCAATGGTGGTCGCAGACGCGGCGCCGGTCTTGGCCTTTCCATCGTAAAGAGCTTTGTCGAACTGCACGGTGGCACGGTGCGCATCGATACGGGAGCCGGCAAGGGAACGACGGTCATTTGCTTCTTCCCGTTCCCGCCGGATGGCGGCGTGCGTGAAGCTGCCGAGTAGCCACCAATGACCGTGCGACTGGAGTTGTTTCTTGCCGATGAGGCGGCAACGATGCAACTGGGCGAAGATTTGGCGCTGGCCTTGCAACGCGGCGACCTGGTTGCGCTCAGCGGGGACCTTGGAACGGGGAAAACCACGCTTGCGCGCGCCCTGATAAGGGCAATGGCTGACGATCCTGAACTGGAAGTGCCAAGCCCAACTTTTACACTCGTGCAATCTTACGAAACGCGAATTCCAATTCATCATTTAGACCTTTATCGCCTGTCGGATGCAGGCGAGCTTGAGGAGTTGGGGCTGATTGAAGCCCTGCAATCCGGTGCCGCTTTGGTGGAGTGGCCGGAAAAGGGGAGGCTTTCAGCCGGTATCCAGCTCGCACTGGAGCATGAGCGCGAAGGCAGAAGGGCAATTTTCACCGGCGATGCCGAACGACTGGCTCGCATTGAGCGTTCGTTGGCAATCCGCAATTTCCTGCGCGAGCAAGGGTGGGAAGATGCGCAAAGGCGATATCTCCTGGGAGATGCCTCCCCGCGCGGCTATGAGATCGTAAGCCTGCCCGGCCACAACCAGCGCATATTGATGAACTCGCCACGGCTCAACCTTGGTCCGGCAGTTCGCGACGGGAAGCCCTATGCGGTCATAGCCCACACAGCTCAGACTGTGGCGGCGTTTGTGGCGATTGCGGAAATATTGCGCGCGGCGGGCTTTGCTGCGCCCGAAATATATGCTGCCGATCTGGAGCAAGGCTTCTTGCTCGTTGAACATCTGGGCGACGGCACGTTTCTGGAAAATGGAGAGCCGGTACGGGAGCGCTACGTCGCCGCAGCGGGGTTGCTGGCCGCAATCCACAAGCATCGCTGGCCCCGCGAGATTGTGACGGGAAAGGCGCGCCACATCATCCCGCCATTCGATCGCGATGCGATGTCAATCGAAGTCAGCCTGCTGACTGACTGGTACGTGCCTTATGTTACAGGCACCCCGGCAAGCGACGAATTCAGGAGCGAGTACGAGGCCCTTTGGAACGCGGCGCTGGATCGGATTGCGACAACTGAGACATCTCTGCTGATGCGCGATTTCCACTCGCCAAACATTGTCTGGCGCGGTGGGCGACAAGGCAATGACCGGCTTGGAATACTGGACTTTCAGGACGCGATGATTGGCCCTTCGTCTTATGATCTGGCATCTCTTGCCATGGATGCTCGCGTTACAATTGACCGGCAGTTGGAGAGTGCAACCGTTGCCTCCTATATTGCAGCACGAGAGGCGGAAGGGCCTTTCGACAAGGAAATGTTCGAATTATCTTACGCGACTATGGCAGCTCACAGAAACTCAAAGATTCTGGGTGGTTTCGTGCGTCTGGACCGGCGCGATGGCAAGCCCGCTTATTTGAAGCATCTGCCCCGCATTCGCAACTATGTGCGGCGGGCGCTGGAGCACCCGGGCCTTGCCGACCTGAAGGAATTTTACGAGCGCCACGGCTTGCTGGCGGAACCGTCCGCATGACCGCAAAGCCCGATCACGCAATGGTGCTGGCCGCTGGACTCGGCAAGCGAATGCGCCCGATCACGGACACCTTGCCGAAGCCCTTGGTTCGGGTAGCTGGGAAAACCCTGCTTGATTGGGGTCTGGACAGTCTCGAACGGGCAGGGATCAAGCGCGCCGTTGTCAATGTCCACCATCTTCCGGATCAGATTATCAATCACCTGAAAGGGAGGACATCACCGCAGATCGTGATTTCCGATGAGCGGGAGGAATTGCTGGATTCGGCAGGCGGGATAGTGAAAGCGTTGCCGTCGTTGGGCGACAAACCGTTCTACATCCTCAACGCCGATACGTTCTGGATGGATGCAGAAGTTCCAGATCTGGAGCTCCTTTCGCTTGCATGGCGCGAAGACAGGATGGATATTCTGTTGATGCTTGCATCGCTTGAACAGGCTACCGGGCATACTGGCGGGACAGATTTTCTCATGGACGGCGAAGGCAGGTTGCGCCGTTCGGGCGGTGATCCCGCAGGCCTCATCTATGCGGGGGTTGCGATTATTTCACCCACATTGTTTGCTGCGGCAAAGGCTCGCCCGCATTCTCTGAATCAGTATTTCAACGACGCAATTGCTGCGGGCAGGCTGTTTGGAATTCAGATGAAAGGAAGCTGGATCACTGTCGGAACACCTGATGCCATAGAGCCAGCCGAGGCGACCGTATTGAAGGCGGGTGGCGCCAAGGCATGAGTGAAACCGCAGCGCCCCGACTTTTTACCATTGCTCCCGGATCGCCTTTCCTGCCAACTCTCGCAAGGACGTTGAGTTCGGGAGAAATCGTTCCCGGCTTTCAGCCGAAGGGCGACCCACTCGCGCTGGCGGAAGCGACAATCTACGTACCGACAAGGCGCGCAGCGCGCGAATTGCGTTCGGCTTTTGCCGAGCAGGGCGGCGGCAAGGCGGCCATACTCCCCACGATCAGGGCGCTTGGCGAATTTGATGCAGAAGAGGCGGCATTTGATGCGGCTTCGCAAGCCATTTTCTCGCTCGCGCCGCCCACACCGGCGATTGATCGCCTTCTTTTGCTTGCCCCTCTGGTCAAGAGCTGGAAGCAACGGCTTCCGCAACACGTTGCCGCGATGTTCGGCAATGAAGACGTTGTAGTCCCCGCTTCCACAGCAGATTCCATCTGGCTCGCACGTGATCTTGCAGCGCTGATGGATGAGGTCGAGCTTGAGGGAGCGGACTGGACCCAGCTTGCTTCGCTTGTCACCGACAATCTGGCCGGCTGGTGGCAGGTCACATTTGATTTTCTGGAGATTGTCACGCGGTTCTGGCCTGAAATACTGGAATCGCGCGGTCAGTCAAATCCGGCACTACACCGGGACATGCTTTTGCGAGCGGAGGCTGACCGACTCGTCCGCAACCCGCCCAAGGGCCCGGTTGTCGCCGCAGGCTCTACCGGGTCTATACCTGCAACGGCTAAGCTTCTGTCTGTCATTTCGCGCTTGCCAAACGGTGCGGTTGTGTTGCCCGGTCTGGACTTGACCATGGATGACGCGTCCTGGCAGTTACTTGGCAACGCCCCGCCTGACCAGTCGGTATTCGGACATCCCCAATATGGGCTGGCAAAGCTGCTCAGAAATATCGGCGGAACACGGGCGGATGTTCGGGAGCTTGGAAATCCTTCGCCCGCGCTTGCCGATCGCGCGTGGATTGTGAGCGAGGCATTGCGTCCTGCCGAGTCTACGGATGCATGGCTTACTAATCGAAGCAAAGCCAATCCGCAGGAAATCGAGGCGGCACTTGCAGGTGTTACGCTGGCTGAAGCTGCAAACGAACGTGATGAGGCTGCCGCTGTCGCCTTGGCGCTTCGCCTCGCAATCGACCAACCGGGTACCACTGCCGCGCTCGTAACGGGGGATAGAAATCTCGCCCGGCGCGTAGCAACGGAACTGCGCCGGTTTGGAATTGAGGCCGACGATTCCGGCGGTAAGCCATTGGTGAACACGCCGCCAGCAGGATTGTTGCGCCTGCTGGTGCTGACTGCCTTTGAGCCGGGTGATCCAGTCGCAATCCTGTCTTTGCTGAAGCATCCATTGTTGCGTCTTGGCCTGCCGCGTGGCGTCGTGCGGCGTGCGGCCGAAACAATTGAGCTGATTGCGTTGCGAGGTGGCGTCGGGCGGCCTGACATTGCCAATCTCGATAAACTTTTCGAGAAACGGCTGGAGGCGTTGTCGCATGAGGGTGCGCGGCAGCCGCATTGGCTGGCGCGGCTCGATCTGGAACAGTTGGAATCTGCGCGCACCGTGCTGCGCCGCTTGCGGGATGCGTTTGCTCCGCTCGCCGCCATGCGGGATCAAAAGACTGTTGATCTGAAAGACCTGCTCATTTCCACCGTGCAGGCTTTTGAAGCCCTTGGCCGCACCGAGGAAGAAACGCTGGACGAGTTGTACGGCCACGAGGCCGGTGCGAAGCTCGCGGAAGTGCTGCGAGAATTGGTCGGCTGCTCGGTTGCCTTTTCGCTGGAAGTTTCAGAATGGCCGTCGGTTCTGAATGCGCTGATTGCGCAGGAAGCGGTGAAGCCTTCGGTCAATGCCGATCCGCGCGTATTCATCTGGGGTGCGCTGGAAGCGCGCCTTCAGAGCGTGAACACGTTGGTTCTGGCGGGTTTGAATGAGGGAAGCTGGCCGCGCAAGGCAGAAGCTGACAGATTGATGTCACGGGTCATGAAGGCCGGCATCAACCTTGAGCCACCCGAACGTCGCATTGGGCTCGCGGCACACGATTTTCAGCTTGGAATGGGCGCTCGAAACGTCATTCTGACGCGCTCTGCACGGGATGGGGATGCGCCGGCAGTTGCCTCGCGCTGGCTGCAACGAATGCTCGCATTCATTGGTGAGGCGCAGGCAAAACCCTTGCGAACGCGCGGCAACGCCCTGCTTCAGCATAGCCGCGCGCTCGATACTGGCGCGCGGGTTCCATTCGCGCCCCGCCCGCAGCCTGCACCGCCAGTCGCCATGCGACCGAAGCACTTCTCCGTGACTGAAGTGGAGACATTGCGGCGCGATCCCTATGCGATATATGCGCGGCGAATTCTGAACCTGAAAGCAATTGATCCCCTTATTCGCGATCCGGGTGCAGCCGAGCGCGGCACGCTGTTTCATGCCATTCTGCATCGCTTCGCTATCTCCGGCGTTGATCCGCGTCTTCCGCAAGCGCTTGACCAGTTGTTGAACGACGGGCGCGTCTGTTTTGATGAGGCTGGATTGCCGCTCGATGTGCGCGCGGTCTGGTGGCCCCGGTTTGAGAAACTGGCCGCCAATATATTGGAATGGGAGCGCGCGCGCGCGGACCAGATCGTATCTCGTCACGCGGAAGCGCGGGCAAGCAAAACGCCGGTTGCCGAGACTGGCGTCACGCTTTCCGGCTATGCCGACCGTGTCGATGTTTTGCGGGAAGGGTTAGCAGATATTCTCGACTACAAGACGGGTTCGTATCCATCCCAGAAGCAGGCCCATACCCTGCTGACGCCACAGCTTGCACTGGAAGCCGCGCTTCTCGAACGTGGCGCATTTCAGGAGCTTGGTGTGTTGGAGCCCGCCGATCTTGCCTATGTGCGGCTTAAAGCAAATGGCGAGGTCGCCCATCAGTCTATTCTCTCCATCAAGGGAAGTGACAAGAGCGGCGAGCAGATTGCCGCCGAGTCGTGGGCACGGCTTGAAGAATTGCTCTATTTCTATCAGGTCGAACAGAACGGCTATCTCTCTCGCGCTCTGCCATTCAAGGAGGGAGCGACTGACGGGGACTATGACCATCTGGCTCGCGTGCTGGAATGGTCAGCAGGTGGCGACGCAGCCGAAGGGGGTGAGGAATGAAGCCCGCTCGTCCCGTTCCCACCGAAACACTTAATGCGCAAGCGCGAGCGTCTGACCCGGCAATTTCCGCTTGGGTGTCGGCCAATGCCGGTTCGGGCAAGACGCATGTGCTTTCACAGCGCGTCATTCGCCTTTTGCTGGGAGACACTGACCCGGCCCGGATCTTGTGCCTGACCTACACACGCGCTGCCGCGGCAAATATGGCCAACAGGGTTTTCAAGGAATTGTCGGCATGGACGGCCATGCCCGATGAAGAACTGGCCAATGCAATTGAGTCGCTGGAAGGCAGACGGCCCGATTCCGCCAAGCTCTCTTTGGCGCGGCGTTTATTCAGCAAGGCTTTGGAAACGCCGGGTGGCTTGAAGATTCAAACCATACACGCGTTCTGCGAATCCGTGCTGCACCAGTTTCCGTTGGAAGCGAACATTCCCGCGCATTTCGAGCTGATGGACTCGAAGCTGGAGGAGCTGCTGATTACGCAAGCGCGGCGCGATCTCATATCGGGCGCAGCGGATGACAGGAGCGGCGAGCTGGCTGACGCTTTCGCCAAGGTGCTGGAGCGCGGGGGTGAATCCGGGCTCGATGTGTTGCTCGGTGAGATTATTGCGCAGCGGGATGGTTTACGCCGGTTCATTACCCATGCCCGATTTGGGCCTGAGGAAACGGATCGTCCATTCGCACCCATATTTGAAGAGTTCGGCTTCTTCGGCAACACCACCGCCGAGAGCATTGCACAAAGCATCTGGCCGCTTCCGGGATTCTCGCATGCTGAGTTTCGCGCCTTTGTCGATGAGGCAAACGCAGCCGGGGCGGGGCAGGTGCAGAAATACATCCTGCCGATGGCTGTAGCGGGCTTTGAAGAGCAAGACCCGGTGCGCCGGCTGGCCCTTCTGGCGTCCGGCTTCCTGAAAGCCGATGGTGAGCCTTATGGCGAAAGAACATTCACAAAGGCTCTTGTGGCGCGAATGCCGGACATTGCGGCGCGTTATGCGACCGCTGCTGCGATGCTTTCGCAGGCACGGGACCGGATGGCTCTTTTTCGTATGTTGGAAGGCACAGTTGCCGCCCTGACTGTCGCTGACCGGCTGATCGAGCGCTACGAAAAGCTGAAAACAGACCGGGGCTTTCTGGATTTCAACGATTTGATAACGCGCACGGCGAACCTATTGGCCCGGCAGGATGTCGGGCCCTGGGTGCAGTTCAAGCTGGACAAGGGAATCGACCACATCCTGCTTGATGAGGCACAGGATACCAGTCCCGAACAGTGGAATGTCGTAAAGCGGATTGCGGGCGAGTTCTTTGTCGGCGAAACCGCGCGCAATGTGGCGCGAACGATCTTCGCCGTGGGCGATGAGAAGCAGTCCATATATTCGTTTCAGGGAGCGGCGCCCAAAAGTTTTGCTGAATCCGGGCGCGAGTTCGCCCGCCTTGTTTCATCGGCCAACCGCGAGTTCTCGCCAGTGCGCCTGTCGCTGTCGTTCCGATCAACGAATGACGTTTTGCACGCGGTTGATCGTGTCTTCGATAGACCTGAAACGCGGCGCGGGCTCTCTTCGGAAGCCATTGCGCACAGCGCATGGCGGCACAATGAGCCGGGTTACGTCGAGGTGTGGGATTCGATCGGCGCGCAACAGGCAGAAGAACCAGACGACTGGCGAACACCCGTCGATCACGCGACTGCCCCCGCCGTTCGTCTTGCTGCACAAGTGGCGGGAACCATCAAGAAGTGGCTGGATGATGGTGACGTCATCGAAGGTCAGAACCGAAGGATACGCCCCGGCGATATCCTTGTTCTGGTGCGCAAACGTGACGGTTTCGTTCACGCGCTTTCGCGCAATCTCAAGGAGCTGGATATTGCGGTTGCAGGCGCGGACCGGCTGAAGCTTGTGGCTCATATTGCCGTGCAGGATATGATGGCCTTGGGTCGTTTCCTGCTGCAGCCGCATGACGACCTTTCGCTGGCTGCGGTTCTGAAAAGTCCGATATTCGGATTTGACGAGCAAAGACTGTTCGAAATTGCGGCAGGGCGGTCAGCCAGACAAACGCTCATTGGCACCATGCGCCAGATGGCCGACCAGCACGAAGACATTCGGGCTGCGGTGGAAATGCTGGACCGCTGGGACACGGAAGCCGCATTCCGTCCACCCTTTGAATTCTTCAGCGGGGCTTTGCAGCGCGACGGCGTGCGTCGGCGCATGATTGCGCGGCTCGGGCATGAAGCGGGTGATATTCTGGATGAGTTCCTGAGCTTCTGCCTTGCGGAAGAACAGACCGGGCTTCCAGGGCTGAGCGCTTTTATCGAAACTCTGGATTCCGCCGGACCGGAAATAAAGCGCGAGATGGACCAGACCCGCAACGAAGTGCGGATCATGACCGTTCACGCCTCCAAGGGGCTGGAAGCGCCGGTCGTGTTTCTCGTCGATAGTGGCAGCGCGCCATTCTCTGACCATCACCTCCCGCGCCTCATGCCGTTCAGGCCGCAAGGCGAGCTGAAGCATGTCGAGGGCTATTTGTGGCGCTCGGATGCCGAGGTGAAGAACAGCGTTATAAAATCCATTCGCGACCGCCTGAAGGATCTTGCCGACGATGAATATCGCCGCCTGCTATATGTTGGCATGACGCGGGCGGAAGATCGCTTGATCGTCTGCGGCTACCACGGCAAGCGCGATCAGGCGCAAGGCGTGTGGCACCGTCTCGTGATGGAGGCGCTGTCAACCGACGCCCGGAGCGAGCAAAGGCAGCATCCGGTCGCGGAAGGCATTGTTGTCCGGTATCGCGCAACAGAGGTGCCGAACGTTGTGACGACGCCGGAAATCGCGGAAGAAACACCGCCTCAAGCAGTAGCGCCTGCCCCGCTTGCGCCGTTGGCGCGGCCCGAACTGCTTCCCCGTCCGCTGTCCCCATCCGGTGCGGCGGCATTGATAGAATCTGCACTGGAAACCGGTAAGGATACCCGTTCGCCCGTGCTTGACCCGCAGGCGAATACGCCCTTCGCAGCCGCGCGTGGTTCGGCTATGCACCGAATGCTGCAAACATTGCCTGAGTTTGCAGCCCAAGAGCGCGCAGAGGCGGCAAAGCGCTATCTGGATATGGTCGCTGGCGATTGGCCCCAGGCAGAACGCGATAGCGCCTGGCAGTCCGTGGAAGTGATACTGAACGATCCGGTATATGGCTCAATCTTTGATCAGGGCTCGCGCGCCGAAGTCGCGATTGCAGGCACCCTGTCTGTGCAGGGCAAGGACCGGTTTGTCTCCGGCAAGATTGACCGTCTGGCGGTGACTGATAGCTCGGTTCAGATCATAGATTTCAAGACCAACAGGCCGGCGCCTGTAACGCTGGATCAGGTGCCGGAAGCATATATCCTTCAGCTCGCGCTTTACGCCGAGCTTCTCAAGCCGCTCTATCCAGGCAAATCGATTCGTGCAGCCCTGCTATACACGGAAGCACCAAGGCTGATTGAACTTCCACAAAACGCTCTTGCCGCGGCGCTTGCCCGACTCACCCAAGCGTGACACAAGATAAACTTGAACGGCGGAACATTACCCACCATATCTCGTTCCAGAACTACATTCGAGAGGACTTCAGCATGGCCACCCTCAAGGTTGACAAGAACAATTTCAAGGCCGACGTGCTCGATTCAAAAGAGCCGGTCGTCGTCGATTTTTGGGCAGAATGGTGCGGCCCTTGCAAGATGATTGGCCCGTCGCTGGAAGAGATTTCCAATGAGCTTGGCGGCAAGGCCAAGATTGCAAAGCTGAACATTGATGAAAACCCGGAATTGGCGGCGCAATTTGGCGTGCGTTCAATTCCCACGCTGATGATTTTCAAAGGTGGCGAAGTGGCTGACATCAAGGTTGGCGCATTGCCGAAAACCGCGCTGTCACATTGGATCAATGGCGCTGTCGCCTGAACGGACTCTGGACTCGCTCAAGAATGGCCCGGCAATCTGCCGGGCTTTTTCATTTTGGCGGCGTGCCGTTCTCTGCAAGCGCTTGACCGGCAAGGTACAATGAGCCGCAAATGAGAATGCGCGGAGCAACCTCGCGCTCGTCCCACGTGTCGCGCAATAACATCAAGGCGTTCGCAATTGAATTCACAGGCTCGGCAGACAATCCCGCTGCCTGTGCTCGCACCGCAAGCTCGGCGTTTGAAACGCTGGAATCGCTGGATGTGACCGGAACCGTATAGACATGGCGCGCCATGCCGTGAAATGCGCGGAAATAGCCAGTCTGGTCCTTGGTGTTAATCATGCCGGAGACAAGAAATAGCGGCCGCGGTTGCTTCTCTTCGAGTTCCGCAAGCGCTTCTGCCACCACAAGTCCCGCGCCCGGATTGTGTCCCCCGTCAATCCATAGCTCGGCTCTATCCGGAATCAGGTCGAATAGCTTTCCATGGGTCAGTCGCTGCATTCGCCCCGGCCATTCCACGCTCGACATTGCGCGGTCGGCATCATCTTCTCCCACATCGAAACCCGCTGCGCGCACGGCAGCAATCGCAGCCGCTGCGTTGGCGTATTGATGGCGTCCCAGCAGTTTCGGCCGCGACAAATCCATCAGGCCGGTCTCGTCCTGATAAATCATGCGACGGTTTTCTTCGTGGGCAAGGAAATCCTGCCCGTAGACCCATAATGGGCAATCGAGGCGTTCCGCCCGATCCACCAGCACGATACCTGCCTCGTCGTAATCCTGTTGGCCGATCACAACCGGACAACCCGGTTTGATGATGCCCGCTTTCTCGGAAGCAATGAGTTCCACCCGGTCACCGAGATAGGCTTCATGATCCATTGAAATGGGCATGATGAGGGAAACGGCGGGTTCTCTGATAACGTTCGTGGCGTCGAAGCGGCCACCAAGGCCCACCTCAATGATCACGGCATCGGCAGGGTGCTCAGAAAACAAAAGGAAAGTCGCGGCAGTCAAAATTTCGAAAACTGTGATTGTCTGACCGTCATTCGCCGCGGAGATGCGCCGTAACGCGTCGGCAAGAAGTTCGTCGTTCACCAGTTGCCCGCCACCGGGCGCGGCCATTCTGTACCGCTCGTGCCAATTCACCAGATGCGGGGACGTATGGGCATGCACATTATATCCCGCCTCTTCAAGCAAGGCGCGGGAGAATGCTGCAGCAGAACCCTTTCCATTCGTCCCGGCAATGTGAATGACCGGCGGGAGCTTGTCCTGCGGATTGCCAAGCTTTTCAAGCAGGCGGGAAATCCGATCCAGCGAAAGATCGAATCCCTTCGGGTGCAACGCCATAAGGCGCTCGATCTCGCGGTCGGCAGCCGTGTGTTGTGTCACAATGTCGAGCCTTGTTCAGCGCCGCGGTTCACGCACCAGGTCGTTTCTCGGCATTTACCTTGGCTGGTGGTAAGATTTCCGGCTCGACTGCGTCTGTCTGCGGCGTCTTCATGAGAATTTTCAGAAGGCGCGCAATTGTTTCCTTCATCTCCAGACGTGACACGACCATATCAACCATGCCGTGTTCCATCAGGTACTCGGCCCGCTGGAAACCTTCCGGCAGCTTTTCGCGAATGGTCTGCTCGATAACGCGCGGTCCGGCAAAGCCGATAAGGGCGCCGGGCTCGGCAATATGAACATCGCCCAACATTGCATAGGAAGCTGTAACGCCGCCGGTCGTCGGGTTGGTCAGCACCACAATATAGGGCAGACCCGCTTCTTTCAGGCGATCCACACCCACGGTTGTACGTGGCAATTGCATGAGGGAAAGAATGCCTTCCTGCATTCGCGCGCCACCAGAGGCCGCGAACAGCACCAGCGGGCGCTTCCTTTCAATGGCAGTCTCAAACGCGCGCACGATCGCTTCGCCCGCAGCCATGCCAAGTGACCCGCCCATAAAGGCAAAATCCTGCACAGTAGCGACAATGGGCAGTCCCTCAATCGTGCCGACACCGCTCACTATGGCGTCGTCCATGCCTGTTTTGGAGCGCGCATCTTTCAGGCGGTCCGTGTAGCGCTTTTCGTCGCGGAACTTGAGGGGGTCCGTCGCGACCTTAGGGTTCTCGATCACCTCATAAGCGCCGTCATCGAAAAAGAAACGGAGCCGTTCTTTCGCAGCAATCTTCATGTGATGGCCGGAAGAGGGAATGACCCATTGATTGCTTTCAAGGTCTTTGTGAAAGACCATTTCGCCGCTCTCCGGATCCTTGATCCAGAGATTTTCGGGCATGTCTCGCCGACCAAGCATCGAGTTGATTTTTGGGCGAACGTAATTGGTAATCCAGTTCATCGCGCGATCCCTTGGGCCGTCGTGAAAATGCGGTATAGACTAGGCAGTTTCAAGGCGCGCCGCGCGCACGCCTTGCGCCAGTCCATTGACCAGAGTTGCAACAGATTCCGCCGGATCTGCAGTTTGCTCGCCGTTCGGGCCGAGCACATTGGCAATTGCGTTGACGATTGCGGTTCCCACCACAACGCCATCAGCCGAAGCTCCAATCGTGCGCGCCTGTTCGGCGGTTTTGACGCCAAAGCCCACGCACACCGGCAGGTCGGTGTGGGCCTTGATGCGCTTCACAGCATCCGAAACCTTGGCCGTGTCGGCCAGCGCTGAACCCGTTATGCCGGTCATTGATACGTAATAGACAAAGCCGGATGTGTTTTCCAAAACCTTGGGCAGGCGCTTGTCGTCGGTTGTTGGCGTTGCAAGGCGGATAAAGTTTATCCCTGCGTTCAATGCCGGGACACAAAGCTCATTGTCCATCTCAGGCGGCAGATCGACGACAATCAGACCGTCAATGCCCGCCTGTTTTGCGTCAGTCAGGAACCGGTCCACGCCATAGATGTAGATCGGGTTGTAATAACCCATCAAAACGATCGGCGTTTCATTGTCTTCCTTGCGGAAGTCCCGTGCCATTTCAAGCGTTCTGGCAAGCGTCTGCCCGCCCTTGAGCGCCCGCAGGCCAGCAGCCTGAATTGCCTGACCGTCGGCCATCGGGTCGGAGAATGGCATTCCCAGTTCAATGATGTCAGCACCGGCCTTGGGAAGGGCCTTCATAACCTTCAAGGAAGTGTCGTAATTCGGATCCCCACCCATGAAATAGGTAACAAGTGCGGGGCGACCCTCGGCCTTCAGTTTCGCCATGCGGCGGTCGATGCGGGTGTCGGTCATGTCAGATCTCCATCCCCATCATGCCTGCTACAGTGTGAACGTCCTTGTCGCCACGGCCGGAAAGGTTGACCACTATGATTTGATCCTTGTCCATCGTCGGGGCGAGTTTGACTACCTGCGCAATTGCGTGGGCCGATTCGAGAGCGGGAATTATGCCTTCCACTCTGGTGGTGAGCTTGAAGGCATCCAGAGCCTCGTCGTCGAGGATTGGCACATATTCAACGCGGCCCGTATCACGCAGCCAGGAGTGCTCCGGCCCGACACCGGGATAATCCAGCCCGGCGGAAATCGAGTGCCCGTCAAGGATTTGACCATCTTCGTTCTGCAAGAGATAGGTACGGTTTCCGTGCAGAACGCCCGGGCGACCGGCATTCATGGAAGCGCAATGCTCTATGCCTTCGAGACCGCGTCCGCCAGCTTCCACGCCGATGATGCGCACGTCCTTATCGTCAAGGAAAGGATGGAACAAACCGATCGCGTTGGAACCTCCGCCAACCGCAGCAATGATCGCGTCGGGCAGCCGGCCTTCCTGCTCCAGAATCTGGGCGCGCGCTTCCGTGCCGATCACTGATTGGAAGTCACGCACCATTTCAGGGTAAGGATGGGGCCCTGCGGCCGTGCCGATCAGGTAATAGGTGTCCTCGACATTGGTGACCCAATCGCGCAACGCTTCATTCATGGCGTCTTTCAGCGTGCCGTGGCCGGCAGAAACAGGCTTCACCTCCGCGCCGAGCAGCTTCATGCGAAAGACGTTAGGCTTTTGCCGCTCCACATCGGTTGCGCCCATGTACACAACGCATGGCAGATCGAAACGCGCGGCAACCGTTGCGGAAGCAACACCGTGCTGGCCTGCGCCGGTTTCGGCAATGATGCGCTTCTTGCCCATGCGCTTTGCCAGCAGGATCTGGCCGAGGCAATTGTTGATCTTGTGCGAACCTGTATGGTTCAAATCTTCGCGTTTGAAATAGACCTTTGCGCCGCCAAGGTGGCGTGTCAGCCCTTCCGCAAAATAGAGCTTCGATGGGCGGCCTGCATAAAAGGTGGAAAGGGCATCGAGTTCCGCCTTGAATTGCGGGTCGTTCCTGGCTTCTTCCCAGTGGCGCTGAAGCTCAAGTATGAGCGGCATGAGCGTTTCTGCTACAAAACGACCACCGAAAATGCCGAACATGCCCTGTTCGTCAGGGCCTGTGCGGAATGAATTGGGCTGTATAGGCTTGTTCATTCTTTGGTTCCTTGGCAGGCGGCCAGATTACGCCCTACCGCTTATCCTTATCCGGCATGAAATGTAAACGGCTCTCTCTAAACTCGGGCGCCGCTTTGCGTCTCGGCCTGCCGCACTGCCGCAAAAAAATCGGCAATCAATCCCGGCTCCTTCACGCCCGGAGCGATTTCCACTCCCGATGAGACATCAATGCCGGCAGGATGGGCCTGCCGCAGGGCGGACCCGATGTTTGAGGCATTGATGCCCCCTGACAGCAGATAGTCTAGATCAGCGGGGAGCGCTGTGAGCAACGTCCAATCGAAAGACACGCCATTGCCGCCGGGAAGCTGTGAACCGGCGGGAGGCTTGGCGTCAAACAGAAGGCGGTCGGCAACGCCGATGAACGGCTTGACCTTATCAAGGTCATCCGCCGCGCTGATAGATAGTGCTTTCATCACGGGCAGACCAAATCGCGCTTTAAGTTCGCGCACGCGTTCCGGCGTTTCCTTCCCATGAACCTGAAGAATATCGGGCTGCATCGCATCGACGATACGGCCCAGAAATTCGTCGGACGCATCAACTGTAACAGCGACCGCCAGAGCACGACCTCTCGCAGCCTTTCGCAGCTTTCCCGCCTCTTCGGGGTCAATGTTGCGCGGGCTCTTGGGAAAAAAGATAAAACCGATATGGCTGGCGCCGCCGTCCAGCGCCGCAGCAACAGTTTCTTCAGTCCTTAACCCGCAAATCTTGATGTCCATGACAGGCAAATAGGATGTGGCGCGCCGAAAGTCGAGCCGTCAGTCAAACGCGATGGATTGAAGTGCCGAACCGTTTCGTTTCAACCAGTCCTTGCATCGATCAGTGTCGGGGCACAGTTCCCTGCAAAGCTTCCAGAAGCGTGGCGCGTGGTTCATTTCTTTCAGATGCGCGACTTCGTGCGCGACCAGATAATTTATCACCGCAGGCGGGGCCATCATTATCCGCCATGAAAAGGAAAGATTGCCCTCGGAAGAGCAGGAACCCCAGCGGCTTGATGTATCCTTGAACCGAATGGATTTTGCCCGCTTGCCCAGCGTGGCAGTGTGCCTGGCCACAAGTGCCTCTATTTCGTGTTTGGCTTCCCGCTTCAGGAAGTCGGCCACCCGACGGGCCAGATAGCGGCGGTCGCCATGCACAATCAGCAATGGGCCGCGTTCATCTTGTGAAACGTGAACTGTCCCGCGTGTTCCAGCTTCATGAACGATCAGGTGCGCGACACCGCGCAACGGGATTTTGATGCCGGGGCGAACCTGTGGCCGATCCGGCACTTTCGCCAAACGTTGCTCCAGCCAGCCCTGATGGCGAAACAGGAAGCGCTCCACTTCCTTGTCAGGAATCCCCGGTGGCACAGTAATCCGTAGCCCGCGCCCGCCCGCGTCAATTCGCAGTGTCAGGCGCCGCGCGCGTTCGTTTTGCACTATCTTGAGCGGCAATGTGCGGCCCGCAACATTATGCTCGCGCTCGACAGGCGAGGCTGGCTGCGGTTCGCGCTTTAGAAAACCAAACATGTGACCAGTGATTGCTGATTCGCGCCGAATTGCGAAGAACCCAAAATATAGGTGCCTTCAACTTGGCGGGAAGGGACGCATTCAGACAGTTTCCCAGCCGTCAGTTTCTCCAGCCCGGTAAATCGCATCAATGAGCGTCTGGTTTTTCACCGAATCTTCCAATGTGAACACTTCACCGGAACCGCCCTGCGCAACTCTCCCAAAGGTCTCGACCTGATAGCGGTATTGCTGAGCTCCGGGAAAGCGCCAGACCTGCGCTTCCGTGTGGCGCTGGTTGTAAAGCTCGACCTTGTGAAAGTCATAGGTGCCGGCGTTGAAAGGCGCGGAGACTTCAATCAGGCCCTTGTCTCCATGGAACACCATGGACTGACGCGCCGCCAACTGGGTGGCAATGTAGAAGGAAAGCTCAAAGGTTCCGAAATCGGCGCGAACCGAAGAATAGCTATCTGTCTTGAAATTGCTGTCTCGCTCAACAACCGCCTGAACGCGCACGGGCTCTTGCCCGGTAACAAAACGCGTTGTCACCGTAGGGTAAACGCCGATGTCCGGCAGCGCTCCGCCGCCGAGCTCCGGCTTGTTGCGCATATTGTCGGGATCAACATTGTAGTAGGTGAAGGCGCCCTGAACCTGTTTGAGCGTTCCGATTGCGCCGGACTGGACGAGTTCCCGCACCTTCAGCCATTGCGGATGGTAGGTCACCATAAAGGCTTCGCAAACCAGTACTTTGCCTTGGTTCCGCAATTCGATGAGTGGTGCGATTTCCAGGGCATTCAGCGCCAGTGGCTTTTCGACCAGCACATGCTTGCCAGCCTTGATTGCCTTTGCTGCCCATTCCACATGCTGGGCCGTCGGCACGGGAATATAGACGCCGTCCACCTCTTTTGAGGCGAGCAGTTCCTCATATGAGCCAAATGAATGGCGCGCGCCAAAATGTGCAGCAAGTTTGCGCGCCTTGTCGTGGTCACGGCTGGCGATTGCAGACAGAACACTACCTTCCGCCTCGACAATCGCCGGGATCAATTGCTCCCGCGCGATCTTGGCAGTGGACAATACGCCCCAACGAAACATCCGCACCTCCTGAAACTATTTCGCGCAGATTTGCCCGAAACATGTCAATGATCAAGCGGATGCCGTTTCGCCCCTAAGCGCGCAATGTGCCGCCAGTCTGCTTTTGAACGTTCTCAACGACTCGCGTGGCCAGTGCTTCGAAATCCTCTTCCGTTAGGGTCTTGTCGACCGGCTGGATTGAGACTTCGATTGCGATAGACTTTTTGTCGGGTCCAAGGGAAGCGCCCTCGAACACATCGAACACAGAAACAGCCGTAATCAACTTCTTGTCGGCACTGAGCGCGGCGCGCGTAAGAGTGGCGGCCTCAACCTTTCTGTCAACAATAAAGGCAAAGTCGCGCTTTACAGACTGAAGCGAGGAGAGCTCCAGCTTCGACTTCATGCGCGTGCTTCTGGCTTTTGGCTCCGGTATGGCATCGAGATAAACTTCAAAGCCGGCAAGGGGACCGGAAACGTCCAGCCCCTCAAGCGTCTTTGGGTGGAATTCCCCGAAATGACCAAGAATGACCTTGGGGCCAAGTTTTATGACGCCGGATCGGCCGGGGTGATACCAGGCGGGAGCGTCAGCCTCGATCTGCAGGCGATCAACGGGCGCACCACACGCTTCCAGCACGGCAATTGCGTCTGCCTTGGCATCGAAAACGCCGACCGGACCGGCGTTGCCTGCCCATGAGCGGCCCGAACCCTCAAGCTTGGCGGTTCCGCGCCGAATGCCGGATGCAACACGACGCTGTTTGTCGGGAGTATCGCCCTCATAAGTCGCTGAAACCTCAAAGAGAGCCACATCGGCAAAGCCGCGATCTGCGTTTCGCTGCGCTGCCGCGATAAGTCCGGGCAGGAGTGATGGCCGCATATCGGACATTTCCGCTGCAATCGGGTTGGAAAGCTTGAGCGCAGGGCTCCCGCCGCCGAATATTTCTGCGTGCTTTGCCGGAATGAAAGAATAGGTGACGGCCTCCATCATGCCGCGCACGGCCAGCGTGCGTTTTGCAAAGCGTGTGCGCACCTGCAGCGTGGTCAGGATTTTGGTGTTAACCGCACCCTGATTCACCAATGGCTGCGGTGCAATGGCGTCAACGCCGTGGATACGCATCACCTCTTCCACAAGATCAGCCTTGCCCTCAACATCGGGCCGCCACGATGGTACGGAAACGTCTATAACGTCGCCATTGCCACTCGGATTGAACCCGAGGCGTTCCAGAATATCGATGCTTTCGGCCTTGGGAACATCCAGCCCCGTAAGCCGCTTCACCTCAGAGAAGGGGAACGAAATGACCGGCGGCGTATAGCCTTCATAGCCGATGACTTCCATTTTGGTTGCCGTGCCACCGCAGAATTCGATGACCATTTGCGTTGCCAGTTCCAGGCCGGGCACCATGAATTCGGGATCGACGCCGCGCTCGAAACGATAGCGCGCATCGGTGATTATACTGAGGCTGCGACCCGTGCGGGCAATGTTCAGCGGCTCCCAAAGCGCTGATTCAATCAGCACGTCTGTCGTGCCTTCGTCGGAACCGGAATGCTCGCCACCCATTACGCCAGCAATTGATTCCACGCCGTTATCGTCTGCAATCACACACATTTCAGGCGTAAGCGCGTATTCGCGTTGATCCAGGGCCAGAACCTTTTCGCCATCTTTCGCTCGCCGCACAACCAGGTTTCCCGCGACCTTTGCGGCGTCGAAAACATGGAGCGGCCTGCCTTGATCGAAGGTCAGGTAGTTGGTGATGTCTACGAGCGCATTGATGGGGCGCAGCCCGATTGCAAGCAGGCGCTGTTGCAGCCATTTGGGCGAAGGACCGTTCTTTACCCCGCGAACCAGACGAAGCGCAAAGCCACGGCAAAGCGATGGCGTGTCGCCGAAATCGAGCGAAACCTTTACCGGACATTCGCCAGAAGCGGCAACCGGCGCAATTGGCTTGGTCTTGAGCTTGCCAAGCCCGCTGGCGGCGAGATCACGCGCAATACCGTAAATGCTGGTTGCATCGGGGCGGTTTGGCGTCAGATTGATTTCGATGACCGGATCGTCGAGATGCGCATAGGCTGCAAAACTGGTTCCCACCGGCGCATCAGCAGGCAGGTCAATAATGCCATTATGCTCATCGGATAGCTGTAACTCCCGCTCCGAGCACATCATGCCGCGGCTTTCTACGCCACGAATCTTTCCGATGCCAAGCGTCACATCGATGCCCGGCACGTAAGTTCCCGGCGCAGCGAACGCACCAATCAGTCCGGCGCGGGCATTGGGTGCGCCGCACACAACCTGAATCGGTGTTCCGCTGCCAACATCGACGCTCAGTACTTGCAGCTTGTCAGCGTCCGGATGCTTCTCGGCCGTGAGAATTTTGGCGATCACAAAGGGCTTCAGGGCCGCCTTGTCGTCAACATGCTCGACTTCAAGGCCGATGGACGTCAGGCGCTCGACTATCTCGTCCAGCGTCGCGTCGGTTTCAAGGTGATCTTTCAGCCAGGAAAGGGTGAGTTTCATGAATTTTTACCCGTGTGTCGTCCGCTGAATTCAGGCGCTCAGGCCAGCGAAAAGGGTTGGCATGTCGAGCGGGCGGAACCCGTAATGCGACAGCCAGCGAACATCAGCGTCAAAGAATGCGCGCAGATCAGGCATTCCGTACTTCAGCATCGCGATGCGATCGATGCCCATACCCCATGCGAACCCCTGATATTCATCGGGGTCCAGCCCACCGGCACGCAGAACATTCGGGTGAACCATTCCGCAACCGAGAATCTCCAGCCAATCGTTGCCCTCGCCGAAACGAATTTCGCCCGGTCGCGAGCGGTCGCACTGGATATCGACCTCGAGGCTTGGTTCCGTGAACGGGAAGAAGCTGGGACGAAAACGCATCTTCAACTGAGGCACTTCAAAGAACGCCTTGCAGAATTCTTCCAGCACCCAGCGCATATTGGCGACGTTCGCCGTTTTATCAATTACCAGCCCCTCGACCTGATGGAACATCGGTGTGTGCGTGGCGTCCGAATCCATGCGGTAGGTTTTGCCCGGAATAACGATACGGATCGGCGGCTTTTGCGCCTCCATGGTGCGCACCTGCACAGGCGATGTGTGCGTGCGCAGCAGTTTGCGTTCACCCTTTTCATCTGCATTGAAGAAAAAGGTGTCGTGCATTTCACGCGCGGGATGTCCATCAGGGAAGTTCAGCGCGGTGAAATTATAGTAATCCGTTTCAATGTCCGGCCCCTCGGCCACTGTGAAACCCATATCCGCAAAAATCGCGGTGATCTCGTCCACCACCTGGCTGATCGGATGAATGCGACCGCGCTCGGACGGCGATGAGCGGACGGGCAAGGTGACATCAACGCGTTCGGCCGCGAGCCTTGCCATAATGGCGGCGTCCTTCAATTCGGCCTTACGCGCGGCAAGAGCTTCAGTGACGCGATTCTTCAGCCCGTTAATCGCCGGCCCCTGTAGCTGTCGCTCTTCAGCGGACATGCCGCCAAGCGTTTTCAGCAGTTCCGATACTGAGCCCTTCTTGCCAAGAGCGGCGACGCGCACAGCTTCGATAGCCTGCTCGTCGCTCGCCGCGGCAATGGCGTTCATCACATCGTTCTCGATCCGGCTGATCTCGGTCATTGCATTGCTTTCGATTTTCGCCCGGCGACCGCTGCGCCGGGAAGCGTCTTGTCTTTCATCTCTACCCGCGCCTGTGCAAGCGCGGGCCGTAAGAATTCTATTGCCTTGAGCAACCGCCTGCCGTCGGAGCCAAGTTTGAGAGGCTGTGCCAATCGCAAAACATGGTGGAGTGCGCCGAACAGGCCGCTGATGGCTGAAAGTCGGGGCAGTACCGTGGCAGGCGCTTTGGCGCAATAGGCTTCAAGCGCCCGGCGGCTCGTATTTTCCAGAATCGCCTGGCTGGAAATCTGAAGAAAGATCAGCCAAAGGTCGCGCGCTTGTGCGTCTGCCAGCGGCATGACCTCTTCCGGCGCTTCCTCAAAATCCAGAAAGCCGATTGAACCACCATCCAGAATCATATCGCGCGGATGCGGTCTGCCATGGCACAAGCCCGCCTGATGCGCCCGACCCAATGCGGCAGCGCAAGCAATGAGAAGCCTGTCGTGCGCCTTCGCATCAATGGGCTTCAGGCGGTCGAGCTCATTCTGAACGATGCCTGGCGCATCGCTCATCACCAGACTTGATCCATGGTCCAGCAAAATGCTTGCAAACGGAAATCCAGCATTGGCAAAGGCGGCCGTTTTGCGAACTTCTCGCTCGACCATTTCCCGGTGATTTACAAGACGTGAACCCCGAAAAATCGCCCAGGGCGAAAGGGGCGAAATTGCTCTGTGAAGATAGGCGGACAATGGCGGGCGTTCCCCATCCATCCGCTTTATCCAAACGATCCTTGCGTCAACCACCACAGACTTGATGCGCTCGCGTTTTCCAGCGGCGATCAACTGCAACAGCTCCTCCTTGCCTCGCTGGCTAAGAGGGGGAGAACCGTCCAGAGGTTGTAATTTCATATGATAAACAGGCCCCCGCTCATACAATGCAACCCAACATTGCAGAGTTCTGTTTATCGTTTGATAAAGCAAACCGCCAGACGGGAGTCGATTTGCCAGCTCACGATTTTGCCGCCACGAGCCACATTCGCGCGCATCGCATTCGATCCAATGCGTAGATTGGGTCCTTTCAGCAAAGGCAGCAGTGAAAAGTCCTGAGTACATGACAAAAAACCCGCGCTGGACGTTCCAGCGCGGGTTTCCCAAAATGATAATCTGTAGGGCGCGGCGCTGGTTTAGGCGACGGCGCTTTCAAACGCGTTCGGCGTGGTGTCCTTCAGGTATTCGAGAGCCTTCTTGGCTTCGACAACGAGAGCGGCGAAAGCCTGCGGCTCATGGATAGCCATGTCGGACAGAACCTTGCGATCGATCTCGATGCCAGCCTTGTTAAGGCCGTCAATGAAGCGGCCATAGGTCAGGCCATGTTCGCGAACGGCAGCATTGATGCGCTGAACCCAGAGCGCGCGGAAATTGCGCTTCCGATTCTTGCGGTCGCGATAAGCATATTGCAGCGACTTTTCGACTGCCTGCTTTGCGATGCGGATGGTATTCTTGCGGCGGCCATAGAAGCCCTTGGCGGCTTTCAGGACCTTCTTGTGCTTTGCGTGGGCGGTTACGCCTCTTTTGACACGTGCCATGTCATGATCTCCTTAAATTCGCTCTTGTCCGGGCCGGTATCAGATACCGCCGCCATTCGGCAGGAAGTTCTTGATGACCTTCTTGCCGTCCGCCTCTGCCAGCACCATCGTGCCGCGGGCGTCGCGGATGAACTTGTTCGAGCGCTTGATCATGCCGTGGCGCTTGCCAGCTGCCGCAGCGAGCACCTTGCCGGTGCCGGTGATCTTGAACCGCTTCTTTGCAGCGGACTTGGTCTTCATTTTGGGCATTTTGCTTCCTTTCTCACGCGCACTTGAAGTGCGTCCTTGTTATGTGCTTCGGGCCGACCAAAGCCCGAAAAGCATAAAGTCCGCCACGGCATGCCCTGCCGGGCGGCTTTCTCAAGACGCGGCTCCATATCAGCAACGTTCACCACGTGCAAGTGGCTTTCCCTACCATAACCGGTAGAGAACAGGCACATGACCCTGTTCCTGAAGCAACCGGAGCAGGGCGAAAAGAACCGCTGGCAAAAAGAACACCAAACCGTCTTTCAACGTGCGCCCTAGCAAAGTTGGGCTGAACCAGACCTGCGGATCATCACGATAGAGCTTAGGATTGGGTATGAAACGCGGAACCCGCGATGCATATTCGATGAACGGCTCGCCGAATTTTGCGCTCAAATAGGTCTCTTCGCGCTTGATTACGATCAGAAATGCCGTTGCGCACACAATGCCGAATGCCCCTGCCGCGATGATGCTTCCCATCTGGGCGCCCGCGCCGATGGCGCAAATCGTGGAGAAGAAATAGAGCGGATTGCGCATGGTGGAATAAGGGCCGGATTGCACGACCTCGGACGACTTGCGGCCACCAATATAGAGTGTTGACCACATCCTGCCGCCGATTCCGGAGGCTATGAGGAGAAGTCCGATTGCTGCAATCCGGCTGCTGTTTTCGGCCGAATGGGAGGATGCGCCGAAAACGAGCAACCCTGCACATGACGCAACAACAAGTGCGAGCATCAATCGCCGAAGCTTCTGGTAATCGGACATCGCCCTGTCTGCGGCATTGCTGGTAAAATGCTGAACTGTCATGGCTGCCTGAAAGTAAAACTATAGGGCCGGAGGCGAGTGCCTCTTCGGAGCAACAAATATTGCAACCCCAATTTATAAAGTATATCTAAAAAAGCAATAGCTAATTGAAATGGTCACTATAGATGCCATTCGTCTCGCGAGCCGGCGCGCTGCGAGTTTTCCAGAAAGCAATAACTGAGGTGAGATTATTGCGGGAGTTGGGGGCGCCGAAGCTTATTTCGGCGCCAGCACCATCATCATTTGGCGGCCTTCGAGCTTGGGCTCGGCCTCAACCTTGGCGATCTCCGCAACTTCCTCGCGTACGCGATTGAGAAGCTGCATTCCGAGCTCCATATGGGCCATTTCACGACCACGGAAGCGCAGCGTAAGCTTAACCTTGTCGCCTTCGTCAAAGAAACGGCGAACGGCTTTCATCTTCACCTCATAGTCATGGATGTCGATGTTCGGGCGCATCTTGATCTCCTTGATCTCGATGACCTTCTGGTGCTTGCGAGCCTCTGCAGCCTTCTTTTGGCTGGCATATTTCAGCTTACCCAGATCAAGGATCTTGGTAACTGGCGGATTGGTGTTTGGCGAGATTTCCACCAGGTCAAGAGCGGCTTCTTCGGCAAGCTGCAATGCTTCATTAATGGAAACGATGCCACGGTTATTGCCATCGGCGTCGATAAGCTGAACCTGTGGAACACGAATATCTCGGTTTGCGCGGGGGCCGTCCTTCACGGGAGCGGCTGCTTTAAATGGTCTGCGAATGGCTTTCTTCTCCTTGAGCCGTTTATGCAATGCCGCGCCAATGTGGTTGGAGCGGGGCTGGTGTCAATAGCACAAAGCGTGAAAAGATGCACCATCACTTCGCTTTTCATCGATAGTTGCACCTATGCCTAAAATAACCGGCTCTTTTCGTGAAAGTCGGGCTGTGGCATGAGGTGTCCCGAACTTCGTGAAGGCCGCACATAGAATGACAGAAAATCCGATTGTAGATATTGAGGTTGACGGAACGCGGATTGCGGTTCGGTCAAAAGGCGGCAAATCTCCGGGTGTGGTCTGGTTGGGTGGTTACCGCTCCGATATGCTCGGCACCAAGGCCCAGACCCTCGATGACTGGGCAAGCAGAACGGGATACGCTTTCACGCGCCATGATTATTCCGGGCACGGTGAATCGGGCGGAGAATTTGCGCAAGGCACGATCTCGCGCTGGTTGGGTGAAAGTCTGGCGGTGCTTCGAAAGTTCACGAGCGGGCCGCAGATTCTGGTTGGCTCATCAATGGGTGCCTGGATTGCTCTGCGGATGGCTCAGGAATTGCGAAAAAGCGGCGAAGCTGATCGGCTTGGCGCCCTGATTCTGCTCGCGCCAGCACTCGACTTCACGCGCGAACTCGTTGAGCCAAAGCTTACAGATGCGCAGAGGCGCGATCTTGAGCAGCGCGGCTATTTCGAGGAACCGTCCGAATACTCGGACCAACAATATATATATACGCGCGCGCTGATTGAGGATGGGGCAAGAAATCTGGTGATGGGTGGCCCGCTGGATACGCATTGCCCGGTTCATATCATACAGGGTGTTGCCGATCCTGATGTGCCATTTTCACATGCTCTAAAGCTTGCCAGCCTCATGCCGTCCGATGACGTGACGCTTTCGCTGGTTCCGGAAGGTGACCACAGGCTGTCCCGACCTCAGGATCTCGAAATGCTGATTTCGGCGGTCGAGGGCATGATTGAGCGGATCGACTGATGCGTCTTTCAATACCCAGTGCGGCTTTCGTCGCAGCAATTGTTGGCTTCGGTGGAACGCTGGCGATTATCATCGCAGCCGCCAATGCGGTTGGCGCAACGCAGTTGCAAACAGCAAGCTGGGTGACAGCGCTTTGCATCGCCATGGCGGTGGAGAGCCTTTGGCTATCCTGGCGCACCAGAATGCCGGTGATTTCGGCTTGGTCCACACCGGGCGCAGCGCTGATTGCCGCGTCCTCCGGCTTCAATATTTCCGAGGCAGTGGGCGCTTTCATCGTCGCTGCCGTTTTGCTGATAGCCACCGGCCTGTTCAAGCCGCTGACGCGGATAATCTCGCGTATTCCGCACTCTGTGGCCTCGGGAATGCTGGCGGGCATCGTCGTGACCTTTGCGATCAATGCGGTCAAAACTGTGCCGATAGACCCATTGTTGATATTGCCCCTCATTGCCATGTTTCTTCTGTTCAGGCTGGTGAATCCGTCTCTTTCAGTTTTGGCGGTGCTGATAGGAGGCGGGGTGCTGGCGTTTGTTACCGGGCGCGTGGGAACATTGCCTGCTCCTGAACTCTCGACACTCACGCTGATATCGCCATCGTTCACCGCAGGGGCGCTGTTCGGTCTGGCGATCCCGCTCTATCTCGTCACCATGGCCTCGCAGAACCTGTCGGGATTGGCCGTGCTGAAGGCCGCCGGGTATAACCCGCCCGCAGGGCCGCTCATTGGAATCACAGGAGTTGTTTCTCTGTTGACTGCGCCGTTCGGCGCATCCACGTCGAATCTGGCAGCAATCTCGGCGGCGATTTGCACGGGACCGGATGTGCATCCCGACCCCGCAGAACGCTGGAAAACCGGGCCTTTCTACGCTGTGTTTTACCTGATTTTCGCGATCTTTGGTGCCTCGCTCGTGGCGATTTTTGCTGTGCTGCCGCCTGCATTGATTGCGCTGGTTGCAGGTCTTGCGCTTTTGCCGGCACTCACAAACGCGCTTGCCATTTCGCTTGCGGAAGTTGAGGAACGGTTCGCCGCCACAACGGCATTCGTAGTCACGGCTTCCGGCCTCACGCTTTTTGGCATCGGGTCGGCTTTCTGGGGTTTGGTTGGTGGGCTTCTGGTGCTCGGGCTGGATGCGGGCAAGCAAGTGATCCGAAGCAAATAAATTCCGGCTTTTGCGGACGAAGTTCTTGAATGGCCGCAATTGCTTTCCCATGTCGAATGGAGGCAGCCGGTTGTGTGCTGCTGCTCCAACCGAAGGAACGGGAGAAGATGACAACGACTGCTTTGATCCGTCCGGCTTGGACGCCGGCAACAATTGCGCTGATGGTGATCGGCTTTGTGGTTTTCTGGCCGCTTGGTCTGGCGATGCTCGCTTACATCATCTGGGGCGACAGGCTTGATGGCTTCAAGCGCGATGTAAACCGCGCAACTGATGGCCTATTCGCGGGTTGCCGCAAGTCGAGCTGGACAGCGAATGCACGTACCGGAAATGTTGCATTTGACGATTGGCGGGAAAAGGAGCTTGAACGCCTCGATGAAGAGCGCCGCAAGCTCGACGAAATGCGCGATGAGTTCGATGCGTATGCCCGCGAACTGCGTCGTGCGAAGGATCAGGAGGAGTTCGATCGCTTCATGGCGAATCGCAACAAGCCTTCGGCTCCGGCAAAGCGCGGCAAGTCGGGCGGCCTGCTCGACGACTAAGCGTAGTGGCGGCATGGGAATTCCGGCGCCGCTGATGCGGCGCCGTTTGCGTATTTGCATAAAGGTAAAAACGGCGCGGTGAATATACTCAAGGCGCTTGCGTGGATAGTGACCTGTTCCTATATACGCCGCAGCCTTGCAAAAGTTCGTCGCACTGATGGACGGTCACAGGGAAATCCATTCGAAAGGGGCTTTCGCCGGAATGCCTTCGGGGTCCTGAAAGCCTGCTAAACGGAGAGAAGAACATGGCAAAAGTTATCGGCATTGATTTGGGAACAACCAATTCCTGCGTTGCTGTCATGGACGGCAAGGACGCGAAGGTAATCGAGAATGCTGAAGGCGCGCGCACGACGCCATCAATCGTCGCATTCACCGGCGATGGCGAGCGCCTCGTTGGGCAGCCGGCCAAGCGCCAGGCAGTTACCAATCCTGAAAATACAGTTTTTGCAGTCAAGCGCCTTATTGGTCGCCGCTATGACGATCCGGTCACCGAAAAGGACAAGAAGCTTGTTCCTTACAAGATCGCCAAAGGCGACAATGGTGACGCTTGGGTCGAGGCAGGTGGCAAAAACCAGTCGCCCAGCCAGATCTCGGCAATGATTCTTCAGAAGATGAAGGAAACGGCTGAAGCTTATCTCGGCGAGAAGGTCGATAAGGCTGTTATCACCGTTCCCGCCTACTTTAACGACGCTCAGCGCCAGGCGACGAAAGATGCAGGCAGGATTGCCGGTCTTGAAGTTCTGCGCATTATCAACGAGCCGACGGCTGCGGCCCTTGCCTATGGCCTCGACAAGAAGGACGGCAAAACCATTGCCGTGTTCGACCTTGGCGGCGGCACGTTCGACATTTCCGTTCTTGAGATCGGCGATGGCGTGTTTGAAGTTAAGTCCACCAACGGTGACACCTTCCTTGGCGGTGAAGACTTCGACATGCGTCTGGTGGAATACCTCGCTGACGAGTTCAAGAAGGAACAGGGCATTGATCTGAAGAACGACAAGCTTGCCTTGCAGCGTCTGAAAGAAGCTGCCGAGAAGGCCAAGATCGAATTGTCGTCTTCTGCTCAGACCGAGATCAACCTGCCGTTCATCACGGCGGATCAGACCGGTCCGAAGCACCTGACATTGAAGCTGACCCGCGCCAAGCTTGAGAGCCTGGTTGACGATCTGGTTCAGCGCACCATTGCGCCATGTAAGGCAGCGCTCAAGGATGCCGGGCTCAAGCCGGGCGAAATCGACGAGGTTGTTCTGGTCGGCGGCATGACCCGCATGCCGAAGATTCAGGAAATCGTGAAGCAGTTCTTCGGCAAGGAACCGCACAAGGGCGTTAACCCGGACGAGGTCGTCGCACTTGGTGCAGCTATCCAGGCCGGCGTTCTGCAGGGCGATGTCAAGGACGTGCTTCTGCTCGATGTGACGCCGCTTTCATTGGGCATCGAAACGCTGGGCGGTGTTTTCACCCGTCTGATTGAGCGGAACACGACGATCCCGACCAAGAAGAGCCAGGTGTTCTCGACGGCAGAGGATGCGCAGTCGGCTGTGACGATCCGCGTATTCCAGGGCGAGCGCGAAATGGCGGCCGATAACAAGCTGCTTGGGCAGTTTGACCTTGTCGGCATTCCGCCTGCACCGCGTGGCGTACCGCAGATCGAGGTGACCTTCGACATTGACGCGAACGGTATTGTCAACGTCTCGGCTAAGGACAAGGGAACCGGTAAAGAGCACCAGATCCGAATTCAGGCTTCTGGCGGTCTTTCAGACGCTGACATCGACAAAATGGTGAAGGATGCCGAGGCTCACGCCGAAGCCGACAAGAAGCGCCGTGAACTCGTGGAAGCCCGCAATCAGGGTGAAGCGCTGATCCACTCCGCCGAAAAGTCTCTCAAGGACTTTGGTGAAAAGGTTTCTGAGGCTGATCGCAATTCAATCACGGAAGCCATTGCAGCGCTCAAGAGTGCTGTGGAAGGCGAAGACGTTGAGGCGATCAACTCCCGTGCCCAGACCTTGACCGAAGTTTCGATGAAGCTTGGTCAGGCGATGTATGAAGCCTCTCAGGCAGAAGCGGCAGAAGCTGACGCCAGGGCTGATGCGGCCAAGGATGGTGATGTCGTGGATGCCGATTTCGAAGAAATCGACGAGGATGACAAGAAAAAGTCTGCGTAACAGCAGCCACAATCGGAAAGCCCGGCGTCATGCCGGGCTTTTTGCAATCCTGTGAGGGACCTAATGGTTGTTTGGCATTGCCGGACATGTCGGGCGGGACGATATGAAAGCTGATTTCTACGAGACGCTGGGCGTTTCGCGTGGAGCCGATGAAAAGGAGCTCAAGGCCGCTTATAGAAAGCTGGCCATGAAGTTCCATCCGGACAGGAATCCGGGAGACCACGAAGCCGAGGTAAAATTCAAGGAGATTGGAGAGGCATATGAATGCCTCAAAGATCCCCAGAAGCGTGCGGCATATGATCGTTTCGGCCATGCCGCGTTTGAGAATGGCGGCGGTGGCGGCGGGTTCTCCAATGGTTTTGGCGGCGGCGGCTTTTCCGACATATTCGAAGATATTTTCGGAGAGATGATGGGCGGCGGTCGCCGCAGATCAAGCGGCGGACGCGATCGCGGCGCAGACTTGCGCTACAATATGGAAATAACGCTGGAAGAAGCCTATTCCGGCAAAACCGCGCAAATTCGCGTTCCCTCATCCATTTCGTGCACCGAATGCTCCGGGACCGGTGCCAAGCCCGGCACGCAGCCGGTAATTTGCAACATGTGCGGCGGCCATGGTCGGGTTCGCGCCAGCCAGGGCTTCTTTTCTGTGGAGCGCGCCTGCCCACAGTGTCAGGGGCGCGGGCAGACGATCAAGGACCCTTGCCCGAAATGTTCGGGACAGGGGCGCACGGTTCAGGAACGTTCGCTGTCGGTCAATATTCCGGCTGGTATCGAAGATGGGACGCGTATTCGTCTGGCCAATGAAGGCGAGGCTGGCTTGCGTGGCGGTCCATCTGGCGACCTCTACATATTTCTTGCAGTCAAACCGCATGAATTTTTTCAGCGCGATGGTGCGGACCTTTACTGTCGCGTCCCGATCTCCATGACTACCGCTGCTCTTGGCGGGCAGTTTGAGGTGACGACGCTGGATGGCACTCAAACACGCGTGAAAGTTCCCGAAGGCACCCAGAACGGCAAGCAATTTCGCATGAAAGGCAAAGGAATGCCTGTCCTGCGCCAGCCTCAAATGGGCGACCTCTATATACAGACTGTTGTTGAAACGCCGCAAAATCTCAGCAAACGACAAAGGGAATTGCTGGAAGAGTTCGACGCCTTGTCCTCGAAGGAAAATTCTCCGCAATCCGCAGGGTTCTTTTCGCGAATGAAAGAATTCTTTGAATCTTTTGGCGAGTAGACCGGCCCACCGTTCTTTCGCCTTGCGTTTGTGCGTTATGGTGGTAGTCGGGTGCACCACAACGCCCTGCTCTGTGATTTGGGCGGACTGCAGTTGCGCAATGTAATTGAAGGGATTTGCCGATGGCTGGTCTGAGACTTCGCAAGCTCGCTACAAAATTTGATGACGAGCTGAAGTTCTTCAAGGGCTGGATCGACAAGCCGAAGGCGGTTGGGGCAATCATGCCCACCAGTTCAGTGACCGCGCGCAAGATGGCTTCGGTGATTGACGTGCATTCGGGTTTGCCCGTGCTGGAATGCGGGCCAGGCACCGGCATCATTACCAAGTACATTCTCAAACACGGAGTGAAGCCCGCCGATCTCTATGCGCTCGAATATTCGCATGACTTTGTGCTCCACCTGCGTCGGCTTTACCCGCAGGTTAATGTGATCGAAGGCGATGCCTTTGACATTGATAGCACTCTCGGGCCTGACGCTCCGAAATTATTCGACTCGGTCGTATCGGGTGTGCCGCTCTTGAACTTCCCCGTTCAGAAGCGCGTCCAGTATGTTGAGTCGTTGCTTGACCGGTTGCCCGCCGGACGCCCTGTCGTGCAAATCACCTATGGGCCCAAATCGCCCATCCCTCCGGGATTGGGAGATTATACGGTCGAGCATTGTGATTTTATCTTGCGCAACATCCCGCCAGCCCAGCTTTGGGTGTATCGCCGGAGGCTGAATCATTGACGAGACCACCGCGCATCCTCCTCTTTGCGGGGTCGATCCGCACTGGCGCTTATAGCGGCAAGGTTGCAGCCGCCGCGCAGAAAGAACTGGCTTTGCAGGGCGCGGAGGTCACGCGCATTTCGCTTGGCGACTATCCGCTGCCAATAATGAATCAGGATCTTGAGACGGAAGAAGGCGTTCCGGAAAACGCTATCAAGCTTGCCCGCCTGTTCGCCTCTCATGATGCCGTCATGATCTGCACCCCGGAGTATAATGGCTCGATCCCGCCCCTGTTGAAGAATGCAATCGACTGGATTAGCAGGGCGAAAGAAAACGGCAAGCCGATCCGCGCATTCAGCGGCAGGATTGGTTGCATATGCTGTTCTTCAAACGGGCATTTTGCAGGCATCCGTAGCGCATCGCACTTGCGGCAGGTTCTTGCGCACATCCAGATGGATGTAATTGCATCGCAGGTCTCTGTTCCCAATGCGGGCGAGGCTTTTGACCAGAATGGCGATTTCAAGGAAGAGCGCTTGCGCAATGGCATGAACAGGACCTGCAAGGCCCTGATCGAGACAGCCTCACTCTGTATGCAAATGGATTAGAAAATGACTGGGGACCCGATGCGCGACCGGCTTATTGTTGGGCTCGATATTCCAACGATCAAGGAAGCCGAGAGCATCGTTCTTGAGCTCGGCGAAACGGTCAATTTCTATAAGATCGGCTACCAGCTTGCTTACGCACCCGGCGGACTAGACTTTGCTCAACAGCTCGCAAAGAGCGGCGTGAAAGTCTTCCTCGACCTCAAGCTGCTGGACATTGACAACACCGTGGCCAAAGGCGTGGAAGCGGTGGTGCGCATGGGAATGACAATGCTGACGCTTCACGCTTACCCGAAAGCGATGAAGGCTGCTGTGGATGCGGCGAGAGGCTCGAACCTTTGCCTGCTCGGGGTCACTGTGCTGACTTCGATGGACGCGCAGGATCTGGCAGACGCTGGCTACCAATCCGATCCGCGCACATTGGTTTTGCGGCGCGCGGAGCAGGCGCGGAGCGCCGGAATGGGCGGAATTGTTTGTTCCGCCGACGAAGCTGCTGCGGTGCGAAACGTTGTCGGCCCTGACATGGCTGTCGTCACGCCGGGCATACGCCCCGCGGGCTCTGATCACGGCGACCAGAAGCGGGTGGTTACACCGGCTGATGCGATCAGACGTGGCGCAAGCCACCTCGTTGTCGCTCGACCGATTGTCGGGGCTGTTGACAGAAAGGCCGCGGCAAGCGCTATCATTGCCGAAATGCAAGCCGCCTGAGAGGGACTACATGCCAAAAGCCTACTGGATTGCTCGTGTCGACGTCCGTGATCCTGAAGGATACAAGGGATATGTGGCGGCCGCCAAACCGGCATTTGAACGCTTTGGCGCAAGGTTTCTGGCGCGCGGCGGCAAGGCCGAAGCTGTCGAAGGCCAGGGCCGAGGTCGCAACGTCATAATCGAGTTTGCCTCCTTCGAGGATGCACACGCTTGCTATAACTCACCGGAATACCAACACGCAAAGTCTATCCGGCAGCAATTTGCCGATGGCGAGATTGTCATTGTCGAGGCAGCGTAAGCGGGCCGCTTTTCTCGGGTTGGACCAATAGCAGGGAAATTTTGTTGCGGTGCACCCTATTGCATCGCAACATTTCTTTGCTAACTTGCTTTGTTGAAACTGCGTTCGCTGGCGGGCGTTGAACTTCAGGCAAGGCGAACACCAATGTTCTACCAATTGTACGAATTGAATTATGCTGCGCTGCAACCTTTCCGGGCTATGAGCGATGCAACGCGCATATTCTATACGAACCCTCTAAATCCGTTGTCGCACACGCCCTTTGGCAGGATGATTGCAGCCTCGGCAGAGCTATTTGAGCGAACGACGCGGCGCTACGGCAAGCCTGAATTCGGGTTGAATTCGACCAAAGTTGATTTCCAGACCGTTTCAGTCGTCGAGGAAGTCGTGTGGTCACGGCCATTCTGCAATCTGATCCATTTCGAGCGCGACTTGCCGACAGATCGCCGGCCAGATCCCAAAGTTCTGATCGTCGCTCCAATGTCCGGCCACTATGCGACCCTGTTGCGCGGCACTGTGGAAGCCATGCTCCCTCACGCTGAGGTTTACATTACCGACTGGATCGATGCGCGTATGGTACCCGTCGCGGACGGGCGTTTCGATCTGGACGACTATATCGACTACCTGATCGAAATGCTTCACGAACTGGGTGAGGACACGCACATCATCGGCGTGTGCCAGCCATCAGTTCCGGTGTTGGCTGCTGCCGCGGTTATGGAAGCCCGCGGAGACGGTTTCTCCCCGGCAACCATGACGTTGATGGGTGGGCCGATCGATACACGCCGCAACCCGACTGCGGTCAATCTGCTTGCTGAGCAGAAGGGCATCAATTGGTTCCGCGATAACGTCATCATGCAGGTTCCCTGGCCGCTGCCGGGCGTCGGGCGCGAAGTCTATCCCGGCTTTCTGCAACTTTCAGGCTTCATGAGCATGAACCTTGACCGGCACATCATGGCCCACAAGGATTTCTATATGAATCTCGTCAAGAACGACGGGGATAGCGCCGAAAAGCACCGCGATTTCTATGATGAATATATGGCGGTGATGGACCTGACTGCCGAGTTCTATCTGCAAACGGTTGATACTGTTTTTGTGCGCCACGCCTTGCCGAAGGGCGAGATGATGCATCGTGGCAATCTGGTCGACTGCGCGGCAATCCGGAACGTGGCGTTGTTCACGGTGGAAGGCGAGAACGACGACATCTCCGGTCTTGGACAAACCGAGGCGGCGCATGATTTGTGCGTGAACATCCCGCAATCGCGTAAGGCCCACTATGTTCAGCCAAAGGTGGGACACTACGGGGTGTTCAATGGTTCGCGTTTTCGCTCGGAGATTGTGCCGCGCATCGTTGATTTCATGCAAAGCCACGGCAAGTTGAAACAGGCAGCCCCGAAGCCAAGGCTTGTTCGCTCCTCCACAAGCCGAAGCAAATAGCGCTCGCGATAAAATCTGGCGTTGAACCAAGGGCGAGATGGCATGTCTCGCCCTTTTCTGTTGCAGTTCCGTCGCATCGCCGCCGCGCGGTAACCATATTTACAGTTTGGTAACTACACCGAATTGACTCAAAGCCCTGCTCCCCATTAACTTTTCATTAACGATGAAGAGGGGCATATGGGACGGGCCGCCAATTCCATCTCTGGTTTTAGATTTGCTGCGCGCGTTGCGGCCACCGTCGCTTTGCTCGGCGCTGCGAGCGGATTGGCACATGCCGGCTCGACAATGGTCGTTGGCGGGCTGACCTCGCAGCCTATTGGCCACTACGAGTTTTGCCAAATTAACCCGCAAGAATGCGCGGTGCGTTCTCGCGATACGCGCCCCGAGGTGATGAGTGCGGCGCTGTGGGATATCATCGTCACGGTAAATGACAGCGTGAACAAGCGCATCAAGCCGATGAGTGACAACGAGGTTTATGGCAAGGACGAAGTCTGGACGCTGCCCGTAAATGGCGTTGGCGACTGCGAAGACTATGTTCTGGAAAAGCAGAGAGAGTTGCGCCAGGCAGGCCTGTCGCTGACAAACCTGCTGATTACGGTTGTCCGCAAGCCTGATGGTGAAGGCCACGCTGTACTTACCGTGCGTACAGATGAGGGTGATTTCATTCTCGACAATCTGAGCGACGAAGTGCGGGAATGGCGCGAAACAGGGTATCTCTATCTGAAGCGGCAGTCGGAAGAGAATACCGGCCGCTGGGTTGCAATTCGCAAGGGCCAAACCTCTACCGTGGCTTCGGTCAAGGAATAGCCCGCTCCGTTTGGGCCATTCGCGCGTGACAGGATGAGCCAGGCCGGCATTTCGACCGCTCCACTGCACTTTGACGGCTAAACAATATTGACGCGCGCCCGCCAGACGGGAATGAAGCTTGGGCGGATATTCTTCCGCTTTTGCTCAACGTTCGGCCTCACATAATGTCCAGCTTCGCCCTAACGCTCGTCCTGACCGCTGCGGTTCTGCACGCAAGCTGGAATGCAGTGGTCAAGGCTGCGTCGGACAGGTCGTTGACCATCGCGGCAATAGCCACCGTCAATGCGGTCGCGGGCCTGACCCTCATTTTGTTCTCGGATACACCGGCTCCAGCAAGCTGGCCCTTTATCGCGGCGTCGGCCGTTCTTCACTATGTTTACTACGCGCTGATGTTTCACGCATATCGCTTGGGCGATCTGAGTCAGGTTTATCCAATCTCGCGTGGCGTTGCCCCGGCGCTTGTCGCGATGGGAGCGTATTTGCTGATTGGAGAAACCTTGTCTCCGCTCGCAATTGCCGGGTTGCTGACGGTCTCGGCGGGCATCGGCTTCCTTGCTTTCCAGCGTGGCGCCGCTCATGCTGACCGGCGGGCGCTTGTTGCAGCGATTATGCTTGGGCTTACAATCGCCGCCTATTCAGTGGCAGACGGCATCGGCGTTCGCTGGGCGGGAGATCCGTTCGGCTATATTGGCTGGCTGTCGCTTCTGGAATCGCCCGTCGTCATTGCGGTTCTGGCGATGCGTCGACGAAACAATATCGAGTTCGACCGACGGACATTCATGCTTGGGTTGATCGGCGGCGTCGTTTCAATAGCCGCCTACGGGATCGTTCTTTATGCAAAAACCATCGCGCCCATTGGTGCGGTCTCGGCGGTGCGCGAATCTGGTGTGATAATCGCCGCCCTGATCGGCGTGTTGATGTTCGGAGAGCGACCCTGGCAAGGGCGGATCATTTCCGCAATCATTGTCGCTGGAGGCGTTATCATGCTGGCCTTCTCGGGCGGCCACTAAGAGAAAAGCCAGCCCGGAGGCTGGCTTTTTGTTGATCAGCCGATCTTGGGATCAAGGCTGCCGTTCTTGTAGCGCTTCGCCATCTCATGAAGCGGAAGCGGCTTGATCTTGCTGGCTTGGCCCGCAGTTCCAAACTCTTCAAGGCGCTGCTTGCAAAGCTTGGTCATGGCTTCCATTGCCGGCTTGAGATATTTGCGCGGGTCGAATTCGCTTGGCTCCTCGGCCATGACTTTCCGGATTGCGCCAGTCAGCGCCATACGGTTGTCGGTGTCGATATTGATTTTGCGAACGCCGTTCTTGATACCGCGCTGAATCTCTTCGACCGGAACGCCCCATGTAGGCTTCATCTTGCCGCCGTACTTGTTGATGATCTCCTGCAACTCCTCCGGCACAGAAGACGAGCCATGCATCACAAGGTGCGTGTTCGGAAGCTTGCGGTGAATTTCTTCGATAACGTTCATCGCCAGAACAGACCCGTCCGGCTTGCGGCTGAACTTGTATGCGCCGTGCGAGGTGCCCATGGCAATCGCGAGCGCGTCCACTTTCGTTTCCTTGACGAATTTGACCGCCTCATCAGGGTTGGTGAGAAGCTGGTCGTGGCTGAGTTTGCCCTCGGCACCGTGACCATCTTCCTTGTCGCCCATACCGGTCTCAAGGCTTCCAAGAACGCCGAGCTCACCTTCAACGGAAATGCCGCCGAGATGGGCCATTTCACTGACCTTCTTCGTCACGCCAACGTTGTAATCCCAATCGCCGGGGGTCTTGCCATCTTCCTTCAGGGAGCCGTCCATCATGACCGACGTGAAGCCAGCCTGAATCGCGGTCATGCAGGTGCCAGGCTCATTGCCGTGGTCGAGATGAACGCAAACCGGTATGTGTGGGTAGATTTCCGTTACAGCGTCCATCATGTGCTTGAGCATGATGTCGTTGGCATAGGCGCGCGCGCCGCGTGACGCCTGAATGATGACCGGAGCCTCAACAGACGCGGCAGCTTCCATGATGGCTAGCGCCTGCTCCATATTGTTGATGTTGAAGGCTGGAACGCCATAGCCATGCTCGGCGGCATGGTCGAGCAACTGCCTGAGGGTAATGCGGGCCACTTCAAATCCTCCGGGAAAAAACAATTCTGAGAGGCGGCATAGGTAAAAAAACCGCGTTCGGCAACCGGGATTCGAAATTGGTCAATTACTAAAACGGTTTAGCTGACCTATTGAGGTGTGGTTCCTCATCGCTTCCACCTATTGGCGCACAAGACCTATACGAAAGACAAGTCGCGGTGCTCCCGCTAACTGACACCAACATATTTTTTGGCAAGCTCGGGATCGGCGCGAAGGGCCTCAACTGGTACCGTTTCAACATTGCGACCGTTCTCAATGAAGGTCACGCGATTGGCGACGGGCAGAACCGCATCCACACGCTGTTCGACGAGCAATGTCGAGACGCCTCTTTCTCCCAAGGATGATACGGTTTCCCTGATCCGGGCGATCATGGAAGGCATCAGGCCTTCGGTCGGTTCGTCCAGCAAGAGGACTTTGGGTTCAAGGCAAAGTGCACGGGCCATAGCGAGCATCTGTTGCTCACCGCCCGACAGGGTGGATGAGCGTTGCTTCAGCCTTTCACGCAGCAATGGAAAAAGATCGAGCACCGCTTCGCGGGTCTCTTTTCCCTTACCGCGCGCCATAAGCCCGATCTCGATATTCTCGGCAACGGTCAGTTCGCCAAACAGACGGCGCCCTTGCGGCACATACGCCACGCCGGACCGGGCAATCTCCTCCGCGGACAGCTTTGTGAGGTCCAGTTCGCCAAGCCGGATCGATCCGACGCGAGCAGGCAGCAATCCCATTATCGCCTTGAGCGCGGTCGTCTTGCCTGCGCCATTGCGGCCAAACAGGCAATGCACCTCGCCCTTTTCAAGTTGAATCTCGAACCCGAACAGAACTTGCGTTTCGTCGTAGAAACAATCCAGTCCGGAAATGGCGAGCGCCTCAGGCATCGGCGGTCCCCAGATAGGCTTGCTGTACCTTCGCATTGGCGCGAATGGACCGGGGTGAGCCTTCGGCCAGAATGCGCCCGCTGTCCATGACGGTAATGCGGTCTGCCAGCTTCATCACCACGTCCATATTGTGTTCGATCAACAGGATCGTCGCTTCCTTGCGGATGGTGCGCACAAGCTTGATGAAGTCCTTGACCTCTCCGTCGGACAGGCCCTGCGTCGGCTCGTCAAGTATAAGCAGGCGCGGATGGAGCGCCAAACCCATGGCAATTTCGAGAAGGCGCTGGTGGCCATATGAAAGCGCGGCTGCGGGCGTTGATGCGCGTTCCGTTAACCCGACATGGAGCATTGCATCACGAACGCTGGCGTCCAGCGCTTTTCGCGAGCGGCCATCAGCAAGCGTGCGCTGCACCGCGAGTGCAATATTGTCGTATACGGGCAAATTCGGGAAAATGCTCGTGATCTGAAACGTATAGGCTATGCCCGCGCGAACGCGTAAATGCGCCGGCATTCGCGTTATATCCTGGCCGTTGAACCCTATCACGCCGGAGGAAGGCTGAATTCTTCCGCACAACAGGCTTACCAGCGTCGTTTTGCCAGCACCATTGGGACCAATGACCGCTCGAACTTCTCCGGCGTCTACGGAAAAATCTACCATATCCACGGCTTTCAGCCCGCCGAAATGGCGCGAAAGATTGCGCGCGATCAATAGTGGCTTCATGGCAGCCACCTCGCCCAGCGAGCGCGTATTGTGCCCAGAATACCTTTCGGAAAGAAAAGCACGAGGAGGATGAGGGCGACGCCCACAACGCCGAGATAGGAGAAATTCCAGTCAGGCACGGCACGGGCAAGCACGTCGCTCGAAAAATCAACGAGATAGTACATCAGCACGGTGCCGATCAGCGGCCCGAGCGTTGTGGAGGCGCCGCCCAGCAACACCCATAGTAATGGCAGTATGGAATATTGCACCGAAGCAAATGTTGAGCCCACATAGCCGAACAGGAGAGCATATGCGGCACCGGCGGCACCCGATATCCCAGCCGAGATTACCAGCGCCCACAATTTGTTGGCAAACACGTTGTAGCCGAGCATTCGCGTACGTTCCTCATTCTCGCGAATGGCAACCAGAACGCGCCCGAAACGCGATCTTACAATGCCCAGCGTGATGAAAAGCACGACGGCAAACAGTACCAGCGCCGCGTAATAGCGTGTGACGGGGTTTGAAAAATCGAAGTGCAACCCTGAAAACTCGATCAATCTAGTCGCCTGAGGCAGCACGATACCTTCGTCGCCCCGCGTCCATTCTCCGAAATAGAGCGTGGCAAGAAAGAAGACTTGCGCAAACATCATGGTTACGATCATGAAGGCCACGCCGGTCGTGCGCAGAGCCAACAGGCCAATCAAAAGCGAAAGCGCGGCGGCGCAAAAGATCCCCGTCAGAAACGCCAGCGGCAGTCCCCAATCGAGGTGGTAAACGGTCATTCCCGCGCCATAGAGGCCAGCGGAGAAAAACATTGCATGGCCGAGGCTGAGCAAGCCTGTGTATCCAAACAGGATATTGTAACCCATAGCGAATACAGCCAGCACCATAACGCGCGCGAAAACGCCCTGATGGTAGACGGGCAACAAATATTCGAGGCCGGCCAAGAGCGCGATCACAAGAAGATGCAGGAAGATTTGCTTGCCCAGATTCATCTTGTCGCTGTTCCGAACAATCCCTGTGGGCGGAACACCAGCACCAGAGCGACGGCGGCGGTGGCGATCATCTTGGCCAGCGTTGGGGAGAAGAACATGGCAATTATGCCGTCCGAAACCCCGATAATGAGCGCGGCCACCAATGTTCCTCGCAGCGAACCAAGGCCGCCAATAATGACGACGATGAAAGAAAGCAGGAGTGGATCGAGGCCCATCAGATAGTGGGCTTGCTGTATCGGGACGATCAACACTGCGGCGATGGCGGCCAGCATAGCTCCCAACGCGAAAACGCCCGCATAAACACGATCAACCGGAATGGCGAACGCACGGGCCATTTCCCTGTCGATTTGCGTGGCGCGCATGACAAGGCCGATGCGTGTTCGGGTGAGAATAAGCCAGACCAACAGCAATAGTACAATCGCTGCAGCGATGACGAAAAGCTTGTAGCCGGAATAACCGAACCACGGCAGTTGAATGCGCAGGTTAAAAGGCGCTTCCACGGGACGCGCTTCAGGCCCGTAAAAAGTCAGCGCTGCTTGCTGGAGGATATAAAGCAACCCGATTGTAGCAACGATGGTTGCTTCAGGATTGTATTCGACGCGCCGCAGAACAAGCCTTTCAGAGATGAATGCAACTGCCCCGACAACTAGAGGGCTGATGATCAGCGCTGCCACAAAGCCGAGCGCTGCGTTGCCGGTAAACAATGATGCAGCACCCCAGGCAATCACCGCGCCAAGCATGAAGAACTCGCCATGCGCAACGTTTACGACGCGCATGACACCAAAGACCAAGGAAAGGCCCAGCGCTGTAAGAGACAGAACGGCAGCCGTTACCAGACCTTCAAGAGTTGCCAGCAGCAGGTGCGGACCAAACGCCATGCGATCAACAACCCGCGAGATGCGTTTTGAAGCCTGTGTTTATTGCGGATGCCGAGTCGAGGCTAATATCCGGCAGACCAATCACCGTTACAGAGCCTGCTGGGTATAATCGCCTTCGGCTTCGTACATGCCATCCTTTATCTCGGTACGGTGCACGACATTCAGCTTGCCGCCCTCGAGCTTGGAAATGTTCTGATGGCCATAAACCTGATGCAGCTTGCCATCGAAAACCTTGTCACCTTGTGGGTGCTCTGGCCCTTCGTCAAAACCCTGAATGGCCTCGGTGGCTTCTACAAGCTTTGCGCGATCCGCAGGACCCTGATAACCCGCAGCTTCCATTGCCTGCTTGATGACGTAAAGAGTTTCCCAGCAGCCGAACATGTGGGCGGCGGTGGAAACATCCTTTGGATCGCCATCGGCTGCGCCATTCTCGTCAATGCCGACTGCAGCGCGATACGCCTTCATGGCCTCGCTATCGTTCGCCTGAGCATAGCGCGGGCTTCCCTCCCAGAAATGGGAACCATCAAGGAATTCGAGACCCGGACTGTTGATGTCCACCGCTTCCAGCGAATCGATGAAGCCGAATAGCTGGGGTTTGTTCGATCCGTAGAATTCTCCCAGTTCCTTGACGAAGGTCAGAACGGCGGGGCCGACCATGACGTGATAAAGCACTTCGGTTTCTGCCGGTATTTGCGGGAAATATTTGGTGAAGCTGCTTTCGGTTGGGGGAATCGGAATCTGGGCGATTACCTCGCCGCCAGCCGCCTTGATGGCTGGAGCGAAATAATCACGATGGTCGTGACCGAATGCATAATCCGGATAGATCATGGTGACTTTTTTGCCGAGGTTTCCTGAAACCCATGGGGCCATCGCGGTAACTTGCGAGCGCACATCGGTAATGCCCGGCTGGAAGCAGTAGCGGTTCATCTTGCCGGATGCGACGTGATAGCCTTCTGAAACGACGAAATACGGGACTTTTAGCTCACCGGCTACGGGAGCGGAAGCGACAACCACGTGGCTGAACAGCGTCCCATACACGATATCGCACTGATGCTGGTTGGTAAGTTTTGCCACCACTTCCGCGCCACGCTTCGGGTCTGTGCCATCATCTTCGGTGATAATCTCAACCGGACGGCCATTGATGCCACCAGCGGCGTTGATAGCCTTAACAGCAGCAGCGGTTGTACGCTCATACCAGCGTCCGTAAGCTGCGCCGATCCCGGTCTTATGCGCCTGGAAACCGATCTTGATAGGGGCTGAGCTTTGCGCTTGTGCATAACGCACAAATCCCGGCGCAACAGACAATGCACCAGCAGCAGCGATTCCCTTCAGTGCATCGCGACGAGAAATCGACCTGGATGGCAAAATCAGAGCAGACTTCTTGGTCATGCCGTTCCCCCTCTTATCTTCGCTGGTAAAGCATCAGTTTGGCTGCGAAATAGATCATCATTGCGAGAGTATCGCAAGCCATTCAGCCCGCAGAAGGCGTTGAAAGAAGCCAAAGTCCAAGCAGTGTATAGCCGACCATAAGCATGGCGAGAGGAAGTTGGCTGATCGTGGCGGTTCGAGCATCGCCATATAGACGCAGCGCGAGCATATGGGCAATCAGAACGGCAAGCACATGTCCTGCAATAATAGCGGCAGCTATCGTGTTCCAAAGCACCCACGCCGCTTCATGCCCCATGACAATACCGGCTTCAAGCGGGCGGTGGCTCAGGCCAATCAGATCCCAGCCACGCGCAAACGGGTCCGACAGGGCGATCAGGGCCGCCTGTGCGTCGACAAGAAAAGCAGTGAGATAATGTGCGAAGTGGTATGCCAGTGCGATAGGCACCACCGACCATGCCAGCAACCCGACCGAGCGAGGAGCGCTCGTTCGCGCAAATGATTCACCGAGACGCACGAGTATGGCAAAAACAATCGGAAACGCGATCATTGCGCCGCCCAGCCCAATTGTGTTGGGAACTATGACAACTGAGCGCCCTGGAAACTCCAACGGGTTGATCCCTATGCTGCCCAGCCAGACAAAGGTCCTGGAAAATCCGTCGAAAGAAACAGCAGCAAGGTTGGCCAGCAGGAATGCAATGCCACTGGCTGGCAATGGTTCAGCATCTGCGACCGCCGCTCCCGGCAAGCGAAGCTCTATCGTTCCTGATCCGTCGGTCGATGGTTGCAGAACGCCAAAGCGGCCAATCATGGTGAAGAAAACAGTGAGGAACTCACCTTGGCGGGTCCAGCGCTCGTGGCCGAATATCAGCGCAAGCACGAAAGTAATCAGCCAGTAAGCAAGCACGACGAATGCGAGCCGCGGTGGGTCCTCGGGTGCGATATAAATCAGCTCGAACCAGACGAAGCCAGCAAACAGAATGAGCGCTGGCAGATAGCTGGCCGCTTCCTTGTTGAATTTGGGTTCTGAACGCGAGAAAAGCGCGTTTACGGTGGTGCAAGGCGCATACCAGGGGTCGATCCAGTGCCAGATGTTTCCAATTAAACCTTGAGCCAACAGTAGCCCGACCCACAAAAGCGTCCAGATCGTCAGCGGCAGAGGGTTGTGTGTGGGATCGGGGCTGCCGAAAAATCCCGCGCAAACAAGCAACACAAAAAAACAAAACGACAGGGCGCTCGTCGCAAATCTGAGCCTCTCCGGCGAACGGGCAATGGGGACCCGGAATGCGCGATAAGCTTCCAGTGCGGCGGGGCGTATGAAGAAAAGTATGGCGAAACTCGCAATGACCGCACATGCCCCGCCCAACAGGTAATATCCTGTAGGCAAAAGCAGAACGTGACCGCGCTCCGAGGCGTGGGCGAAGGCGTCGCGCGGGATGATGGTTGCACCGGCAGCAATCGATGCGAGGAAAAAACTGCGACCCGAGAATGTAGTTGCCGTCACACCCAGACCTTCTGCCGAACCCGTCCGCTTTCGCCGAAAAGTTTAATATAGCGTTTGATTTCCGTGGGGTCGCCCGTGGCTTTTTCAGGATTATCTGACAACTTCACAACTGGCTTGCCGTTGGCCTCGGTCACTTTGCAAACCAGAGAAATTGGATCCAGCCGTGTGGTCGGACGGGGCGCACATCCCTCGAAATCATTGGTGAGATTGGTCCCCCAGCCGAAGCTCATACGGACCTTCCCGTCGAAATGCTTGTAAGTTTTTACGATGGTATCGACGTCAAGCCCATCGGAGAAAATGAGCAGCTTCTTTTTGGGGTCAACGCCTTTTTCCTGCCACCAGCGAATGATGCGCTCACCACCCTCGATAGGCGGTGCGCTATCGGGGCGGAAGCCGGTCCAGTCAGCTACCCAGTCGGGCGCGTCCCTGAGAAATGCGTCTGTTCCAAATGCGTCGGGCAGGACGATCAGCAGATTGCCGCCATAGTAGCGCTGCCAGTCCTGCAGGACGCGATATGGCGACTTTTTCAGTTCTTCGTCGCTGTTCGTAAGGGCCGCGAAAACCATTGGCAGCTCGTGCGCATTCGTACCGAGTGCTTCAAGGTCATTGTCCATCGCCAGCAGAACGTTGCTCGTGCCCGTGAACGCATCGCCAATGCCTTCTTTCAGCGCCTCAACGCACCACCTTTGCCAGAGGAAGCTGTGTCGGCGGCGGGTTCCGAAATCCGAAATCCTTATACCGGAAAGCTTCTTGAGCCTCTCGGTTTTCCCCCACATCTTCGCCTTGGCGCGTGCATAAAGGACATCCAGCTCGAATGGGCCGAATTTCTTCATTGCGGCGCGTGAACGCAACTCATTGATGATTGCCAGTGCCGGAATTTCCCACATGGACGTGTACATCCATGGACCGGGGAATTCGAGCTCGAACTGATCCCCAACACGCTCCAGCCTGTACTCGGGGAGCCGGAACTCCTCCAGCCATGCAAGGAACTCTGGTTCAAATATCTGTTTGCGACCGTAAAATGTATTACCGGCGAGCCAGATCATTTCCTTTTTGCTGATGCGCACGGTACGTGCGTGATCAAGCTGGTCTCGCAGCTCCTGCTCGTCAATCTCTTGCGCAAGCTTCACCTTGGTGGTGCGGTTGATGAGAGAGAAAGTCGCGTCGACCTTGGGATACATGCCCCAGATCATTTGCAGCATCAGCAGCTTGTAGAAATCCGTATCGAGCAGGCTGCGTATGATAGGGTCAAGCTTCCAGGTGTGATCGTAGACCCTGCGGGCTATATCGGTTGTGGCCATCTTTCGTCCCCCGCGATCACGCTCGACACATTAAGCAGCATTGAAAAATTTTGCATCTCACACAATGGGTTTTTGCATGAGCTGCAATGCGTCCCGGCGCAGCCAGCGATAAAGCAACAGCACTGCCACGACCGCAAGTCCGATGCACAGGCCGAGCCAGATTCCGACGCCGCCATAGTCGAAGTGGAATGCCAGAAGCACGCCGAGCGGCAGCCCAATTCCCCAATATCCGATTGCGGCATATAGCATCGGAACGTTTGTGTCTTGCAATCCGCGCAACATCCCCGCGCCGACCGCCTGCGCTCCGTCGGCAACCTGAAAGAGGGCGGCCATTGTCAGAAACGTAACGGCATAGGCGATGACGGCCGCATTTTTCGGATCAGAAAGGTCGATAAATGCTGAGATCAGGAGTTCTGGCAGTGCGACCATTGCAAGGGCCATCAAGGCCATGAAGGAAACGCCGATCGTATACGCGGTCCAGCCAGAACGTCTGACACCTTCATGGTCGCCTGCACCAAAGGCGAGACCAACCCGCACAGTCACTGCCTGTCCAATGCCGAGGGGAACCATGAAAGTGACTGAAGCAATTTGCAAAGCAATAGCATGGGCCGCCAGCTGAACGGGGTCAATCAGACCCATCAGGAAGGCCGCTGCGTTAAAGATCGTTACCTCAAAAGCCAGAATGCCGGAGATGGGTGCGCCGAGTTTTAACAGGGCTATAAGGCGTGGCCAGTCCGCACGCCAGAATCTGCCGAATAGCCGGTACCGACGGAAGCGACGCTCATAAATCGTAACCAGCGCAAGCCCGACAAACATGAACAGTGATGCGAAACTGGTAGCAATACCGGACCCTGCAATGCCCATTCTCGGAAAACCAAGATTTCCAAAAACCAGAAGCCAGTTTGCTACTGCATTTAGAACAACGGCAACGATCATGACGGCAAGCGCCCAGCCGGGGCGTTCGAGCGCCGATATGAAGGAACGTAGCACTATGTAGCCGTAGAATGGCAGGATCGCCCATTGCAGACAGCGGAGATAGATGCCTGCCTGTTCGGCCAGCTCCGGCTTTTGCCCCATTGCCAGCAGGATTGCTTCCCCGTTCCACAAAATAACCCATAGAGGAATGGACACCAGGACGGACAACCAAAGACCCTGACGAACCGTGCGCCTGACATCACGCACAGAATGCTTTTTGCGACCCAGTTCGGCAGCCATCATTGGCGAGGTTGCGTAGGCGAGTCCAAGACCAAAAATCAGCGCGGCGAAATAGAGGTTAGAGCCCAGCGCACCAGCCGCCAGCGGGCCAGGGCCGAGGCGTCCGATGATCGCAACGTCCGTGACCGTCATGGCCACTTGCGCGAGGTTTGTCAGGATCATTGGCCAGGCGAGCGCCATCGTTGCGCGAATTTCTTCGCGCCAGGGACTGGCAAAAACCTGATTACCTGAACTCATGGAAGTCCTGCTTCAATACTCCTTCGCCGGACTGCGAGCCGGGCGATGCTTCTGAACGAAGCGGGTGCTGTAAGCAAGGGGCTGAATCCTGCCATTGTTGAGCCAGTCGTGAAACGGGCACTTGACAGCGCGCTATCGCTGGTGCGACCCCCCTCCGCACAAAGGGGAGTGAGCGATGGCCAATGGCGTGGTGATCGTCGGTACAGGACATGGCGGCGTGCAGGTGGCGGCGAGCTTGCGCGATGAAGGCTATGACGGGCCGCTGGTTCTGCTTGGAGATGACGCCGAGCTGCCTTATCACAAGCCGCCTCTGTCCAAGACCTTTATCAAGGATGACAAGGCCGAACCGCAAATATTGCGCGCCGAAAGTTTCTACACTTCCCACAACATCGACCTGCGTTTGGGAGAGCGCGCATTGCGCATTGAAGGCAAGCGCATTGCGCTTGAGAACGGCAACTCGCTGGAATTCGACACACTTGTTCTGGCAACGGGCGCGCGCCCGCGTGCGCTTTCTGTGCCGGGTGCCGAGTTCAATAACGTTATGCCTTTACGCAACATTGTGGATGCGAGGCGCATACGCGAAGCGGCGCGAAGTGCAGAAGACGTTGTGGTCATTGGCGGCGGCTTCATTGGTCTTGAGATTGCTGCGACGCTCAAAGCGGGCGGGCGAAAGGTGACTGTGGTGGAAGTCCAGTCCCGCGTCTTGGCGCGCGGTGTCAGCCAGGCAATTGCCTCGCATGTGCAGCGTAGGCTGGCTGATACGGGAGTCGATGTTCGGGCGGACGTGGGAATTGCACGGATTGCTGGCAGCAACGGGGTCGCATCTGGCGTCGAGTTGGTTGATGGGCATCTCATTCCGGCAAGTCTGGTCATTGTTGGTGTCGGCGTGGTGCCCAATATTGAACTGGCGCAGTCTGCGGGAATTGCGATCAGCAATGGCATAAAGATTGACGACGCCATGCGCACGTCACGCAGCGACATTCTGGCCATAGGGGACGTGGCGAATTTTCGTCACTGGATGACGGGGGGGGATGTACGCCTGGAGTCGGTTCAGAACGCCACCGATCAGGCGCGTTGCGCGGCAAAAACAATTGTCGGGAAGCCGGTTGGTTATGATGCGGTTCCGTGGTTCTGGTCCGACATTGGCGACATGAAGCTGCAAATGGTTGGGCTTGTGGGTCGCGAGGATCGCCAGATTGTTGCAGGCTCGCCTGACGAGAACAGGTTCTCGGTTTTTCATTTCGCGGCGAAAAGATTGATCGCAATCGAATCGGTAAACAGGCCGGCAGACCATATGATCGGGCGGCGTGTCCTTGCGACGGATTATCAGCCTGATTTCGATAGCCTCAGCCAGAACCCGGACGGGTTGAAAGCGGCGTTTGCTGAATGGCAATCAACTTCTCGTTAGAACCGATGTGATTCGATTTTTCTTGAACGGGATGTGTTTCGCGGGAATAAAGGCCCCCCGACTTCATCTGGATTAGAAATGCACTACTTCAAAATGATCCCGGCGATGCTTGTCGCCCTATTTTTCCAAACGACATTCGCTTTTGCAGCCGAAGCGCTGCCGGGACAAACAATGTCTTTATGGTGGGCGCTGCCTTTCGTCGGCATTCTGCTCTCCATCGCGACCGGGCCGCTGCTTTATCCGCATTTTTGGGAGCATCATTACGGCAAGATAACACTCGGCTGGACCCTGCTTGTGCTGGGTGGATTGCTGGCAAGTTTCGGTATTCCGGCGACGATGGAGTCGGTCCTTCATGCGCTGCTGCTGGAGTACATGCCTTTCATAATCCTTTTGTTTGCGCTGTTCACAATCGCCGGCGGCATCGTAATCACCGGCAATATTCATGGCACGCCGCTTGTGAATGTGTTGCTTCTGGTCATTGGCGCGGCAATGGCTTCTGTCGTGGGCACGACTGGCGCTTCAATGATTATGATTCATGCTATCATTCGCGCCAATGACAACAGGCCATTCAACGCTCATGTCATCGTGTTCTTTATATTCCTTGTCTCCAACATTGGCGGTTCGCTGACACCGCTGGGTGACCCGCCACTGTTTGTCGGTTTCCTGCGCGGCGTGGATTTCTTCTGGACGACACAACACATGTTTGTTGAGACATTGTTTGTCGGGTCGATCGTGCTCGGAATCTTCTTTGTGCTCGATACAATTCTGCACCGGCGCGAAAATGGCCTTCCCAAGATCAAGGACCCGACACCGGATAGCAAAGTCGGCATTCGTGGTCTGGTGAATGTGCCGTTGCTGGCATGTGTTATCGGCGCGATCCTCATGTCGGCAAGCTGGAAACCGGGGATCAGCTTTTCCATATCGGGAGTGCATCTTGAGCTTCAGAACATCTTGCGCGACCTGATAATCCTGTGCTGCGCTCTCATTTCTTTGAAGGTGACGCCGCGCCTGTTGCGCAAGGCAAACGAATTCTCGTGGGGTCCGATTCTGGAGGTCGCGAAGCTCTTTGCGGGCATTTTCATTGCAATCGTGCCCGTTGTGGCAATTCTAAAGGCGGGCAATGATGGAGCACTTGCAAGTCTTGTGGCTCTCGTTACCGGCCCTGATGGGAAGCCCCACGATCTGGCCTATTTCTGGCTCACCGGCATTCTGTCCTCATTCCTCGACAATGCACCGACCTATCTGGTTTTCTTCGAGTTGGCAGGTGGCGATCCTCAGCATCTCATGACCGCGGGTGCGAGTACCTTGGCCGCAATCTCTTCCGGTGCCGTGTTCATGGGAGCGAATACCTATATCGGCAATGCGCCGAATTTCATGGTTTACGCTATTGCCCGTGGCCGCGGTATCTCCATGCCGAGCTTCTTCGGCTACATGCTTTGGTCGGGCCTCGTGCTGATGCCCGTCTTCCTGCTTGCGGGGTTCCTGTTCTTCAATTGATGTTGTATTGCGTGCTCGCGGAGTTTTTCAGTCAACAGATACGGGTTTTGCGTTGAGTCTCTGGACAACAGGCAGCACGGCGGTTCGCTTCTTCGTGGCATTGTTTGCATTTGCAACACTGGCCGCCTGCTCGACGAGCGAAGCGATACGCAGTATCGAACCGGCAGCGCTGGCGGCGACGTCCACCGTTAACGATTCACCGCGACATGCTGTTGCCGTTGTTGATGCGACCTCAGGGCGGATGCTCCACGCGGTCAATGCAAACGAGCCTCGCCATCCGGCTTCGCTGACAAAGATGATGACCCTCTATCTTCTGTTTGAGGCCCTGGAGAGCAATCGGGTGAACCTCTTCACCATGATACCCGTCTCGCAACATGCTGCCAGCCAACCGCCATCAAAACTGCGCCTCAGGGCTGGCGATCAGATTGATGTGTTGACGGCCATTCGAGCGCTCACAATCAAATCGGCCAATGACGTTGCCGTTGCTGTTGGCGAATTTCTCGGCGGCACGGAAGAACGTTTTGCGGATATGATGAACGCAAGGGCGCGTGCCATAGGGATGCGTAGCACGACATTCCGTAACGCTTCGGGCCTGCACGATCCGCAACAGGTTACCACCGCGCGCGACATGGCATTGCTGGGAATTTCATTGCGCCGACGCTTTCCCGACAAGTTCCACTATTTCTCTGCGACCAGCTTTGATTTCCGCGGAAAACTCATTCGCGGGCACAACGATCTGCTGAGTTCAGTGGAAGGCGTTGATGGCATAAAGACCGGCTATGTGCGCGCATCCGGCTTCAACATCGTCACGTCAGTCAAGGCAGATGGGAAGAGCCTTGTCGTCGTTGTGATGGGTGGGAAAACGGCTCGTACGCGCAATGCGGAGGTCGAAAGCCTCATAGCAACTTATCTCGGTCGTCCAGCGACCGTGGCGCTCCAACCGTAAAAACGTTCTTGTAATGTTCTTTTTAATATGACAAACGGCTCATAGTTGAAACGGGTCCGTGGCGGCGCACCTGCAGCAAGGTGTTCTGACATATGGTCTCACGCGTTCACACAGTTGCATTTCAGGGCATAGAGGCCGTTCCTGTCGATGTTCAGGTGATGGTCGCGCCTGGAAAAGTGGGGATGCAGATTGTGGGTCTTCCCGACAAGGCTGTCGCAGAAAGCCGGGAGAGGGTTCAGGCCGCCCTGCACGCGACGGGGCTATCCATGCCTGCAAAACGGGTCACGGTGAACCTCGCGCCTGCTGACCTGCCAAAGGAAGGAAGTCACTACGACCTTCCTATCGCGCTGGGACTCATGGCGGCAATAGGCGCGATTCCTTCCGATGCTTTAGCGGGTTTCGTGGTTCTGGGGGAGCTGGCGCTGGACGGCACGATTGCGGATGTTGCGGGCGTCTTGCCTGCGGCAATCGGGGCAAATGTGCAAGGCAGGGGGCTTATCTGCCCGGAAGGTTGTGGTTCGGAAGCGGCCTGGGCTGGCGCAGATATCGACATTATCGCTCCGCGCAGCCTGATCGCTGCCGCCAACCACTTTCGTGGCACTCAGGTTCTGTCGAGACCGATCCCGGGGATATACCGCAAGGAAGCCACCGGTGCCCCCGATCTCGCAGACATCAAAGGTCAGGAAACGGCGCGCCGCGCGCTGGAAGTCGCGGCTGCCGGTGGTCACAATCTTCTTATGTCGGGACCGCCCGGATCGGGCAAATCGATGCTCGCGGCGCGTCTGCCATCGATCTTGCCTGCGCTTGAGCCATGCGAACTCCTTGAAGTTTCCATGATCGCGTCGATCGCGGGCCAGCTTGCAGAAGGCAAGCTCAGTGATAGCAGGCCATTCCGCGCACCGCACCATTCGGCCTCCATGGCTGCGATGGTGGGCGGAGGGGCGAGGGCGCGACCGGGAGAGGTATCACTGGCACACAACGGCGTGTTGTTTCTGGACGAGTTTCCGGAATTCGCGCCCGCAGTGCTGGATTCCCTTCGCCAACCGCTCGAAACAGGGGAGTGCCTGATTGCAAGGGCAAATCATCGAACGGTCTATCCGGCACGCATACAGCTTGTTGCGGCCATGAATCCATGTCGTTGCGGAATGGCAGGCGAGCCGGGGCACACATGTGCGCGCGGCCCGCGCTGCCAGACAGATTATCAGGCGCGCATTTCTGGTCCATTGCTGGACAGAATAGATATCCGGATCGATGTGCCTGCTGTTTCGGCGGCAGATCTGGTGCGTTCAGGGCGGAGTGAAGCCAGCGCATCGGTGGCCGAACGGGTCGGACGCGCGCGTCGATTGCAGCGTGAACGATTTGAGAAACTGGGTTCGCCGAACGCTACCAATGCCCATTGCTCCACTTCACTTATCGAGGCCGTAGCGACGCCGGATTCTGATGGCGCCGCATTGCTCTCGGAAGCAAGTGAGAAGTTGGGTTTCTCGGCGCGTGCCTATCACCGCGTCTTGCGCGTCGCGCGCACACTCGCCGACCTTGATGACAGCAGTCACGTCCGGCGAGTCCATCTGGCTGAAGCGATATCTTATCGCTTGCCAAGTGAGCGCTTGTCGCGCGCGGCGTAGCGGAATTGGATTCATTTTGGGAACAAACCCCCTTGCTTTGCCTTAATTCCCAGGCATCGTTCAACAAGCACAATTGCATGGGTTTTTGCCGGTGAGCAGCTTCGCCTTTTCCGCGAGTGGAATTTCCGTCGCCATAGATCTTTCAGTAGGGCATCTTGAAGATCTCAGCATTGAGATTGGTGAGCGCATATTGCGGCCCTTGCATCGGGCGCCCTGGATTGGGGAGCGCGATTTGCCCAAGGGCATTGCGCCCGGCCTTGAGAGACTTTCCGGCGATTTTCTCTGTGCTCCGTTCTCACGATGCGACATTGAAGAAGCCCCGGGTCACGGCTGGCCGGCCAACAGTACGTGGACCGTCGTCGCAAGCAATTCGATTGATCTCGGGTGGCAGGCTACGTTGCGTCTGGCGAAACCCGTGATGGGCGCGACGATCGAAAAGACGCTGACACTCCGTGACAACCACCCGTTTCTGTATCAGGAACATAGGATTATCGGCGGTGCGGGAGAATTGCCGGTCTCACACCATGTAATGAGCGTCATGGCGCGCGGTGGCCAGTTGGCGTTTTCACCCAAGCGCTTTGCCGAAACGCCAGATGAATCGCTTGAGCCGGATCCTTCGCGCGGCCGCTATATGTTGAAGTATCCGGCACACACCCAAGACCTGCATCGATTTCCGACGCGTGGCGATGGATGGACCGACCTCGCTGTTTATAACGCGCAAGATCGCCGGGAAGATTTTGTCACTCTTGTCGAACAGCCTCAGAACGCACTGGGGTGGACCGCGCTGCATCGCGAGGCCGAGGGTGATATAATACTGGTTCTCAAAAATCCGCGCGAATTGCCGGTGACTATGCTGTGGTATTCCAATGGTGGACGCGACTACGCTCCCTGGAATGGCCGGCATCTCGGTGTTATCGGAATTGAGGACGGTCGCACGGCAATCGGACACCGGCAATCCGTTGGCGACAACACGTTGAAGGCGGCCGGAGTCCCGACAAGCTTCACGCTCAAGGCTGATGGGGTGGTGCAATTCCGGCAAGTTATTGGAGCCTTGCCAATCCAGCGACTACCCTCGGCGCTGGAGCAGCAGCAAGGCTTTCTGGTGGCGCAGTCTCAGGAAATGCAAACAAGAGTTCCTTTCGACAACGAATTTCTCAAGGGATAGGGGCTACAGACATCCTGCGGAGGAGGTCGCAAATGTCACAGATTGCTCATATCGCATCGGCCATCTTCAAAAAGGGCGCGCACGAAAGGCGCATCATTGTCGGAATTGCCGGACCGCCCGCCTCGGGCAAGTCTACAACCGCTGCGGCGCTGGTCGATCTGCTTCCGCAAGGGTCGGCGATTGTTGTCCCCATGGACGGCTTTCATTTCGATGATTCGGTTTTGACATCGCGCGGATTGCAGCAACGCAAGGGCGCGCCTGAGACTTTCGATTTTAGTGGATTCGCTCACTTGTTGAGGCGCATCAGGTCGGGCGAACCCGACATTGCTATTCCGATCTTCGACCGTGGGATGGAGATTTCACGGGCAGGTGCAGCGATTGTCGATGCCGAAAAGCGATTCATATTGGTCGAAGGAAATTATCTGCTTCTGTCAGAGGAACCGTGGTCTGCGCTGGCTGATTTTTTTGACCTAACCGTATTTCTCAACGTCGAGCGCGAGCAGCTCGAGCGCAGATTGATTGAGCGCTGGCGCGCGCACGGTCGTTCAGATGCGGATGGCCAGGCATGGGTCGATATGAACGACATGCCGAATGTCGACAGGGTGATTCGCAATCGACGTGCAGCCGACTTGACGATCTGATTCGCAAGATCGATTCTTTGCGAATCACCGCGAGAAAAAGTCGCAGGTGACGATCGAAGTGGAGCCATATCGACAAAGGAGAGTTCGATGGCAAAGCAGGCGACGAAGGCTGCTGGCGGAAAAGACGCAGCCAAAGGGACGGCGAAGCCGGCCAACAAGACCACCAAGGCGGCCCCCAAGGCAGCCGCTGCAGTAAAGTCCAAGAGTGCAACCAAACCAGCCGCAAAAGCAGCGAGTAAGCCTGCGGCGAAAGCAGCCGCAAAGCCCGCTGCAAAAGCAGCAAGTAAGTCCGCAGCAACCACTGCTGCAAAGGCTCCCGCGAAAAAGGCAGCAGCAGCAGCGAAACCTGCCGCAAAGAAGCCGGCTAAACCTGCGGCAAAGGCAAACGGCGCGGCGAGTGTCGTCGCGAAGACCGCAAAGCAAGCGGTAAAAACAGTGAAGTCGGCAGCAAAGAGCGCGGTTGCGGCCGTTGCTTCCGCTACCGGAGCCAAGAAAAGCGCGTCGAAAAAAGCTTGAAGACCTCGTATGGCTGTGGGGATGACCTTCGGTCACATCTGGTAATGTTCAAGCGGAGCGCGAATGCTCCGCAGTTTTCTAAACAGATCTGAAAGCCGCGACTGCGTTGGTTCCTCCAAACGCAAACGCGTTGCTTATTGCCGCACGAACTTTCCGTGGACGCGCAACATTAGGCGTAATGTCCAGATCGCAGTCTGGATCTCTTTCCCGGAAATTGGCGGTTGGCGGCACCAATCCCTCACGAATTGCCATGATGCAGGCTATAGCCTCCAGCGCTCCTGATGCGCCCATGCAATGAGCATGCATCGACTTGGTGGAGGACACTGAAAGCGTGTCAGCATGGGCGCCAAAAACGGTGCGGATTGCAGTCGTTTCGATCTGGTCGTTTGCTTTCGTACCGGTACCATGCGCGTTTATATAATCAACGTCCTCGATTCTCATCCCTGCATCAGCAAGACAGGCCTCTATGGCAGCAGCCGGCCCCTCGACAGTTGGTGACACAATGTCGGAAGCGTCAGCGGAAAGACCCACGCCGGCAAATTCGGCGAGAATGTTTGCTCCACGCGCTTTAGCGTGCTCATAGGTTTCAAGTACAAGAATGGCCGAGCCTTCGCCCAGAACCAGGCCGTCCCGATCATTCGAGAACGGTCTGCATGTCTCGCGTGCCAAAGCGCGCAAGGCTTCCCAGGCTTTCACGACGCCGAATACTAATGGCGCGTCGGTTCCACCTGCCAGCATCACATCGGCGCGGCCAAGGCGAAGCTGATCCGCCGCGGCGCTGAAGGCGTGGTTCGACGAAGCACATGCGGATGTAACCCCGAAAACCGGTCCGCGCAGTCCGTGGATCATGCTTACCTGTCCCGCAGGCGCACTCGGCATTATGCGCGGAACGGTAAAAACGTTGGCGCGAGATTTGCCTTCTCGCAGCAAAGCGAAGTAATTTTCGTCTGCGGCCTCGGTGCCAAATATGCCTGTGCCGACCACCGCTCCGATCCGGCGGCTGTCCATTTCAGCGGGTTTCAGACCGGCATTTCGCAGGGCTTCATCGGCGGCCATTGCAGCCAATAGAGCAAAGCGGTCGATCGCGACGAGCTTTCTCTTATCTATATCCCATTCGGGAAGGTGCCTGATTTGGGCACCGGTGCGGGTTTTTGCATCGCGCAAAAGAGGCACATCCAGCTCGCCTATTCCGCAACGCCCATTTCGCATCGCGTCCCAGATGTCGGCTGCATTCGTTCCGAGCGCGCACAAACCGCCAAGACCAGTTACTACGATTTGCTGGCGCGACACTTCAGGCGGTCTTTTTTTCAATGAGGCTGCGTACGGCTTCAATCATGTCGCCTACGTTCTTCAGCTTGTTCCAGGCATCGACCGTATTCATCTCAATCTCGATGTCGTAAGCCTCTTCCACGTCGAATATGATCTCCGTGAGTTCCAATGAGTGAATACCCAGCGCGCTCAACTCAGTCTGCGGTGTTATTTCGCCGATGTCCGGATCGGCGTGAGCCTCAATCTTCGCAATGATTTCACGGGTCAATTCGTCAGCCATCCGCACTCCCTCGCAGTCGGCCTGGCAAGCCAGGCTGGCATGCGGCCGCCTCGCCAGCGGCCCTCTCTCAACCCTGTATAGAAACCAGCACCCAAAGGCGCAACACGCAATTGAGAATGACCGGGCATCCAGGAGGGCCCCGCGCTTGGCGGAGGCCCTCGACCGTCATCTGCCTGAGACGGTCATGATCCCGGAATTGTAGGCTGTCACAGCCTTTCCATGTATAAAACGCGATATTACGAGTTATGTTCCATGTGATTTGTACGTACCTGCGGCGTGGAAGCGCGGCAAACGCACTTTGCGACTGGCGAGAAACCGATTATGAACGGCCAACTCGGCCACTGGCATACGGAGCCTAAAATGACAGAAATCCTGCAAACCCCAAAGCTCGTCACAGTTTTCGGGGGATCTGGATTCCTTGGCAGACACGTGGTGCGCGCGCTTGCGCGCCGCGGCTATCTCGTGCGTGCGGCCTGCCGCCGGCCCGATCTGGCAGGCTTCCTCCAGCCACTCGGCAATGTCGGCCAGATTCAGGCGGTGCAGGCAAACCTGCGTGTTCGCTGGTCCGTCGATCGCGCCGTGCAAGGCGCTCATCACGTCGTGAATCTTGCTGCGATTCTGCATGAAAGTGGTCGCCAGACTTTCGACGCTGTGCACGATTTTGGCGCGCGCGCCGTCGCGGAAGCGGCGCGTTCGGTAGACGCTGGCCTGACCCACGTCTCTGCTATCGGTGCTGACAAGGATTCGGCTTCCGACTACGCGCGCACCAAAGCGCTCGGCGAGAATGCTGTAAGGGAAACCATTCCGGATGCAGTCATCATCCGGCCATCAGTCATGTTCGGTCCGGAAGACACATTCTTCAACCGTTTTGCAAATATGGCTCGATTCTCTCCCGTATTGCCACTGATAGGTGGCGGGGAGACCAAATTTCAGCCCGTGTTTGTCGGCGATGTTGCGGAAGCTATCGCGCGTTCGGTTGACGCAAAGCTGTCGGCAGGCACGACTTACGAACTCGGTGGCCCGCAGCAGTTGACGTTCCGTGAATGCATGGAAACCATGCTCGAAACGATCGACCGCAAGCGTTGGCTCGTCACCGTCCCTTGGTGGCTGGCGGAACTGCAAGGCAGCGTACTCGGAATGCTTCCAAATCCGCTCCTGACAAAGGACCAGGTGATCCTGCTCCGCTCCCATAACGTTGTTTCGGGTAAAGCCGAACAAGAAGGCCGGACATTTGCTGGTATTGGCATGATGCCGACATCAGTTGCTGCCGTGCTGCCAAGCTATCTTTGGCGCTACCGCCCTGCCGGACAGTTCACGAGAAAGACCGAAGCATAGGCGCTCTCGAACTATTCCTGCCGGATGGGGTAAGTCTCGCCGCGGCTTGCATCCTCATCCTCGCCAGCTTCTTCACCTCCGCGCTCACGGCATCGTTTGGGGTCGGCGGTGGAGTGGCAATGCTGGCGTTGCTCGGCGTTTTCGTTCCGGTCAGTGTTCTGATTCCGGTTCACGGGGCGGTTCAACTCGGCTCGAATACCGGCCGGGCATGGATACAAAGGCAGTTTATTCGCATGGATCTGGCGCGGCCTTTTCTGGTCGGCACGGTGATAGGCGCGATCGTTGGTGCTTTTGTCGTCGTGCAGCTGCCAGACGCGCTGATGAAAATCGTTCTCGGCCTGTTCGTGGTCCTTGTGACATGGACACGCATTCCGGGTATCGATCGAATTGGCAGATCAGGATTGGGGATTGCCAGTTCAATTCTGGCGCTCGTTACAATGATGGTTGGAGCGACCGGCCCTTTGGTTTCGCCGATACTTGCACAGTTCATTCCCGACAATCGCAAGGCGTTGGTGGCGACCCACGCGGCATGCATGTTTATCCAGCAGGGATTGAAGATCGTTGTGTTTGGCCTTGCGGGATTTGCATTCGGCGATTGGCTGCCAATGGTAGCCGCTATGGTGTTTACCGGCTATCTCGGCACACAGTACGGAAGCAAATTGCTGGATCGTCTGCCGGAAGAGCAATTTCGCAAATGGTTCAGAATCGGCCTGACGCTGCTCGCCTTTGACCTCGTGCGACGTGGTTTGATGGCAGTCGTCTGAGGTTAGCCGAAGATTATTAGCGCGATCATCCCTACGCTACCGACGATCAGACGCCACCATCCGAATACTGAGTAGCCGTGCCTGGACACATATCCGAGCAGCGAGCGCACAACGATGACCGCCATGATGAACGCTGCAATGAAGCCCGTTACAATGATTGGCAGATCAGCAGCCGATAAAATATTTCTATTCTTGAAAAGGTCGTAGGCGAAGGCACCGGCCATGGTGGGCATTGCGAGAAAGAAGGAAAATTCTGCCGCAGAGCGCTTGTCTGCACCCATCAGAAGCGACCCCACTATAGTTGCACCTGAACGTGAAGTTCCCGGAATCATGGCGAGGCATTGCACAAGCCCGATTTTGAAGCACAGCGCCAAGGGAAAATCCATCACGTCAAAATAGCGAGGCTTGAGCGGCGCGCGATCAATCGCAAGCAGAATAACGCCCCCGATTATGAGCATGATGCAAATCAGCATAGGGGTTTCAAAGAGCACCGACTTGATGAAGCCATGTGCGAGCACGCCAATGACCGCAGCCGGCAGGAATGCCAGCAATATGCCTGCAACGAACCGCTGCGTTTTGGGATCGGAAGGCAAATCCTTCAGCAACTGAATGAGCTTGCCGGCATAAACCGACAGGATAGCCAGTATCGCTCCGAGCTGAATGAGAACCTCGAATGCCTTCCCCGTAGATTGAAAACCCAGGAAATGGCCGGCCAGCAAAATATGTCCGGTGGAGGAGACTGGCAAAAACTCAGTCAGGCCTTCCAGCAAACCGAGCAACAGCGCCTCGGCGATTGTCTGATGTTCCATGATGTTCCCGGACGGGTTTCGGCGATTGCTTGTGTTCGTTTCGAACAGACCCTATAGGTTCAACGATTCTGCCCGATAAGTAGGGATTATCGAGCCGACACTCAATTTACCAGACCATTCGTTACAAAATCATGCTCACGCTGTTTCACCATCCATTGCTCGCATCCTGCCGTTTCATCCGGCTTGCCTTTGGGGAAAATGGGGAAGAACTGGAACTGATCGAGGAAAAGCCCTGGGCGCGCCGCAAGGAGTTTCTGGCGATCAATCGTGCGGGCTCGCTCCCGGTACTTCTGGCGGAGGGGGACGTTCCCATCGTCGGTGCAACGGTAATCGCCGAATATCTGGACGAGACGCGCGGCATATTGAAGCGTGACCGGCGTTTGCTCGCGGAAAACCCGATGGACCGCGCTGAAATTCGGCGGCTGGTTGACTGGTACCTCACCAAGATGGACAGCGAAGTTACGCGCCATCTTGTGCGCGAGCGCGTGTTCAAGCCGATGATACCGGCGGATCAGGGCGGTGGTTCACCAGATTCCACAGCGATTCGCACTGCGCGTGCCAATATCAAGCAACACATGAAATATACCAATTGGCTCGCAGCCTCCCGCAATTGGCTTGCGGGACCTCGCTTGACCTATGCGGATCTTGCTGCGGCGTCAGCGCTGTCGGTGCTGGATTATCTGGGTGAGGTCGATTGGCGTGAAAACAACGCAGCGCGTGATTGGTATGCCCGGGTGAAATCACGACCATCCTTCCGCCCATTGCTCAATGACCGTATTCGCGGGCTATCCCCGGCCGCTCACTATGCGGACCTTGATTTCTAGCGGTAAATTGCGAGCGCTGATTGAGCGCGAGGCTCGCAAGGCGGGTTTCGGTGCTGTTGCGGTGACGCGACCGGACGCGACGCCACTGGCGGGCGAAAGGCTCGCACAATTCGTTTCGGATGGCTTCCATGGCTCTATGAGTTGGATGGAAGAGACCCTGACGCGGCGTGGCAGCCCGCTTTCACTCTGGCCGGAGGTTCGCTCTATCATTGTGCTGGCGATGAATTACGGACCCGCACACAATCCGCTCGAAAATCTTGAAAAGCGTGATCGCGGAACGATCTCGGTTTACGCACGCAATCGCGATTACCATGATGTTATCAAAGGACGCCTGAAGGAACTCGCCGGGAAGATCGTCGCGCTGACTGGCGCGGAGGTGAAAGTGTTTGTGGACACCGCCCCGGTGATGGAAAAGCCACTTGCCGAGGCGGCAGGAATTGGCTGGCAGGGCAAACACACCAATCTGGTAAGTCGCGAATTCGGGTCGTGGCTGTTTCTGGGTTCCATCTTCACAACGGCAGAGATCGAACCCGACGTGCCGGAGAAAGATCATTGCGGCACTTGCCGGTCTTGCCTCGACATCTGCCCGACAAACGCCTTTCCCGCGCCCTACAGGCTCGATGCGCGCCGCTGTATCTCCTACCTGACGATTGAGAACAATGGGCCGATTCCTCGCGAGTTTCGCGCTGCAGTCGGCAACAGAATATATGGCTGCGACGATTGTCTGGCCGTTTGTCCCTGGAACAAGTTTGCCATCGGGGCCTCTGAGGCAAAGCTTGTAGGGAGAGACGACTTGCGCGCACCACCTCTTGCCGAATTGCTGGGACTTGACGACGCAGCTTTCCGGCAGCGCTTTTCAGGTTCGCCGGTCAAGCGAATTGGCCGCGATCGTTTCATACGCAATGTGCTCATTGCAGCCGGCAATTCGGCTGACGGTAAATTGGTGGAGCCATGTGTTCACCTCCTGCGCGATGCCTCGCCTTTGGTGCGTGGGGCGGCTGTGTGGGCACTTTCAAGGTTGCTTGAGCCTGCCGTACTTGCTGAACTTATGGTCGAGGACGCTGATTCAGAGGTGGCGGGTGAATGGCAGATGGCGCTGGCGGAGTCGCGACAATGAAGGTTCTGGTATTTGGTGCGGGATTTTCAGGCAGGCGCTTCGCCCGAATGCGGCCTGAAACTGCGCGCGTTCTGGGTACGACGCGATCCGCAGACAAGTTTGGGTCTCTGCGGGAGGTCGGTCTGGAGCCGTTTCTGTTTGCGAGCCGAACGATTGCACCAGATCTGCAGCGCGAATTAACAGGCGTCACGCATCTGGTGGTTTCCATCGCGCCGGACGATCAAGGCGATCCTGTGCTTGATGCTTTGAAAGCGCCGATGCCTGCCTTGCAATGGGTCGGATATCTTTCAACCGTTGGCGTTTATGGCGACTATTCCGGCGCGTGGGTTGACGAGGAAAGCCCGTGCAAGCCGGTTTCCAATCGCTCGCGTGAGCGTGTGGAGGCTGAGCGGCAATGGTTGGATTATGGAGCTCGATTCGGCGTTCCTGTTTCAGTGTTGCGACTGTCCGGCATCTATGGGCCGGGACGCAACGCATTTGTGAATTTGCAAAACGGCACAGCCAAGAGGCTAATAAAGCCGGGGCAGGTGTTTAATCGTATCCATGCCGACGACATCGCAGGGGTGCTATGGCACCTGATCGACCGTAATTTGGGTGGCGTGTATAACGTTACGGATGATGAGCCTTCGCCGCCTCAGGACGTAGTTGCTTATGCGGCGAAGCTGATGGGAATAGAGCCGCCGCCGGAAGTTCCGTTTGAGACTGCCCAGCTTTCGCCAATGGCTCGCTCTTTCTATGCGGAATGCAAACGTGTTTCCAACGCGAAGATCAAGAAGACTGGCTTTGGCTTTGCTTATCCAGATTATCGCAGGGCGCTCGAAACCATGTGGAAGGAACAAAGCTGGGGGGCATAACGAGAACCGTTCAGCCTCAGTTTTTGGTACGTTTACGAATGCGTAACCACGCGGCCCCATGGTGGCGTTGTTACATTGGAGAATGCTGATATGTCCGGCCAGTTTCGAAAAGCTTTGATCCGGAAAGGGGCTGCCCTGTTGGCTCTCACGATAGGAATTGGTGCCATCTGTCCAATGACAACACCGTCGCACGCTGAAGAACTGGCCAAGAACCTTTTCGGCGCGACAAAGCTGCCCGCTGCAACCGAGCCACGCTCTTACGGCTTCTACAGCAAAGGTTGCTTCTCTGGAGGTGTCGCTATCGCCGCTGACGGTCCTACCTGGCAGGCAATGCGTCTGTCGCGCAACAGGCGCTGGGGACACCCGACCATGATCCGGTTGCTGGAAAAGTTCTCGCGCGATGCCGTGAAAGACGGCTGGCCGGGCTTGCTGATCGGCGACATATCGCAACCGCGTGGCGGGCCCATGCTTACGGGTCACGCATCCCACCAGATCGGACTGGATGCCGACGTATGGTTCACTCCTATGCCGAAAGAGCGCATGAGTGCGTCCAGACGGGAAACCCTAAGCGCTGTTTCCATGATAAAAGGCAGCGGATTGACGGTTGACGAGCGTCGATGGTCCGAATCCAGAATGCGCCTGCTCAAGCGGGCCGCCAGCTATCCGGAAGTTGAGCGCATTCTGGTGCATCCAGGGATCAAGAAGAAGCTTTGCGATACAGTGACGGGCGACCGGTCATGGCTTCGGAAGGTTCGGCCATTCTGGGGGCATGATGCTCATTTCCACGTGCGGATTGGCTGCCAGCCGGGGTCGAGCGGATGCAAGGGACAGTCATTGCCGCCCGCCGGTGATGGATGCGATCAATCGCTTGCCTGGTGGTTCACGGAAGAACCCTGGCGTCCGAACAAAAATCCGGATGCACCAAAGGCGCGCGATGTGATGAAGATTTCCGCGCTTCCTAAAGCCTGTCTGGCTGTCCTGAATGCACCATCGCCAGAGTCTGAAGCAGTCGTCACGCTTGGCGGGCGCGGCGACACACAAACTGCTGCGGCAGTACCGTCCGAGCCTGCGGTTGAGGCGGTTCCGCCGCTGGCAGCGAATGCCTACAGTGCAACACCACAAAGCGCCATTCCGGTTCCCCGCCCGCGCGCGAAAGTTGGAGGTGCTGATCGCTGACCTGCTGGAGTGCATCTTCCGGTTGAATGAAAGTTTGGCTATCAATCTGTGTGGATTTCGCGGAAGGTCGCTCTCATGCCTCTCACGATTGCGTTGATAGCTCACGACCAGAAGAAGGACGACCTCGTTGCTTTTGCGCAAGAGCACCGGCGCGTTCTGGCTAAATGCAATCTTGTTGCGACTGGAACGACGGGAAATCGTGTTGCTGAAGCGTGTGCCGAGCTTGACGTGCGCAAGATGAAGAGCGGACCGCTAGGCGGCGATCAGCAGATCGGCGCTTTGATTTGTGAAGGCGGGGTCGACATTCTGATTTTCTTCGTCGATCCGCTTACCCCAATGCCGCATGACGTGGACGTCAAGGCGCTCACACGGCTCGCGACGGTTTACGATATTCCAATGGCGCTCAACCGGTCCACGGCTGAAGCGATTCTTGCCGCAACAAGATTTTGATGAACAGGCCGGGAACATGAGTTCGCACCACAGAGAAATTGATGCGCCGGTCCTGATTGGCGACATAGGCGGCACAAATGCTCGCTTCGCAATCGTCCCTGATGCAACCGGTCCAGTGCTTGAATTTCCTATAGTGCAGACGAAGGATTTCGAGACAATCGACGCGGCGATTGCAGGAACCGTTCTGAGAACCTCTCCGGTCAAGCCTCGCTCGGCGATTCTAGCGCTCGCTGGCCCGGTCGATGGCGATGAAGTGAAGCTGACGAATTGCCCATGGGTGGTTCGACCCCGGACAATGATCGCAGGGCTGGGATTTCGTGATGTTGTTCTGCTGAACGATTTTGAAGCCCAAGCATTGGCGGTTATTGCGCTTGGCTCGCAGCATCTGGAAAAGATCGGCGGCGGTGAAGTCGAGAAGGACGCGCCACGTGTTGTCCTCGGCCCGGGAACGGGTCTGGGTGTTGCTGGGCTCATTCATTCGGCAGGCAAATGGATTCCGGTTCCCGGCGAAGGCGGCCACATGGACCTTGGCCCACGATCAGCCCGCGATTTTGAGGTTTTCCCTCATATCGAGAAGCTTGATGGCCGCATCTCCGGCGAGCAGATTCTATGTGGTCGCGGTCTGGTAAATTTGTACCGTGCAGTTGCAGCAGCTGACGGAATTGAAGCGCGCTACTCACTCCCGTCTGAAATTACAAATGCCGGCCTTGCTAAATCAGACCCTGCCGCGCAGGAAGCTCTTTCCCTCTTTGTCACCTATCTCGGACGTACTGCCGGTGACGTTGCTCTTGTTTTCAAAAGTCAGGGCGGCGTTTATCTGAGCGGCGGTATTGCCCAGAAAATAATACCGGCACTAAAGGATGGAGCCTTCCGGGAGGCGTTCGATGACAAGGCTCCACACCGCAGTTGGATGAGCGAAATTCCAATTTATGTCATGACGCATCCACTGGCTGCGCTTGAAGGGTTGGCGGCTTATGCGCGCAATCAGGCGGCATTCGGCGTAGAAACAAGGGGAAGGCGCTGGATGGCGCAGCCTTCGTAAAATCGATCGATCACGATAGGCAAACGACAAACTTGCCGCTATAGGGTGCGCGGAAAGAAACCCTCGCGGATTCATGCAAAGCGTGGCCAAGTCAAAGAAAGACCGGAACACAGGCGAGATAGTCAGCCTGATCGGGCGCATTCTGCGTGAAAACGGGCGCGACTATCGCGCGCAATATGCGCTGGCCACCTTCTGTCTTTTGATAATAGCCGGAACGGCTGCCTTTTATGCCTGGATCATGCGCTACGTTATCGACGATATATTTTATCGTCAGCGCGCGGATCTCATCGCGGTCATTTCCGGGCTTATTCTGGCTGCTTTCGCCGTGCGAGGCGCTGCGACATACATACAGTCTGTCACCATGGCGCGGATCGGCAACAATCTGATCGCCCGCTATCAGGCGCGCATATTCGATCATTTGATGAAGCTCGGCATCGACTATTTCGCAGATCGCAGGTCAGGCGCGCTTGCCGCACAGATCAACGAAAACGTCACCGGCATACGTGATCTTTTGGGCTTGACCCTGACCTCTATTGCCCGCGATGCAGTTACCCTGATCGGGTTGCTGATCGTAATGGTGGTGCAGGACCCGCTGCTATCTGGAATTGCCTTTCTGATCGGGCCGCCACTGGTCATGGGCGTTGGCTATCTCGGCCGACGTTTGCGCTCGGTAACGCGACAATCTGTCGAGATAAATGCGAGGCTCATCGGCGCGATGCAAGAGGCCACGCAGGGCATTGCAGTCGTGAAGGCGTTCACGATGGAGCAGCAGCTTGCCGCGCGCCTTCGCACATTGATTGCCAATGCTGAGGCTCGCTCCAATAAGATTGCGAGCGTGACCGAGCGGCTTGGGCCAATAACCGAGACGCTTGCCGGGTTCGCTATTGCGGGCGTGATTGCTTACGCAGGTTATCGCGCAATTTCCCAGCAGCAGCCGCCGGGTACGGTTTTCGCCTTTATAACGGCATTCCTGCTCGCCTATGATCCCGTGCGACGCCTTGCGCGCGTGCAAGTGGGTCTGGAGCGCGCTCTGGTGAATGCGCGAATGATCTACGAAATACTCGATATGGAGCCGCGCCAGCGCGACGCAGCCAACGCTGGCGAGCTGAATGTAAGAAATGGCGAGGTCCGGTTTGAAAATGTGACCTTCGCTTACGGCGACAATCATCCCGTGCTCAACAATGTCAGCTTTGTTGCTGAGGCTGGAAAAACAACCGCTATTGTCGGTGCTTCCGGTGCCGGAAAATCTACATTGCTCGCCTTGCTTGAGCGCTTCTATGATGTGGAGAACGGATCAATTCTCATAGACGGGCAGAACATTGCAGCCGTGAAAAAATCATCGCTTCGCGAGTCGATGGCGTTCGTTTCGCAGCAGCCCTATCTTTTTGAAGGCACCATCCGCGACAACATCCGGTATGGCCGACCAGACGCGACGGATGACGAAATTGAGAATGCCGCGCGTAAAGCGGAAGCCGATGAATTCGTGCGTCAGCAGCCCGAAGGATATGAAACTTCGGTCGGCGAAAATGGTGCCACCCTTTCTGGCGGGCAGCGTCAGCGGCTTTCTATTGCGCGCGCCATCGTACGCAATGCACCTATTCTTTTACTCGACGAAGCCACGTCGGCACTGGACAATGAATCTGAGGCCAAGGTGCAGCAGGCGCTGACTGAGGTCATGCGTGGCCGGACAACCATTGTGATCGCGCACCGACTTTCCACGGTAATCAACGCAGATAAGATCGTTGTTATGGAACAGGGCCAGGTGGCCGAGCAAGGAACCCACAAAGAGCTGATCGCGGCTAGCGATGGGATTTACGCCCGGTTCTACAGGCTTCAGACGGAGAAGCCTGAGCCACAGAAGGCAGAAGACATGCTTCTGGAAAATACAGCCACGACGCGGAGAGAAACATGAGCGAGATGGGCCTTGTAGTGGTCGGCGCGGCAGGGCGCATGGGGCAAACGTTGATAAGGGCAATTCTGGCGACAGAGGGTGTTCGTCTTGCAGGCGCAGTTGAGCGCCGCGGTGCACCGCAGCTTGGGGCGGATGCCGGAGAGCTTGCCGGAGTTGGCAAGCTGGGCGTTACGATTTCCGATGATCCGCTAGCCGCCTTTGCAAATGCCGATGGCGTGGTGGATTTCACTTCGCCGGCTGCGAGCGTTGAATTCGCGGGCTATGCTGCACAGGCGCGCATCGCGCACATTATCGGAACCACGGGCTGCTCCGTGCAGGATGAAGAAAAGATTGCAGCAGCGGCCCGCCATGCAACGATTGTGAAATCGGGCAATATGAGCCTCGGTGTGAATTTGCTTGCGGTGCTTGTCGAGCAGGCGGCGCGGGCGTTGAATGCTGGCGATTTCGATATTGAAGTGCTCGAAATGCACCACAGGAACAAGGTGGATGCACCGTCGGGCACGGCCCTGATGCTGGGCGAGGCCGCAGCGACAGGGCGGGAGATTTCACTTTCGGAAAATAGTGTGCGTGTGCGCGACGGTCATACCGGCCCACGTGAGACGGGAAGCATCGGCTTTGCCACATTGCGGGGCGGTTCGGTGGTTGGGGACCATTCGGTGATTCTTGCTGGAAGCGGTGAGCGTATAGTGCTTTCGCACCACGCAGACGATCGGGCGCTCTTTGCCAAAGGTGCTGTGACGGCTGCGCTTTGGGCGCATGACAAGAAGCCGGGCCTCTATTCCATGCGTGATGTGCTTGGACTCGGCTAAACAGATTTAATTACGGGAGATACCATGTCCAGAACTCTAGTGCTGGTCCGTCATGGGCAAAGCGAATGGAACCTCAAGAACCTCTTCACGGGATGGCGCGACGTCGAACTGACCGAGCAAGGCCATGCAGAAGCGAAAGCGGCGGGACAGAAGCTGAAAGCGCTTGGATTGAAGTTTGACATCGCGTTCACGTCGGACCTCAAGCGTGCTCAGGTGACGTGCCAGCACATTCTGGATGCAGTCGGACAAAGTGATTTGCAGACGATCCGCAACGTGGCTCTGAACGAGCGCGACTACGGTGATCTTTCCGGGCTCAACAAGGACGATGCCCGCGCAAAGTGGGGTGAGGAGCAGGTGCACATCTGGCGCCGTTCATATGACGTGCCCCCGCCGGGCGGTGAAAGCCTGAAGGACACCGGTGCACGGGTGTGGCCATACTATATGCATACGATGCAGCCTCATGTCCTGCGCGGCGAAACCGTTCTGGTTGCGGCGCACGGCAATTCGCTGCGAGCCATGATCATGGCGCTTGAGGGCATGACGGGTGAGGAAATTGTGAATCTGGAACTCGGCACGGGCGTTCCGATTGTTTACAAGCTCAATGCGGATTCCACAGTTGCTTCGAAAGAAGTGCTTTCCTGACCTTTATTTCACGAAGTCGGAAAATGCGCGTTGACACGAGCGGTAAGCCCGCTTACATCACCGCGCACCAGCCCAGATGGCGGAATTGGTAGACGCGCACGGTTCAGGTCCGTGTGCCGCGAGGCGTGGAGGTTCGAGTCCTCTTCTGGGCACCATTTCCCTTTAATATCCTAAAGCCAAGCGACCGTCGGATAGACCGCAGGGCGGATTTTTTGGTTCAGCGCGCCAAGTTGGTAGCGGCTGCGCTGACCTGTGTTCAGACCTCGCGGAAGTCGCGGGCGGATTGCTGGAAACTCTGAAAGGCTTTGTAGCGGCGGTTGTGAAGTTCCGCCACTTTGCCGGTTGCCGGTTGGTAGGTTTGCGCCGTTCGGTTTAACTCGCTCATAGCCTGTCGCACATCTGCAAACTCGGCGGCGGCGACCGCACCCAGAATGGCTGACCCCAGCAACACAGGTTCTTCCGCTTCAGGTGATGCTACCGGGATGCCCGTAGCATCGGCGAGAAGCTGACGGATCAGATCATGCTGGCCTGCACCGCCACTTATGACTATGCGCTCAATCCGCGCGCCGAATGATGCCTGCGTGTCGATGATTTGCCGCAAGCCGTAGCCGATCCCGCATAGTCCGGCGATGTACAGCGCAAGGAGGCTTTCCATGCCGCGTTCCATATCCAAACCGGAAATGACGGCGCGCGCGTGCGGGTCGGCAAAGGGCGCGCGGTTGCCCAAAAACTCCGGTACCACATGCAGGCCTTTTGCTAGCGTAACCACATCGGATTTCGAGCTCGCTTTCTCAAGCGCGTGGTTTGCAAGGAAAACGGGTAGCGGAACGCCTTCTTCTGAGGCCAACCGTGCTGCTTCTGCGGCGAATGGATGAAAGGATAGAAGTTGGTCTATGGCCGCACCGGCCGCGCTCTGCCCGCCCTCGTTCAGCCACATGCCGGGAACCATCGCCGAGAAATATGGCCCCCAGACACCGGGAACGAATACCGGCTCATGAGTGGATGTGAGCGTGCATGAGGACGTGCCAAACACATAGCCGAGATTTTTTTCAGGCTGCCCGCCTATGCCGACAGTGCCTATTCCACCTGCATGTGCGTCAATCATTCCCGCGCCAACTGCGGTTCCTGGCAAAAGGCCCATGTCCTTTGCGGCTTCGTTTGTCAGTCCCTGACCAAGGGGGGTGCCGGGGTCCACAACGCGCGTGCCGATGCGCTGGAACTGCTCCTGTGCCAACTCACCCAGACCGACTTGCTCAAAATAGCTCGGGTCCCAGCGGTTCTCATGTGTCAGATACGTCCATTTGCAACTGAGGGTACAGGTCGATCTCGCCAGGTCGCCCGTCGCGCGCCAGGTCAGGAAATCTGCCAGATCGAAAAATTGCCAGGCGGCATTGAACACATGTGGCCGGTTCTCTTTCAGCCATAAGAGCTTCGGCGTTTCCATCTCCGGCGAGATACGCCCGCCTACATAGCGAAGGACATCATGGCCTTGGGCGTTGATACGCTCGGCTTGAGAAACCGCGCGATGGTCCATCCAGACGATAATGTTGCGGTTGGCGTCTTCTGAGGGGCCTACTGCCAGAGAGGAACCGCCTTCACCCAGAACGACAAGAGAGCAGGTGGCATCGAAACCAAGCCCGACAACCGATGCAGGGTCCACTTTTGCCTTCGCCACAGCATTGCGAATGGAATTGCAGACTGCGGACCAGATATTCTCGCTGGATTGCTCCACCATGGAACCAGCCTCGCGGAAAATCGCGATATCCTGTTTCGCCGTTGAGAGCATTCGACCTGAGAGGTCAAACAGGCCAGCGCGCGCGCTTCCTGTCCCGACATCGACGCCAATGATGAAATTCTGATCTGTGGTACTGGATATGGTGTTCATTCGCTCCCCGGATCGCTCTCAAACGATCCGGAAGGCGACCAGCGACTACAAATCGACGCTGTTGGGCAGGATCACCAAATCGCGGATCGTAACATTGCGAGGTCTGGATAGCATAAAAAGTACCGCGTCCGCGACTTCCTTTGGTTGCATCAGGCTGCCATTTGCGAGCGCCTCTTCCATCTTTTCCTTGGGCCAGTCATCGAGCAGGGCTGTCACGACCGGGCCGGGGAGAACTGCTCCCACACGAACGCCGTGCTTTGCAACCTGCCTGCGCGTGGAATGCACGAAGGCCTGTACCGCAAATTTCGAGGCTGTATATATCGGCTCCCACACCACGGGCACGACACCCGCTATAGAGCTTGTGAACAGTATGTCGCCGGTTCCCTGAGCGATCATATGGGGCAGAACTGCATGAACGGAGCGGAACGCAGCGTTTATGTTGAGATTCAACATGCGGTCCCACGCGTCCGGATCGCCTTCAACAACTGGCCCGCCAATATAGGCTCCGGCATTGGCATGGAAAATATCAAGTCTTCCAGCCTTTTCCAGAATTGCAGGCAGCATTCCGCGCACATCCTGCGGGTTGAGAAGATCAATTACCAGCGGCGCCGCATTGGGGCCGATAGAGGCACACGCAGTTTCAAGCCTGTCGCGCGCGCGATCAACAAGAACGACCGTTGCGCCTTCTGATGCAAGTATTCTGGCGCACTCCAGACCAATGCCCGATGCGGCTCCGGTTATGGCAGCGACTTTACCTCTCATGAGATCGCCCATTCTGCTCATGCTCCCAGTCGAATTTGCAGTTTCACGTCCTGAGGCAAACCCTTCGCGGCCCGGTCGAAGGCCGCGATGCTGTCTTTGAAGTCGAAGGTCTCGGTTATGAGAGGCTTGAGATCGACTTTTCCGGACGCAATTAGATTAACGGCCCGGTCAAAATTGTTGGCGTAACGGAAAACAGTCTCGATGCGCGCTTCCTTGACAATTGCTCCGGGAATATCGAACGCGACCTGCTCAACTGGCAGACCAACCAGCACAAGCGCGCCCCCCGGACGAAGCAGGTTGAAAATGCCATCATACGCGCGCGGGCTTCCGCTCGCTTCAAAGACAACATCGGCTCCCCAGCCCTCTGTGGCAGAGGAAACCGTATCGTTTAGCGATTGTTTCGTTATATTGACCGGGACAAGGCCGCTGTACTGCGCGGCAATTTGCAGTTTCGGCTCACTCAGGTCAGAGATGAAAACGCGGGAACAGCCACCGGCCAACGCGGCAAGCCCTGTCATGATGCCGATAGGCCCGCAACCAATGACCACGGCAACGTCCCCGGGGGTGATCCGCGCCCGCGTTGCTGCCTGAAGCCCCACCGCAAATGGCTCGACCATAGCCCCTTCGGCAAAGCTCACATTGTCCGGCAGTTTATAGGTGAACGCTGCGGGATGCACGACCTCTGGCGTCAGAACCCCGTGCACAGGTGGCGTTGCCCAAAAGCGAACATCTGGATCAACATTGTAGATGCCGAGCTTGGTGGCGCGCGATGACATGTTGGGAACGCCCGGTTCCATGCAAACGCGGTCGCCAACCTTGAGATTTTTTACATTGCTGCCGACATCGGTAATTGTTCCGGCCGCCTCATGGCCCAGCACCATCGGCTCACGGACAACAAACGGTCCAATTGCGCCGTGGGTGTAATAGTGAACATCGCTGCCGCAAACGCCGACCGTGTGGATCGCGACCTTTACGTCGTCAGGTCCCACCGTAGCGGGCAGATCGATTTCACGCAGTGAGAGTTCGCCTTTGCGTTCAAGTACAAGTGCGAGCATGGCGATTATCCTTTGATCGCGAGACCTGATTCATCGAAAAGATAGATGTTGTTAGGCTCAATTCCGGCAGTAATCGCATCGCCAGAAGAAAGGTCGGGCCTTCCGGGCACCACCATGGTGATAGGTTCGCCTGCGGCGCGGGCGTGAATCTGTGTCGAGCCGCCAAGATTTTCCTGCAAGTCGAGACTAAGCGAAAGCAAGGGCTTTGCCGGGTCGAGCGACAAATGTTCCGGCCGCATCCCGACGGACACTTTCTCACCAACTCTGACCTCAGAGGCGGCTGGCCTGCGAAGTTGCAATGTACCGCCAGCAAATGCAGGGTGCGACAACTGCAAGGAATTTCCGTCCGTCGCTGTTACTGTTGCAAGCAGGAAGTTCATTTTCGGCGAGCCGATAAAGCCTGCAACAAACGTGTTTGCGGGCCTGTCATAGAGTTCGGTCGGAGTACCAAGCTGCTCGACCAATCCCGCACGCAGAACCACGATGCGGTCCGCGAGGGTCATGGCTTCCACCTGATCGTGGGTGACGTAAACCATTGTCGCGCCGAGATTGCTGTGCAGCTTCGCGATTTCGACACGCATCTGGGTGCGAAGTTCAGCGTCCAGATTGGACAGAGGCTCGTCAAACAGGAAAATCTTCGGATGACGCACGATAGAGCGGCCAATTGCGACGCGCTGACGCTGGCCGCCTGAAAGCGCCCGGGGTTTGCGATCGAGCAATGGTTCAATTTGCAGTATCCGCGCAGCTTCCAGAACGCGCGCTTTAATCTGGTCCTCTGGTTGCTTGTTCATCCGCAAACCGAACGCCATATTCTCAAAAACGCTCATATGCGGGTAAAGGGCATAGGACTGAAAAACCATTGAGACTTCACGTTTAGCCGGCTCTTCGAAGGTCACATTCTTTCCGTCTATGTAGAGCGTTCCCTGGCTTACATCCTCCAACCCGGCAATCATGCGCAGCAGTGTCGATTTTCCGCAGCCGGAAGGGCCGACAAAAACGACGAACTCACCCTTTTCGGCGGCAAAGCTCACGCCTTTGATGACTTCGGCATCGCCGAAGGCTTTCTTTATGCCGTCAAGTTTCAAAAAGCTCATTGGTCGGCGCTCCTGTTTGTTCAGGCGGAGGTGTCGAGAATTGCGGTCGCACAATTCTCGTCCGTAGCCAGCCGCTTGACATATCCTTGTGAGAGAATGGCCCGCACAATCGGTACCTTGTACATTCCGCCCGAGGCGAGAATCGAATGGGGGACAGATTTCAATTCCGTGGGTGTCAGCGAAAGCACCCGTTCGTTCAATGGATGATCGACCGGCATCCCATCTGGCCCAAGGAAAACGCCGAGCAAATCCCCTATAGCGCCCGCTGCTTTCAGGCTCTCCAGATTCTGCGAGATGGTCGGGGTACGTACGAGCAATGAACGTGTCGTCATGTCACCAGACGACAGAAGCGCGACATCGACAGAACGGGCGCGACGCATGGTTTCCTTTATCCCGTGATGCGAAAGCAAGGCTTCGCGGCTGTCAGCGGACGGAAAGTAAAGCGGAGCCGTGAGGTAGTGACATTCGGCGGATATTGCGCGCGCGTAACTTGTTGCAACTTCGAATGTGCTTGACCCGTCGCCGCGTGTCAGGCCGCCCATTACCGAAGTTACCCAGCTTTCAGAAAATGAGCGGGGCGTCAGGCTGCGCAGCCCGGAAGAGAGTGTCTTTCCCCAGCCCACACCAAGGCCCATGCCATTGGTAAAAAGGCTATCGAGCATACGGCACGCGGCATCGCCGATAACCCTCTGCTGTTCTGCCTCATCCTCAAGGCTGGGTACGACACTTACTTCTTCCAGCCCGAAGCGTTCCTTCAGGCGCTGTTCCAGCTCGGCGCAGCTTGCCAGCGGAAGGCGTATATCGACAACCACGGAGCCATCGGAACGAACTTGCCCCAACGTCTTGTTCACCCGCAACCGAGTGAGGCCAAGCCGGTCAGCGATTTCCTGCTGCGTCAGCCCGCCGACAAAATAAAGCCATGCCACGCGAGCGCGTATTTGCTGCGCTTCAAGCTCGGCAGGGTCTGTGCGGGAAGATGTGTAAATGCTGGTGTCCATAATTCGCTCGTTCAGGCATAACTCTTCTTGAGATGTGCTGTCGTTGCACGAAGTGCCGCCAAAACGGAATGATCGTCGCGTTCGAACGGGTAGAACACCTCAAGAAATGTCGGGATATGCCCAAGCCCTGCGCTGCGTTGCAGTGCAGCCGCGGCTGCGGCGTCAACTTTGCCATCCTCCGTGAAATCCCAATGGCGATCGAACTGGAAATCAGTCTGCTGGATGTGGATTGCTGTAATGCAGTCGTTCAGCTGCTTGAGCCAAGGCCCCATGTCGATCGCTTCGGGGCCATAAAGCGGAACGAATGTGCCGTGGCCCCAATCGACGCAATAGCTCCAGCGAACTGCACTTTGCTTGACATCGTCCATCATGCGGCGCGCCTGATCTATGGTCCATGGCCATTCCCGGCGCATTGGTGTCGGCTCGACATATAGCTCTTCCAGCCCTTCGGCTTTCGCGCGTTCTGCCAGCCGCATCATACGGCCGACGAGATCTTTGTAGTCCGCGTCTGGAATACTGTTCGGCTCAACGCCATCAGTACGCGAGGCAACTGCTCCGAGCGGCCCGCCGACGCGCCTGATTCCAGTTCGGGCCGCAAATGCATAAGCACGCCCAAGCCAATGCTCGGCATAGTCGCGCACATCGCGGTCAGGATGCAGAAGCTGGTTATAGGTGTAGTGGGCCAGTCCTATAAACGCACTGTGTATGGTGATCCCATGTGCCTTCGCCTGTCGGGCGGTCTCATCCGCAACGCGGTCCAGCAAGGCATTTGGCCACATCGGATCGACGAGATCGTATGAAAGCTGCACCAGATCTGTGTCCAACTGTTCGCGCACAATTGGCGCCCACAAATCGGGTGTCACCCAGCGCTTCACGCAAAATGACAGGTTGAGACCAAATTGGATCGGTGCGTTGCTCATTTCGTTGCCCCCATGGTGAGACCGCGAACCATGTGGCGGGAAACGATCAGCGCAAAAATGGTAACCGGCAAAACGATCACAGTGCCCGTGGCCATGATCTTGCCCCAAGGCAGCTCATAGCCGGACATAAAGCTAGTTGCGACAACCGGAGCGGTCTGCACGTTCTTGCGCGTCAGAACCAAAGCATAAAGCAACTCGTTCCATGAAAAGATGAAAGAGAAAATCGCGGAAACTGCGATGCCGGGTGCGCCCAGCGGCAGGTAAATCTTGCGGAATATTGTGAACTGATCCGCGCCATCCAAACGCGCAGCCTGCTCAAGTTCCGGCGGGATGGACTTGAACTGATCCGTGCATATCCACACCACGATTGGCAGGTTGAAGGTCAGGTAAATGAGGATCAGCACAAGGTGCGTGTCGAGCAGGCGCAACTGCATAGCCAGCATGTAGACCGGCAGGGCGAGCACGATAGGGCTGATCATGCGGTTTGAAATGAACCAGAACCAAAGGTCGCCCTTGCCACGGAATTCAAACCGGGCAAGGGCGTAGGCCGCAGGGGCACCCAACAGCACGGCAAGCGCGGTGGTGCTGGTTGCAACGATAAGAGAATTTCCGACTGCGCCGATGACCTTGGAGTCTGCGAAAATATCCTGATAGTTCTGTAGCGTGGGCATGAAGAACCACAAGGGAGGCGAAGCCAGAATATCGGTTTGCGTCTTGAAGCTCGCCGCCACCATCCAGAAGAAAGGAAACAGTGAAAATGCGATAACGACGCAAAGGCCGATCGCGTGGAGAACATTCCCGGAAGAAATGCGCATCAGTTCACCTCCCTGTAGAGGACACGGATGTAAAGGCGGCTGATAATGATAGTCAGGATGAGCAGCAGAATGGCCTGTGCGGATGCCGTTCCAAGATCAAAAATGCGAAAACCGACGCGCTGAATATAAACCGACACGAGGTCGGTGGCCGAACCCGGCCCGCCGCGCGTCATCACAAACACCATGTCAAAGAGCTTCAGGACATCCGCCGAGCGCAGAATCATGACAGCAGTCAGTCCCGGCAAGAGATAGGGCAGCTGGACATAGCGAAGCAGGGACAGTCTGGACGAAGTCTCCAGCCGGGCAGCCTCCTCGATCTCGCCCGGCACCATCGAAAGGCCGGCCAGGAAGATCAGCGCGCAAAACGGCGTCCACTGCCAGATGTCCATGATCGCAATCGCCGCGAACGCCCCAGAGGGCGAGCCAAGCCAATCGAAGCCGGGAAAGCCGAACCAGTTGAGAAATTGATTGGCGACGCCAAAATCGCGATTGAATATAAGGCGTCCGATCAAGCCCACAACAGCATAGGTCGTTGCCAGCGGCACGACCAGAGTTACCCGTGCCAGCGACTTCAGTAAGCCCATCCCGGGCTTGTGCAGCAAAAGCGCAATGGCCAGACCCAGCGCAATCTGAACGGGCAGAACCGTGACATAGAAGCGGGCAGTCAAAAGCAGAGACGACCAGAACGTACTGTCGGAAAGAACATTCAGGTAGTTTTCAAACCCGATGAAGGGAAAGCCGTCGCGCGGTCTGGTGATGTTATAGCGCCTGAAGGATGTCACGAGCGCAAATATGGTCGGGTAAATGCCGATCAGAAGCAGCGTCAAGACGGCGGGGGCGAGGAACCAGAACGGCGTCCAGCGTCCATAGCCCCGATTCGGCGTAGCGGTCTTCTCGGCCATCGCTCTATTCCAGATTGGTATGGTTGGCGCGCATTGCCTCGGGGGTCACGGCAAGTCTCTCGCGCAGTTCCAGAATGAGCGTCTCGAAAAGGATGTACTGCGCGCCTTCGTAAAGCGACCCCATCGGCAATACGGATGTTGAGGGCCCTCGATCGTTCGCCATTGTCTGGGCCGGAATGGTCAGGACTTCATCTGCCAGGCCAGCTGCCGCACCTTCTGGCGTTGCGGTAACAAGCAGCGTTCTTGCGCCGGCCTTGCGCGAAACGCTCATCAGCGCTGAAACCGTCGAGAAATTGCCGGGTCCGGCAGAAGCAATAAGCAGGTCGCCCTTACCTATAGGCGGAGTCGTCATGTCGCCCACCACAGAGGCTTTCAACCCGAGATGAAACAGCCTCATGGCGAAACCCTTCATCTGCAAGCCTTCACGGCCAACGCCGTAAAGCGCGATGCGATTGGCTTTCTGAATCTCATTGAGGGCCGCGTCTATGTCCGGGCGGCTCACCTTCTCAAGGCAGTCGCCCAGTTCGCTCAGAGCGCGTGCGTATATGCCGGCCATTGGTGTCACCACAGTAATGCTTGCTTTGGATGAGTGGCGGGCCGTCAAGCGCGGGCCCGCCACCGGCCAGAGCCATGCAGCTCCGGCTTCGGCAAAAGTGTTCCAGCTTACTGGAGCAGTTCTTTCTTGCCGTCGTAATAGCCTTCCTTGCCAAGAATTTCCTCGGTGCGGGTACCGATCTCCTTGGACCCGGCCTCAACGGAAACTTCGCCAAGCATCATCTTGGTGCCCCATTCGGCAATGACCTCGGAAATGGCCGGCCATGCGGGGAAGCGTGGGCGGAATTCCGGCACACCGGCTTGCCATGATGCAACCATTGGCTCAACGAACTTATACTTCGCCTTGATGTCCGCATCTTCATAGACGGACATGCGTCCGGAAACACCACCGGCTTCTACGTAAGACTTGGCGATTTCTTCAGAGGTTGCCCACTGAATGAAAAGCCATGTCGCCTTCTTTTCTTCCTCGCTGGCTTGCGATGCAACAGCCAGAGAGAAGCCGCCAAGTGCAGGCAGGCGTCCTGCCGGTCCAGCAGGCTCCGGTGCCACTGCAAGGCAGTCGCCAAGTTTGGAGGTCGTCGGATCAACCAGAGTTCCATAGAACGCTGACCATTCCGTGATCATCGAGACCTGACCCTGCGCCAGTGCGTTCACAGCTTCTGCGTGATCATAGCTGACGATTCCGGGGGGCATGTACTTCATCAGATCCTGACGGAAGTTCAGGCCGGTCTGGCTTTCAGGGCTCATAAGGTTGGATTTGAACTCCTTATTGAGCAGTGACCCGCCGAATGGCCAAAGGAAGCGCATGAAGCTGTCGGCAGACTGCGTTTCACCGCGCAACGACTGAAGCGCAAACGCGTACTTATTGTTTGCAGCATCGGTCAGTTTAGGCCCGTAAACGTCCTTCAGCTCTTCCCAGGTCGCTGGTGGCTTGTCGAAGCCAGCGTCCTTCAGTTGACAGGAATTATAAAAAAGAAGGCCGGAATAATTGTCGAATGGCAGGCCATAGGTGGTTCCGCCCCAGGACCCGAACGCGTTGAGCAGAAGCGGGAAGAAGCCTTCGAGCTTAAGATTTGGGTCGGTGATTGATGCATCTTTGGCGAAGTTGTCGACAGGATCGATCCATCCGCTTTCTGCAAACTCGCCGATCCAGACAAGGTCGACCAGAGCCATTGTAAGGTCGCCCTGCGAGGTGAAGTTCAGCACCTGCTTTTCGCGGGTGTTTTCATAGGGAACGATCTCGTAATTGACCTTGATTCCGGTCTTCTTCTCGAATTCCGGAAGCAGCTTGATGATCGCGCGGTAACCGGGGCGATCAAGGAAAATACCGCTGATTTCAGTGCCTTTGAGAGGCTCCGCAGCAGTTTCGAGCCAATCAGCGAGTGCCGCCGATGGCATACTGGCCGTGGCCGCGGCAATTGCCGCAACGCTGGCGCAGACTTTCAACATACGCTTCATTTTCTCCTCCTTGTATGACGATCCCGCCGATTCCGGTCGGGTACGAAACACTCCACCGGATGGGCTTGGGCCCAAGCTGTCTTTGGCAGGAACGACGTTTTGGCGCCAAACGCGCCTTCAAGTCCTCCGAAACGCTTCCTCCCAATTCCAATAGCGATACATTTGTAAATTGAAACTTGCAATAGCATTTCAATCGTGGTGCACGCAGAGGTGAGTGAAGACGCAGCGATTCCCGTCTCACACCGTCGGGTGGCGGTGCAGGAGATGGCATTCATGGTGGAAAGAGCAGCAGGGTGTTTAGCGTGCAGGCCCGTTTCGAGGCACTATCCGTGCCTCGATCGCGATTAGCTATAGTATGCGCAGTTATCTATCGTAAGCGCGCTTGCAACAAGCGAGTCAGCGCAAGCGCGATGGCAACGCCGAATGCGCCGCCAGCGGCTTTTTCAAGAGCATCAGAAAACTCGCCGTGGCGTCCGGGCGCTAGAAGTTGGCCAATCTCCAATCCCGCAGCGATTGCGATGACGAACCAGAAAAGCCGCACGCCGTATTTTGAATAGGCAGTCCCCAGAAAAAAGCCGAGCAATGAAAAGGCCATGAAGCGCTCGAATAAAACAGCACCTACGTGCGGTCTTTGTTCGATCGGGGATAAGGTCACATAACCGATATATGCCAGCAGCGCCCAGCCACAGCAGGCGGCCACAAACCGTACAAAATTCATTCACACCTCAATCGTGCAGCACGCATGTGCGGACTGCACTGGTATCAGGAAGGGCGCTGGCGATGCTATTGGCAAGGTGCGCGGTATATGTTGCCGTATCTATCGCGATAGCGACACAAATCGCCGTTTCTTTGTCCCGCAGGGGTCGTCGCGGTGCCGATAGCAGCACCGGCTATGCCGCCTGCTGCCGCTCCAACGACTGTGCTGGCTGTATTTCCGCCGATTGCCTGTCCGGCCAAGGCACCAACACCGGCACCAATCAACGCGCCCGTGCCTGCCCTGCGATCCTGCTCGGTTGACGCACATCCAGCGAGCGCAATGGCGGCTGAAATCAATACTACCGTTCGGAGTTTCATGGGTTTATCCAGTCGATTATTCATTACCTAACCTGCACCGAAACGTGGAGAATCGCAACGACGCGATTTTTCAACGGTGGGCTAACAGCCAATCGCGCAGAACTATGACGTGATTGTGCTCGCGGTCTCGCGCTGCAGTGAGCAAGGTGACAGGCCCTTTGCGGCACCACGCCAGACAGCGTTCAACCGCTTCCGGATTCTGCTCAAGCTCCTGTTCATAGCGTGTACGAAAATCAGGCCAGCGGGATGGGTCAGCATGAAGCCATTTCCGCAGTTCATTACTCGGTGTCGCATCCTTTGGCCAATCGTCAATCGGCAAGTCGGCTTTTGAAATGCCGCGTGGCCACAGTCTGTCAACCAGCAGACAGGCGCCCATCCTCGTCTCGGATGGATCGTACACACGTGCGATGGAAATCGGAAAGTCTTGGGCCATCTTATTCCTGCTTCCACGAACCATTAGACCTTTCTGGAATAAAGTCCAATCTTGGGTGAGAGGCAACGCGTCTGCTGGAAACAAAAAGGCGCATCCGGCAGGCCGCCGAATGCGCTTCATGAATTTGCCGTTTGTCAGATGCCGCTGACTACATGTACCGAATAATGAAGTTGGTTACGGAGACTGGACGCTCCTGCCCGACAACATTGAAGGTAGCGTCGATATGCACGGCGATTCCCTTCTCGCGTTCTTCGACTTCACGAATTTCGGCGGTCATGGTGAACTGCGAACCGCACTTGAGTGGGGAAAGCAGGCGGATTCTGTCTGAGCCCATTAGCAGCATGGTGTCGATGTTGCGCAGATCGACCAGATCGAACCAAAGCTTGGGGAAGTAGGCAGGGGTCAACATCCCCGGAGCAATGGTTGCGCCGAAAGGCGATGCCTTTGCGCGTTCGACATCCCAATGCGTCCATTCTTCATTCTGTACGGATGTGCAGAATTGCTCGATCATGGCCTGCGTCACGGTGATCGGCGGCGTTGGGCCGAGCTTGGCACCCTTGAGAGCGCGAAAACCGTCGAGCCCATCGATCACAATCTTGGTTGGCTCGCTGGCATCTGCCTGCTTCTGGTTGTCACCAACACTCATTTCGTCCTCCGTCCATTGTATGTGGGAAATAATATGAAGCTCCCGACACTGTGGCCGGGAGCAATCTTGAGAAGCTTTAGGTCGTTAGCTCACGCGAGGGACAACGACGTCGTACCAGAACTTCTTGTCTCGGGATTTCGAGTCGTCCTGATAGATTGTCTTGACTTCCGTATAGGCGTTCAAACCTTCTTCGCCGAATTCACGGCCAACACCCGACTGCTTATAGCCGCCGAACGGAGCAGACACTGCCAATACATGCCATTCGTTGACCCAGACCCAGCCGGCACGCAGGCGCATCGCAACCTTGCGTGCCTTTTCGTCGTCAGCACTCCACACACCCGCTGCCAGTCCATAATCGCTGTCATTTGCGATCCGGACCGCTTCGTCGACATTGTCGTACTTGAGGATAGACAGGACAGGGCCGAAGATTTCTTCCCGCGCAATCCGCATGTCATTGGTTACATCGGTGAAGATCGTCGGTTCCACGAAGAAACCGTTCGACAGACCGTTGCCGTCTGCGCGCCGACCACCCACAGCGACGCGGGCGCCTTCAGAACGGCCGATATCAATATAGCCGAGGACGCGCTCCATTTGTTGCTTTGAAACGACCGGGCCAATCGTGGTTTCAGGATCCATCGGATCGCCGATCCTCATCCGGCGCACGCGCTCAACCATACGCTCGACGAATTCATCATGGCGGCTCTTGCCCAAAAGCAAGCGCGTGCCTGATTCGCAAACCTGCCCCGAATGGAAGAAGGTCGCATACAAGGATCCGTCGATTGCAATTGATGGGTCGGCGTCGTCCAGCACGATGTTGGCTGACTTGCCGCCGCACTCAAGTGTCACTCGCTTCATATCACGGGAAGCGGCGTTCATAATCTTCCGCCCAACTTCGGTTGAACCGGTAAAGGCAACCTTCTGAACCTTTGGATTATTGATCAATGCTTCGCCAACTTCAGCATCGCCCGTGATGATGTTGATGACGCCTTTCGGGAAGCCTGCTTCCTTGCACAGGTGCGCAAGGTTCAGCGCACTGACGGGGGTTTCCGGCGCGCATTTCAGCACAAGAGTGTTGCCGGTCGCCAACGCCGGGCCAAGCTTCCAGATCGCCATGGTTATCGGGAAGTTCCATGGAATAATCTGCGCGCAAACACCAATCGGCTCGCGCACTGTGTAGGTAAATGAGCGGCCTGGGCGCTGCATCCCCTCAACGGGACGCGGTTCCCCATCATACTTCAAAGCCATATCAGCAAAATATTTGAGCTGGCTCACGCCCAATGCCACATCCGAGCGGGCCTTGCCGATCAGCGCACCGGCGTCGCGGCATTCCATGACTGCAAAGTCTTCAAGCCGTTCCTTGAGCAGATCTGCCAGACGCAGGATCAACCCTTTGCGCTCAGCGGCGCTCATTTGCGGCCACTCACCCGATTCCAGCGCTGCGGCCGCGGCGTTTACGGCCTTGTCTGCATCCCTTGGGCCTGCCCATGCGCACCGTGCGACCACCGTGCCGTTTGCCGGGTTATAGCTCTCGAACGTCTCGCCATTTTCAGCATCAACGAATTCACCGTTGATGAATAATTTAAGTACAGGCTCGTTCATACTCTCTTCCTTAGATTTCGGATGGACGTCGCCGCAGCATCTGCAGCAGATTTAAAGTCATCACCAACACGCCGTTCTGATTCGTCATCTCGTAACGAATCTTGAGAAAGCCGCGGTCGGGCTTGCTTGAGGAGGGGACGTTCTCAAGGACCTCCATGCGGCATTTCAATGCATCGCCGGGGTCCACAGGTGCCAGCCAGCGCAGCTCGTCAATGCCGATGCCTGCCAATGCACATTCGTCGAAGTATCCGGATGCCATGCCCAGTTTCCAGGCAAATGACGCGGTTTGAAAGCCGGGGGCTACCAGCCGGCCAAATATCGATTCCTTCGCCGCTTCATCATCAAGGTGGTAGTACTGCGCATCATAAAACTCGGCGAATTCAATAATCCTGTCGCGGTCGAGCGTGAGTGCAGGCGTATGCCACACGGAACCGACCGTGAAATCCTCCAGATAAAGTGCGCTCATGTACTACATTCCCTGCCGGCGTAAAAAGATACTATATGATTGGTATGCAAATACGCAACCACAAACTCCAGTACTGCAAGCCATGTTTTTTGCGGGCGCGACCGTTTGTCGGGTTTAAGTACGAGCTTCCGAATATGCAGGAAAATTGCCATTCAGAGGCGTAAGTTTTCGCTCACCTTTTTCACTCACACTATTGATACTATACGGACGGTATGTTAATTATGCTGTCGAGATACGCAACCAGGCGTAGTGCCATTCGTCTCAAAGGCGTCTTGAGCGCCACATAGCTGAATATTGTGAGGAGGTACCTTATGGCGGTAATGGAAGCGACCCAATCCAGCACAGCCAATGCTCAGCGGCAGCGTCAGGCTTCAATCGAGAAGCTTGAGCGCGGCGAGTTGCTGGAAGAAGTTTCGGAGCTTTTCCCGGAATACCGTGCAGTTCTCGAGCAAACGCTCACCATCGCTGCGCAGTCTGAAGTTACAGTGCTGACCTGGGCTTACACGGTCTACAATACCTGCCCGGATATTGGCGCCAAGATCGCGGTTTCCGCCAGCATTCAGGACGAGATCGGCCATGCCTACCAGCAAGGTATGCTGCTCGATCGCCTCGGCCTGTCAATGGAAGAGCTTACGTTCGACATTCCGCCAGAATCGATCAAGACCTTGATGGTCATGCAGTTCCCGCTCAAGAACTACATTGAGTTCTGCATGGGGCAGGCAATCTATGACCGCGCCGGCCGCCTGACGACGAAGGACATTGAGTTGCATTGCAGCTTTGCACCCTATCGTCGCGCTTTGCGTAAGGTGAACTTCGAAGAAAACTTCCACGTGCGCCATGGTGAGCGCTGGATCAAGTTCTACTGGAATCATTCGCCTGAAACCCGCAAGGCAGTTCAGGAGGCCGCTGACTGGTGCTTCCCGCACGGTCTGACATGGTTCGGCCTGCCGGATCATTTGAAGACCCGGAAGGACCAGCTCAATTTCGGAATTCGCAAATGGTCGAACGACGAAATGCGCGAAAAGTGGTTCCAGTCGGCTTGCATCTTCGCCAATCAGGTCGGTTTCGACGTTCCCGCTCATTTTGACGAAGAGCAGGGCAAGTACGTCCTTGATTGCCCATATCCGATGCTCTGCGACAAGGAAACGATGACCTGGAAGTATGAGCAGGCAACATGGGAAGAAACCATTGCCCAGCTCAAATCCGGTGGCCCGCTCAACCCGTCTGGCCATGCGCGCCTGCAGAGTGAAGAGTGGGGAGACTCGCTGTGGGCAATGTAACTGCGGCTGCTGTCCGCAATTCATTGAAATCGGTGATGGACCCCCACATGAGCGTAAGCCTCGTGGACATGGGGATGATCCGCAACATCGACGTCAGCGATACTGGTGAGGTCACTGTTTCGATGGTGTTTCCCTGCATCGGCTGCCCTGCGTGGAGCATGATTCAGGAAGAAATGCGCGAAACAATCTCTGCTCTGGAAGGCGTGCGCTCCGTGCGTGTGCGCGTCGACTGGACGGAGAAATGGACCAAAGACGATCTGTCAGAATCCGCGCGGGATCGCGCGCATTCATTTGGCTATGTCATTTGATTTTGAACAGGTGCAACTTTGAGTAAGAAACACAATCGAGGAAATCCCGGCCGCAAGAATATCTACGAGGTATTTGGCCGCTGGAAACACAATGACGCGCTGGCTCATCTTGGTTCGCTCGAGGCGGCCAATATCGATCTCGCGCGGGCAAGAGCCATCATGCTGTACTCAGAACGTAGTTGGGTCGAACTTTGCATCGCTCCTGCGGGTTCTTTCATCAAACTCTTTGCTCATGAGGACGAGGTAACTCTCGGCTTTGCATGACATCGCCCAAGGTAAATTCAAAGCGGGGCGCATCAATAGCTGCGTTCTCCAGCGAACTCGACGGTAAGATCGAATGCCCCTGGTGCGGTTCGATGGATACGGTCGTGCGCAGTCCCTTCGGAGGCACCGTCTCCGAAGTGATGATGCAGTGCAAAGCCTGCAATAGCGGGTTTGGCTGGATGAAATGGCAGGGGATCAAGCCATCCTCGCCCTCTCGAAATTGAAGGAATTGAACACATGAGCAACTCGCTGCCCGACCTGTCGACTGCGATAAATGAACTGCTGTGCGTTGCTGACAGCAAATGGGTACTTGGCCACTGGTATATTAAAGTTATACCCAACGGGCGCTGTCTGCCTGATTTCAACGCGCTTTCCGGTATGGCTCAGGATGAACTTGGCCATACCCGCGCAATGTTCTCCTTCCTTGAGGAAGAAGAGCTTGTTCCTGTAAACCGTCTCGAATTTGATCGGCCAAGCACTGAAATCCACAACATGCAGTTGCTGGACGAGGCGCCGAAGAATTGGGCGGACTTCGTGGTGACCGCATATCTGGCAGAGACCGCATTGTGGCGCCTTTTCTCGACCTTTGAAAATTCTGCCCATCCTGCAATCGCGAACATGGTGGATCAGTTTGGCCAGGAGTCGCGCTTCCATCATTTGTACTGCAAGGGATGGGTTCAGGCGTTCGACGAGAAGGATTTCGCCGAAGCCGCAGAGTCGATCAAGCAGCGCCTGCCACTGGCATTGGATTGGTTCGGTTCGGACAGTTCCGACGATTCGCTCGTTGCGTCAGGCGTTCGCACAAGCTCAAGCGCAGATGCACGCACTGATTTCATCAATGCTGATGTGGCCGAGTTGCTGGAACTGCTCAACTTGCCCGCAGACACCAAGGTAGCGGCTGTAAACGGTGCGCGCGATGCCGCGCGTCGTCGCCCTGCAGGCTCTGCAATGCCAGCGGAGCTCTGGGAATTTGTCCTGCCAACGAATGAGGACGCAATGATCGCACGCCGGCCTCTGCTGGTAAGCAGCACCGACAACGTTCTTTGGTCGGCTGACAATGTCCCTGAGCCGGTTCTCTAATCGGGATTTGCCTTCTGAGGCTTGAAATTGGAATGCGGGTTCGACCGATGGTCTGACCCGCATTTCTATGTCCCACGTTAGCAAAGCGCTGACGTTCTACTTTACTACCCGTATTGTGAACAGACGTTCATTTTTTCCGGCAACCCGGATTGATACTAATCATACAGTATGTTAATCGCGATTCCGTTGTAAGACAGTCTCTCTGCGAGAGAAACTATCTGCAACAAAGGGCAGGTAATGGAGTGCGGTTCGCCGCATCCACGGGCAGCCAGAAAATTTCATGGGAAGGAGCGTTGCCGCGATGTCGGTCTGCGGCGCGTAGTGAAGAAAATCGACCTGTCGGTCTCGGTTAATCCAGGGAGGAATTACATAGTGAACCATCTGTTAAAGCGTCTTGCTGTTATGGGAACGTTGCTCGCCAGCACCGCACTGGCAAGTGCAGCTGACGGCCCGGTGAAATTGGGCGTTCTGAACGATCAGAGCGGAATTTACGCGGATTTGGCTGGTCCAGGTTCGGTGGAAGCTGCGCGCATGGCAGTTGAGGATTTTGGTGGCTCTGCGTTGGGCAAGCCGGTTGAGATCGTCGTGGGCGATCACCAGAACAAACCTGACATTGGATCAAGCATCGCTCGCCGTTGGTATGACACCGAAAACGTTGACGTTATTCTTGACGTTCCGACCTCAGGCGTTGCGCTCGCAATTCAGGAAATCACCCGTGATTCCAAGAAGCTGGCGCTCTTCTCCGGCTCAACCTCATCTGATCTGACAGGCAAGGCTTGCTCCCCCTATGGAGCGCAGTGGACCATCGACACCTATTCCGTGTCACGTAGTGTCGGCGGCGCGACCATTAAAGCAGGTGGTGACAGCTGGTTCTTCCTGACGGCCGACTTCGCTTTCGGCCACGCCATGGAGCGTGACACGATCAAGGTGATTGAAGACAATGGCGGAAAGGTCGTTGGCACGCTGAAGCACCCGAACGGGACGAATGATTTCTCGTCCTATCTGTTGCAGGCGCAGGGATCCGGCGCAAAGATCATCGGCCTGGCGAATGCAGGTGGCGACACCATCAACTCGATCAAGCAGGCACGCGAGTTCGGCATCACCGGACAGCAGCAGATGGCCGCGCTTCTTCTTTTCATGTCAGACGTTCACAGTCTTGGACTCGATGCTGCTCAGGGCACCTATCTCGCTTCGGCGTTCTACTGGGATCTGAACGATGAAACGCGTGAGTGGAGCAAGCGCTTCCATGAACGTACGGGCCGTATGCCGACGCAGATGCAGGCAGGTGTGTACAGCTCCACTCTGCATTACCTCAAAGCCGTTGAAAAGCTCGGAACCAAAGACTCCGAAAAGGTCATGGCTGAGATGAAGGCGACGCCTATCAACGACTTCATGACCAAAGACGGCGTGCTGCGCGAAGATGGTCGCGTTATTCGCGACATCTACCTGTTCCAGGTGAAGTCTCCGAGTGAATCCTCCGGTGAGTGGGACTATTTCAAGCTGATCTCGACCATCCCCGGTGAAGAAGCATTCCGCCCACTCGATCAGGGCGGCTGCGAGTTCGTCAAGAAATAGGCTGAGGATAGGCGTTCGCGCTTTGCTTGCGGAAAGTTGTCCTGGGTAGCAAAGCGCGACTGCCATCAAATCCTCGCCAGCGCGATCCGGCAGATCCTGCATCCTGACTGTTGCAGATACAGATGCGCCGGATCGGCAAACCTCCATTCCTATCGGAGAGACACAATCATGGTGACGGACATGATTTTCCTGTCGAATGATGCACCGATGGCCTTCAGGCGAGACTCCCGCCATGGATAACGGTGTTATTCTCTCGGCTGAGAAGCTGACCAAGGAGTTCAAGGGCTTTTACGCCGTTGAAGAAGTCGATCTTACGGTTAGGCGCGGGCAGATTCATTCCCTGATCGGGCCAAATGGCGCGGGAAAGACAACCTGCTTCAATCTGCTGACAAAGGTTCTTTCGCCGACGAGTGGCCGCATCACCTACAAGGGCAACGATATCACTGCTATGTCGCCGGCTGACATTGCACGACAGGGCCTTGTGCGCTCTTTCCAGATTTCAGCCGTGTTTCCTCAGATGACAGCGCTGCAGAATGTCCGTATTGCGCTGCAGCGGCGGCGTGGAGATTCGTTCGATTTCTGGCGCTCGGACGATGTGCTTTCCAACTACAACGACGAGGCCCGCCATCTTCTGGCAGATGTAGGGCTGGAAGAGTTTGAAAATACAAACGCGGCCGATCTTTCTTATGGGCGCAAACGGGCTCTGGAAATTGCCACAACGCTAGCCCTCAATCCTGAGATGCTGCTGCTGGATGAGCCAATGGCAGGCATGGCTCACGAAGACATCGACCGCATCGCTACGCTGATAAAGCGTATCTCCGCAAATCGCACCATTCTCATGGTCGAGCACAATCTATCGGTCGTGGCGTCACTCTCAGACACGATAACCGTTCTCGCGCGCGGCAAGGTGCTTGCCGAAGGCGATTACGAGACAGTTTCAAAAGATCCGCGCGTGATCGAAGCCTATATAGGTACGGGCCATGGCTGAAGCATCATTGCATGAAAAGACCGCAGCCTCCAAAGACGGGCCTTTGTTAAACGTCCGTGGACTGGAAGCCTGGTACGGCGACAGTCAGGTTCTTCACGGCATAGATTTTGATGTGAAGCCCGGTGAAGTCGTGACGCTGCTCGGGCGCAACGGCGCTGGCAAGACAACTACGCTCAAAGCGATCATGGGCATCATGGCCAAGCGCAAGGGATCGGTTCAGTTTCAGGGTAAGGAGCTGATCAATCTTGCCGCACGCCATGTCGCGCGGCACGGTATTGCTTTCTGTCCCGAGGAACGCGGCATATTCTCATCCTTGTCCGTCAAGGAAAATCTGCTTTTACCGCCCCAGATCATGCCGGGGGGAATGAGCGTCGAGCAAATATTCGAGCTGTTTCCGAACCTCAAGGAAAGGCTTGGAAGTCAGGGCACAAGGCTTTCTGGCGGCGAGCAGCAAATGCTGGCGCTTGGCCGGATCATGCGCACTGGCGCGAAATTCCTGCTTCTGGATGAACCAAGCGAGGGGTTGGCTCCTGTCATCATTCAGCAAATCGGCCGCACAATCTCTCGCCTCAAGCAGGACGGGTTCACCATAGTTCTGGTCGAGCAGAACTTCCATTTTGCTTCGAAGGTCGCCGATCGCCATTTCGTGGTCGAGCACGGCAAGGTGATCGACATGATACCGAACGATCAGCTCGACTCGAGCATCGATAAGCTGCACGCATATCTGGGGGTGTGAGGGCATGTTTGAAATTTTCGGAATCCCCTCTCAGGCCCTGTTCGGGCAATTGCTGCTGGGTCTGATTAACGGGTCGTTTTACGCAATTCTGTCGCTTGGCCTCGCGGTCATTTTCGGATTACTGAACATCATTAACTTCACGCACGGCGCACAATACATGCTTGGCGCTTTTGTCGCGTGGATGTTGCTGACCTATTTCGGGATTGGCTACTGGTGGGCGCTGATTCTGGCTCCGGTTCTTGTTGCTGTTACCGGCGTGATCCTGGAACGATTGCTGATCTCACGGCTTTATCAGCTCGACCATCTCTATGGATTACTCCTCACTTTTGGCGTCGCTCTGATAGTTCAGGGTGTGCTGCGCAATCACTATGGCATTTCGGGTATGCCATATTCGATTCCGGAAGAACTCTCGGGAGCCATGAATCTCGGGTTTATGTTCTTGCCGGTCTACCGCGGTTGGGTGGTGGTGGCTTCGCTCGTTGTATGCTTGGGCACCTGGTTTGTGATCGAAAAAACGCGACTCGGAGCCTACCTGCGTGCAGCAACCGAAAATCCGGCGCTGGTCGGCGCTTTCGGCATAAACGTCCCCCGGATGATAACCTTGACCTATGGCTTCGGCGTTGCTCTTGCGGCGTTCGCCGGGGTGCTCGCTGCGCCTATCTATTCGGTCAATCCGAATATGGGTGCTGACCTGATTATCGTCGTCTTCGCCGTGGTCGTCATTGGCGGAATGGGGTCGATTCTGGGTGCTATCGCCACAGGCTTCGGGCTTGGTTTGGTCGAAGGATTGACCAAGGTTTTCTACCCGGAAGCCTCCTCGGTGGTCATCTTCGTTATCATGGCCATCGTGCTTCTGGTCAAACCTGCCGGCCTATTCGGGAGAGCTTCATGATGAGCGCTGTTGTTGAAGGCAAAGCCGCATCTTCCCATGCGGAAACCGGTAGGACGGCAAAGTCCCGTAGCCATATGGCGCTGTTTCTGGCCCTGCTGGCTGCCGGGTTGGTTGCTCCATTCTTCCTCTATCCCGTTTTCATAATGAAGGTGCTTTGCTTTGCGTTGTTTGCGTGCGCCTTCAATCTCCTGCTGGGCTATGGAGGTTTGCTGTCGTTTGGCCATGCTGCCTATTTCGGTGGCGCCAGCTACATCACGGCCCATGCCGCGAAGGTTTGGGGTTTGACCCCTGAACTCGCAATACTGGTCGGCACGCTAGCAGCCGCCGTACTTGGGCTGGCGATTGGCGCACTCTCGATCCGCAGGCAGGGCATTTACTTTGCAATGGTCACGCTTGCATTCGCCCAAATGGTCTACTTCATCTCCTTGCAGGTTCCGTTTACGGGCGGAGAGGACGGAATTCAGGCTGTTCCGCGCGGCGAACTGTTTGGCCTAATAAGTCTGAAGTCAGACTTCTCGCTCTATTATGTGGTCCTGGCGATCACTTTTGGGGGCTTGCTGGCGATGCATCGCATCATCCACTCACCCTTCGGCCAGGTGCTGACTGCGATCCGTGAAAATGAGGCTAGAGCCATCTCGCTGGGTTACAGGGTCAATCGTTACAAACTCATGGTGTTTGTTCTGTCCGCAACTCTGGCTGGTCTGGCCGGTTCAACGAAGGCCATTGTCTTTCAGGTTGCCTCTCTCACAGACGTTCACTGGTCAATGTCGGGTGAGGTTGTTCTCATGACGCTGATTGGCGGCATGGGTACATTCTTTGGACCGGTCGTTGGAGCCGCAGTCATTGTTACGATGCAGAACTATCTGGCATCGTTCGGGGCGTGGGTCACGGTCATACAGGGCGCAATCTTCGTGGTGTGCGTATTGCTGTTCCGGGAAGGAATTGTTGGCAAGGCCGCCAGCATTTTCAAGAAGTTCGGCGCGGCGGTCCGCAAGTCGTGAACCTCGCTTTGCGCAGAAGGTGTGATGTCCATGAGTGAAAATCCTGATGTCATTGTCCTGAAGGAAGGGCGCGTGGCTCGCTTGCGCCTGAATCGGCCGGATAGACGCAACGCCATTGCATGGACGATGGTCTCCAACTTGATAGAAATCGTTCAGGACTTCGAACGGGATAAGTCGATCGAAGCGGTTGTCCTTGAGGGCACAGGCGAGCATTTCTGTGCCGGTGGGGATATTCGAAAGTACATCGAACTGGTTGAAACGCCGGAAGCGTTCATC
>JAHBYV010000030.1 GCA_019635795.1 Rhizobiaceae bacterium
ATCGGCCTTGAACGAGCCCGCCTTAACTTCGGCGATGGCCTTATCCAGGGTCGGTTCGAAGTGCCAAAGAGCGGAAGCGACAACCGTTTCAGGATAGTCGGCCTGTGTATCAATGACATTGCCAACGGCCAGAACCTTGCGCTCCTTGGCAGCGTCTGAAACACCGAAACGTTCCGCGTACAGAAGGTCCGCGCCGCCATCGATCTGTGCAAAAGCAGTTTCCTTGGCCTTCGGTGGATCGAACCATGAGCCGATGAAAGCCACCTGGAACTTTACGTCTCCGGCGCTCTCTTTCACACCTGCCATGAAAGCATTCATGAGGCGATTAACTTCCGGAATTGGATAGCCGCCCACCATTCCGATGTTCTTCGATTTGGTCATCGCGCCTGCGATCAGGCCTGACAAATAGGATGCGTCCTGAATGTAATTGTCGAAGGTCGAAAAATTCGGAACCGCAGCGGCATCAGGCTTGAAGCTCGATCCCATGAGGAAAGCCGTATCGGGATAGTCTTTTGCAACGCTACGTGCGGCTTCTTCCACGCCAAACACTTCGCCTAGAATAAGCTTATGCCCAGCCTCGCAATATTCGCGCATCACGCGCTCGTAATCGCTGTTGGAGGTGTTTTCCGAGAACACATATTCAATGTCGCCACGCTCCTTGGCTGCGTTGGCAGCCTTGTGGATACGGCTCACCCATTGTTGCTCGACAGGAACGGTATAAATCGCCGCAACCTTGATCGGTTCTGCTGCGAGCAGCCTTGTGGGCGCGCCAATTACTGAAAGGGCGGCACCAGCACCTGCCACCTTCAACACATCACGGCGCGAAGGCTTGAAAAAACTATTGTTTTTGTTCCACATTTCTTTCCCCTGACAGGTCGGTTGACTGATTAGGCACAGTAATTTTTATCGATCAGTCAAAGGTAAACGATCTGCGATTTTTCGGCAATCAGCCAATGGCGGCGTTTTTTGCATGCGCACCTTCGCGCTTCAATAGCTGCAAGAAATAGTCTAAAGCGCGCTCATGGAAACAGATGCGACAATTGAAGATCTGGACGCCCCGACCGGTGCGCCCACGAACGACAGAGTGGCTGAAGGCCCAAAGAAGGTCTTTGTGAAGACCTATGGCTGCCAGATGAATGTCTACGATTCGCAACGCATGTCGGATGCGCTGGCCGCAGATGGATATTCCTCCACGGAAAAGATTGAGGACGCGGACCTCATTCTCTTGAACACTTGCCATATTCGGGAAAAGGCAGCCGAGAAAGTATATTCGGAACTTGGCCGTCTCCGCCAGATGAAGAATGAACGCGCACTTCAGGGCCGCGAAATGCTTGTTGGCGTTACGGGTTGCGTGGCTCAGGCGGAAGGCAGCGAAATCTTGCGCCGCGCCCCCGCCGTCGATCTGGTTGTTGGGCCGCAGACTTATCATAGATTGCCGGACGTAGTGAAAAAGGCGCGCTCCGGGCGGCGTATCGTTGAAACCGAATACGCCATTGAGGACAAGTTCGAGCATTTGCCGCAGCCCAAACGCGCCGAACTAGCGCGGCGCGGCGTAACCGCATTTCTCACCGTCCAGGAAGGCTGCGACAAATTTTGCACATTCTGCGTGGTGCCATATACACGCGGATCAGAGGTTTCACGCTCTGTTTCCCAGATAGTTTCGGAAGCCGAGCGACTGGCGGAAGCTGGCGTACGCGAAGTTACACTGCTTGGCCAGAATGTGAATGCCTGGCATGGCGAAGGCCCGGACGGCACAGAATGGGGTCTTGGCAGACTGTTGTTTCGTCTCGCCGAAATTCCAGGCATTGCGCGGCTGCGTTACACGACAAGCCACCCGCGCGACATGGATGACGACCTTATTGCGGCTCACCGCGACCTCCGCGTACTGATGCCATACTTACATTTGCCGGTTCAGAGCGGGTCGGACCGAATCCTTAAGGCGATGAACCGACAGCACAAGGCTGCGGATTATCTCAGATTGCTGGATCGCATTCGCCAGGCAAGGCCAGACATTGCCCTTTCGGGCGACTTTATCGTGGGATTTCCGGGCGAGAGCGACGCTGATTTTGAAGATACGATGCGGCTTGTGGAGGAAGTCCAATACGCTTCCGCGTACTCGTTCAAATATTCGCCTCGCCCCGGAACGCCGGGTGCAGAGATGAGCGATCATGTGCCAGAAGATATAAAGGATGATCGTCTGCAAAAACTTCAGGCGCTGCTGACACGCCAGCAGAACGAATTTGCTGCATCCCTCGTTGGAAAGACCTTTGAAACATTAATCGAAAAGCCGGGACGCAAGGCGGGACAGGTCGTTGGCAGGTCACCTTGGCTGCAGCCGGTAATTGTTGATGAAAGTGCCGGAAAAATCGGCGACATTGTTTCTGTTCGAATCACGCGGCTTGGCACAAACAGCCTTTATGGCGAGGCCGTGCAGGGACATTGAGGAGACACGTTTGAGCGCTGCCGAATTGAAGCAGGTCACGACTCCGGATGGAGCATCTGACCTCGCGCACATTGTCCTCACCTTTGACAATAACAAGTTCGCAAGCGCGCTATACGGACAGTTCGATGAAAATCTTGCGCGCCTTGAACAAAAGCTGGGCGTGGACATTCGCTCGCGCGGCAATCAACTGACCATCAAGGGTGAGCCAATTGCAGCCGAACAGACACGGCGCGCGCTGGATCATCTCTACGGGATTTTGCAGAAAGGCGGAGATATAGCGCAATCCGATGTGGATGGGGCCGTGCGAATGGCCGTCGCGGTGGACGATCAACTCACCCTGCCAACAATGGAAAGAAAGGGAAAAGTGTCAGCCGCCCAGATTTCCACGCGCAAACGTACCATTTATGCCCGCTCCCAGAACCAGGACGCCTATATGCGAGCGCTGGAGCGTTCGGAGCTCGTATTCGGAATTGGACCAGCCGGGACAGGCAAGACCTTTCTGGCGGTTGCCTATGCAGCCAGCCTGCTGGAACGCGGCATGGTCGAACGGATCATTCTTTCCCGGCCAGCCGTTGAAGCTGGCGAGCGGCTGGGCTTCCTGCCTGGTGACATGAAAGAGAAGGTCGATCCATATCTGCGTCCGCTCTACGATGCACTCTATGAAATGATGCCCGCCGACAAGGTGGAGCGCGCAATAACGGCCGAAGTGATTGAGATCGCGCCCTTGGCATTTATGCGCGGGCGCACATTATCGAATGCTGCCGTTATTCTCGATGAGGCGCAGAATACGACCTCGATGCAGATGAAAATGTTCCTGACTCGACTTGGCGAAGGATCGCGCATGATAGTGACCGGTGATCCAAGCCAGATCGATCTGCCGCCAAATACCAAATCCGGATTGGTAGAGGCTTTGCGCATTCTCGACGGCGTTCCCGGCGCGGTCACGGTTCGCTTCAACGACTCGGACGTCGTTCGACATCCGCTCGTGGCCGAGATTGTCAAGGCGTATGATCGTGATGGAAAGGTTTCGCGGGGCCTACCCGCCGACGAAATTTAACCCCCGTGAACGTTGCCATACCCATGACTATATCTTTGGACGTCTCCATCGAATCCGGAGACTGGATGTCTCTCGACAAGCTGGAAGCAATTTGTCGCCGCGCTGTCGATGCAGCGCTGGAAGAGACCGGGCGCGTGCTACCTGCAATGGATAGCGAACTGAGCATATTGTTTACGGACGATAGCCACATTCAACAGCTGAACGCCCAGTGGCGCGGCAAGGATAAAGCGACGAATGTGCTGTCCTTTCCCGCATTCGCCGCCACGCGCTCAGGTCCCATTCCCCCGTTGCTCGGTGACATCGTGATCGCACTTGAAACCGTGCAGCGCGAAGCGAAAGACGAAGCGAAGCCGTTCGAAAACCACCTGACACACCTTGTGGTTCATGGCTTCCTGCACCTCACAGGCTTTGACCACGAAACCGAAAAAGATGCTGAAGAGATGGAAACAATCGAGCGTCGAGCGCTGGCAAGGCTTGCCATTCCTGATCCCTATGCATAATTAGGCTTTGTGCAACTGACAGAAAACGATGAACGAGAAGACAGATATTGCCGATCAGCCCGAGGCTGGAAGCGGCAAGGCCGAGAAGGCCGAAGACGGTCCCAGTAGTGGCTTAAGTCACACGCAAACCGCAGAACGCCACTCATTTTTCGAGCGCTTTGCCAGTTTGTTTCGCCGCCGTAACGGAAGCTCCCTACGCGAAGATTTGGAAGACGCGCTCCTGGAAGCAGCGCCGGAAGGCGAAGCCTTTTCGCCCTCTGAGCGCGCCATGCTGAATAATATTCTGCGATTGCGCGAGGTTCGCGTCGAGGATGTCATGGTGCCGCGCGCCGATATCGAGGCGGTGGAAACCGATACGACGCTTGGCGAAGCGATGAATATTTTTGAGGCCAGCGGCCATTCACGCATGCCTGTCTACGAAGAATCGCTCGACGACGCGAAAGGCATGATTCACATCAGAGATTTACTTGCGCATATTACGCGCAGCGCGCGGGTCAAGAAGAGCAGAAGCAGGAAGGCAGCTGCAAACGCGGCTCTCGATTTGTCGAGCGTGGACCTTAACAAGACCATCGGCGAGCTTAACCTGATACGATCCGTTCTTTTCGTTCCTCCTTCGATGCTGGCATCCGACCTGATGGCGCAGATGCAGACAACTCGCACTCAGATGGCACTTGTCATTGACGAATATGGCGGCACGGACGGCTTGGTATCGATGGAAGACATCGTCGAGACTGTCGTCGGCGACATTGAGGACGAGCACGACGAGGAAGAGGCGCTTATTACCACAGCCCCTGACGGATCATACATAGTTGATGCAAAAGCCGAGATTGAAGATGTAGCCGAAGCGATTGGCCGCGACTTTGCGCCGGGAGAGCACGGCGAATATGTTGATACGATCGGTGGTTTGATTTTCAACGCGCTCGGTCGCGTCCCCGTGCGTGGAGAAGTGGTGCAGCCCATTCCGGGCTTTGATTTTCATGTGCTGGATGCGGACCCGCGGCGCGTCAAACGCGTGCGCATTGTGCATAGCGTCAAGCTCGACAAGCGTCGGCGCGCCCGTCAGGAGCAGGAGCACGACTAGGCCAATTGGCCATGTTTGGTTGCGCGCCTGCATCCTGATAAATCTTGCTTCCGTGATTCGAGGGAAGCAGCGGCGTATGGAAAAGCTGGCAGGCAACATCGCTCTATTGACAGACGGGAAGCGAACGCTGGCAGCCCTGCTGGCTGGCGCTTTCGCGGTTCTGATCCAGGCACCTTTTGATTTCATTTTTGCCGGGTTTGTTTCCTTCCCCATTCTGGTGTGGCTGCTGGACGGGGCGGCTCCTAGCGTTTCCGCAGGGCTGTTGGGAAAATTCAAGCCGGCTTTTGTTACAGGCTGGTGGTTTGGCTTTGGCTACTTCCTCGCGGGAATGTGGTGGGTCGGGAGCGCGCTGACCGTTGAAAGCCAAACTTACGCCTGGGCTTTGCCTTTCGCGATTGTCGGTCTGCCATTGGTTCTTGCGCTCTATTTTGGGTTGGCGACAGCTCTGGCACGCCTTCTATGGAGCGACGGAATTGGGAGAATTGCGGCGTTGGGGGCCGCCTTCGCATTGGCCGAGTGGCTGCGCGGAACTTTGCTCACCGGCTTTCCGTGGAACCCGATCGGATTCGGACTGATGCCGGTTCCTGTTCTTATGCAAAGCGTCGGGATTGTCAGCGACATTGGCATGAATGCGCTCGCAGTCTTTGTGTTCGCAATGCCAGCTTTGCTTGGCGGAAAACGCCATCGTGCAAGCGGAATTGCACTCGCTGCGGTGCTCCTTGCCGCACATGTCGCTTACGGCTTCAAAAGCCTTTCGACACCTGAACCGACGGGCAGCACCCTCAACGTTCGTATTGTACAACCCAACATCGACCTGACTGAAAAATGGGACTCCTCGGTTCGCGACCGGATATTCAACACCGAGATAGGGCTCTCCCAGCGTCCGCCAGAAAAGGGCAAGGCAAAGCCGACACTGATCATCTGGCCAGAAACCTCTATCCCCTTCATTTTTCAGGACTACCCTGAAGGCTTGCGAAGAATGGGGGATATGCTGGGTGAGGGTCAGCTGCTGCTGGCTGGTGTTGCGCGAACTGAAGGCACCGGAGATTCAACGCTCTATTACAATTCCATTGTCGCAATAGATGGCAAGGGCGAGGTCATAAACGCTTTCGATAAAGTCCATCTTGTGCCTTTTGGCGAATACATGCCGTTTGAATGGGTGTTCGAAAAGCTTGGAATCAACCAATTCGTTGCAGGCCCGATGAATTTCATTCCCGGCGCCCGACGAAACCCAATGCCTGTGCCCGGCAACTTCGCTGCGCTTCCCTATATTTGCTATGAGATAATTTTCCCCAACCTGATGTTCAACGAAGCTCCGGAAAGCAGCTTCATTCTTAACGTTACAAACGACGCCTGGTTTGGAAACACGCCAGGCCCCTACCAGCATTTGAGGCAGGCACAAATCCGGGCGGTAGAATCCGGCCTTCCACTCGTGCGTGCGGCCAACACCGGGATTTCCGCAGTAATCGACCCGAAAGGCAGAGTGCTTGATGCGCTGGCAATTAACATGCAGGGTTATATTGATGCGACAATCACTGTTTCGCCCCAGGCTTATTCCGCACCATTCCCTAATCGCACTCTGAACGGAATAGCCGTTACGCTTGCTCTCGCGTTGCTGGCGGTGATTATGAGCCTTTACCGCAAATTCAGAATTTGACGAATTCGTAAATTAGATGTATCGCATATACCTGTTAACACGCGCTGATTGTGCTGCACGTAAAGGGCACACAGCGCGTTAATTTTGGTACTCTTCGTACGGCTTGGGGAATCCGATGAGTGAGAATACGAAGAAAGCAAATCCGATCGACGTCCATGTTGGGAGTCGAATCAGACTTAGACGAAATATGATGGGCATGAGCCAGGAGCGTCTTGGCGAGAGCCTCGGAATTACGTTCCAGCAAGTGCAGAAATATGAGAAGGGCACAAACCGCGTTGGCGCTAGCAGATTGCAAGCAATAGCGGGTATTCTTGGTGTCCCGGTTGCATTTTTCTTCGAAGATGCGGCAACAGTCGAAAGCGGGGCCGCTGGCTTTGCCGAATCGAACAACGCCACATCGTTGATGGAATTCTGCACCAGCACTGAGGGCCTTCAGCTCAACCGCGCCTACTTCGCAATCGATGACGCGAAGATACGCCGGCGTGTGCTTGATCTGGTCAAAGCACTCAGCGCCCCAGCGGAAGCTGCATCCTGATTTTCCCCTTTAGAAGAACCGCGTTTGCTTGACGCTAAGATAACGGAAAGCTAACACGACGCGTACTGGCTGGGGGCCAGATTTTTCTTCTAAAGGGTAACCTGTGCGCAACGATTATATCTTCACTAGCGAGTCCGTATCCGAAGGGCATCCGGACAAGGTCTGCGAC